>JAZDKB010000027.1:0-112535 GCA_043803405.1 Spirochaetota bacterium | reverse complement strand
TATCTGGCAATAACAAATATATCCAGAAAATGGACAAGGCCTATTGTCGAATGGGGGCTTGCATTGAATCAGTTTGCTATACATTTTGGAGATAGAGTGAATATCTAATATCTGTTTACACAAAAAATATTACACTCTCGACATTGGCGTAAAATGCCCCGGCCTTGAAGCACAAGGCAGGGAATTTGGGGTATCTGCCTGGCAAATTGCCGTCCGGTTCAGGGAAATTGCCATTTGGAATGGAAACATTCCTATACCAATACCCCAAATTTGCCGTAAAATACCCCGGTTTCGGGATGCCGGACGGCAACTTCCTATGCTGCTGCCCCAATTTGGGGTGCCGGACAGGAAAAATGCCGTTCCGGATAGCAAATTGCTATACCGGCCAGGGAAAATGCCATACAATGCCGATGCATTACCTGATGCAGCTTTTTAACAGAAACATAAATATAATTGATTTTTTTATTATAATAATGAATATAGAATGGGGTTGTCTCAAATAATCTTTATTAAATTATTACAGGAGAAAAAACTATGTTCCCGCACAATGAAAACAACGGCAATCTTGTTGAAGCTTCTCTGGGCAATAAGCCTGCAGATATTGTAATTAAAAACGGCGTTCTGATGGATGTATACACGCGTCGCATGCTGCCTGGCCGCTCTGTGGCTGTGTACGGGAAATGGATATCGTATGTTGGTCCGGACGCGGGTTATGCGGTCGGTAAAGATACGCGCGTAATTGACGCAGGGGGCCGCGTCATTTGCCCGGGCTTTGTAGACGGCCACACGCACATCACCAGTTTCTACAGCATCCCCGATCTCTTAAAATACGCGATACCCGGAGGCACAACCACTTACATTACGGAAGTCGACAGCTACGGCTTTGCGCTCGGAGCAAAGGGTTTTAAGATGTTCCTTGAACAGATAAGGAACCGGCCTGTCAAGTTCTTCTGCACTGTGCCTGCAATGGTATCAACGAGCAAATCATCCGGCCACTTCGCGGTTACTCCTGAGGAAATAAAAAATTTATTGAAGATGGAAGATGTTCTTGGGCTGGGCGAATCGTACTGGCAGAACATCATTCTTACTCCGGACAAGCGCGTGTTCGCTCTTATGCGGGAGACGATCAAAGCAGGCAAGGCAGTTGAGGGACACGCAGCAGGCGCAGCGGACAAAAGGCTCGCGGCTTACGCGTGCGCAGGGGCTGTGTCGTGCCACGAAGCTGTATCTGCCGAGGATGTTTTGAACAGGCTGGAGATGGGCTTCTACGCGATACTGCGCCAGGGTTATATAAGGGACGACATAGGCAGCCTCAAATCCCTTATAGGCAAAATAGATCTGCGCAGATGCATCCTGTGCACAGACGGCGTTGACGCAGAGTACCTGCTTAAGTTCGGGTATTTCAACAATGTAATACAGAACGCGATAACTATGGGAATTTCCCCGATTGACGCAATATGCATGTCTACGATTAATCCTGCTGAGCATTATCATATGGACCATCTCATAGGAGGTATTGCTCCGGGCAGATACGCCGATATACTTATTCTGCCAGGCCCGGATGTCATTAAACCTGATTTTGTTATTTCAAACGGCAGCATAATATTTGAAAACGGCGCTGTGAATGCTGAGCTTAAGCATTTGCCGTATAAGAAGGCAATGCTGAATACCGTCAATGTTCCTTTAACCTCGCCAAAGGATTTTTCCGTATCTGCTTCAAAGTGTTCAAATCCCGGCTCTGTAAGGACAATGGATGTCCAGTCGAACGGGCTTGTGGTTAAGGAAGGATCTGCAAACGTGTCTGCTTCGGACGGAAAGATATTCGCAGACCCGCAAAACGATCTGCTGAAGGTAGTCTTTATAGACAGGGCCACAGGCAAAGCAAAGAAGTTCACAGGCTTTATACGCGGCATCGGCATTAAGTCGGGCGCAATTGCCACTACGCACTCGTGGGATGCTTCATCGATTGTTGCAGTTGGAGCAGGCGACGAGGATATCGCTCTCGCAGTAAATACGGTCATAGGGCATCAGGGCGGGTCTGTGCTTGCGTCCGGAGGCAAAGTGCTGGTCGATATACCCTTCCCAGTCGGGGGCTACATTCCCGAAAAGCCGATCGAAGAGGTACAGGCAGGCATGATCGCTTTTCAGAAGAAAGCCGAAGAACTCGGCTCAAAGCTGCGCTCCGTGCATCTAACGCTTTCTGCTCTTTCGTCAGCAGCTATTCCGTTTATGCGCATTACTGAGAAAGGCTATTTCCGGTTCCGTGAAAACGATTACGTGGGGATATAAAGCATATCTAAAAATATGGATCATCCCGGAGAAAGCTTAAAATATTTAATCTAACAAATTCGCTGAGGCAATAGCTATAAAATATATTGACATGTCTGCACATGCACAATATATTGTACATGTAATATATTTAAAAGGATTCATCATCCGAAAGAGGAACCATATGAAAGCTATTACATATACTGCCGCAAGAAGCAACCTGGCAAGCACCATGAGAAAAGTCTGTGATGATCATAATCCCGTAATTGTAACACGGAAAAACAATGAATCCGTAATTATTATGTCATTGGAAGATTATGAATCTCTTACTGAAACCACATATCTTCTACAAAGCCCTAAAAACGCAAAACGACTGCTGGAATCAATTGAAGAGTTAAAAGCCGGCAAAGGAAAACAGCGGGAACTTATCAGATGATAATAATTTTTTCCGAAAATGCGTGGAAGGATTATCTTTACTGGCAGCAAACAGATAAAAAAATCCTTAACCGTGTGAATGAACTGATCCTGGATATTCAAAGAAACAAATACAAAGGGATCGGGAAACCGGAAGCATTAAAACACAGTTTAGCAGGTTACTGGTCGAGAAGGATAAATAATGAACACAGAATCGTTTATAAAATAGAAAAAAATTCAATAATGATCGCACAAATACGTTATCATTATTGAACGAACTGAGACTATAAAATCTTCCAATTATCGTTCCATCGAGTCATATCTTAAGCACCTTTGCCCCGCGTATCTTGCTTTGCTTAAGTTCAACAAGGGCTTTATTCGCTTCTTCAAGGCTGTATGCCTGCACTTCGGGCTTAATAGGTATCTCCGCTGCAAGCTTCAGAAATTCCTTCACATCGCTCCGTGCCACGTTTGCAACGCTCTTTATTTCCTTTTCGAGCCACAGATGCGACGGATAATCGAGCTTTAGGAGCGCATCCTTATCGGCCTCTTCCTTGCGTATAGCATTTATCACAAGCCTGCCATTGCTTTCCAGATTCTTTAAAGCTTCGACAATCGGCTTCCATGCAGGTGTTGTGTCTATTGCGGAATGAAGCTTCTCCGGCGGGCTTTCGGAAATATCTCCGGCCCAGAACGCGCCCAGTTCTTTCGCGAACTTTCTTTCGCCTTCATTCCTTGCAAAAACAAATATCTTCGATTTCGGATAAAGATGGGCTGCCATTTGAATTACGAGATGAGCGGAAGCCCCGAAACCGACCAGCCCCAGGTTCTCCCCGTCTCTCATATTTGCGAGTTTAAGCGATCTGTATCCAATAGTTCCTGCGCAGAGCAGCGGAGCGGCTTCGAGGTCTGTAAAAATGTCCGGGATCTGAAAGGCCGAATCTTCCGGCACTGTCACGTACTCAGCGTAACCGCCATGTGCGTCCCTGCCAGTAGCACGGAATTCCGTGCACAGGTTGTCATTGCCTTCGAGACAGAATTTGCATTTTCCGCATGATGAAAAAAACCATGCTATGCCTACCCTGCCACCGGGTTTATGCTTTCCAGCATTGATCCCGGTTTTCTCTACTATGCCGACAATCTGGTGTCCCGGAATTACAGGATATTCCGGCGGAGGCGTTCTGCCTTCTATCTCGTCCAGTTCAGTATGGCAGACCCCGCAGGCAGATACCCTTACAAGTATTTCGTTCCCTGCGGGAACCGGTTCCGGAACTTCAGCGAGTTCCAGAGGCTCCCGGTTTTCCGCAAGCTTAACGATCTTCTTTAAGAGCATTGCCCGCATAGCTTATCTGCCGTGAAATATTAAATGCTGAAAATATCGGTTTTTTCAGAGTCTTTTTGCGAACGGTTTATAAGAAGCTGAGTCGACATTTCCATCAGCCTGTAAGGCATATGCACTACAAATGACTCTATCCATTGCGCTTTTTCTACTGCAACCTCGCGCGGCTCATCCCCATAGTTTACTCTTTCCAGCATTTCAAGATGGTAATCTTCCGTTGCCTTTAATGCATGCTTTAAAAATTCATGCGTATCCTTCGAGATAACTCCGTTATGGCTCAGGGCAAGACGCTTTGCCTGAAAAGACGCGAGCTTGCGTATGCTGTTGCAGTATTGCTCAAGCGAAATAAAATAGTTAGGCCAGAATGCGTCGATAGCGGGCTCGTACAGCCCGCAGGCGTCCCCTGTAACGAGAATGCTTTCTTTGGGCTCGAACAGGGCTATCTGGCAGGTCGAATGGCCGGGAGTAAAATGAACTGTCCAGTAAACGCCTGCCCCGAGGTCTATTACGCTTCCGTCCTCAACCGTTTTATCTATTTTAAAATTATATTGATGGAGCTTGGGCGGCAGGTCAGCGATTTCCTTTAACAGCTTCATGCGCTTTGCTATAAAATCGTCCAGCTTGATAAATTCTTCGATTACTTTATAGTAGCCCAACGTTTTTGACGCTGTTGAACTGCCTATTAGTTTAACATGTTTCCATTTCCGTCTCAAATGAGGAACAGCGCCTATGTGGTCGCCGTGAGTATGAGTAAGTACAATGTATTTTACTCTTTCGGGCGGGATCTCCAGCTCCTGCAGGTTTTCCTGTATAATGCCTGCCGTAGCTCCTGTTCCGCCTTCGATTATCATTGCGTCGTCCCCCAACGACAGATACGCCGGAAAAAACGGCGTCCCAAGCTGATAAAAATGATCCGTAATTTTGATAGGTTTAAATTTTTTTATCGGCATAGATTTTATCCCCCTTTTATTCTTTACCGAGATTTGAAATTATTTAAAATATATTCTCAGGACAGCTTACGATTGAACCAGTAATTCCATGTTAGACTTTATTAAATTTAAATTTATAATCTTAATTTGTTCGTTAAACCAAACGATAATCCCCGGGAAAAGGCAAGTAATTATTTTGATTTTCTATATCTGTAAGTATTTTTTCAAGAAACAATTTTACTGCTTGATTTTTTTAAAAATCCATGTTTATTTTTTATTTAAAATCTAATGAACGAAAAATGATGAAACGAACACCTGTAATAATTATTCTTTCAATTATATTTATATTTAATATTTTCAACATCTCCCTGGCATCGGAAGACAGCATTCCCAATGCCGTAAAAAAGTTCGCGGAAGACAGGAAGAACACGCGTGTTGCAGTCCTCGACTTTGCGGGCGCAGGCGATAAAAACCGCTACGGAGCATTCATAGCAGACTCCATAATAAGCGAACTAAGCAAATACAGGCTTACCCTGCTGGAGCGGAAAAGGCTGGAACTACTTCTGAAAGAGCACGAGCTGTCACAGACAGGCGTTGTGGATTCCGAAAAGGCAATGAAGCTCGGGACCCTGCTCCCTGTGGATGTAGTAGCGTCCGGTTCGTATACCGAGATCGGGAACAAGCTCGTCATTAATGGCAGGTTCATCCATGTCGGCACGGGCGAGATCATCTACGCGTTCACTGCTGCCATGCCTGTATCCTCACAGGACGGCAATACAGCACAGGCTGAAAAACCAGACTGTGAAAAAGAGAAATCCTCAATAAAAAAAGCCCTGAGCGATCTAAGCAGCGAAAGCCTTATAAACAGCGCAGTCGACACCGCAGTTAAAATCCCGTTCGATAATGAATGCGGGAAAGTGCATTATGAAGTCATGTACTCATTTACCAGGTACAGGATATATCCTGCAAAATATAAAGCTTTTTTAATAGCAACGCTTAACTCAATTGAAAATCCGTCCGATGGAAGCAGGGCAATTGAAATAATCCGATATTTTGCATCAGATGGATCAATAGACAGCGAAGAATGGAAAACTGCTCTTTCCGCGCTTAAAAGGACACATACCCACGGCCTTTACGCTCCGTTCGGGTATATCTTCAAAGGGAAAGGCGAAACAAAGCTCCTTAAGGAAAGAGCGGATGAGGTAATGTCCCTGGCGTCCGATAAAAAAATCGGCAAACCTGTCCCGGCTTTACAGGAAGATATACTTTTTAATGTGCTCTCAGGTTTTAAAATAAATTCGCATAATGAAAGCATGGAAGTTCCAATTTACGTATTTAAAAAATATTCCGGCATTATACCTGATAATGATAAATACAATAAAAAAGGCGCTGATGCGCTAGAAGCAATGTATTTTAACGCGGAAAAAAGAAGCGACAGAAAAGAAGCCCTTGCCGCTTTAATCGCTTTTTTAAACAGCAGGAAGTCGGACGCGCTTGCCGAAGATTGCGCGGATTTTATAAAAAGCGTGGAATCCAAAACAGAAGGCAGGTACGAACAGGACAAAAACAGAATTAAAGAATATACCGAAGATCTGATAACCATAAACAAATCGCTTGAAGGGCTATACTGCATGTCCGTTAATACTGCGAAGAAAAAAGGATACAGGTATATTGTCGAAGAACGGACTCTTTACATTCTCAGGAACAAAATGAAGTGTGCAAGCTCGCCTTCGGTAAAAGACCTGGAGGCGGATATGCAGTCAGGGGACTGGGGTAAAAAGCTGGCTGCTGCTGAGACGCTTTCTAAAATGGGGGCTTCCGCAGCGGAAGCTGAGGCTACTGTAATAAGATACCTTGCACAGCAGGGCTTCGGGTACCAGGGCGGCAGGCTCCGCAACTTTTGCGCAAAGACGCTCGGGAACATTAATACAAAGAATCCGAAAGGAATTGAGCTTCTTATTGAATCATTCCCGGATTACGACAACGGCGTGTCTTACGAAGCGGAAGAAGCTATAAAAAAGATCGGCCTTTCCGCAATGCCCTATCTCATAAAAGGGCTCGGCCACAGCCATCACGCGGCCCGACTGCGCTGCGCAAAAGCCCTTGGGAATCTCGGCAGGAACGCAAAACCGGCTCTGCCCGAGTTGAAACGGCTGGCCGCCAAAGACAGTGACCCGTACGTGCAGAAAGAGGCAAAGGGCGCTGTGCAGATGATCACAAACGATTATTAGCGAAGATCGATTACATGTCTGTTTTCGATATGTAGTTAATTACACATAAATTGAATTAACGATTCCCCTGAGTACGATTATCCTGTTTAAGCAATATCTTAATTTTAGAAAAATATAAAAGGCGATCCATGGAACATTTATCTGTCACTGAAAAAAAAAGATTAAAAGCAAAGGCGCATCATTTAAAACCCGTAATACAAATCGGCAACAAGGGAATGACGGAATCATTGTTAAAGGCAATTGGTGACGCCCTTCTTTCTCATGAGCTTATTAAAATCAAATTTCTTGAATACAAGGAAGAGAAAAGAGAGATCGCGCAGGAGATCGCAGAGAAATCCGATTCGGAAATAATTGGGCTGATTGGCAATGTGCTTATTCTTTACAGAGAGAACCCGGAAAAGGAGAAGGTATAGATGGGTGTTTCAGAAAGAAGGGAACGCGAAAAAAACATCAGGCGCGACAGCGCTATTGCGGCTGCAATGAAGATATATAAACAAGAAGGCTATTATGCTGTTACCATGGATAAAATAGCCGAAAATTCAGAATTAAGCCGTGCTGCCTTGTATATATATTTTAAAAGCAAGGATGAAATTTTTATAAATGCTATTGTAGCTTACTATGATTTTTTTGCGGAACAGCTTCAGAAAGTTTATGACAACAGAGAAATATATAAGAATGAACTTCTTGAAAAATTGTGGGAATGCTTTCAGGCGTATTATGAAAGAGATCCTGATGTATTTCATCTGAATTATTTCTTTCATCAGGATGAAGTGATACGCCACCTTCCTGAATATCTGCGTGTCAAATTACATCAGACAGGCTCAAGGGTGGCTAAAATCCAGCACGCAATTATCGCATACGGAGTTGATAATGGCATATTTATAAAAACCGACCCAAGGACTCTTGCGGAAGTCATATTCACATCAGCACTTGGGATATTGCATTTTGAGAGAAGTAAAAATATAATTCATGGCAAAACCCATTTAAAAATTACCAGTGATCTTGCACTTAAGGTTCTTTTAAGAGGAATTAGAAATAATCCGAATAATAATATTTTTTAATAATAAAAAGATTTTAATTTTAAATTATAATTGACTATTTTTTGATACTATACTAGTATACCGATCAGTCGATAGCTTTTTAAATAAGTTGGGCGAAATTAAACAGGCAGAATTACTTTAAGACAATATGATAGAATTGAGGCCTCTTCTTTTTCCAAAAAAATATATTGTCTTTGACTTTGCTCACGTTCTGGGTTAAAATACTTTAGGGTTTTTTAGCTCTCCCTTTTAAGTTCGCCCAACTAAAACAACATTATATCTGGAAATGGAGGAATACGTATGAAAAGAGTTTTGTGCCTATCATTAGTTTTGTTTTTTTCTCTTATGTTATTTGCCGTTCAGGATGTAAAAGCTGAAACTAAAGTAGTTAAAATGCAGTTTTTTGATGTAAGCCCTCATGTTTTCTTTGATAAAAATAACGGAAGGGTTACAGGGGCTGTTTATGACCTCATTGAGAATTATATTGCAAAGGAAATGGGAGTAAAATTCGTCTGGGATAATGCAGCCAAATCAGTGCAGAGACAAATGGAAATTTTAGGTAAAGAACAGGATCACGCATCGGCGCTGATAGTTTTTTCTCCTGAAAGAAGCACTAAAGTTGATTTTACTGCTAAACCATACTTTATTCCCAGGCCGGGTCTTGGAGTTTTAAATGAAAGTAAATTAAAAACAGTAAAAACAGTATCGGATTTAAATGGCTTTACAATCGGATATGCAACAAACACGTATATCACTCCTTTTATGAAGGATAAAAGCATTAAGTTCGACCTGGTAGGCGCGCCCAATTTTATCGAAGTCAGCATTAAAAAAGCAATGGCCAAAAGAGTAGATGCAGCTTACGCGCCTGATGCAGTAACAATCCTTTTCGGCATTAAGCAATTGAACCTGGAAAATAAATTCAGAATCATTTATTTGCCGGAAAAACCTGCTGCGGAGCATATAGTATTCTCCAAAAATTCAAAAGAACTTGTTGCTAAATATAACCAGGCGTTTGAAAAACTGGATGTCCAGAAATTGTATTTCAAACTATTAAGCAAATACGTAGATACTTCCAAACTATAAACTGCATTAAAGCCTGATAATAGAGTTGCTGCGAAAGCAGTGTATAAACGCTTCTTTCCGGCAGCTCTATTAAAACTCATCCTGAAAAGTATTAAATTCATTCCGGTATTTTTTTTATTGACATTCTATATATAGAGTCATTTTTGTTTCCACAGGATATATTCTGACCGCATGTTGCAAAACACACCCTTAATTATTTAATGCGGGCTTAAATTAAATGGAAAACAGCTTTACATAAAACCGCGTACTGAAAAATGACTTCTGCTGAAACACTCTATAATAAATTGCAAAAGGTGTCCGATGGCTGCGGACATTGCACATATTCGCTTGCAAAATGCAATGAGTTCGTTCCATTAATCGAAGAAATAAACAGGCTCAAAAAAGAAAAAAACGCCGTTATACTGGTACACTCTTATGTAAGCCCGGAAATTATTTACAGCATCGCGGATTTTGTGGGCGATTCCTACGGGCTCAGCAAGGACGCTAAAAATTCAAACGCAGATTTAATTGTTTTTGTTGCAGTTAAATTCATGGGAGAAACAGCCAAAATTCTGAACCCGGAGAAAGAGGTTCTTATCCCGAGCGAGCTAAACGGCTGTTCACTGGCAGACTCAATAACAGCCGGGGATGTAATTGCACTAAAGAAGCAATACCCGGACTATGCTTTTGCATGCTATATAAATACAACAGCCGAAGTTAAAGCCGAATGCGATGTCTGTGTTACTTCCTCGAACGTGTATAACATAATAGAAAAATATCCTTCAGATAAAATATTTTTCCTGCCTGACAGGCTCATGGGACTCAATATTATAGAAGAAATGCAAAAACGGGGCGTTAAAAAAGATATTAAACTCTGGACAGGGACGTGTTATGTGCATGAGGAATTTAAACCTGAGACTATTTATACTCTTAAATTCCAGTATAAAAATCTGAAAGTGCTGGCGCATCCCGAATGCAGCCCGGACATTCTTCACCTGAGCGACTTTACGGGGAGCACGTCGGATATTCTGCGATATATGAAAACCGCTCCCGCAAACGATGTATTCCTTATTCTTACCGAATGCGGAATAAGCACACGCTTACAGATTGAAATGCCGGAGAAAAAGATAGTAGGCGCCTGCACCCTGTGCAAATACATGAAATCAAACACACTGGAAGATGTGCTGCGCGTGTTAAAGAATCCGCAGGAAAAAGACAGAATAAAAATAGACGAGGACGTTCGCAAAAGAGCGCTTGTGTGCGTCGATGCGATGTTTAAATACGCGGATTAGTCGTTACGCTTCCCGGAATAAAGTTAGTATCTTGACCGGATAAATTCAAATTAAATTTGCCACTGAGGCACGGAGTCACAGAGTAGACAAATTAATTATTTTATAACAAAAACCAGGATAAAACTCAGTGTCTCGGTATTACACCACAACATTATCAAGTAAACATCTCTTAATCAAATATAACATTCTGGACAATAATCATATTTTATATTGACTTTTTTGCTGAATATTAACTATTTAACGAAAAAATAAATATTAATTCTCAGTAAGTATGTATTTAAAATATTATAAAAATTAAATATCAGGAGGATTTATGAAACGCTTTGCAAACATCAGGTTTTTCACACTTTTATTCTTTGCAGCAACATGCTTTTTTTCATCAAACGGCTTTAGCGAAGACAAGGTCGTTAACATCAGATTTTCTACTTTCTTTCAGCCGACGCATAAAATGGCAATAATCACCGAGCAATGGGGAAAAGAAGTTGAAAAAAGAACAGGCGGAAAGGTTAAAGTCACCCAGTATCCGGGCGGAACGCTTACTCCTGCTCCACAGACTTACGACAGCGTTGTACAGGGAGTCGCAGACGCGGGCAATACCGTAATCGGATACACAATGGGCAAATTCCCTCTTTCCGAAGTGCTTGCTTTTCCTCTCGGATACACAAGCGGCATTACGGCAACCAGGCTGGCAAATGAATACTTTAAAAAGTTTAATCCAAAGGAATTCAACGAAGTTAAAGTTTTATATTTTCACGCGCACGGAGCAGGCATTCTTCATACAAAAGTGCCGGTAAACAAACTTGAAGACCTGAAAGGCTTAAAAATCCGCACACTCGGATCGAATGCTGAGTTTATTTCATCACTTGGCGGAGTTCCGGTTTCAACTCCAATGGGCGATGCTTATGATGCTATATCGAAAGGCGTAGCCGACGGGCTAACGTGTCCTTATGAATCTCTTGAAGGCTGGAAATTGGGCGAAGTAATAAAATACAGCATTGAAAATTTTACTTCAGCATATACCGCTGTTTTTATAGTTATGATGAACAAGGACAAATGGGCGAGCATTCCCGCAGCGCAGCAGAAAATAATTGAACAGATAAACAAGGAATGGATCGAGAAGAACGGAAAACTCTGGGACGAAATGGACGCGACAGGAAAGAAGTTTTCTCTTAATAGAGGCAATAAAGTCATTAAGCTTTCTGCGAAAGAGCAGGCAAGATGGGCGGCAAAGGCGCAGCCGCTTAATGAAAAATACATCAGCAAGATGAAAGCAAAGAATTTACCGGGCGAAGAAGTATTGAAATTCTGCCAGGATTATTTAAAGAAACATACGAAATAATTTTTTTAATTAAGGTGTCTGACAAGGATTAATTTACCACAGAGACGCAGAAGCACAGAGTTAATTTTTATAATAATTAAAGACATTTGTTAATAGAACAAAGTCCTTTACATAAAAAATCCTCCGTGTCTCTGTGGTATTTTATTTGTACGTCCTTTATTTCCAGGGAGGGATGGTGAAAATGTTTTTACTCTCAATAAAAAAAATCAACTACTTGCTGAATTCAATAGCTGAGTTTGTTCTTATATTTATGATGCTGCTTACAATGGCTGACGTAGTGCTCAGGATTTTCGGCAGACCTATTGTGGGAACTTACGAACTGGTGGCCATGACAGGCGCAATAGTAATCGGGTTTGCGGTTCCGCAGACATCGTGGGACAGGGGGCATGTCTTTGTCGATTTCCTCATTGAGCATCGCACTCCGGCTGTGAGAAACATTGTTTTCATAATCACAAGAATAATCGGGATTATCATAATCAGCCTACTTTCGTATAATCTTTTTAAAAAAGGAGCCAGCCTTCAGAAAGCCGGCGAAATAACCGGGACTCTTCACATCCCATGCTTCTACGCTGCTTATGCACTGGCTTTCTGTTTTTTTATTGAAAGCCTTACACTTGTTACTGACATTTTTAAATTATTCATCACAGAGGAACAGAAATGAATGAATTGGCTATAGGTATAATAGGCCTTATTTTTTTACTGGGTCTTTTCCTCACCGGCATTGAAATGTTTGTAACAATGACAGTTATAGGATTTATCGGGTACGCAGTTGTTGTTTCTCCGAATGCAGCAATGAACATTCTGGCAAATGATTACTTTGATTCACTCGAAAGTTATTCTCTTACGGTTGTGCCTTTGTTCGTTTTGATGGGACAGGTTGCGTTCAATGCCGGCATTGCCCAGCGGCTGTACGATGTATTTCACAAATTCATAGGTCATATAGCAGGCGGGCTGGCGCTAGCTACTGTAATAGGTGCCGCGATTTTTAAAACAATATGCGGATCATTGCTTGCCACATCCGCCACTTTCGCCAGTGTGGCAGTGCCGGAAATGGATAAATATAATTACAGCAAGAAGCTTTCAACAGGAATCGTGGCAACTGTATCCACGCTCGGCACGCTTTTGCCTCCCAGCACGGTTCTTATAATTCTGGGAATTGTCACGCAGCAGTCGATCGGTAAGCTTTTCCTTGCAGGTATTATTCCTGGATTGATATTATCTTTATTTTTTATGATCGTCATATTCGGATGGGCGCGTATAAATCCTGAGATAGGGCCTGCAAGCATGAAATACGCATGGAAAGAACGGTTTGCCACTCTTCCGGCAGTTATATTGCCGATGATTATATTCGTAATCATGATAGGCGGGCTGATGAACGGTTTTTTTACTCCAACTGAAGCAGCCAGCGTTGGAACATTTGCTTTAATCATGCTGTGCTTTTTAAAGAAAGATCTGAACTATTTTAAATTCAGAAAATCATTGCAGGAATCTTTGCGCACTTCGTGCATGATACTTATGCTGGTTGCATCTTCGGCAATATTCGGCCATTTTATTGCTGTTACAAATATACCTGCCAATGTTGCGGGATGGACAGCGACTCTCCCGTTTCACCGCAGCATAATCATGATTATAATCCTGTTCGTATACCTGGTGGGCGGATCTTTTATGGACGACCTCGCATTCATGATACTGGCCACACCGATATTCTATCCCGTAATTCTCAGCCTTGGCTATGATCCGATCTGGGCCTGCATGATGATAGCAACAACAGTCGGGATAGGCGGTGTAATTCCCCCTGTTGCTGCGCCTGTTTTTATTGTAAAGAATATTACAAAAGTGCCTTTGCGGGAAATCTACCGCGGCGTGTACCCGTTCCTGATATCCCTGATACTTCTTGTTATAATAATGTTTCTTGTCCCAGAGCTATCGACATATTTGCCGTCGCTGCTGATGAAATAAATTATTTTACGACTTCTAAGTTATACCCGGCATTGTTTAGCTTGACTTATTTTTATTGATTCCTTAAATATGTTTGACGCAGAATCTTCAATTATTTATTCATAATGGCGATTCCAGAAATAAACAATGCTTATTATTATTCAAAAATAATTTTTTCAGTCTGAAGACTGCTGTAAAACCGCATTTGATTAATTTTATTTTAAAAAATTCCGGGAGGAAATGTTAATGACGAGAGACGCTATTGTCGGAGAAATTTTAAAAATTTTTAAAGAAGAATTTGAAATTGAAAATCCCGGTTTAGACGACAATCTGAAAGAAAAATATGAATTCGACAGCATAGACGCAATAGCTTTGCTTGAATATATGGAAAATATGATCGGCTCTCCGCTGACCCAGGAAGAAAAGAAACTGACGCTTGAGATAAGGACAATAAACCAGATTTGCGATTACATTGAAGCAATGACAAACAAAAGGAAATAATTAAATACATTTTTTTATGGAAAGACGAGTTGTAATTACTGCGGAAGCCGCAATAACCCCGATCGGCCACGGCAAGAAAGATATTTTCAATAATCTTACAAAGGGTATATCCGGTGTAAAAAAAATCACGAAAAGAGACGATCTTCTCGGAAAATATCTTCATTCCAAAGTTTACGGCCTTATTGATTACGAAATACCTTATGAATTTTCCAGAAAATTTACTAAAACACTCGGACCTGTAGGTTATTATGCGTGCCAGGTTGCTAAGGAAGTAATTGAACAGGCAGGGCTGGATAAAGAATTCCTTTCTTCCGGCAGGCTGGGCGTTGCTTTCGGTTCAATACACGGAAGCCCTACTGTTCAGGCCTCTATATACGAAGCGTTTTACGATACCAGCAAGAACGGCTACGCAAAGATAAACGCTACGGATTACCTTAAATCAATGGCTCATACTACTGCGGTAAACATTACCCGCATGTTCGAGATCAAGGGAAGGGTGATTTCGTCCTGCACGGCATGCACGACCGCGAGCCAGTCCATAGGCTACGGATACGAGTTCATCAAGTACGGCATGCAGGACGCGATGATATGCGGGGCAGCGGATGAATACAACAGTACAACAATAGCAGTGTTCGATAACCTGCTTGCATGCTCCACTGCATACAACGAGACACCGGAGCTTACGCCGCGTCCGTTTGATGTTAAGCGCGACGGTATGGTAATCGGCGAGGGAGCAGGCGCCCTGCTTCTTGAAGAGTACGATCACGCAAAGAAGCGCGGTGCGCGGATACTTGCAGAAGTTATCGGCTTTTCGTGTACGAACAACGGCGGGGACATGATTCTGCCGAATGTTGATGGGATCAGAAGAACTATTAAAACAGGCCTGGAAAGCGCAAAGATCAATCCGGATGATGTTGACTTTATAAGCGCACACGCCACCTCAACAAAGGTTGGCGATATTATGGAAGCCCAGGCAATACAGGCTGAATACAGCGGCAGACAGCCGCATGTCGCAGGACTCAAAAGTTATGTCGGTCACACAATGAGCGCGTGCGGGGCGATCGAAATAATTTTTACACTGTATATGATGCAGGAAGGAGTCATTGCCCCCACTCTCAATCTTGAAGAAGTTGATCCCAGGTGCAATATGATAAACCACATAACGAAACTGCACGAAGAAAAAATCAATATTGCTTCAATACAGAATTTTGCCTTTGGCGGTGTCAACACCAGCCTGTTTATTAAAAAATGGAATTAACTTTTCATGCGTTCCATTCTTAAACTTGCAAAACTCCCTGTAGATTTTCTTTTTACATTATTGTTCTGGCTGTATATTATCTTCGGATTCCTGTTCTTTTATATTCCTGTTCTAATTATATTATCATTTGTGCTGGATAACCGCGAAGCAAAATTTCAAAGATTGAATCATTATTATTATCGCGGATTTTTTCTCGGCATGAATACCCTTGTTCCAGGGCTTTCAATTGAAATCAGCACTAAAATTAAAAAACTAAAATCCTCAATAATTATTTTAAATCACAGGTCGTATCTTGATCCGATCCTGCTGGTTTCTATATTTCCAAAGCATAAAACCATAGTGAAAGGCATTTTTTTTAAAGTGCCTTTTATATCCTGGGCAATGAAGTCCGGGGGATATATTCCTTTTAATGCAGACCTGACATACAATGATTCTATGAATGCCGGCATGAAGGATATTCCGGATTTCATTAAGGACGGCGGAAACCTTTTCATTTTCCCGGAGGGAAGCAGAAGCCGGGACGGAAATATTAAAAAATTCCATAAGGGCGCTTTCTCAATTGCATGCAAATACAAAATACCTGTTCAGGTACTGTATATAAAAAACACTGACCGCCTTTTCCCGCCGGGGAAACCTTTTCTTAATACGTGTATTTCCAATGCGATTTCGATTGAGATGCTGGGCACTTTGAATCCTTCAAATACTTCGCCGATTGAAATGAGAAAAAAGGCAGTTACCTTATATCAGGAAAAGATAAAGAAAGAAAAGCCTAATTAATGTAAGTCAGGTCATTGTAAATATTATAATATTCAGCTATTTTCCCGCCGCTAATTGATATATCTATATGAAGCGGCTTGAGAATTTATAATTATTGCGAGGCAAATTTGCTTAAAAAAATTAAAAAAGCTGCGCGCGAATATTTCGATTTGCTCAACATGAATCCTGATACAATAATTATCGGGAGAAAGAATTATACAGGCGAAGAGCCTGAGCGGAAACGCGTATGGATAAATATTTTACTTTTTGCTGCTACTTTAGTCACTACTACGCTCTCGGGCATAGAATCCGGGGGCAGTGCCGGTTCTGTATTTCTGAGCGGTCTGCCGTTCTCACTGACCCTGATTGCAATCCTGCTTTCGCATGAGATGGGGCATTACTTTGCAGCAAGGCATTTCGGCGTTAAGGCAAGTTTGCCCTATTTTATCCCTTTCCCTTCATTTCTGCTTGGGTTCGGCGGGATAGGCACTATGGGAGCTGTAATTAAAATAAAGTCTCCGATCTGTAAAAGAAAGGATTTGCTTTATATAGGCGCAATGGGGCCGATTGCGGGTTTCATTGTGAGCCTTATCGCAAGCATTGCCGGAATATATTTATCCGATGTAAAGCCGATTCCTCCGCCGTCCGCAGACGGAATGAATATTTTTTTCGGCGATTCAATTCTTACCTCGATTATCACTACGGCAATACACGGCCGCATTCCCGCAGGCTTTGACATTTATCTTTCCCCGTATGCGTGGGCAGGCTGGATCGGATTTCTGATCACGAGCCTTAACCTTATGCCGATAGGCCAGCTGGACGGCAGCCGCGTTGTGTATGCTCTTCTGGGCAGAAAACAGCTTTTGTTCGGATGGGCCGCGTTCGCAGGGCTCATCGTGCTCAGCTTTATCTGGATAGGCTGGGTTGTGTGGGTCGTCCTGTCTCTCGTGCTGCTGAAAATAGGGCACCCTCCTGTTTACGATACTGACGGGCTTTCTACCGGCGAAAAGGCAATAGCGTGGATTTGCATTATAATATTTTTATTAACATTCATGCCTTTACCTGTGGATTTCAGGTAGAAGCCGATTTTTGATATGACATGCGTGCATACTCTGGCGACACCGAAGGCGAAATGATATGTGATAGCACCGAGGATTACTCAGAATAAAAAAAAGCCTGCGATTTCGCACAGGCTAATAATAAGTTATATATTTATTAACATACTCATAGGCTGTGTTAAGATAAAACTTCCTTCTTTTGATCTTTTAAATAATTAAACTATCAATTACTCCTTAATGAATAAAATCGGATCACTATCAGGATTATCCAGCGTTAAAGTATTCGGGACAACTCCTGTATTGAGCGTGTAGGTGAATCTCCTGTAAATAAAGCTGTTAAGCATCTCGGACGTATTTCCATCTTCGTCCGCGTCATCAACGTCTAAAAATTTATCAGTAATAAATTCAATGTACTCACCGGACGGACCCCCTGTCTCAACTGACATGTAGATATCCCACTTACCCTGTTCAAGGCCGGTTGTTACAGCCCCGTTTGTTTCTCTCATGGTGAACGCAGCTGAAGTATAACCGAATGTAAGTGTTATTATCTTTGTTCCGTCTGTGTGTATCCATGGGCCTTCCAGGTCGCTGCGAAGCGCAGGATCAATGCTTTTATAAAGGGTCATAACCGCATGTTCAGTTGTTAAAGTGAAAACATTTCCTGATACTGAATATGTTCCGGTATTTACTTCATCCGGGAAATCATCCCAGTTCATGAGACCTTCGGGATTCCAGCCGTCTGTAATGTTTGCTGTTATTGATACTCCGCTTGTTGAATATGTCCCTGCCATGCCGCCGTTTATCTCATCTGTCGCAGGGTCAAGCCAGTAGTTCTCAAAACGCCCGTCGTTGTAAAAACGCATGAATGTCGGACAATCATGACCGCTGTGCTCAGTGATCCCTTCCCACCTGGCGAAAAGAGCGCTGTCAAGCTGCGGCGCGCTGCCGCTATCGCTGCTGTCGCTTCCTCCGCAGGCTGTGACAACAAGCGCTGTGATCAGCATTATTATTAATGATTTAATAATGTTCTTCATGTACCTCCTGGGCTCTAAAACTGTTTGATATATTGATAACTCTATTAAATATATCCTTCTATATTGAGTTCTGATTTTACCCGAATCGTCACAAAGAATATAAAAATTAATTTGTACGCGCCGATTTAAACCTGCGCGTCCGACGTAACATGTTATATTATTAATGAACAGCCATAAAATATCCTTCAGAAAATTCGATAGTCGGATTACTCTTATTGCTAATATCGATTATATGCAACCCTGTATCGCCTCCGCATACATAGGCTTTGTTGCCGTCAATATCTAAACCATAAATCGGGCCTGTGTTGTCGCAGAAACCGATCAATTCGCCGGTCCACCTGTTTAATATTGACAATCCATCGGAAAGACCGGCTATATAAAGATAATCTAAATCCGCAATTATTCTTCCTCCGCCTGTAGTAAACGGGTCGCCTGCTACAAATGGCGCTTCCGGGTCGCTAATATTTATGACAACGGTATCGGCACCTCTGGTCATATAAGCAAGATTGCCATACACGGCTATACCGGCACCATAACCGACTTCCGTTAACTCTGTTGTTTCATTCGATGATCCCTCGGCTGCCGTATGAACAACCACAAGTCCCTTATCATTGGTAGCTACAAATACCTGATCTCCGACTACAGCCTGGTCTTTTGCGAAGAATGTTGAATAATTTTTTACGTGGTTAGTGTCAGACAAATCAATTTTAAACAAACCCTGATCCCCGTTGCTAACATATGCATAACTCCCATCTATGCTTACAGATTGAGCATATCCCAGATTCAGGGATATATCATCGATGAGAAATAAGAATAACGGATCACCTACTCCTATGCGTTTGAGTCCCTGTACTCCGTCTGCCACAAAAGCATCGATTCCGTTATATTCAACATCAGTTGCATGTCCATCCGTATCCAGATATGCCAGGACAGACGGTTTTTTGTTATTTACTGTGCTTATGACTTTAAGCCCGAACGTATCGTCTGCCACATATACATAAGATAATGTTGTTTTATCTATTCCTTTTGGATTATAAGTCAGGTTATAGATACCTTCAAGTGAGGGACTGTGATGTGAACTCACATCTACAACGACAAGTCCTCCGTTAAAATCGGCCACATATGCGTAGTCTTCAGTAACCGTTACTCCGTATGCTGATCCGCCGGTATCGTAAGTCCCTGTGAGGCCGGGATCAGCCGGATCGCTTATATCAATTATCGCAAGGCCGTTTGCTTTGTCTGCAACATAGGCGTAGTTTCCGCTTACGTAAACATCCATAGCATTGCCGGCTGTATTGTAACTGCCGGCAAGTACCGGACTTAAAGGATTGGAAATATCCAGTATAATAAGCCCTTCAAAAGTGGCAGCTAAATAGGCGTAATTTCCACTCACGAATACGCTATTAGCATCATTGACACTATACCAGACAGGATAACCCGGACTCGCCGGATTGCTGAGGCTTTTTATCGCGAGACTGCCATTGTTGTTTACTACATAGACATAACCGCCGCTGACGGTTACATCAACAGCAATCCCATTAGTATAAAAACTGCCTAACAGCGCCGGATTCGCCGGATCAGTAACATCTATAATAGCAAGATCCATGTAATCATCTGCCACATACGCGTAATTTCCTTCAACCCATACTGCATGGGCATAAGAACGATCGTTAGTAGCGCAGCCCCCGATCCGGACCGGGGCATCCGGGTCGCTGATGTCAATGATCTCGAGTCCATAGCCGAATTCTGCGACATAAGCGTAATTTCCTTTTACGAATACGCCGTTGGCATGGCCGGTAGTATTACAAGTTGACTCAAGGTGCGGATCAGAAGGCCATCTGACGTCGATTATCTTCAGACCTGCGTTGCCTGCCGCTACATATTTGTAAACGCCCGGCCTTGTTTCAACAGTCACATTGCAGGACGCAGTGAATGCTCCGTCCTCGGTTGTTACAGTTACTACGGCAGTATCCACAACCGATGTGTAGTTACTTACAGTGCCATCCTGTTGAAGAGATATGTTTGTTGAATTATCTATTGACCATGTAACGTTCTTGTTCGTTGCTTCAGTTGGCAGGACAGTGGCAATGAGCTGTTCAGATGAGCCTGCTACCAATGAAAGCTCTGTTTTGTTAAGCATAATTCCCGTAACCGGAACATTTGCATCTCCGCCGCTGTCGCCTCCGCTGCCCCCAGCGCAGGCTGTAAACAGCAGAGCTGCTGAAATTAACAAAGATGCCGTAAGCTCAAATGATGTTTTCATAATATCCTCCAAATTTTTAAATTTAGTTATTCGTAACAGTTACCGAAATAGTCGCCTTCCATGCTATATTCTGTAATTGATAAATTTGTCCCTATATTAATTTAACATTATTTAGCGCTTCTGAATATCCTGAATCCAATGTCATATCCGCTTTCAAATGGGCTTGGACATATTGTCCGTCCTATTCCACTGAAACCAGGAAATTCTTCTCTCCATGAGCCGCCTTTTATTATTCTGCTTTCATTTAACATCCCGCCTTCAGTGTAACACCATTCCCAGACATTCCCGCTCATATCGAAAATCCCGAGAATATTGGATATTTTTAACCCCACGTTTTTCGTGGAAGTTGTATTCCCGGTACCATTGAATCCGAACCAAGCCACTACGTCCAACGCATCGTAATCCGTCACGTCTTCTGATGCCCCGCTTGCGTAATCGCCGGGTGTCCAGTACCAGTTAAGGCCGTCCTCGCTTGTAGTGATTTTTTCGGAATCAAGGCTGCCTCCTGTGGAGGGAGCAGTATTTCCAAGGTAGCGGGCTGCGAATTCCCATTCGCTCTCTTCAGGCAAACGGAATCCGAATTTAGAATAATCGGCGTCGGTTTCGTCGTTATGCCATATTTCGTCACCGGCAATCCCATCCCCGTCTCCATTGTCCGTCCATGAATAGACAGCTTGGGAAGCGTTCCCGTTTACCATTTCGGTAAGCCAGTTGCAGAACATTATTGCGCCGTGCCATCCGATATTTACGCACGGGTTTTCCTCATATGTTAGCAATATGCTGAACTCGCTTCCTGCCGGGGCGGATCCGTCAAAAAATATCTTCGCCGCATGTGCTTCATCAACATCAAGAAGCGGCGCCCCGTAAAGAGATACAACTGTATCATTGACAACAGCATTATCATCCCCGTCCAAGTCTCCGTCACCGTCCGTATCGAATTTATTATTGTCGTACGCCCACTGGAAAACGGCAGTAACAAGAGTATTTGTTGCTTCGGTTTCCGCAGCATAGAAATCATTTTCCACGGTCATTGTGCCGGAATCATCTTCTCCGGCAGGAAAAGTCAATCCGCCGCGTACGTATATTATATTAAAGTCAATTCCGCTCGTACTTACCGGGTAAACTGTGCCGCTCGGAGGCGGTGTACTGCCACCGTTCTTGCTGCTTCCTCCACCTCCGCCGCAGGTTGTAAAAGCAAGCGCGGCTGAAAGTATTAAGATTGCCAAAAAACTAATTTTTGTTTTCATGGTTTTCCTACCAAATGATTATTAAGTTTTGTATCATCTTATCAATCTTGTTCAAAATACCTTCTCAATTGTGAGTTCTGAATTTCGATAATTCGTCACAAAAATTATAATAAAAATGTCTTTAAAATTCACTTATAAGCGTAATAACATCTTGCATCGTAACAAAAAATTTTAAGAAAATTTTCTATCTGATCACCTTGAGCGAACCATTGACAGTGCCTATGTAAACAGGCAGGTCGGACGATCCTTGCGGCGAAGTGAACCTGATAAGCTCCTTCCCGCCTTCCACAACATGCCAGGTACCGCTGCCAGTGCCAGCCTTTATGGCCTTCAGGCTGCCCGGATTGATGTCGGCAAGTTTGTCGCTGCCGCCGGTCAGGTTTTCGATAAGGGAATTCTTTACCTCGTCGTATACATCTTCATTCGAAAATGATTTCGCGTAGTCCTCTATCTTGGGCGCGAATTCCCTTGCTATGCCTGCTTTGTCTTTTTTCTTTATGATATTATGTACTTTCTTCGCGTATTCAATTATGTCCTTTTCCCCTGCCGCGCCTTTCCCGTTAAAGCGGCCGGTGAAATCAATGGAAGATTTGAACTTCCGGCTTATCTTCACAGTCTTTGATCCCACGAAGTCGGCGTTCTTTTTCTCAATCGTGAACACGCTGCCCGAGCTTGATGTGCTCCCTACTTCCCCGCGATACATTTCGGACAGGCCTATTGATATACGAGCTTCTTCAGTTCCCTTTGCTTTTTTCAGCTCCGCTGTGAACTCGTTATTGCCTGCAAGCCATACATTAAGCGGGGCTGTCCCTGTGTCCTGGGTGCCTTTAAACGTGTTAATGAGAAAGCCGTTCACGTACAGGCTTCCGGATACATTATCGCTTTCCCATGTCATCTGATAGATTTTCACTTTACCGGCCTTGCCGTGTGATTCTTTTTCGCCTGCGCCATATACTGCTGCCATTACGAAGATAATGCATGTAAAGATAATCAGCTTTGTCATAAAAATATCTCCTTTTGTTATTAAATTTAATGATTTTTCTGTTTAATATGTTACGGTTACTCCTTTGGCCCTTAGAGTTTCCACCTGAGCCGGATCGGTTAAAGGATTTGTTCGCAGATCAACTGCATCGCCTGTCCCAAGACCAGTATTGTTGATCAAGGCTGTTATATCGGTTATTGAATTGTTCCTGAGATTAAGATTTGCCAGCAAAGTCAGGTTTTGAAGCGGGCTTATGTTGACAATTTCGTTGCCGTTTATGCGCAGATATTGCAAGACAGATAAACCCGAGAGCGCGCTGATATCTACAATATCATTGTTGTCAAGATAAATGATAGTTAAAGCAGTCAGCCCTGACAGAGCGCCGATGTCGACAATCTGATTGTTACCAAGGTCAATGAAATTTATATTTGAAAGGCCGGAAAGCGCGCTGATATCGATTATCTGGTTGCCGTACGCGGAGAGACGCTCTAAAGTGGTCATTCCTGCAAGGGCGCTTATGTCTGCAATCTGATTCCTGTCCAGAGAAAGACGCCTCAAAGCAGTAATTCCTGAAAGCACATCAATGTTGCTTATCAGGTTGCTGCCGATGTAAAGAGAGTCCAGAGACGTCAATGCCGAAAGCGTGTTTATATCGCTTATCTGGTTGCCGGTCAATTCAAGTGTATTTAAATTCGTTAACCCAGCAAGGGCGCTGATATCTGCTATCTGATTGCTGCTTATACGTAGACGGTTAAGAACAGTTAAGCCGGAGAGAGGGCTGATATCTGATATCTGATTGCCGTAAAGATCAATATTTTCCAGAAGCGTTAATCCTGAAAGCGCATTGATATCTGTTATCTGATTTATAGCCAGATCAAGGCGTCTTAAAACAGTTAGCCCGGAAATAACGCTGATGCTGCTGATCTGGTTGTCTCCGAGATATAGAGTTTCCATAGCAGTTAAACCCGAAAGCGCACTTATATTATTTATTGTGTTGCCTCCCAGAAAAAGCTCCTTCATGGCAATCAGTCCTGAAAGCGCGCTGATATCGCTTATCTGGTTAACGCTTAATCCAAGATATTGCAAAGCTGTCAATCCTGAGAGGGCGCTTACACTACTTACCTGATTCTCATACAATTCAAGCGATTCTAAATCCGATAAGCCCGCAAGAGAGCTTATGTCGGCTATACGGTTATAACCCAGATCAAGGCCGGTGAGATTAATACAGTGTTCAAACCCGGAAATGCTAGAAATCTTCTGCTCATCCGGAAGGCCGTACCCGTTCGCGTTAAGATCCGTCAGCGTCTCAAGATCAGCTTTAGTAAGCTGCTGGCTTGCAGGAATCGGCGTCGGGAGCTGCGCGCGTATCCTTGCTTCGAGATTCGCGTCCGCGATGAGAGGCTCCGGAGTTTCCGGCGCCGTGCCGCCGCTCTTGCTATTGCTTCCGCCTCCACAGGCTGCGAAAACCAACGTGGATAAAAGAAAAAAGATTGCTGAAAGTTTTAGTGTTGTTTTCATGTTTTTCCTCCGTGTTAATTGTATCCGGTTTTTTTAAAAATAATCTTCTATAGTCAGTCACTGTTTTATATAATTTGTTCTAAATATATGTAATAATAACAACTTAAGGAATATATGCATATTTCAAGTCGCCATTTGTTAAATCATAATAACTGATATGAACATGGCCTCCCGCGTCAACGGCAATGGATGAGTCCCAGCCGACATCGCCTGTTGAATCAATGGTTTTGTAAACCCATGCACCGCTATTATTCGTAGCGTATTTTAAATCGTAACCAGCGGATAAATAGCTTATATGCACATAACCGCTGCTGTCCACGGCAATTGAAGTAAAGGAGCCGACATAACTTCCCGCATCAAGAGATTCGTATACCCATGAGCCGCTCTTATTGGTTGCATATTTTACCATATAATTAGGCATTCCGTCATGATAGCTGATATGAACATTATCATCACTGTCCAGGGCAATGGATGTATGTGTGCCGACAGCACCAGTCGAGTCATCTACAGTCTCAGATTCCCATGTACCGCTTTTGTTCGTGGTGTATTTTAAGAAAGAATCAGCAAGGCCGCTCCAGTAGCTGATATGAACGTGATCGTCGCTGTCAAGGGCATTGGATATATAAAGATAACAACCTGAATCATCCGCAACTTCAGGAGAGATAAAATTGCCGCTTACATTGGTGAAATACAATAAACGATTATTGGTATCGTCAAAATAATTTATATGAACATAATCGTCTTGGTCAATTGCAATGGATGTATACACGCCTGCAACACCCGTAGTATGCAAGGGTGTTATATTCCAGCTGCCGCTTTTATTGGTGGCATATTTTAAATCGACATCAGTTTCAGTTTTATAACAATAACTGATATGTATGTAGCCTCCGCTGTCAATCGCAATGGACGTATGTGTACCGACATCATCCGGTGAATCAACATTTTGTGTTATCCAGCTACCGCTTTTGTTCGTAGCGTATTTCAGATTGCCATTAGTTTTATCATAATAACTGATATGTATATAACCGCTGTTATCAAGCGCGAGTGAAGTGTCATCACCCACAACGCCGATTGAGTCAATAGTATAAGTATATACATCGGGCGGCGTGCCGCCGTTATCGCTTCCACCGCCTCCGCATGCAGCAAACGCCAGCATGGATAAAAGCATTAAGATTGCCGTAAGTTTAATTTTTGTTTTCATAGTTTCTTCCAAATGATAAATATATTTATTCCTTGCCAGGCTGAAGCCTATGCTGTCCGCCTTAAAAGACGGGCTGCTTTGCGAGCCCGCTGTTGCCGCGCAAAACTTGTTTACCAGCTTATATAATCAAAATAAATATCCCCGGCCCAGTCTGCCTCATCACCGTCATTTTTATAAATCTTAAAAGCAATGGCTCGAACCATTTCTTCTCCGATACCGGAAGGAGTAAACGTAAACTGATTCCATCCGGCTGTGCTGATCTCCGGGCCTTCCATTTTTGCCCAACCTGTGTAGCTATCGATGCCAAGCCCAAGAAGAAGCCCACTCCCGTATTTTAAAGATAAACCCGCCAACGAGTCCGGGATGTGAACGTAGAATTGAAGCGTTAATCCGGTCATATCTATGGCAGTTGTGTAGTTTTTCCTGAAAAGAATCCTTGCTTCAACCGGATCAGTTCCGGTTATGTTGCATTCGCCTTTTACTGAGCCAGAACCGTGAAAAACATACTCTGCAATTGTGTTATGTGTTACAGTCATCATTGTTGTGTTTTCTGAATACCATCCTTCCCTATCGGTTTCATAATCAAAAAATGTGCTAATGACAGGCGGAGTTGGTGAACCTGGCAAAGATGAAGACTCTTTGTCATCGCTATGACTGCATCCGAACATAAGGCATGCAATGATAAATACAGTTAAATTGAGTTTGACTTTCGTTTTCATTGTTTTATCCATAATAAATTTATTTTCTGAAATGCTTATTGAATACCGTTGTATTTACCTTCTTCAAATACAAGCGCAGGTGCAGAGGGATCGCTTACGTCAACAATCACAAGCCCGTTAGTGTAATCAGCAATGTAGGCATAGTTGCCAATAACGCTTATGCCCGAAATCTGGACTGTTGTATTATAACTGCCTGCCTGTGTTATGTCCGATAAATCGCTTATATCAAGGATCAGAAGCCCATTAGTACTATCTGCAACATAAGCATAATCGCCGATCACGTTTACTCGCATAGCAGCACCCGGCGTATCATAGCTGCCAACCAGTGCTATATGTGCCGGATCGCTTATATCAAGGACCACGAGACCATTGGAATTATCAGCTACATAGGCATAGCTGCCGCTAATGCTTGCCCACATAGCATAGCCTGCAGTATTATAGCTGCCTGCAACTGTCGGCAACAATGGATTACTTACATTTAGGATTAAAAGTCCATTAGTATAACTTGCCACATAAGCATAATCACCGATCACATTTATATGACGTGGCGTGGACGTGCTGTACGTTATCCCCGTAAGGTCCGATGGATCGCTTATATCGACAATCATCAGTCCGTTGCTGTCATCTGCCACATAAGCATAATCGCCGCTTATGCATACATTGGAAGCTGAGCCATACAGAGTATTGTAGTTGCCGACAACTGCGGGTGCCGAAGGATCGCTAACATCAATAATATCGAGTCCATTAATATTAATACCTACATAGGCATAACTTCCGTTTACGGCTATGCCTCTGGCCTGGTCTATTGTGTCACAGCGGCCTGTAAACACAGGTCTCGAAGGATTGCTTATATCAATAACGGCAAGCCCGTTAATATAATTTGCTACATAAGCATAGCTCCCGCTTACAGTTATATCTTTAGCATAATATCTGCACATATCATAACTGCCTGCAATTACAGGGGACGATACATCGCTTATATCTATGACAACCAGCCCGTTATCATCATCTGCAACATAAGCATAGTTACCGGCCACGCTTACGCCGCGTGCATAGCTTATCGTATCGCAATTGCCAGCAAACGCGGGACTCGCCGGATTGCTCACATCAACAATCACCAGTCCGGTATGAAGCGTCATATAGGCATGGTTTCCCTTCAATGCTACATTATAAACTACTGCTGATGCATCATATGTACCCGTATATGCAATGTTCAAAGGATTGCTTATATCTAGAATTATAAGCCCTATATTGCCACAAGACGTATAAGCAAGGTTATCCTTCACTGTTACATTAAAAGCCCCGCCTCCTGTGTCATAGCTGTCTGCAAATGCGGGATTGGCCGGATCGCTTACATCAATACTAACAAGGCCTCCGTTATCTTGAGCAAGATAAGCATAAGTTCCGCTTACGCAGACACCCTTTGCCGTATATGAGCTTGGCATATCATAGTGTCCCGCAAAGGCCGGATTCGCTGGATCGCTTACGTTGACAACCACCATTCCATTCGTGCCATCTGCAACATAAGCATAGCTGCCGCTCACATATACACCCAAAGCCTCGCCATCCGTATCATAGCCTCCTGCCAGAGCCGGGCTCAGGGGATTGCTTATATCAAGAATCACGAGGCCGTTAGTATTATCAGCCATATAGGCATAGTTCCCGTTCACGCATACACCCATGGCTTCACCTGCCGTATTATAGACACCTGCCAAAGCAGGTTCCAGCGGATTGCTTATATCCAGTATGTTCAAACCCGCGCTCCCCGCGGCAACATACTTGTATGCCTGGACTGTTACATCACAGAAGGCCATATGATTGCCATCCTCAGTAGTCACTGTTATTCTCGCGGTGCCGATTGCCAACGCAGTTACAACTCCTTCCGGTGATACTGTGGCAACCGCTTCACTACTGCTTGACCACGTCACATTCTGATTTGTCGCGTTTGTGGGAACTATGGCTGCAACGAGAGTCTCAATAGAACCAATTGCCATATTTGTTGCTGATTTGTTTAACGTAATACCCGTAACCGGTATAATCGCAGATACTGTCACATCGCAGAATGCGGTATGACCGCCGTCCTCCGTAGTCACTGTTATTCTCGAAGTACCGATTGCCATTGCAGTTACAGCTCCATCCTGTGATACTGTTGCTGCAGTTTCATTACTGCTTGACCACGTCACATTCTGATTTGTCGCCTCAGAAGGCACTATTGTCGCCGTAAGTGTCTCTGCAGAACCAACTCCAATAGTTATTGCCGATTTATTCAATGTAACAGAGGTAACCGGCACGCTACCGGATCCACCTCCGCTACCGCCGCTGCCTCCGCCACATGCTGCAAAAATTAGCGCAGGAACAAAAGCCATAGCCATAAGTTTTAACAGTTTTTTAATACATAATCCGATATTCATATTTCCCTCTTTTAATTGTTAAGTTTAATTAAACTCAGCAGAAACGGATATTCTCTTAACATCCGAACCAGATAGATAAACATTCACGTTATTGTAATTCCCGAGCTTTTGCTCATTGATAGGAATGCTGATAGTATTGCTCGCGCTCATTGACTCTCTTTTAAGAATTGCGCGTCCTACTACAGTGCCGGTCACGGGCTCAACCGCGACAGCAATAAGCGGATTTTTGATCATTGCGAGATCTGACGGATCAGGTATGGGTATATTCATAGTCAGCAATGACCTGCTTAGCCATGAAGATACGGCGGCGCTGATTACTATAGGCGGCTGGGACTTGACCTCAACAGTCGGGTCTCCTAGCAGATTGTAGATAACGTTTTCCTGCCTGGTATCAACATCTTCAAATCCGCACGAAGCGACGTATCCCTTTGCATGGTTAAGTATATCCCCGAGCTTACATATTGGCGTACCGCTTCCGTAAGACAGGTATTCTGGCCATGTAGCGTCAAAAAGCCCTTTTGCAAAATAATTATTCATTCCGGTATCGCTGCATCTTGTGTCGCATATAACGCCTATGGCTCCATGCTGATTCCTGATAAATCGCTCTGACCATGTTACAGTTGATGCGCTTGTCCAGTAAAGCCCCTGTGTCTCGTTATCAAAATAACCACTCGCGCAGTTTATGCTGTACACTGCAGGGTACTGGTTATCTGTTATAGTAATGCTCGAAAGATTGCTTGATTCAAAGCTTGGAGTCCCCCATCCATAATAAGCGCCGTGATCCCTGTGATAAAGTATGGATGTACCGTTATTTACTGCGTTAATAATGTCAAATGTGCTGCCGTTCCAGTCGAAAACCGGTCTTTTTAAATACCACGGTATTTCGGTTCCATCCGCCCAGTAAAGAGGATCATGAGCAGAAGACGCTTTGTAAATGCGTTCTATGTTGAAATGAAAATCATTAAGATAATTCCTTATGTGTTCCGAAGTCTCCGCGAATCTGCGCACTGCCCGGCCGTCGGCCACAGGATGATCATCGTCAACATCCTGGAACTCGGCCGCGAATGTCATTCTTGAATAATAAGAATCTCCGATCATGGGTATTGCGGGAGGATTTGTCTCGTAGGCAATAATTTTATCTACAATTACATTCGCTTCGGTTAAAGTATCCATAGGAAAGCGGCCTATGCCGAACACAGGCATTTCCATTGCGTCCCCGTGAATCTGACCGTAATACATGTCGCCGGAATTCGGTACCAGGTCATGTCCGTTAATGCTGCCTGCATCTGAATGAGTCGGTATAAATTCAGCGTCTCCTATAAGAAGCACCCATCTGGGCTGAACTGCCCAGTTGTTGTAGCAGTTAACAAGATAATCGCGCAGCTCAAAATCGTCCAGATCGCCGGTAGCCGGAATGGCGTCCGTTACAATAACGTATGTCGATATGCCCAATGACTCCTTGTGAGCAGCCAGCCGGTTACCCGCGCTTACAAACGCGCCTTCAGTTACAATTATAAAGCGTGCCCCTGCGAATGTCGCTGTTGCGTTCCGAGGATCGCGGTAATTCTCGTCCTGCAGAATTGCTTCGTTCTTTACGTTAATCTTTTTAGAAGATGATTTCCCTTCTTCAAGCCACTGGTCAATATCGTCAACAGGGATGAGTCCGTTGTTCGCGTCTCTGGGAACGCGCTTTACCGAATAATAATCCGTGTTCCCTGTGAACGACACATCGATGTCGATTTTATCGTAAAGAGTCCCCTGCTTCGACGCAGGATCATAATCCATAAGATTTACTGTTAACTTCCAGATGTTCGCGTCTTCTATTCCGTTCACTTTGCTCAGTTTTATCTCGCTGGCCTTTGTTACTGAAGCAGAATATATCTGTTCATCATAATCGAACTGCTCTTCGGTTGCTCCAATAAGGTCATATTTGGGCTTCTGCACAGGGTAAAGCGCAAGGTTGTTTATTATGCGGCCGCCTGCAGGCTTTACTGTGATATTCGCGTCCTGGCTTGTCGCGTTATTCGGGAAAGCTAGAAAAAAGACAGTCACTGGTACTTCGGGCTTTGAATATCCGCCAATACCGCCGCCATATAATTTTACGGACTGGCTCGCAGGTTTAATCCTGGAAAAATCTCCCTTTGAGGTTTGGACAGTATAGAAAGTAAAATCGGGCACATCGCATGTTAAAGAAACGCCCTGCGGTGTCGCTTCGTTAACTGTGGTTATATCCGTGTCTGTGGAAGCGCTGCTTCCTTCGCCCGAGCTGTCCGATCCGCATGCTGAAAATATCAGGAGCAGGCTTATAATTATCAAAAATATATTTTTTACCGTTTTCATTTAACAACCTCCATTTATAGCTTTAAATCCTGGATATAGGCAAAAAGCCATTCAGGATTTGTTCATAAGCGTAAAACGGAGGTTGATCGTAACAAAAATTTTTGAAAAATTATTGCCAAAGATAGGGTATGTCTAAGCCTGAGCAATGTCATTAAAACTCAATATTCATTGCCTCAGGAAGAGGATCAGGTATATAAAAACCGGGGTCGTTTGCCTTAATGCAGGTAAAATGCCGAAAAATCATAGTAACATGGTAAACTCTAATCATTTACTAAAAATCAATAAAATCCTTTACAACTATATAATAAAATAAGTAGTTTGTATCCAATATCCGACAAATTACTTTCTGCTTAAATAATATTAAAATTAAATAATAATTTTTCTGCGAGGTATGTATGCCCGAAATCGGTATAATATTAGGCAGCGATTCCGATCTTCCGAAGATAGCGGAATGCTTCAGCATTCTGGAGGAATTCGGCGCAGCTTTTGAGATTATAATATCGTCTGCGCACAGGACGCCGGAGAAAACAAAAGAGTGGGCAATGTCTGCAAAGGATCGCGGCATTAATGTAGTCATTGCAGCTGCTGGCGGGGCTGCTCATCTTCCGGGCGTGGTTGCTTCGCATACAACGCTCCCTGTTATAGGCGTCCCAATAGAGACTGCAATTGCTGGCGGGCTGGACTCTCTTCTCTCAATTGCGCAGATGCCTGCTGGCATTCCTGTAGCAACGATGCCGTCGGGCAAAGCAGGCGGAGCAAATGCGGCGCTCTTTGCCTTAAGCATACTGGCACTAGGGAACAAAGATTACTCCGCAAAACTTGTTAAGTACAGGGAAAAGACAGCGGAAAAAATTGCAGCTAAAAACGATGTCTTAAAAGCAAAAGGCTACATTAAATATATCAATGATTTAAAAGGTTAATAATGACACAGACCTCTTTGAAAACAAACGAAAAAGTCTGCATACTCGATTTCGGCTCGCAGTACACACAGCTTATTGCGAGATCGGTAAGAGAGTTAAAGGTATACGCGGAAATAGTTCCGTTTAATTATTCCATCGATAAGCTTAAACAGGAAAGGCCGGGGGCTATAATTCTTTCAGGAGGGCCTTCGTCGCTTTACGAGAAAGACGCTCCGCGCGTCTCAGCCGACATATTCAGGCTTGGCGTTCCTGTTCTTGGAATATGCTACGGCCTGTATGTTGTTGCCGATGCGTTTAACGGCAGGCTTGTTGCGTCGAACCGCAAGGAATACGGCAGGGCTGTAATAGATATTAAAGGCAAATCATTATTATTCAAAGGCCTGAAATCAAAAGAGACCGTGTGGATGAGCCATGGCGATAAAGTAGAAACACTGCCTTCTGGATTTAAAATTATTGCAGGTTCAAAAAATGCGGAAGTTGCGGCAATAGAAAATGCAAAAGATAAAATTTACGGGGTGCAGTTCCATCCTGAAGTGTACCACACTGTTAACGGCAAAAAAATACTGAAAAATTTTTTGTTCGATATTTGCGGATTCAAAGGCAACTGGTCGATGAAGTCGTTCGTTAAGCAGTCGATTGACTTGATAAGAAATGAAGTCGGGGATGGCAGCGTTCTTTTGGGACTTTCGGGAGGAGTCGATTCCTCAGTTGCGGCAGTGCTTCTGAAAAAGGCAGTGGGAGACAGGCTGTTCCCTGTGTTCGTGAACAACGGTGTGCTCAGAAAAAACGAAGCCGACATCGTAATAAAGCGATTTAAAGAAAATCTTGATTTGAAAATAATTTATACTGATGCTTCAGAAACATTTTTAAGAAAGCTAAAGGGCATTGAAAACCCTGAAGAAAAAAGAAAGATAATAGGCCGCGAATTTATAAAAGTGTTTATGCACGAAGCCAGGAAAATCGGCAAATTCGATTTTCTTGCGCAGGGCACTTTGTACCCGGATGTAATAGAGTCAGTCTCAACCAAAGGCCCTTCGGATACAATTAAAAGCCATCACAACCGCGTGCCGGAAGTTCTAAAGCTTATAAAGTCCGGAAAAGTAATTGAGCCTTTAAAAGAACTTTTTAAAGACGAGGTCAGGGTTCTGGGCAAAGAGCTAGGCATGCCCGACGAAATAATTTACAGGCATCCTTTCCCGGGACCTGGTCTTGCGATAAGGATAATCGGCGAAGTTACAAAAGAGCGCATTGAGATTCTGCAGAACGCGGACGACATTCTTGTTAGGGAAATAAAGGAAGCCGGGCTTTATGATAAGCTGTGGCAGATATTTGCAGTGTTCCTGCCCGTAAGGTCAGTCGGCGTAATGGGCGACAAGCGAACGTACGAAAACGTAATTGCGATAAGGGGCGTAACGTCGGTAGATGCAATGACAGCGGACTGGGCGTATCTTCCGGAAGATATTTTAAGGACGATCTCCAACAGAATTATTAACGAAGTGAAAGGCGTGAACCGGGTTGTATACGATATTTCCTCTAAGCCGCCAAGCACTATTGAGTGGGAATAAGATTAGAATTTATAAATCACCCTTCCAATTATCAGTCGCTCGTCAACTGCTCCGAAAGTGCGGCTGTCGAAACTGTAATCGAAATTATCTCCTAGTACAAAGACTTCGCCTTTATTGACTTTCACAGGAAAAAGGTTGTCCCGGTTGCTGAAGCTTTCCGGAAAAATGCGGGCATCATCCGATAATATCTTCCATTTCGGGATAAACTCGGTTTCATTTATATATATTTTTTTATCTTTTAATTCCACTATTTTTTCCCCTTTAGCGATCAGTCTTTTCAGGATCACCCTTCCCTTTTCGACCTTACTTTTAACCAGAACAATATCGCCTTCTTTCGAAGACCCGATCTTCAGTATAAGCACGTAATCGCCTTTTTTAATATCAGGATTCATGGAATTATCCTGCGCGGTAAAAGGAAGAACAAAAAATAATCTCGAAATAACAAATCCCAATATTATGCCTGCTGCGATTATCAGCACCTTTGCATATTTTGTTAACCCCTGCATTCTGCTGTCGTCTGTAATATACATCGATATCTCCGGAATATAATAATCAAAAATAATCTCTGAATTTATCAGACCTGTCGAAAAATATGCAATGCTTAATGTTATTGCCTTAATTATGTCAACAAGTCTATTGAATAATAATCAACAAATAAAATAAAAAAATTATTTGCAAAGCTGGAAAAATAGTTTAATAATCCAACTTGACAATTGTTGTTATAGTTAACAATGATTACCATCAATATTTTGGAGTATTTTAATGGATTTGCGTTTTTATTCCGAACAGGATTATGCTGCTTTTAAAAAAGAAATTAAATTCAGGCTCGAAAACAGATGCAAGCATCAGGCCGAAAACCATGGGTCAACTCCGGCATCTGTGCTTATGCTTATAATGAATAAAAATAACGAGGCTTATGTTTTTCTGACGCAGAGAACACATAAAGTGAAAACGCATAAAGGCCAGGTGTCTTTTCCGGGCGGGGCGCGGGAAAAGGACGATAAAAGCATTCTCGATACCGCTCTGCGCGAAACGTTCGAAGAAGCAGGCATCAATCCCGCAGATGTCGAAATTCTGGGCGAATTTGACGAGATGATCTCAATAAGCGATTTTCATGTGCATACTTTTATCGGTTCAATTAAATATCCTTATGAATATAAGGAGAACAAAGATGAGATCGAATCGTGCTTTGAAGCGCCTTTGTCGCTTTTTTACAATAAGGAATATTACAGAGAAGAGGATTACTATTTTGACGGAGAGACCAGAAAAGTCTTTTATTATTCATATAACGGTTATGAGATATGGGGAATGACCGCTCTTATTCTAACAAATTTCGCGTCTGTAATTTTAAAAAATGAACATGGTTACAGGTAATTCCTAAAAACAAAATTCATTGACACAGACTGAACCTTATCTTATTATCCAAACTAACTACTATAGAACAATAAATTATATAAATATATTTAAGGTTAATTCTAGTTAAAATAAATAAAAGGAATAATATGAAAAAAGTTTTAATGTTTTTTACTGCTGCTGTAATCGCATTATCCGGCTGTTCCGCAAAACCGATCTCCGAAAAGGAGTTTAAGCTTGTATGGCAGGAATATCTGCGCAGGGAATTCGAAGAAAGCTTTGACGAGAAGCAGTCTATTTCCCAGAGAGAGAAAATACTCACCGAACTTTTATCTGCAAATAAAATCAATCCTGAAGAGTTTAAAGCATTCATGAAAAAGAATCACAGCGATAAATATAATAAAATATTTGCCGAATAAAACCGGCCTGTCTGTGGATTCGTATTTATGCGCGCACAAAACATCTGCAGCTTAAAAGAGTTTATATCTTTCAGAAGGTTTTCGTCAACTATATCATAACCGAGGTTATATGTTAAAACGAATAAAAGAATTAAAAATGCACATTGCAATTATTACATTTCTGTTCGGCGTATTTTTCGGTATATGCATTTCGGGCCAGTCAAGAGCCGATACTGATCCTTCGTTCAAGTATCTCGATTATTTTCACCAGGTTTACCAGACCATTAAAACCAACTTTGTGGATGTTCCGGATAACAAGAACATTTTTTACGGGGCAATACGCGGGGCAATCAGCTCTTTAAACGATCCGTACTCCAAGTTCCTTGATGAAGAAAGCTATTCCGCATTAAAGGAAGACACTACAGGCCAGTTCGTAGGCATTGGAATCGAGGTGACAATAAGGGACGGCGAGATTGTTGTAATATCCCCGATAGAGGACACCCCGGCAATGAAAGCAGGCGTTCATTCGGAGGATGTAATAATTAAAGTTGACGATGTAGCAACCAAGGACAAAGAACTTTCCGAGATCATTAAACTTATAAAGGGCATGCCGCATACAAAAGTAAAGCTTACGATAAAGCGCGCTGATTTTGACGAGCCGCTGGACTTCGTAATTGAAAGAGTGCCTATTAAAATTGACACTGTTTCTTATGGCATATTTAAGGAAAATGATAAGATAGGATATTTGAAAATTAAGGTTTTCAGCGCCGAAACCTCAAGGGATGTCGAAGAGGCTCTGAAATTTTTTAATAAAAATAAAATCGAAAGAGTTGTTGTGGATCTCAGGTGGAATCCGGGCGGGTTGCTGGATAAAGCTATAAAGATAAGCGGCTATTTTCTTGAGAAGGATCAGCTGGTCGTTTCTACAAGGGGGAGAGAGGGCACGGCAAATGTTTCCGAATTCAGGTCCGAGACGGAGTCGCTGTATAAAGGAAAGGTGATTGTGCTGGTTAATAACGGCAGCGCCTCTGCATCCGAAATATTTTCCGGGGCAATCAGGGACAATAAACGCGGTAAACTGCTTGGCACAAAGACTTTCGGCAAAGGCTCTGTTCAGAAGCTGTTTAATCTTGATGAGAATGTAGGGGTTACACTAACAATAGCAAAATATTATACACCATCCGGGATATCGATACACGGCAAAGGCATTACGCCCGATTATGTTGTAAAGGCTGAGGAAATATCGAAAGAAGACTCCGATAAAATAAAAATCCTTTATAAAAACAAAACACTCGAAAAGTTTGCAAAAGAGAACAAAGAATATAACCAGGCTAATAAAAATAAATTCATGGCTCTGCTTAAGGAAAAAAATCTTTCCGTTTCAGAGAAAAGCGCGAACTTTATTTTAAAAAGAGAACTATATAAATACACGAAAAGCCCCCTGTATGATCTTGAGTTTGACAATCAGCTTGGCGAAGCAATCAGGATCATAAACACGCTTTAAGCTTTGCAACATATACATGGGGAAAAATAGTGATATAATCGGACTTGGCCTGGAAAGTTCCTGCGATGAAACTTCTGCAGCTATTGTAAAAAACGGGAAGCAAATCCTGTCAAATGCAATAAAGAGCCAGATAGATCTGCATAAGGAATATTACGGTGTAGTGCCGGAGATCGCGTCAAGGGCTCATCTTGAAGCAATTAACTGGCTAATAAATATTGCGCTGGAAGAAGCAGGCGTCAGCTTTTCCGAGCTGGATTACGTGGCAGCAACAGCAAGACCGGGGCTTGTAGGTTCGCTTTTAATCGCGCTCCAGTCAGCAAAGGCAATCTCGTATGCACTCCGCATTCCTTTAATCGCAGTCAATCATCTCGAAGCCCATCTGTACGCGCCATTTCTTGAAGACGCGGCGCCTGTTTATCCGTTTACAGGACTTCTTGTTTCCGGCGGCAATACCAGCCTGTACATAGTCAGGGATGCAGGCAGCATGGAGCTGCTCGGCAAGACAGCGGACGATGCAGCAGGAGAGGCGTTCGATAAAGTAGCGAAGTTTTTGAACCTGGGATATCCCGGCGGTCCCGTTATTGAAAAACTGGCAAAACAGGCAATTATTAAAAAAAAGATATTCCCCAAGATACTTGCTAACTCGAATGATTACAGGTTCAGCTACAGCGGACTTAAAACAGCAGTGGTCACGTATGTAAAAGAAAATCCCTGTGCAGATGCAGCAGAAATAGTGTATAGTTTTCAGGAAAGAGCACTGGAAGTTCTTGTGCGCAAAGTATTTAAAGCTGCCAGGCAGAATAATATAAAAGATATTGTGATCGCAGGCGGAGTGGCTGCCAACGGCAGGCTAAGGGAAATGCTCCGCGAAGAAAAAGCCGATGGCGAACGGTTGCTTATCCCATCTCCCGTACTTTGCACGGATAACGCGGCAATGGTGGCAGGCATAGGCTATCATTACTATAGCCGCAATTTAATAAACAATCTTTCTGTTGACGTAAAACCCCGCGTCTGAAAAGTTATTGACATTATACTGCAAAATCAATACCAATCTTCAGATTTATAATAAAAAAGTTATAAATGAAGTCGGCTACAAGCCCTTAAAATAAATATGAAATCAGCAATTTTATCAGCCGTATTGTTTTCATGCCTGAGTATTTTTATACTTCCTTCATTTGCTGTTCAAAACAATGCCGTAATCTATCCTGAAAATGAAAAAAAGAAACCCTTCCTGGAAGAGCGGTCAGCGTATCTGCTTAATCAATTTCAGATCATTCTAAAAAAAGCCGGCTGGAGCCCTGTTCTGGAAGGCCGCCATGTAAAGGCTTTCCGGCTTGAAGACCACCGCTATGATGAAATATCTGTCCGGTTGGATGCAGGCTATTCCGATAATTATTATCTTTTCACAATACTGATAAATAAAAACGGGAAACAAACATCGAAAACATTCTGGCTTCAGGAAACTGTCATAAAAGATGATGAACGGTTTCGGGATATTGTTGTTTCCGCGCTCATGCCTGCCGCGGTTATGCGCGAAGGCGTAGGCGATTTCCGCAAAGCTTATTCTTCGATCTTCTCGCTTGGTTATGCGCGCACGCACGACGGCAGCGAATTTTACCCTGCATACGCAAAAGGCAAGCTGCATTTATCGTGGCAGCTGACTTATGATCCGTCTGCAAACATATTTCAGAAAGAGACGCCCTTGACATTCGGCAATTACATATCGTTTAACCTGTATTTCGACTGGGCGAGTCATGTGCACGAGAATTTTTTTAATATAGATTTACTGCTTTTCGGAAAAAATAAATACAGCGGCACAGCCGATCACGGTACGCGCTTAATGTACGGTCTGTTCAGCGGGCTGGAATATTTCAGGCCGGGCTTCAGCGACTCAACCATGAAATGGGACCGCGAAGTTTACGAAACAGAACCCTATATGCAGTACATGATCTGGCGCGTGCTTCAGTGGAATATTCTTATTTCGCGCCGCAGCGGCGGAAGCCTGTATTCCGCAGAGTTTATGGCCGGCGCTGGCATGGGAGTAGGGCCTTCCTCGCTTTCAATAGCAGGCACAACGGAAGATGAAGAGCAGAACATGAGCAGCGCATTCCGTTCAATAAAATATAGAAAGCAAAATTATTATTTCAGCTATACATTGCCCGCGCGCCTGTCGCTTTGCGCTGATCATGTTTTCGGCTTCCGTTTTGAAGCAGCATATAATTATTATTTCTTTTATCCGATTTTTACGAATGATTTATACGACATGCTGCATATAGCAAAGGGCGCAATCGGTTATTATCTTTCCTATGATGTTTTGCTGAATGTTCAGTACGAGCGCTGGTTTATCGAAAGCATGCTTAATGATAAAACAAAGACCCATGCATGGAACAGATTGATCATTGAACTTAAAAATTATTTTTAATACCGGATGACTTGATGAAATCGTTTTATTTTAAAATATTACTGATGGTTTTTATAATCGCAGCGACGATCGCTCATTCGTATGCTGACGAAAATAAAAAGCTGCCTGCAGTGCTGATGCTTAGCGACAGCGCATCCGGATTCCCTGTTTTAAAAAATCTGTTCGATTCCGGATTTTTTGCAGCGAATAATTTTCTAACTCAATATTCCCCTGTAGATAAACTTAGTTCGAAGGATAAATCAGCCGAAAACTTTTCTCTGGCAAGTGGATTGAAAAGTACAGAAACTGATGAACAGGCTTCTTTTACTATTTTTACAAACGATTCACTCAGACAGAACATCATGATCCGGTGGGACATACCGCGTAAAAATTCTTACAGGCAGAAAAAATCGATTCAGACTATGACCGATTTTGCCTATAATTTGCGCAGTTCAACTATGCCGGACACATTAGCGCAAACAGCCGGCTTTTCAGATGTTATTGAGAATGTTTCCGTAAATTATAAAGACAACAATGGAACGGAAGTGAGCGGATACGATCTCACGGTTCATACAGGATTTTCGCCTACTCACCGCTTTGTAAGGACTCTCAGTGAACTTACTATATTGACAGGCGTTGGCATGGCCAATTACTGGATAAACAAAGACGCTAACATGGAAGACTGGCGCTATAAATATAGATGGGAAGACGTGTGGCCGCGTTTCCGCGATGGCTGGTCTTATGATACCAACGCTTTCCGCACTAATACAGTATATCATATTTACGCGGGCGCAGTGTACTATCAGATCGCGCGCAGCAATGAGTACGGCATAGCTGCTTCAGCTGCGTGGGCATTTACAGGCAGTTTTATATGGGAGTATGTAGGAGAATGGAGGGAACGAAGCTCGGCAAACGACATGATATTTACATCCTTCGGAGGTGCTCTTGTAGGCGAGGCTTTCCGGCAGTCCAGTATTTATGTAGATCAGTGTTTGCCTAACAGCGTTTACGGCAAAATATTTTCTTTTCTGCTTGATCCGATGCGCATAATTAACCGCGCTCTTGACAGGTATTTTGACGGGGATTATAAAGTAAGCGTAGTATTCATGAATCCCGCGGCTCAGGCTATTATCGATAAAAGCAAGAATAAATAAATATGCATAATACAGTTTTGGCTGAATAATCATGAAAAATTTCATTCCTGGCTTAACATTATTCAGGATAAGTATTTTACTATTTATTCTTACTGCGTTTTGTCATTCGATTTTATTTGCCGATGTTTTTATTCCGGAAGAAATAGATTCGATTAACATACAGCTCGATCAATATATCGACCTTGCCGATCTGGAATACGACGACCATCCTTATCCCGGCAGAACCAATATAGGGCATATTATTATTCCTTATTTACAGATAAACACTGCGCCTGTGCAGCTTAACGCGGGCGGATGGTACAGGCATGTTTATGTGCAGTATGATAAAGATAAATCCCCTGAAAGAATGTACCCTTACATGAATGCCGTATTTTATCCGTGGAATGATTCTGAATTTATTATCGGGAATTATCCGAATTTAATGCGTTATCCGAATACTATTTACAATGAATTTCTTTTTTTTGAGCAAAGGCCTGTCGCAAGCGGGCTGAAATTAGATATTAAAAAAAAGACAATCAATGCCGCTGCGTTTCTTGACTGGATAAAGCTTGATACCGAAGAACATCCTGAGGAATTTATCGCCGGGCTTCTCCTTAAGCACAACTTTTCCGAATATTTTTATTATAAATTTTTCGACCATTATCATCACAGGGGCGGCCAGCTAAACAAGGACACGCATCCTGTGAAAATTGAACAGGATATTGTAAATTCTCCGGCACTGGGATTTACTTATAAAGGATTTTACGCAGAAGCCGCTTATTATCTTAGCTCGTTTTCCCAGAACCGCAAGGCATCTACATACGGCCATGCGGGAAGCGGCACTATCGGGTACGCATCCGGCAGATTCGATTTATCCTATCAGTGCTTTTATAATCATAATTATTATCACCAGGATTCACATGTCTTTTATTTAAAAAGAGAAAATATTTTAAACAGGATAAGGCTGGACTATAACATATTAAGCTACAAAAGAATTGTCGATATAATGTTTACCGGAAATTTATACGGAATAGATCCTCCGGGAATTGACTTCAGGATTTTCGCGAAGATCAATCTGAACCTGATAAGTTACATTAGTGATGAATCGGAAGCAAGGACAGAAAATTTAAATAATAATCCGGACAGTATTTAATAAATATGAAACAATATAATTTCTTAAAGCAATTTATAACTGCATTAATAATATTAATATTTTTGTTATGTAATCTATATGCCGAAGAAAATCCGGGCAATAATAATATTGAGCAGAATAATAATGCGCAGGCATCCGGGAAAAAGAGCTATACTGCGGACTATATACTTTTCGGCAGCGTGCCTGTAATTGTGCTAGGCTGGGGAATTGGCGCGTGGGGATGGGGCACTGCATCCGAATGGCAGGTTAATAACGACGGCTGGGGACTGGAGCAGGATTCGTATACAGGAGGCGCGGACAAGCTTGGACATACATGGGGCATTTACGCAATCTCCAGAATAGGCTCTTATGCTTTTGAAAAAAGCGGTGACTCAAAAAAATGGGCTGCATTTAAAGGATTCCTGTTCGGCCAGATGATGGGTCTGGGCATTGAAATCGGAGACGGATTCGGGGATACTTACGGTTACTCATGGGGCGACATGATATGGAATTTCGGAGGCGGCCTTTTCGCAATGGTTCTGGATATGTATCCTTCGCTTGACAGGCTGATAGGTTTTCAGATCGAATACTGGCCGTCAAAAGACCACAGAAATCAGAGGTCGGAAAAATGGATTGAAGTAACGAGCGATGTTACAGGGCAGAAATTCATTCTTGCCCTTAAACTCGATGGGGTGCCATTTGTACAGGACACGATAGCGAAGTATTTTCAGATCGATTTCGGATATTACACCAGGGGATACTGGTTTTCTCACTCAAGTTATAGGTATAAAACAAGACATGCTTATATAGGATTTGCATTTAATTTAAGCACCATATCCGAAGGTATATTGCCCGAAGGATCATGGAGAAACGCTTTTTCTTCTTTCTTTAAGTATTATCATCCTCCGATTGCGTATAATCCCGACTGTTTAGACCACACTTTCGCAGGTAAAACGCCTTCCAAACAGGATTAAATAGTATTTTTTATAAAATACGGAAAAAGTTTACAGTAAAAGCAAATAATATATTTATATTATTAGTAGAGTTAATTTTTTTATCGGATTTATTATTGATATAGAAATCCATTTCTTTAACTGCTTTAAATTTTCAGACAAAATAACGTTTTAGCGGTTTCTTTAAGGAGCAGACATTGAAAGTTATCGATTTTCATGTTCATATTGCGCCGGCTGTAAAGTGGATTCCTTTAACACTGGAATTCATCCGGAAGATCAATCCATATTATTATGAGCATTTTCATGATGATATCACGCCTGAGAAAATAATCGGATTTTTTAAATCACACAATGTTGACCGCAGCATAGCGCTCGCAGAATATGGACCGGAATGCTCAGGCGAAGTAACTAACGAATATGTTGCTGCATTCTGTAAAGGCCATGACGAACTTATCTGCTTCGGTTCAATCTGCCTGTACAGTAAAACACCTATTCTTGAGCAGGCGAAGTATGCTGTAGAAAAGCTGGGAGTTAAAGGATTCAAGCTTTTGCCTTCTTACCAGTTTTTTTATCCCAATGACCCTGCCTTTTATCCTTTTTACAGCTATGTGCAATCGCTGGGTATGCCTGTTATGTTTCACACCGGGACATCCGCTTTTATTGGAACGCGCATTAAATACGCAGATCCTCTTTTACTCGATGATGTTGCCACAGACTTTCCTGATCTTACGATCACAATGGAACACGGCGGCAGGCCCTTCTGGTACGACAGGGCAGCGTGGATGATAACAAAATACAAAAATGTGCACATAGGCCTGGCCGGAATGCCTACAAAAAAGCTGCCTGAAATTTTTCCAAGGATGGAACAGTACGGCGACCGTTTTATATTCGGCAGCGACTGGCCTGCAATGGCGGACATTAAAGGGCTTATCAGCAGGGTTTTGGATCTGCCTGTGAGCGAAGAAGTAAAAGCTCTGATCCTTTCCGGCAATGCGGAAAGAATACTTGCAAAGCAGAATAAATAATCGCGGGACTGCTCTAATACATCTTTAAAATAAACTCTTTTCATCTCTTATAATACCGATAATTAAAGTACAATTTTAATCATCCATATTTGCTTTTCAGCTTATACTTTTAATTAGAATGGCAGTTCTTTGATAAGCAATATAACTATAAACAAAAATTTAATTTTGTTCTTGCATCTTTTATGTATATTTGTTTAATATGTGTCTGTTTTTATTATTTTGTACATTAATTAATTTTTATTGACTTAATTTATTTTGATTTAACAATTAAAGTAAATCCGTATTATGGCGGAAAATTTTTCCGCATGTTTTTCCAGGTTTTTGCGCAATAATTTTCAATAAAATAATATGTAAAATGTCATGAGCAGGGAACTACAGGAAAGAGCTGACAGAATAACCAAAGAGCTTCAGGAAGCCCTTATTCCTCTTCGCAATGAAATAAAAAAAATTAAAGATCATAACCAGCAATCCGGAAGGCAAAAAAATCATTAAATAAAAAAGCCGTAATCCGGGTATTGTCTCTGGAAATATAGTTGAACTTCAGGAAATTTTTTTCATTGGAGTATTGTAATGTTGACAAAAGGACACAGGCGTAAACAGCAAATCGTTGATACTGCCAAGGATATGTTTATTAAATTCGGCTTTCAGAGCACCCACATCGGCAAAGTCTGCGATGAGCTGAGGATCGCACGCGGAACCGTGTACCAGTATTTCGGCAATAAACGCGAGATTTTATACGCAATTCTTGAATCTATTGAAGATAAACTGGACGATATGCTTGATCCTGATGATCTGCAGGATTTTTTAAAAACAAATCCTGCTCAAAAAGCCCTTCTGGATTATATTAATGCGCGAATTACTTCTACTATCATTTTAATAATTAGCGAGCCTATAGTTTTAAAATTAATATTCAGGGATATAATCGGCATTGACGAAGGCGTTATGACAAGAATAAAGAGCTTTATCGGGTATATTGTAAAAAGAATAACTGCGGATATTGATGAAATGGTAAAAAAAGGCGCATGCCGCAAAGGAATCAGTTCCGAAGATACGGCACAGGTAATTCTGGGCGGTATACTGTTCATGGTAAATAATTATCAAAATAAACCGGAAATAAAAATAGAAAAAAATACAATCGAAGCATTAATAGACAATTATTTCAGAGGAGTATTGAAATAGCAGTTCATCTGGCACTTTCTGCACCATATTAAAATATTGCCACGCCTTTCTTTAAAATATTCCCGGCTCAACTGTTTATCATGGATATAAAGCGATGAAAGCTGTAAATTTATTAATAAACTTTATTATTCTCTGCATGTTTAGCTTTAACCTCATGGCCGAGGATAAAAAAAGCGCGGATCTGATCAGCATGCTTTTAAGCAGGGATAAAGCGAAAGCAGAGAGCGCGCTTGGTTATATTTCTGTTCGGAAGCCGCTGGACCTGCTGCCTCTTGTTTTTTCCGTCATATTGTCCAATGAAAACGCAGAAAAGAAAGATATCGCAATAAAGGCGCTGAAGCATTATTCTTACGCGCAGACGACTCCCTACTGCATTGAAATATTAAAAAAAACAAATTCATTCATTGTTAAAAAAAAGGTAATCGATTACCTGGCCGGCTCGCATGAAAGGCGGCCTGTGCCTTTAATTATAAACGAGCTGTCCAGCCCATTTTTTACGGTTAGAGAAAGCGCGATTCTGGCGCTTAAAAAAATCGGGGACGACAGGATGTTCCCGTATATTCTAAATATGATGGAGAATCCGAATCCTGTTTTTAAAGTTTATGCGCTCGAAGCTATTTATCATTTATATGATTTAAGATTTTATAATCATTTGATAAACACGCTGAAAAACGACAACAAGTCCATCAGATATTTTGTGCTTAAATGTATTGAAGTAAACAATCTGAGAGCCGCGCTTCCCAGTGTAAGGAATGCCGTGCTTTACGATGCCGACTGGGAGGTAAAAGCAAAGGCCATCCAGATACTTGAGAATCTTTCCGACAGGGAATCCTTATATGTTCTGCTTCATTCATTAAAAGACAGCAACAGGGAGCTAAGGTATTTCTCTTCCAGGGCGCTGGATAAGCTGCGATTCGGCGATTCGGCAGGGCCGGTTTCTTATGCTCTTTTTGCCGAGAAAGACGATGACATAAAAGCTCTGTTGATAAATACTCTCATTGGAATAAACAACGCCGGCGGGTATAAGGGACTCAGAAAAATTATATTGAATGATAATAATTACAGACTTAGGGTGCTGGCTTCGTACGCTCTCGGTCGCATTAAACATTCATGGTCTTCGTCGATTTTGCTGGAAGGAAAAAACGATAAATCGATGGAAGTAAGAGCCGAGATAGGCAACTCGCTGGGCTATTATAATGAGAGAAATATTTTAAAAGAGCTGCTGGAAATGATCGATAACGACAAGGAAAGATATGTCCGATCTGCCGCGCTTTTTTCAGTAAGAAAAATCGGGGGCAAAAACGCGATTCTGCCTTTATACGACAGGCTTGCGATAGAGTCGGACCCGGTCATGAAGGAGCAGATGCATTCTGTACTTAGGTCTCTTATTAAAGAATCGTATTGATTTTTATTGTCCCGATGCACAACATTGCAATATATAGGTTTTGGGACGCATTCTAAATTAAATGATAAAGCGTGTAAAATATTATGAGAATCGCAATAGCGCAGATAAATCCGGTAATAGGCGACATTGAGGGAAACAGAAGGAAGATACTGGCGAATATTGGCGAGGCAAAAAAACTCGGCGCCGAACTCGTCGTGTTCCCGGAAATGGCGGTGATCGGTTATCCTCCCATGGATATATTGCTTAACAACAAGCTGATAAGAGACAACATCAAAGCTATAAATGAGATCGCGGCTGCCTGCGCCGATGTGGCAGTCATTTGCGGTTATGTCGAATACAACGAAAATAATCCTACTATACTTTACAATGCCGCGGCTTTTATAAACCGCGGCAAAATCGTATCCAGGCATTATAAGACTTTGCTGCCTACTTATGATGTTTTCGATGAGATGCGTTATTTTTCACCTTCAAAAAAACACGAGCCTGTAAAATTCAAGGGTAAACTTATCGGGATCACTATATGCGAAGACATTTGGAATGATGATTATGAACAGGGCAATTCCCTGGTAATCGAAAGAAAATACGAAGTCGATCCTGTAAAAATTCTGGCGGATAAGAAGATTGATATTTTAATCAATATTTCCGCATCTCCATATGTAAAAGAAAAAAATGATCTGAAGTGGAAAATGATTTCAAAAACAGCGCGCAGGCATAAGCTGCCAATTATATATGTAAACCAGGTCGGTGGCAACGACAGCCTTGTTTTTGACGGGCATAGTTTTTATATTAACGGCAAAGGCGAAATGAAAGTAATTGCCGCTGGATTCAAAGAAGATATCGTAGTATTTGATATTGAAGATAATCATAAAACCATAAAGCCTTCCGAAAACGGGATGGAGGACATTAGAAAAGCGCTTGAGTTAGGCATATCCGACTATTTTTACAAATGCGGATTTAAAAGCGCGGTACTCGGGCTTAGCGGGGGTATTGATTCTGCATTAACGGCTGTCCTCGCGGCTGAAGCGCTTGGGCCGGATAAAGTGACGGGAATCACTATGCCATCTATTTATTCTTCCGCAGGCAGTGTAGACGACTCGAAAAAGCTTGCGCAAAACCTGGGTATAAAAATAGAGGAAATTGCCATTAAAGAAATTTTCGATATGTATAATAATTTAATGTCTAATGTATTTAAAGGTATGCCGAGAGATGTTACTGAAGAAAATCTGCAGGCCAGGATAAGAAGCAATATTCTGATGGCATTCAGCAATAAATTCGGCAGCCTTCTGCTCACGACCGGGAATAAATCCGAGCTGGCTATGGGGTACTGCACCCTTTACGGCGATATGGCCGGCGGGCTTGCAGTAATTTCCGATCTGCCCAAGAATATGGTTTATGAACTGTCAAGGCATATAAACAGTGGAAAGGAAATCATCCCGATCGATTCCCTGCTGAAGCCGCCTTCAGCCGAACTTCGAGAAAATCAAAAGGATCAGGACACTCTGCCTCCGTACGAGATCCTTGACCGCATTCTGGAATGCTATATTGAGAAACAGCTTTCCGCGGACGAGATAATTGCGCTGGGTTTTGACAGGCGCACTGTAAACGATATCCTTACTGTAGTAAACAGAAACGAGTACAAAAGAAGGCAGGCTGCTCCCGGCATTAAGGTTACAAGCAAAGCGTTCGGTATCGGCCGCAGACTGCCGATCGCTCAGCGCTTTGTGCCGTAAAAAACAGAATTCCCCATAGTGGCATAACAGCCGCCGGCTCCGGTGTCGGCTGACGCGAAAGCAAAGGTATTATATATCAGAACATTGAAAGAACTGTTCTAGCCTTCAAAAAGCCCTAGCATAAACATAATATTTACTGTTGAACATCCGTTCGCAAAAAATTTTTTCTTTAAATTTTATCATTTCCCGAATAAAATAATTAAATGCTTGATAACATGCAAACGCTTTACTAATTTTTGATGAATTTCTTATGCTATAATGCGTTATTCCCGGCAAAATCAGGGATTGTATTATGATATATACAGTTACTCCGAATTTTTCTTTTCTTTCGCAACTGATCAGCCTGCCTATTCTCGACAGTACAAACACAAAAAAAATCGGGATGATTGATGACTTCGTGGTTGAATTAAAGGAGATGTATCCGCGCGTTGTCGCAATAATACTGAGGAGAAAAAAAGGTGCGCGCGTCCGTTTGCCGTGGTCGTGCGTTAAATCGATAAATGAAGGGAGATCGATTAATATAGGGGACTATGCCGAATTTATAAATCAGTCTTATAGTATTGCAGCCAATGAACTCCGCTTAAAAGAAATATTCTGGGACAAGCAGATTGTTGATACGCACGGTTCTAAAGTCGTACGTGTAAACGACCTTCATCTGCTGCGCGAAAAAATGAGCCTGTGGGTCATTCATGTCGACATCGGAATAAAAGGTCTGCTCCGAAGGCTGGGATGGCTCGGATTTTTCGGGAGTATTATAAAATGGCTTTTTGATTATGAAATAAAAGATAAGTTCATTTCATGGAAATATGTACATCCGCTTGCCGATTCGGATAAATTAAAGAACCTATCATTAAAGGTGCCGGTATCCAAACTTAATGAGCTGCACCCAGCCGACCTTGCCGATATCCTTATAGATCTGGGGGTAGAGGAAAAGATCAATGTAATATTATCCCTGGACAATGAGACAGCAGCAGGGACATTCCAGGAATTGCCTTTGAAAATTAAAATGCAGATTGCCGACCTGCTGGAACTGGAAGACCTGGCGAAGATACTGAATGAAATGCCTATGGACGAGGTTGTAGACTTTCTTGCTGAAATAAAACTGGAAACAAGGAACGCGCTCTTTAAAATAATGCCGCTTGAGAGCGTGCTGCAAATAAAAGATCTGCTTCAGCATTCAAATCGCACTGCCGGCAGCTTAATGAACACTGAATTTGTTGCCGTTAATGAGGGGATAAATGTAGCGGATATTTTGAGCGTCATTAAATATGAAGCTGAAGAATTCGAGACAATATATTATATTTATGTGGTTGATAAAGATGAGAAGATTGCCGGGATAGTAACACTTAAACAGCTTCTTACTGCTGAACCGGACAAGAAAGTTGGCGAGCTGATGCGTACTAAAGTGGTCACCGTTGAGGTTCATACACATGTAGACATTGTAGCAAAAATATTTTTTAAGTACGACTTTGTCGTTGTTCCTGTAGTTAACGAAAATGATAAGCTTGTCGGAATAATCACGATGAAAGACGCGTTTGAAGCTGTGTTCCCTGAGATAAGGGAAGAGACTGAGGAGATATCATAAATAATGGTTTTACTGAAAAAGATAAAAGAGCATGTATATATAAGAAATATCCTCATTTTTTTCAGCGTGATGGGGCCCGGTATTATTACCGGAAGTGTGGATAACGATGCAGGGGGTATTACTACGTATTCGGTTGCAGGCGCCGAATACGGTTACCAGCTTATATGGACTCTTATTCCATCTTTTATTGCGCTTATTGCGGTGCAGGAAATGAATGCGAGAATGGGTATTGTGACAGGCAAAGGGCTTGCAGACCTTATCCGCGAGAACTTCGGCGTAAAAATCACGTTTTATATTTTCGTGTGCCTATTGATCGCGAACATAGGCAACACTGCAACCGAATTTGCAGGCGTTGCGGGCAGCTTAATGGTTTTCGATGTCAGCAAATATATATCTGTCCCCGTTTCGGCTGCTGCTGTGTGGATCATCGTCATTAAATGGGATTATAAAAAATCAGAGCGAATATTTTTAATTTTCAGCTTTTGCCTGTTTTCTTATATTATATCGGCACTTCTTGCAAATCCGGACTGGTCAGAGATAGGGCATGCGATTATTAGCCCTGAAATCCAGTATAATGAGAATTACCTTGGCATGGTTCTCGGTATTGTGGGAACGACCATTGCTCCATGGATGCAGTTCTATATGCAGTCGGCCGTCATCGAAAAAGGAATTAAAATAGGGGATTACAAGCTGGTGCTTGTGGACGTTGTCGTTGGCGCTGTTGCAACTGTAGTTGTCGCTTTTTTTATTATTATTTCCTGCGGAGCCACGCTTCATGTCAATAACATATCGATTAATGAGGCAAAAGACGCCGCAATATCGCTTAAGCCTTTTGCCGGCAATTTCGCATCTATTGTATTTTCATTCGGGCTCTTTATTGCGTCGATATTTTCCGCCACAATACTGCCGCTTGCTACGGCTTTCTTTGTTTGCGAAGGCTTCGGATTTGAGGCGGGGATCGATAAAAAGTTCAGCGATGCGCCGCAGTTTTATCTTCTTTTTACTCTGATAATACTTGTGTCTGTTGTCATTATATTGATTCCGAATGCCCCATTAATCGATATAACAATCTGGACGCAAATATTAAACGCAATACTTCTGCCTGTTGTATTAATATGTATGATAATTGTTGTCAATAAATCGGAAATAATGGGAGAGCATGTCAATAATAAGGCTCAGAACATTATCGGGATTTTAACCACCGTTATCCTGATAATATTGAGCTCAATACTCCTGATTTATCCGGTTATTAATAAAGCGATCCGGTTATTCAGTTAAAGCATAGTCTGGTCAACTCATATCATAATTCAGCTGCATTGCATCATTAAAACCAGTATCACTCTTATATTTAACATTTTAATATCCATAATCCTGATTTTTCCCGATAAATTAATAAATCCGGAATTTTTTTTGGATTATTCCCTGCTTTTCTTACGCTTATAATACAAATATACAATGGCTGACAAAAAGAATAGTTTCACGGATGCTGTAAACAGTTATTATCCGCTCGTGTATAGCGCAGTTTATACTAAAGTCAATAATGTGGACGACGCGTATGATGTATGCCAGGAAGTATTCATCAAGTTTTTTGAAAAATTCGACGAGATCGAAAACCACAGAAAATGGCTGTATGGCGCTTTGCGGCTTGCGGTATTCGATCATTACAGGGCAAGGGATAAGTCCGCAAAGATCGACGATATTTTTAAAGACGTGGGTCTTACGTTTGTAAACGGGTTCAGGGATGCGAGGATAATAATAAATGAAATAATAGAATCAACAGATACGTTCGACACGGAAGAAGATAAGGTTTTATTCGATCTTATCGCCATAAATAATTTCAGCTACAGCCAGGCCGGTTCCCAGCTTGGTCTTAGCAAGAGACAGGTCCAGTATAAGTATGGTCTGATAGTTCAGAAAATAATGGATCAGTTCTCGAGAAAAGGCATAAAACATATTGAGGACCTCTTATGAACGGGAATATCGCTAAACTGGAAAAGATACTGGGGCGCTTTAAGTTAAGGCAGCCTGTTCCGCTGGATATACAGAAACAGATCTTATCCTTTAAAAGAAAAACAACTGTAAACGTGCTGAAAAATTTCGGGGAATATAATGCTTTCTATGGATCTGTTCTCAGATTCTATTTCTTTACAAAAAAAATCGGGGTAAATCTGACTGCAAGGCAGGCGGAGATTACCCTTTCTTTCATTTCTGCTGCCCTGATTGCAGCCGGGATTCTTACTGCAGCAGGAATAATTATTTTTAATAATCCAAAAACATTAATTAATGATAATAAAATATCCGTTAAAATACCCGCGGTTGATGCGTATAAAGAGCAGAGAACAAAGGTGCCTTTGTTAATGAACAGGCTGGGCATTACGCAGATTTTGTCGGATAAAACAGATGAAAAGCTTGCTTCGGATATTACGGATAAATTATACTCTCGCCTTAAAGGCGAAATGCCGGCTGCAGTCGTTTTCCGCAAAACAGACGGCATTGATAAAAGCGTGAACAGAATTCTTACCGGAAGGCTGAGCCGGGCAGGCAATACATATTTATTATCAGTCAGCATAGCGAATGCCGAAACCGGCAAAATATTATTCGATAAGAATTATACTTTTAAAGAAGCAGATCAAATCAATGGAATAATAAACACTGCTGCAGAAAATATCGGCGTCAGCAAAGAAATCTGGTAACCATAAAATACTTGCCTTTAATTTATACTTTTATATCTTTGATAGATAAAGATAAAAATATTCAATTATGCCTATCATATAGAAACAAGACTTCTCATTCTAAAATATAAATCTCATATATATCCCTGATAATAACAAAAAAGTAATATTAAAATACCGGAGCTGTCTGTGTTCAAACTGCGAATACATATATTTTATGCAATTATCCTGATAACGTTGCTTAAAACCCCGGCTTTATCTGTTACGCTTGCAGTTCTGGAGCTGAATCCCAACGGAGTCAGCAATATCATATCTTATGCTGTTACGGATATAGTCAGATCCGAGTTTGTTAACATAGGCAATTTCACTGTTGTTGAAAGAACCAGAATAAAAGCGATCCTTGAGGAGCACGGGCTGCAGATGACGGGATGCACTGATCAGTCCTGTGCTGTTGAAATAGGCAAAATGCTGAATGCGGAAAAGCTTATAGTCGGCGAAGTTAACAGCGTTGAACAAACGATCGTCATTACAATAAGATATATAGACATTAAAAGCAGCGTATCGATGTTCTCGTCCACAGGCAAAGCGGCAAATAACGACGAAGTAATAAAGACTGCAGAATTGACTGCAAAGGATTTGATAAGAAAGATAGTTGAAGGGGATAAGGAGATCATAATGCCGGTTCTGCCGCTGGTTTATTATTCGGTCAGTTTTATACCGGGATGCGGCCAGCTGTATGCAGGAGAAGAAAAGAAGGGCTGGATATTTCTTAGTTCATTTATTGCAACCGGGGCATTAACTATATGCTCAATCATCAATTACAAAAAGAAACGCGAAGAATACCGCGACCTGGGGGAACTGCAGGCCGGATCGGATGAATACGACAGAAAATACAGGAGTGCGAAAAGAGCCGGGTATTTTGCCATGGGCGCGACAGTTCTTTGCTCCCTGGTTTACATTGCGAACTGGATTGATGTTCTGTTTATTACTAAACCGGTTTTTAGAAACATTAAAGACGCGACTAAAAACACAGGCAGCGTGGAAGCAGGCATCCGGATATACAACATCAATTATCCCAGGCAGGAGCTTGTTATGGGTATGGGGGTCAGTCTGAAGTTTTGAAATATAAAATTTGGCAGGCTTTATAAATTGACTTGATTTTAAAAAATGGAACCACGAATGAATACGAATATATTTTTTTAATTTTTATTTGTGTGTATTCGTGGTTCCAAAACAAAAACACGGATGTAATTTATATGAACGGATTTAAATTAATATTTAAATTCATTTTTATCTGTCTGCTCCTGAATGTTTCATCCTGCTATTTTGAAATGCCGAGGGATAATTCAAATGACCCGGATGCAGATAACTTTACCCCGCCTGCTTTAAGCGCATCCTTTATTCCTTCCTCCAAAAGCGGCAATGTGCCCATGACCGTGCATTTTGAAAATAATTCCATCGGCAGTATTGAATCCTGTGAATGGGATTTCAACAATGACGGCATCACAGATTCTACGGAACAAAATCCTTCCTATATATTCACGTCTGCCGGGAAATATAATGTGAAATTAAAAGTTACATCTATTGGACATTACACTGATGAAAAGACAGAGCAGATAACTGTGTCCTTCGGTACACCGGAAAGACGGACAATATCTGAGGGCAACGAAGGCCCCTATACGCTGTACCCGGCTGATATTGATAATGACGGAGATATAGATTTTATATGCGGTTATTCGAGGGATAACGAATATAACAATAATTATTTGAATAACAAACTTTCGTGGTGGGAAAATACTGACAGCGGTAGTCAGTGGATCGAACACATCATTGCAGTAGCCGATGAGACTCATCCTCTTTTCACAATCTCGATACATGCAGCAGATGTAAACCATGACGGCTTCATGGATATAGTTGCATCGCTATATTCTAAAGATGAAATCGTATGGTGGGAGAACGATGGGACACCGCGCGATGATGCGGGCGGGGACGGCAAATCGTGGACAAAGCACGAAGTAGCTTCTAATTTTATCCGCGCCTGTTCGGTTTACGCGTGCGATATTGACGGCGATGGAGATATCGACATTGCAGGCGCTTCAAACGGAACATGGAACAGCGGGCCGGGCATATACGAGAACAGCGAAATACGCTGGTGGGAAAACGACGGTGGTACAGGGACTTCATGGATTGAACATAGCATAAAAACCAGCCTGTGCCGCATGGCTGACGTCCGCATTGCGGATATTGACAACGACGGGCATAAGGACATCGTAGCTAGTGTATATGGTTACATTGAAAATTCAACAGCCACGCACGAGCATAGTGAAATACTCTGGTTCAGAAATAATGACGGAAGCGGAGGCACCTGGTCGGAAAACACGATCATGCCAGACACAGGACCGGATTATCTGAGGGGGCCAAGGGATATCCGCATCGCTGACATGGACGGCGACGGGGACATGGATATTGTATCCGCTTTCTGGGAAGACGACAAGATAGTAATCTGGCTGAATGACGGCGGAGGCATAGGCTGGACAAGGCACACTATTGATGAAGACTTTTTCGGAGCACAGTCAGTCTTTATTGCTGATATTGACGGCGACGGCGACCCGGACATTGCGGGGGCGTCCAGGCTTGGCGACAAGATCGCATGGTGGGAAAATATTGGCGGTATGTGGAACAGCTGGGAAGAGCATGCTATCGATGCTGAATTTACGTTTGCTTCATCAGTATTCGCAGCAGACATAAACGACGACAGCTACATAGATTTGGCAGGTGCAGCGAACGGTTATTATCTTACAAATGCAGGCAGCTCGCTTGCGTGGTGGTCTGTTTTCGATATCGATTAGGAGTTAAAAGGAATATATAATACATAGATAGTTAATGTAAATTTGGGTGAATTGATTAAAATAATTAAAAAAATGCCCTCACCCCTATCCCTCTCCCGGAAGTTTTTCTATATGTATTGAACGTCAGTAGTCCGGTAGAGGGGCAAAAGACAATATGAAAAAATTAAAAAAAATAATTCTAATTCCCCTGTTGCTTTTAAATGCTTCCTGCTATTTTGACATGGAGCGGGACAATTCTAGTGATCCGGATAGCGATAACTTTGTTTCGCCTGCTGTAGCCGCGGACTTCACAGCTTCGGGCACTGAGGGCAACGCGCGGCTGACTGTCGGGTTTACGGATCACTCTTTCGGAGATATTGCGGCGTGGGAATGGGATTTCGATAATGACGGCATAATTGACTCTACTGAACAGAACCCGGTCTGCACATATAATACTGCAGGAACTTATTCGGTTAAGCTTAAGGTTTGGGAAAGCCGCTGGCTGGTTTCGGACGAGAAAGTAATGTCGAACTATATTGAAGTAAAGGTCGGATACCCTGTAATGAGCATAGTGAAAAACGATTTTGACGGAGCTAAATCTGTTTCTGCAGCAGATGTTGATGGTGACGGTAATATGGACATTATAGCTGCTTCATACTGGGAGGGAGAAATAATCTGGTTTGAAAATACCGGCACATCTTGGATTGAGCATAAAATAATAGAAAACGCTTTTTGTTTCTGGTCCGTAATACCGGCGGACATTGACGGTGACGGCGATATTGACTTTATAAGCGCAGGTCCGTACTCTTACTCCATGGGAATTTACTGGTGGGAAAACCACAGGGAAGACGGCGGTTCGTGGAAAGATGTATGGACTCCTCATGCTGTCGATGCATCTTTTGCAGGCGCGCATTCTGTTCAGGCAGCAGATATGGATGGTGACGGCGACCTTGACATTGCAGGCTCGTCCTACGAAGACAATTATAATTCCGGACAAAACAGCGAGATCAGCTGGTGGGAAAACACAGCAGGCAATGCGAGTGCATGGACAAAGCATAAACTGACCACAGATAACATTGAAGCTGATTTTAAGGGAATAACGCGGCTGTGTATCGCGGATCCTGACGCAGACGGGGACTTCGATATAATCTATACAGAAAACAATAAAGGCAAAATCTCCATGCTGGAAAACAGAAAAGGGGAGATTGTCGACTGGAAGGACAACTTTACTGAGCATACAATTGACGGCACCTTCAGCACAGCGGAAGCAGTTTATTCAGCAGACATTGACGGTGACGGTGATTTTGATATTATCGGCATATCGTACGGAACATGGAACAGTTCTCTTGGAATATACGAAAACAGTAATGTATGCTGGTGGGAAAATACAAACTCGTCCTCCTGGGGAAAACACATTGTGAATAATGAAAGTCTTGACGGCGGGCGTACTGTGATTGCGAAAGATATAGACGGCGACGGCGACATTGACATTGCAACAGCCGCAAGCAACAGCGATACGGTAATTTGGTGGGAGAACACAAACGGAGCCGGCAACTCATGGACTGAGCATATAATCAATATGCATTTTCACTCCGCGTATTCCCTTGATGCGGCAGACATAGACAACGATGGTGACATGGATATTCTGGGCGCTTCAATGGGAAACTGGTTATCAGATGATAATTATTATTATCTCAGCCAGATAGCATGGTGGGAGATCATTTACTGAATGCTTTCTACTCATAATAATCAGCTTTCGGTTTAAGGATATATTATTCAAATTTTTATGATGAGTTCCGGTTAAACTCTTTAAAACTCTGGCGCCGGCCGGCTTTCAGCCGGCATATGCAATTTACTCATTTAATCTTCCATGAACTGCCGCAATTTAACTCCTGTAACGGGAAAATGATATTGACACAGTTTTTGAATTATTACTAGTTAATAATGTCATTTAAAAATCAGTCAACTTTAGTATTTCTAAAAAATTTAGAACCGTATAATAAATAAAAATGAAAATCGATTTCCACACTCATATTTTCGACTCCCCTGTAACAGAAAACCGTTCAGCTTATCTTGACGATATGTCGTTCTCTCTGCTTTATTCCGGAGAAAACTCGAAAGTGATCGACCATAACAGCCTTTTAAAGTCCATGGCTGAGCTGAACATCGATTATGCAGTTGCAATGGGCTTCCCGTGGGAAAAAGAAAAATACTGCGAAAAACAGAATAAATATTTTGTTAAGGCGATGAATGAGTCAAACAGGCGGATAATCCCGTTCGGCTCAATACCATTAACCGGAAAACATCAGTCCGATGACTGGGCAGGATACATAAAAGAGATCGGCCTTGCAGGCATTGGAGAAATCGCATTTTACAATGAGGGATTAACATACAAGAACGCAGATATTTTACAGGAAGTCTTTGCCTCTGCATTGAAACATAGCCTTCCTGTTTGCCTGCATGTGAGCGAGCCTGTAGGCAATGATTACACCGGAAAACACTGCACCGACCTGTCCGTACTGTACTCTATTATAAAGGATTTCCCGGGCCTCACCATTATACTTGCTCACTGGGGCGGAGGACTGCTTTTTTACGAACTGAACAACAATGTCCGGACTGTATTTAAAAATATTTATTATGATACGGCAGCCTCTCATTATCTGTATAATGACGATATATTCGATATTGCCGTAAGGATAACCGGTTCACGGAAAATATTATTCGGCAGCGATTATCCGCTGATCGACTTTAAGCGGTATTTCGATTCGATCGAAAGCAAAATAAATAATGAGGAAGATAAAAAAAATATTTTCGGCGAAAACGCGGCAGCATTTTTAAAGGATTTTATAGAAAAGAAAAATAATGCGTAATTATTATTCTCTATATTGTTTTCCTGTGAGCAGATATTTTTTTCGTGGATTAATTAGAATAAGGGGCCGCAGCCCCTTATTCAATATATCGCAGGATTTATTTTTTTCCGTCTTTCTTTTGCAGATTTAATCTAACTTCGCCTACTTTTTTCTTCAGAGCCGGATCTTTGTCAACTTTCTCTTCAAACTCGGTAAATGATTTCAGCGTATATCCGTATTTCTTTGCAGCAGCTTCCTTCGATTCGGGCTTTAAATCAGAATTAAGATACTCGTTCTCAATCTTTAAAAAATCTTCAGGTGTCATAGTCTTATTGCCGGGCTGACACGAAACTAAAAAGACAGCTGAAATTAAAATTATCAAAAATGAATTAAATATTTTCATAACTCCTCCTAATAATTTTGTACTCAGCAGCAAAGCTGCAGTTAAACATTTTTCCTGTATGGATGCGGTACGACAATATAAGCATAAAATTTTAATTACTTCACTTATACATAAACAGAAAACCCGCCCTTGTCAAGGAAAATTAAACCGAATCCGATTTTATTTAAGCATTCATTATAAATATTTTATTGACATACAAAAAAAACATAACATAAGTACTTTTAATTCTTTCCGGAGAGTATAGCCCATGAAAATTACCAGAAGAAATTTTCTGAAATTATCCGGCACGGCATCAGCCGCTGCTTTTTTCAGCAGCATATCATTATCTTTGTTAAGCGGCTGCAAACTGGCGATCGACAAGCTTAAAGGAACAAGCAATTTAAACAGCATTTGTCCATTCTGCAGCATGGGATGCGGAATCAAGGTTTCAGTAAAAAACAATAAAATAATAAATATTGAAGGCGATGAAAGCCACCCGATCAATAATGGCAGGCTGTGCGCAAAAGGCAGCGCCGCTTTCCAGCTAAGCGTAAACGAAAAAAGGCTCACTAAAGTATTGCACAGGGCTCCTTTTGCTCCGGAATGGAAGGAGATTTCATGGGAAGCAGCAATAAAAAAAATTGCGGAAAACATTAAAAAAACAAGGGATAAAACTTTCGTTGAATACGAAGGCAAGAACACGGTTAACAGAACAGACGGGATGGCTGTTTTCGCCGGGTCATATTTAAACAATGAAGAATATTATCTGCTCTCAAAAATGTCCCGTGTTCTGGGCATTGCAAATGTCCGGAACGAATCCGATTTATCTCATTCTGCTGCAGACACAGCGCTAGCGAACACGTTCGGTTACGGCGCAATGACAAATCACTGGATCGATGTTCAGCACTCGGACGTTATCCTTATTATCGGGAGCAACCCTGCCGAGTCTCATCCTGTTTCAGTGCGCTTTATGTTAAAGGCGAAGGAAAAAGGCGGGAGGATCATACTCGCCGATCCACGCTGCACAAGAACATCGTCCTTTGCAGATATGCACGCTCCTCTTCGTCCCGGAACCGATATAGCCTTCATAGGGGGCATAATAAACTACGCCCTTAAAAACAACAGAATAAACAAGGAATATTTACTGGAATATACAAATGCAGCCTTCATGGTTAATCCGCAGTATCATTTTCAAAACGGATATTTTAACGGCTTTAACGCAGGGAAATACAATAATGAAGCGTGGGATTATGAGAAAGACAGAAAAGGCGTTCCAAGAATGGATAAAACCCTGAAAAATCAGTATACTGTATTCCAGATACTCAATGCTCATTTTTCCAGATACACACCGGATGTTGTTTCACGCGTTACAGGCTGCCCTGCAGAAACTTTTTTAAAGATAGCGGAAACATATACTTCGACATATAAAAACGAAAAAGCCGGTTCCATTGTGTTCTCTTCAGGTTCCACGCAGCATACTGTCGGTGCGCAGAATGTGAGGGCATACGCAATTCTCCAGATGCTGATGGGCAATATAGGCATTGCGGGCGGCGGGCTGTATGCGTTGCGGAACGGAGCAAACAGCCAGGGCGCGGACGACCACGGGCTCCAGCCCGATTTTCTCCCCGGGTATCTTACTGCGCCAAAGGCAGATGAACATTCTACGCTTGAATCGTACCTGAAAGACACGACGCCGGTTTCGAATAATCCCATGAGCGTAAACATTTTAAGCACCAGAAATATCCAAATAATAAATCTGCTGAAATCCTTTTACGGCGAAACCGCTACAAAAGAAAATGATTATTGTTTTCACTGGCTGCCGAAAACAGGCAGGCCTGTCAGCAGGAATGCTATGTTTGACGACATGCGCAAAGGCAAAATAAGCGGGCTTTTGCTCGCAGGCGCGAACCCATTAATGAACTCGCAGGATGCGGGAGGGAAAGCCGGTTCCATGGAGAATCTGGAATGGATGGTTGCAACCGATGTATTTGAATCGGAAAGCGCCGCGTTCTGGAAAAGGCAGGGCGCAAAGCCCGAGAGAATAAAAACCGAAGTGTTTTTGCTGCCTTCCGCGATTTTGCCGGAGAAAACAGGAAGCCTGACAAATGCAGGAAGATGGGTTCAGTGGTCATTAAAATGCGTAAATCCTCCGGGACATGCGAAGCCGGATTTATGGATATATGATAAGATATTTAAAGAGATAAAAATGTTTTATGCTGAAGATAAAAACGCGGCTTTCCCGGACAGCATTCTGCGCGCTAACTGGGATTATGCAGGTGAAGAAGCCAATCCTGATCCGAAAAAAACCGCGATTGAAATAAACGGTTATGAAATTAATACAAGAAAGTCCGTACCCGGCTTCACAAAACTTAAGGAAGACGGATCAACTGCAGCAGGCAACTGGCTTTATAGCGGCAGCTTTACGGATTCGGGCAATATGATGGAAAGAAGAAAAATGAAAGACGCGCCGAACAAGCTTGGCCTGTATCCTAAATGGGCATGGAGCTGGCCGGGCAACTGCAGGATACTTTATAACAGGGCAGGCGTTAACAGGTCGGGCAAGCCGTGGAACAAAGAAAAATGGCTGATGGAATGGGATGACGAGTGGGAAGGCGATGCAGTCAACGGGGAGGAGCAGTCCGGGCCTGCGGATAAAAATCCGTTCATTATGCTTTATGAAGGTGTTGGGAAAATGTTCGCAATGGATATGGCGGACGGGCCCCTGCCAGAGCACTATGAACCCATGGAAAGCCCTGCCTACAACATTCTTAACACAGCAGGCTCCAGCCCTGTAAGCGCTTTACTTAGACGAAACATGGGGAACAATGCTGCTTATCCGTATATCGCGAGTGCATTTAACATGGCCGAAGGATGGCAGGCCGGTCTTATGACTAAAAATCTCACCTGGCTTTCCGAACTTGCCCCTGATGTTTACTGTGAAATAAGCAAATCGCTTGCGGATTCCAGGGGGATTAAAAACGGCGATAAAATATATGTCAGGTCCCAAAGGGGAAAACTGACCGCGTATTGCCTTGTAACGGAAAGAATGCGGCCGATTGTTATTGACGGAAGGAAGATAGAGATGGTCGGCATAATAATGAACTCCGCCAGCGCCACAATTGCAAATAATTATACTAATCTGCTGCACGACACCGGAGATGCAAACTCCGGTGCGCCGGAGTGCAAAGCGTTTCTGGTAAACATAGGCAGGGAGGCATAATATGGCTGACAAAGCTTTTCTTGTCGACACGACAAAATGCACAGGATGCAAGGCCTGCCAGGCCGCGTGCAAGCAATGGAATAATCTGCCTGCTGAAGAAAAACCGTCTTTTCCGAAAGAATACACATGCCCGGAATCCTTATCCGCCATTACTTTTAATCATGTAATAATTCAAAAAATGGAAATTCCGGCCTCTGACCGAATCGTTTTTCAGATGATGCATAAAAAATGTTTTCACTGCGAAGTGCCGAACTGCCGGACAGTATGCCCGGCTGATGCGGTTTATAAAAACGACTACTGGGTTGTAATCGACAGGGAGAAATGCATAGGCTGCAGGGAATGCGAAAAAGCGTGCATTTACGGAGTGCCCCATGTTGCGGACAGGGATTACAACGAATACGGAACCGGCAGATTTATTAATAAAAACAAAGCATATAAATGCCACGCTTGCACTGAAAAAACAAGGGATGTGCCTGCATGCGTAAGCGTTTGCCCGTCCGACGCGCTGACATTCGATTACAGGCTTAAGATTGCGGCAAACGCAAAGAAAAGGCTTAAGGCAGTCAAAAACGAATTCCCGAACGCAAGCATATACGGCCTTGAAGAATTCGGCGGCTTGCATGTCATTACTATTCTGAAAGACAGCCCTGACAAATTCGGCCTCGAAAAAAATCCGGCTCCCATAAAGGCAAAGAGAGCGGAAAACAGGAAGGAGATATACGGCGTTCTGTCAAGATTCGCGTTCGGACTGCCATCTTTAAAACGGGCTTTTTACAAGCTATCAAAGCATCTGATATCTTAGTACAGCCCGACACAAATGTGCGTGCTTACAAAGGATGATTTTTGCCACAGAGACACAGTGGGCACAGAGATTACATTTAGTTCCGACTACTATCGGGTTAGGATTTATAAAATTAATCCTGTAACACATCATCGAAAGATTCCGGATCATTGAACGGCTCAAGATGTATAAAAATATCAGAGTTCGGGAAATCGCATTTTATATCCTTTTCGATTTGTTTCGTTATTTTATGTCCTTTTGAAACCGTCCAGTCTCCGGGCATCAGCAAATGCAAGGTAATAAAATTCATGGCCGAGGATTTTCTCGTATATAACGCGTGGTAGCTGATCCCGGTTTTTTTATATTTTTCAAGAATCGCTTTAACAGCATCCAGTTCCGCCTCTGTTAACGCCGTATCCATAAAACCGGAAACCGACCGGATAATTAATTTTATGCCTGTATAAACAATATTCACGGCCACCGCAATGGCGATAACAGGATCAAGCCAGGAAAATCCCGTAATTTCAATCAGCAACAAGCCGGCCAGAACGCCGCCTGTTGTCCATACATCGGTCATCAAATGCTGGGCGTCAGCTTCAAGAGTGATCGAATTATACTTCCTCCCTGCTCTGAATAATATTCTTGCTGTTACAAAATTTATTATTGAAGCTCCGGCCGAGATAAGCAGGCCGAGGTTAAGTTTTTCCAGTATGTGCGGGTTGATCAGCCGTTCTATCGAAGTGACGCCGATAGCTATCGCGGCAATAATAATCAATACGCCCTCAAGTATGCTTGAAAAATATTCCGCTTTATGATGCCCGAATGGATGCTGCTTGTCCGGCGGCCTGCATGCAATTGTTAAAGCTATCATGGCTACAACGCTTGCAGTTAAATTAATGAACGACTCCATGGCATCCGACAGCAGTCCTACGGAGCCAGTAATATAAAAAGCAACAGATTTCAGTATAATAGTTATAACGGACGCAGCTATCGGTATCCATACTATTTTTGCAGGAGAAGAATTGTTATTTTTCATCTCAACCTCGATTGCAATAATATTCCACTAAATATTATTTAACAAGCAATTTATCCGGCCTTTAAAAATACGGGATTTTTTCCTTGACTCTTTGATAATATTAACAATTTATTTTAATGAATCGATTATTCCGAAAAATATATTTGCTGAATATAAAGTAAGACAAATAATAAAATCACCATGTTAATACAATAAAAATTTAATTTTATATTAACTTTAATATGGCTGATTTTATTGTTTGGAAAAACGGATTATCAGTATGATCTTTAGCAATACCGGCCTGGTTGCAGAAAACTTTTACGTCCTCGGGGATGCCCACTTCCCCGCATATCTTTTTGACGGCCCGGAGCCGGTTATATTTGAAGCCGGTGTAACAGCAGCAGGAAAACTGTACGAAAACGAAATCAGAGCAATACTCGGCGAACGCCAGCCGAAATACCTGTTTATAACGCATGTACACTGGGATCACTGCGGCGCTGTCAGTTATCTTAAAAGCATTTTCCCTTCGCTCATGGTTGCAGCATCCGGGAAAGCGCGTGAAATTCTTTCAAGAAACAGCGCTCAAAAACTTATGACGGATTTAAACAGATACGCGGAGTCAATCATTGCCTCTACTGTAACAGTCAATCCCTCCCTTGTCCTGCACGAAGAATTCCGGCCTTTTACAATCGACCTGACGGTTTATGACGGGCAGGTAATAAAATTTGCAGGGAATAATACTATTGAAGTCATTGCTACGCCCGGCCATACCCGCGATCTGATGAGCTACTATATACCGGAAAAAAAAGTCCTTGTAACCTCTGAAGCTGCAGGCTGTCTTGACAGCAATAATAAAATAATACCGGAATTCCTTGCTGATTACGACGCTTATATGGCGTCTCTTAAACGACTTTCTGAACTGGAAGCGGAAGTGCTTTGCCAGGGGCACCGCCTCGTGTTCACAGGCAAAGATGAGGTAGCAGAATTTTTATCCAGATCAATTGCCGATACGGAAATATTTGCAAAGAAAATATTCAGATTTTTTAGCGAGGAAGACGGGTCCATTGAACGCGTAGTAAGCAGAGTTAAACGGGAAGACTATGATACGATCAACGGCGTCAAACAACCAGAAACTCCCTATCTTATCAATCTGCACGCGCAGATTGCCCACCTTGCAGGCAAATATAAAAAATAAATATCGCCAACCCGGCGCTCTCCAAAAAACAAAGAAAAAAATTTGACTTTTATTCTATGCTCTTTTACTATGGCCACAATTTAGATTTATAACATTATAAATCTTTAATAAATAATGAGGTACTAATTTTAGCGGGGAAAATACTTTACTGACTCTATTCAGAGTAACACTTGTCGAATCAATGAAACACATTCCAACAAAACCCTGTGAGTTTTTTATTTTTCCTGAAGCAATACTCAGTATTTTGCTTGCCGCAAAACATTACCACTTACGGTTATTTTGTCATGCGGGCAACTTACCGCGTACACAAAGATATATCCGTACATCACGCGGCTGTAGAAAACCTCTTTTTCTCAATATACTGATTATTACTTCATATTTATTAAAAGATCAAACATAGGGTCATTTTCAAATAATCGTCAACTTGGAGCAACATTATTGCAGGCTCTTTAGTCATGCACTGACGGACTTTACCCATTTGATGATATAATTATCGTTGTTGTGCTTGTTCATTAAAGTTAATTCAGTTTAAATCAGCATAAAGGAATATTTATATTTTCGTGTTTTTGCGGCCAAAATATAAATAATTATAAACATATAAAAAGGACAAGGAGTTTGCCAATGGCTGTTTGCAAGAAGACAATCGAAGGAAATGAAGGTGCTGCGCATGTTGCTTACGCGATGAGTGAAACAGCTGCGATATATCCAATTACTCCATCAACAACAATGGGAGAATACTGCGACGAATGGGCTGCCCGCGGGCGTAAAAATATATTCGGCCAGGTGCTAAACATAGCGGAAATGCAGTCAGAGGCAGGAGCAGCCGGTGCTGTTCACGGCGCACTTGCAGCAGGGGCTTTATCAACAACATTTACAGCTTCACAGGGCCTATTATTAATGATTCCGAATATGTTCAAAATATCCGGTGAAATTATGCCTGCCGTTTTTCATGTTGCCGCAAGATCGATTGCAGCACACGCGCTATGTATATTCGGAGACCATTCGGATGTAAATTCGGTTCGTCAGACAGGCTTTTCTTTTCTGGCTTCTGCTTCCCCGCAGGAAGTATTGGACATGGCTCTTGTCGCGCACCTGGCAAGCATCAGGGCAAGCCTTCCGTTTCTCCATTTTTTCGACGGTTTTAGAACATCAAATGAGATACAGAAGATAGAACTTCCGGATTACAGCGAAATGGCAAAACTTGTCGACTGGAATGCCATCGACAGATTCAAATCGAGGGCAATGAATCCCGAACATCCGCAGCTGCGCGGGACTGCTCAGAATCCCGATATTTTCTTCCAGAACAGGGAAGCGTGTTCGCCTTATTATATGAAAGTGCCTGCTATTGTCGAAGAAGAGATGAAAAAAGTCGAAATACTGACAGGAAGATCATATAATTTATTTGATTATGCCGGACACCCTGAAGCTGAAAATATAGTAGTTTCAATGGCCTCAAGCTGCGACGTTCTTGAAGAAACAATCAATTATCTTAATACACACGGAAACAGGCTGGGACTGGTAAAAGTCCGTCTTTATTCTCCGTTTTCAAAGGAACATTTCTTTAAGGCATTGCCAAAAACCGTAAAAAAAATTGCAGTCCTTGACAGGACAAAGGTGCCCGGCTCATTAGGCGAGCCTTTGTACCAGGATGTATGCACTGCATTCCAGCAGACCGGCAGAAACGCAGTCATTATCGGCGGCCGTTACGGACTGGGAAGCAAGGACTTTACTCCCAGCATGGCAAAAGCGGTATATGATAATCTTGCAAAGGCGGAACCAAAGAGATCTTTCACGGTAGGTATTGATGATGATGTCAGCAAATCATCGCTTGAAATGAGCGAAGAAATAGATACTTCCTGTAAGGGCACTACACGGTGCAAGTTCTGGGGACTTGGAGCAGATGGAACAGTCGGCGCAAATAAAGAAGCAATAAAAATAATCGGCGAAAACACAAACATGTTTGCCCAGGCATATTTTGCTTATGACGCGAAAAAATCGGGCGGCATAACAATGTCGCACCTGCGCTTTTCGCCTCATAAAATATTATCGCATTACCTGCTTACAAAAGCGGAGTTTATCGCCTGTCATAATCCGGCTTACGTGCATCAATACGATCTGCTTCATGGCATTATTAATGGCGGAAGCTTTCTTTTAAACTCACCGTGGACTAAAATGGAAATGGAAAAAGAACTTCCCAATAAATTAAAGAGGGAAATTGCCCAGAAAAAACTGAAATTTTATAATATTGATGCGGTAAAAATAGCTGAAAGAGTCGGCCTTGGCGGAAGAATTAATATGATAATGCAGGCTGTATTCTTTAAAATTGCAGAAGTTATTCCTCCGGATCAGGCGATCGATTTATTAAAGGCAGCGGTAAAAAAAGCCTACGGGAAAAAAGGTGATAAAATCGTAAACATGAATAATGCCGCAATAGACCAGGCAATAGATTCCATTCAGGAAATAGAAGTACCTTCTTCATGGCTGGATGCGGGCCGTGAAGCATACCTGGATGTGAATGAACCTGATTATGTTAAGAATGTTATGCACCCCATGATTGCCCAGCTTGGCGACCGGTTGCCGGTAAGCGCACTGCCTGCAGACGGTATTTTCCCGACTGCCACAACGCAATACGAAAAACGCGGAGTTGCCATAAATGTACCCGAATGGATACCGGAAAACTGCATTCAATGCAACCAGTGTTCTTTTGTGTGCCCTCATGCTTCTATCAGGCCTGCCCTTGCAACTAAAGAGGACCTGGCAAAAGCTCCCAAGGACTTCATTACCGTTGAAGCAAAAGGAAAAGAGCTTGAGGGATTAAATTTCAGGATACAGGTTAGCCCGCTCGACTGCATGGGATGCGGCAATTGCGCAAATATTTGCCCTGCAAAGGAAAAAGCGTTAATAATGAAGCATTTTTCAACACAGGATGAAAAACAGGTACCGAATCACAAGTTCTCATTAAGCCTTCCGATCAGGGACAATTTAATCAGCAAGACAACAGTTAAAGGCAGCCAGTTCTGCCAGCCGTTGTTCGAGTTTTCGGGAGCATGCGCGGGCTGCGGAGAGACGTCGTACATAAAAGTAATTACCCAGCTTTACGGCGACCGTATGGTCATAGGCAATGCTACCGGCTGTTCATCAATATATGGCGGATCGGCGCCTGCATGTCCTTATACCGTAAACAAAAACGGACATGGCCCTGCATGGGCAAATTCATTGTTTGAAGATAATGCTGAGTTTACTTTCGGCATGGAAATGGCCGTGTACCAGAGGCGTGAGAAGCTGGCGGATACTGTAAAAGAAGCCATTGGGCAGAATCTTTCAAATGATCTGAAGGATGCCCTGCAAACATGGCTTGATAACATGAACGATGCTGAAAAAACTAAAGAACTTAGATTTAAAATAGAAGATCTGGTAAAAAAAGAATTATCCGGATCAACCGGAGCAAAAACCGACATTCTGAACTCCATTTTGAAACTGAAAGACCATATTATAAAAAAATCGATATGGGCGATCGGGGGCGACGGATGGGCGTACGACATCGGTTACGGCGGCCTTGATCATATACTCGCTCAGAGGCACGATGTGAATATACTTGTTCTTGATACGGAAGTATATTCAAATACAGGCGGCCAGGCTTCCAAGTCCACTCCCACAGGCGCAGTGGCAAAGTTTGCCGCAAAAGGCAAACCTATTCGCAAAAAAGATCTCGGCAGAATCGCAATGGTTTACGGCTATGTGTATGTCGCGTCTGTTGCCATGGGAGCGAACAAGAACCAGTTTATTAAAGCAGTTGCAGAAGCCGAGAGTTATCCCGGCACTTCTTTAATTATAGCTTATGCGCCTTGCATTAATCACGGGATCGATATGGGCAAAAGCCAGGAAGAAGAAAAGAAAGCAGTCGAGTCCGGCTACTGGCCGTTATACAGGTATAATCCCCTGCTGGCGCTTGAAGGCAAAAATCCTTTTATTCTGGATTTCAAAGACGTAAAATGCAATTATCAGGAATTTATTAATAGCGAAGTGCGGTACTCAAGCTTAAAGCGATCGTTCCCTCAAGAAGCAGAAAAACTGTTTAAACTGTCGGAAGAAGAAGCAAAAGAGCGGATGAATATTTATAAAGAAATGTCGAAGGAGAAAGAATAAAAATATTTTATTCAGATTGGAGTTTAGAAATACTGCAATCATCTGAAAAAATTATCTTCTTCAGATGATTGCAGGTTTAATTAAAACTGCAACAGTCTGATATTATGAATAATTAACAATTATTTCTCAAAGTTTAATAAATAAGCAAAAGTATCATCCTTCAAATAAACTTATTTTCATAACCTGGCTCACTGATTATTCAGAAAGAGAATGCTCGCTTTAAATGAATGGGGTTTGTAGACAGGCAGTTTAAAGTGATATGATGTTTTATTTATGCTTACCGGATCATACTTTGATAAACGGATATGATAATTAGTCTAATTTTGTAACTTCAGCTGCTTGAAGCCCTTTCGCAGTTTCGGTAACAGCAAATTCAACTTTTTGCCCTTCTTCAAGAGTCCTGAAACCGTCACCGGAAATTGCATTGTAGTGAACGAAAATATCGTCACCTGCCTGGCGCTGGATAAATCCATAGCCTTTGGAACTGTTAAACCATTTTACAGTACCTGTTTCGCGATCTGCCATAAAAAAACCTCTTAAATATTAAATAAAATCATCTTACCTCCGGCACATAGCTTCTTAGTATAATCCAATCAGTTCAACTGTGCCAGCCTTATCCTTGTAAGATTACCGGCAATTCTAATTATTCATTTAGACTTTGCAAGAATTTTTTATTTTTTAATGCTTAAAATTGAAAAAGTATAAAAAAGCGGTTTTGGAAGATATTGGATCGAAAGCGGTGTTTTACGAAATAATTCGGCAGCCGGACCCAGCGCTATTAAAATCCTGTTTGTCCTGCCTTCCTTTGCTTTATAAAGCATTATCTTTACCTGTTTAACTATTTCATCAGATCGCAAATAAGTTCCGTGTATATTCCAATGCTTATTGTTGTCTTTTTAAAGCATATTTTATTTGACTTTTACAAAAATTCTATTAAAATAATTATATTGCCAGTGTAATACCTAGATGTACCTGCCGATCAAAGAGCTGGCATTTTACGATATTTGAAAAAGTAATAAACTTAAATTGTCATTAATACTGAGACCAGAAAATATAAAACTATTTTCCTTAAGCCGGATGTATGAAAATTGAACACAGACTTTTGTACATTAAAAACCAGTATTTCTCCATTCTTGCCGGTGCCGTATGCATATTGTTAATTACCGGCGCGTACATATTTTACACATACGAAGAAAATTCGATCCGCAGGCAAAAGGAAGCGGAAATCAAATCAATTGCTGACCTAAAAATAGGCCAAATACATCAGTGGCTGAAAGATCGAACAGGCGATACAAAAGTAATCTCCGAGTCTCCATTTTTTATTGAAAATGTCAGCCATTATCTGGACAACATAAATAATATCCGGCTTAGAAATGATATAATCAAAAGACTTACACTTGTTAAGAACAGCTATGATTATAATGCTATTTATCTGAGTACTGTCCGCGGAGAACCGTTAATTTCAACAAATGCCGGAACAAACAGCTTTGACCCGTTAACTGTCTTAAAGGTCAAGGATTGTGTTAAAAACAGCAGCATTGAGTTTAGAGATTTTTATTTTTGCAGGGTATATAATGAAATCAGGTACGACATTATTGTGCCTGTAATATATAATAATACTCCAGTTGCATCTCTGATTTTCCACATTAATCCTTACGATTATTTATATCCTTTAATTCAATCGTGGCCTGTGCCGAGCGAATCATCTGAAACATTACTTGTTAAAAAAGACGGGGACAGCGTACTTTACCTGAATGAACTGAGGCTGCAAAAAAATACTGCGCTTAAACTCCGCATCCCTCTTTCTGAAATAAAAGTGCCGGCAGTACAGGCCGTTTTAGGCGTAAAAGGTATTTTCGAAGGAAAGGATTACAGAGGTGAGAATGTACTTGCCTATATAAAAACAGTACCCGGCACACCATGGTTTATGATAGCCAAGGTTGATAAAAGCGAAATTTACAGCGAGCTCTACTTCAGGGCAATTATTATCAGCCTGTTCACAATTGCACTGATCATTTTAACAGGCACCGCCTTTTCCTTAAAATATAATTCCGGACAGAAAAAAACTCTTGAGAAACTGCTCAACAAAGAAATTGAACTTAGGAAGACGCAGGAAGAACACAAAACCGTTTTATACAGTATAGGCGACGCGGTAATTACAACCGACATAAGCGGGCTCATCAACAGAATGAACCCTGTAGCTGAACAGTTAACCGGCTGGAATGAAGCCGAAGGCAAAGGCCTTCCTCTTGAAAAAATTTTCAGAATAATCCATGAAGTAACCAGGGAAACGATTGAGAACCCTGTAGTAAGAGTCCTGAAAGAAGGCCTTATAATAAGACTTGCCAATCATACGCTGCTGATTTCGAAGGACGGCAGGGATATCCCAATAGCAGACAGCGGCGCGCCTGTAAGGAACGAAGCAGGTGAAATTTCCGGTGTTGTGCTTGTTTTCCGCGACCAGTCCGAAGAACGGGCATCGAGAAAGGCTTTGCAGGAAAGCGAAACACTTTACCACTCTCTTTTTGAAAACATGCTCAACGGATTCGCTTACTGCAAAATGTTATTCGAGAATAACCGGCCTGTTGATTTCATATACCTTGCTGTTAATCCGTCATTCGAGAAACATACGGGACTTAAAAATGTGACAGGGAAAAAAGTCAGCAAGGTTATCCCGGGCATTTATGAAAGTGATCCGAAACTATTTGATTTATACGGCAGGGTGGCTCTTGGAGGAAAACCTGAATCATTTGAGATATATGTTGAGGCCTTAAAGATGTGGTTTTCGATATCAGTTTACAGCCCGGCCAGGGAATATTTTGTTGCGGTATTCGATGTTATTACGGAACGCAAGCAGGCGGAAATTTCGCTCCGGAAAACCAAGCTTCAGCTTCAGCTTTTTATAGAACACGCTCCGGCAGCAATAGCAATGTTTGACAATGAAATGAAATATATAACTGCAAGCAACCGTTTTCTTGAAGATTATAATCTTGGCAGCATGGATATAACTGGAAAGTCCCATTACGATATATTCCCGGAGATACCTGACAGAATTAAAGAAATACATCGTCACTGTTTAGCAGGGGCAATAGAACGGAGCGAAGAAGATCCCTTTCCAAGAAGTGACGGCAGAACAGACTGGGTAAGATGGGAAGTCCGTCCATGGTACGAATATCCGGAAAAAATCGGCGGAATAATTCTATTTTCCGAAGTGATCACTGCACGCAAACAAGCAGAGGAAGCCCTGCACAGAAGCGAAGAGAAATTTTCTATTTTATTCAATAAAAGCTCGCTCCCTGTACTGCTGTCACAGTACCCGGATCATAAATTCGTGGATGTCAATGACGCGTGGCTGAGGCTTTTCGGTTTTACAAAAGAAGAAGTTATCGGGAAAAATTCGATCGAACTCGAGATTAACCGCGAAATCGAAGCCCGTGAACGCATTGTTAAAGAACTTCATACGCATAATACAGTCCAGAATATTGAACGGACTTTGTACACAAAATCCGGCGATGCGCTCACAATTCTGACAAGCATCAACACAGTGACGATCGGCGGTCAGCAGTTCGCGCTCCACGCCATGCAGGATATAACTGCGCGCAAACAGGCGGAAGAGTCTTTGAAAGCATCTACTCGATTTCTCCAAATCGCTTATACAAATATGGAACTTTCTCCTTTACTGGACGAATTTGTCAAAGAGATAAAGAATTATACTACATGCAATGCAGTCGGAATACGTATTCTCGATCAGGAAGGCAATATCCCATATCTTACTTATTTGGGGTTTAGCCGGGATTTTTATGAAAAAGAAAGCCCGCTTAGCATTAAATCGGATAATTGCATGTGTATTAATGTTATAAAAGGGACAACTGATGCCAAATTGCCGTTTTACACAGCTGGCGGATCATTCTATATGAACGGAACGACCAGATTTCTCGCTACAGTTTCAGAAGAAGATAAAGGAAAGACACGCAATGTATGCAATCAGGTGGGTTATGAATCAGTTGCCCTTATCCCGATCAGGTTCAAGTACCATATTCTCGGCCTTATTCACGTAGCGGATACTTCAGAAAATAAGGTGCCTTTGTATATAGTCGAAATACTGGAAAAAGCAGGGATGCAATTGGGCACAGCCATCCTGCGCATACAAGCAGAAGAAGAAATCCGCGCACTGAATGAGAAGCTGGAAGAAAAAGTTTCATTGCGTACAGCCCAGCTTGAAGCTACAAACAAAGAACTGGAAGCTTTCAGTTATTCGGTCTCGCACGACCTGCGCGCGCCGCTGCGGCACATTAGCGGGTACATGGAGTTGCTCGCCAGCCGATTCCCGGATTCGTTGCCGGAAAAAGGGAAGCACTATCTGGATTCAATCGCGGATTCCATAAAGCAAATGGGACAGCTGATAGACGATCTGCTGCAGTTCTCCAGAACAAGCAGGCAGGAGATGCATTTAGTTGAATTTGAAATGAACGGCCTGCTGCAGGAAGTCCTGGATGCTGTTAAAAAAGACAGCGGGAACCGGGAAATTACGTGGACCATACCGGTATTGCCGTCCGTATGCGGGGATTATAATCTGCTTAAACTTGTATGGTACAATTTATTAAGCAATGCCGTTAAATTTACGCGTAAAAAGAAAAAAGGGAAGATTGAAATCGGATACAGCGCAGAAGAAAAAGAGTGTGTATTTTCTGTCCGCGATAACGGTGCCGGTTTCGATATGCAATACGCGGATAAATTGTTCGGAGTCTTCCAGCGGCTTCATTCTGTTGAAGATTACGAAGGAACAGGGATCGGCCTTGCGAATGTGCGCCGCATCATCCTGCGGCACAAAGGCCGCACATGGGCCGAAGGCGAAACGGATAAAGGTGCAGTATTTTATTTTTCTCTGCCTAAGAACAAGGAGGATTAACCATGGTCGAACTGAAAATAATATTGATGGCTGAAGACAATCCAAAAGATGTGGAATTAACTATTGAAGCCCTTGCTGAACATAATCTTGCCAACCAGGTAATTACAGTAAAAGACGGCATAGAAGTGCTTGAATACCTGCATTATGAAGGAAAATTCAAAGACCGCAGGCCGGGGAATCCGGCAGTGCTGCTTCTCGATATTAAAATGCCGCGCATGAACGGGATTGAAGTATTAAAAAGTATCCGAAGCGACAAGAAACTTAAAACGCTTCCTGTAGTTATGCTTACGTCATCACGGGAGGAACCGGATTTGAAAACGTGTTATGAACTTGGGGTAAATGCTTATGTTGTAAAGCCGGTTAGCTTCAAGAGTTTTATTGATGCAGTTAAACATATAGGAATATTCTGGGCAATGCTTAATGAACTGCCACCTGAAAAAGGAACACAGGATGAATGATAATCTTAAAAGCGGAACAAAGTTAAATATTCTTTCGCTTGAAGACTCCGTGAAAGACTTTGAATTGATCTGCGAGCAGTTGTCGGTTGCAGGGTTTAACTTTAATATTACGCGGGTTGACCGCGAAGATGATTTCAAATCATCGCTGCTTAACAATAAATACGATTTAATCCTGGCCGATTTTAAACTGCCCGGATACGACGCCTTCAACGCGCTTCGTTTATCCAGCGAGATATGCCCTAATGTTCCTGTTATCTGTGTCTCGGGTTCAATAGGCGAGGAAATAGCGATCGAACTTATTAAACAGGGTGCGGTAGATTATGTCCTGAAAGATAAACCTAAAAGGCTTCCTTTTGCGATAAAACGGGCGCTTGATGAAGCAAAGGAAAAAGAAACGCGCGTGCGGGCAGAAGAAGCGCTGCTTAAAAGCGAGGAACTGTTTAAAAATTTATTTAAATATCACGCTGCAATTAAGCTTTTAATAGATCCGCATACAGGTAACATTATAGATGCGAATGAAGCAGCAGTGAACTATTACGGCTGGCCGTATGAGCGGATTACGAGCATGAAGATTCAGGACATCAATACCCTTCCTCCGGACGAAGTAAAAAACGCCATGAAAATAGTATTGGCTCAAAAGAAAATTAATTTTGAATTCAGGCACAGGAGAGCCGACGGCTCCATCCGTGATGTGGAAGTTCTCACAAGCAATATCAGGGTACGGAGAAAGGATCTCCTTCACAGCATAATTCACGACATTACCGAACGAAAAACAGCGGAAGAAAAAGTAAATAAACTGAACAGGCTGTATGCTGTTTTATCCGAGATCAACAAGGCAATTGTACGTACTGATGATGAGCAAAAGCTGTTTGAATCCGCTTGCAGGATCGCAGTCGATACAGGAGGATTTAAATTTTGCAGGATCGGTATAACAAAAAACGGATTTGACCGGTTAACTACAATAGCGCAATGCAGTATTTCCAAAGATAAAAACGATATAGTATCTGCTTATGAGCTGAAAACCTGCAGGCTTGCGGAAACCGCTTTCAGGGAAAATAAATACAGCGTATGCAATAATATTGGAACAGAAGGGAAAGATATTCCCTGCGAAAATAAAGCGCTGGAACTTGGATACAATTCCGCGGCAGCCTTTCCTTTTAGAAAGTCCGGCAGCGTTTACGGCATAATTATTTTTTATTCTTCAAAATCCGATTTTTTCGATGAAGACGAAATAAAGCTCCTTGAAGAACTGTCCTCCGATATATCCTACTGCATTGACATAATAGAACGCGATAAACAAAAACAAAAAATCGAGGAGGAACGGGACCGTCTTTTCAATTACTCCATTGATATGATGTGCATTATAAGATTTAACGGATATCTTGTACAAATCAACCCTGCATGGGAAAAGACCCTTGGCTGGTCAAACGATGAACTGATGGCAAAACCATTTATAAAAATCGTATATCCCGAAGACCGTGAATCGACTTTCGAAATCGGCAAAAGATTGATGACTGACGAACATCTTATAAGCAATTATTTAAACCGCATTATGTGCAAGGACGGGACATACAAATGGCTGTCATGGAATATGGTTACACTCCCGGAAGTAAACCAGATATTTGCCGTAGCAAGGGACATTACCGCATTGACTCAAAACGAATCGGAACGAAAAAAACTGGAAGCCCAGCTTATCCAGGCACAGAAACTTGAAAGCCTTGGCACAATGGCAAGCGGGATTGCTCATGATTTTAACAATATTCTGAATATAATCATGGGATACGCGTCATTAATTAAACAGTCGGATATTAACGACAGTGAACTGCTAAAAAGCGCTGAAAATATTCTGGATGCAGGCTGGCGGGGCGCGGATCTTGTAAAGCAACTGCTCACCTTCGCACGAAAATCGGAAAGTGTATTCCAGTCCGTACAGGTAAACAATATTATTACTGAAATCAGCAGACTTCTTAAAGAAACATTTCCTAAAACAATTGAGATAAAATGTGAACTCCAGGAAGAGCTTCCTTTGATCACCGGAGACAGCACCCAGATCCACCAGATATTCCTTAATCTTTGCGTAAATGCGCGCGATGCGATGCCGTTAGGGGGTACAATAACAATCAGGACAAAGCGTGTAAACAACGGCACGGTAAGAGTAAAAAATCCCATTGCAGAAACCGGGGACTATGTGGAGATACAGGTTGCAGATACCGGAACAGGGATAGACGAAACGGTTAAACAAAAAATCTTTGATCCGTTTTTTACCACAAAAGAGAAAGGAAAGGGTACGGGACTGGGACTTGCCCTTGTATTTGGAATAATAAAAAATCATGGCGGTTTTATTGAGCTTACAAGCGAAATCGGGCAGGGAACGACCTTTTTTATTTACCTGCCTGCGCAACTAAAAACACCGGAAATCCAGCAAATTGTCACAAAAACAGGTGCTGATATTCCGCGGGGCACGGAAACCATTCTTCTTATTGAAGATGAAAAACAGGACAATGAACTGCTGACAACAATACTTGTTTTAAAAGGATATAAAGTCATAACTGCTTTTGACGGCCTGCAGGGCATAACGGCATACCGGAATTACATCGGGAACATAAACGTCGTAATATCCGATATAGGCCTGCCGCGGATGGACGGTGAAGAAGTGTATAAACAAATAAAAGCAATGAACCCGAATGCCAGAATAATTATGATAAGCGGATACATAAACCCGGATTTAAAAGCAAGGCTTTATGAAGCAGGTGCAAGATATTTTATTCAGAAACCTTTTACGCCGGAGAGGATTCTAAAGACTGTTAGAGAAATAATTGAGGAAAAAATATAAAGAAGACAATCCGGATTTTTTACTATGCAGAAAAAACAGACCAGAACTTTCACTCCGCAAGAATTACCCTGTTTCGTCCTTCCTGTTTTGCCTTGTAAAGCGCAGTATCGGCACTGGCAATAAGAGACTGAATGTTTGCCATATCCTTGTGCCACATAGCAATACCTATGCTGATCGTGACTTCCGTGTTTGTTTCTACGGACTTTCTGAGTCTTTCGGCTGCTTCCAGCAGTAATGCCCTGTCGGATCGCGGGAAGATAATCAAAAATTCTTCGCCGCCGTATCTGAATACGTAATCGGAAGTCCTTATTTCCCGAAGCAGCAAATTCGCCACTGCGACCAGGAGCCTGTCGCCTTCGACATGGCCTCGTTCGTCATTGTACTTTTTAAAAAAGTCAATATCGATCATAATGATCGCCAGTTGCCAGCCGTATCTTTCCACATATTTGAATTTTTTCTCCAGTTCAATTTGCATGAAACGCCTGTTGGCAAGCCCGGTCAAAGGATCGTGAAGCGAATGATCCTTGGCTTCTTCATATAAATGTGCATTGTTGACTGCAATTCCAATCTGATTTCCCAGCGTGGAAAGCAGTCTGAGTGTCTGCTCGCTGACCTGCATGCCCGTATGGGTTTGCAGAGAAATGACCCCGATGACCTTGCCCGGCAGCTTAAGAGGAATAATGATGTGGCCATGATCGGCAATATCGGTACGCATAGTACAATGGCGGGCATCCGAACCGGAATTTTTCGATACTAAAACTTGGCCGGTTTTTACTGCAAGACCGCAAAGACATTCACCTGTCCGGGTGCCATTACAGATCTCCGGCCCGGAATCGAGATAGCCAATAGAGGCGACAAGACGCAGCCGGCCTTCTTCCACGAGAAAGGCGGCGCCGACAGACTTCGTTTCAAAAATATCCATGTTGGCAATAACCTGAAGGACTCCCTGAAGCAATTCGTTCAATTCGATTGTTTTACTGATTGCAAGCGATATCTCGTTAAGAATCTGCAATTCAGTATTAATCTTCTTAAGTTCGGTGTTGTGCAAAGCTATTTCTTCCTGAGCCTGCTGTTTTTCGAATGCGCGTCTGATATGTACAATGAGCTGGTCAATATCATAAGGTTTGAGTAAATATGAGAATGCCCCCCTGTTTGTCGCTTCAATTGCGGAATCGAGAGACGCGTTACCAGTAAGGATTATGGCTTCCGTAAAAGGATTGCCTGCCTTAATCATGCCTAAAACCTCAAGTCCGGATATGTCGGGAAGCCCAAGATCAATAATTACCAGGTTCGCCGGAGTTTGCTTCAGCAAATCAAGCCCTTCTTTCCCGCTCCCGGCTGCGGATACATCGTATCCTTTTGCGGTTAAAATATCCGACAGGGTTTTCCCGATATTCGGGTCATCGTCTATTATAAAAATCGTTTGTCTTTGCATTTCACGTATCTTCCTAACTCATTTGTCTTTACAGAATTCCGGATACAGTTTTTTCATACAATCAGGGCAAATACCGTGAGTAAAATCGGCATTTGACCTGTTGCTTATATATTCTTCGATTTGTTCCCAATAACCTTTGTCATTTCGTATTTTTTTACAGGAAGCGCATATAGGAAGCAATCCGCTTAATGTCTTTATTTTAGAAAGTGCGTCTTTCAGTTCAATGATTAGTTTTTTTCTTTTCTCCTCCGCCCATATACGTTTAGTAACTTCTTTTGCAAGCTGCGCGTTCGTCTCGCGTAATATTTTGTTTATATACTCTAACTCGATATTGTGCGCTGCAATTTTTTCCTGGGACTCCTGTTTTTCAAGCGCGCGTCTTATATGGAGCAAAAGCTGATCTATATCATAGGGCTTGGTCAGGTAGGAGAATGCCCCCCTGTTTGTCGCTTCAATTGCGGAATCGAGGGACGCATTGCCGGTAAGTATTATGGCTTCCGTGTAAGGATTATCTGCCTTAATCCTGCCTAACACATCCAGACCGGGCATATCGGGAAGTCCAAGATCAACGATTACCAGGTTCGCCTGGATTTGTTTCAGCAAATCAAGACCTTCTTCCCCATTGCAGGCGGAAGACACATCAAATCCTTTTACAGTCAGAACGTCGGAAAGGGTTTTCCTGATATTCGAATCATCATCTATTATTAAAATCATCTGTTTTTGCATAATGACTCTCCTTTCTGTTATATAAAATTCTCCGGAGCCCCGGTACGAAAGCAAAGGTATTATGTTTATAAAACTATCACCCAAAATTTTGTATTGCTATTAACAGTGATCGACACCCGGCTTTGTGCGTGATGTTTATATATCAATCTTTTCCCCCAGCACAGCCTGAATTTTCTTTTTATCTATCTCCTCTATACAATGAACCAGATAGTCTATCTCAAATGGTTTATACAAACAGGTATATGCGCCTATTTTAAATCCCTTTTCAATTGAATCCGTCATTTCTTCCCTGCAATTGGTGACCAGGATTACCGGCTTAGAAGGATATCTGCTGCGTATTGCCCGAAGCACATCAGTGCCGTCTACAGTATTAAGTTTGATGTTAAGCAAAACGACCAGTTTGTACTCCCTGTCCATATCGGCAATCACATTCTCCGGGTTATTTTCTGTTTCAACTTTATAGCCCTTCGATTCCAGAACACCCCCCATAGTCCTACAAAAGCCGGGATCATCGTCGACTATAAGGATGCTTTTTTCTTTTCTCAGCAATGAAAGGAAAGCGAGCACTCCCAGGATATTTATCGGTTTATTAAGAACAGTGTAAGCCCCATATAGCTTTGCTTCAATGACCTGTTCCGCGGTTGCGTACGCGCTCATAAGTATCACAGGAAGACCGGGCGCTAATTTTTTAAGGACAGCAAGTGTTTCGATGCCGTTAATACCCGACATTTTAATATCCATAAGTACGGAGTCTGGCACATCAGCCTTTACTTTTTCTATCGCTTCCTCCCCGCTATTTGCCACAATGGCAGTATATCCTTTAATCATCAGAATATCATAGATGGTTTTGGCCATCCTTTGGTCATCATCAACCACAAGCACCCTTATTGTATCACTCATGTTTTCTTCCCCCATCTGCAGTTTTTAATTTTACCACAAATGTCGTTCCCTCACCGTGTTTGCTCTCAACTGTTATCGTTCCTCCGTTAACCTCCACCTGGTTTTTACAGACCACAAGCCCCAGCCCAATCCCGCGCACCTTGGTAGTAAACAGTGGCTGGAAGAGTTTCTCCATATTCTCAGGCGATATCCCTTCCCCTGTATCGGACACTCTGATTTCTATAAAACCGGTTTCATTAGCAGAAACAGCGCTTATGCGAAGTTTGCCTCCCTTCGGCATGGCCTGTATTGCGTTAGTAATAAGGTTCTGCAATACCTGCCCTATCTGAAACGGGTCTGCATTGACTTTCGGCAATGTGTCCGGAATGTCCGTCTGTGATTCAATATTCCCGGGTATTAAACATTTTCCTAAAGACTCAGTGACAAGCTCCCTGACAACAACCGCTCTTACCTGGGGTGTCTTCGTCCGGGCAAAATCCAGAAGATCCGAGATAATACGATGCGAATTATCAATCTCCTGGCTGATAATATGCAGATACTCTTTCACTTTTTCATCCGGATTTGATATGACAGTTTTAAGAAAGTAGACGGCATTGCTCATTACTCCCAGAGGATTACGGATCTCATGCCCCACGATCCCCGCAAGCTGGCCAAGAACAGCGAGCTTTTCTTTGCGTACAAGTTCCTCCCGTGCATCTTTCAGCGTTGCTTCTATACAACGCTGGTTAATAATCTTTTGTAACTCATTGGCAACAAGCTGAATATGCATGATGTCATTGTCGTCGTATTCTTCAACCTTGTTCCCTACGCCAAAGATAATCCTTACTTTGTCGCCTTCCATCACAGGAACACTCATGAAACGCTTTACTGGCGTATGCCCTTCGGGAAGCCCTTTCCGGTTGGGTGAGTTTTTGAAATCGTTGTAGACAACAGGCCGTTTGAGACGTACACAATCGACCCAGTTGCCTGCCTCATCGATTGCATAATGGGTGTTATATGCAGCCGTGCAGTTCCTGAGCGCCTCTGTATTCCATGTCGTCAGGATCACTTTTTGCTGGTCATCCGATACAAGATGAAAAAAACCAATAGCACTCTCCGTAAGCGAGACTGCTCTATCAAGAGCATAATCGTAAAGTTGTTTGTCTGCCAGCATTTTCGATTCCTTGTAAAGTGACAGAAGGATGTTGCCACGCTCACTTTCTTTGCGAAGACGTGCCTCCGCTTTCTTCCGTTCGGTAATGTCCCTGGCTATCGATATGAGGTAAGGTTCCCCTTTCAGATTCACCGCTTTTGTGCTGATCTCTACAGGAATACTTCGGCCATCCTTTGTTATATGCGCCGTTTCAAATACAGCGTACCCCCTGGTGCGGAGGCTTTCCATGATATTGGGTATTTGTCCCCGAAATTTCGGGTCATCAAGTTCAAAAGGGCTGAGCCTGGAAAACTCCTCCCTGCTGTAACCCAGCCGCCTGCAAGCCACCTCGTTTACCTCCAGAAAATGTCCTGGCTTGCCGTCTTCATTGATCTTATGAATTAAAACGACATCATTGGCGCTTTCAACAAGCACCCGGTATTTCTCCTCGCTTTCCCGCAGGGCGGTTTCAGTCTTCCTGCGCTCGGTAATGTCCTCCATAATCCCTTCATTGTATATCGCCTGGCCGTCATCTACTATCCGGCCTCTAATTCTCACCCATATAATACTTCCGTCCGGCTGCCGCATCCGCGTCTCAAAACCGTGCACCACACCTTCCTTATCTGCATTTGCCTGCCATTGCATACGATCCTCGCGGAATAAATACATGTCAGCAGCATTGGCTGCAAGCAGCGCTTCACGATCCGGGTACCCGAGAATATGAACAAGCGCCGTATTTGCATCAAGTATCCGGCCTTCCGACGAGGTACGGAAGATACCGACAGGGACACTGTCAAAGAGATCGCGATAACGCTTTTCGCTTTCCTGCAGTGATTCCATAAGAGCATCGCGTTCCGACAATGACCTGGCAAGCCTGATATTACCATAACTCAATTGCGAAAGCATATGAGCAAGTTTCATGAGAAACGACATCCCTGCATTCACAGATTCCCTGCTCAGCCTTGGAACTGCTTCGAGCGCGGAGATGTATGCCTGTTCATCGAAACCATAACGTTTGGCTTGTATTCGGAATAAATCGTAATCCAGGGGCTCCTCATCGAAAAAGAACTGCCCGGAAAAAATGTTTCCGACATGATGCCCACTGACAATCAGAGGCGTTGCTATGTCCCACATATTGTTCCTGCATTTGTAAAGACGGAACTCGCCAGGCTGAACGCCCGATGTAAGTTGTAAGTCGCTTTCTATGCAATACTTGCATGTTTCCGTATGAATACGATGAAACTTGATGCAGATATCCTGCCACCCTACGCCGACCAGGACTTTCCCTTTCAGATCGACAATAGCCATGGGAATGCGGGCAAGATTATAGAAATCATCCATTAGCGGCTGAATTACCCTGGCATCGATAATGTCGGCAAGCTCCAGATTCCATTTCCCGATTTCAGGGGAAACAGCGGCATCCAGCTTCTGTCTTAGTTCTTCACTATCCGGCAAGATTTCCTCTGTCGGCCTGCGTCCGGTAATTTCGTGCGCAATGTTCAGGCAGCAGGCTTCTCCATCTACCTCAACTCGATGCGATGATATCAGCACGCGGGCGACTCTTCCATCTTTGCGGAAAAGGCTGGTTTCGATTTCGGAAATTTCGCCGTTTTTTTCCGGTACCGGAAAACCCTGTGTTGAAAAACCCGGCTTTGGGAAAAACGGGAGCTGTTCATACGTCCGTCCTAGAATTTCTTCGCACGGGTATCCCGTCAATTTTTCAAAAGCATTGTTTATATCCAGGAAGACGCCGTCAATTGCCCGCAGCAGGAAGATAGCATCGGGAATCGCCTGAATGATACGAAAATACCTGTCATCATTCTTTATCCTCTCTTGACCCGTTTTACAATATTTGTTTTCCATTGTTTCAATGCCCCTCTGACGGCTGTTTTAATAGAATATGGTTAAACAATCAGCTGACATTTTCCGGCCTTTCTTCAATCGATAAAAACACTGAAAAAGCAGTCCCTTTCCCCAACTCGCTTTTCACCTCTATTCTCCCTTCGTTGGCTTCTGCCAGGGTTTTACAAGTCACAAGCCCCAGACCGATCCCCTTTGTCTTTGTCGTAAAAAGAGGCTGAAAAAGCTTACCCATATTCTCCGGCGATATTCCCTTTCCGGTATCGGAGACCACAATTTCCAGATAATCCTTTCCCGTATCTTGAGTCTGGGCTGAATCCTGAGATTCGCGCGCAATTATGCCAAGAACGCCGCCTTCCGGCATAGCCTGTACGGCATTGGCAATAAGGTTTCTGAATATCTGGCTCATTTGAAACGGATCTGCATACAAACGGTGAAGATTATCGGGAATATCCAGCCTGATATCAATATTCTCCGGAACCGGATATTTGCCGAGTGTCTCTTTTATAAGCAGACCGATATCAACAGGAAGGATCCGGGGAGTCCTGGTGCGGGAAAAATCGAGAAGATCTGTGATGATCCTAAGGGAATCATCAATTTCATATTTAATAATATCGAGATATTCCTTAACAGTATCATCTGCGCCGGTTATGATTGTTTTAAGAAAATAAACGGCATTGTTAATGATCCCCAGAGGATTGCGGATCTCATGCCCGACGATCCCTGCAAGCTGACCGACAATGGCGAGCTTTTCTTTGCGTACAAGCTCTTCCTGGGCATCCAGCAGCTGCCGGGTCCTTTCCGCAACCTTCTGTTCCAGCTTTTCATTCATTCTGAGCATCACACCCTCCATCTGTTTGCGTTCCCGAAGGTCGACAATACTTTCGAGCAAATATGGACGGCCTGCCAGATTAATCGGATTAGCTGACTTAAGGACAGGTATCTGCTCGCCGCCTGCCGCTAAAAGGATACGCTCGGAATTGTCGATCCTCTGTCCCAGGTCGGTAATCGGGCATGCCCCGCGTTCTGCAGTGCAAACAAAAGCATGGCAGACTTCCCCTATCACCTTTTCCTCCGGAAGGCCGATCAGCAATAATGCTGCCGCATTAGCGTCCGCAATAGTATGTGTCTGCGAATCTATCATTAAAAGACCTGTTTGCTGAGCATGAAATATTACCCGGAACCTTTCCTCGCTTTCGCGGAGCGCATCCGCAGCTTTCCTGTAATCTGTAATATCCATATATGTGCCCAGCACTCCGTATATAGCATGTGTTGAGTCCCTAAGCGGTATCTTGCTTGTAATCAGCCAGATGGTCTTTCCATCAGGCGTAGTCTGCGGTTCCTCTATCAGCAGTTTCGAACGGCCGGTCTCGATCACCTGCCGGTCATCCGCGCGGTAGAGTTCGGCCTGCTCCCGCCATCCCATGCTGTAATCGTCCTTTCCCAGCAGTTCCTCGGGCTCATTAAACCCGGCGTCCAGCGCAAACGGCTTGTTGCATCCGACGTATTTTAAATCGCGATCCTTCCAGAAAACCCGGACGGGAATCGTATCCAGCACAGTCATAAGTATCTGGCGGGATTCACGAAGCGCTTCCTCCGCCTGCTTACGCTCCGTAATGTCGGAAAGAAATAAAGTAAGCCCTATTACATTCCCGTTTTCATCAATAATTGAATTATAAATATCCTCATAGTATCTGCGTTCAAGTGCTTCATCCCCGTACTGCTCAATTATTGAAAAAGAATCACCCAACAGCGCGCGGTCAAAATTAATTTTTGCCTTCTGCCTGTCTTCAGGATTTTTAATATATTCAAGCATACTGATTCCTAAAGAGATATCTGCTCCCCAGATCCGTCTCATTGTCTCATAATGATTTTTATTGAAGGCAATGTACCGGTACTCCCTGTCAAGGGCAAAGATCACAACCTCTTTGGGGCTCTCAACAACGCTCTTTAAAATTGCATAAGATCTTTCCAGCGCTTTCTCCGATTGTCTGCGCACAGTAATATCACGAAAGCTCCAGACCCGCCCGACAATCCGGTCGTCTATGCGCTGCGGCCGGGAGTACCTCTCAAAGATATTACCGTTCTTAAAATTCAGTATATCGAGGCTCTCTTCCTCCGGCCGGTTATACAACTCCTTCACTTTTGCAATAAATTCGTCAGGATTACATAATTGATCCAAAACACAGGCAAGAGCCTTATCATCATCCTTCAGCAAAATCACTTCTTCCGGAATATGCCACATCTCAACAAATCTTTTATTGAAATTAACAATCTTGCCGGCTCTGTCTACCACGAGAATTCCGTCTGTAGTCGATTCTATTGTAGCGTTGAGAAGCGAAATGGATTGAGTCAGCTCCGAGGTTCGTTCCTTCACTAACACTTCAAGGTGTTCGCGGTGCTTCCTCAGATTTTCAGCCATTACATTGAACTCACCGGTGAGCTGTCCTATCTCGTCCCGCGAGTCCGTCTCAACAGCAATTACTTCCATGTTACCGGCCGCTATTTTCCTGGTGCGCAAAGCAAGGTCGTACAGCGGCTGCGTTAATTTGTGAGCCAGGATTATAATACCCGCAGCCACCAGTATCAGGATAACTGCTGTTATAATCAGCAATGACCTGATCATTCGCGATGCGGGCGCGAAAAGTTCGGCTTCCGGAACTACCGTTGCCACATACCATCCGGTAGCAGTTATAGGCTGATAGAAGACCACTTTTTTTTGACCATTGTATTTATAATGACGTATTCCGGAACCGCCCGTACTCATCAGTTTCCAAAGTTCTTTTATAGAGGGATCGTCAAAATCGTTCATCCTCTTTTTCATGGCAACTTCTTTATCCGGATGATAAATTAACATCCCGTCTTTATCGACAACAATGCCATATCCTGTTTTGCCGGCCTTAAGACTACCTGCAAGTTTCTGAATATATCCCAGGGAAATTCCGGTGCCTACCAGACCCTGCGTGCGTCCCGCATCGTCTTTTATCGGCGCTACCATGAATATCGTAGGTATGCCTGTTGTTCTGGATACGAGAGGCGTTGTAATCTGCGCCGGTCCGCCCGCCATAATGGATTTAAAATAAGGACGATCCTGTATATGACCGATAAACATGTAATAGCTGCTATTCATCTGGCGTACCGTATGGTACTCACCATGCCGGTTAGCTGCATAAATATCCTGGAATATATCCGGATATTTTTCATGGAGGATTTTGTGACGGTTTATGTTCTGGATGTCTATGAGGTGGAAATCAACATTAATTGCTTTTGCCGCGGGAGTAGAAGCGATCGTTTCCGGCTCAATTAAAAGTGTCTTAAGCCATGTATTTATGCTTTCGGCAGTTTTACCGGTTGTTGCCAGCATGCTTGCGGTTAATTCCCGTTTAATGAGCCTGCTAACGTACCAGTACGCACCAAGACTTAGCGCAAAAAATCCGATTATAAGCGTCGGCATTACCCATAATAACAGCTTGTTTCTGAAAGACAAATTTTTAAGCATGCCATTTTCCTTCAACAATAATGATTAATTAAAAAATAACCATCTCATCCCCCCTCGGATATTTTACTTGGAATGCAAACACCCTCTATTATATTATAGCAACAAGCAGAAATAATGTCAAAGCAACTATTTTCAATCTCAACAGGTGTTAATTAACACTGATTATTTTTAAGATGAGTCGTAGATATGCTATAATAATGCCGGTAAGCCAGCCGGTAATTTTTTTATTGAATTATTCAATCTATCCTGTTAAACTTTTAACGTAACTAATTGACTGGATTTTAAGGCCGGGAGGTATATACCAACATACATAATTTGTTCTGAATTTCATAAAGAACTATTGTTTTATTCATTACTACATCGGTCAGCCGAAACAGCACTTCTTTTCCAATCAATGCCCGAAAAAATTTGATAACATCAGGTGTCATTCATGCGGATACTAAGCGTCGATGATGATGAAAATAATCTTTATTTGATGGAGACGATGTTAAGCAGTAAAAACATTGTGGTTTCAGCACACAATGGAGCTGAAGCGCTTGATGCTTTAGAGAAGGAATCCTTTGACCTGATTATTTCAGATATCCTTATGCCGGAAATGGACGGATGGCAGCTTTGTTATGAAGTCAGGAATAATAAAAGCTGGAAGAATATCCCGTTTATTTTTTATACTTCCACATACACTTCAAAAAAAGACGAAGAATTCGCCATGAGGCTAGGAGCTTCACGTTTTGTTATTAAACCGACTGAACCTAAAATATTTATTAATATTATTAACAATATACTGACAGAAATAAATAAGGACTCTGCATTTGACAGTCCTAAACTGGAATTTGCAGATGAATTACGTTTTATTAAAGCTCATAATGACCGGCTTGTGAATAAACTAAGCCAGAAGATCAGCCAGCTCCAGGAATCAAATATTAAATTAGTAACAGCTATTGAAGAAAAAAATGCGGAGATCAATGAACGGAAACAGGTTGAAGAGTCGCTACGTGAAAGCGAGGAGAGGTTCAGGTCAATGGTCGAAACAACCAGCGACTGGGTATGGGAGGTAGACGGTAACGGCATTTACACGTATGCCAGTCCGAAGATCAGGGAACTGTTAGGATACGAACCGGAAGAAGTCATGGGGAAGAGTCCTTTTGACCTGATGCTTCCGGAAGAAGCGGAGCGGTTGGGCAGGTTATTCGGGGAAATTATCAGGTCTCGCAAAGCTATTATCCGGCTGGAGAACATAAATCTGCACAAAGACGGGCGGCACGTAGTACTCGAAACGAATGGAGTGCCCGCATTTGACGCAAAAGGAAACTTTCTGGGATACAGGGGCATTGACCGTGACATCACGGAACGAAAAGCCAGTGAGAAAGCACTGAAAAAAAGCGAGGAACAATTAAAGAAAGCCCAGGAGATGGCCCATCTGGGCGGATGGGAAATGGATGTCAGCAAAGATCAACTGACATGGTCGGATGAAGTTTGCCGAATATTCGGGATACAGCCGAAAGATTTTAGCGGTTCCTACGAAGGTTTTCTTGACGTCGTTCACCCTGATGACAGGGAGACAGTCAATACAACCTACTGGGATTCGGTAATGAACGGAAAAGAAAATTACGAGATCGAACACCGTATCATCAGAAAAAACACGGGAGAAATACGCCATGTATACGAGAAATGCGAACACATAAAAGATGAGAACGGGAAAGTCATCCGGTCCCTGGGCATGGTGCTTGACAGAACCGAACGCAAGCTGGCGGAGGAAGAACTAAAAAGATACCGCGATCATCTTGAGGAGCTTGTAAAAACACGCACAACGGAACTGGAGAAGGCAAAAGAAGAAGCAGTGTCGGCAAACAGGGCTAAAAGCAGGTTCCTTTCAAGTATGTCTCATGAAATACGAACTCCTCTGAATGCGATTATCGGTTTCTCACAATTATTGTTGCACGATGTAATGCTGAATGACTCCCAGAAAGAACGCATATCAACCATTTACCGCAGCGGCGAACATCTCCTGGATTTAATAAACAATATACTTGATCTGTCCAGAATAGACGCCGGAAAGATTTCTTTTAATAAAAATACATTCAATCTGCCGGATCTGTTTGCTGACATTGAAATGATGTTCCATGAACAAACCTTATCAAAGAATATTAACTTTATAATGAATTTAACACCTGGCCTGCCAAAGTTCGTCTCTACCGACGAAAAAAAATTCAGGCAGATATTAGTCAACGTAATCGGGAATGCGGTTAAATTCACAGAGAAAGGCAGTATAACCGTTTTTTCACGAGCGGAGAAAAAAGAAAACGATAAAACTATACTTATTACAGATATCAGCGATACAGGACCCGGCATATCGGAATCCGAGATAAAAAATCTTTTTCAGGCATTCAGCCAGACTGAAGCAGGATCAAAGGCAGGCGGGACCGGTCTTGGGCTTGACATCAGCCTGAAATACGCAAGGGCGCTCGGCGGCGACATTAAAATCAGAAGCATACCCGGCGAAGGCTCCTGCTTTACCGTTACAGTCGCTATCGAAGAAATACAAGAATACCAGCAAAAAGAAAAACCATTACACAGAAAGATAACCGGGATAAAAAACTTCCGGAATGAATACAGGATACTGATAGCCGATGACGATAAAAATACCCGTAATCTTATAAGAGATATTCTGAAAAACATTCAGGGATTCAGCTTTATGGAAGCGGAAAACGGCAGTGAAGCTATTGATATTTTCGATACGTGGTCTCCGCATCTGATACTTATGGATATGAGAATGCCTGTAATGAACGGTTACAAAGCGCTACTTCGCATTAAAGAAAAGGACATCAAAAACATGACCAGAATTATCGCAGTAACCGCGAGCGCCTTTGAAGAAGACAAGGAAAAAGCGATAGACTGGGGAGCGGACGGATACATAAGAAAACCTATCAATATACAATCTCTTGTTGAAAGCATACAAAAACAACTGAATATTGAGTTTATATACGAGGAAAAAAATAAAATTACCGCTGAAAATGAATCATTATTAACTCCCGCGGAACTGGAAGATGTTCCGGACAGCACAATTGAAAAAATTATTAAAGCCGCTACAAACATAGATTACGATAATCTCCTGGAACTAAACAAACAAATAAGCGGACAAAAACCGGAAACAGGCAAAAAAGTACAAAAATTAATAAAGACCTATCAATACGACACCCTTGTTAAAATCTTTAATGAAAGGATGAAATTAAAATGAATACGCCCGAATTAAAAAACAATTTTACCAATATTTTGATTGTAGACGACACCCCTGCAAACCTGGAATTGCTCGCGAGTATGCTTAAAATTAAAGGTTACAAAGCGCGGCCTGCACTAACGGGACAGCTTGCGTTGCAGGCAGCGAAAAACGATCCGCCCGATCTTATATTGCTCGATATTGCAATGCCGAATATGAATGGTTTTGAAGTATGCAAAACACTAAAGGAAGATACTGACCTGCGGGATATCCCGGTTATCTTTATTAGCGGATTAACGGAAACAAAAGAAAAAATGGAGGCTTTTTCCTCAGGAGGAGTTGATTACATAACAAAGCCGTTCCAGTTTGAGGAAGTCATGGCCCGTGTGGCAACACATTTAAAATTACGCAGACTGCAGATGGAGATGAAAGAATACAACGAAAAACTTGAAAAGATAGTTGAAGCGCAGGTCAGGGAAATATTGGAATCGCAAATGGCAACAATCTTTGCCCTTGCAAAACTTGCCGAATCGCGGGATGATGAGACAGGAAAGCATCTCGAAAAAGTTCAATTGATCTGCAAAGCTATTGCCGTTAATCTCAGTAAAAATTCCGACTATGCCGTCATTGCAACCCATTCTTTTATTGAAAATCTTTACCATGCCTGCCCGCTGCACGACATAGGCAAGGTAGCAATACCGGACAATATCCTTCTTAAACCCGGCAAGCTTACACCTGATGAATTTGAAATAATGAAGGCACATGCTGCTTTCGGCGCTGAGACGCTTAACGCAGTCCTGGAGCAATATCCCTCTAATAACTTTATAAAAATGGGGATTGCAATAGCAAGACATCATCACGAAAAATGGAACGGAACCGGCTACCCTGACGGCATTTCCGGGGATAGCATCCCTCTCCCTGCCAGGATTATGGCTGTTGCCGACGTTTATGAAGCAGTCAGGTCAAAACGCTGCTATAAACCTTCCTTGTCCCATGAAAAAACAAGAGAAATAATAAAGGAAGGAATAGGGAACCATTTTGACCCGGTTATAGCAAATGCTTTTGAAGAATCACATAAAGAAATTGACGAGATATATGAAAACATAACAGGCGTTTAATTATGAAAGAAAAAACTATTCAGGATAAAAGATTCTCCGTAATGATTGTTGACGACTCCACCGATAATCTCGAAGTGTTAAGCAGCGCCCTGAAGGAATGGGGGTACAGGGTGCGTCCTGCCACTAACGGGAACCAGGCTATTGTAGCAGCTCAGAATGAATTGCCCGACTTGATTTTGCTCGATATTATGATGCCCGGTTTGGACGGATATGAAACATGCAAAAAATTAAAAGAAAATATTTGGACGAAAGATGTTCCTGTAATCTTTATTTCCGCAATGGATAAAATGTTCGACGAAATAAAAGGCTTTTCCCTTGGGGCAGTTGATTATATTACCAAACCGGTACAGCTCCTTGTACTAAAATCCCGCGTTGATACTCATATACAGTTAAAATACCATCGCGATAACCTGGAAAAAATGGTCATTGAACGCACTAAGGAAATAGATTCACTCCTTTCCTCAATTAAATCAATCCTGATAGGCATAACCAGCGAGAAAAAAATCACTCACTGGAACAGTGAAGCGGAAAACGTTTTTAAAATACAAACCAAAGTCGTCCTCGGGAAAATTCTCGATAAATCGATAATCAACTGGGAGTGGGACAGAATAAATAAATATATTACCGCTGCTATTACGGAAAAAAATCCGGTTTCCTTAAAGGAAGTACGATTTTCCCCATCAGGGGACGAGGAAGGGCTCACCCGCTTTCTGAACATCAAAATCAGCCCGATCGAAGATACTGAAAATATTATTACGGGCTATTTAATAACAGGTGAAGACATTACTGAAGTCAGGTCAATAAGGATACAGACAAACCATGCTCAGAAGCTGGAAGCCATAGGCAGGCTGGCTGCAGGAATAGCGCACGAAATAAACACGCCTGCTCAGTACATCAAAGACAATGCTGTATTTACTCAGGAATCGCTGGGGAAACTCCTTGATACAATGAATAAATTTATAGAATTTCACAAAGGCGGAAAAAACTGCGATATTGCAGACAAAATATTTGATCTTTTAAAATCGATAGATTATGAATATTTAAAAAATGAAGTTCCCAAAGCTGCCGAACAAATACTGGAAGGTATTAACCGGATTACAAATATCTCCGGTTCAGTTAAAAAATTTTCTCATCCGGGCAATAGCGTGAAATCTCTTTCAGATATAAATAAAATAATAGATGATTCCGTTACAATATCGAAAAACGAATGGAAATACGTCTCAATAGTTGAACTTGATCTTGACAAGAACATGAAAATGACAGAATGCTATGGGGATGATCTCGGAAGGGTTTTTATTAATATTATAATAAACGCCGCACATGCCATTGAGGAAAAACTCGGCGGGAAAACAGAAAAAAAAGGGACAATAAAAATAACTACCAGGTATTGCGATACATATATAATGATTAAAATAAGCGATACGGGCGCAGGGATCCCGGCAGAAATAATGGACAGAATCTTCGATCCTTTTTTTACTACAAAGGAAGCGGGGAAAGGCACAGGACAGGGTCTTGCGATTGCTTATGATATAATTGTCAACAGGCATAAAGGCTATATCGATGTGAAGTCGAATCCGGGCGAAGGGACAACATTTACCATTACCCTGCCTGTTAAAGTTACTGATGATTGATTCTTAAAATATATTAAAAGGAAAATTATCACCGCTCACTTCAACATGTTTTTAATCATATCCGGCAAAGTCCTTGTGTTTATCGGTTTCCCGATATATTCATCCGCGCCGCATTCCATTGCCTTTTCCTTGTCGCCTATCATGGCAAAAGATGTAATTGCTATTATCTTGATGTTTTTTGCAACCGAATTGCATTTCAGTTCCCGAATAGCGGAATACCCGTTCATCACCGGCATTTGAAGATCCATAAGGATAATATCCGGCGTTTGCTCTATGGCAGCCTTTATTCCATCCGCGCCGTTTTCCGCTTCAATGATTTCATAACCATGATACACGAGAATATCCCTTAAAAGCAGCCGGTTGGCCGAATTATCTTCAACAATTAAAATTTTATATGGCATTATTTACCTCATTTTTTCCACTTTATCGCTCTTCATAAACCGCTCCTGCGAAGCGGGATTGTAAAAGAGAAAGAAGAGCCTTTACCGAATTCGCTTTTAACCGATATTTCCCCTCCGTGAAGCTCTACCAGCTTTTTTGAAAGCGCCAGCCCAAGCCCTGTTCCTTCGTATCGCTTTTCAAGCGAGGACTCGAGCTGAGTGAACTCCTGGAACAGCTTTCCGATCTCTTCCGGTTTAATGCCCACCCCTGTATCTGTCACCGTTACCATTAATGAATCATTTTCAGGATGCGTCCGTCCGATCAAAAGGGCCACCTTGCCTCCGTCGGGCGTGAATTTCACTGCGTTGGAAAGCAGGTTGAACAGCACTTGTTTTATTTTTCTCTGATCCGCTTCTAAGCTGATATCCGCATCCGGCTCTATTTTAAGCGAAAGATCTATCCTGTGCTTTATTGCTTTCTCGCAGACCATGGAAATAGCCATTTGTGCGGTCTCGTTAACATTCATGGAAGATACTTCAAGCTCCATTTTACCGGCTTCCACTTTAGAAAGATCCAGAATATCATTAATAAGATCAAGGAGATGATGCGAGCTCGATTCAATGTAATGCAGATATGACAATTGCTTTTCGTTCAGGTCGCCGAACATGCTATCCTGCAGCACTTCGGAAAATCCTATGATCGAATTAAGCGGGGTGCGGAGCTCGTGGCTCATATTGGCTAAAAAATCCGATTTGGCGCGGTTCGCTTCGTCAGCTGCGGCTACAGCGACCTCGAGCTTCTCTGTCCTCTCTTTGACCAGTTCCGTAAGATGAGCCTGGTATTTTTTCAATTCTTCCTCGGCCTTTATACGCTCGGCAATCTCGTTCCTTATTTCAGCTGTACGTTCACGCACGCGCTCTTCCAGACCCTCGTTGAGTATCTGCAGTTCCTCTCTTATGGCTGCCAGTTCGTCGTTTTTTTCGATTGCAGTTTCATAAACCGAAAGTAATAAGTCCAGTATCTGCTGTTTGTCGGAGTTTATTACATACTTCTCTCCCCTGAACAGGATCTCAAAAGTCATTTCGGCTTTCCCGTGTTTTCGCAGTTCCCTGTTAAGAAGCAAATACTGGATACGTGTAAGGAGATAATTTTCATTAAAAGGTTTGGTCAGGAAATTGTCCGCTCCGGCCTGCAAACCCTTGATAATATCGTAAGGATCGGTCAGGCTGGTGAGGAGAATGACGGGGATATACTTAAGTTCCGGGTCGGCCTTTACTGATGAACATAATTTATATCCGTCCATTACGGGCATCAGAATATCGCTGATAATAAGTATTGGCGGAGTATTTTTTACAGCTTGCAGAGCTTCCGCGCCGTTGGCAGCTAAGGTTACCCTGTATCCGTTTTCTTCCAGAAGATTTTTGAGCATCTTTGCCTGTACAGGACTGTCTTCGGCAACAATGACATTGTTCACGATGTTCGATGTATCCGCTGATCTGTCCATATTAAGGCCTCCTTTTCAGTGCAACTATTTTCCCAAGGGTGACTGCGATTTCCTCCGGCGACAGTACAAAATCCGCCGCGTCAAGTCTCACTGCTTCGCCGGGCATCCCGTTCACTACCGAACTTGCCTCGTTCTGGGCGAAGGTAAGGCAGCCGTTTTTTCTCATTTGAAGAAGTTCCAGCGCACCGTCCTTACCCATTCCAGTTAACAGCACGCCCGAAGCACGTTTCCCGTACGAATTCAGTACCGAACGAAAAAGGAATGAAACCGAGGGACGAAGTCCGTACTCAGGCTCACCGTTTGCAAGAATAATACGTCCTTCAGTTGTAATGCCCATGTGAAAGCCGTCAGGAGCCAGGTACGCGTGACCCGGATAAACGGTTTCCCCATGCGAAGCGACGCTAACACTGCTAATTGAATCTCTGTTCAGCCAGTCCGCCATGCCGTACACGAATCCTAGCGATATATGCTGAACTATAAGTATCGGTGCAGGCACAGTCCCGGGCAGGATACTCAGAATTTTCTTTATCGCTATCGGGCCGCCTGTCGATGCCCCTATCGCGATCATATCGATTTCAGCATCAATGGTCTTTTTATCCACAGGTTTTCGATAGTCCGTGCCGGCAGCCTGTGTAAAGCGTCCTTTTGTAGCGCTGTTCCATCTGTGCACGACCTTAATTTCGGACATTAATTTCACTGTTTTATTAAATGTCTCGGCTTCCTCTTTATAACCTGGGCTGCCGATGCCAAGGGGACGCGCAATAAAAGTAAGCGCCCCGGCTTCAAGTGCCTGCATTGTTATTGCGACCTCGGAACGGTTTGTGCTGCCGCTGACTATTACGATCGGTACCGGTGTTGTTTCCATAATGCGGCGCGTGGCCTCAAAGCCGTCCATACGCGGCATATGGATATCCATAGTGATCACATCAGGGATAGTATTCTTTAAAAACGCGATAGCTTCTTCACCATTGACCGCAGATCCGATTACAATGATCTCCGGATCGGAATTTAAAATATGTATCAGATATTCCCTGACAACCGCTGAATCTTCTACAACAAGTGCTTTGATCATTAGTTGCGTCCTTACACGATTAATCTTCGTATTGTATCGAGCAGACTGGCCTGGTCGAACCCGCTTTTAACAATATACGCGTCAGCTCCGGAGTCTATGCCGCGCTCCCTGTCCTCGCGCGATTCAAGAGCTGTAACAAGCACAACAGGCAGCTTCGCGAGCTTCGCGTCGCCGCGTATGCGCGACGTGAGATCAAAACCGTTCATACGCGGCATATCCACATCCGAAACCAACAGGTCGTATTCCCTGCCGCGAAGCGAGGTAAAGGCATCCATGCCATCCACGGCTGTGCCGACAGTATAACCTGCCGATTCTAGAATATTTTTCAGCAGGTTGCGGGCCGTTATCGAATCCTCGGCAACCAGGATTTCGTGTTTCTTTTGAACTTGCTCACCCTCCTGCGGCAAAAGCCCAACTTCGGCGCCTCCGGCAGGGGCCGATTCAATCAGGTCGGCAATATCAATGATCGGCATCACCCTTCCGCTGCCGGCCAGGGTTGCGCCTGCAATATTCCGTACATGTTTAAGCTGAGATCCGAGATTCTTGATGAGGCCTTCCTCTTCGCCGATGATATTATCCACCAGAAAAGCCATGTTTTTTCTTGCGTATGAAACTACCAGAACAGGCAAAAATTCACCGTCCTGCCATGCATGTGACAGCCCGGAAAGTCCAAGAGAAGCTCCGAGATCAAAAAGTCCTAATACCTGACCGTTCATTTTAACTGTATCCCTGTTCTCGACTGTTTTAATATCTTCCTGTTTTACACGCATCACCCTTACAAGGTTCTTTAACGGTATTAAAAATGTGCGCCCACGGATTTCAACCGCTACGCCCCTGAAACTTGCAAGCATCAGGGGAAGCACAATGCGGAAAGTGGTGCCCGCGTCCGCCGCGGATTCCACTGAAACCGAACCACCTAGTTTTTCAGCTTTCTCAAGGACAATAGCGAGTCCAAGTCCCCTTCCGGAAATATCGGTTATTATAGGGCTCGTCGAGAGACCCGTATGAAATATCAAGTTCAATACTTCGGCTTCCGTCATTTTTCCTGCGGATTCGGCAGTGACTATTCCGGATTTTACCGCCGCGGCAATGACCTTTGGAATATCGACCCCTGCCCCATCGTCCGAAACTGTTATCTCGGCCTGGCGGTTAGTTTTAAGCGACACCGAGACCATTATTGCTCCCTCGGCAGGCTTATTTTTCGCTTTCCTTGCTTCAGGTTTTTCTATGCCGTAATCAATACAATTGCGGATAAGGTGAATGAGCGGGTCCTTGATCTCCTCAAGTATTCTCCTGTCCATTTCTATTTCCGAGCCTGTGACTGTTAAATTCACTTCCTTGCCGCTGTCGCGGCTGAGATCCCGGACAAGTTTCGGCATAAATTCAAGGCAGGATGAGAACGGGAACATGAGAGTTTTTTTTATTTCATTCACAAGAATATCCACATTACGGCCTAGTGTGCGGTTGTCCTGGTCAATATTCGCATTTATGGATTTCAGATTATATTCCACGGATTTGAAAAATTCATTCTGACTCGGGGCCATAGCGCTTTCAAAATTTTTTGCCAAGCCACTTAACTGCGAACGTACCCTCCGCAGTTCGGCGGCGTGTTCCCTGCCTGCAAGTTTGGCGGTTATCAGTTCTTCGGCCTGCAAAAGCAGTCCGCCGAGTTTGGCGCTTGAAATGCGCACCGTTTCACTGGAGGCTGACGCTTCCGGCAGCCTGTGCGCCGCTTTCGGGACACAGGGGGTTTCATCCTTTGGCATTTTTTCGAGCATGTTTATGACACCGGAAATTTCCTTTAGATCTGCTCCCTCGCCTCCGGCTGCTTTTGCGAGGAGCGTATCAAGAATATCGACCGAGGCATGCAGCGCATCAAAAAGCGGGGGATCAAGCGTAAGTTCATTTTTCTTTAACCTTGAGAATACGTCCTCAACATGGGAGCACAACCGTTCAACCTGCGAAAGACTTACCGCCCGCGCTGCGCCCTTAAGGCTATGAACCTCACGGAAGACCGCCTCGACTATTTCATTCTCTTTTTCATGGCCGGGGCTTTTTTCCAGTTCCAGAAGACCGTTTAAAATGATCCTGTAATGTTCCGCTGCCTCAATCTTGAAATCCTCCAGCAGTCTTTTCATAAACTCTTCCTGTTTATTCCCCATTATAAATAACCCTATACCTGGAATTTCTCCACAAGATCTTTAAGTTTAAGGCCCATTTCGTGCAGGTTCTGCGCTGCCTGTTCCGACTGCCGCGTGCTCGCCGTATTCTGTACCATTGCCTGTTTAATGCTTTCCATGGCAGGCGCAACCTGATCCATGCCTGCCATTTGCTGTTGGCTTGAAGCCGCAATCTGGGTCGCTGCCTGCGCTGCCTCGTTCACGTTTTCTGTCAATTGCCGTATCGCCTCCCCGCTCTGATCCGCAAGCTTTCCTCCGGCTTCGACCGCTTTGGTCCCCTGCTCCGTGGCCATGACAGCCTGGTTCACTGCTTTTTGAACGTCGTTCAATATCGCGCGTACCTGGGCTGTAGCCTGTTTCGACTGCTCGGCCAGGCTCTTTATCTCCTGCGCTACAACAGAAAATCCAAGCCCCTGCTCGCCGGCTTTCACTGCCTCAATTGCCGCGTTCACTGCAAGAATATTGGACTGATCTGCAAGGTCATTTACTGTTGTGGTTATTTCGCCTATTACCTGGCCCTGTTCACTGAGCTTAATCACAATGCCGGCTATCGCGCTCATCTGCCCGTGTATGCGGTTCATTCCCTCTACTGTCTCGGCCGCGGCCTGTTTCCCTTTTTCAGCTGCCTCGGCAGTCCTTTTCGCCGAATCCTGAACATCGCGCGCTTTCTGGTGCGCGAGCTGCGCCGTCTGCCGTACCTCTTCCACCGTTGCAGTTGTCTGTGTAACAGCTGCGGATGTCTCCGATGCGCTTGCGGCTACCTGTGAGGTAGTTGTTACTATTTCACCTGCGGACGAACCCAGAGACTCTACCACACTGCCGATGTCTGCAGTTATCCGTTTCAGGCTGTTAAATATTGTGCGTATAATAAAAAAGCAAACGACAACCGCGACTATTCCGAAAATAATCATGAATATCATGGTAAAATTAGCAGAGCTTAACGATTTATCCGCATAAAGCTTTGCCTCCTGAACCGTCATGTCGGTTAATTTTAACAAATGGTCATGTAATTTTTCATACCGTTCAGCCTGAATGCCGCTCCCGATCACCTGGGCTTCGATCACTCTGCCCTGCTTTATCAGAGTGATCTCCTGGCTACGCCCATTTCTATAAGCGTTTATAATTGATTCCAGATCATATAATTGCTTTAAAACTGAAGAATTATCGCTGTTAAGGCCAATCAAAGTTTTCATCGATTTATCGATCTGATCTATAGAGGATGAAAGTTCACTTTCTATTGACTGCCGGTCAGCGGGATTTTTTGAAAGCATAAGCTCCAGCACCAGTGCCCTGGCTCTGTTCTGGCTACTGCGCACCTGGAGTATATTAATTACTTCAGAAAAATCTTTTTCGAAAATAATACTTTGTGAGTGCACAATAGTCCTTATGCTTATAAAAGAAGCTGCTATGACCATGAGCAGCATAAGAATAATTAATCCGAAACTCATGATTAATTTGCTTCGTGTTCCAAGCTTAGTAAAATTTCCCATTATGAACCTCCTTTGTAATCTTTTCCATCCACGATAATATTGGGGTCATCTAAAATATGTTCCATATCCAGTATAATAAACCTGTCCTGCGTAACGCCGCGAAGATATTCAGCGCGTATTCCGGTGAAAGCAGGCATAGTAGTTTGTAAATCGAAAACCTTAACCTCGCGTTCCCCCATGATGGCATCCGCGAGAATGCCGAGTTCCATCCCCTTTTTCTGCGCGATTATGACTTTATTCAGATCCGAAAGGCCTTTATCCGGCATTTTAAAAAATTTTTTAATGTCGATTACCGAAAGGATTTGCCCGCGTACATTTATAATTCCGAGAACAAAAGCAGGAATGCCCGGAAGCGGTGTAATGTCCCTGAGCGGGTAAACCTCCTTTAAAAATGCGGTTTCTATGCCGTATCGCTCTCCCGCCAGTAAAAATTCCACGACTCTAATACTCTCTTCCACGCAGCTCTCTGAGCTTTTTTCCGCAGCAAGAGCCAGGGCTCTTTTCTTTAGCTGTTCTTTTATTTTTTCAGGAGGCAGCTTAAAATTGGACTCAAGCCCTGCCTCCATTTCCCTTACCCTGGCATGAACATTGGTCCAGTCAATGGGAGAGTCGGGTTTTATAGTTTTTCCTTTTTCGTACATAAAATTTCACCTGTTTATTAAATCCCGGATTATTTCCGAAAGTTTTCCGACCTGCATGCCTTCGGAGCCGGGAATTATATCCTCAGGATTAAATTTTTTCAGCAATTCAAGAACAATCCTGTAATGTTTTTCAGCTGTTTTAAAATCGCCTTTTTGTGCCGCTATATTTCCGAGAGCAAAGAATGCAAGTGCAAATTCCGGGTCAAGGTATAAAGTCTTCCTGAACGCTGTCTCCGCCTGTTCTGTTTCCCCCTGTTCATGAAGAATCACCGATAAAAGATAATACAATCGCGGGTTCAATTTATCCCGAACGATCGCTGCCTCGCACCATGAACGCGCGTCCGCGAGCATACCCCTGTTCGCGTAACAGGAAGCGAGCAGCGCCATTTCCCTTGCCTCTGCACGCCCCTGCTTTTCCAGTTGAGTCAATATTCCGATCGCTCCCGTATAATCCCCGCTGTTATATAAAGTCCCTGCTTCGCTCCATTTATCAGGTATGCTTTCGGATTCATCCTGAGATTCCGTTTCCTTTATAACAGTCGTAACAGCCTGAATCTCCGGGTGCTTTACTTCCGAAATGTGATTATGCCAGGACTCATGTTTTTCTGTTTCAGGCTTTTGTGTGTTAACTGCTTTTTGCCGGACATTCAATGCCTTCCTGTACAAAGTGACCCCATCAATATTCTCCGCGTCAAAATATTCCGCGATTGCTGCAGAATGCTCAACAGGGCTGATTGAGAGCAGGCCTCTGCTGACAAGAGAGTTATACAGCCTGCGGACAACCTCCGCAGCCTGGCCAGCCTTAAGATACATAAGTACGTTCCTGCAAATTATTAAATCCATGGCATTTGTATTATTCAATAACGAAGGATATACGTCTTCAACCAGATTAAGTATCGAAAACTTAACCATGCTGACTATTTCATTGTTTATAGAGAAAAGATTATTTCCGGCATTTACAAAAAATCTCTCCCTGACATCATCGGAAGTTTGCCTGAACGACCATTGATTATATATGCCGTTTATCGCTTTATTTAAAAAACGCCTGTTTATGTCCGTAGCAAGAAGAGTTATGTTCCATTCTGAAATATCGGGGATAATTTCCCTGAGCATAATTGCTACCGAGTAAGGTTCCTCACCCGTACAGCAGCCAGCGCTCCAGATACGCAGACTTCGCGAAGTCTTTATTTTGGCATCCACAAGTTCAGGAATAACAGTATTCCTTAGCGAGTTGAAGAACGCCCTGTCACGGAAGAAATAAGTTTCACCGATGGTAAGATGCGAAGCGAGTATTTCCGTCTCGCGCCGCACCGGATCTGCCGTCAGCAGCCATTTATACATTTCAGTTAAGCCGCTGAACCCAAGCTCCGGCATCGCGCTGCGCAGTCCGCGTTCAAGATCGGTCCATCGTTCGGAAGGAAAACAAAGCCCTGTCCTTTCCGATATAACATCAGCCAGGCGAGCCATTATTTCGCGATTAATTGAAATGATCATTGTTCTGCCTCCGGATTTTACTTTATAAAATTCCCGATATCCAGAGTAAGAATTACGCCTTCACCTGTTTTAATCGCGCCTTCCGTGTAAATCAGGCCTCCCTCTATTTCTCCGGCCGGCGTCAATTCTTTTTGTGGCACCCCGATTATGCCATCCGCGGAATCCACCGCGATCGCAACCTTCCGGTCCCCGGCTGCCGTAATAATGAACCTGTCATCAATACTCAGCTCCCGTTCGGGCAAACCTAATTTTCTGCGTGTATTAAAAACAGATATTATAGTTCCTTCCATGTTGATGATTCCCATGATATTCGCAGAAGCATCGGGAAGGGGACTCACTTCGACTGCGCGTATCACTCTTTCCACTATGCCAACGGGGAAGGCGAAACGTTCGCTGTCTATAGAAAAAATAATATAGTGATTAATTGCAGTCATTTTCAAGTCCGGAAACGTTTAATTGCCGGATGTGTAAAAACGGAGATGAGCGGACTTAAAACCGGCCCTGATAATAAATATATTTACAGCGCTGAAACAATATCTTAAGCATACAAATAATATATTAAATTATATCATGTGATATTGTTTATATCAAGAAAAAAAATAAAAAACCGGGCTTTCTTTTTATTTTAAATACAAAATTGTATAAACAGAATCTACGATCCTTTTTCTTATAATGGAGAGCAGTAAAATAAAAACATTTCTTCTTGGCAGCAAGAGACAGGAATTTACAAAATCATTTATTTCCAGGTTTTTAATTATTCAGAAGAATAAAGGCATTCAGCAACCAATAAAGGTCGTCTATTCCCTGGATGAATAAACCGTTATTTTCATTCATCCAATGATGCTTTATTCTGTCTTTGCTTCTTTACGTTGCTTTTTCTGCGTTTAATATCAAGGCGCTTCCTGTGCGATGCTTCAGTGGGCTTTGTCTTTTTCCTGCTTACCGGCTTTTCGCATGCTTTGCGTATCATGGCAATAAGTCGTTCGAGAGCATCCTGCCGGTTTTTCTCCTGTGTGCGGAATCTTTTAGCAGTAATTATAAGCTCCCCGTCCGAAGTAAGCCGTCTGCCGGCCAAACGCACAAGCCTTTCTCTTACTTCAACCGGGAGCGATGGGGATCCCGCAGCATTAAAGCGAAGCTGAACCGCAGTTGCAACCTTGTTCACATTCTGGCCGCCGGGACCGGAAGAGCGGATAAATTCCTCGTGAATTTCTTTCTCACTTATCGAAATTTGTTTTGTAATCTGTATCAAAGATTATTCCTTTAATAATAATACGGCAATTTTTAGAAAATTTTGTTATATGTTTCAATTTAAAAATATCCTTACACTCACAGTTCCAAATGTGACAGTGTACCAGCTATTTAATTTCTATCCTGTACGGAAAATAATATAAAGAATATTCATTGTTAAAATCAATAAATTCAAATGTCTGCATTAAAGATTTTATCTTTTCGGCAAATAAACTGTTTTGCGATCCAAGTCCCAGAAATTCCATTATGGAAACGGATATCTCCGGCAAATGCCTTACAGTATACTCATCTTTTATTTTAGCAGTACGTTTTGCCATGTCAATCGCGGCAAGCAATCCGCCGAATGAATCAATCAGTCTGTTCTCTTTTGCCTGGCCGCCTGTAAATACCCTGCCCTCCGCTACTTTATCAATCTGTTCTTTTTCTATTCCTCTGGCCTGTGAAACTTTCTGCGTGAATCGGTTGTAAACATAGTCAACTCCCTGCTCAAAAATTTTTCTCTCTTCTGCGCTCATATCCTTTGATTCTGAAAAGATATCCGCGAATTCGCTCATCTTAATGACATCTTTATTTATCCCTAGCCTGGCGTAAAGCTCCTTTAAAGAAAGCTTTCCGGCAACAACCCCGATAGAGCCTGTAACCGATCCTCTGTTCCCGATAATACGGTCGCCTGTGCATGCTATATAATATCCGCCCGATGCCGCTGTATTACCGAATGAAAAAACGACAGGTTTTTTATATTTATTCTTCAATGAGATTAGATAATGCCACATTAGTTCCGAAGCAAGAGACGATCCCCCTCCGGAGTCTACTCTTATTACAACAGCTTTAACCCGCGGATCCTCAAACGCAATAGTAAGAGCTTTAGCATAAGTTTCATCCCCTGTCGTCTTAGGGACAAACGTGTTATAACCCTGCGACCTGCCGCGGACAATTGCCCCTGACACATAAATTACGGCAATTTCGGGTCTTGGCCCCCATTCAAAAGTCCGCGTCTTTTCTTCAACATAATCATTTAAACCTACGGAATGTTTCTCCTTAAAATATTTTTTTTCCGCATCAAATGAATAGCTGATATAATCAACAAATCCGTTATTTACTGCTTCTTCAGGTGTAAATATCCCTTTTCTTAAAAGCTCGCCGATCTTTTCTCGCGATATAGATCTGTCATTTGCAATATCGCCCAAAAACTGCTCGTTCAGATCCGAAATAAGCGCAGTTAAATTTTCCCGGAATTCCCGCGACATATGTTCTTTTGTGTACGGCTCAGGATACGATTTATACGGCCCCCTGCTTACGGATTCAAACTTTACTCCTATTTTATCCATCACTCCTTTAAAGAAAAACACCTCGGCCATAAGCCCTGTAATTGAGAAAACATTTGCAGGATTATAATAAATTTTATCGCACGCGGAAGCGAGGTAATATTCCCTGTTGCCGATCGCATTAAGAACAGCGTAAATATTTTTACCGCTCTGTCTGAAAAATTTTATCTGTTCGCGCAGTTCCTGTATCTGGGCAAAACCCAGTTCAATATTATCGATCTGTAGCATTATACCGGATATGCTTTCGTCGTTTCCTGCTGTTTTTATGGCATTCGATAAATCATAAAATGTCACTTCGTAATTATCCAGCAACCGTTCTATTTTAATTTCACCAATGTCTTTGTTCAAAATAATTTTAAGAAAACGCTTTGACTGGAATATGGAGGGTATGGTCTTCTCGCCGCTTAAAGTAATGCCGAAACAGTAAGAATTGATGTCGTACCTGTTGGAGCCATAACCGTCAAGTATTAGGCTTGAGCTTTTCTCACCGTTAATCCCGAGCGGCATCAGCAACCCGAATGTAAAATCCTTATTTTTCGTCAGACCCGCGAATACGGAAATATTATATTTTAAATGCAGAGTTGTCGAAAACTGAATATCCGATTTATTAATTTCGCGCCGTTCATATTTTACAGCATCAACCGACAATGTAAAATAATTAACAGGCCGTAATGACAGGGAATAAACATCGCTTCGCGACGTTTGCGTCTTATTGACTTTGGGATTATTTATATCCCGGGAAACATAAGCCAGCGAAAGAAAACCTGTTGGGCGGAACAGCATGCCCAGTGTCAGTGACCTGTAGTCGTCAAAAGCATCATTATTACTGTTGCTGAATAAATAGTTCGCTCCAAAGCCGAACATGTTGTTTAAAAAAAAACTTTTCCCTATTGTAAAAAGTTTTGCATCTGAAGTAATTAAAGCATCATTGTAATTATAAAGATTCTCAATCCATGAATAAGATAAAATAAAGCCCCCATAATTTAACAGGAAGAAATGGTTATAATCCTTCCTGTCTTCAAAGTTCTGCATCATATATGACATTGAAAAATCCGGGGACATTTCCGATAAAACAGGATTTATAAAAGGAGCAAAGGAGCTCTCACTATAACTTACAGGAAGCGATGGATAGGCAGAGTTAAAAGGATTTTTTTGTTTCTCACCGGCATTAACAGGATTATTGCAAAACTGAAAAAAATAAAATAAAAAAAAACCAATAATGACTAATTTATTAATGCACTTTGACTCCGATAATCGTAATATCATCCTTAATATCCTTGCTGTAGAATTTTATTCTTTTTTCAATTTCAATTATTTTCCCGTTAACATCTTTTTCAATATTATCGAGTATAATTTTTAAAAACATTTCCTCGTCAAGGCTGGGTCCTGTTTTTTCATTATATATTTCCATTACGCCGTCGGTATAAAGTATCAGTTCGTCATCTTTATCAAGAGTTATTCGTGACGCAGTATACACGGCATCCGGATCCGCGCCCAGAATTTTCGATCTGCCTTCGATATGCCGGATTTTTTTCTCGTTTTTCCTGATAAGTATAGGAGCTCCATGTCCGGCGTTTATATATTCCATTACTTTTGTTTTCCGGTTAAAAATACCGATAAATAAAGTAATTAATTCAATTCCCCTGTAGCTGTTATTCAAATAATTATTTATTTCAGTAAATGTTTTTTCAAATCTTTCTTTTTCCCCCAGAATCGCATGCGTAATGCTGTTTACAGCAGAAAGAACCATAGCAGTCGATAATCCGTGCCCGGAAACATCTCCAATTATTACTGCAGTTCTGTCTTTATCAACTTTAAAAAAATCGAAATAATCGCCTATTACCCTTAGATACGGCCTGTAGAAAAAATTGATATCTATCCCTCTGTCTTTAAGCGCAGCCTTCGGGAAAAGGCGCAGTTGTACATACGACGCGTTATCAAGTTCCTTTTCATACTGCTTCTTTATAATATAATCTTTATAGAGTCTGTCGATCTCAATCAATTGAATAATCTGGTACATTACACTTTGAAAAAAATGGATGTCCTGATCCAGATAAAATCCCCTGTAACGCTTTTTGCCTATTAAAAACGCGCCCTTTACCTCATTATTTTCTATCATAGGAACGAGAAAGACGAAATTCTTGGCCTCAAAAAAGTCATAAATTCTATTTTCAATCAAAGAATTTCTGACAAGAGCATGCTTAAGGATAATATCCTTATTTTTATTAATCAAAGAAAAAAGATCCGAATTCTTCGGCATAATCTCAATGTAATCGCTTAAATTCAAATAATAGTCATTTTCAATATCCGTGAATAATAATAATTTTAACGACTCAGCACCTGTTAATCCCGAGATTTCCCGGTAAATATGCCTGAGCTTCTCTTCAATAGATACGGACGACGATCCCAGCTCTGCAATTTTCTGCGATGCAAAAGCATAGCTGTCTTTATGTTCCTCTCCTAAAATTTTTATATTTCTCACAAGCAAGCGCTGTACGTTAAACAGCATTAAAATAATAAAAACAATGCTAATATCATATAATATTTTGTAATAAACAGAACCGGATATTACAAAAACCGAATAAAGCAAAACAGCGCTTAAGACTGAAGTTAAAATACTGTATGCGAAAATTTTAAAATCGTTTCGCTGTAACATCTTATATCCCGAAAAACCATACTGATTGTATCTAAGTAAGGAATTGCCTGTAATAAGCGGAAAGAGCAGACTTAAGCCGGAAGATAAATATAACGGGATGCCCGATTCAAAAAAAATTGAAAACAGAATATTTAAAACCGGAATTGTATATCCTATAAAAAAACAGATTAAAAGCAGAACATTGCGCCATATTACAAATGAATAACCGCTATTAATAATACTGTAAATTAATCTGTATAAGGTAAAGGATGAAGTAAATAAAAGATATAATAAAAGTGCCGCATATACTATCGCATCCGGATTTCCGGATGTATTAATAATATAAGTGCCGTAAATAATTATATTACTGGCAAATGATAAAACCAGCACAAATATTATTTTACTCATACTCTGGTTCGTGAGGTTTGATCCGATTCGCAAGCCCAGAAATCCCATAACCAGCACTGCCACTATAAAAATCAGGCTGTTGCTTCCGTAAGTAAACCGCTCAACAATAGCATAATAAAAAAATCCGACTGATAATGAAAATAATAAAAACAGCTTTGAGCGGATTTCATGAGGACGAATAATATATACAATTCCTCCCCATAAATAATGAATATTCCCTATCAAAATCAGAAATAATAAAAATAACAAATATTGAGAATTTATATCGGATTTTTTTACGATCTTATCATAAATGCGTCCTTCCGATTCAAGCTGTACTTTTAAACCCGGCTTTGCGCTGTATGTGGTAAGCAGATGCGTTACGTTCAAATCATTAACAGCTTCGTTCTCAATTTTAATAAGTTTTGTTTTAAACTTATATTCAGAATCGGATATGTCAATTGTGCGGGTCAGTATATTTCCGACAAGAATTCTTTTAAAAGGATAAATCCTTGAGAATTCCAGCGCAATATTGAAAAAATATGTATTAAGAATAAAAAATCCTGCCAGCAATAAGATTCCTGAAATAATCCTGATTAGCTTCAATTCACGCCCTCCGGACCGATCAGGATAAGAAGCTGATCCTCTACATCGCCCAAATTATCCGTAGTATAATTAACCGGCCTGGGGAAATCATTTATAGTGCGGATTAGAGCATCCTTTATTTGGTCAATAGGGTGAGAATCATTTCTATTTATTACACCTGAGTAATGCAAAATATTTGAATTGATTATTTCCGAATAATAACTGCACGCTACAATTATCAGATCTCCCGGTTCCATATTTACTTTTAAACTATCCGGTTTTGAATTATTGGTTGCAAGCCGGATCAGCTTTTTTAATGAATACTGATAAAAAAACGGAGCAGGATACTTTGAACAATAATATTCAAATTTTCCTGCTTGTTTAACAGATGAATGAAAGATCATTAAATCGCCGTTTAAAACGTCCCGTTCTTTTACAAAATTTTTTAACTTTATAACTGTATTCGCCGGAGAAAAACCCAGCCTTGCATAACTTTGAAGTATTGCCTGCACACCGGGCATAAAAATTGAGGTTTCTTTCACATCGCCGATCACATGATAGGCAGAAACGCGGATATCGTCAGGCACCGCGTCGTTTACAAAAATATCATAAAACTCTCGTGTAAAATAAGCGGCCGTATTATGATACGCTTTAATATTGATCCTGCCATTCTTTAGACTGGGCTCGGGTAAAAACTGCTTTTGTATTCTGGTAGTTAATTCGTATTCTTTTTCTACTTCCCTTCTTTTCCTGATCTCGTAAAAATAATAACTGTTAACGGACAACAAAGCCAGTTTAAAAGCGACTAATTTTAAAAGCTTGATATCCCTTCCGGAAAAACCTTTTTTATTGCCTATCGCAATAATACCGGCTATTACATTATTATAATAAATCGGCACTACAATATCCGCTCCCATGTGATGCAGAGCTTTCATTATTGCTCTATCCGCATCATTCGGTTTATTGCTTTTTGCTCTTAATATAATATCATCGGGTCCTTTAATATGGCTTAATATGATTAAATCACTGTCCGATTTTTCACGGCGGAGCAATTCATGACTTTTATTGTTCGGATATTTTATATCAATTACATCGGATTCATTACCATAACAGATTATATGCCCGTGGCCGGCCTTCAGCAATTTTATTACAAGGCCGAATATCTTATTTATAATCTCATCGAACGAATCTATGTTTAATATGGAATCAACGGTTTTTATGTATACATCGCCGTAACTGGCAGGGCTTATTATAGAATCAAATTTGTCGAGAAAGAAATTCAGAACCGGCAATGTAGATAAAAATGATAAACTTATTGAGATTAAAAAATATCTCCCCTCCAGCTTATACGAAAAAAGAAAAGAAACGAAATAAAATGCCGTGAGTATAAACAGCAAATTGATGCAGGAAATAATAAAATAATTTATTATTCTGTTTACTGTCCTGTTTATTATTATATTTTGTATAATCGATTTCATTATTTATAAAAATTATTTAAAATATCCTGTTCAATAATTTTCATGATTTCACTGATTTTTTTTGAACCATCCAGAATGACGAACCTGTTATCCGCAACTGAATGATAAATTTCCCTGACATTTTTTAAAAAATCCTTCTTTTCAAAAATTTCGGTTTTATTGTTTCTTCCGGCAATTCTTTTAACTGCGACTTCGGGATCAATATCAACCAGGTAAACCCTGTCCGGTTCGGGAAAATTTCTTTTTCTGTTCTCAGTTATTATTGATTCGGGTGAAATCCCCATGGCGCCCTGATACGCGGCATTGGAAAAATAGTACCTGTCCATTACAATTGCTTTTCCTGCTTTTAAGGACGGCAGTATGTTCTTCTTTGCATCATCCTCCCTGTCCAGTAAAAAGAGTTTAAGCAAATCATCTGCGTCGCCGGCATGTTCTTTTTGCAACAGGCTCCTGATCTCTTTTCCATAAACGCCTTCGGTTGGCTCATGACCGAATTCGGCAGGAACGCCTTTTTTTTTAAAAAATTCAAAAAGTAATTCCGAGAGGGTCGTTTTCCCCGAGCCGTCTATACCTTCAAATAAAATAAAAAGAGGAAGTTCAATTTTCATTAATACTATTTATCCTGAAAATCCAGTCCGGTTTTCAATGCTTACGGCATCAGAAAGCAATCATTTGAGAAACGAATTAATAAACTAAAATTTTTATACTATATTACTCTAAAAATCAATTAAAAATTAAATTTCTTTTTATTTGCAGCTTTTGTGAGTCTATCCATAATTGCCTTTCCAAGGCCATTTTCCGGAATAGTCTCGGCATAAATAATATCCAGGCCTGCGGAATCAAGACTATGCATACAGGAAAAAAGGTTAGCGGCCGCTTCCCTCAAGTTTCCTGTTTCCGATAATATTTCAACTTTTTTAAAGCGCAGATCAATCCCTGATCCGTTAAACAGCAGCAGTCCTGCCTTACTGTTATCATCGAACCTGATATTTTTTATATCCTGAACAAGTACAATCGGCGTAACCGGTGAATAATGATACGGCAATTGTCCAGGTGATTCCGTATTTTTAATATCCGAAGAATTGTTATCCCTGATAATCAGAGTGCTGCCGGTTGCTTTTTCAATTTCTTCTACAGGAAGGCCGCCATGCCTTAACAATACGAGCCTGCCGCTTTCTATTTTAACTATCGTGGACTCAATGCCGACTTCGCATTTGCCGCCGTCCAGTATCAGGTCGACATCCATCCCTAGCTGTGCAAATACATGTTCAGCTTTTGTGGGGCTGACGCGGCCGAACAGGTTCGCGCTCGGAGCTGCAATGGGAACGCCTGCTGCACTGATGAGTTCCCGGGCAACTTCACTGGCAGGCATTCGCACTGCAACAGTGGGAAGTCCGGCTGTAACGATTTCCGGGATTATGCTCTTTTTCCGAAGCACCAGCGTAAGCGGACCGGGCCAGAACTTTTGAGCGAGCTTCTGTTCTGTTTCACCCAGTTCAGCAGCAATGAATTCAATATCCGGTAAGGATGCGATATGTACAATGAGCGGATCAAAAAATGGCCGTTTTTTAATCTCAAATATTTTACTGACTGCAATCGGATCAAGAGCATTTGCGCCCAGTCCGTACACGGTTTCAGTCGGAAAAGCAACCAGACCGCCGGATTTTATAATACCGGCTGCTTTTCTAATGTTTTCTTTATTTGCAGGAACTATATTCAAATGCTATCTCTCAAACAATAATTATTTCTTATTTTAATTCACCTGTATAGCTAAAAATTATAAGTCCGCTTATTATTGTCAATTTTTATTGTAGCCTGTCAGAGAAGCTGCACATCATGTTAATAATAAATTTTTTAAATCATTTAAAATTCTGTTGACGCATGTTAAGAAACGATCATAAAAAAATGATTCACGATAAAAAGGACAAACAATTGAAATTTAAAGAAGACAGGCCGCTGTATATGCTCATGGAGCTTGCCGCAATACTCCGAAACAAATGTCCATGGGACAGGGAACAGACTTTCAAAAGCCTGAAACCATACCTCATAGAAGAAGCATACGAAGCTTATGAAGCGATAGAAACAGGTGACATCGAACACATGAAGGAAGAATTCGGCGACCTGCTTTACCAAGTTTATGCGCATTCGGAAATTGCGAATGAAGAGAAGAGCTTTAATATTGACGATGTGGCTCAAGGCATTATAGAAAAACTTATACGCAGGCACCCCCACGTTTTCGGAGAAGACATTGTCAAAGATAAACACGATGTTATTAAAAACTGGGAAATAATCAAGAAGAAAGAAAAAAGCCACAGGGAATCAATTCTTGACGGTGTCCCAAAGCAACTTCCTGCTCTTCTTAAAGCCTATCGTATCCAGCAAAAAACGTCCAGAGTTGGTTTTGACTGGGAAAAAAGCGAGGACATTGTTAAAAAGCTGGATGAAGAGATAAACGAATTTAAAGAAGTCGTAAATGCTAATGACCGGGAAAAAATCAAAGAAGAAGCAGGCGATATTCTTTTTACAATAGTCAATATTCTGCGCCACATTGATGTAAATCCGGAAGAAGCCCTTTCGTCATCTACGCAAAAATTCATGAATCGGTTCAGATATATTGAGCAGGAGTCCGCAAAGGAAAACAAAAATATTAATGAAATGTCTATCGAAGAATTAGACGCCTTATGGGAAAAGGCAAAGAAATCATTATCTTAAATATATTTTAGATGAGTAACCAGCAATTAATCGGAATACATTACAAAATTTATGAGGACGCTTTTCAGGCCAGACGCAATAGCCTGTGAAAACATGAAAAACTAACCAGGAAGGCCTGATTCCGGAGTAAATTTTGTAATGTATTCCGATTAATTAAAGTATAAAATCCGATTTTGAGATGACTTCTATTTCAGGGCTGTTTTATAAGTAAATCTGGATAATCGGTAAATATTCCGTCAACGCCAAGAGATTTAAGCTTCAATGCCTCTGCCGCATCATTAACGACATAAACAAATATTTTCATCCCCCGTTTATGAGCGTCTTTTAAAAGTTCTTTATTCACAAAATCTGAAGAAATATTGATTGAATATGCGTTAAGCCGAACCGCAAATTTTGCCAATCCTACAGGTAAACCGTAAATAAGCGGGCATATCTTAATTCCGGAATTTACAGGGCAAAGTGAGTTAACTTCATTAAGCAGATAATGATTAAACGAGGATATATAAAAATCTTCGTATCTCCAGCCCTTATCATTTACATATTTTTCAATAATTTTAATGGAGGGTTCTGCTGTATCTACCCCCTTTAATTCCAGATTAATTTTAATTTTTCTGTCAGCTAAGTCCAGAACTTCTTCCAATAATGGGATTTTGTCACCTTTGCCCGTCTCCAATGATTTCAGTTCCTTTAAGCTGAAATCCTGAACATAGCCCTTCCCATTAGTTGTTCTATTCACATTATTATCATGGATTAATACAAGTTCACCGGTTTTACACTTGTAAATATCCATTTCAATCATATCGGCTTTAAGATCTATTGCTTTCTTAAAAGCCGACAATGTATTTTCAGGTTCATAACCGGATGCTCCCCTGTGGCCAATTATTAAAAACATAATAAAAAAATATCCTTTTTGCTTATTAATGCCGGAACTCATCTTAAAAAATAATTTACATAAAATTTTATTATGTATTTCAATTTATCGAATATAATACTTAACTTTAAGATGACTAATATAATTATGAATCTATTAAAATGAGAGTGTAATATTTTTTGTGTAAACAGATATTAGATATTCACTCTATCTCCAAAATGTATAGCAAACTGATTCAATGCAAGCCCCCATTCGACAATAGGCCTTGTCCATTTTCTGGATATATTTGTTATTGCCAGATAC
>JAZDKB010000026.1:0-35946 GCA_043803405.1 Spirochaetota bacterium | reverse complement strand
TAAAATTAAATATTAATTTTATTAATAGTATTAAATAATAGAAGAATATTGCCACTATTACAAATATTCATCAATTTTTTCAGGAAGCCTGATATCCCATAAGCCTGTTTCTTCATCCCTTATTTTGTAACCTGCAATCTCGGCAAAATGTGTCTGAGTATCCGCCCTGGAATAACCGATGCCCTTTGCGTACCAGAATTTTTCAATTATATAATTTTTTTTAAAGCTGTCATGATTAATCATTACCTGAACAAGATAAGCTTCAATTTTTCCTATATTTGTATTGATAAACTGTTTTTCGATTATTTCAAATTTTGCTTTAATATGTTTATTAACCGGAAAGAACATAAATGAGGCTTCAGCCTTTGCTTCCTGCTCCCATTTTAATCCGGCGTAAGCAGGAAATTTGAATACATTTAGTGGGGGCTTAATTTGAACATTTATGTTGCCAAAAAATAAAAAGGGATATTTAATCATCTTCATATAAAGTCCCGTTTCATCTCTTTTTATAAGATATCTAATATCCATCTTTGGAGCGCACAAATAATAGAAATTCTCTCCTTCTATAGTTTCAATGTTTTTCACTTCAACTTTTAATTTAATGGTTTCAGAAGGATTGTCCTTTTTATACGCATTTAGATAAAGTTCATTCCCTACTGAAAGAGGATAATATTTTTCCGAAAACGATAATTTGCAGGCTGATGAATTACTATTTTCTATTTTACTTACATCTAGAAAAAGCGAACCTGCAATTACTGATATTATTAATAAATTAAACATTAAGCGTACCGTCCCTGGATTAATAAATCAATGCAAAATGCAACATATCTGATGGAATAAAATGTTTTTCGTCACAAATCCACACTCAGCTAAGATTATTTTTTGAATTTAAATGAACACCGTAAATTTTATTTCAACGCCTTGAAACAAAATACCCCGTCCACGCCGAAGGCGGAGACCGATGCGATGGCATCGGTAGTTTATTTTAATGAAATTATCATATATTGCTGTTCTGACTAAAAAGTTAAGTTATCAGGTCAGCCGGTTTGAGGGGATAGCATGTAGGAGAAAAGGTAAATTTATAATAAAAGTTTTGTAAAGATATAATGTAATAATTAACATATTCAGCAAGAACCTGAGAAACCAAATATGTTTACAATTTGGCATATAAATAGTTTTTAAATGCTTTCTAAATAGAGATTAAGGAAGGCCGGGGAAACTGATTTTAAATAATTCAGAAATTAAAATCCTTCTATTGAAGGACGCGTTTCTTTGAATATTTCCTCGTCCTGCATGTGAATTTTCATCTCAAGCTTGGTTCCTTTTCCGGGTGTGGATTTTAATATTATTTTATCCACGCAGCGTTCAATATTCTTCAATCCCATGCCTGCACCAAAGCCCATTTCCCGAATCTCTTCGGGAGCGGTCGAATAACCGGGCTGCATGGCCTGTTCAATATCCGGTATTCCGGGTCCATCGTCGACTGCCAGCATGGATATTTCGTGAGGCTCGATCTCGATCCGGATAGTGCCGCCGTTAGTAGCATGGATAATAAGGTTCATTTCTGCTTCATAGATTGCAATCGCGCAGCGCCGCGCGATCTGCGGATTGGCCCCCAGCCTGGCAAGAGCACGTTTAATATAGCTTGATGCTGCTCCACCGTGTATAAAATCTCGTGGTTTTATTTTATATCTTAAAATCAATCCCGTGCGGTCAGAAACAATATCCTCAAATAGATGGCTTGCTCGATAGCGTATAACTTCTTCCACCTGGTAATCGGATTCCAGAGCTTTTAATAATCCTCGGTTAATGTCGCCTTTTGTGATGATTCCAACCAGTTTATTCGATTTATCCAGAACAGGCAGCCTGCCTACGTGCGTTTGTGCAAATACTTTAAGCGCTTCGACAAGCGGATCATACGAGTTGACCGTGATGACATGCGGACTAAAATAATCAGAAACAGGCTTTTCGATGTCACCATGACGGAGGCAACGAATTAGGTCTTCAATGCTTATGATGCCTACTATTTTGTTATCCGATATAACGGGCGAACCGGATATGCGTTTTTCACGAAACAAGTCAAGAACCTCCATCAGGTGCATTTCCGGAGTGACTGTTTCAATGTCATGTGTCATTACTTCTTCTAACTTTAATTCATAGGCCAGCTCTTCGACTCTTGTAATAAGTCCGGCTGCGCCATCTGTTATTAATCTTTCCTTGCGCAATCTGTCTTTATCCGCTATGTGTTTGTCCATAATAGCTAAAATTATTTATTCATGTCTTTTTCAAGGCTTGGCAAACCGGCCCGGTAGAGCTGGCCGCATAATTCAAACATTCCGTAAGGGGAGGAAACTAGCGGGATTGATTCCTGATTGGCCAGTTCAATCGTTTCCTTTGGCGGCCGTTTTCCGCGAACAAGAATGATTGCCGCAACATCGGCAATATGAGCAGTGCGGACGACCTGGGGATTGCAAAGTCCGGTCAGCAGGACTGCGTTTGGTTGAATTGAAGCAAGTACATCGCTCATGAGATCAGCTCCGCATCCGCCTTTGACTTCGCGGTTGAGGTTGACATCCTTGGTTAATAATTCACCATCAATCATTTTGAGCAATTCTTGAAGTTTCATTATTTATTCCTCTTTATTTTAAGATAAAGATACGGATTTTTAAAAGTCAATTATATTTTATAATGTAATTTTTAAAAAAAATAATATTTGCTAATAAACGTAAATTTATAATTATTACAATTCTTTGTTTATATTGACTATTTTTCAATAATCATAAAAAATATTTAAAAATATAAGGATAATAAAATGGTAAAACATTCACATAAATTTGTAGAAAATTTTGACGGTTTTTTAGGCTACGGTATGGACAGGGAATCCGATGAAAATACGTTGCAGGTATATCTTCAGAAATTTTCTGATGATGAGCTGATGAAAATAATTATTAAGCGGATGAGTAATGACGAGTTAAGTGATATGTTTGAGATAATAAGCAAAATGCTTAGAAAGCATTTGAGCGAACCTGAATACCATCAATTATTTATTAAAAATTGATGTATGCTTAATTTTATTTATTTCAAGGCGTAATACATTGACGCTTGCATAGAGGATGTAAATGCCGTATTATGATTTTTTTAATAATAAATCAGCAGTTTTAATGACCATATCGGGAGTTAAATTTTCCATGCATATATGACGCTTAAGCGGGCATTCGCGTTTTTCACACTGTATGCATGTGACATCAGATCTTAGTGCCGGATTATTTTTCATATCAATGTGGTTCCATACATGCGGATTTGTAGGTCCATAAATAGTTATGCTTTTTACTCCGACTGCGTTGGCGATATGTTTTGGGCCGCTGTCGTTTGTAATAATAAGAACAGAACGGTAAAAGAGCGCTGCCATTTCCATATAGGTCGTGAGCGGTATCATGCCGGCATCGAAACCGATTGTGCTTAAAATTTTTTGGGTGTAGATTTCTTCTCCCGGTCCCCATGCCAGTAAAATTTTTGCATTATGCGTTTTTATCAGTGCGCGGGCTGTTTCTGCAAAATATTCGGCTTTCCATCTGCGGGCGCTGCGGGGGCTGTTCGGCGCTAGAAAAATGACAGGCCTTTCATTATTTAGTTTAATCGAATTGAAATATTGTTCTGCAAATTTAATATCGCGCTCTTCAAGATTTATTTCAGGCGGAATATAGGAGGCTTCTATACCTAGAGGTCTAAGATGATAAAGCCTTCTCAGCACTGTATTTACATTATTTTCATGAATCTCTATTCTTTTATTATATGCCAGGCTTCTTAATCCGGTCTTTCTTCCGATCCTGATTCCTGCTCCGCTGAAAAAAGCCGTGAACGCGGATTTAGGATTTTCAATAAAATCAATTACCGCGTCGAATCTGGTTTTTCTGATCTGCAGGTTGACCGATAAATTATATTTTAGATAGTTTATATAATTAAATAAGCCTTTTTTTGAATGCTTTTTTAACAGAATAAAGTTATCGATTAACTTATAATTCTTTATTACTGATGATTCTTTTTCGTTTACAAGGAATGTAATATTGCAATCCGGGAACGACTTCTTTAGTGTTTTCACTACAGGGGTAAGCAATAGAACATCTCCGGCAGGTTTATACTGAATAAGAAGAATATTTAACATGGATTTACTTTTTTGATTTAGCATTTGTTTCACGGCACAGCATACTGTTACATTTGAAATTTAAAAATTGAAATACATAGCAAAATTATTGAGGACGCCTTTCAGGCCTGAAGCAAAAACTAAAAAAAAGTAAAAAGTTAACATTGAAGGCCTGATTCCGCAGAGAATTTTGTTATGTATTTCAATTTTAGCACAATTAATCTAAAACGAATGTGATAGCGTACTAGCTATTTTGAAATAAGTTATAATTATGATTTTTTATATATTGCGGGATTCAATTCAGGGTCATTGTACATCTTGAATTGCCCATATAAAGCGTATCGCCTTGAGCCGGATTTTATATCTTCAATTAATTGATCATAAGCATTAGTAAGATCGATTAACTGGCCATTTATCATTATTAGCTTTTGAGCGCATTTATTACGCAATTCGCCGGGTGCGTCTTTTCTGTTTGCCTCATATTCCATGTGATATTTTTTTAACGCAAGTATAGACAGCCTGTCTATTATACTGGCTACAGTTTCGCTGTTGATAGGCGCCTCATTATTAATGCGATTCGATTGGTATAACACCTTATCAATTTCCTCAACTTTATTGACGCGCATGGCATTCAGCTTGTCTATTTTTCTTTTAACGTCTGCAATGTTACTGTCATCTGCATCCGGATCGCGCGCTTTGTCTTCTTCATGCCATAGAGCAGTGTTTATCAGGGACAGCAATTCAATATGATAATAAATATCAGATTTATTTATGTTGCTCATTTTAGATAATGCATCATTTAAAGACAAGATATTGTCTTCAATTATATGCCAGTCACTTACTATTTTTTTTGAAATCTCGTTTATCTTTTTCGATTCAGGGAACATTATTATAACAGACTAATTAATTACTTTTTTTAATTTAAAAAAAATATATATGTATCATACATTATCCAGAGCGTGAATTTTAAAACAAGTCAAATATAATAAAAAGTAATTATTAGGACTACTATAAAGAAATTGATTTTAAATTGTTTGACCAAAAAACATCGACAAGCTATAATTTGTCAGAATACCCTCGTTATATAAATATAATTAAGATCAGGATTTCTATTTTGTTGAATTTTAATGATAAACCAAAAATAAAGAAAATTTCTTATAAGCATAAGGAATTTACCAAATGTCCTGTCTGCTCCAACGAATTTCTGCGTGAAGAAATGCTGACAGGAGGCGGCAGACTTATTGCGGGCAAGCTTACAGATGAACTGCGCAGATTATACGAAAAGAATGAAAAGTTCGGTAAAATATATCCGCTCGCGTATCTTGTAACAGTATGTCCAAAATGTCTTTTTGCAACATTCCAGAAAGACATCGACAAGCTTACCCCGGAAGAAATAACAAAGCTTGCCGGCACAAGCGAAGCGCGTATGAATTCCCTAAGGAAATATTTCGGAGATGCCAGCTTCGACAATGAAAGGGATCTTCTCCTGGGTGCTGCATCGTACATGCTCGCAGTGGATTGTTACGGTTTCAGGGGTGCAAATGTAGCGCCGGTAATAAAAAAAGCCGTTTCTTCAATAAGGGCTGCATGGCTTTTCAGTGATCTTGCGAAAGAAACATCGAATAATCTGTATAAAAGATTCTCCGATTTTTTTTACATGAAGGCATATAAGTTTTATCTGGATAGTATGAATTTGCTCCAGTCCGGCAAAGAAAACCTTGAGGACGCAGGGCATATAGGTCCGGATGCTGAGAAGAACTGGGGATATGACGGTATTCTGTATATGTGCGCAGTATTAACGATTAAATTCGGAATCAACGAAAAAGACATCCAAAAAAGAATTAAAAATTTTGAAACCACTAGAATATATTTAAGCAGGCTTTTCGGAAGCGGTAAAGCTTCAAAATCAAAGCCGGGTCATCTTATAGATATGATCAGAAATTTATATGATAAAATAAACGAAATGCTAGATGAGTATTACAAGGAACTCGGGGGACAGAAGTAGAATCGCTCTTTTAATTCAGTATGACGGCACTGACTTTAACGGATGGCAAATCCAGGATAGAGGAAGGACTGTTCAGGGCGAAATCGAAAAGGCGCTTAAGGTATTATTAAAAAAAGATATAAGAGTGATTGCCGCAGGACGGACCGATACAGGAGTCCACGCCCTTGGTCAGGTAATTCACTTTGATTTTTCCTCGGATATCTCTCTGCAAAAACTTTGCATTAGCCTTAACGGTATTCTGGACAACGATGTAAAGATAAAAAACGCCTATCTTGTCCCGTCGGATTTTCACGCACGCTTTAGCGCCCTCGGAAGGGAGTATCTCTATATTATTTATAATCACCCGTTAAAGAGTCCGTTCGATACAAAAAGGGCAGTATGGATCAGCTATGATCTCGATATAGATTATTTAAAAAGAGCGGCAGAACACTTTATTGGTGAGAAAGATTTCGCATCCTTTTGTAAAAAAACGTCAGCAGAAGAAAACACGGTGAGAAGAATCGAAGAGTTCGATATTATTAAATTCAGGGAATTTATCATTTTCCGGATCAGGGGCAATGCGTTCCTTCATAATATGGTCAGAATTATTATTGGTACGATTCTTGATCTTCATAAAGAAAATGTTGATCCGGCATATATTAAAACTATTCTGGATCAGAAAAACAGGGATGCAGGAGGAAAAACCGCCCCGCCTTATGGATTGTATCTTAATCAGATTTTCTATGAACCTTCATTGTCAGAAATGGAATCCGCATTTTGATCTTATTATTTAATTGACATCAAATATCCAATAGTGAATATTGCTTTGAAAATATAGGAATATTCTTAGCTAATGCGAAAAAATTATATATTAAGTAAAATAAATAAAATTGCATTTTGTGCTGTAATGCTGTTTGTTTTATTATTTTACAGCAATGCAATTGGTAGACAAATAGATTATTTTAATAAACCCCAGGTCGGTATATGGTTCGGGGTTTTAACTCCTCTTTACACGACTTATGACCAGCTTCATACATCGCTGGGAGGCGGGGGATTTTTAAGGCTGTTTACTCCTGTTGACAATTTAAAGATAGGCCTGGACAGTTCCTATCAGTATTACACATCCAAAAAAACAGACGGAGTTAACACGCTTACGTTGGTTCCTGTTTACGGGAATTTACTTTACCGGATACCGTTGCCTGCGAAAATACCGCTTATATTCCAGCTAAAGGCAGGCGCCGGCGGTTCATGGGTAAAGATAAGACCGGACAGGGAAAGCCAATGGGACCCTATGGGAATGGTAGGATTTGAAGGTTCGTTTGCCGCAGGCAGGACTATAAATATCGGCTTTCGTATCGATTATCTGCTAATATATGAAAAATATATTGAAGGCGCTAAAAGGAACGGGCACGTTTTAAATTCAGGTATAACTTTATATTTTAATATTTAAGAAATGAAGAAAAATTATAAAATAATGGTTTTCTGTTTAGTTGCGATAAGCATGCTTTTATCCGCATGCGGCGACCAGGCTTTATTTGACGAGCTTGCCACCAACAGATTAAAAGTAAAAATAAAATGCACTTATGAATCGAATGGTCCGCGGGATTGGGAAACTGTTACCCAATTAAATTATGAAAACGACACAGTTTATTTATGGCCATATAGTGATCAAGTAGATCCAGATCCTGAACACAATGATGAACAGCCGACTGTCTTTATGCTCGACCTGGCTGGCATAAAAGTGGCTGCAGGCAAGCACAGCCAGTACTTTGCAAATCAGAGAGAGACATACTCCGCCTCATTATCTGATGAGGACAACCCTTTATTCAATGGTGACGGAATAGAGTACGAAAATGACGACATCCGCTCCAACTTCGGATGGGAGTCTGTTCAGCTTTATATAAGAAAAATGCTTTTTAATAATGCGAAACAATTTTCCCCTAAAACAGATGAATATGGAAAATGGACTTTTGAAAAAAATGTCCTGGATATGTTCCATGAAGAGACAGTCGAAGGATTTAATTTTAATTTAGCACAGGTTCTGGCATATTCCGATTATCTTAAAAACAATTACACAGAAATAAACAGGATTTTCCCTTTGACAATACCGGTTGAAGACGGTCTTGTGTTTAATAATAAAGAGCCCGAAACAGTGCTTGAGATACGGCTTGTTGTTAAAAATTTCGTAAAGAAATATGAGTACGAATATACTGATTCTGACAGCAACCGAAGGCTTAGACATTTTTATGCGCTTTCGGACTGGCTTAGAACTGCTAAGAGAGACGAAGCAAATCCGACTACATACACAGCAGGCATGATAGGCGGCAATCTGCTGGCTGTTGCGCGTACCTATGTGCCTGGGAAGACTGCGACGATTAGCGGAAATGCAACTGGCGGCCGTTATGTCATTGCTATTAAACATGACAAAACACTATATGAGCGTACATCGCTAACATCCTCTCTTGTACGTCCGGATTCGCTACCAGCTTATTTACGTCCGGATATTCCTTATGATGAGCCGAAAATACCCAGGGTTCCATTATCAGCTTATGCATCGACCGATACCGATAGCTATATCGCAGCTCTTTTGCAATATTATCTGGAATACGAAGTTTATAAAAAAAATTATGATGAGTTTGTCGCTAAGGTCGATAGTTCAGATTATGAATTAGAGTGGACTATTTATGATACTGCTGTGACATCACTAAAAATTCCTCAGCTTGTGACATGGTGTGAAAGTGGTACATATAGTATCACTAATGTACCCGCAGGAACATATAATGTATATGAAGCTGCTGCTACCCCAGTAGGAGAGTTACCGAACTCGTTTCCAATTTTACTCAAGAGCGTTACAATAACAGAAGCTGACTATGATTAATAATCACTATATCTTTAACTAATAAATATTTATATTTGAATAAATTATTTTAATAATTATATACTATAAAATAAAAAAACTTATGAACATAATAGTACAAAAATACGGAGGAACTTCGGTTGGTACTCCGGAAAGGATCAAGGCAGTAGCAGAACGCATAAAAGGTTATATAGAAAGAAAATACTCGGTAGTTGTCGTCGTTTCTGCTATGGGCAAAACAACCGACGCTCTCATTGCGCTCTCGAAAGAGATTACGCAAAAGCCAAGCAACAGGGAGATGGACATGCTCCTTTCGACAGGCGAGCAGGTATCTATTGCCATGCTTGCAATGGCCCTTCACGAGATCGGCATTGACGCTATTTCGTATACGGGGTCGCAGGTAAAACTGATGACTGACGGCAATTTCGCAAATGCCAAGATCGAATCCATATCCACAGACAAGATTCTGGATTCACTAAAGAACAACAAAGTAGTGATAGTGGCCGGCTTCCAGGGCATTGACGAGGACGAGAACATAACGACTCTCGGCAGGGGCGGCTCGGACACTTCGGCAGTGGCGCTAGCTGCGGTCTTAAAATGCAGGGACTGCGAAATCTACACTGACGTAGACGGCGTATACACTGCAGACCCGCGCGTTGTATCCAGCCCCAAGAAGCTCAAAGAGATCAGTTATGACGAAATGCTGGAGCTTGCCAGGCTGGGTGCTAAAGTGCTGCACTCCAGATCTGTCGAATTTTCCAAGAAATATAATGTCAGGATACATGTTAAATCAAGCTTTAATTATGAAGAAGGCACAATTGTAATGCCCAGGGAGGAAATGATGGAAAAATTCGTAATAAGCGGCGTTACGTCAAAAAAGGACGAAGCGAAAATTACTATAAGGGATATACCGGACCGACCGGGTATAGCGGCTGAAGTATTTAAAGAACTCGCGGATAAAAAAATATTCGTAAATATGATAGTTCAGTCTACTGGCATGGGCGACAAGGCTTCCATCTCTTTTACTGTACTTAAAAACGATTTTGAAAAAGCCGTTCAGGTATGCGAAGAAATTAAAAAGAAACTCTCTGCAACTTCCATAGATCATAAAAAGGATATTGTTATTGTATCCGCTGTTGGCGTCGGTATGTTATCTTCTTACGGTGTCGCAGGCCGTATGTTTAAAATTCTGTCAGATCACAATATCAATATTGAAATGATTTCCACTTCGGAAATAGGCATATCCTGCGTTATTGACGAGTTGTACGCGGAACTCGCTGTAAAGGCCATTCATAAGGAATTCCTTGACGAGCTGAAATAAATTTTTAATCGATGTACATCTTTTCTGGCGATACGCAATATTCATCAATTTTTTCGCCGCTTATGCATACATCCTGTAAGAAGCGGCGTACGGCAACATCCGTGTTGCCTTAAAATTGATGAATATTGCGTATCGTAAAGTTTTATTTTATTGCTTAGATTGAAAGTTACTAATAGAGTTAAATATAAAAGACTAGTATGATAAAAATCGCATTATTATTCGGAGGGATGTCGAGCGAGCACGATGTTTCGCTGTGTTCAGCCGCGTCTGTTTACCAGGCTCTTGATAAGAGCAAGTACAAGGTAATTCCCATAGGCATAGACAGGGACGGAAAATGGTATGTGCAGGAGAAGCCGGAGATCATAAATGATAAAAGTTTTGGTAAAATATTCAAGCTGAAGAAAACCGGTAAATGGCTTGTAAATCATTTTAATGATAATAACCGGCTTGTATTACATAACATTACCAGTGGCAAAAAAGTCAAAGCCGACTTTGTATTACCGATTGTTCACGGGACCAATTGCGAAGACGGCAGACTTCAGGGTCTGCTCGAGCTTGCCAATGTTCCTTACGCCGGAGCTGACGTACTTGGCTCGGCAATCGCGATGGATAAAGATGTTGCCAAAAGGCTGCTTAAAGAGAACAGCATTCCGGTAGTTCCGTGGATTGCCGTAATGAGCGATGAATACAGGGAAAATCCGGATGCGATTACCGATAAAATCATAAAAGATATCGGATTCCCGTTATTTGTTAAACCGAATGCAGCAGGTTCATCTATCGGAATACTGAAAGTTAAAACAAAAGAACAAATCACCAATGCTCTTAACAATGCTTTTTTGTATGATAATAAAGTACTCATTGAAAAAGGTATCGACTGCTATGAAATTGAGTGCGCGGTTCTCGGGAACAATAAACCTGAAGCATCAATAACAGGGCAGGTGATTCCGAAACACGAGTTTTATTCCTATGAAGCTAAGTATATTGACCCGAACGGAGCCGAGTTAAAAATACCTGCTCAGATAGATGACACGATATCCGGCGCAATAAGAAAAACTGCGCTAAACGTATATAAAGCTCTATGTTGCAGCGGAATGGCAAGAGTGGACTTTTTCCTGGAGAAAAATACAAATAAGTTTTATCTAAACGAAATAAACACCCTCCCAGGCTTTACGGGAATCAGCATGTATCCTAAATTATGGGGACAAACCGGCCTGAATTATAATGATCTTATTGATAAAATTATAGCACTCGGTTTCGAAGCTCATAAAAGAAGAAACAAGCTGAAAACGCAGCCATAAAATCGATATTTTATATATTTTTGATCTTTCCAAGGAACGAACCTCAGAGAATTAATTTAATGAAAAAATATGAAGCAGTTTTATTCGATATGGACGGGGTTATTACGGACTCAATGCACTGGCATGCCGAGTCCTGGCAAAAGGCTTTCCATGACCATGGAGTAATAATTTCAAAAGAGGATATTTTTATAAGAGAAGGCATGTCCGGGCTTGCTTCTATAATTGACATCCTTAAGGAAAAGCATCATCCTGTTCCATCCGGGAAAGAGCTTGAAAGTCTGATGCAGAAAAAACTTTCCATTTTTGAAACAAACGGAGTAAAACTGTTCCCTTATGTGAAAGAGATACTGGGGTTGATTTCAGATATAAAATTAAAGTCCGGGCTTGTGACTGGTTCGCTCAGAAGGTCTGTTGAGTATATGCTTAAGGATAGCGTGCTTTCGTTCTTTGATGTAATTGTGACGGTTGATGATATTACGAATGGGAAGCCCCATCCCGAACCTTACTTAAATGCAATGAAGCAGCTGAATGTCGCACCGGATGAAACGCTGGTAATTGAAAACGCGCCGCTTGGAATAATCTCAGCCAAAGAAGCAGGTGCGGATTGTTACGCTATTGAGACCAGTCTGGACGAAACGTATTTGAAAGATGCGGACAAAGTATTTAAGAATCATGAATTGCTTTTTAGTTTTTTAAAAGATAATCTGTGATTTTATATATCCCCCTAATAATATGATCACCTGGAACTAAGTCCTACTCGCTTATAATATTTAACAAGTCCTCAATAGATTTTATGTATATGTCTGCTTTTATTCCCTTATTCTCTTTAGAAGATTCATTTTCCGTTTTTGTGTTTGTATCGGTTACCATAATGGTTTTTAAGCCTGCATTCGCGCCGCAAATTATATCTGTAATTTTATCTCCTACGAAATATGATTTTTTAAAATCTATGTCGTAGTGTTCTTTTATAATATCGAAAAGCAGTGTTTTAGGTTTTCTGCACTGGCACTCCTGATCGGGTGTATGCACGCAATACATTATATCATCAACTGTATTATATCCGCCGGCAAGAGCAAGAAATTTGCTGTTTACCTTTCGGTAATCTTCAGGTTTTATTAATCCGCGGCCTATTCCGGATTGATTTGAAATTACGAATATTTTGTATTCCAGCAATTTTAAATATTTCAGCACATCAGGGACGGACTGATGCAAATGCATCTCTTTAGGATCATTGATATATCCTTCTTCATCAAAATTTAAAGTCCCGTCTCTATCGAAAAAAAATGCTTTCATGTGGATTATTTTTTATGGCCGCAAATTAATTTATCATGAGCTTCATTTACAACATTTTCAATAATTAAGTCAATATTATTAATTATATTAATTTGATCATTCAAGGCGTTTTTTTCGCTGTTTTTCTCAAGGCAAAAATACAGTAAAAATTCAATATTGCCGGCCGGTCCCTTAATCGGAGAAAAATGCAGTCCTTTGAATATCATGCCGAATTTAATTAATGAATCAATTACTCTTTTAAGTATCTTTAAATGATACTCTTTATTTTTAACAACTCCTTTATCGTGTTCAGTATCTTCCGCTTCAAACTGAGGTTTCAACAAAATAATTCCGGAAACGGAAGAAAAAATTGTTTTTAATATATTGAAAACTTTTGTAACAGAAATAAAAGAAAGATCGATTGTAATGAAATCGATTGTATCCGGAAAATCACCGGCGGAAAGATCTTTTACATTTGTTCTTTCTTTAACAACAACCCTGGGATCAATACGCAATTTATGAGCAAGAAGACCGTAACCAACATCAATACAATAGACTTTTGCTGCGCCGTTTTTTAAAAGGCAGTCGGTAAATCCGCCGGTTGAAGAACCGATATCGGCGGCGATTTTGTCTTTTACTTTAATGTTGAAATATGCAAGGGCATGCTCCAGTTTCTCTCCGCCCCTGCTTGCGAACTTCCCTTTGGGACGGCCAACTGTAATATTTTCCATGCCTGTGATAATCCTGTCCGGAGATCTTACGGTTTCACCGTTTACTTTTACCCAGCCTGCGATTATTTCTTTTTTTGCTTTTTCGGGTGTTTCACTAAATCCATTTTTAAACAGATAATTATCTAACCGGATTTTATTTTTCGGCATGAACGATTATTTTATACTGCGGTTCTTTAAAATCTTAATAAGTTTATTATATAATGATTCCGGATCGATGCTGTATTTTTTAAACAGTTCGGAATTACTGCCGTGGCCTATAAACTCGTCGGGAAATCCGCCTGCGAATAAAAATTTATTTTTAATTGTGCTATTAATATTTGCCGCTATGTATTCACCTATTCCGCCCGTGATAACTCCGTTTTCAAGGGTAATAAAATGCTTTGTAGTTTTAATCAGATTTTCAATACCTTTAATATCTAACGGTTTAATGGACAATAAATTTACAACAGCGCTTGAAATTTTATTCTCTTTAAGCAGTTTATTTAATTTCAGTGCTATTCCAATCATGTCTCCAATGGCGAATATAGCAAGGTCTTTTCCTCCGGTTAACTGCTTAATTTTACCGGGAATAAATTTGTTGGATTTATCGAATTTTAAACTGCCTGCATCTGCGCTGCCTCTGGGATACCTGATCGCAACAGGGCCATCATTATAATTAAGCGCGTAATATAACATATCCCTTAGTTCTTCGCCGCTGGACGGAGCTAGAAAAATGAAATTAGGTATATTTTTTATTATACTTATATCGAAAAGCCCGTGATGTGTCTCACCGTCATTGCCGACAATACCTGCTCTATCGATCAGCAGTTTTATCGGCAGGCGCATGATGCCGATGTCGTGTATAAGCTGGTCGATCGCTCTTTGCAGAAAGGTTGAGTAAATCGAGACAAACGGCTTAAGGCCGTTCGCTGCAAGAGCGCCCGCAAATGTTATAGCGTGCTGCTCGGCAATCCCGACATCGAATAATCTGTCGGGCGCTTTTTTTTCAAATTCCGTGAGCCCTGTGCCGAGCTTCATAGCTGCTGTTATAGCCACTACTTTTTTATCGATTGTTGAAATGTGAGCCAGGGTTTTTCCAATAACATCGGAAAAGGATAACTCACTGCTTTCAGCGCACTTTCCGGTTTCTTTATTAAAAGGTCCTATTCCGTGAAATCTGGGAGGATCATTTTCCGCAGGCTTATAACCTTTTCCTTTTCGCGTAATGATATGAAGTATTTTAGGGCCGGCATTGATATCCCTTATGCGAGAAAGAATGTTGATCAGCGCTTCAATGTTATGTCCGTCAACAGGCCCGAAATATCGTATGCCAAGTTCTTCAAATAGAAGTCCCGGAATAATTACTCCCTTAAGAGCTTCTTCGATTTTAATAAGAAAGCCGGCTAATGATTGTCCGTATTTCGGAATTTTTTTTATCCATTCAAACGATCTCCTTCTCATCTTATTATACAGAGGATCAGTGATCATTTTCATCAGGTATTTGGACAGAGCACCCACATTCTTTGATATCGAATGCTCGTTATCATTCAGAATAATAATGACATCCTTCTTTAAATGCCCGATCTGGTTCAATGCTTCAAAAGCCATTCCTCCGCCGATCGACCCGTCGCCGATTACGGCAACGACCTTGTTTTTTTTCTTTAAAAAGTCATTGGCAACCGCCTGTCCGATTGCAAGTGAAAGGCTGGTGCTGCTGTGGCCTGTACAGTATGAATCGTATACAGACTCGTTTGTTTTCGGGAATCCGCTTATGCCACCAATTTTTCTTAATGACCTGAACTTTTCTTTCCTTCCGGTGATTATTTTATGAGCATAACACTGATGGCCGACATCCCATATTATGCTGTCCTTCGGCGTGTTAAATACATAATGAAGTGCAAGTGTGAGTTCTACAACCCCAAGCGAGGAAGCAATGTGCCCTCCGGTTTCCGAGACCACGTCTACCATATAATCCCTTATCTCGGAAGCCAGTTCATTAAGCTCCGAAATATTAAGGCGTTTTAAATCGGAAGGTTTGGAAATAGATTCTAGCAGCACTTTATTCTCTGTTAAATAAAAATTGTAATTTAGATTGATAATATATTTAATTTATCTGGCATAATCTATTACTCTGGTTTCTCTGATAACCGTTACCTTGATTATACCAGGATATTTTAGCTCGGATTCTATCTTTTTCGCAATATCCCGCGCCATACCCTCTGCCTTTTCATCATTCACTACCTGATTTTCGACCATGACCCTGATTTCTCTGCCTGCCTGAATGGCAAAACATTTTTCAACGCCCTTAAAACCTGAAGCTATTGACTCAAGATTTTCAAGACGTTTAATATAAGTGTTGATGGATTCTCTTCGGGCGCCCGGTCTTGATGCTGAAATAGTATCAGCGACCTGAACAAGAATGGCCTCAAAGGATTCCGGTTCTTTGTCATTATGATGGGATGCAATAATATTCTCAACCTGCTTGTTTTCACCGAATTTCCTTGCCATATCCGCGCCTACAATCGCATGTGCTCCTTCACCTTCGGCGTCAAGACCTTTCCCAATATCATGAAGCAACCCTGCTCTTTTTGCGATCTGGATGTCCAGTAACAGTTCGCCTGCCATTATCCCCGCAAGATTGGCTACTTCCCTGCTGTGAGAAAGAACATTCTGTCCGTAACTGGTTCTATACTTTAATTTTCCGAGAGCAAAAAGCGCATCTCTTGAAAGGCCGGGAATGCCGAGTTCAAATGCAGCACGTTCTCCTTCCTCCAGCATGTTCTTTTCAATCTCGCTCGTTATTTTTTTAACGACCTCCTCAATAATGGCCGGATGTATGCGGCCGTCCTGTATTAGCCTTTCGAGTGAAAGCTTTGCAATCTCTCTCCTAACTGGATCGAAGCCGGATATTACCACCACCTCCGGCGTATCGTCAATGATCATATCAACGCCTGTAAGGTTTTCCAGGGTTCTTATGTTTCTGCCTTCACGACCGATTATCCTTCCTTTCATGTCGTCGGAAGGGAGTGTAACAGTCGTGATAGTGCTTTCAGACGTAAAGTCAGAAGCACTTCTCTGAATCGCGGAAAGCACAATATCTTTTGCCTTCCTTTCTGCGGTCAGTTTTGTTTCTTCTTCAATTTTATTAATTAATTTTTGAGCATCGAATTTTATCTCGTTCTCAAGGCTGCTTAAAAGCAGCTTTTTTGCTTCCTTCGATGTTAAATTGGAAATCCTTTCGAGTTCTTTCCTGTGCCTTTCAAATTCTTTCCTTAATTCTTCTTCTCTTTCCTGATTTTCCTGTTCTCTAAGCTGTAATATTTTTTCCTTTCGCTTGCACTGCTCATCTCTTTTTTCTATTGATTCTTCTTTCTGACTGAATTTTTTTTCCTGGTTCTGAACTTCCTGTCTTCTATCTCTCATCTCTTTTTCAAAAAGGTTTCTTTCACGAAGCAGCTGATCTTTAGCTTCAATAAGAAGCTCCTTTCTTTTCCCTTCTGCTTCTTTAATAGCTTCCTCAATAATTTTTTGTGATTTTGTTTCCGCAGAAGTGAGTTTTATCTTTCCAAGATATGCTTTTAACGCGTATCCAAGAATTCCTGTAATAGGGAGAGCTAAAATCAGGAGGATAGTTTTTAAATCCATTGTTTTCCTCCTATAATTCTTATTAAATAGTGATAAATTTTCATTGTCTTTTAAAACCTTAACCGAATTTTAAAAAAATTCGTCAGGTTAAAAGATATAATGAGCGCAATTTATTATTAATTGCAATGTTAAACCGTTAATTAAATAAAAGCTGAAAAATCACGGTATAAAAGCTTGATTAATTACAATAATGAGTAAAAAACTGACTATTTTAGCTGGAAAACTTTTCGATTAATTTTTGTTTAACGAATTGGGGAACAATAGTGGTTACGTCGCCGCCATAAGAAGCGACTTCTTTAACCATACTTGAAGATATGAAAGAATGCTCGCACCTTGAGAGCAGAAATATTGTTTCTGTTTCAGGAGCAAGTTTTCTGTTTATTTGAGATACAGCATATTCATAATCAATATCCGTTCTGTTTCTAATCCCTTTTGCAATAAAATCTATTTTTTTCTCTTTGCAAAAATTAGCCAGCAGACCGTTAAAAGTTACAATTTCAATATTATCCATAGAAGAACAGCTTTGTTTTATCATTTCTATTCTTTCTTCAATACTGAATAATGGCTTTTTTGATATGTTTTTTGCTGCTGCAATAATTAATTTATCACAAATATTCCTGGCTCTTTCAATTATATCCAGATGTCCTAGAGTTAACGGATCAAAAGATCCAGGATAAATTCCAATTCGCATAATATATTAACCGCTGTTTACCGACTTATGTAAAAGTAGTTTTATAATATTTATTCTGTCAAGTTAAAATTAATATAGTATAGGTAAATTGATAATCTATTTCTCAAAGTACGTGATTGCCCCAACATATCTCCTTTTCCAGTAAGGAGTATCCAGACTTGCATACGAGACGCTTTTGCCGATGTTCGGAGAATGAATAAAGTTATTGTCACCTAAATATATGCCGACATGAGAAATCCGGCTATTTGTTAAAGTAAAAAAAACAAGGTCACCAGGTTTTGCGGTCTTAATAGTGATTCTTTTGCCGGAAAAGTATTGCGACCTTGCTTTTCTGGGTATATTTAAGCTGCTTTGTTTATAAACGAACATAGTAAAACCGGAGCAATCAAACCCGTCGGGCGTATTGCCGCCGCCTTTGTATTTGCTTCCGATATACTTCTTCGCAGTTTCGACAATTTCGTCTCTTTTATCTTCAGGAAAGAACAATTGTTTTGTTTTTATATTAGCGGACGGAGTACATGATGAATTTAATATTATTAAAAATATTAAATTTATAAATAAACTATATGTTTTCATTGTTATTATATCGGTTAATGATTTGGAAATATTTTTAACAAAATTATATGATTTATATCAATAAAGTATAAAGAATATTAGCAATGTAAACTAATAATAAAATAGTTAAAAATATGAAATTATTGATTTTTTGTGGATTGTGTGGATAAGAATGTGGATAACTGTAAGTATTTTAAAGTATATTTTAACTGGCATTTAATTTTTGATGTCTGCTGAAAATAGATTATTAGGAATTTCTGTTTAAATCATATAAATATTTAATGCCTTTCATTGTTAAAAGCGGGTCTGTTATATGGCTCCTGTCAATATGTTCGCTTATTAGTTTAGAGAGGCCGCCGGTTAAAATTACACAGAATTTTTTATTATACTGTCTTTCAATTTCAGCGATTATTCCTTTTATCATCAAAATGTATCCATAAAAAAATCCGGATTTAAGCGCATTAATTGTATCTGTTGCAATAAACTTATCCGGTTTTTCAAATGTAATGCGCGGTAATTTGGACGTCTTTTTAGCAAGAGCGTCAATAGTGATTCCAATGCCTGGACCTATCAGCCCTCCATCGAAAGTGCCGTTCTTATGGATAACGCAGAAAGTGTTTGCTGTTCCCAGATCAATAATTATGCAGTCGTCTTTATATTCCTTAACAGCCGTTTCCGCATTAGCTATTCTGTCAGGGCCAAGCTCTGCCGGATTATCGTACATTATTTTTATATCGCTCTTAATACTGCTATTAATTTCAAGAATTTTCAGATTAAAAAAAGATTCGGACATTGCGTGGTAGGTACTGTTTACTTCTGTAACAACACTGGAAAATGCAAGGCCTTCAATGCTTATTGCATCCGGAAGAGAACCGATATTTTTTTTAATAATAAGCCCAAGTTCATGGCTTGTAATTTTTTTATCGGTCTTAAATACATAAGTATTACCCGGAACAATTTTATCCTGTTCGTAAATGCCCATCATTGTATTTGTGTTACCGATATTAAAACCGAGTACGTATTTCATATTGCGTGTATTTATGTTTATTCCAATAGGTAAAATTATCATTATATTGTAGAATTTTAATATCCCAGTCCTTTTTCGATTAATAATTCAAATTTGTTTTTTTCAATAAAACCGAATGTCGAAAAGTCTTTATACATTTTAAATTCAAGGTCTGAGTAATTAATGTCTGTAATAAAGTAATTATACCCTTTTACTGTTTCCATCAATACGCTCATTTCTTTTGAAATACTTCCGATCTCGTTTTTGGACAAGTTGTCCGACAATCCGCCGTCCGGCAGGTTAAACCTGTAACCTATTTCTCCATTGTCCATCAGCAGCAGCGAAAGCTTCAGCGACAGTATGGTTTTTTCAAGTCTGAAGATGTTCTCGTCCTGGGCAGGATTTATTTCAGTTATTTTACACTGGTTAAGATCGTTTCTTTCCAGGTTATAGATTTCGATTCCTTTGCTGTTTTTATTGTTAAGAGCGGATCCCGGATTGTTTTTCCTAATCTGGTGAACGATATTTTTCGAGAAAACATACAATTTTGTCAGGTATTCCTGGAAAGTCTCGGCTCTCTTTCTGAAAAACATTATTGAACCGCGTTCGTCTGAAACAAAAAAATAGCAGTACTTCCTCGCTTTCTGATAGTAAATCTGAACAGCATCATCTTTGAAATTATCGATTATAATTTTCAGATGATTAAGTTCGGGATTCATCGGATTAACTTTAATAATATTTTTTATTCCGTGAGTGCTGGATAAGCTGTAAAGCATTTTTAATTCTGAGTTAAAAACATTGCAGGTGATTTTATTCTCTTTTTTTAATTTAGCAAAGGAGAATAAAACAAAATTGCCGGCCATGGTAGTAACGTATTTCTTTGTAATTCCCTTATCAAAGTCATTAGCTTCGCCGTTTATAAAAAAGGTATATAAATCATTAAACAGAAAAAGTATCAGCTTGAATTCTTTGCTGCCTTTAAAGGGGTAGGGTGAAGTCAGTGCGATGCAGTTTTTGAAAGTCTCTTTATGCTCAATTGCACCGTTTAAAAGCTTGGTCAGAATAACTGAAAAGTCCAGTTCGTTATCATATTTCTCATATACTGTTTCTCCCCAGCTATTCCTGTACAGATAATAAATATCTTCAATGCCCTTGGGATATTTTACGAAAAGATTAATGATTATGAAATTGATGATAGGGAAGGGATTGGCAAAAAAATATTTATTTTTAATATTGGCTTTTTTGGAAGAAAAATGAACTGTAAGTTCATCCATCAGTTCTCTTACGAAATTCTGCTCCAGCAAATGATACCTGGATTTTATTTCAACCCGTGTCGTGTTTTTCTGGAATAATCTGTTTATACTGATCCATGCCAGAATTGCAAGAAAATTAGGCTCCTTATGGATAATAGATCTTTTGCTCGCTCCTGTGCCGCTAAGGAATCCCTTGGACAGGAGCCAGCTTATGGACCCGTCTTCCTGGCTGATCGATTCAATGTACAGAAATTTCTCAGTTGGATTATCGTTAAAACTTACGGCAGGCCTTATCCTGTTTTCACCTGCGGCAAAACTTGAGGAAATCCTTCTGGATATATATTTCATTTCCTCGTCGGAAAATTTGTTGGCAATGTTATAGCTCTCGATACTTATTAAAATATTTTTATAAGTTTTTAATATAAGTTTTGAAATGCTGTTCCAGAATTTATTGAGAGCGCTGATGTCCCAGTTGCGGAAATCGTCCATCTGTTTTAGTTTTATATTGAGCCAGTTCCATTTCTTGGCGTATTCCAGCATTATGCTTCTTTTTTCGGGAAGATTTCCGGTTATTTTATTTGATGAAGCTGCTGAAAGGTTCGGATCTATTTTTATGTAAAAGCATCTTTTTAAAACTTCAAGCGTCAGGGGATCGTCTCCTGCTTTTGCAGTATAATAATCCATTACCTGGTTGAACATAAGAATGTATGGGTCAGTGAAATTTACTGTTAAGTTACCCTCGTGGACTTTTGCTTTTAAAATATTGCACAATAGTGGATTTTCTTTTTTTTCTTCTAATAAATATTTTTCAAGAATGCCTATTTTAATGATCGATTTGAACGGATTGCCCAGGGACTTCAATATCTGGAAAAGGCCTGCTCCAAGAAACTCATCTTTTTTAATTATTTGCAGATTTCCAAAATCTATAAAGACATCCTTTAATTCGGATTTTTGAACTATAGACAGATATTTTTCATAATTCTCGTCGGTTGTGCCTGCGGGCACAACCCACCAGAAGGGTACTTTGCCGTATAATAAAATTGAAGTTCTGAAGAATTCATCCTTAAGGAGTTTGCCAAGCGCTTTACCTGATATATCATCCTCGTCCGAGTCGAACACGGAGTCCTTTATCTTGGCTATGTCATTTAAAAAGAAGTGAGTTTCTACGCTGTAATTCTCCGTAATCCAGTTTTCTATTTCGGTGAGTTTATATTTAAGCTGTTTTATAGTGTTTTTATCCAGGGAGTTTTCATTAATGCAAACCCAGTGGTCTATGTCGGATTCTTCGTTATAAGCAATACTTCCTGCGCTGCCCATTATTGCAAGCAGCTCTATAACCGGTTTCGGATTCTTGTAAATTCCTTGTGAAACAGAGGGGAAATGCCTGCGCAGCAAAGTGAATGCGCCGGTTGACGGGGTAAAATTGCAGATACCAATAGGTTCGAATCCCTCGACAAAACCCGGAAGTCCGGGATGATTAACACTTATAAAAAGAGGGATGGCGTCAATAAGGTTTTCGAGCTGCTGCTGGGCTATATAATCTTTAAATTTTTTTAATCTTAACTGGTTATATTCTGTAAACCTTTGTTTGTTCTTCTTGATTTTTTCGAGGAATTCAGCTGTTGTCATTTGAATTTATATTATTCGTTTCCAGATGCATTAGTGCTTTTGTCAAATACATGTGCAATGTAAGTACTTGTATCCCTCAGCATGTCAATATTCACAGGTCTCGGTAAAGTCTGCATTTGTTTATTCGTGATCAGTCTTATTTTCGGATTTAGCGGATACAGCCTGTTCATTTCTTCTATAACTGCGACCTCGCCTGTGTTTAAACGCACGGTTTCGCCTTTATCGAAAAAGAATTCTCCTTTATTGAGCATGTAACCAAGAGATCTTATAAAATCGCGCAGGTCGGCAGGCAAAAACTGAGACTGCTTTTTAAAAGGTGCATATACGGAATTAAGAATAATTCGAAGCGCTTTCCGCGAGGTGTAGGCTTCTTTATAGGATCTTTGCAGGGTCAGAGCGCTGTAAACGTCGCAAATTGAAAGGAGCCTTACTTCTTTGGGAACATTGCTCGTATATGTATTATAATTATATTTAAAAGGATAACCGTTAGTGTCGGGTCTTTCATGATGATATAAAATAATGCTTTTTTCAAGCATTGAGAGATCGGGAATATCCTTTACAAGCTGATGGCCGCTTTGGGGATGCTTTTTTATAACTTCGAACTCGTATTCGTCCAGCTTGCCATTTTTATTGATTATTTTGTTGTCAATAAGCGCTTTTCCGATGTCGTGGAAAAGGCCTCCCACGCCCATTCTGACCCTGACTGTTCTGTTGTATTCCAATCTCGATCCAAGTATCGCTGCCAGAATAGAAACATTTGATGAATGCACGTATGTATATTCGTCCAGATTTTTTAACTTATTGAACGGCATAAAAATACCGTCAGTATTGTTTTCGATTTGCTGTAAAATGCTGTCTACATTCTTAAATGTTTTTTGTATCTTTTCGGGCGTCAAGGCTTTGGGACTAAAGTCAATTGTTTCCTTGATCGAATCAAGTATATCCCTGGCCATATCAACAGACTGTTTCTGCTGCTCATCGTCTACAACGCTTTTTTCCGTATTTAATCCGGCGGGATTTTCAATGGCAGTGCTTTGCGCCGGATTATAATATAGATGGTCAATTCCGGTGGATTTAAGATGCTTTACCAGCGGAGCCGTGATCGGAGTATTTTTTGCGATTATAACGTTGCCGTACTCATCGTATAAATCAAACGACATGGTGCTGCCGATTTTTATCGTGCTCAGGTCTATACGTATCTCCGGCAACCTGTCCTTTAATAAGTTGTTTAATTCCTGATCCATAAAAATTTGTCCTGATAATAATCCTAAATCTTTTTTAAAAAAAAGTCAAGTCCAAGCAAACAGGCCAATTGATTCCTTTTGAACAACTAAATTTTTTCTTTTAATAAAAAACCGGTTAACCTGTATTATGCCTTAAATCTGAGATCGCCTATTCTTTTTATAAGACCGTCATGTTCGATTTTATTCAGGAGCGGTATCAAAAATTTTCTTGAAAGAGAAGTGCATTCTCTTGCTTCGGCAATGGTTATCCGGTCATGGTTATCGAGAAAGCCCATAATTTTCTTTTTTAAATCTTCATATATTTCACTGTGATATACTAAATTGCCGTCAAGGTTCGCTGCGAAATTCATTTGTATCAGTTCCTTTAGGCCTTTCCTGCGCGCGGCATCCGTCTCCTTGTCAAGTTCAATTCCTTCAGTGCCTTTATCTTTAAGCTGCTGTAAAATATTCTTTTTAAAATTGTCGATCGGTTTGACTGCAACAGGCTCTCCTGTAAAGAATTTGCCGTCTTTTTCCAGTACTGCATTGTTGTTCTTTGCAACGGATAGTATTATACCCGTTATATTTAGCCCAAGACCTGCGATGTCCGATAGCTCTTTTATGTTTAAGCCTGCATTGTTTTTAATGATCTCAATGATTTTTTTTGTCGCGTTATTATAATAATTTGTTTCAAATATATTTTCATTAATAAGGGTAATGCTTCCTGCTTTAGACATTTCCTCAATAATATCGGAGATCGTATTGTCTGCGAACGGCAGTTTCGATTTTAATTCCTGTATTGTACACGTAAGTTTTATTTTAACTATAAAATCGACAAGCTCCTTATCAGAAAAAGTTTTAATTGTTTTAATGCAGTTTTGCAGTTCTTTTTTATGTTTCGCAGGGATATAATCCGGAAGTATTATTTTGCCTCCGCCTATTATCCTGTGCCCGCCCGGATTCGTCAGTATAAAAGGTTCGCCGTAATAGAAAAACCATTTATCATCCAGTTTTATTCTTACAGGGAACTCGATTTCATGGTTAGCTCCAATGTCAATATCATTCAAAAAAATTAATTTGCCTTTTATGCTTGAAGTTCCAATGAGTATTTCAATGCCGAGATTGTTTTTGATTTCACGCTGTTTTTCAAGAAGCTTTACTCTTGCGATGATGTCGTTCGATTCCGTAAAGAAATTCTGCTTAACTATTATGTGCCCGCGTTTCATTTCGTCTACGGAAACGCCGTGAAGATTTAATGCAGTCCGCTGGGAAGGATGTCCTTTTTTCAGGTCATGGTAATGGCTTTCTATTTTTTTTATCCTTGCCTGTATTTCCCCGGGGTATATTATAACTTCGTCATTTTCCGAAAGAAAGCCGTTCTTTAGAGTACCTGTAATGATAGTGCCCAGTCCCTTGGATTCAAATACACGGTCGACATAGAGGTAAGGTTTCCCGGTATTTGCGGCCTTATGAAGTTTTACGAGATTCTCCAGAATCTTTTTTTTAAGATCCGGTATTCCTGCTCCGGTTTTTGCCGATACCTTTACAAAATCGCTGTTTTCAAATTTCGTGTTTTTAAGTTTTACACGTATATCGTCTTCTACGAGTTCTATTAAATCCTGGTCTACTATGTCTATCTTGTTCAGAACTATTATCAGCCTTTCAATATCGAGGAGTTCCAGTACCCGGAAGTGGTCTTCTGTCTGAGGCATCCATCCGTCATCTGCCGCAATTACAAGGAGGGCGAGGTCGATCCCCCACGCGCCGGCAGTCATGTTCCGTATAAAGCGTTCATGGCCAGGCACGTCGACAATGCTTACTGTTCCGAACGATGGGTAACTAATTTGCGCGAACCCTATATCGATGGTCATCTCCCGTTCTTTTTCTTCAGGGAGGCGGTCGCAGTCTATGCCGGTAAGGGCTTTTACAAGGCTGGTTTTGCCGTGGTCAATATGACCGGATGTTCCGATTATATACAATGGAATTCCTATTGCTAATTCAGTAATCTATATTATTTACTAAATAATCATCATAACTTGCCAAATAATCATCACAACTTGTGAAATAATCATTATAACTTATGAAATAATGATCATAAGTTGTTAAATAATTATTATAACTTGTAAAATAATCATTATAATTTCACAAATAATCATCATTCTGAATTATAAATTCATGATTATTGAATGATTTAGGGCTTTAAATCAGCGGTTTTATCTTATAATAAATAAATTTTAACCCTGAACATCATTAAGAAGCCTGTCGATAGCCTCAGCGACTTCCGGTATTTCATTGTCTGCAATGGTGCGCAGATCGAGCGTAAATTTGTCATCAACAATATAACCTGCAATGGGGGTTTTGCAGCTTAAAAATTTGTTGTAAATATCTTTTCCCGACAAACAGGGAATGTTGATCTGAATGCCAGCGCTTTCAATTTTTAATGTCGGGAGCGCACCGCCGCCGAACATACTTTTTGTAGAAACCCGCGTTATAATTTCTTTTTTGTTCTCTGACTTCACTTTTTTGGTTAAGCGGTTTATTTTATTGCCCAGCGTTTTTTTATTCTGAAAGATAACGTTCCATAAAGATATTTTTTCTATTTCTCTGTTGCTGTAGTGAATAAGCGTTTCCTGCATAAGATAATACGTAATTTTATCCACTCTCAGCATTCTCATAAGCGGGTTTTTCTTTAATCTTCTGATAAGGTCTTTTCTTCCGACAATGATTCCTGCCTGGCATCCGCCAAGCAGTTTATCGCCGCTGAAGCAGACAATATCCGGGCCCTGCAACAGCTCGTGCGTTACGGTAGGCTCAAAGGTTTTCGGGAACCTTGCGTCAACTAAAATGTTTCCGCTACCCAGGTCGCGTACAAACAGTACGGATTCGCTCTTTAATCCGGAAAGCTCTTTAAGTGAAGGGTATTTGCTGAATCCTTCTATCTTAAAATTGGACTGATGCACTGAAAGAACCATAGCAGTATTTTCTGTAATCGCTTTTCTGAAATCGTCTATCTCGGTTATATTGGTTGTGCCGACTTCTACAAGCTTTGCTCCTGTCTGCTTTAAAATGTCCGGTATTCTGAACCCGCCGCCTATCTGCACCAGCTCGCTCCGCGATATAACGACTTCTTTGCCGCTTGCGAATTCGCTAAGAATAAGGAATACGCTGGCAGCGTTGTTGTTTACAATAAGCGCGTCCTCTGCGGACGTTAAACTGCAGATCAGCTCTTCCGCAAACGCGCCTCTTTTTCCTCTTTTGCCCTGCTGCACGTCAAGCTCCAGATTAGAGTACCCTGAGAGTTCAGTCGCGAGGTTGCGCAGCGTATCTTCGGAAATCGGGGCGCGGCCCAGGTTCGTGTGTATTGCAACGCCTGTTCCATTAATGACCCTTTGCAGCTTTTCACGCTTTTTATCCGCACATGCCTGTACAATGGAAGACATTAAAAGTTCAATATCTATATCATGATCTTTTTCAAAATTTTCCCTGAACTTCCTTATCTCTTCCCTGATAATATTTACAATTATCCCTCTCCCTAAATTCGGGATAAATCCGCTTATATTTTCAGACTGCAGAATTTTTTCAACCTGCGGAATTTGTTTTAAAATATTTTCGAGATTTTCCATAGTTGTTCATCCGGTAAAAAGTTAATTTTAACTATTGGGCAAATATTTGGAACGTAATCCGATACGTCCCCGCTGATCGAAAACTTTTATAATAATTTCCCGGTTCGGGCAATATAAGCTGCCGGTTATACTCAAATTAACAGGCTCATCTTGTCAGTTGCTATTAAGAAATGCGGAAGGGGCAGGAATCGAACCTGCCGCTGCAATAAATTACAGCCATCGGTTTTGAAGACCGGGGAGACCACCAGATCCCATCCTCTTCCTTTGTTTTACAATAAATGTAATATTTATTTTTTTTAAGGAAATTGTCAATATGTTTTAGTGGAAAGTTGATAACTTAAAGTGTGTTCCAAAAACTATTATGATATCGGTAAGAGACAATACAACTATATACAGGTTTTGGGACGCACTCTTATATACTCACAGCATTAACATCATTATTTTTTTTTATAAGCGCTCTGACTTTTGTGCCCAAACCGCTAAAATTATAAAGTAAATTAAAATAAGATCTGGATGAATAATGGCACCATTCGGATAATGTAAAGCCTGTTTGCATAAGCAGGAATTCAAATGATTTTCTGCAGAACTCATTGCAATGGCCTGGCTTATATTCTGAATAATAGATTGTCTTATGAAACCTGGCTTTTTTAAGTAAACGTTTTATCTTTTGTTCGCATCCTTCAATATCCGGAAATTCAAGAAAAGAGACACCGTCCGGCTTAAGGAGTGAATGTATTTTTTTCATGGCTGCAACCGGATCGGGAAGATGTTCCAGAACATGCCTTAGAACAATTATATCAAAAAGCTGGTTTTGTTCCGGCATATACTCAAGAAAATCCGAGACTTTTACTTCTATTCCGTATCTTGCGGTTATAGTTCCCGCAAGAGATTCTGAAAGCTCAATGCCTTTAACATTCCAGCCATCATTTTCCGCCAGAAGTAATAGCTTCCCGTTGCCGCACCCGATATCCAGAAGCCTGCCTCTTTGCTTAATTTTTCCGCGGATAAATTTGTACGCGGCTTTTTGATCAGTATTCATTTTGTGCAGGTCGTCTTCCGGACTGACGTATTTCATTGCAGAATATTTTTTCTGATCCAGCCCGCCGGACATATCATAGTTTACGAGTTTGCACTCATGGCATTTATAATATTTATACTGGCCGGTATTTCCCTGGGTATAATATAGCGTAAGGTTTTGATTCCCGCACAATCTGCATTTCATTGGTTATAAGCTATTTTATTAATCCTGGTTGAATTTTTCCGAAATGTTATTGTTAAGTTATATAATTTTTTTTATCCCTGGACTTTAATCCTTGCTTCGTCCGATTTTTTTACCGAAGCTATTATTCTTGCCGTGTCGATGCCGTTCGATTTTAGCCCTGATAAGAGCGCTGGAGCTTCTTTTTCAGACAGCGCTATTAAAAGCCCGCCGGAAGTCTGCGGATCAAAGACAATGTCCGCAAGCGTACGCTTTACGGATTCATCTATGGAGCACAGGTTGCCTATATAGTCCCTGTTTTTGTACAGCCCGGCAGGGATAAGACCCATGGCCGCGTATTCCGCAGCGCCCGGGAGCAACTGAAGTTCTTTCGAGTTTATTGTTATCTCGAGTTTCTCGGAAGAAAGCATTTCGGAAAGATGTCCTATCAGGCCGAAGCCTGTAATGTCCGTGCATGCGTGAACTATATACTTTTGTGCGATCTCCGATGCTTTGCTGTTCAGCGTTGTCATGCTTTTTACGAATGCCTGCAAGTCATCTTTTTTTGCCATCTCCGCTTTAACCGCTGTCCCGATTATTCCGGTACCGAGCGCTTTTGTAAGGATCAGCGAGTCGCCCGGTTTAACACCGACGTTACGCAGCACTTTATCCGGATGAACCCCGCCTGTTACTGAAAGGCCGTATTTAAGTTCATCATCCTCTACGCTGTGTCCGCCAAGAAGCTGGACATCCGCTTCTTCCAGTATGCTTAGCCCGCCCTGAAGAATCCTGGTCAGAATATCAAGGCTGAATTTTTTTACAGGGAAACAGACTATGTTCATCGCTGTAATAGGCTTTCCGCCCATTGCATATATATCCGACAGGGAATTACAGGCTGCTATGCGTCCGAAATCGTACGGATCATCTACAATGGGAGTAAAAAAGTCAAGAGTCTGTATAAGCGCCAGGTCAGGGGATATCCGGTAAACACCGGCATCGTCCGAAGTCTCGAACCCAACGATCACATTTTCGTTATAAACCGGTTTTATCCCGCGCATCACTTCATTCAGGTCCGCCGGACCCAGTTTGGACGCTCACCCTGCGCTTTTTACTGCCTGGGTCAGTCTTAGCTTATTTAGTTGGATGTCGCATTTATCGTTCATGTAACAAATCTATTGATTATTTATTTCAATTTCAATCATTTAATTACTTTTAGGAAATATTTGACTTTACCGGCAATGTCTGTTAAAATTAATAGCGCTCAGAAAATAATCATACAGGATTTATTAAATTGCCAAAGGTACTCATTGTAGAAGACAGCAAAGTAGTAAGCACTATACTTAAAAACAGAATAGAAGTCGAATTACAATTTGATGTTAAATTGGTAACATCCTTTTCCGAAGCAAAAGAATTGCTGGACAAGAACAGGATGGAGTTTTTCCTTTGTCTTGTCGGACTCTATTTGCCCGATGCGCCTGGAGGCGAAATTGTCGATTATGTAATATCCAAAAACTTACCCACCATAGTTTTTACAAGCGAGTTATCTGAAGATATCCGTACTAAAATATTATCAAAGAAAATAATTGATTACGTGTATAAAGAAACAGGGTACACTCTCGGTTATGTTGTTAATCTTATAAAACGCGTTTATAAGAATAAAGATATTAAAGTACTGGTTGTGGATGATTCTAAAATATTTCGCACCAGGGTCTGCGATCTTTTAGAAGTCCATAAATACAATGTATTTGGCGCAGGCGATGGAAATGAAGCCCTGAAAATTCTGGGCGAAAATCCTGATATTAAGATGATAATTACCGACTATAATATGCCCGGAATGGACGGCCTTCAATTAATAAAAGAGGTACGCATAAAGTTCAACAAGGAAGACTTGTCAATAATTGGAATGTCAGGAGATAATCTGCTGTCAGCCAGATTCATTAAACACGGAGCAAACGATTTTTTCAGCAAGGATTTCTTTACAGAAGAATTTTACTGCAGAGTAAACCAGAATATTGAAATTATTGAACATATTAAAGAAGTGCAGGAAGCTTCAATAAGGGATTATTTGACAAATATTCACAATCGCAGGTATTTTTATGATGTAGGAAGACAGTTATTCGAGAACTCAAAAAGAAATAGTCTCACAATTACAACAGCAATGCTGGATGTTGACTTTTTTAAAAAAGTCAACGATCAATATGGACATGATGCCGGTGACCTGGTTTTAAAGAAAGTGGCGTCAATATTACAGGGCAGGTTCAGGGCATCGGATATTGTGGCTCGAATCGGGGGCGAAGAATTTTGCGTGCTTGCATGCAATATGGGCGCGGAAAATACGGAAAAGATTTTTCAGGAAATCAGGGAAACGATTGCAAACACAGAGGTCGCGGCAGGGAATGAGATAATTAAAGTAAGCGTAAGCATCGGCATCTGCAATAAAAAGATGGATAGTCTTGATGATATGGTTAAATATTCAGATCAGATGCTTTATAAAGCCAAGAATAATGGAAGAAATAGAGTAGAGATATAAATATTTGTTGACCACTTCATAATAGTATGCTTTTTTGTTTGTTAAGTATTATGTAACATTAGAAGCGTATTATTTTATTTAAAGCGCTTTATCTCCCCAATACTATTTTGAATGGATAACGATGACTCTTAAAATTAAAAAAGCATTATATATTATATTTCTTTGTTTATGCTTTGGTTTATTAATAACTAACGTATATCCGCTTGATGTCAATAACATAAAAGCTTATCCCGTCCCTTTTAATCCCAACAAACATGACAGCCTTAAAATAGACGGCTTTCCTGCGGATACCAATAAAATAAAAATGGTTATAATGGATATTAATGGTGATTCTGTATTTACAAGGGAATATTCTTCATCGGCGACTATAATCTGGAACGGAAGAAACGGCAATGGCAGAACAGCTAAGCCAGGCTTGTATATTATTAAACTTACTGTCGAAACGTCATCCGGAGACTACGGCAAAAAAATAATAAGGATATTGATAAACGGATAATAAAATTGAAAAGCATATTAAAAATATCTTACATAATATTTTTAATGATACTGGTTTTTAAAAATATGAATGTTTATGCTGAAAACGACGCAGGTACAAGGGCTTCGTATACGCGCGGCGGCTGGGCCGGCGCAAGATACGTGGCGATGGGGAAGGCTGCGGAAGTTGTTGTTGACGATGTATATTCAATATACTGGAATCCTGCAGGCTTAAGAGAGCTTTTGCAGAAAGGAGCTCTTACATCCGAAGAAATAAAAGGCAGGGCTGCCAGCGGGAACATAGACAGCATAAGCGAGAAAGATCTTGTAAAATTTTCCGAGGACGAATATCCCAAAACCTTTGTGCAAATCGGCGTATCGTCCGCTGTTCTTGATGCGGACAGGGAAGCCGGATTTGCCGGTATAGCGTTTAATGTTTTCAAAGGCGTTATGGGCATAGGCTATTACGGCATCCAGTCAAGGAACATTGAATCCAGAGATGAAAGCGGCAATTATATAAAAGATATAAATTATACAGGATCGGTCGGATATCTTTCGTATGGCTGGGGCACGGGCGTTGCTTCACTGGGTTTTTCGCTGAAGGGGCTGTACGAAACAATCGGGGAAACCAGGTATTATGGCTGCGGGGCGGATATAGGCACACAGATCGAATTAATCCCTCTTGTAAAAATGGGATTTGTAATTCAGGACATCGGTACAGGCCTTAAGCCTGTTAAGAATTACGATGATACGAAAAACGAATACAGTTTTGCGTATCCGACAGTTAAAATAGGCGCGTCGGTTACAAACAGGGCTTCCGACATGATCATAGCGATAACAGGCATTAAAAAGCTGGAGCAGGAAAGATTCGAAGCGAATCTCGGGTTTCAGTATAATATTTTAAAGAATGCTTCGGTTTACCTTGGATTGAATGATTCTCTTTTTTCATCGGGATTTTCACTGAGATTTGCTAATATGAATATAACTTATGCTTTTTCGTTCGATAAAATTGATTTCGGATATAATAATACATTATCATTAACGCTGCTTATTTAAATGCATTTAGAGATCGGGGAAAAGACTTTGATTATGGGGATATTGAATGTGACCCCGGACTCGTTTTACGATGGAGGCCGCAATTTCGATCGTAAGAAAGCAATCGCAAAAGCATATCAGTTGTATAAGGATGGCGCAGATATACTGGATATTGGCGGAGAATCAACGCGGCCCGGAGCTCAATCTGTCTCTGTGTCCGAAGAAATGGACAGGGTGTGCCCGGTCATTGAAGCAATTAAAAACGATATAGGTATCCCGATATCTGTCGATACTTATAAATCGGAAGTAGCGGAAGAGGCTCTTAAACTTGGCGCGTCAATCATTAATGACATTAGCGGACTCACATTTGACGATAAAATGGCTGCTATAGCGGTAAAACATAACGCGTTTATTGTTTTAATGCATATTAAAGGCAGCCCTAAGAATATGCAGACAGACCCGCAATATGATAATCTGTTGGAAGAAATATATATTTTTCTGGAAAGTTCAAAAGAAAAAGCATTGTGTTCGGGAATCGCTAAAAATAAAATTATAATTGATCCTGGCATAGGTTTCGGGAAAACGCTGGAAGACAATTACAGGATACTGGATAATATAACTTATTTTAAAAAAATGGGCTTCCCTGTATTAATCGGACTTTCCAGGAAATCTTTGATCGGCAGGCTTTACGATAAGGAAGAAGACAGGCTTTTTGCGACTATAGGATTAAATTCAATATCAGCATTAAACGGCGCCGATATTATCAGGGTTCACGATGTAAAAGAGCATTATCTGGCATTAAAATCAGTTGAAAAGTTAAAAGGGATCCGGCTTTCAGATGGAAAGTAATTTTAACAGCATAGTAAACTTTATAACGACTTTCTGGGATTATATCAGGAATATCCTGGATGTTATTATTGTTTCCTTTTTATTTTACTGGGCATATACGTTTCTTTCGCATACAAGGGCTGTTCAGTTGTTAAAAGGCATAATAGTAATAGCTGTTGTTGCTCTGCTTTCCAATGTATTAAAGCTGGATACTCTTAACTGGCTCATTACTAACATAACATCTTATGTGGTAATTCTCGTTATGATATTATTCCAGCCGGAATTAAGACGTCTGATAACGCAATTCGGCCAGAGGAACTGGATATCGAACGCAGTTACCAGCGAGACATTCCCGCTAGATGAGCTTGTGAATGCAATCACCGCTATGGCCGAATTAAAGATCGGTGCGCTGGTTGTGATTGAGAGGAATACGGGCTTAAGAAGTTATGTTGAATCGGGCGTAACAATAGATGCTGCGGTATCGGAAGAATTGATAAGGACGATATTTTATCCGAACACTTTTCTTCATGACGGAGCAATAATAATACAGGAAGGAAGAATTTCTGCTGCCGCCTGCTATCTGCCGTTAAGCGATTCCAGGCAGCTAAAAAAATATCACGGGGCCAGACATAGGGCAGCGCTTGGGATAGCGGAAGAGACGGATGCGCTGGTAATCGTAGCATCGGAAGAATCGGGTGCTATTTCTATCATGGTTAACGGAAAGATTTATCCGAAAATAAAGTTTTCGGATATGAAAAACATAATATTATACTTTATGAATCCGAAGACCGCTTATGAAGATAAATATTCGATTAAATAATAAATAAATGAAAGATCATTTTCCAGGATTAAAAAAACTGTTCAGCACCAAAGATATAGCAGCAAAGATTATCTGTATATTGCTGTCTATAATACTATGGGCGTATTTAAGCAGTACCGATATCGGAGAAATAAAGTATAAAATTCCCATTTCATTTGTTAATCTCCCTGTAACGCTGGTAAAATCAAGAATATCCGATAAGTATATTACGGCAACTTTAACCGGCAGAAAAGACAGTTTAAAGAATATAAATATTAAAAGCCTAAAAGCTGTAGTGAACCTTGGACAGCCGGAGATTGGACTAAACAAAAGTTATCCGGTTGAAGTGGTCAGGGAAGAAATCCCTGAAAATATCGATCTGGTTTTATCGGCGAAAGAAGTATCACTTGTTGTTGAAAGGAAAATTTATAAAAAAGTTAAAGTAAAAGTAAACATTATTGATAAAGTTATCGGCGGATATATCATAGGGAAAATTATGGTTATTCCGGATTCAATCAATATTAGCGGGCCTGAATCTGTGATTAAAAGAATTGATTTTGTCCGGACAGACAGGATTTCCGTCGCCAATGCTTCCGTAAAACTGATAAAAGATGTAGCTATCAGTGATAAGGATTTACCCGATATTACCGCTGAAACATCAAAAGTACGGGTAATTATTCCGATTATTGAATCTGCCAATTTATTCGAATTCAGAAAAATTATTTTATTAAAAAATATGAATGATAAATATAATTACATCCCGAGCCAGGAAGATGTTTCCGTATATTTGCAATCCGACGTACCTAACATGGAACCTGCCGAAGAGGATGTTGATGTGTTTGCAGATGTCATTACTGAAGATCTGGATGCTTTTTTTCACGACGGGAATGAAAATTTTATTGAAAAAAATTGTTCAATAGAGGTGGTAACGAAGAAAGCCGGGATAAAAATAGTGTCAATATTACCGGATGTTATTTCAATTAAAATAATGGAAAAATAAAATTCCCCGGGGCAAGCCCCCGGTGCTTTCGGATAATATAAGGAGGCATCCTGATGTCAGGTGTTTTGCTTTGTGTAAATATTGATCATATAGCCACATTGAGAGAGGCAAGGGGAGGATCATACCCCGATCCGGTTGAAGGCGCAAAAATATGTGAGAATAGCGGATGCCACGGCATTACAGTTCATTTGCGCGAAGACAGACGGCACATTCAGGACAAAGATGTTATTAAGTTAAAAGAAACAGTAAAAGGGACATTTAACCTGGAAATGGCTCTTTCCGATGAAATAATCAACATAGCAAAAAAAATCAAACCTGATCAGGTTACTATTGTACCTGAGAAGAGAAAAGAAATTACGACAGAAGGCGGGCTTGATGTTCGGAGGAACGCAAAAAAAATTTCGGAAACAATAACGGCATTTCATAAAAAAAATATACTTGTATCACTTTTTATCGAGCCGGATATAAGAGCTGTCGAAATATCGAAAAAATGCGGCGCCGATTTTATTGAAATCCATACAGGTAGTTATTGCAATGCAGTTAAAAAAACCGATATTGATAAAGAAATTGACAGGATATACAATGCTGCCGATCATGCTTTGAATATCGGGATAAAGATAAACGCCGGCCACGGCTTAAATTATTCGAACATTAAACCTGTTATAAAAATACCGGGATTAGTTGAACTGAACATCGGTCACTCAATAATTTCCAGATCTGTTTTTACCGGGCTTTCCGATGCCGTAAAACAAATGCTCGAATTAATTAAATAATTTATACAGCCGGAGTCATTAAGGAGATTGTTTTATTTTATATGCATCTTATTAAAATTCTATTTATATTTATTTTTATTTATTTTTTATATAAATTAGTT
>JAZDKB010000025.1:0-3910 GCA_043803405.1 Spirochaetota bacterium | reverse complement strand
CCGTTATAACCACACGCCTGCTCAACTATTCCTCCTTATTATAAATGATATAATCCGCCCGCGGCGGTCTCCATTTTGCAACCACTTCAAATATCAGACATGTTTTAATGAGCATTTATAAAATCAATTACATCTTTGACTCTAACAAGCTTTTCAGCATCATCATCTGAAATATCCATTTCGAACTCTTCTTCCATAGTCATTATCAGTTCGACCAGGTCAAGTGAATCAGCGCCGAGATCATCAACAAAGGAAGCTTCAGGAACAACTTTTTCAATTTCAACACCCAGTTTTTCTGCAATAATTTTTTTAACTTTATTTTCAACCGACATTAATTCAATCTCCTTTCAATTTTCATATGTTTAGTAAGTTAGAAATTATTTCCTGCGTTTTTCTACCCCTCAAGGGGGTACTGTGATGAGTCCCGTTTATCGGGGTTAGAATATCTCATACTTTAACAATGTATAAGCTATTATGTTAATACTCTAATATTATTTGTGATATAATTAATTAAATACTTATATAATTTGGCCGATTCTAGTAATTTAATTAAGATTTAATGTCAAGTTATATTATTTTTATTACATGAACTTAAAATGGTATAATATTTGAAACTATCTTAAGGGAAATAATGATATATTAATTTGATTTATAAGAATAATATGTTGTTATTAAATAATATACTAATTACTAATATATGATAAACTCATAAAAAGTCATAAAAGCAGTCCGCCCCGGTAGATTATAAAACCGTCATTTTTGATGGACCAGTAAAAAGTCCAATTTTTACCACGAAGTACACGAAGAGCACGAAGGAGTAAAAAAGCATATAATATTTTCTGTTTCTTTTGCTTCGTGTTCTTCGTGGTTTAATAAAAATAACACCGTTTTACGACTTTTCAGGATGGTATCAGCTTTAATGCCTCTTCAAATTTCCTGTTCATTTCTTCGGTTATAACGGCTGCCTCCTCAAGAAGAATAAATACTTTCCCCATATCTTTATCTTTTGCTTTTTTAGCCCAATCCCGGTATGTTTCGGCATGTTCTTTGTTGTGCTTTATCCAGTGCTCCAGCAGTTTTGCCGTTTTTTGATCAAATGAGAGAGTTGAGGCCGTTTCGTGATCGTGATGATCATGATTATGGTGATGGGTCATTTATTCGTCTCCTTCTTTAAATGGAATAAATATTGATGATAACAATTATAATGACTTTACATGATAGTCAACTAGGACGGTTTTGAAAAAAAGGTTAAATTTTACCACGAAGAACACGAAGAAAAACAATACAATCTTTTTTTAAGATTCGTGTCCTTCGTGTTCTTCGTGGTTTTATGGAAGTATTACGTTTTTACGACTTTTTACGGGTCCGTCAACTATAAATGAAATAATAAGAAGCCTTATGCGGACTACTTTGAGATTTTTTTAGAAGATGAAACATTTTACGGTTTCACATAAAAATAACCGGCGCTTTAACTACAGGACAATATCCATTGTTGTATTTGCAGCTCTTATATTTGGTATTATTTCAGGAACTTTTATTGCATTAACATGGGATCTGCCCCAGGTGCGCTCGCTTGAGTCTTTCAGGCCGTCCGGAGTAACACGAGTATATTCCTCCGACGGGATATTGCTTTCTGAGCTCTATCTCGAAAAACGAGAACCTGTGCCGCTCAAGGCAATTCCGTATTATCTCAAAGCAGCGCTTGTTGCTACGGAAGACAGGAACTTTTATAAGCACAGCGGTGTGGATATAAGGGGAATCCTTCGCGCCATAATAAAAGACATAATGGCGGGAGAATATGTCGAAGGCGCAAGCACAATAACCCAGCAGGTTGCAAAAACTTTTTTTCTGACCCCAAAAAAGAGTTTGTTGCGGAAGATCAAAGAAGCTATCCTTTCCTTTCAGCTTGAACGCCGCTACACCAAAGACGAAATAATGGAACTGTATGTCAACCAGATATACTTCGGAAGCGGCGCTTACGGTGTCGAATCTGCATCAAAATTATATTTCGGAAAATCTGCAAAAGATCTGAACCTTACCGAATGCGCTCTGATAGCCGGTTTACCCAAATCCCCTTCCCGTTTTTCCCCTCTCATAAATTTGAACGCGGCTCAAAAAAGAAGAAACATTGTACTAAAGCAGATGCTGGCAACCGGGATAATATCCGAAGCCGAATATAATTCTACAGCCGGTAATCCTGTCATACTTTCTAATCATGAACAAAGCAGAGTCATTGCACCTTATTTTATCGAATACGTAAAAAATTATCTCGAAGAGGTACTGGGCGAATCAATATTGTACCGGGGAGGGCTTACCGTTCATACCACTCTTTTATCAAATCTGCAGATTGCTGCCGAAGAGTCATCTGCAAACGGGATTGCTGAAATTGCAAAAAGAATGAAAAAGCGCGGCATGACAAATCCCGATCCCCAGTGCGCTCTTTTTGCTATTGATATAAAAACCGGTGGAATAGTTGCCATGACTGGAGGCAACGATTTTTATAAAAGCTCTTTTAACAGGGCCACAATGGCTTTAAGACAACCCGGATCGGCATTCAAACCTTTTATTTATGCTCTTGCCGTTGAACGCGGGTTTACCCAGCATTCATTGCTTCTGGATGCTCCGGTTGTCTTTAAAGGCGGACAAAGCGGCGAAGACTGGATACCCCAAAATTATTCAGGCAGTTATGAAGGTGAAATTACATTAAGGAAGGCGCTTGCCATTTCAGAGAATATTCCCGCAATCAGGCTTACAGAAATTCTAGGCCCTTCTTCTGTGGCGCAATTTGCCCACAGACTCGGAATCGAAACTTCCCTTGACTCGAATCTCTCCCTTGCTCTCGGCACATCCGTGGTAACATTGATGGATCTGTCATCCGCATATGCGGTATTTCCAAACATGGGCAAATATATCAGACCTTTTTGTGTAACCGAAGTTGAAGACCACAGGGGCAATATCATATGGCGGACAAAACCACAAAAAAGGATTGTGATGTCGGGTGAAGGAGCCGCAATAATGACAAACATCCTGGAAGCCGTGATAAATGAAGGCACTGGAACTGCTGCGCGGGTACTGAACCGATCTGTCGCAGGAAAAACAGGAACAACCAATGATCACAAGGATGCGTTTTTTATTGGCTTCTCTCCATCGGTGCTGGCAGGTGTATGGGTTGGCCGCGATATGCCGGCTCCGCTTGGTAAAGGAGAAACCGGGGCAAAGGCGGCGCTTCCTATATGGATCGATTTCATGTCAAAAGCCCTTGCAAACAAACAGAGCGAGGCATTTAATGTGCCTGAAGGAGTAGTCATTGTAAGCATAGATCCTGCGACGGGTCTTCCTGCATCACCCGAATCAAAGGTTGTTGCAACTGCTCTTTATAAAAAAGGGACGGAGCCAAACCATCCATAAATAACCTCTATAAACCTCAAAAAAGCCGAGTGTGCAAGGCGTGACGGAAGGGAGACGATTGAAGCAGGGAGATTGACCTGTCCTAACATGTTGACTTTTTAGCGCTGTTAAAATATTGTCGGACAAATTCTGTTCGGAGTGAAATAATAAACCGGAGTTCTTCAAGCGGATAATATTTATGCCTCTTTTTCAAAATAAATTAAAATTCAACCCTGTCATCATCTCAATCATCGCTGTAATTATAGTAATTTTCTCCTATTTGTACGGTATTCCTTTTCTTGACCTCATGGAATTGAAAACCGTCGATTTGAGATTCAAATCAAGAGGGAACATACCTACAACTTCAGATGTCGTTCTTGCTGTAATAGACGAAAAAAGCATCGCAAAAGAAGGCAAATGGATCTGGCCCAGGTCAAAAATGGCGGAACTTGTCAACAGGCTTTCAAATGCCGGAGCTAAAGTAATCGCTTTCGATATAGGATTTCTTGAAGCCGATGAAAAG
>JAZDKB010000024.1:0-7252 GCA_043803405.1 Spirochaetota bacterium | reverse complement strand
AAAAAATTATAAAATAATATGAAAAAAATATTTATAATTATTATTACAATTTTAAATTTTTTTTATTTATACTGCTCAAATAATAAAAGTTCTTCCATAAAATCCAACTCGTTGAGCGACAATGGAGATTTTGCCGCTGTCTGGGCATTCCCCGACGGGGTATCGATACCCTATAGGGATCTCAACAATAGTATCCTCTCAGGTAATGTAAATATCGGTGTTGTAGCATATGATAAGGATGGCATAAATAAAGTAGAGTTTACGCTAAATGAGAGTACAACAACAGTTTCTAATGAATCAATGAATCCTGAGACAAATGAATATGAATATGTCTTAGATTTAAATCCTGATTCTTTGTCTCCGGACGGAGAATATATAATAAAGGCTAATGTATTTAATAATTCTGATAAAATAACTGAATTACCTGATTTGAAAATTATTAAAGATACTGCCGCACATAATGTCCTTACTGTTGGCAGCGCTGAGAGTTACACAACGTTGAATGCAGCTTGTCAGGTAGCTGAAAGCGGAGACATCATTAAAGTAAAGGCTGGCAGCTACACATTACCTGATCAAAATTATAACTTTACTAATTACGTTGCAATTATGCCTGCAGATGGGGTAAATAAATCAGATGTGATTATTGGCCCAGGAACTATTAGATCAGCTTACATAAAATTTAAAGGAGTTACTTTTAATTATCCTTCTGTATCTGCCTCTATTATTTCATCATCAGGTCATCATATTTGGATTAGTGATTGTACGGTAACTGGTGCAGGATGTGACAGACCGGATAATATGCAGGTTGGTTTTCGTTTTTATCAGAGCTGCAATTATTGTATAGTAGAATATTGTGACTTTAGCGAATTATCTTCAGCAGTAATTGCCGGCGTAGCGTCATATCCCGATTCACAATTGGTCAACTCAAGATATATTATCAGACAAAATATCATGTATAATCTGACTGATCAAGGTTTCGGCATTGATGGTTCGGATATCCTTGCAACAGGAAATGAAATTTCCCATACAACGCGGGAAAAAGCATGGTCGGTTAGTCAGAATTCTCAGGCTTCTTATGATTTCGGCAGCGGACAGAACCTGGTATTTTATCACAGTTCTAATTATGGTACAAATTTTAGCGAACAGGCAACAGTTACTTTGAGCGGCACAATGACTGCTCAGCAGGTAGCAGACATGCTTAATAGTAATTCAGGTTTTTATTCACTTTATATAGCCAGTGTATCATCGTCGCCTTTCCCTTATACCGGAAATGTTAAAATAGAAACTATAACTAACACAGAACAATATCAGTTTTATATAACAGGAACAGCACAGGAAACTTTAAGATTTTCGGATAATATTTCTCATAATTCCGGCGATCTGCATGATATATCTCAAACCTATCCTTCAAAAAATGGCACTCAGCACTGTGATTTCTGGCAGAGTAATACAGGTTTGATCAATGCAGTATGCAGGAACAATAAAGCATGGAACGGAATACATCAGGGTGTAAAATGGGGCGGATATAATGATGGAACATATCAGCCTTTTATTAATGTGGCTGTAGTGAACAACCAGATAGCTTTAGACCCTGTAAACGGCAGTGTTAATATCCGCTGTCATCAACGCTCTCATGGTAAAAAATTTGAAAACCTTCTTTTTGAATATAATACTGTCTGGAATGGATCGAGTATTTTTATTATTGAGGAAAATGTTGACGCAAACAACGTTGTATTTAGAAATAATATTTTTGGACCAAAAACAGTAGCCGATATGTCCGTCTTTGCTCCTGATATACTTATCGACTATAACTGCTATAGCTTAAATCCTGCAACTGGAGTAAATTCTATTGTCGATGATCCCGAATTTACTGATGCAACAGCATGGGATTTCAGCCTGCAATCAGGGTCGTCTGTTAAAGGAAAAGGCAACGCTTCATCAGGTATTAGTTACGACATTAAGTGGAATCTTCGTAATACAGCAACACCTTCTCCCGGCGCATACGAATAAAAACTTTACATTTCAACTATCTAAATTTAATATTGGCTATGTCCAATTTGAATGACAATGAACTAATAAATTTTGACAGAGAGCACATCTGGCACCCGTATTCCTCTATGAGCAATCCACCAGATGTTTACAAGGTTGTATCCGCTTCAGGAGTAAGATTAAAACTCGAAAACGGCAACGAACTTATTGATGGGATGTCGTCATGGTGGTCGGCAATTCACGGCTACAATAATCCTGTGCTAAACAAAGCCATAAAAGATCAACTCGACAGCATGGCCCATGTGATGTTCGGCGGATTAACGCATAAGCCTGCAATTGAACTTGCTTCGCTTTTAATAGAGCTTACTCCAGAGCCGCTTCAAAAAGTATTTTTTTGCGATTCCGGATCGGTTTCAGTTGAAGTTGCAATAAAAATGGCGATACAATACTGGTATTCGCTTGGAAAACCTGAGAAAAGCAAACTGCTAACAATACGATCGGGTTATCACGGCGATACTTTTTACGCAATGTCCGTTTGCGACCCCGTTACAGGCATGCACGAAATGTTTACAAAAGTGCTGCCGGTTCAGTTTTTCGCAAATGCTCCCGAATGCCGGTTCGGCCAGGAATGGGACGAGAACGATATAGCTTCCTTTAAAAAAATTATTGCCGAACACCCTAATGAAATTGCTGCCGTGATCCTTGAGCCGGTTGTTCAGGGCGTAGGCGGGATGCGTTTTTACTCTCCTGAATACGTCCGCAGGGTAAGAACGCTTTGCGACGAATACGATGTGCTTTTAATCTTCGATGAGATTGCTACAGGATTCGGACGCACCGGCAAATTGTTCGCGTGTGAACATGCGGGAACAGTGCCCGACATCATGTGCGTTGGTAAAGCGCTGACTGGCGGCTACCTTACGCTGGCAGCAACATTAACGACAGACAAAGTAAGCGAAGGCATATCAGCTTACGGGAGCGGAACCTTTATGCACGGCCCGACATTTATGGCAAACCCGCTTGCATGCGCAGTGGCGTGCGCCAGCATAAAACTCCTTCTCTCATCACAATATCTGGAAAAAATAAGGAACATAGAATATCAGCTTAAGAATGAATTAAAAGCCTGCGCCGGTTATGCAAGCGTAAATGATGTAAGAGCGCTTGGAGCAATAGGTGTTGTTGAACTTAACAGGCAAGTAAATGTGCCTTCCATAACAAAAAGATTTGTGGAAAAGGGAATATGGGTTAGGCCTTTCGGTAAAATTGTTTACATAATGCCTCCATTTATTATAACTCCGGAAGATCTTTCATCACTTACTAAAGCAGTGTCAGAAGCTGTAAAAGAAGAAGAGTAGGGTAGTATGGCAGAAAATAATTTGTATTCCAGATTTGAAGATGAGCTGAAAGAATTAAAAACTGATAATCAATACCGGCATTTAAAAACTATTCATTCCAGAATTGATAAATTTGTAAAATACAATAATAAAAAATGCATAAACTTATCCTCGAATGATTATCTTGGACTGGCTACTGATGAAAAATATATCAGTGATTTTTACGCACAGCTGAATAGTAAAAACATGATAGATTCCTTTGGCCCCGGAAGCACATCCTCCAGACTGCTTAGCGGAAATTACGCGCTCTACTCGGAACTGGAAGATGTAATATCCGGAATGTATAATAGTGCAAATAAAACAACAGGAACGGTACAGCTTACTAAAAAGCATGCGCTGGTATTTAATAGCGGATATCATGCCAATATCGGAATAATCTCGACATTGAGTGATAAAAACAGTCTCATACTTTCCGATAGTCTGAACCACGCCAGCATAATAGACGGGACAAGGCTCTCGCGATGCGACTATCTTTCATACGAACATTTTAATTACGGTCAGCTTACTGCAATACTTGAAGAACGGAGAGATAAATATAATACTGTTATTATTATTTCGGAGTCAGTCTTCAGCATGGACGGGGATGTTGCAGATATTAAAAAACTTGTAGAAATAAAAAATAAATATAAAACATTATTATATATTGATGAAGCGCATGCCGCGGGCCTTTTTGGAAAGACCGGGCTTGGAATATGCGAACAGGAAAACGCAATAAATGACGTTGACGTAATAATAGGCACTTTCGGAAAAGCATTTGCTTCACAGGGCGCTTATGCTGTCACGAATTCAATATTGAACGAATATCTTGTAAATAAAACCCGGACTCTTTTATACACTACAGCGCTTCCTCCGGTTGTAGTGAACTGGAATATTTATACTTTTAAAAATATCAGCGCTTTTAATGAAAAAAGAAATAAACTGCAAAATACTGCGAAAATGCTTCGATCTTCCCTGAAAGATAAAGGGATATCGACAGCGGGCGACAGTCAAATAGTGCCGGCAATAATCGGCGATAAAACAAAAACGATTAAGCTGGCTGAAAAACTTCAGGAAAACGGATTTCTTCTTTTCCCGATAAGACCTCCGACAGTTCCGCAAGGAACCTCAAGGATTCGTATTTCATTAACCGCAAACATTGACTGGGAAGATATTAAAGCTGTACCGTGTCTATTATCGAATAATAATGTTTAATAATCACTTATAATCCTTAAACTTTAAGCGCACGAATGTTGCCTTCAGCCGCTTCAAAGAGGATTTATACATTTGCGACTAAAAAATAGATGATTATTATACTGATGTATGTTAAAATGTTCGGGAATATAACAACTATTGTTTAGCTGGAGAATAATATGGCTGTTATTTTTATAACAGGAATTGATACCAATTCGGGCAAAACTATTGCAACAGGACTTTTAGCCCGCTATTTACATAAAAATAATAAAACAGTTATTACACAAAAATTAGTTCAGACCGGATGCGAAAAAATGTCCGAAGATATTTTGCTACATAGAAAACTTATGGGTATGGAGCTATTCGAAGATGATAAAAATAATTTAACATGTCCCTATATCTTTAAATACCCTGCATCGCCGCATCTTTCTGCCAGGCTCGAACAAAAGACAATAGATATAGATATTATTGACGAAGCCACCTACAAGTTGAGCAGAAAGTTCGAGACTGTGTTACTGGAAGGTGCAGGTGGGATATACGTTCCTTTAACAGATAATTTTACTGTCCTTGATTACATTGAGACGCGGAATTACCCGATTATTTTAGTCAGTTCAGCAAAGCTTGGCAGCATTAACCACACCCTTCTCACGCTGGATGCAATAAAGAACAGGGACTTAGATGTTATTGGAATAATATTTAACGAATTTCCTAAACAGGAAAAAGAAATTATCCGCGATACCAGGGATGTGTTTGAAAGATATATCAGCCAGTACTGGTTTAATGCTGCAATAATTGATATTCCTATTTTAGAAGGGGATTCGATACCGGATATAAATTTTGGAAAATTTTTTTATAACGAATAATATTTTATAACCGAAACCGCAATAAATAATGATAGGATCCCACTCTTTATTACAATAATAAAAAGCCTTATTTACGTAGTAAAAACAGCAGGATTAAAACCGGCTGTTTTTTATTATAGTTCGGAAATGTTCAGCTATGCTCCCCCGGCAAGATTCGAACTTGCGACAGGGTGATTAACAGTCACCTGCTCTACCAGACTGAGCTACAGGGGAATAAATTGTATGGATAAATAATAAAGTATTTAAACTATTGTCAATAGTTTTTTAACGATATTTTTTTTTCTTAATATAATAAATTTATTATATTGAATTTTATTTAAAAACAAACGGGAATAAGTTTTTTAATTGATTTTTTTAGTTATCATGCAATTATCACTCTAATAATAAATTTATAAAAAACCGGTTAATATTCATGGAGGATACTTGGATAAAGAGAATCCAGTGCAATTAGAAAATTCAAATAATAAATCATCTGTTCCTGACAGTGAAAATATTAAAATGATCGAAGAATTGTTTAAAGAAGATGATGAAACAATAAAAGAACCTGATGTTAACATACTTCGCGATAGAACTTTTAACCAGGAATTAAGTGATTTAGTTGCCAGAATACGAACAAATGAACCTCAGGGTGAAGACGAATCCCCGGCTCCGGTTGAAATCACCGACGAAGATTTGCTCCAAATGTATCATAAACTTTACTACAAGTCGGTTAATCTGACAGGAATTGATAAAATCAACACAGCATTAAATCCTTTTGACTTATACAAGGAATCATCTGCTGAAGATTTGGTCAATATGATTGCCAATGAGATGCAGAAAATCGATTTATCCGCATACCTTATTCTTGTATATGATCTTAAAAAGAAATGTTATACATCTTATACAAATAATATAAATGATCTTGATGAAATTAATGCAGTTATAAATAATTCGGAAGATCTGTATAAAAATATTATAAAAAGTAAAAATGGGATTATTATCGATAATAAGACATTAGAAACAAATATATATTTACATAAAAGATTTCCATCAAAAACTCCATTATATTTTATTTCTTTTGACACTATTTTTAATGATTTTTACAGAGAGGTCAATTTTGAAAATAGCAGCGATCTTTCCGGTTATTTTTTGCCTATATTGGTTATACAGCTAAATGGAATTCCCAGCGATCAACAAATTAAATCGCTTTATAATAAATTAAAAAACAGCATTACAATATATCTTTTTCTGTTGCAAAAAAAAATTGAGATGGATTGGAAAAATCCGGAGTTAAACAATATGCACAGCCTTTTTGATTTTTTAGACTACACATATCAAAAGTTCGATAATAATAAAGATTATATTTGTTCAATAATAAAATTAAAAAATTATATTACTGTAGATTATTTATTCATTTTTAAATACCTTCAGATAAAATTGGAAAATAAATTAATAAATAAATCTGCGGTAATAAGAGTTGAAAAAGACAAGTTAGTTGTATTTACTCAAAAAGCAAAAAGAAAAATCCTGGAACAAATTTTAGATGAATTCAATAAAATGACAAATAACCTGTTGCAAATTGAAATGTTTATAAATGATGAAATATCTAAAAACATTTATCTGTTGCAGAATATTAAACAGCAGATGGTAAAATAGTCTTTTTTTCTATATCAAATTTTTTTATTTTGCCGGTAAGTAGAAACAGATTTTATATCTGATGCCACTGAAAAGCATGTAATTTTTTTAAGGTTGTTGAAAAGCTCTATATATTTTCTTATCTTAAATAGGTGTATTTTAATTATTTATCAAGACGTTTACGGTACTTAGTTTGATTATAAAAATAAAAAATAAAAAAATATT
>JAZDKB010000023.1:0-76862 GCA_043803405.1 Spirochaetota bacterium | reverse complement strand
CATAAAAATTTTTTATTGAATAAATTCTCATTTTCACAATGGATTAGCACATAATCTATATTTAATATCAAAAGATATTGTTTCCCCTTCCAAGCCGGTGCCCCCTTTGGGGGATAGGGGGTTAAATGCAAAAGCCTTAACTTAATGACATTGGGATAGGGGGATGAGTTCAACGAGCTTGCTTTTAGAATGAGACAGCCTCTGGCGTCAGCTGACGCGAAAGCCAAGGTATTATATATCAAGGCGTTATCAGTTTAATCAATAAATTAATAACGCCTTGATATAATGAGGAAGATAAACCGGTTTAACACTTAAAGTCTTAGCAGCATTACAGGGCATTTTGCGCCACGGGCTACGCGTTCTGCTATGCTGCCGAGAGGATGATGCAGCAGCCCGCTTTTTCCGTGAGTCGCGATTACAATAAAATCGATTTTTTTCTCGTCTGCTTCCTTAAGAATTTTATCATAAGCAATTCCAGTTTTCACATCCGAAATTATCTTTACATTTTTTGCATCAGGAATTTTTTTAATCTCTTCCTCGATTTTTTTCTTTGCACCGCTGACGCTCTCCTTTTGATACTGAATAAGCATTTCTTCTGGCAGACAATAATCTGCAGCACATTGCTTGATATCCTCAACCACATGCAATACATACAACTGTGCCTTAAACTGCTGAGCAAGCATCAGTGCGCCTTCCAAAGCTTTATCTGATGATTTTGAAAAATCGGTCGGGAAAAGAATATTTTTAGGGATTTCCATGAAAGCCTCCTTGTCTTTATATAAGAATATCCGGGCATTCAGGAGTTAATGAAGTAAACAAAAAAGCCCAATAAATAACTATAGAAATATTATATGCGAAATTTTTTAAAAGTCAATAAAATTACCAAGCAAAAAAAAAGGATTATTTTAAAAAGAAACCGACATCCCGAAAGATAGCACATGTGAGGAATAAGACTCTCCGATTTTATCTGAAGAAAGATATGGGTTAGAACCGCCCGAACCATGACCATGCCCGCTGCCGCCGCCTCCTCCGGAACTGCTTGTCGTATATGTCCCGGCCGGATCATAATAACTGTAGCTATATAAACAATATAATTTAAAACGTGAATAAATTACAAACGTGACGCCGCAATCTGCGCTGTAAATATTATAATCCTCGGAATCTTTACCGCCGCCAGCCCCTGCTATTAAAAAGAAGTAATCCGCAGGCATTATACTGATCCCTCCGCGGAAAATATTTTTATAATAATCATAGCCAAGTGAATTAAAATAAATATTATCGTGCTTATAGCTCGCATCCATGCTGAATGACTCCGTGAACTTTAGCTCAATTGTAAATGAATAATTCCGCTTCTCTGTGTTGATTGTATTTGAATCGATCGTGTACCCGAAATCCTCGCGCGTATAATCGCCCGACAATATCACGTGCGTAAATTCCAGTTCAATGTTACCGTAGTATGTATTCCTGCTTAAATCATCAAAGTTATCAGCATGGCTATATTCGCCCGAAAGATCTATAAAACCAAACATATGTGCTGTAAGTGACAGGCCTGCTTCATTAAAAGCACGATATTCGAAAAACCCGTTACCATCCGCTATCTGATAGTTAAAATACCTGCGAATATATGCTGAAAGGTCAACATACTCTGATTTAAAACCTGCTTTGGCATCAGTCCTGTTGTATGTATATGAGTCGGATACTCCCGAAGAATACACGCCCTTTGTTCCAAGAGACCCGAAAAATCTGATTGTATTATTATCCGCTTCTTCCGTGTCTTCGGCATTAGCGCCAACGACTGCAAAAAAAAACAAAAGCGATAAAATACCGATAAATATTTTTTTCATATTAACTATCTTTTATGCATCTCTCATATTTTCAAAAACAATTTAAGTATGTATTTATAAATGAAACAAAAAAAAGTTTTAGAACCAAACCTGATATCTTCGTTTCTCATAATCAGAACCACAACCGGAAACCCCGAAAGGGCGAATCCGTTTGTTCGCCCCTTCGCAAAAGAAAATTTGTTTATCAGCATTACTTTATCCTGCTGATTTTCATTTGTATACAATATTTATTTTTTTCCGCTAATCTCTTTTTGCTGATCACGCTTCTGATCTTTAACCTGCTGTTTCAATTCTTTTTTTGTTTCTTTCTGCTCCTTAAGCTGCTCGCGTTTCTGTTCTTTACTCTGAGTCTTATCCTGAGCTTTTATCTGCTTTTTCTCCTGTTTTTTAAGCTGATCCTTTTCTTTTAAACGATCACGCTCCCTTAGCCTGTCCTGTTCTTTTAACTGGTCCTTCTCCTTAAGTTGATCCTGCTTTTTAAACTGATCTTTTTCTTTTAACTTATCCTGAACTTTATCCTTGTCCTGGGAATAAGCCGCAACAGATAAACTGAAAAAAAGAACAACTATCAATGATAAATATTTTTTCATTGACTGCCTCCTTGAAAGTATTATATTTGTTGTCTCTCACGACATCATGTAATACAATCCAGTTTGACAATCCGGTCACATTTTTTATGACATCAGAAAAATTAATTACAGAATTATATGAACTGTATAGCAAAGAACTCTATATTTATATTAATAGATATACCCGCTCCGATGAAGCGTCCGAGGATATTTTACAGGATACCTTTCATAATCTGATAATCTACTCACAAAAACATGAGATCGACAAAAACAGGGTAAGGGCATTTTTATACAGGACAGCTCATAATCTCTGCATTAATTACAGGAAAAAAGAATCGCACATAACTTTTGTGCAGGCAGAACAAGATCCGCATACCTCAGCGGTAAATAACAATGCTGACGAAATTCAAGCCTGCGAACTTGAAAAAAAAATATACGATCTTCTTGAAAAGCTGGACCCGCTGACAAGATCAATCTTTATTATGAAAAAAGAAAACAATATGAATATTGACGAGATTGCGGAAAGCACAGGCAAATCCGAAAGAACAGTCAGAAGAAAAATGCAAAAGGCGCTTTCGTATCTGCATGCTGCTCTTAAAGAAAGCGGTTTTATTTTATTATTTATACTGATAAAAGTGTCACAGATTGCTTACCCGATTGTATAAGTAAATGAAGGATATTTATTAATATGAAGAATCATCCTGACAAAAAACAGCTTATCGATTTTTCTTTACATGCTTTAAATGAAAAAGATACTGAAGCTGTTGCTGCTCACATAATCGGATGTGAAGAGTGCAAAGGCACAGTCAGATCTCTGAATGTCATTCTGAAAATGTCGGATAATTCCGCGCTCGCGCCTTCTCCGCATATTAAAAGCCGCGTTATTAGTTTAGCGACCGAAGCAGAAAATAAAATGCGCGGCCGGTTTTCATTCAGATCAATTCTTACGCGTCCTGTTATGTTCGTATCTGTTTCTTTAATAATCGTACTTTCAGCAATTATCTACATAATCCAAAAACCGCAGACAGTTTCGAAAGACGTAATGCTTGCGCTTACACAGCATAACGGCATCACTCTGCATAACGATGCGCCATTACAAAAAGATAATATATTTATTAATTCCGGCATTATTAAAACAAAAGAGTTTTCTTCTGCTGCGCTTGGCATTGACACAGTTTTATCAATAAAGATAGCTGAAAACACTGAGCTGGATATTAAAGAAGCTCGTGAAAACACCGGAATTGACAGTACAAGGTATATTATTTCCATTGACATGAGAAGCGGCACTGTATTTGCGGAATCCGTGCATAATGTGAGTAAAAAGTTTACTATAACAACAAAACACGCTGTTTACGAGGCGCTTGGCACCGGCTTTATAATTTCATCGGATAATATAACATCAAAGCTGTCTGTACTGGACGGGACAGTACGCGCAACATTAAAAGCAGAAGAAAAAAGTATCGTGCTGACAAAAGGCGAAGGCTGCATTGCAGATACTACTTTGCAAAAAATAAATATCAGTTCCGAAAACGAACTAAAGCAGTTTAATATTCTGTTTAACAAAGCAAATGAGATAAAGTTAATGAACGATGTAAAAAATAAATCCACTGAAATGATTAATAATCAGGATCAGGATTATAAAGAAAACACATCGGATAATAATATCTCATCACAGGATAAACAAAAATCAGATGAGGTCAAACAAAGCAAAACAGAAATCCGAAATGAAAATAGACAGATTCAAAAAGAGATGCGCAATAATATAAGATCAGGGAAAAGGTCCCAGCGATAAAAATAAAATTTTATTTTACTTTATAAAATATATATCGTATCATTTCTATTGTTAATCAAGCAGCGCCATGGTTCTATCATATAATTAATTTTTGGAGGGATAATTATGAACTACCTGAGAATACTTTTTGGGATCGCATTTATTGCTGCATTTATTTGCAGTATCAGCTACGTATCTGCCCAGCAGCGATCCAGGCCTATGATGAAATGCGAAGAGAACTTCGCAAGTATGGATGCCGATAAAGACGGCAAAGTGAGTTTGAAAGAGTTTATGACTGTAAAACATCCGCGCGGCAATGCAGAGGATGTTTTCAAAGCAAAGGACACTGATAAAGACGGATTTCTTTCGAAAGAAGAATTTTGCTCAAAAGGCCCAAGGCAGAGAAAGGGAAGAGCCGACTGATTTATCCGGCACAATAATGGGGGCGTCTCATAATAAAAAATTTGCCGCTAAGACACGGAGACTCTGTGTCTCCGTGGCATTCTTTTGAGAAAACCCCATCAACTTTATGACATGTAAAACAAAAAAAATATTTTAACATAACGGGGCGGAAGATGCAACACTTTGACCTTTTAATAGTAGGCGGCGTTGCCGCAGGCATGAGCGCAGCCTCGCAGGCGCGCAGAATAAAAAAAGATATATCCATAGGTGTATTCGAAAGGAATAGTTTTGTTTCTTACGCCGCTTGCGGCATGCCATATTATATTAGCGACTTAATAACAGATCAGAAAAAACTTCTGGCAATAAATAAAGATGAATTTGCAAAGGATCGCAACATTCAGATATTTACAGAGTCGTCTGTTGAAAAAGTATTGTTCGATAAAAAACAGGTGGAAGTAAAACACAAAGACCGCAGCGAAACATATACATATAACAAGCTTGTAATTGCGACAGGGGCAATGGCTGTTATACCGCCGATTAAAGGAATTAATAATCCGAATATTTTTCCGCTCCGCAACCTGAACGAAGGCCTTGCGATAAAAAATTATATTCTGGCAAACAAACCTGCTAAAGGAGTTATAATTGGCGGAGGAGCAATAGGGCTTGAAATGGCAGAATCGCTCAGGACCCTGGGCATTGAAACCGTAATGCTGGAAAAGATGGATGATATTGCCCTTGCCTTTGACCAGGAAATACGCGACCTCGTTAAACAGGAATTAAAGAAAAACAGCGTTACTGTTAAAACAAAAGTAAACCTGAATGAGATCACTTATGATAACGGCAGGCTTATAGTTCATCTGGATAATGAATCTGTGCAGGCTGACTTTATAATCGCGTCAGTAGGAATAAGACCGAATACCGACTTTCTGAAAGGAACCGGTCTTAAAATGACTGAGCGCGGCGCGATAATAATCAATGAAAGATCGGAAACAAATATTCCCGATGTCTACTCGGCAGGAGACTGCGCTACAGTAAAGCATCTTATTCTTAATGAGGATGTTTATATCCCGCTCGGGAACACATCCAACAAACAGGGGCGGGTTGCAGGTTTACAGGCTGCCGGAATACGCACAGAAAAATTTAAAGGCGTTGTAGGAAGCCAGCTTATTAAAGTATTCGATCTTGAACTGGGAAAAACAGGGCTTTCGGAAGCTGATGCGAAGAGAAGCGGAATTAACGCAAAATCGTCCGGCGTTGAAGGACGTTCTAGAGCAGACTATTATCCGGGAGTAAAAAAAATTTTCGTTAAGCTGACTATAAACACAGACACGCGCGAGCTTATAGGCTGCCAGACAGCAGGAGAGGACGGATCAGCTTTGAGAACGAACATAGCGGCAACAGCCATTGCTGCTAAGATGAAAATAGAGGACTTTGCTTACCTGGATCTGGGCTATGCGCCTCCGTTCTCGCCTGTATGGGATTCCGTGCTTGCAGCTGCGCAGAACCTGATTCAAAGATAAGCTGTTACAATTGACTTTTTACTTTTAATGTCATCAAAACTTTAAAAAAATGGGGCAGACGCCTCTGTGTGTCAGCAATATAAAAATGGGCAGACACATGGGTCTGCCCCCTACTTCATCGGTTGCAGCACATGACTTGCATGAATTGCCTGGATCAATCCCAATGTCATTACATTAAACAAATTTTTATTTCCGGCAACAATTTTTAAACTCATCCCCCTATCCCCCTTCTCTTAAAAATGAGAGAAGGGGGTAAAAAGCCCCCTCTTTGCGAAGCAGAGAGTCCCACGGGAGGCTTCGCACGGGGTTAGGGCAATGTCATTAAGTTAAGCCTTTTGCATTTAACCCCCTATCCCCCAAAGGGGGCACCGGCTTGGAAGGGGAAACAATAAAGGCGTTTAAAGAAAATTATTTTCATTGCTTTTTTAAATTAAACAACGCTTTATTTCCTTTTATTGAGTTTAGTTAAAACAAACAATACAAATACAGGAACTATATTGTCAATCGAAACGGACATACTATGAGCAAAGAGATTGCATTAGAGAAAATAACTGAATTAGTAAATCGTTTTGAAGAACATAAAGAGTCGTACACAAACTCCGAATATAACGAGACTAAAACCCGCAGGGATTTCATTGACCCGTTTTTTAAAGCGCTGGGCTGGGACATTGATAATGAACAAAGCCTTGCTGAAGCTTACCGCGAAGTAATTCATGAGGATAAAATAAGAATAGATGAAAGCATAAAAGCGCCTGATTATTGTTTTACTATATACGGGCAAAAAAAGTTTTACGTTGAAGCGAAAAAACCAAGCGTGGAAATAAAAGAATCTGCTGCTCCCGCTTACCAGATACGCAGATACGGCTGGAGCGCGAAACTGCCTATCTCCATAATTACCGATTTCCACGAATTCGCGATTTACGACTGCACAAAAAAGCCAAACCTGACAGATAAAGCCTCCGTTGCCAGGATAAAATACATTACTTATAAGGAATATATCCGGGAACTTGATTTTCTATACGACACGTTTGCAAAAGATAATATTTTAAAGGGCAGATTTGATAAATTTGCAGTATCAGATTTAAATAAAAAAGGGACGTCATCCGTTGACAGTGAATTCCTGAAATCAATGGAAGAGTGGCGCAAATCGCTTGCTCTCAATATTGCTATACGTAATGACAAACTCAAGGAGGATGAGATAAATTTTACTGTGCAGCAGACTATTGACAGGCTCATTTTTCTTCGTATCTGTGAAGACAGAAAGATTGAACCTTACGGCTATTTGAAAAATTTAATAAATACAGGCTCAATTTACGAAAAGCTTTTCCGGTATTTCCAGTATGCAGATGACAAATATAATTCCGGCCTTTTTGACTTCAATAAAGATAAATTATCCAACTCGATTGCCATAGACGATAAAATACTGAAGTCCATGATTTCGGAAATGTACTATCCGGAAAGTCCGTATGAATTTTCCGTTATTCCTGTTGAGATTCTTGGAAATTCTTATGAGCAATTTCTTGGCAGCGTAATACGTCTCACAAGCGGACACCATGCAAAGGTTGAAGTTAAACCTGAAGTACGCAAGGCAGGAGGTGTTTACTATACGCCTCAATACATTGTTGAATATATAGTTAAGAACACCGTCGGCAAGCTGATTGAAAACAAAACGCCGGAACAAATATCTAAAATCAGGATTCTTGACCCTGCGTGCGGAAGCGGTTCTTTTCTTCTTGGGGCTTATCAGTATTTGTTGAATTACCATCTTTATTACTACATTGCTAATAACGATAATAAGAAAAATAAAAAAAGCCCTTTAACACCTGACGGGAAATTAACCACAGCAGAGAAGAAAAGGATCCTTACGAATAATATATTCGGCGTAGACATTGACACGCAGGCTGTTGAGGTCACTAAGCTTAGCTTGCTTTTAAAGTGTCTTGAGGGAGAAACGGAAGCTTCTGTTAATGAGCAGATGACTTTGTTTAAAGAAAGGGTTTTGCCGAATCTTGAAGATAACATAAAATGCGGGAATTCGCTGATTGATTTTGATTTTTATGAGGGGCAACTTGATTTTGAGCCAAATGAAGATAAGAAGATAAAGCCTTTTAACTGGGAGCAATCATTTCCTGAAGTATTCAGGCAGGGCGGATTTGATGTTGTGATCGGGAATCCGCCGTATTTAAGAATTCAGGGACTCCAAGAGAATTATAATAACCAGTTAGAATATTTTGAACAGAAATATACAAGTGCAGTTAAAAGATATGATTTGTATCTATTATTTATTGAAAAAGGTTTTAAACTTATAAAAAATGAAGGTTTACTCGGATATATCTGTCCGCATAAATTCATTAATTCTGATTTTGGTTCTGGGATAAGAAAATTTTTATTAAGTAATAAAGCCATAAAGAAATTAATCAATTTAGGTCATAATCTAGTTTTTGAACAAGCTTCAACTTATACAGGATTATTATTTTTAACAAAAGAAAAAAATGAAGAATTCAATTACTATGAGTTCACAGAAGATTATAAAACTGAATTACCGAATCAATTATATAAACTTACCGATAATGATTTCGCTACTTATAATTTAAATAATTTTACCACATCGGCTTGGATATTAACTTCATCGCGTTCAAAAAGTATTCTCGATAAAATAAATATGCCATATACTTTAAAAGATATTTTTGGAACTATTATGGTTGGTATACAATCAGGTATTGATGAAGTACATATTCTGGGGTTTATTGATGATATTGATAATAAGTACATTAAATTATTTTCTGACAAAATACAAAAAGAAATAATAATTGAGAAAAAATTAGTAAAACCTCTTGCGATGGGTAATAATGTAAAAAGGTTCCAGGAACCAGTATATGATAATTATATTATTTATCCATATAAAGTTGAGAAAGAAAAAACCGTTATTCTTGAAGAGAATGAATTAGCAACATTATTTCCTAAGGGTTATAAATATTTGCATGAATTTAAAAAAGAACAATTCGAAATAAGAGAAAGACAAAAAACAAATTCTAAATATTGGTATTCTTGCCATCGTAGCCGAGACATGAATATATTTGAACAAGAAAGAATTATAACACCATATGCAAGTTTAGGTTGTAATATGACTATTTGCCCTGCAGGAATTTACCATAATACTAAAGTATATAGCCTTATTCCTAATGAAGACAGAGAAGAAAATAAATATTTTTGGTTAGCATTATTTAATTCAAAAATAATGTGGTATTTCATAAAAAAAACAGGGTATGTCTTACGTGGTGGATACTATACATTTACTACTGATTATTTATCTCCATTTCCGATAAAGACAATTGATTTTTCTAATCCAATTGAAAAGTCAATTCATAATGATATTGTTAAACTAGTTGAATCTATGCTTTCACTTAATAAAGAATTACAGAATAGTAAACTCCCTCAAGAACAGGAACAGCTTAAAAACCGCATTGAATATACGGATAAAAAAATTGATGAACTGGTTTATAAACTCTATGGACTTGATAAGAAAGAAATCGAAGTAATAGAAGGCACTTTATAAAAAAATAAATATTTACGTGTAAGTAATTACTATATTTCCATTTCAAGCCTTTCGATATGTACAACCGGCCTTGCGTGTACTGGCAACAACATTCCGTAGCTTGTCTATCTGTAAGTTTTGCATATGATATAACTTTGAAACCATAACCATTTATAATGAAAGTCTTGGGGTGAATAGTAGATGGCATTTGCATTTATTTATTATCTCCATTTACAAGCTCAATTGTGTGCTGAAAATCATTTAAAAATCTAAAAACATCTTAACCGAATAGTTAGAATGATTAAGATGTTTTTTAGATAATATAATTTTTGTAACAAAAACTTATTTCTTTCTTCTGCTTTTTTCTCTTTGAGATAAAGCACTCGCAGCCACAGACTTCGAACTTTTACTAGTTCTACCATCTCTTAAAATTTTGGATGCAGTTTTCGCAACTTTGCTACTTGTAACTTTTTTAGGCATTTACGTCTCCCTTAATTAAATTATAATTTTTTCGTTTCTTATACGTTTTGAAATTACGCTTTCAGAAACATTAAATTTTTTGCAAATTATTCTCGAAATTGCTTCTTTTATCATTTCATCGCCATTTGTATGATCAAAATTCGAACGAAATAAATCAATTTTATCTTTCATGGAAGATATTTCATTTGTTAAAATATCTATAGGTACAAGTAATCTTCCAGCAAATTCATATGCTTGTTGTTCAAAGAAAAACAAATCTTCTTCGTCCATATCTTCTCTAAAAGATATCCATTCATCGGCATTCCGAAATTTACACTGTTGTATTTCTTGTTTGTGCAGGATTAAATGACCCACCTCATGAGCATAAGTAAATCTCAGTCTATTTTCATACCTGTAATCTTCATAAATACTTTGATCAATATAAATGCTTTCTAAATCGTTAGATAAAAAACCATCGACATCTATTAGGCGAAGGAGACCTGGAATAGGGATAGGTGTTATTTTTAATTGTATTTCTACAATATCAATAATTGGGACGGGTATTTTTTTCGTAGGGACTACGTATTCTTGCCTGAATTTTTCTGCTTGTTCTCTAATATATTGGTAATTTAATTTTCTTGGTTTAATCTTGTACAATAACTACCTCCTGTTTAGGAATGATCATCTTTTATAATTTTTAATATTTGTTCTAGCTCACTTCTTGTTGGCTTCTCGCCACGTAAAGTCCTGAAGAATACTGGAAGTTTATCTAATGCTTCCTGATTGGTTAATAATTCTTTTGGAATGTAGCTGATTGCAGCTAAATCGAAAAGAGTATTATACTCTTCAGAATCTGTCTTCAGTTTTAATGACTTTGCGATTTCATTTAGCACCTCCCTGCTTTTTGGTGGAGGGAGAACCCCCCGTTCGATTTTGCTCCAATTACTTGGATCCAATTTATTGATCCTACAAAACTCACGTAATGTAATTCCTCGTTCTACTCTTGCATCTTTCACAAAAAACCCGAAAGATTTCATAACTTACTCCTTTTTTAAATATGTTTATATTTGTGGTATTTTACTACTATGTAGTAAATATATACCACAGTTTAAATATCGTCAACAAAAAAATAAAAGCAATAAAAATTATAAATATATCTCTGATATAGAAAGAATTATAAAAATTAAATTTTAGTAGAGTTTTAATCTTAAGGAATAATCATATTCGAGAATATGCTATTTTTTTGGGATTGCCAGCCTAGCATATTATTAGACTGCATACGCAGTCAGATATCTTTTCCTATATAGGAAATCTTATCTCCAGTATTTCAAGAATAATTTATGAAATTATTCAGCCTTTTCTAGTTTTTAACTTTAATGAATGTGTGCCATAGGAAGGCAAATGCAGAAATTGTATCAGGATTAAAAGAGGTTTTGCAGCAACAGTTACATGTTCTGCAGCTTTAAAATATTCGTGTGCTTGTTAAATTGATAATCGGATTTACTTTGCTTGTTAATATCAACAGAATATTTTGAAATATTCGACGCGCGATGCAGACTCTTTTAGCAAATCAATTAAATCCCGACTGCACAATCAAACTGCTGCAAAAAGACGGCGGGGAGCAGCAGATTTAATTGCATGTTTGATTCTGTTAATTAGTTTAATAAAACTAATAAAGCCAGAACAAACTAATTTAAAATAATTAAACTTTAGTTTCGAGTAAAAGATTACTAAAATCGAAATTAATTCTAAAAAATTCGCTGCATTAATAGTAAAGCATATAATATGCACAATATAACAATAATCAACAAAAAATATTCATTAATAAACCCGCTTACATTGACAGTATTGTCAAACAAGATAACCGGCACAACCGGGCAGAGTTAATTGACAGACATTCTAAAGGAGATTTTATACAAACTGAACTGCAATACCTTTTACTTTTTTAAAATCCTGATCTAACGTAATTAGAGTTAATTTATAATTCATGCAGATACTGTACTGGTAGGAATCGTCAAAATCCAGCTTGTTTTTCTTTTTTATGTTTATGATTTCTTTATACTCAGGCTTGGGGAGACTAAGAAGATTTAATTTCGGCAAAATATCCAAAATAAATTTATTGAAAATATTTTCGTTGTTATTCCTTAAAAGAATAACGCCGATTGAATGAAGGGAAAAATCGGAAATATTCAGTTTGCCTATATTCTTATCAAGAAATGTTTTACAATCTTTACTTTTATCCTGCTTCAGAAGTATTTCTAAAAATATGTTCGTATCGATTAAATACATTATCGCCACTCTGACGCTTTGTGCTGTAATTCTACCGAAGTGTATTCATTCTTTAAATTTGCCAGTCCACCTTCCCAATCAAATTTAAACTTTTCTTTCCGGGATTTTTTCTCGCCATATTTATTCAATAAATAATCTATAAAATCATTAATTTCCGGAATCACTTGTTCCGGCAATCTTTCAATTTTTGATCCGATATCCTGATATTTCATAAAACAATTCCTTTTACTTTTTTATATATTCTTATTCTTAAAAAGAAAAACTTCAATTCTTTTTTTAGTTTTCATCATACTTAATCACTGGCTTCTTTCTTTGTTATGAGATATTCCCTGTTTTTTAATTGTTCATCTTCTTCCCGGAGTTTAATTTCATATATATCATTCTCCAATTTAATTGAGCTTAATATATTATTAGCCTGCATACGCAGTCAGATATCTTTTCCTATATAGGAAAAGATATCTCCAGTATTTCAAGAATAATTTATGAAATTATTCAGCCTTTTCTAGTTTTTAACTTTAATGAATGTGTGCCACAGAAAGGCAAATGCAGAAATTGTATCAGGATTAAAAGAGGTTTTGTAGCAGCAGTTACATGTTCTGCGGCTTTAAAATATTCTTGTGCTTTGTTTAATTGATAATCGAATTTGCTTTGCTTGTTTGTAAATATCAACAGAATATTAGGCACTTTTTAGCAGCACTTTCTTTCAAGAACAAAAAATATTTATATCATTTATTCGCAACCGCACTCAAGGAAAAAAATTTAATTGTTTTTAATGGATATGACTCCTTGTAATGCAAAAGCTTGAAACCAGATCGTTTTAAACAATGTATAAATTCATCTGTTGAGTACATGTCGGCATAAGGATGATCGGAAATAACCTTCAAAAATTTGCCAAAAATAGTATTAAAAGTATCCTTTGATAAATCTTCAAGAATTATTTCACTATTATTTTTTAATACCCTTTTCAATTCAAAGATACAATCTTTCCAATTAGGGATATGATGGATGATTCCAAAATCAAAAACAGCATCAAATTCATTATCTTCAAAATCGAGTTTTGAAGCATCCATAACTTTAAAAGTTACATTAGACAATTCTCTTTTTACTGCTTTATTAATCATCCTTTCATCTAAATCAATTGCAACAATGTGTTCAGGATTAAAAAGTTTTTTTATTAAAGTCGTTCCATGGCCATTCCCGCATCCGATTTCCAATACTTTTTTCAGATTTTTAGTTTGTACCATTCTTTGCAGTATCGGGAATTCATATTTTGTTTGAATAAATGCTCTCAAGGGATTATTCATCATACAGTATTCGAACAGATTAAGCTTCATATATTTCCTCCTGTCTCTATACAGGATAATTATAATAAAACTATTCTGTTATGACTTGAACGAATCCGCTATCTTTATAATTTTTAAATACTTCCAGCAATTTTAATCCAAACATTTTTTTAAAAGTCCTGCTTAAATGTGCAGAATCAGAGAATCCAGCTTCATATGCCGCATCAGTAAAAGAGCTGCCTTTTACGATCAGCTTTATTGCATCTATTAGTCTAAGCCAAAGCAGATAATGGCGGATAGGTATTCCGACTTGTTTGGTAAAGAGATGAATTAAACGGCTTTCAGATAAATCAACTCTTTCGGAAAGCTCTTTTATTTTAACTTTTTTATCAGGAAACAAAGTGAACATGTTAAGAATTTTTTCAATTCTATGATCAATAATACTTATTTCAATAGATTCTTCACCAATAATATGGGCTATAATATTATCACAGATAATTTTTGCTCTTTCTATTTTGCAATCATTGTTGAACAGCATCTTAATATCTTCCAGGTATAATGACAACAAAGAATCCGAAAGAATGGAGATTTCCTTTTTATAAAGAAATATTTTCCTGAATTGCTGGGCAATTTTTGACTCACTATCCAATAGAATTACTGCATAGGCAGTACTGTTGCTTTCTATTCGGTGTAGTTCGTCAGACTCAATAATAAAATTCTTTGCTTTATAAAATTCCTTACTCATTTTTATTGTTAAAGGTTTATCAAGTGAAATAAACAGTTCCATCAGATGATGCTGATGGAAATCCGGTTCAATGGCATTGCTTATGAATAAGGCGTAACCATGGAAAAAAAATAATGTCATCATTGAATTAATTTCGTGGAGAAATAAATTTATTTTTTTATGTTTTTATAGCGTTCACTAAGGATCATGCCATACATTTCCAAAATATATCAATATGCAAAATGATTCTCGCCAGTCTATATAATACCTAACATATTATTAGACTGCATACGCAGTCAGATATGTTTTTCCTATATAAAAAATCTTATCTCCAGTATTTCAAGAATAATTTATGAAATTATTCAGCCTTTACTATTCCTTAACTTTAATGAACAGTGCCACAGAAAGGCAAATGCAAAAATTGTATCAGGATTAAAAGAGGTTTTATAGCAGCAGTTACATGTTCTGCGGCTTTAAAATATTCGTGTGCTTGTTTAATTGATAATCGGATTTGCTTTGCTTGTTTGTTAATATCAACAGAATATTTTGAAATATTCGACCCACGATGCAGACTCTTTTAGCAAATCAATTAAATCTCGACTGCCAAATTAAATTGCCACAAATACGGCGGGGAGCAGCAGACTTAATTGTAAGTTTGGCACTTATTAGGCGCTCGTTTAGTAGCATTTTACGAACTACTAAACAACGCATGCTGTATTTTTCTTTATAGTTTATTCATTAGTATTCTGTCATCCACTTATCTCATCTAACACCAATAGATAAAAGGTATATCTCAGGTTTTTTGCCTCATGGAGTTTAAACGAATTACCGCTTCTGCTCCGATCAGCACAATTCCTCCTAGCTCAACAATATGATTTATCCAGAAAGGGTAGTTTATCTTCCAGTTGCCTAGAAGATGGCCAACATGATTAATGGAAACAATACGAATCACCAGAAACGTAAATAAAAATACCAGACCAAGAATTACCAGTTTAAATTCCTTAACTCTCCCTCTTAACCACCACAGTAATCCTACTATACTACACAATCCGAATAGCCCAGCCAATCCGGCAACTAGTTTCTGGAAAAACCAACGCCATATTATATACGAGGAATCAATTTTTACTACATAACGGATAATAAGTCTAAATAATGTTTGAAAATCCAGCTGCTTGTTTAACCCAAGGAGAAACATCATGATGAACAATGCTAGCCATATATAATAACTCTTTATATCTTTGATACCCAAAAAAAATTTTTTCTCGATTTGAATGACACTCAAACATAGGAATGCCGTAGAAAAATATGCAATTGTTATAGTCCATCCAGAAATTGAAGTATCACCAATTAAATTTATATATTCATTGAATAGCATTGAAGATGTCTTTGTAGTAGTGAAATTGATGTAAAGAATGTTTTTTTACTGTAACTTTCATTGCCTAACATATTATTAGACTGCATACGCAGTCAGAAATGTTTTTCCTATATAGGAAATCTTATCTCCAGTATTTCAAGAATAATTTATAAAATTACTCAGCTTTTACTGTTCTTTAACTTTAGTAAATGTGTGCCACAGGAAAGCAAATGCAGAAATTATATCAGGATTAAAAGAGGTTTTGTAGCAACAGTTACATGTTCTGCGGCTTTAAAATATTCGTGTGCTTGTTTAATTGATAATCGGATTTGCTTTGCTTGTTAATATCAACAGAATATTTTGTAATATTCGACCCGCGACGCCGACTCTGTCAACAAACCGAATACATCTCGACTGCCAAATCAAACTGCTGCAAAAAAACGGCGTGGAGAAGCACACTTAATTGTAAGTTTGATTCTTGTTTAATAAGTATAATTGAATTAACTTTTATATGTTATTGCGTTTAATAATTCTTTTGGATTGTAAATGTGAATTTTTGATTTTTTAAAATCTTTAGTATTACTTGTTACGATTCCATTGCAATTGCTTAAAAAAGCAGATTGATAAACAACTGCATCTTCAAAATCATTGAAATCTATGTTAATAGCTTCTTGCAGAATATTACGATTGACTGGAGAAATTTCGAAAATATCTAATAATAATTTAATTGTTTCTTTAGCCTGGTTCTTATTCTTTACTTTTTGAATTAAATAAAAAAGAGTAGTAACTGAATCAGCAGATAAAAAACCATTTATTATTGATTCCTCAACTGCATTAATTAATAATGCAGCAATATGTCCATAAGGTTTTCTGTCTAATAAAGAATCTAGAATGACATTGATATCAAAAAGGATATTCATCATAGATATTTTTTCTCAATATGCTTATTGTAGTCTTCTTTCGAAACTAATTTACCTTTTAGTGATCCATATAATTTAGAAGTTTTTGGCTTTAAATAAGGTTTTTGAGTAGAAACTTTTTTCGAACTTATTGCAACAAAAAAGTCGCTAACAAGTTGAGATAAAGATTTGCCTTCTTTTTTAGCATAATTCTTTGCCTCATTAATTAATTCATTGCTTAATCTTAAAGTTAATTTAGTATTCATTTGTAACTCCTGACGTATATTTATGTTAAATAAATACGTCAATGAAATAAAAATCAAGTAAATTTTTCGATCCTAACATATTATTCGACTGTATGTTATGAAACAGGAACCTAACATAGCAACAAATATCAAAAAGCGTATTTAATACCCTCAAAGATAATGAATAATGGAGTTGAAATAATTTAATAATTTGTCAGACAGCATCAAAGCAGTGTGGGCTGACATACAATATGCCAGCACAAGACCAGAAGATTAAATCACATCCTCCTCTATAAGTTTACCGATGATACTGCAAACTTCTCTTTGAGCGTCAACAATTTCACTTTCCGGCAGAACGCCGATAAATTGCATTTTAAAAAATATTTTTATTTGTAATTATTTCGAAATATATAATTGAAAGCTGTTTGTCTTTTGTCCAAAGGAAAACTTTATTAATTACTGATGTGTCCCAAAATATATTTCAAAAATACTGGAATGAATTCTAACTATTAATATTAATAAAAAAAACAGTGCCGTTTCCGCCGGACTCAACGCCGATCTCCCAGTTCAGTATTTCGACAGCATGCTTTACTATGGAGAGTCCCAGCCCTGTGCCGCCGGTGGCACGCGAGCGGCTTTTATCGACACGGTAAAACCTCTCGAATATTCTGCCGAGAGATTCTTCGGGGATACCTATGCCGGAATCGGCTATTGATATAACTGTTTTACCGTTATCCTCGAATGCTTTTACATTAATGCTGCCTTTAGGATTTGTATAATTAATCGCGTTAATTATAATATTAAAAAATATTTCTTCAGCTAAAAACTTATTCCCCTGAATATTTCTGTTCAGTATGTCAATATCGGAATTTATTTCAATTTCCTTTGCATTCGCTTTTATGTTTAATATTTCAATACTGTTATTAATTATTTCTTTCAGATTAATAGGTTCAAAGGGAATGCCGGTCATTGTCTCCAGCATGTTCAGCTTAAGCATGTCATTAATTATAGAATCCTGCCTGTTCAGATTTAAAATAGCCTTTTTAATAAAATCCGAGCATAAGTTTATATCGGTTAAATTATCCTGAATTGTTTCGAGATAGCCTTTCAGTATAGCCACTGGAGTTTTAAGTTCGTGTGAAAGATTGCCGACAAGATCGGTCTTAAGCTGATCCATTTTCACTTTTTCGGTAACATCGTGCATTACAATTAATATTCCCTCGATTTCCGTTTTTTCCTTAATGGGAATAATTGAAATCTCGCATAATCTGTCCGGATAAAATTTTTCCCGGAAATCAGCTGCTTCCCCGTGCGATAATGAATATTCTATTTTTTTATTAAACGAACTGCCCCTTATTACTTCATAATAAATTTTATTGAGCATTTCATTCTGAATTCCAAGAAAAGAGAAAAAGGCCCTGTTGGCAATTACTATGTTTTTATTATTATCTACAACAGCTATGCCGTCGCTAATGCTGTTAAGCGTCACTTTTAATTTATTCTGCTCCAGTTCCAGCAGGTTCATCTCATACACAATACTTTCCGCCATCCTGTTAAGCGTTCTTTGGAGAATGCCTATTTCATCACCGCTAAAATCCTGTATCCTCCTGGTATAATCCCCACCGGAGAATGATATTGCAAAATCCCTTGTTTCACGTATTGGAATGGTTATTTTATTTGATATTAATAAAATAATAACTACTGCCGCAATAACTACTGTGAGGCCGGCCAGAAATATTGTTTTAGTAAGCTTGGTTAATGCGGCGTCAATTACAAGCAAGGGTTTGGCCAGTCTTATTATATAATTATTATAACTTATTGCATAATACAACATATCCGTGTTCAGCGTATTACTGTAGCGTATGCTTTCGCCTGTCTTTTTTTCAATGGAGTCCTTGATCTCGATCCTGTATTTGTGATTATCCATACCGGCTGGATCATGATCGGTATCGGCAATTACCTTTCCGGTATGGTCGACTACCGTTATTCTCATATTAATGACAGATGAAATGCTTTTAATCTTTCCTGAAAAAAATTCAGTTACCCTTCCTGTATATAATCCCGGAGTATCCCTGATTATAATATTAATAAACTCTATTTTTTCTTTCATTTCCTGCTTGATAATATTAAGGTAGGTCTCTTTTAACAGAGAATTAAAAAAAATGCCCAGGACCGAGATCAGAAGGATCATGAGGAAGGCAATCGGCACCAGTATTTTATTGCGGATCTTTTTCATTATCTCCCTCTTAGCTTTTTCCTAAACCTGTACCTGAAAACAAGTCCGGCCATGTTAAGCAGGAGCACAAGGAATATCAGTATAATGGCTGTACCGTATTGAAGGTGTCTTGTCTCCTGTATGCGTGTTCCGGCTGTTGCGAGAACATAGATATGATAAGGAAGAGCCATAACCTGGTGGAAGGGCGATGTCGGCAGATCCGGGGTAAAGAAAGCTGCTGCCGTGAACATTATCGGCGCGGTCTCGCCAGCAGCTCTTCCGAGCGAAAGCATAATGCCGGTAAGTATTCCGGGAAGCGCGCCTGGGAGCACTATCCTGTAAATAGTCTGCCAGCGCGTTGCCCCCAGGGACAGGGAAGCTTCCCTGAATGTTTTCGGTACAGTCATTAAAGCTTCTTCAGTGGAACGTATAATTACCGGAAGGTTCAGAACTCCCAGGGTAAGGGAGCCTGCCAGGACCGATGTCCCGAAATTCAAAAATATTACAAACAAACTTAAACCGAAAAGTCCGAAAACGACCGAGGGTACACCGGCAAGATTGCTGACTCCGAGCCTGATTATACGAACCATTTTATCGCTTGATGCATATTCAGTCAGATAAACTGCTGTTGCAATACCGACTGGTATTGAGACTACCGAGGACCCCAGAATAAGATAAAGTGTGCCTACTAAGGCAGGCATTATTCCGCCTTTGGTCATGCTGTCTTCGGGGAACGCAGATATAAATTCCCACGATAACGCTTCTGCGCCCATTTTAATAATATAGCCGAGCATAAAGAAAAGAAAAATTATGACGCTATAAGACAGCACTCTTATTACAATAAAAACTATGTTTTGAATAAAATCCGGCTTTGTTTTCATGGTAGTATTTTTTAACTTATCCTCCTGATCCTGAATAATCTCCCTTAAGTTCTTCTCAAAGCAAGGGACTGTCTCATGCTAAAAGTATATAAATAATAATACCTAGCTTTTCTACTCCCGGCCCCCTAAATCCCCCTAGAGGGGGACTTTTAGCTTTTTCCAAAGAGAAAGGTTAATACTTTTTCCGTTTTTAAGTCCCCCTCTAGGGGGATTTAGGGGGCTGTATAATGCAGCCTTATCCTTTACAGAGAAAGATTTGAAGTTGATTTTGTTTACCCTTCCTTAAACTTATATTTTCCCGACAAATAGTCGGCTATAATGTTAAAAACAAATGTTATAATAAAAAGTATTATGCCTATTGCAAACAATGCATGATAATGAACACTGCCAACCGGCGCCTCTGCCATTTCCGCAGCTATGTTCGATGTAAGCGGCCTCACCGGATCGAAAAGCGATTCGGGTATAATTGCCGCTCCGCCTGCCACCATCAGCACAACCATGGTTTCCCCTATGACCCTTGATATGCCGAGTATGATCGCAGTCCAGATGCCTGAGAGCGCTGCAGGTATTGTAATATGATAAATAGTCTGCCACCTGTTTGCTCCGAGCGCGTATGACGCTTCTTTAAGCGACGAAGGAACTGAAGAAATCGCGTCCTCGCATATACTCGCGATCGTGGGCACAGCCATAAAGGCAAGCATAAGAGCCGCGTTAAAAAGATTGAGCCCTGTGTCAAGATCAAACGTGTTCTGAAGAAACGGAGCTGCCACAACCATCCCGAAAAAACCGATGATGACCGAAGGTATGGAGGCAATAATTTCAACTACCGGCTTTATAATTTCTCTTACAACAGAGTGAGCCAGTTCGGAAAGATACACGGCAATGGCAAGGCTGAACGGCACAGCAATAAGCGAAGCCAGAATTGTCACTGCAACGGAAGCAACGATAAGAGGGAATATTCCGAAGCGGGGGTGATCGCTTGTAGGGTACCAGCTTGTACCGAAAATAAAGTCGATTACATTTACATCCATTAAGACAGGAATGCCTTCCATAAACAGAAAAAGCATTATCAGGAATAATATAAAAAGACATGACAAACCTACGATAAGGAAAAACTTACTCAATATTAAATCATACAGATTTTTTCTGGTTAAATGTTTCATTGTACTTATGCCTTTAACCCGTAACCGACCCCGGAAAAAGTCGAAATAAGATTCTTATACTTGCCCAGCTTTTTTCTTAGGTTCATAATATGAACATCTATTGTTCTGTCGATCACGTAAATATCCTCGCCTTTTACGCTGTTTATAATATTGTCCCTTGTGAACACCTTTCCCGGATGCTTCATGAAAAGGTAAAGCAGATTGAATTCTGTTTTAGTAACCTTAATATTTTTACCGTCAACCCTGAGAAGATATTTCTCTGGATAAAGTTCTATCCCTTCATATTTTAAAACAGAAATGTCCGTATTTTCGGGATGTGCTTCACTGCGCCTAAATACTGCCTTGACCCTCGACATAAGCTCTTTCAGCCCGAAAGGCTTGGTCACATAATCATCGCCTCCGAGTTCCAGGCCCAGAACCTTGTCGAACTCCTCGGACTTTGCCGAAAGAAAAATGATCGGGATTGTTTTACAATCGGCAGATGTACGTATCTTTTTGCAGAAGTCATAACCGTCCATTCCCTGCATCATTATATCGAGCAGTATCAGATCCGGCCTGTCGCTCTCAATTGCCTCCAGAGCTTCCTCTGCCGAAGAGAAAGTCCTGACATCATATCCTTCCTTAACGAAATTTACCTGCAAAATCTCCTGCAAGTCCTTTTCATCATCTATGACAAAAATCTTTTTCTTCATAATGCATTTGTCCGTAAAGCTTATAAATACATGACCTGAGCAAACATTTTGTTATACATCAGTGTGCCTGACATCTACTCCCTGAATATAATAAATAGCCCTTTCGGCAATATTTGTCGCATGGTCGCCTATTCTTTCAAGCGCCTTGGCTACCATTATCATACTTAAAGCGTCGGAAATAATTTTCGGATTTTCTGCCATATATGAATAAAGCTCCCTGTAAACCTGCATATTCAGATCATCGATTTCATTATCTCTTTCAATTATATTCTTTGCAATGTCCGCGTTCTTCCCGCTTATGGAAAGAAAAGATCCTTTAATCATCTCAATCGCGATTGATGTCATTCTTAAAATATCAATAGGATTTTTAAACAATGTCCTGCCTTCGAATTTCTTTGCTTCTTTGGCAATATTCGATGCAAGATCGCCAATTCTTTCAAGATCAGTGTTTATCTTCAGCATCGCGAGAACAAGCCGCAGATGCACAGCCGCAGGCTGTTTTGTGACTAATATTTTAACGCACATTTCATCTATAATATTTTCAAGCTCATCCAGCTTTGAATCTTCATCAATTACTTTTTGCGCAAGAATGGAATCTGAATTTCTCAGGGATTCGACAGCCTTAATTACAGATTCAATTACAAGGTCTGCCATTTCGAATATCTTAGCCCTTGTGTTTTCAAGTTCCTGCTCAAGATGTGTTTTCATGTTTTGCCTCTACTTAATATTAACCACAGAGTCACGGAGAAGAAGCAAAGATCACATAAGGAAATAAAAAATATTTTACTGATATTTATCTTCCCATGCTCAATGTTCCTCGGTGGCAAAGCTCTAACCGAATTTGCCTGTTATATAATTTTCCGTCATTTCAAGTTCAGGTTTCGTGAATATGGCTTCTGTGTTATTTATTTCGATCAGGTTCCCCATATACATAAACGCAGTAAAATCGCTTATGCGTGCTGCCTGCTGCATGTTATGTGTTACGATCACTATTGTATATTTCGATTTCAAATCCTGAATAAGCTCTTCGATCTTCTGCGTCGAGATCGGATCAAGCGCGGATGCCGGTTCGTCCATCAGAATTACTTCCGGCTCAATGGCTATCGTTCTTGCGATGCACAGCCTCTGCTGCTGGCCGCCTGAAAGGCTAAGGGCTGAATCGTCCAGCCTGTCTTTGACCTCATCCCACAGTGCCGATCCCTTTAGTGATTTTTCCACCTTCGTTTCAATATCGTACCTGTTTTTTATTCCGTTTATCTTCAGGCCGTAAGCAATGTTTTCGAATATGGTTTTAGGAAAAGGGTTCGACTTCTGAAACACCATGCCCACTCTTCTTCGAAGGTCGGTAACATCATATTTATTGTTATAAATCGACTCACCGTCAAGAACAATGTCCCCTTCCGTTCTTGCCCCAGGTATTATATCGTTCATCCTGTTAATACAGCGGAGCAGCGTCGACTTTCCGCAGCCCGAAGGCCCTATAAGCGCAAGCACCGAGTTTTCCTTAACTGCAATAGTAACGTTTTTTACTGCAACATTATCCCCGTAAAAAAAACTAAGATTGTTGATTTCAAGTTTGCCGTTCATTTTCTGTCCAGCCGGTTAATTATTCTATAATTGTTAAAACCGGTTTTACATTGCTGTCTGCGGGCAGAAAACCCGGTTATTTGCCTTAAAATAATAAAACCGATCTTATTTATTATACTTTGTTTGCAAATGATAATAATATTTTAAAGTAATTATAACATAAATGTAAAGATTTTGTTAATTTTTTTTATATTAAGAGTTGAATCTACAGGTTTTATAAAAGAATTGTTAGCGGATTTTGTTTAGCGGTAAGCAGTAATTATTTAAACGTTTTCTTCTGATCTTGATTCCTTAACCGCATCAAGAATGTCTTTTGTGCTGACATTTAAATTAATTCCCGGCACATCTAAAGCTGATTTTTTATTTTTTTTATAAACAATGGAGAATGTTTCACCACCTCTTCTTTTAACTATTACTTCTTCTTTAAGAGCAATATCAAGCACTTCAGAAAGTCTCTGTCGCGCTTCTGAATATGTATATACTTTCATAAATTCACTCCAAAATTGATATGCCTTCATTACCAGCTATCTTTTTCAACCGCTGATCAAGCGTTATTAAAGGAGAGCGAAGGTTTAAAGCACACTCTATAAAATAAGCATCATAAGCATAAATATTTAATCTGGAAGCCTTCTCAATAGACGCACGTATATCAATTGATCGCAATTCAACAGGTATTTTTTGCACAATATCCCAGACCTTTGTAAGATTATCTGCATTAAGTATCCGTTTTCTCATCATTGCTGTCAGGGCATTACCTATTTCAAAGGGTAAAACATCAGGCGCAGCTAAATTATGCCCTTCCGTAATCCTGATAATCCATTCTTTTTCAGGCGCATTTAAAACAACAGCCAGAAATATATTTGTATCTGCTACAATCTTCATGTGTACAATTGTACTAAAATAATTTACTGCCGTCAAGTCTGAATTAAATCAACATATATATATTCTTTATCCTGATTTTATTCCTGAATGCGAATCAACAATTGACTTGTTGCAAAATAGTCATTTCAAGGAACGTTGCGGAATAAAAACTCTTAATTCTTATTAGAATTCTCAATTCTATTTAAATACCACAGCAGATTTGCAGTAATTCCAATAAGCTTTTCTTCATAATAAATTCATTAAAACTTCATACAGAATTAATACAACATTATCACATTAGTTATGAAAAGAAATAATTTTTAATTCGAATTAAATATGCACGGAAGATAATATGAATGAGTCAAAGACCTTTAATAACGAAGTTGCCGGAATACTGGATTCATTTCTAAAGGAACAGGAGCTTCGCTTTCCGCAGGATGAAATACTCACGATTGACCTTCATTGCCACGACCGCAACAGCGATGTGCCTGACGAACTGCTTGCGCGAATGCTGAATATGCCCGAAACTTGGCTTGATAGCGAAGAACTTTTAAACATACTGAAATCACGCGGCTGTGACTCCTTTACAATAACAAATCACAACAACGCCAGATCGTGCTGGGACCTTATAGAAAAAGGCAAGGACATTCTGGTTGGAGCGGAATGGAGCTGCATGGTCCCGGATTACAAAACAGGAATTCATGTTCTTACTTACGGCTTTACTCCTGAGCAGGAAAAGAAACTCAATAAATTAAGAAACGATATTTACAAATTCCAGGAATACACAAAGGACAACGATATACCTACGATATGGGCGCACCCGCTATATCACTATAAATCCAACGGCCTGCCGCCTATGGAATTTTTTGAAAAAATGTCGCTTCTTTTCGAACGATTCGAAGTTGTTAACGGACAGAGAGATTCCTGGCAAAACATGCTTGTCAGGACATGGATTGAATCGCTTAAAAAGGAAAAGATAGACCAGATCGGCAGAAAATTTAAAATCTCTACTGAAAGGTATGTCCGCGATCCTTATCTGAAAGCAATGTCCGGCGGTTCTGACAGCCACATGGGTATATTCACCGGCCTTACGGGCACAAAACTTTACATCCCGGGATTAAACAACATTAGCGGGAAAAAGAATTCCGGGCTTGCACTTGAAGCCATAAAAAAAGGAAGGATGGCTCCGTTCGGTTCTCATAATGACACTGAAAAAATGGCAGTCACGTTCATGGATTATTTCTGCCAGATTGGAATAAACATGAAGGACCCCGGCCTTTTAAGGATACTTCTTCACAAGGGGGAAACAAAGGATAAAATCCTTGCGTATGCAGCTGCCAACGGTTTCATGGAGCTTAAGCGCCATAAAACAACATTCAATTTCCTTAAGGTTTTCAAGGATTGTTTCGCGGGAAAAGTTCCGGGGCGCTCCAGACGTTTTATTATACCAAAAGCTTATAAGGAAGTCTTCAGCCTCGCTTCAAATATGGCGGCAATTAAACGCGACGATCCGGAAAAATCTATGGCAGGATTCGATAACTCGATTTCTAAAATATACGAAATACTTTGCAGGCTGCTTATATCAAGAACAGAAAAAAAACTCGAAATGCTGAACCGTGAACATGATCTATCCTCTATCAATGTTGAAGATATAATCAGCAGCATTGAACTGCCCGGCCACTTCCGGGCATTCTTTGACAATAATTATGCTTCAAAAAATAAAGGCATTAAATCATTTAACCTGTCCGGATTTCTGGACGGGCTTTCTTTCCCTTTCCTTGCATCAGCCGTTATACTTGCTGCTTTTTACACAAGCGCAAGGGTAATGTATAAATCGCGCCGCCTGCTCAATGAGTTTGCGGAAACTTATGGAACCCTGAAACATCCCGAACGCACTTTATGGATAACGGACACGTTTGAAGATTCGAACGGTGTGGCGATGGTGCTAAAATCGATGTTGAGCGAAATACGAAGAAGAGATCTTCCGATCGATATTCTTGCTGCAAGCAATACGCTCAAATCCGGCGATCACTTTATAGCCGTAAAACCTGCTGCGGAATTCAAACTGCCGTTTTACGAACAGCAGCCAATACGGATTCCCAATATGCTGGAATTACACAAGCTGTTTAAAGAAGGCGAATACAGCAGAATTATCTGCTCAACCGAGGGACCAATGGGTCTCGCTGCTGTGTATCTGAAGTACGCCTATTCTGTTCCTGCGTATTTTTACGTTCATACGGACTGGATGATGTTCAGCGACAAGGTACTGCATCTGGAAGAGCATAATAAAAGCAGGCTGCGCCGTTTGCTCAGGGCTTTTTATAGGCAATTCGACGGCCTGTTTGTGCTAAACAAAGATCAGCAAAAATGGCTCACAGGAAAAGACATGGGTTTCGATCCGATAAAAGTATTTCTCACAGCACACTGGGCGGATGACGGTTTCTCCCCCAGAACAGCAGATAAAAAAAGAATATTCGGCGTTTCCGGCAATGAACCGGTGATCCTCTTTGCAGGACGTATTTCCGATGAAAAAGGCGTTATGGAAATACCTCATATAATGGAAAAATTGCGGGCTTCATTTCCGGATGTTAAAATAGCCTTTGCAGGTATGGGCCCAAAAGAAAAAGATCTTAAAGCGGCAATGCCGGACGGCATTTACCTCGGATGGGTGGATCACGACAAACTGCCGGAAATTTATTCGGCAGCGGACATGCTTATACTTCCTTCCAAGTTCGATACATTCGGCTGCGTTGTGCTCGAAGCGCTTTCATGCGGACTGCCTGTTATTGCTTACAATACAAAAGGCCCGAAGGATATTATTATTGACGGACTAAACGGATATCTTGTAAAAAACAGGACGGAAATGGCTGAAAGGATTATCGAGTTTCTGGGCAATAAAAAACTCCGCCTTAGATTTAAAAACGAATCCCTTAAACGCGCCAGAGACTACGACCCGGGAAAAATAATATCGCGCTTTATGCACGACCTAAGCAGTGCTGCATGAGCAAATTCACATGGTGGAAACACGGCGTTATATACCAGATATATCCGCGCAGTTTTTATGATTCCAACGGAGACGGCGTCGGCGATATCCCGGGCATAATTCATAAGCTGGATTATTTATCCGGACTTGGCATCGACGCTGTGTGGCTCTCGCCTGTCAATACATCGCCAATGCACGACTTCGGATACGATATACGCGACTATCGCGGCATTGATCCTGTTTTCGGAACATTCAGGGATTTCGAGAATTTTATCCATGAGGCGCATAAAAGAAACATCAGAATAATAATGGATCTTGCCCTGAATCATACATCGTATCTTCATCCCTGGTTTATTGAATCAGCCAGTTCGCGCAATAACGAAAAACGCGACTGGTACATCTGGCACGACGGCAAAAACGGGAGGCCTCCGAATAACTGGCGCTCAGCTTTTCTGGGCAGCGCATGGGAATGGCACGAAGCTACCGGGGAGTTTTACCTGCATTCGTTTTTAAGGGAACAGCCGGACGTAAACTGGAGAAATCCTGAGTTAAAAAAAGCGATGTTCGGCGAGCTCCGCTTCTGGCTGGACCGCGGAATAGACGGCTTCAGGCTCGATGTGATCAACTGGTTCATTAAAGACAGCCGCTTCCGCAGAAATCCTTTTTCACTTAAACCTCTGACCAATCAGGTTGAAAAATACAACCGCAACAGGCCGGAGACGCACGCGATTGTAAAAGAGATGCGCGGACTTGTAAATGAATACGATGACCGGATGCTTGTGGGAGAGGTGTTCAGCTACCCGCCCGGTGATCCGCAGCTTTCAGCAAGCTATCTGGGGAACGGAGAAGACGAGCTTCATTTATCTTTCGATTTTTCCATGATGTATAGGCCGTGGGATGCCAGAAAATTTTATCATTGCATTAAGCACTGGTATTCGCACATTCCGGATAAAGGGTGGCCGTGTAATGTTCTTTCCAATCACGACCAGCCGAGAAATTATAACAGGTTTAACAATAATGCGGATTCGGAAAAACGCGCAAGGGTCGCTGCGGTAATGCTGCTCACTCTGCGCGGCACTCCGTTTATGTATTACGGAGAAGAGATCGGCATGAAAAATTTCAGAATACCGCGCGCCAAACTGGCGGACCCGGCCGGCAAAAAATTCTGGCCAATATACACCGGCCGGGACTGCAGCCGCACTCCCATGCAATGGTCGCCCGAAACAAATGCAGGGTTCAGCAAAGGCAGGCTTTGGCTTCCTGTGGACATGGATTACAAAAACAAAAATGTAGAAATCCAGTCAAAGGATGAATATTCATTATTGAATTTTTACAGAAAGCTGATAAATATAAGGAAAAAAAAGAAAGCGCTTACGCACGGAACATCAAGAATAGCTTCAAAAGGGATGCATGGAATATTCGCATATATACGCGAATATAAAAAAGAGACCCTTTGCATAGCGTTGAATTTCACGCGAAAATCCGTCTCATTAAACGCAGGACACAAAGGACAATGGAAGGTTGTATTTTCAACGCACCGTTCTTCACGCGAACATTTCACCCATCTTCATTATAAGCTGTACCCGTTCGAAGCAACAATAATAGAGAAAATCGGCGAGTTATGATTTCTTCTTTTCTGAATTCATTTTTTCATAATAATCAGGATATAATTTTTTTATGCATTCGCTGCACAAACTATGAGTAAAATCGGCATCAGAATGTTCCTGAATATATTTCTCAATTTGAGTCCAGTTTCCTTTATCATCTCTTATTTTTTTACATGAAGAGCATATAGGCAGCAAGCCGCTTAATGTTTTTACCTCGGAAAGCGCCAGTTTTAATTCTTTAACTGTTTTTTTTAGCTCTTTGTGCAAATTCTCGCTTTCTGTGTTTTTTGCAATCAGGGTTTCATTTAATTCAAGATGTTTTCGTAAAAAAAAATATCCGGCAACAGTTGCGCATAAAGTAGCAAATATTATTGTAATTATATGCGACTGCCAGATTGTGATATCCGGATGAACAATCTGTTTAGAAACCTCATATAAAGTCATGCCTGCCAGCATTAAAACAGCAAGTTTAACTAATTGAGGGGCAAGCTTTTTAATATTCCTGCTGTTCTTTTGTAACGGCATTTTCTTTTTCAGAACCGATGGATCGGGATATTTATAACTATAAGGATATAGACCTATTATATTTTTATGATTATTGCAATAAATTTAAATATCATAAGAAAAAATATTTCAAATCCCGGTTTCCTTACCTGTCATCCCGTTTTCGTATGATATTTTCACTTCATTATTGCTGCTTAAAAATTGTTTCGCGTTCTCCACTGCGGCTTTCATGTCTTCGTCCGGATTTACGGATATTTCGCCGTGGCCCGGATATATTTCCTGAATTTGCCTGGTATTTAACGACATGATTGAATTTATATAATCCCCTACGCTTCCGGATTCAGCAATGTACGAAAGCGTGCCCCCGGCAAAAAGCATATCACCTGTAAAAAGAAATTTTTTAACAGGCTCGTATATGCATATTGAACCCGAAGTATGCCCTGGAGTGTGTATAACATCGAGAGTATAATTTCCGAGATCGAACCTGCTTTTGCTCTCCAGCCAGACATGCACATACTGCGAAAGCTCATTCGAATCTCCGGATTTATAAAGCGTCACATACCTGTCGTTCATTGAAATTTTTGTCGCAGCAAAACGATGGGCAGCAATGATGGTATGTTCCTGAAAATACCTGTTGGCTCCTATATGATCGAAGTGCTCGTGCGTGTTTATTACAATATCAATATCCCTTACTTTTAATCCTGTTTTTAAAAGACTTTCCTGTAGTAGCGGAAAATTTGCGTCAAGCCCGGAATCGATAAGCAAATTAAGCCTGTCGCCTTTTATTACATAGCTGTGGCTGCTGTTGCCTGTTCCGGCTATCAGGAATATATTATTCTGAACCTCAGTTATTTTCTCTTTATTCACAATAAACCATTTACGAATTTATTAAATAAAATATCCTGTCGATCCCGGTATTGCTCAGATATTTTCTTACGGAAGAACGCTCGGCCCTTACGCTCAGTTTGCCGCCGACCTGTTCTATCGCTTTTTTAAAAGCATTTACAAGCCCTATATGAAACACAATTTCTCTTTCATCTTCAAGATTATCAATATCCAGCGTTATGTCGGTTGAATTCCCGTTCAGGAACGGCTTAAGAAAAGTGCTTACCGAGTGAACCGCATTTTTATTAAAAGGCCCCATCACTTTAATTACTATAGAATCGGTAATTTTTGATATTTTGTATTCCATAAACTTTTCCTCCCTGCCAATTTTGCAACCAATATAGGAATAAAGGGTTAATATATTATTAAGTTTGTGTGAATTTGTAAAAAATTAAAAAAAAGTAAAACAGGAGGGAAGACAAAATTCATAATATCTTTAAATACATCTTACAATTAATAAATATTATTTTTATAATATTACACCGGTTCAATCAAAAAGATAAATTTAGAAGGTATGGCGCACATTGAAATGAAAATTAAATTAAGCTCCGCTTGGATTAAGGAGAAAAAGTTACAGATCTCGCTTATTACGATAATCATCATGGTATTTGCTCAAAATCTTTTTACTATCATAATCGATATAAAAAGGGGATACGTCTTAAAGGAATTGAATATTATCAACAGCAATAATCAGTTTTTAAGGGAAAAGTACTCGGATCATTTGACTTGGAGCGTAGGCCTCCTGGAATCAATCGCTACGAATAAAGCATTTGCCGGGCAACTGAATCATAATGAGACCGATTTTGCGAAATGGTATTATTCATTTTCCGGGACAAAGGAATACTGGGATATGGATGACAAAAGAAGAAAAATATTCGATAACATGGGGCCGGTTAATCTTAATCTTTATAACTCTGCCAGGATGATGTACGATGAATCACAGGCAGAAAAAATCAATATATATAACCAGGTAACGAAAAATAATCTCAAAGAAATGAGTTCTCTTTTATCCGGTTTTATTGAACTGAATAATAATATTTTAAAAATAAAAACTGATAAATATAATAAATATACCAGGACTTTAACAATTACGGAAGCGGCAGGCAGCCTGCTTATCATCGGTGTAATAATTTTTTTAATTATGGGGATCATCCGATCAATGCTGGCAAATATGAAGCTGTATAAAATTGCATTAAATAATATTTCCGGCGGAGATCTGTCAACGCGGCTCAACATTATAACAAAGGATGAATACAGTGTGCTTTCATTTCACTTTAATGATTTTTTAGGTAAAATTCAAACAATAATTAAGGATGTTAAAATGCAGGCAAACCAGCTGTCAGGGTCATCCGCAGGAATGAGCGATGTTATTAATTCCTTTAATATAAATATTCAAAACCAGGCTTCATCCGCAGAAGAAATAAATGCAATAACAGAGAATATTGTTGCAGGCATGGTAAAGATTGTCGCATCTGCCGAAAACCAGTCGAAATGTCTTTCGTCATTACTCGAAATAATAAATAAAATGTCGTATTTAATAACTGAAATGAATCAGCAGGTAATTGAATCTGTTGAGGAAAGCAGCCTCATTTCGAAGGAAGCAAAACAAGGCGAAGCGCTTCTCACTAATATGAACAGAAGCATGCTGAGCATCGGGGAAAGCTCAAATGAGATCACAAACATTATAAAAATAATAAACGATATTTCGGATAAGATAAACCTTCTAGCTTTAAATGCGGCCATCGAAGCTGCGCGCGCGGGCGAATCCGGCAGGGGATTTGCCGTTGTAGCTGACGAAATAACCAAACTGGCGGATGAAACCGCAAACAGCGTAAAGGGAATTAACAACCTGATAAACAATAATGTAAATGAAACAGCCAAAGGCATAAAAAACGTCAATGAAACAACCGACAGAATAAAAAAAATCATATCGAGTGTCGAGAAAATCGGATCAATGATGAAGGCAGTATCCGAATCAATGCACCAGCAATCGCAGATAAATGAAACGGTTAATAAAGCAACTGAACAGGTAATAGCCAGCGACAATGAAATAAAAATCTCTATTAAAGAACAGGAAAATGCAATTAACGAAATAGCTTCCGCGATCAATAATATTAATATATTGCTGCAGGAGAGCGCCGCAGGCATTGAAGAAATTACCGGGAATATCGATTCGTTAAAAGAAATGGCCGTTAATCTTAATAACGAAGTAAATTATTTTAAATTTTAAAACGATTTATATTTAATTTATAATTTTCACAAATTATCCCAATATCTTTTTCCTATATTCGATATGAGAATATTTCTTTTGTAACCTCACTAGTTACCACCAACTGCCCGGAGACACCGCGTCAGCCGGGCAGTTTCTTTTAATATTCTGCATAATTAGCTGCCGGTGAATAATTCATTATAAAAAAATTAAAACATGAGACCGATAACCAAACGTACTAAAAAATTATTAATTTCTGTAATTTCGACTTTTTTAATTCTTATTTTACTAAGCGGTTTTATAGGGCTTTACATAATAAAAAATTCGTATACGGAAACAGTTCATTACATTCAAGCTGTCAATCTCGCGCGGGAATCCCAGGTATATTTCCAAAATCAATTATATTCATGGAATAATATTATTTTCCAGGGAGAAAATTTTTCAGAATACCAGGCTAATTATCATTCGTTTACACGATTTTCGGATAAAGTTCAGGATACACTGTTTAATCTTAAGCTATTGTGCAGTAATTTTAAAGATATACCGGATGAGATAGCGGAATTGCGCCTTACGCATAAACAAATCACCATGGACTATATGTCCCTTATCGAAAAACTTGTTGAATCCAATTTTAAAACAAAAAAAGAAATTATCGGGTTATCAAAAGGAAAAGACGAAATTGCAGTCTCGGAAATGGATTACATAGTTGCAAAAATAGAAGACGCAGCTGATAAGGAAATAGAACGCATTAATAATTTTTATTTTTCGCTGACGCTTACCATGCTTATAATTCTTTCTGTATACGCTATTCTATTGGGCTTATATTTTGCAAAGAAAATATTGACGATACAGGATCAACTGGAAATCCGCATAAAAGAAAGAACAAATGAATTAACAAAGGCCAATGCGGATTTAAAAAAAGAAATTTCAGAAAGGATAAAGACAGAGGAAAATCTTGCCGGGGAAAAGGAACTTCTTGCTGTTACCCTCCGAAGTATAGGCGACGGAGTTATTACGACAGACCTTTTAGGCAAAATAATGATAATGAATAAAGTCGCGGAAAAGCTGACGGGATGGACATTGAACGAGGCAAAAGGCAAAGACCTGGCTGATATTTTCCGCATTATAAATGAATTAACCCGCAAACCAGGTCAGAACCCGGTAGAACGCGTTCTTTCCACAGGCAATGTTATTGAACTATCAAACCACACACTTCTGATATCGCGCGACGGATCGGAAAAAGTAATTACTGAAAGCGGCGCGCCCATAAATGATAAGAACAGTAAAACAATCGGCGTAGTGCTTGTTTTCAGTGATATCACTGAAAAGCAGGCTATAAAGGAAAACCTGCAACGAGCAGACAAACTGGAGTCGCTCGGTATACTTGCCGGAGGCATAGCTCATGACTTTAATAACCTCCTGAGCGTTATTTATGGTTATATAGAACTTTCAAAGGATGCCGGCCCTGGCGATGCAGATTATAAGGAATATCTCGAGACTGCCCTCCAGAGTTTTAATAAAGCAAAAGACCTTACGCATCAGCTTTTAACATTTGCTAAAGGCGGATTACCTGTGCGTAAAACAGGCGAGTTAAAATCCATTCTTATGGAATGTTCTAAATTCGCTTTAAGCGGCGCGAATGTTTCCTGCGATCTAAATATTTCTGAAGATCTGTGGCTATGCGATTTTGACGAAAATCAACTGGGCCAGGTTATAAATAACTTACTTATAAATGCAAAGCAGGCAATGCCCGGCAGGGGGAAAATTACTATTACTGCAAAAAACACTGAAAGAAACGAACTCATCCGGATGCAAAAAAGCAGCAACACCAATAACTGCAGATTTATAAAAATATCAATTGCGGATACCGGCACAGGTATACCCGCCGACATATTGCCAAAAATATTTGATCCGTTTTTTACTACTAAAAAAGAAGGCACAGGGCTTGGCCTTGCAACGTCCTATTCCATCATCCAAAAACACGAAGGTTTCATCCGGGTTGAATCCGAACCCGGGCATGGAACAACATTCCATATATTTCTTCCGGCTTCCGCCGGAAATCTGGCGGATTCTATATCGCGGAGCAGATCAGTTCACAGCGGTAGCGGCACACTAATTATTATGGACGATAAAGACAACATGCGCGATGTCACTGAAGAAATGCTTAAAGAAATGGGATATATGGTTATAAAAACGAGTAATGGGAATGAAACACTGGATCAGTATTTATCATCAGTTAAAAATAATATACATATAAAAGCAATGCTTCTTGATCTTACAAACAGCGCTGGAATGGGAGGACTGGAAACAATAGCCGTACTCCGCAGCAATGGCGCGGAGATGCCTGTATTTGCGACAAGCGGATATTCGGAAGATCCGGTAATGTCGCAACCTGTGGAATACGGATTTACAGACAGCATAACCAAGCCGTTCAGAAAAAGCGAACTCTCCGAACTTTTAAACCGGCATTTAAAATAAGGCAGAAAATTTTGGGCACTATTAACAAAAAAAACAAATGTGCCGGTGTACTGCAACTCACCCAAAAAATATAAATTCATATCTTTTTAACTTTTTGAATAAAAAATCTTCATATTTTTATAAGAATATCCTCTCATAATTCATTCCCCTTTCTATATCACCTTATATGGATATTATTACCTGTAAAATTTTTTTGTAATTAGCGATTAGCATCGAACTAGAATGGAAACAAAAACTAAACTAACGACGAAATTATTAATTACCGGCATTTCGGTATTCCTGCTGCTGCTTCTCGTAAGCGGTCTTTCAGGACTTTATACTCTTAAAAATTCCTATAAACAGACTTCATATTACATCGAAGCGGTTAACCTGGCACGCGAGTCGCAAATATATTTTCAAAACCAGTTTCATTTATGGACTATTATGGTGCTTCAGGGTGAAGATTTCCCGGAATACAAAAAGAATTATCATTCCTTTACTGTTTTTGCGGATAAAGTGCAGGATGCTTTATTTAATCTTAAACTTTTATGCAGCGATTTCCAGTCCATACCCGGCGATATAGACACATTTCGGTCACGGCATAAAGAAATTACATTAGAATATCTGATTCTTACTGAAAAGCTGGTTGATTCGAATTTTAAAAATAAGCGGGAAGTTCTGTCGATATCCAAAGGAAAAAACGATTCAGCCCTTTCGCAAATGGATGAACTGGTAATTAAAATAGAAAACGCGGCCGGAGATAAAATAAAATACATAAATAACCGGTATTTTACACTTGTTCTGTTCTCTTTAATTTTAATTTCATTATCTGTAATATTAATGGGAGCTTACCTTGCAAAAAGAATATTAATGATTCACAAGGAACTGGAAAAACGCATACAGGAAAGGACAAGCGAATTAACAAAGGCCAACTCGGATTTAAAAACGGAAATTCTGGAAAGAATAAAGGCAGAGGAATTGCTTAATGAAGCAAATATACAGATCAGCCTTTCGGAAAAAAAATACAGGCTTTTAGTAGAAAATTCGAATGATATTATTTTTTCCTTAAGTGAAGACTGGAATTTCATCACTGTAAACAAAGCCATACGCACTCATTTAAAAATAAGCCAGGAGAAGGTCAAATCGCTGAACTTCTTAAGTTTATTGAACATGGGGTCCAACGGCAGGACATCTTCCAATTTATTAATAAAAGAAAAACTCGAAAACTTCTTAAGAGAAATGAAGCCAGTAAATTTTATTGCACAGTTTACATCATCCTTTGCATCAGAACCCAGGGAAATGAACGTAAAAATGGAATTTATTGAAATAGAAGGAAGAAACGAAATCCACGGCATCATCTCTCCCCTTATTGAAGATACGCTGTCAAAATATTTTATTTCGGAAAAGCAAAAATTTGAGATCGAAAATTATTTAACCCTGGTGGATGATGTAACCTATAACATGATAAAGCATTTAAAAAAATATATGGAGCCGCAGGAAATACAGCTTTTACGTCTCGGACTGCGTGAAATGATTTTAAACGCAATAGAGCACGGGAACCTTGGCATAACGTATGAGGAAAAAAGCGAAGCATTGATAAACGATACATACCGCAAATTAATTGAAGACCGGAGAAACGATCCCGTAATCGCGAATAAAAAAGTCGTAATCGAATACCAGATTGATCCGGATAAAGCTGTATTCAAAATTGCCGATCAGGGAAACGGATTTGATCACAAAAGCGCGTTAAACAAGGAAGTATCTCTTGAAAATGCAAACGACAGCCAGCATGGAAGAGGCATTTTAATGTCAAAAGATATCTTTAACGAAATTAAATACAATGATACCGGCAACCAGGTGCTGCTGATAAAAAAATTCTGAGTTAAACCTCCCTTTTTTTATCGAATATAAAACTTAATTTTGAGATGAGTCATAATATTTTCATTAAAAATATATTATTTTTATAATTATTTCATTTCAGCCTGCCTTGATTACTCACAATAATCACAAATTAAAGGGAGGTAAAATAAAATGAAACGAAAAATCCTGTTCAGGCTTTTCGTTGTGAGCGTTTTAATCGTCTTCTCGGCCGGGATGGCTGTTGCGGGCGGGGTGCCGAAGTATGTTTTCTTTTTCCTGGGCGACGGTATGGCTAGCGCGCAAATCCAGGCTACTGAGGCATATTTAACTACCATGAACGGCGGGTCGGCAACTTTAGCTTCCGATCTTCTGAAGCAGAAAAACCGTCTTAACATGTCAAAACTGCCGGTTCAGGGAATGCAGACAACCTATGATGCGCACGCGCTGATGACGGATTCTGCATCTGCCGGAACAGCGTTCGCCTGCGGCACTAAAACCATGAGCGGAGTTATCGGCATGGACGAAACCGCAACAAGAAAATACAAGAGTATCGCGGAGCTGGCATCCGAAAGAGGCATGAAAGTCGGAATAATCACCAGCGTTTCGCTTGACCACGCGACACCAGCTTCGTATTACGCAAGCGTGGCAAACAGGGGCTACATGAACAACATAGCCACACAACTGACCGAAACTGGTTACGAGTTCTTTGGCGGCGGCGGATTTGCTTCTCCCACGGGACCTGCCCGTACAGGCGACACAAGCAATAACATCTGGAATTTGCTGAACCAGAAAGGTTATACTGTATTAAACGACCGCGCTTCCATAATGGCTCTGAAGAAGAGTCCGAAGAACAAGGTCGTCTGCATCAATCCATGGCTACAGGATTCGGCCGCGATGCCGTACGAGATCGACCGTCCGGACACCAATCTTTCTTTAAAGGAAATGACCGAAGTTGCAATCGCGTCTCTTTACAACTCCAGGTGCAAAGGCAAGCAGGGTTTCTTCCTGATGGTTGAAGGCGGGAAAATTGACTGGGCATGCCACGCGAACGACGCAATGGCTACAATTGGCGATATGCTGGACTTCGATAACGCGATCGGTGCAGCTCTCGAGTTTTATAAAAAGCACCCTCACGAAACTCTCATCGTTATTACAGGTGACCATGAAACAGGCGGCATGACAATTGGACACGCCACTACTGCTTATAGTGCATATTACGACCGGCTGCTCAACCAGAAATGCAGTTTCCAGTACTTCGCGGCAAACCAGTGGAAAGAGCACAAATACAATTACAGTTCAGGCTATAATTACACTCAATCCGATAACCTGGCAACAAACCCTGAAATGACCGCTCTTATGAACGACCTTTTCGGCCTTGATTATACTACTCTTAACGATTATCAGAAAAAGAAACTGGAAGACGCGTACGATAAATCCATGTGCGGATCGAACAGCAACAGCTCTTCGGAGAACGCGCTTCTGTATGGAACCTATGAACCGATAATAGTGACAATTACGCATATTCTGAACGAAAGGGCCAGTATAGGATGGACAACGTATTCGCATACGGGAGTGCCTGTGCCTGTATATTCAATAGGCACGGATTCAAAACTGTTTAATGGATTTTACGACAATACGGATATCGCAAAAAAACTGGCAAAATCAATGAATATCTGGTTCTCACTGCCTGTTGAAAAATAAAAATTTTTAAGGCAAACTGACATCGGAAATATAAACAAGCCTGCGCCGAACCTTATCATCGGCGCAGGCTTACGTTAATCCGGTTCTAATTAAAATCCGGCGCTTCTTTATTTCGTTTTCCGCATTTGATTTTACAAGTAAAACATTTAACTACAGCAAGGGTCTGCAATGATAAATATTCGCCGCGAATGGCTTTTTTCTTTTATAATTATATGTCTGTGCATTGCGCTCGCATTTATCGATCTGGGGGAAATACCGCCTGCCCGGAGCGGCGTTCGATGCCGCGCTCTGATTACGGATGTGGACAACAGCCGTGTCAGAATAAACCTGATAATAAAAACGAATGCACAGTTCCTTACGGTAAATCTTCTGAATGGTCCGCACGAAGGAGAATATATTCAGGTCGTTAATATGCTTACAGGCAAACTCGAACTGGACGAGTTTTACGAAAAAGGCGGTACCATTCTTGTTGAATATAATATACGCGACGGAAAACCATATAATGCGATTGCGCGGGGTTATTACCGACTCAGGCTGCAATTTGTACTTATATGTCTTTTTACTTTGCTTCTTTTCGCAGTGGCCGGTGTAACCGGACTAAAAGCCGCTCTCTCGTTCATATTTTCAGCCATGATTTTATGGAAACTGTACTTTCCCCTGCTGCTACAGGGTTATTCGCCAATACCGGCAGGACTTGGAATTGTAGCAATTCTTATGGCTGTGATCTGCTTTTCGGTAGGCGGGCTTAATAAACGCGGACTTATAACATTTATCGGTTCCATGCTGGGAGTAGTTGTTACGTGCGGGCTAGCCGCGTGGTTTAACAGCATGTTCCACATGCACGGTGCGGTGCGGCCGTTCGCCGAGATGCTGCTTTACTCAGGCTTTTACGAGCTGAATTTAACCGATATTTTTATTGCTAGCGTGTTCATCGCATGCTCGGGAGCCATAATGGACCTGTCCATGGATATTGCCGCTACAATGCACGAGCTGAAATTACAGAATCCCGATATCGGTTTTGTTGAGCACATGAAATCCGGCTTGCGCGTCGGCAGGGCGGTTACCGGTACAATGACCACCACCCTGCTTCTTGCTTATTCTGGCAGCCACATAACAATGTTCATGATTTTCCTCGGAAAGGGATTGCCTGCGGAAAACCTGCTTAACGCTCCATTTGTCGCGGCAGAGGTGCTGAATATTCTTGTAGGCAGTTTCGGAGTAATTACAGTGGCGCCTTTTACCGTACTTGTTGCAGGAATTCTGTACAGACAAAAACGAACCAAAGACAAAGAAAACAATTCGGATTAATTTTTATCCTTCCTAATACAGATTTTTATATCATCTGCAAGGTATTTATTTACTGAATATTTATTTGAAAAATAAGAAACCGGTTCCATGCCTGGATTTAAATTCCGGATATATACCCTGCACAGATCCGCAGGCCGGTGTGTCCAGGGCTGTTTATCTTTTACAACCATATTCTTTTCAGCATAAACAAGGTTTAGTCTGCCTGCTCCGTTATTTGCAATTTCAATAAGCGTCATTCCAGTACATGTATTACACAATTTATTGAAATGCTTTAAAAATCCCGGAATATCGCTTTCATTGACGGTTTCCTTATCGCCTCGCCACGACCATGGAGCGCAAGAATGATCGCCAATGAAGGAGGCTGAATGTTCTTCAAAAATTTTCACATTGCCTCGCTGCTTCCAGAGACCATGTTCGGGATCAAATATGTCTATCAGATTATATCTGCATATTCGTTTACTTTTTATATCCGGTTCTTCCGCAGGTTTTTTGCCCGGATAATAAACAATGTATTTACCTGTTCCGGCCGTCGGCCGGCCTTGCTTATATATGTTGTAGTCTGGCCTGCCAGGCGACGGCGATCCCCAGTCCGGCAGGCATCCGGCGCCGTGCCCACCGGCTTCCTGGCTTGTTTTAACTCTTGGTATTCCATCACCGATATCAATAAACTGCAAAGGGAAAGGGCGCCTTCTTCTTGAGCCTTCTCCTTTTGCGAAAAAAAAGTCCTGAGAACCCATTGGGAAATATGTGTGCAAATATCCGTGCCCCTGCGTAAAAACACAATCCAGGGTGCCGTAACTTCCGTTTCTTTTGACGACGAACAAGACCCCTTCCATATCGTTCCTGTTCCAGTCAACTCTTGCCCTGAGAAATATACCCGATCCTGTTTCGTTAAAACCCAGGACCTCGGTATCCCATGGATGATAAAAACTGTAAGTTATAAAAAAATGTGATTCCGATACGACTACCGAATAATATACATAAGCTCTTAATGGATAAGATAAACCTTTATCCCAGTTTTCAGCTAAATCCCACAGCCCTCCGGAACGGCCCGGCAAATCCCTGTCGATCCGGGTTATAAAATCCGGTCTTGCGCAATCGCTTCCCGCTTCTTCAAATGCCTGGTAATGAACAGGCGCCCAGTAGTGTGCCAATTTATCAGCGCTTATTTCATTCTCCATTCTTCCGCCGGAAAATCTTTCGGAAGAAATGCTGAACAGTGAATTTGAATTCACATTTTCTATTAATGTCTTGTTTAATAAATTATAATTACTTTTATCACAACCGTAATAAATCAATAAAAGTAAAACTATACTATTGAATAAATTACTCATGATAAAAGTTATTTCCGGTAAATTTAATAATTCTCTTATTTAAATTCCAGTAAAAGCTCGGCCTGTAATTGCAGGCATTCCTGTTCATAATCGAATCTTATCGAGCATTGGTTTTTATTGAAAGATAACGCGGATTTAATAACGTACCACGTCCGTATAACTGACCTTACATTCTCATCTCTGTAGAGAAGCATCCATTTTGCCAATTTTTGATTAAGCGGATTGCCGGATTTAAAAAGAGTTTCCACCTCGTAGTCTTTCGGAATAATGTCAGTACTGCAGAATAATTTATTATCATTAAAAAAATCTGCTGATGGATTAAATTTGTGATATTGATATTTTAATTCTTTTTCTTTTTCATTATTTTTTTGTCTTAGTGCGCACAGCTCTTCCAGCTCGGCAACAAAGTATTCATTTGCATTTGTATTACAGTTTATAATTACAAAAAATAGGGCTATAAAGAATATGGAGCATATACGTCTCATATTTTTTTTATATAAGTATAAAAATTTTAATTGTTACCGGATCCCGTAATCATGAGCATAAACCATATAGCTCTCGAAGTTTTCCGGATTGTTCTCATTTAAAATGAATACGCGGGCGCCTCTAAGCCTGTTCCTGCCGCTTCCGCCAAGGCCATAAGGCCCGAAACCGGCGCTGGCCGCGTACCCCAGGTATACGCCATAATAATTTCCGATGTAATTATTAACATGATCGTGCCCACAAAATACGCCTTTAATGTCGCCACGTTCAAGAATTGCCGAGAACAGGCCTCCGTTAAAAGGACCGCAGCTGATATTTTCATTTTTCTCTCCCGTGACCCCATGCTTTTCCTTTTGATCCCACATCAGGGAAAATTCAAATATCGGAATATGAAAAAACATAAACCCAGGCACTTTTCCGTATTTCGCTTCAATGGATTTTGAATTTTTAACATACCATTCGATCTGGTCATAACGAATCCAGTCCCATTTCGGCAATCCCTCAGTCGGCTGGCCGGATATAACCTTATGAGCATAAGTCCCGGAATCGAGCGCCCATAAAATAAACGCTGGCTCGTCCTTTACTATTGTCTGATATCCATCCGAATGATATACATTGATAAACATATTGCCGGCGCCCGTTATGTTATCCTCTATGTCTATGTTGATGTTATGACTGAACGACATATAATACTCAAGCTGGGCATCCTTAGTCATGCCTGTAACGGACGCGTGGTCGTCATCGTGATTGCCGAATGCTATAAACCACGGTATTTTACGCGAGTTAATGAGGCTGGCGAAACCGTTTATAGCTTTTTTCACGCTGCCTGCGCTGCTTATTTTACCTGTAATATTATCGCCGGTCAGTATTACGACATCGGGCTGTTGATCATCGCATACAGATTCAATAAGAGCGGCCGTTCTGCGATCCGTGTTTTTATCGTTATGGATATCTGTAAACTGAACTATTTTAAAAGTACCGTCCGTTTTAAACTTAAGCGTCCCTGTTTTCGGAGCTTCATCTGCCAGTGCACTGAAAGCAAAGCCGCCGTAAATGCAGATCGAAAACAATACTCTGAATATATATTTTACCCGCAACATGGAGACAATAGTCCTTTAAAATAAATTTGTTCTTTAAATAATAAACACAAAACACGAATAAGATGCAGGAGTGAAATCCAAGTGACATAATAAATATATTTTCATAAATAAATAATTATAATTATATAAATTCCGGTTAATGAATTATAATTTATTTGTTAAGATAAGCGCCGAAGGGAAATAAATTGAATTTGTTATGAACGAAACGTTAAAGCGGATCGCCTGCTTTCGATGATTTTTCTGCTTCCATAACAGACGAAAGCAAGCATTATGGCCGCAGCCAGTGTTATGAAATGATATGCCAGGCCGGTTGTTATCGCGTCCTGAGCACTCATTCCGGCGAGCACATAGCCCCCTGTCCAGCCGGCTTCAAGTGTGCCGAAACTTCCGAAACTGTTCACAGGCAGCACATTGGCAATTACCTGGCCTGTTGAACCTGCGACTGACTGAGCTATACCTAGATTCACTCCAAATGAGATAATAACCAGGTACGCCAGAAGATACTGCGTTATCCATACAAAAATACTGGTAAGCACCAGAACAGGAGCCTGTCGTGCTATATCATAATCCGAAAATTCCGTATCAAGTTTTTCCAGTCCGCTTTTTAGTTTCATGGCTGCCGGTTTTTCTAGTAATCCAAAACGAACGATTGCCCGGTTATAAAGCGCCTGCGCAATATGGACGATCCGCTTTATGCTGAATAAAAATATTATGGAGACGACAAATAACCCTGTCCCGATCATAAGGAAATATGGCATATTGTGACCGCTATAAATTACCAGTGAAATAATAAAAAAAGCGGCTACAACTATAAAATCATATATTCTGGTCACTAAAAGGACATGGAACCCGCTGGAAACATCTGCCCCCGCAATTTTCTTCATGTAATAAATCAATGTTAACTCGCCTGCGCGCGCGGGTAACAACTGATTAAAAAAATTCTGATAAGCAGTAATCGCGAATATATTGAAAGCTCCGATTGAATACTTTTTCAGGATCGCGTTATAGCGTATTGATTTGAAATAGTTCGAAATAAAATATATGCAGCAGGCAGCTGTAACCGGAACCAGATCCGCGCTGCTGAATGCGCGCAGTGTTTCTGTTATATTAATCTGATGAAAAAGAAATACTGCCAGCGCAATCGAAAACGCCAGCATAACAAATGAACGAATAGTCAGAATTTCGCTTTTTTTCCGGGTTTTGACAGCTTCAGGATTGCCTGATTTATTCCTTTTTTCCATACCTTAACTCATAATTTTTTTTAATATATATTAAGAGGGCATCCCAAAACCAATGAACTTTAGTCTCACAATTTCCTGATGAAATACATTATATAACAATAAAGGTTCTAACGCAGTTTCCGGAGACGGAAACCTGCTCACGGAATGAATCTGTACATATAGCTTTTAATTCCGGCCCTGGGCTCGAATGCCGCAACCTGCTTAAAGCGCTTCGTTGCCTCGCCTTTATCCCTTATATCCTTAAAAAGCCATGCTTTTTTCTCAATGGAATTCGGATCTTTTATCCTGTAACGACGTATGTAAAAATCATCAACAAATACATGGGTCACTTTTTCATCGTGAAGTTCCTTGATAAGATCGTCAAGTGTTGTGCTTCTCAATTGCGTTGCGCCGATAAACCTCTTTGCCGGAAGGCCAGTGTAATACATCGGCATATCTGTGATGCTTATGAGCATGCGGTCGCTGTTAGCGGAATGAGCAGAATACCATAAGGCAGCCTCTTTAAACTCCACGCGCCTGTAACTGTAATGATCCATTGTCCTGACGCCGTAAAAAAGCGACAGATTAATTATTACACAGCCGCAAAGAGCGAGCATTATTTTATTACGTTTCCTTTCCTTATTCCCGTCAGCGAATATTATTATGCTAAGAAGCGCAGTAAATACAAAACTAAAAATAACAAGCGTGGCCGGTAAATTAAAGAGTATTACGACCGTACCTGCGATAAATGCGGCTCCGGCAATGAAAGCAAATATCCGCGTAATCATCCGCGAAGTTTCAGCGGATATTTTCACTACCGGCAGCCGGCGCAGCAAAGACGACACACCCGGAAGGCCGTAAAACATGAACAGGTACATAAAGCAAAGTATGGGCAGCACGTACCTTGTTTTCGTATTCTGGTATATCATGTGAATCAGAACAAATCCGGAAAAGAACACCAGTATGGAAACAGCTTCTTTCCGTTTCTGCCTGAATAAAAATATGACGCCTCTGACCAGGATGACAAGCACAAACAATGTGAATATCGCTGAAACCGCATAAAGCGGTATCTTAAAATAATGTTCGGAAGATTCGTACCCATGCATTGCCGTCCATGGCACAAAACCGGCAGCGGTCAGAATGCAGTCTATCGGGAACATGTAAATATTCGGGCCGCGGCTGGCAATTTCGGAAACGTATGAATTGCCGTATTTTACGGAAAGAAACAGCCAGAGGCAAACCCCTGCAGAAGACAAAGCCCCCAGCACAAGCGTTATTATCCTTTGCCGCTTTAAAAAAAAATCACGGAACATGACAGCCGGAATAATAAACACTGAATCATATTTTATTCCTGACGCAAAAAATGCCGGGATGTATGCAAACTTCGAATCCCTGACTGACAGCCATATCGCAAATACTATTAAAAGCGTCATAAGCATTTCAAGCTCGGCATTTACCGCGGTGTATGCAGTATTTATATTGACAGAAAGCAAAAGCAATGCCGCAAGGCTTAACCGGGGTTCAAGGAATCTCCGGAATATATCGTATACAAGAAACATATACGGTATAAAAAGCAGAATATTAAGGAGAATTGCGGTATCGTAGATTGAGTCGTGCGTAAAATGAAACGGATTTATCTTCGTTAAAAATGCGAGGACAATGGGAAACACAGGCATAATATTATAACTTGCGCCCGGATATTTACCCGCGTGAATATCCAGGACTTTCTGGCGAAAATTGGATATAAAATCTTCAGTAGGTGTCGCCATGTAATTAAAATAATGAACAGCGTAAGCGACGGAAGCAATAATTATACATAAAGCAATATATTTATATATTACCGGATATCCGGTATTTTTATGATGTTTATTCATTAAACATTCTCTTTTCTTTGCTGTTCCGCGTATTCATAAATCATGCCTGTTGCTGTAAAGCTGACTTCTTTTTTGTAGTCCGAAAGAGCGTCAAGAACCTTAAGATACAGGCTGCTTCTGTCGCACATCAGGTGAGGATGCATGTTCAGCACCATAACGCCGTTAAGTGCAATGGTCTCTTCAATAAAACGTATGATAGATGAAAGCATGTCTTTCTCGTTTGTGGCTGAATCCCTGAGATAATTATCATCCTGTATCATTAGCGGTATCTCCCATATACCGAACTCTTCAAAATAATACGGGTAAGGCAGCCTTACGCCCTGATATATGCCGGACCCTATCTGCATTGAAGAATCATATTTTAATCCTGCTTCCCGTATTGCAGCGAAGTATGCCCGGCTCTTCGACAATGCCGGAGTTCTTATGCCGGTTATACCCAATCCTTCAAGGGCCGAAAGCGCGGCAGCGAGCTGCTTTGCCATATTCACGCGGCTGCGAAAAGCAAATCCCTGGTCATGCGTATATCCGTGAAGTCCTATTTCCATCCCCATGCCTTTAAGATGCTCAAGCACGCTTTTATCCGGAACATAATTATCATGCGTAAGAAAATTAAACGCGGACATGATCCCTGCTTTATGGTCCATTTCCGCCATTCTTGAGACAAAGGCATAGCCCCTGTCGTTGTCCACATCGTGAGAAATAGAGACTACGGCTTTTTTACCCCACCATGGCCTGAGATCATTTTTTAATCTTCTGACGATTTTTCTGTTTTCAATAAAATCCATCGGATAATTCAAGTTAACCTTTCGCGAAGGATTGCGTAAGCGCTTGGCAATATCAGTTACTGCATACCGCAGGCCTGTAGGCATATATTTTAAAACCGGAGCCATATAATACCTGAGAAGCTTTTCTCCTGCGGCAACGGAAAAATCCCTGAAGCATCTGTCAATATCTATTGCTTCTTCCGTTATTATACGGCAATGTTCACCCAGATTCGCGGGAATACGCATTGTTAACCCTGCCAGAACTACACTCCTTCCTGCATATCGAAAAACATCGCGAACAGCAGAAACTGAAATCCGCTCACAAGAAGGAGGGCAGTGAGAATGCTCATTGATGGCGTTACATGAGTATCTCCCAGGAAGAATTTATCCAGCACCAGATAAATGCCGAGCGCAAGGCCTAAGGGTATTAAAATAATGGAAAAATAATAGAAAAATACGAGAGGATGAAAGTCAAGATACAGATATTTAAAATTAAGGCGCCAGAAAAAATTGCGAAGTATCATCGGCGAAACTTTAATAAAATAGTTCAGGCCTTTAATCTGGGACTGCACCTGGCCATCAAGGTAAATTGCCGTACGGGGCACATCAATCACCTTAAAACCGTACGCGTTTAAACGGGTCAGGAAATCTATCGGGTAACCGTACGCTTTCCACGCTTTCGACCAATTGATAGTATCAATTGCTTTTTTACTTATTGCAGTATATCCGTCCACAACATCAGATGTTTTGTAGTATCCAGAGCATATCTTGGTAAGAGCGGTTAAAATCCAGTTCGCGAAAAACCTGAGACGTGGCATTTTAGAAACTGTTTTTTTAAACTGAGAAAGCATAAAACGGTTGCCCTTGGCGTAATCGGCTTTCCCGTCTATAAGCGGGTCAAGAAGATTGGCCGCCTCGGCAAGAGGCATTTGATTATCGCCCCCGACTACAAGAATAATGTCGTAGCCATCCATGCTGGACCTGAGATATCCTGTAATAATTGCGCCCCCGCAGCCTGTATTAACATCGTGTTTAAGCAGCACTATTCTTTTGTCTTTTTTCGCGCAATCCAGGATAACTTTATTCTGGTTGTCCGTGCTTTTATCGTCGACAACATAAATGCGGTCTACCAGCTTCGGCACTCCATCAAGCGTAGGCTTTATCAGTTTTGCTTCATTGTACGCAGGAATTACCAGCGATATCTTCTTCTTTCTGTACATAAAAATATCTCTTCATTATATTATTCAGCAACACTAATCACTTCGTTTGCAATAAAAGAAATCTCATCACCCGTCAGTTCCGGAAAAATCGGAAGGCTGACAACCCTGTTCGCTACTTCTTCGGTAACAGGGAAATCCCCTTTTCCGTATCCGAGATAATTAAAAGCCGGCTGAAGATGCAGCGGCACAGGATAATGATTGCGGACATCAATGCCTTTATCTTTCAGATGTTTTATAACGAGATCCCTGTTTTTCACCTGTATAACGTATAAATGATAAACATGCCCGCAGCCTTCCATTGCCCTGGGCGTAATAATGTTCGTATGATCTTTAAATAAATTATTATACAGCTCTGCATTTTCCACGCGTTTCTTTGTCCATTCCGGAATATATTTAAGTTTCACTGACAACACTGCGCCCTGTATCCCATCCAGACGAAAATTATATCCTATCATGTCGTGCAGGTAATTATCAAGGCGGCCGTGATCGAATATTTTTTGCGCCCTTTTTATCAGATCTTCGCGCGTGGACGCCACTCCGCCCGCGTCACCGTACGCGCCCATGTTTTTGCCAGGATTAAAACTGAAAGCGCTTATGTCCCCGAATGTTCCCACATAGCGGTCTTTATAAACTGCGAAGTGTGCATGAGCGCAGTCTTCCAGCACAAGCAAATTATGCTCGCGGGCTATCTCCATAATCGCGTCCATGTCCGCCGGATTTCCGTAAAGATGCACCGGCAGAATGGCTTTGGTTTTTTTTGTGATCGCTTTTTCAATTTTCGCCGGGTCTATGTTATATGTTACAGGATCAATATCCGCAAACACAGGTTTGGCTTTAAGATGATAAATCGGCTCTGCAGTTGCAATGAATGTGTGCGGCGTTGTAATTACTTCATCACCTTCGGATAAACCCAGCGCAGTGGCTGCGATAAGCAAAGCGCAGCTCCCGCTTGAACATCCGAAAAAATACGGGAGCTTATGCGCTTTCGCGTATTCTTTTTCAAACAGATTCGCATGCTTCCCCTGGACAAACGCCTTTGAAGCAAGCACTTCGCCAATCTTACTTTGCACTTCGTTCTTTATCTCATTATATTGCCTGTTTAAATCAACGAACGGTATCATTTCTTATCCTCTAAATTCTATATTATTCTTATTTACAATGAAATCCGGCTGCGTAATTATAATATTTAAATTAGAATACTACGGTAACTCCGCGCATAACCCGCTTCAGATCAAACTTAAGACTGATTATTAATAATGAATATTGCGAAAAAACCTGGCGGGATTGCCTGAGTAAATTGAATTTTCTTTTACATTATGGGTCACAACGCTTCCTGCGCCAACAAGCGAATTTTTACCGATAATAACTCCCGGTAAAATCGTTACGTTTGCACCTATCTTCGCATTTTCGTTTACATTAACTGCCTGAAGCTTCTTTTTATCTGCAGGAGATTTGGGATAACGATCGTTAGTAATTACAACATTTGGCCCGATCCAGCAACCGCGTCCCAGAACCGTGAACTCGGGAATAAAAGCATGGGAATGAATCCTTACATTATCGGATATCTTCGTATTATATTCTATTACGCTCATGGTGCCAATGCTTACATTATTGCCGATTTCATTGAGCTCCCTGATATTCGCCTTATTACCGGTCATAAAATTGTTTCCTATAATATTCCCGGCATATATTACAGTATGTGAACGGATAACGGCATTATCCCCTATGATAGTTTCCACTTTTTTATGCCCTGCAACAGGCACTCCTATTATACAATAATCTTCGATGATGCAGTTCTCCCCCAGCTTTACATCCGGATAAACTAAGGCTGTCGATGCTATCATAATATACCCAGCTTGCATCTCTGAGGTTTAAACCTGAGATATACTTCGCGGCCGGTTTCAACGGATTCATATATTGCCGAAATCAGCTCAAGGCTTTTTCTTCCTTCAAGGCCGTCCACAAGAGCTTTCGTATTATTGATTATGCTGTCTACGACATCATCGTAATATTCTTTATGCCCAAAGCCGTATACATTGGGAGGATTCACCGAATATTTTGTTAAAATTTCCTTATCCTCGGGCCTCTCAGGAACGAATGTCCATACCTTCATTTCGTTTACAGCAAAACCTCCGATCTCCACTGTACCGTATTCACCCAGTATGGATATGGAACCTTCAAGGTCTTTCGGACGCGCGGCTGTAGTAGCTTCAATAACTCCCAGGGCGCCGTTTCTGAACCTGAGGATTACTACGCCTGTGTCCTCGGTTTCAATATTAACAAGAGCAGTAGTGCTTTTCGCGAACACGGAATCCACCTCGCCCATCATCCATTCAAGCAGATCAATATGATGGCTTGCCTGGTTTGCGAATACGCCTCCGTCATAAGCCCAGGTGCCGCGCCAGGAGTCCTGATCGTAATAGTCCTGCCTTCTGCACCAGCGCACCCTTACTGTCCCGAATATCAGTTTGCCGAAACGCCCTTCAGTAAGCGCGTTCCGCAGCATCCTTACCGGAACATTAAAACGATTTTGCTTTACGACAAACAGCTTAATGTTGTTTTCCGCACATTGCGCGATCATGGCATCGGCATCGTCTAAGGTGAGAGCCATCGGTTTTTCAACAAGAATATGCTTTTTATATTTTGTGAGATTTATAACATTGCCTGCGTGCAGGCCGCTTGGCGTCAGGATCGAAACGGCATCTATGCTTTTTTCGGTTTCCATCATGCGGTCCATATCGGTATAATAAGGCACATTGTACCTGGAACCGAAATCTTTTGCGCGTTCTTCCACTACGTCGCAAACAGCGGCAAGGCGCGCGTTTTTTATCTGATTGTTCCCCAGCAGATCTACATGGCGCTTTCCAATCCTGCCGCATCCTACAAGCGCAAAATTAATCATTTCAAATATCTCCCGGATTTACAAAAATTTGACAAAAATTTAATTAATTGAACTATTAAGGTAGAAATAAGCGGGTCTTGTTAGAAATATATAAAGATATAATAAATAAATATTTAATAATCCGGGAGAATGCAGCCGGTTCGGGGAACTAAAGCAAATCGCTTCTAAGCATGAAGAATCCCACCAGTGTATTTCAGCATAAGGAGTGTCATGTCATCATCCTGAGTCTGGTGTTTTCTGAATGCGCGTATGTCGCTGAATATGAAATTCTTCAGGTCTTTTAATTCAGCTGACCGCTGTTTCAATATGTGGCCGATCAGCGCTTCCTGTCCGTACCTGTCGCCTTCGGGATTAGTCTGCTCTTCAATCCCATCAGTCAAAAATACAAGCATATCTTCCGCTTTCATTGTAAAGCTGTATCCTGCCGGACTGTATTCGGACGACACTCCGATTGGAATGTTTTCGGAAACCGATTTTAAAGGTATGCACTTTTTATTTCTAATCAGGAAACAATGGGAATGACCCGCATCAAATACCGTTATTTTGCCGCTTTTTTCGTTAAAATCTGCAAATATACCGGTAATGAACTTTTCCGATTTAAACGAGGAGTAGACGAAAGAATTTAAACGTAAAACGAATTGTTTAATCCCCAGGCTAAAATCATACATATAATTCATTCCGCTAAGTAAAACCGACACCAGTGATGCTGATATTCCCTTCCCGGCAACATCGCATACTGAAATGAACCAGTTGGTATCATTGTGCTTTTTAATTATATAATGATCGCCGCCGACATCCTTGGCCATTCGTGTGCCGGCAAGAATTTCGCAGTATTTGTTTTGATACATGGTCTCTTCATTTATTATACTTGACTGAACATTTTTCGCGAAGCCGATATCGCGCTGCGTAATGTATGAAAGATACATCAGGAGGTCTCTGTTATTAAAAATTCCAAAAAAACGATCATTTTCATCGGTCAGAATGTAATGTATGTCGCTTTTTGACATTAAATCGCCGGTAATAGCATCTGCAATCGAAAATATATTTGTCGTATATTCATAACGCCGCGCGTCAATAACAATGGTGCTGATCTTCTTGTTTTTATGCAAGTCCCATCCGAATGGCCTGCCCAAAATATCAAAAAACATATTTCGGGTGACGATTCCTATTATAGCGCCACTGCCATCAACCACTCCGAGTGAAGAAACAGATTCATCGTTGTTTAATTGTGAAAGAATATCTTCAACCTTTACGTCGCCGCCGGTATAATAATGGCTGCTTGCGATTTTCCCGATTACTTGCCCAAACAGCTTGCACGGTTTCTTGATATTAATCCGGCTTCTGTTTAGATCAGTATCATCAGCATTTTGCCCGGTCATTATTTCTAAAATGCCATCAGTCGCCTCTTCCCTAAACATAATATTCTGCATAAAATCACCCGGCATAACCTTAAAAATAATTTAACTAATAAATAATATATTCATCCGGTATTAATTTTGGATAAAAATATTATGTTTTTATTATGTATTCCAATTTTGGTGCAATTAACCGCAAAAAAACGAATGTGACAATGTACCGGCAGAAGGCGATTAAAATTTTCTAGACAGCTTAATTAAGACAAGCAGAACAGTTTAATACAGATTCATAAATTCATTATAATTTAATTTTTTCTTTATTATTCATTTACTTTTCTTCTGAATAAATTTTCACATACTAAGCAATTAATAAATTAATATATCGTTCAGACGATATAATTCAAAGGTGATTTTTAATGGTATTTATCAAAGAAATGTATAATGCCGTAAAATCCGTTTCAGCATTTTTATTCGATTCATTATTGTTCAGGCACGTCCGCAACAATATCAAAAAAAAATATGCCAGGCTCATCTATAAATACATGCTGTCAATTGTTAAGCTGGAACATTATTTATACGAATTAAGCCTGGGTAAAACAACGGAATTCAAAGGATACGAATTCACTGAATAAACTTGAAATAATTATTATTATTTATTAATTCGCTCGTATACTTTTGTTTTTGATTCAATATCCATGCCGATAATATCTGCGTATCCGGTGTAACTTGTAAGCAATCCTTTTTTAGCATATATCATGGCTTCAATAAAAACGCATTTCTTTCCGTTTATGTCTATATATGAAATAACCGTTCTGTTTTTAATTTCAATGATTACCTTCCTTGAAGGAAAAGCTTTTAATCCCAGTTCAATCGTCGAGTCATTTATTATTCTCTGGGATTCAATTCCATAATATCGGCTTTCAAAATAACTCAACTCGCGCCTGCTCCCGCCCGGCCTTTTTCTGAATCCGAATACAGGTTCATTACCGATAAAGTTAAAATCACCGGTCAGCTTAATTGAATATTGTATCCAGCTTTTAATCACATTGCTGCGGATAACAAAAACATCCACTGTCTTTTCCGCGTACAAATGTCCGGCCTGAAAAAATAAAACAAAAATAAGCAATGTATGTATTTTTTTAATCATTTTAACTTTTTCTGCAAAAATACTGTCAGGCTGTCAAATTAAAAAAACCAGTAACATGTCCCGTAAAAGAACGATGCTATTATACTGTTCGTAACAGCCGTGCCTGTTATCGAATAGCGTCTGTAAATCATGTAACTGGAATACAGGAAAAGAATTAGAAGAATAAAAACAACTATAATAACAGCAATTACCTTGGGCATTATTAAAAGGAAAATTAAATAATATATTATGCCTGTTACAACAGGAATTACATTTCCTAAAACTAAAAATCTGTTCGGATTGATCCCTGTTTTCCCTGTGACAAATTCCAGCATGCGATTGCCGGAAAATTGAAAAATAATCTGTCCGCTTAAAAAAAACCAGGGGAAAGTGATAATAAACGATACTAAATAATAAAAAAATTTATGGGGATATAATACAAAGAATTTAAAATTCCATACAAAAAGAAAATTAATTATTATAAAATAAAGGCCTATTGTCAAAGACTTACCGATATCTTCCAGATCTAAAATACTTATGATATTAATTTTATTTAAAACGAGATAAAGAATCATAAATACTAAAAGGATCGCACTGGGAACAAGAAAATATTCATTAAATCTTATTTTTTCAAGCGACCTGACATACTGGTGAGACATAAACAGGCTGCCGAATAATATTAAAGGAGAGAAAAGTGATAAAAACTGGTATTTGTATCCGGTTGATTTATTTATATTATCCGATTCTATTGTAACAGACTCTGCGATTTTTTTATTGCTTAAAATATAAATCAGGCTGAATACGCTGAGAAATGATCCGGTAAAAAAAATTATTATAAAGTAAAACTTGCAAAGATATAAAAAATGATAATTTTCATCAACCTTCACGCGTTTTAAATCCAGTTTTGTCTCGAACCAGTTTATCGTATCGATTAAAACCGAATCGTGAATCAAATAATGATTAAGCAATGGAGCATTAATAAAAGCAAATATACCTGCCCGCTTTTCATTGCCGATCTTTATTAGCCTGGCGCCGGTTTTACGCTGTATGGATTCCGCCTGTTTAATGGAAACAACAGGATCGGATTCATGATGAATAATTAACAGATTGTCTGAATTATTTTTGCTTAAAGAATAATACGGGGCGCTTTTATTCAGCTCTTTCAGGTATTCCACTGAGGCTGACGGGTTATAAAGCTTAAGGGGCCTGTTCATTTTATAAATGATTTTCTCATCATAATATGAAGGCGCGGCCCACACTGCCGCAGCCGCAACGGAGGATGTTCCCGCTCCCAGCGCTGCGTACCCGCCTGCCGAATGCCCCAGAATGCATATCCTGTTTACATCCGCAATTTCCTTTAAATTCGTCTTTACATATCGTATCGCATTTTTCACATCCGTAATAATTGAACTGCCGAAAGAGCCGTCCATTTCCCCATGCCCGTGTATATCTATTGTCAGGACAAGGAAGCCTCTTCTGCAGAATTCAACAGGTATTCTGGGATCAATATCCTTTTGAGCCATAAAACCGGAAAAATAAATAATTACAGGGTATTTTTTATCATATTTATTTTTCGGTTTAAAAATATTCCCGATTACCGGAACATCGTTATCATCATATTTTACCGAAAATCTCTCGGGCGGGAACCCGTCATAAGTTTGCAAATCAATAATTAAATTTAAAACCAGACCTGTCGCAATAAAAAGAAAAGGCAAAACCAATATTATATATTTTAATTTTTTTTTCATTGAATTTTACAGCCGGTTTACAATAGAGTTGCCGTAAATCTGATATGCGCGTTTTAACGTACATCCGGTGTCCTTTCATTCCGCTGTGAAATTCAGTTAATCATTCCCGATAAATTTTAAATAAGTATTATATTTAATAAAAATAAATCTTTTTACAAGCTGTCTTAAATTATTTTTACAAAATTAATAAAAACAACACATTTTCTTAACCTGGAAAGTATTAGCTCACCATCTGTACATAAAACGCTAAATATAAATAACAACATTCTTTGAGGAAGTTCCGCAGCGCAAAAATACCGTCAATACCGGCGGCATAATGTTGGGCATTTATAACTGACAAAATATCACGGGCAAATAATGTTTATCAGAAATATATTAAATATTGACTCTATAAAAACAAGTAACACAAAGAACAAAAAAATTAAAGTCGCAATGTTTACCGATGTGCTGAAAGAAAACATTGACGGTGTAAGCAATACCATATTTAACTTCCTTAGACATATTAAAGGAAGTAATTATGAATTTCTTTTTATTACTCCGTATCCGCCGGAGAATTCATTCGGATATAAAGTTTTACAGTGTCCTTATATCACTTTTCCTTTGAACAAGACATACCGTCTTGGCCTGCCGCAAATATCGAAAACGCTGAAGCAGGAAATCGATAATTTCAGCCCGGATTTAATCCATTTTACAACGCCGTCGTTTCTCGGAAAGTATGCGGTACAATACGCGAAATTCAATAATCTCCCGCTCATAGGCACATATCACACTCATTTTGCGGCATATATAAAATATTATTTCAGATTTTCTTTCATGTTGAGTGCTTTTATTCAAACTATTGTATGGAAAATAATTTTGTGGTTTTATAATCAATGCGATGCCGCCCTAGTGCCCACGCGTCCTATTAGAGATGAAATGGTTGACGCCGGTATTGATGAAAAGCGTCTTTTTATCTGGGGAAGAGGTGTGGATTACTCGTTATATAATCCAGCAAAACGGGATACAGGATATATGGAAGGCATCACCGGCAAAGATAAAAAAAGTATTTTATTCGTTAGCCGCATTGTTATGGAAAAAGACTTAAAAACCCTTATCGAAATAAATAATTACCTGAAGAAAGAAAGAAATGATGTCGTACTGGTCGTTACAGGCGACGGGCCGAAGCTAAACTATCTGAAGAAGAAGATGCCCGGAGCTGTTTTTACCGGGAATCTCATCAAAGACGACCTTGCCAGGATTTACGCTTCCAGCGATATTTTTGTTTTCCCTTCCATTACCGAGACTTTCGGAAATGTTGTCCTTGAAGCAATGTCTTCCGGCCTGCCTGTCGTTGCAGCTGCCAAAGGCGGGCCTTTGGGGATAATAGAAAACATGAAAACAGGCTTGCTCGCTCAGCCGGAAAATGCCGCCGATTTCTGTTCAAAAATACTATACCTGCTGAATAATCCGGAACGCGCAAGGAAAATCGTTAAAAATGCAAGGGTATATGCTCTTAAACAAAGATGGGAGTTCCTGTCCGAAGATTTGCTGAACTACTACGGCAAGCTGACCGGGAATTATACGCATGGACAATATGAAGCAAAAACAAAGTAAAATTCCGATATTCACAATTAAAAATTCCCGCCTGCTCAAGATATTATTTCTGGGTTTCGGCCTTTTGATGGTCTGCTTATTCATAGCCAATTCCGAGCTTGAAAATATCTCAAAACAAATGCTGAGGATCAACTGGCGTTTCGCGTTCATCATAGCCGTTACGGGATTTTCTTACTTCCTGGCTTCAATAGCATGGAAACTGTGCCTGCACGAATCGGAACATAAAATAAGCGTATTTAAATTGTTCTTTGTACGGCTAATCGGGGAAAGCTTTGCGCAGATAAATCCCGCAAATGTGCTCGCAGGCGACACATTAAAGCTTTATTACCTGAAAAAACACGGATTATCCACGGCAGAAAGCCTGAGCTCAATAACAATGTCCAGGTTCCTTATAATCATTTCCGGCCTGCATTTGATAGTCATTTTTTTTGTCATATTTTTCGAATATTTCGACTTTTTCCCTTCATTTATAACTATAACCGCGATTTCGGTTATCAGTATTTTACTTATGCTTATATCGTTCTATTTTTTCAAAAATCAAAAAGGGATTCTGTATCCGGTTTGCAGGCTTATTTCCGGTTTTAAATGGACATGGATGACAAACGCGCATACCAGACTTTGCGAAGCAAACGAATGCCTTAACGCGTTTTACAACGAAAAAAAAACAAAATACTGGGCAGCGTATTTCCTTTCACTTTTCCACCGCATTGCGGGAGCAGCGGAATTTTACCTGATCCTGTATTTCATAAAGATCAGGATATCGTTCATTGAATGCATAGGAATTGAAATCGGCGTTATGGTATTCAAAAGCCTTGGCTCTTTTGTGCCCGGGCAGATCGGCGTAGAAGAATACGCCAACAAGCTTATGCTCCAGCTCGCGAACATCAGCGAACCATACGCGTGGGTCGTTGTATCAATAATAAAAAGAGCGCGGCAGATATTCTGGATACTTTTAGGGATGATACCGTTTATACTGATTACAAGGTTACACAATTTAAAGATAAAAGATGAAAAAGAAAATGAATCCGAAGGTTACGCAAATGCAGCCACTATTTATAACTCATAAATACCCGCCTTCAATAGGCGGAATGGAAAAACAAAGCTATGAACTGATAGAAGGAATATCGCAGGAATATAACGTAAAACGAATAATATACGATGGAAGAACAAGCAGGATAAAATTCTTTTTTTCCGTAATACCAAACGTAAAAAAAATATTAAGAGATAATCCCGGCATCTCCTTTATACATTTAAATGACGGTTTAATGGCTGTAGTGGGTTTATTATTAAAGAAAATAACCGACATCCCCATATTCGTAACTTTGCACGGTCTTGATGTGGTTTTCCCTAATAAACTCTTTCAAAAATATATTGTGAGCAAATTTAAAAACTTTGACGGCCTTATCCCTGTGAGCAGTTCCACAGCGATCGAATGCATAAAAAGAGGGATGGATCCTGAAAAAATATTCACAATCCGCAACGGCGTTGAGGGCAATATAGGTAATATTGCCAGGCAGGATGATTTCAGAAAAAAACTGGAGAATCAGCTAGGCATCTCACTTAAAGAAAAAAAAATACTGGTCTCAATAGGGAGGGCTGTAACCCGCAAAGGCTTTTCATGGTTTGTTGAAAATGTAATGACTGTGCTTGATGATGAAATTATTTACCTGATAATAGGAGCTGAAAATCATAATAATTCAAAACTTCATTCAATTCTGAAATATATACCTCCATCCCTGTCGCGGCAGATCAGATCTTTATTTGCTGTTGAAGAAGACAAGCCGAAAATAATCGATGCCATTAAAAGAAGAAACCTCGAAAAAAGGGTATTTTTTCTTGGTATACAGGGCTTTGATTCAATGATACAGATTCTCCATCACTCGGATTTGTTTGTTATGCCGAACATAAAAGTCAGCGGCGACGCTGAGGGTTTCGGGCTTGTGGCACTTGAAGCAGCAGTATGCGGTCTGCCTGTTGCCGCTTCTAAACTGGAAGGTATAACTGACGCGATCGTAAATGGCAGGAACGGATTTCTGCTGGAGCCCGGCAACGCAGATGCGTGGATAAACTTTATCACCAAATCGTTATCCGACCCTGTCTCGTTCAGAAAGTTCGGCGAGCAGGCAAAAAAATTCACCAACGATAACTATTCCTGGGACAAAATGGTTAAAGAGTATATAAAAGTTTTCAAAGAAAATACCGAAAAGAAAAATCTGCGAAGCGAGCATGTAACCGAAGCGGATGCTCTTTCAATAAGCGCATAACCCGGCAAATATAAAATCGTTAATCAATTAATATTCCTGAAAGAGCTGATAAAATCTATATGCCTGCCTTATATGAAAAAATATTTAATAATATATATTTTAAAAAAATTTATATTATTTTCGCGATAATTTTAATCGCGGCATTGATGAGAACCGCTTTTATCAATGCAGATCCGCCTGGGGACATGAGCTTTTCCGCAGCATTATATACGGACGAAGGATTTAAAATCTACGAGCCAAGGAACCTTGAACTTTTTGGGGACTGGAAATGGACGCCCCTGGACGAGTATCCTGGCTGGAAGAATCAAAGCCCGCTTTCAGTATACACATACGCGCTTGTTTTTAAACTTCTTGGTGTAAATTTTTTTTCGATACGGATATTGTCTGTTATTTATTCCATGTTTACGCTTCTGCTGTTGTACTTTTTTATTAAGAGAAATTATGGTAAAGATTGCGCTAATTTATCTTCGGTTCTATATGCTGCGAATTATTTTCTAATAATGTACAACAGGATTGGTTTTTATGAAACGCATCTTAACTTTTATTTAATGGCTGCCCTCTTCGCATTCACTGAAGCATTTGCAGATTTCAGGGATAATACGGATTCAAAAAAATCCCTCACAAATAAAATTCTTTTCCGTAGAATAATTCTTATTTTAACCGGAACCCTGACGCTGGCTTCAGCTTTTTTCATAAAAAAATCCGTATTGCTGGCTGTTGCAGCGGTTTTACCCTGCCTGATAATAATATTTTTAAATAAATATTTTCATTACAGTTCTAAAAAACTGAAAAAACAATTCAGCAGGATATTGCTTATTTTCGGGATATTTTATATTATTTTCGCCCATATCAAATTAGTAGATTCATTATTCGATAAAGGAATACTTAATAAGATCTCTTTTATAAGTGCGCTCATTGAAATATTCCCTGATTTTGATCCTATTTATTTGATGATTGGCAAAGCCCTGTTCATTGAAGCTGTCTTTCTGCAGCCTTTAACTTTTTTTACTGCAATTATTTATGCGATTTATTCCTTTCAAAAATATTTGAATGATCCAAAAATAAAAAACACGGACTTTATACTGTCCTCGTGGCTCATATTCGGCTTCCTGATGCTGACCCTGCTGGAATATCATCCTTCCCGTTATTATATGCTCATCAGCATACCGCTCGTAATACTGTGCAGCCGGTCAGTTACATGCTTAAAAGACGATGAATTAAAACTTTTTATTTTAAATAAACAGGGTAAGCTGTTCGGTATTTTCAAGCTGGCAACATCAGTACTCGCGTCTGTGTATGTCATAATTACTTTGGCATTTCAAGTCGTTCCATTCAAATCAAAAAAAGCATTAATGCACTGGATATATAGGGAAGCGGAGTCCGGTTTCCCGGATTACCTGTTGATACTTATATGCGGCTGCGTTTTTATTTCAGCAGCATGTCTTATTTATATAATTTTTAAAAAGAAATACATGCGTAAAATTTTAAGTTACAGCAGGCTGCCTTATGCGCTCATTATACTTATTTTGATAATACAGCTTTTTCAATATGGCAAATGGGCGCTATTCCATGAGAACAAAATGATAAACATATCAAAAGAGCTGAGCATGGAGATTGAACCCAATGCCGTTGTGGCAGGCAGCTGGTCGGCCGGACTCGTCATTGAGAGCAAAAACCCGGCCATTATAGTTCAGAAGGATTTAAGATACAATGCTTCTTTGCTTGAAGACCTGATCCACGGAAAAGAAATCCCTGTTTCAGCGGACAAAAAAGGCAGCCTATCCGTATATAAAAATGACGCGCCTGTATATTTTGCAGTAAGCCCGGGAACTACTTTTGAAAAAAATATTTTCACTCATTATAAGCAATATTTTAATCCCGATAGTCTTTTTAAAACTATAGGACTGGGCTATTTTGATGTACAAATATTTAAAATACAGCCAGGCAAAAACAGAGGTGACTCGCGCTAAAAGAATGCATGTTAAACTTATACACAGCACAATTGAAAACCGGAAGAAAAAAAGGCTGCTTCGCGGTGCGAACACTCCACATGAAAGAAGAAATTTTACAGAAAATAATAATTTAAGAGTAAAAACAATAAAAGGATTAATATGTTTGAGAATAATTTAAAAATCCGGAATACGGGAACCGTAACGGTAAAGAAGGTTACCACAAAATCGATGCTGAAAGAATTCATAATGCTGCCGTGGTCTGCCGGTCTTTATGAAAATGACCCTGCATGGGTCCCGCCCATCATCAAAGAACAGAAAAAATTTCTCGATCCTAAGAAAGGATATTTTTTCGAAATCGGCGAAGCCGTATATTTCCTTGCTTATAAAAACGGAAAGCCATCAGGAAGAATTTCTGCGCATATCAACAGATTATACGAAGAAAAATACGACAAGGAAACGGGTTTTTTCGGATTTTTCGAATCAATTAATGATATTGATGTTGCGCGAGCGCTTTTTACCGCAGCTGAAGACTGGCTGTTATCCAGAGGGAAAAGCAAAATAAACGGCCCGCAGAACTTTTCCATATATGACCAGATAGGATTCGAAGTTCACGGCGAAAACGTTCTTCCTGTAACAGGCCTGGGTCATTACGCTCCCTATTACAAGGATTTTGTTTCAGCCTGCGGGTTCATTAAATGCGCGGACTGGCATTGCGTGCTGGTAAAAGACATAGAAGACTACAAACCCTTCCTTGACCGTGTCCGGAACAGTCTTATGGAAAAGATAGATGTTACTTTTACCACATTAAAAAAAAGCGAGATAAAAACACGGGCACAGGATATAAAAACAATATTCAACAAGGCATGGGAAAGCAACTGGGGGCACCTGCCTTTAACTGACAGGCAGTTTGACGAACTTTTTAAAGAATTATCAATGATCATCATCCCTGAGCTTACTATTTTCGCCGAAAAGGACGGGGAAACAGTCGGCTTTATAGTGTCCATACCTGATACAAGCCCGGCGATGAAATATTTAAACGGAAGGATGTACCCATGGCAGCTGCCTAAAGTCCTTAAAATGATAAAATCCACAAACAGGCTGCGCACAATAATTATGGGAGTTTTACCGGAACATCGCAGAAAAATGATCGATACCGTATTTTATTTAAAAACCATTGAGACCGGAACGACAATGGGTTATGAATCATCGGATTGCTGCATGGTCGTTGAAACCAATACAAGATTATTAAACGCGTTAAAACGTTTAAAGTGCGAAATATACAAAACTTACAGATTATATGAGAAAAAAATAGGCTGATTGATCCATCCTCTTGTGTCTAACCCATAGCGAAATCGTATTAATACTACGACCCAAAGCATATTTAATTATTAAACATAATATTTATAATTCCCAAATAAATATTTTATCATCATCCATGATATTTTACGATTAAAAAACCGGTTATTTACAGCCTGATCAATAGATCAGTCGTTAAATTAGCGTTCTATCAGTAAGCACCTGTTTAGGCGGATTAATAACGAAACAGGTTCTTAATTGATTTATCAATATATGAATTCATTTATCGGAAAAACGGCGTTTGTCACAGGAGGTTCAAGCGGAATAGGCCTGGCAGCATCCATGCTGCTGGCATCGAAGGGAGCTGATGTTATTATTTTTGCGAGAAATCAAAGTTTGCTAACTTATGCGGAAAACGAAATTAGAAGGATGAAAAGCCCTGTGAGCAACCGCGTATCTTCCATACAGCTTGATGTGACCGATATCGCTCAGATAAAAAAAGTAATGAAAAAGGCGACAGCTAAATTCGGGGCTCCTGATTTGCTGATAAACTGCGCAGGGCGCGCCCTGCCCGATTATTTTGAGAATATTACATTTCATCAACTGGAAGAGACCTTTAAAGTGAACTTTTTCGGGATATGGAACATCATATCAGCTCTTCTCCCGGCTATGAAAAAAAAAGGCGGCCATATAGTGAATACGTCATCTATGGGAGGATATCTTGGATTATTCGGTTACACGGATTACTGCGCTTCCAAATTCGCCATGATGGGATTTTCCGAAGCATTAAGAAGCGAAGTAAAGCAGTATGGCATACGGGTGTCGGTTCTATGCCCGCCCGATACCGATACGCCGGGTTTTCATGCCGAGAACTTAATGAAACCTGAAGAAACAAGGCTTATATCCGGCAACATAAAACCTTTAAAGCCTCAATATATTGCCCGTAAGCTGCTTAAAGGCATTAAAAAAAATCAATTCATTATTCTGCCGGGATTTAAGGTAAAACTTTCTTACCTTATTAAACGGCTAACGCCGCCAATAATGGATCATATAATCAACAAATCATTATCAAAAAAAGCTTAAGCTGAAAGTAAAATATGGCAGATTGTCATAATATTTTTTAATAACTCGACTTCTGTGCCGAGAAAGCAAGGTAAAATCCGATGGATATATTTAATAAATGCATAGATTTCGCGCGTCACAAGGAATTAAGGGATATGGGCTGTTACCCGTATTTTTGCGGCATATCCGAGAACCAGGGGCCGGTGGTGACAATGGCCGGCAAAAAAGTAATTATGGCAGGCTCAAATAACTATCTGGGGCTTACGGACGACGCGCGCGTAAAGGAAGCAGCCAGGCAGGCAATAACAAGATACGGTACAGGCTGTTCCGGCTCCAGGCTTTTAAACGGGAGTTACGATATTCATACTGAACTTGAGGAAATGCTTGCGGCTTTCCTAGGCAAGGAAGCGGCGTTGCTTTTCAGCACAGGCTTTCAGACAAACCAGGGAGCCATAACGCCGCTTATGGGACGAAAGGATGTTCTGCTTTGCGACAAGGAAAATCACTCCAGTATATTCCAGGGCGCTCTTATAGTTAAGGGGACAATAGGCAGGGATGCTGTGGTTAAATACAGGCATAACGACATGAAGGATATCGAAAATAAGCTTTCTAAGCTTCCTGCAGATTACGGAAAGCTGATCGTAACAGACGGCGTTTTCAGCATGATGGGGGACATCGTAAACCTGCCCGACCTTGCGAGAATAGCTTCAAAATACAACGCGCGCATAATGATAGATGACGCTCACGGGCTTGGAGTGCTCGGAAACGGCCGGGGCACAGCACAATCATTCGGGCTGAACGACAAAGCGGATATGATTATGGGCACATTCAGCAAAAGTTTCGCATCGCTCGGCGGATTTATAGCTGCCTGCAAACCTGTTATCGAATATATTAAGCATCATTCGCCTGCGTTGATATTCAGCGCGAGCATGACGCCCGCACAGACAGCCACAGTGAAAAAAACGCTTGAAATAATCAGGGAAGAACCCCACCGCATGGACAGACTTTACGCGGTTCAAAAAAGAGTCAGAACCGAATTAAAGAAAATGGGCTACAATGTTCCAGACGGAATAGTACCCATAATACCAGTAATAATAGGAGACGACTTATTGACCTTCCGTTTGTGGAAAACCCTTTTTGAAAAAGGAATTTTTGTGAACGCCATTATTTCCCCGGCAGTGCCGCACAGTAAACAGCTTTTAAGGCTCAGCTTTATGTCGACACACGAAGACAGGCACATAGATTATCTTCTGGAAATATTTGATGATATAGCTTCAAAGCAAAAAATCTTTCAGACTGATCGATACAAATCCAGTTATGAGGAAATCCGGGCTCTGTAATTCGAAATGATTCGATAAATTAACAATGCGATTTTTTTATTTTTTAAGACACGCTATTCAGGAAATCCGCAAGAATAAGATGAGAAGCGGACTGACAATGCTTGGTGTCATAATTGGCGTATCCTCCTTTATATCGATTATAGGCTTAATTCAAAGCGCCAAATATGTGGTTAAAAGCAAAATATACACATACGGGAAAAACGCAATATCCGTCCTTAATGAAGCTAAAGACTTTTCCCTGCTTGATTACAATAAATTAAAAACATATATACAGAATATTAATTTAATTACGCCAATTTTTCCTGATGGATCTGTTTCGATTAAATATGTTAACAGGCAAATAGCTTCGCGTGTATTCGGAACTACAGCCGATTTCCTGTTAATACAGGACTGGGCTATTGCAAAAGGAAGAATTTTTTCCGAACTCGAATTAAATACATTTCAGAAAGTGACTGTTATAGGAAACAGCCAGAGAAACATTTTATTCGGCAATACCGACCCCGTGGGAAAAATAGTTCACCTGAACGGCATACCGTTCAGGGTCATAGGCGTGCTTGAACCAAAAGGCAAAGCGCTTTCGGGAAGGGACTTCGACAACATTGCAGTTATCCCGTATACGACAATGAGACAAAGAGTTACAAACAGTTCATCGTTCAGGGAAATACTTCTTTCGGTTTCCACAGCTGAATCCATTTCGCCGGCGATCTCGACAATACGCAATTATTTCAGTTATATTAACAACAATTCTTTCGATAAATTAAAACACATAAAAATAACATCGAGCAAAGATCAGATGCAGACAGCTGATGCAATTATCGGCATTCTGGGACTTCTGCTGGGGCTGGCTACTGTCATATCGCTGGTAGTCGGTGGAATAAACATTATGAATGTAATGCACGCAGCAGTCACGGAAAGGACAAGGGAGATCGGCATAAGGCTTGCCGTAGGCGCAAAAAAAGCGGACATAATGAATCAATTCATAATCGAGTCGTCCATACTAAGCGCGATTGGCGGAGTAATAGGTCTTGTAATAGGAATTATTATTAATGTAATAATAGTATATTTTCTTAACTGGCCGTTCTTCTTTTCTTATATTTATGCGCTGGTATCTTTCTTTTTCTCCGTAATGGTAGGAATAATATTCGGGCTTTACCCTGCACGTAAGGCATCCGGAATGCTGCCGATAGAAGCCTTAAATTGCTGATATTTTGCGGCATTTTGTTTCAATCTGCTACTATGCTGTCACATTTTTTTTAGCAGTTAATAGTGCCAAAAATTAAAACGCATATCTTATTCCTAAACAGATAAAATTCGAATCCGTATTTCCGTTCATTATAAGCCCGTAAGCGCTTGATCTGTGATGCAGGCGTATTACCAAGGAAAGAGGGCAGTTTACAGTTCCGAATGTCGCTTCAATTCCGAGATAGTTTATGTAACGCGTGCTTTTTCTGTCTCTTCTGTGTTCATGATTCAATATTTTTTCAGTGTACGAAATACCGTCGCCTATGGCACCGGTTATAGCGAATTTATTATCTACGATATTTGTGTAACGGACGTAGGGAGCGATCACATACTCCTTAAAATATTGGGAACCGTAATGAAATACAGCCTGGCCTTCGCCTTCAACAGATATGCTTTCACTTAATAAAAACAGCCGCCGCATAAACCCCGCAGCTGCGAAGTACTCCTTTTTAAACGAAGGCGGAGTTGAAACCATTTCCGACACATCCTTTGGAGTCAAAAAACCGTTGTAAACCGAAAGTGAATTTGCCGGTATTGCTTCACCTTTAAGATCGAGTGAAAACAGTAATAACAAAATCAATATAAAATATAATAATGGTTTAATGAATCCGGGCATACTTGTTTTAACAATATCTAGACAGTGTTGTGGAATTACTAATACTTTACGGCACTTAAAACCGGTCAGGAAATCGGAAGCAACTTACTAACTCTTTATAAGATTTTTATGATATTTTTAATAATTTTTTATAAAAAGCCGGATAATTAAAATTAATAATGAGCCGGCACCGGGGATGAACAATGCCTATAAATAAAATTATCACGATACTTTTTATCACCCTTTTTTTCCTGAAAGCACAGTCTGCTTATGCCTTTAATGGCTTCAGGGAAGGGTTCATACTAGGCGGAGCTGTAGGCGGCGGACTAATGAGATACGACCGGGACACAAAGGACAGGCACACAGAAACTGCCAACGCCAGATACGCAAAAGCATTTGCTCTGGACATAATGATCGGATACGGCCTTACAAATAAATTCCTGATTTATTATAATAATAAAGAATTATGGATCTCATCAAAAAAATTATCCGGAGAAAAAGCGGTATTCGTAAATTCAATGGGCCCGCTCGGCATCTCATATTATTTCAATGACGGATCCCCTTCGTTTTTTCTGAGTCTCGGAGCAGGGTTTGCCCACTTCTACGCGCCATTTGAAAAAGGCCAGGAACTTGATTACGGCCATGGTCTATATGCAGGAGCTGGCTACGAATTTTCCGGACATTACGGTTTAAACATTAATTACATGTTTACAAAAACAAGGCTCGAAGAAGACGGAACAAAAACACGTACAAATTCGCACTCTGTTTTCCTTACTTTTTCCGCTATCTGCTATTAAATAATATTTTTTTAACATTTCTTTATCAATTCTTAACAGCTTATCCTTAACTTTAGTATTATGGTTGCACAGGAACGATTTTTATCCAATCTGCAATGCTCTTTTTCGGTTCAATATATATTTTATTTTCTTTCAAGCCATCTCAAAATTAAGTTTTATATTCGATAAATTGAAATACATAATAAAATTTTCTGCGGAATCAGGCCTTCAAAGAAAATTTTTCAAGTTTTTAAGGGCTTTTACTTCAGGCCTGAAAGGCGTCCTCAAAAATTTTGTTATGTATTTCAATTTAAAATAACCTATTTATTTACAAGCATATTTTTAAGATGAGTTCTTATTAATGATTTAACTCAGTTAAAGGAAAGTAAATGGCAACAATGCGCCTTTCATTTGACGAAAAGGCCGAAGAGGACGTACTCTTACGGGGATTTCTTTTAAATATCATAGAAAATGAAAAAATAATTCCTCATTTTCAACCGATTGTCGATCTCTATACAGGCGAAATTCACGCTTATGAGATCCTTTCAAGAACGTCATCCCCATTCGAAAATCCGGCTTTTATGTTCGAAAAGGCAAGACAGTGGGGCTTAAGCTGGGAACTTGAGCATGTATGCAGAAGCGCCGCTTTAAAAGTAATATCAGGCCTCCCTGACAGGTACAGGGATAAAAAATTTTTTCTGAATGTAAGCCCGCATATATTCAGCGATCCGCGTTTCATTCACGGCATTGAAAAGCAAAACCTAAAATTCCTTAAGCTTAACCCGGAAAATTTCGTAATAGAAATTACTGAAACTACAAGCGTTAACGATTACGGCAGATTTCTGGAGATTATCCAGTATTACGTAAGCCAGGGTTTCCAGGTGGCACTGGACGATTTTGGAGCAGGACACTCCGGCCTGGTTACACTGGTGGCAATGACCCCTCATTACATGAAAATCGACAGGGCTATTGTTTCAGGCATAAACAACAACTCATATAAGCAGAATCTTATTAAATCCTTTGTCGCGTTCAGTTCAAATGTCGACAGTTCTCTTATTGCTGAAGGGATTGAGAATTATGATGAATTGCGCACAATATTCCGTCTGGGTGTGCGCTATGGGCAGGGATTTTATTTAGCCATGCCTGCGGCCAATCCGCACGATATTTCCCAGGAAGTTCTGCAGAAAATAGACAAACTTCTGGACGCAAAAAAACGCACCCGATTCTCTTTCGATATCTCCATCTCAAGTATGGTCATAAAACCGTTATCTTTGCCTGTGAATACGACAACCTGCGGCGAACTTGACAATAAATTTTCCGGGAACAGTAAAATTGACCATGTCATAATTACCGAAGGCGAAAAACCAGTTTCTATTATAACGCGCCCGTATTTTTACTCTTTGCTTAGCGGCAGGTACGGATACGCTATATATCAAAAAAAGAAAATCGATACTGTTGCAAAACGCAATATTCTGTGCATTGACGAGCTGGCCGATTTGCGTACTGTGAGCAACCTGGCAATGAGCAGAAAACTCCGGGAACTTTATGATCCGGTTATTGTTGTCGACAGCAAAGGCTCTTTTATCGGAACGGTTACAATGAAGCAGGTTATCAATAAGGCATTTGATCTTGAAATTAAAATCGCGACCTGCGCGAACCCGCTGACCCAGCTTCCCGGAAATATGATCATCGGCTTCTGGCTGGAAGAATTGCTGCAAAAGGATAAATTCTCGGTGCTGTATTGCGACCTGGATCATTTTAAGGAATATAATGATACTTACGGATTTACCAGGGGAGATGAAGTATTAAAAATCTTCTCCAGAATTCTCTCGGATTTTATTGAAAATATTCCTGACTCAAGGCTGGGCCACATAGGAGGCGATGATTTCATTATTCTTTGCGAAAACCTTATATCAAGAGATGACCTGGAAAAGCTGTGCATAATCTTCGATAAACGCAGAAACGATTTTTTTTCTCCCAGTCACGCAAAACACGGATATTATTACGCTATAGACAGGAAAGGTGAAAAGACGGCAATACCGTTGATATCCCTGAGCATTGCCGTAATTACCGAAAAAAATTTTCAGAGAGTGCCGCATCCGAGACAATTAGGACAGATCGCAGCAAAGTTAAAAAAGCAGGTAAAAATCAGGAACAGGCAGTCGGGTAAAAGCAGTTTTATTTTTGAAAGAAGACGTTACGCACCTAAAAAGAACTGAATGAATTAAAAAAACCGCTCATTCTTTTTTTAAAATAATTTACATTAAAATTATTTGGGCTTATACTAATACACTGTCACATTCGTGGTTAGCGGTTAATTGATGAGTGCTAAAAATTGAAATGTAAAAGTATTTGATAACGCGTCACAATGTTTAACTAAAATCAAATTATAAAACAATAATACAATATCGGGATAATAATTATGAAAAACATAATAATAATAGGAGCAAGCGACGCTGGCATAAGCGCTGCTTTAAGAGCGAAAGAGATCAATCCGGAAATAACGCCCGTCATTGTCGAGTCCTCAGGCTTTCCCAATTTCAGCATTTGCGGATTGCCCTATTACATCAGCAAAGATGTTACAGACTGGAAAAACCTGGCTCACAGGACCAAAGAAGAAATAGGCAGCCAGGGAATAAATCTGCTTACGGAACATAACGCGAAATCGGTCAATACCGGACAAAAACAGTTAACCATTGCAGGCAGGAACGGCGAAATACTTACAATGGATTACGATAAGCTTATAATAGCAACAGGCGGCATTTCATTAAGGCCAAGCATTCCCGGCATCCATCATCCGGGAGTTTTCTTTTTACGATGGGTGCCAGAAAGCATTGCTATCGATAAATACATAACTGAAAACAATCCAAAAAGTGCGCTTATAATCGGAGCAGGCTACATAGGAATGGAAATGTCCGAAGCCCTGGCAAAACGCGGAATCAAAGTAACGGTTGTGGAATTTCTGGAATCGGTTTTGCCGTCTGTAGACGCGGATATAGGGAATAAGATCCGCGATATGCTTATTAAAAACGGCATAAGCATTTATAATAATATTTCCGTTGAATCAATCACTGTTAACAGAAATGAAAACCATCTTTTTATAAAAGGATCGCGTAATTTTGAAATCCTGACCGATATGGTGCTTGTATCCGCAGGCAGTTCGCCGAATGCAGGTCTTGGCCAGTTTGCAGGTTTAAATACCGGCATAAAGGGAGCGTTTAAAGTTAATTTAAAAATGGAAACGAATATTCCGGATATTTACGCAGCGGGTGACTGCGTTGAAACATGGCACCGTTTGCTTCAGAAATACACTTATATGCCTCTGGGAACCACTGCACACAAGCAGGGCAGAATTGCCGGAGAAAATTCCGCAGGCGGGAACGCGGAGTTCGCCGGCTCGCTGGGAACGCAATCTGTTAAAATATTCGATCATATAGCCGCGAGGACAGGACTTAATGAGAAAGAAGCGGCGCAGGCAGGGTTCCAGCCAGTAAGCGCAGATCTTGAGACATGGGATCACAAGGTATATTATCCCGGAGCTGAAAAAATATTCATACGCGTTACTGCGGACAAAAAAACTAAAAGGCTTCTGGGAGCACAGATTCTCGGCGCTCATAAAACCGAAGTGTCGAAGCGTATAGATATTTTTGCTGTAGCCCTGTATCACGGACTCACGGTAGGCGAATTCAGCAATTACGATTTAAGCTACACTCCTCCTTTGAGCAGCCCGTGGGATCCTGTTCAAATGGCTGTGCAGAATATTGAGAAAATTCTTTAAGTTAAGACCTCGTCCCGGGCTTGTTACATTGTCACCATTTTTAAATATTCCTGGTTTAAGTCCTTTAAATCCAGGAGTGTAAAAAAATCGTAGCAGTTAAAATCCGGGTCGTAAATAGGCTGTCCGCATATCTTTGCTCCTGCGGAAATATAGCCTTTGACTAAAGCAGGAATAAAACGCTGGGACAAAAGATATTCTTTTTTTCCTGAGTTTTCCACCTGCAATAAAAAAATATCCAGGTCTTTTATTTTAAATTCTTCTCTCGGAAAAACCATTTTACTTTCATCCGTAAAATGTTTTTCAATAAATAGTTTATACAACCTGGCAACTTCAAGTTTATCCGGGACATGAAAGCTTGAACATCCGAAAAGATAATCCGCGTCTATTCTTTTTATATAAGCTACCAGGCCTGTCCATAAAAGTGACAGCGCAAGCCCGCCCCTGTACTCTTTTTTAATGCATGCCCTTCCTAGCTCAAGCTTAATGCCCGGCACAGTCATTATGTTGAATATATCGAATTCCGTTTCGGAATAAAACGAATTGGAAAACAGGTTTGAATTAAATCTGTAAGTACCGACAACCTCATTTTTATTTCTGTCAATCAGAAGTAGATGGTCGGATAATATATCGTATTCATCAATATCAATATCATTAATATTTGTATTATTAAGTTCCTCTAAAAAAACTTCGGTGCGGAGCTTTATGGCTTTAAGAACATCATCCGTGCCGGAAGCGGTTTTTATTATATAATTTTCCTTTTCAATGAACATATCGATCTTTTGTTTAAAGCCCTTAATGTTAAAATATTCTTTTGCCGTATATCCGAAAGTAAAATGCCGCTCATGCCTGTCATAAGTTAAATTTCCTTCCATAATAAAACCTCCATAATATATAATTTTTTGTTTTATATTAATTTATATAAACGCGTTCAATTGCTGTTGATTCATTGCTTCAGAATTAAACTAACCCCCCGGCCTTCTGGGGGGAAGGACAGAGGGTTAGTGATAGCAGATCTGCGAAACGCAGTCCGTAAAACCGTTTCTATTCTATCAATTAATACGGATTTTCGCATATTGAATGTCAGATAAAAATGAAATTATTATAAAACATATATGTGATAATTATAAATATGATGCGTGGAAAAATACAGCAGAGATAAGATGGTATATCTTTAAAACATATTTTTTATCTTTTATTTATTTTAAATTTATAATATTGCTTTTAATTACCGGATATTGAGATTATTTGTATAATATTTAACCGGAAGCGCAATATTCTTATGACAAACATAACAAGTTCGGCAAAATTTTTAGCACAGCAGCATTTTAAAAAGCATTTCCCTGTTTTTTGTTTTACGTACAAGGAAGCGGGGAATAATATTGATTTCACAGTATATGAACCGGAAATAAAAATCGCCAATCCGAAATTATCCGGCAAAACCATTCTTGCAATTCACGGCATGTCTCCCCTGGGAGCCGACGATCCGAGATTCATAAGTGCATGTAAGTCTCTTTCCGGATGTGGTTATATTGTGGTAGCCCCGCACATTGAATCAATACGCAATTTACAGATAGACCCCTCTGCTATAGATCAAATAATCTCCATTATAAATACAATCACGGACAATAAATATATTTGCCCCGAAGGCAGGCTTTCGGTCTTTGCAGCTTCATTTGCAGGCGGTCTTGCCCTCATCGCTTCGTGCAATGAAAACATAGCGCAAAAGATCAGCTCAATTTGCCTCATAGGCAGTTTCAGCAGCATGGAAAAATCCATTTATTATTTACTGAGCAACCAGGACAGCGACGACTACGGCAGGCTCATTATTTTAAAAAATTTTTTAAAGTATTCCATAAATGTATCGGACGAAATATATAAAGCACTCGATATCGCCATTTCGGATAATTTTTTATGCAGGGAATTCCCCGATCTTCCCGGGTTTTTGAATACAATGCCTTTAAAGGATTACGATATTTTTATAAGGCTGATGAATGACCCGTATTTCAGGCAATACCACTGGGACAGAATTAAAAAAAACAGGGATTTTGAGCAAATACTTGATAAAGTCAATTCCGAAACTACCTTTAACAAAATTTCGGCCTCGATTTTAATAATGCACGGTGTTAACGACAAGGTAATCCCGGCGCTTGAGTCAATACGGCTGTACAACGAACTCCGGCGGACGCAGGTCAGGACAAAGCTGATCCTTAGCCCGCTTCTTTCCCACAGCGAAATGAAAATTAATGTGAATGTTATTCCCGCAGTCGCTGACCTGCTTAAGGGAATGTCATTTTTTTTCAGTGCAATTTAAAACAAAGCCTGTATAATTATTAGAGGTTCCCTTATTTAATTCACATCATTTTAAGATTATCTTTATAATTTTTTCACATTTCCTGCTTATATACACTACACTAAAGAAAAAATTAACAATAATTTTTAAGGAGGTTCATGCATGCATGAAAAAATCTTAACAAAACTATTCGCAGTTATAGCAACGTTGGGTCTTTTTATTACGCCTTATGTGTGGTCTGAAAGCGGAAAAAGGATAGTAATTAAAGGCTCCACTACTGTACTGCCGATAACTCAGAAGGCTTCGGAAGAGTACAGAAAAATGAGCAGTGTTTCTATTTCCATTGAAGGAAGCGGTTCGGGCAACGGGATAAAGGCTCTTCTGGACAGCACCTGCGATATCGCGAATTCTTCAAGAGAAATGAAAAAAGAAGAACTGGAAGCAGCAAAAAAGAAGGGCATCAATGTAAAAGAGATCGTGTGCGCTTACGACATGATTGTCCCGGTAGTTCATCCTTCCAATCCGGTTAAAAATCTTTCTATTGACCAGTTAAAGGCAATTTATACCGGTGCAGTCACAAACTGGAAAGAAGTTGGCGGAAAAGATCAGAAAATTGTAGTGGTTTCCCGCGATACAAGCTCGGGCACATACGAAGTATGGCACGAAAAAGTAATGAAGAAAGCCGATGTAAGCAACAAAGCTTTGCTTCAGGCATCCAACGGAGCAATTATATCAACTGTTTCCGTGAATCCTAAAGCAATAGGCTATGTAGGGTACGGATACCTGAACAAGAGCGTTCACCCATTAACAGTCAATAAAATAGAGGGAACAATCGAAAACGGAAAATCCGGCAAATATCCTGTATCAAGAAAGCTGTATATGTATGTTAACAAGGATACTATGTCTAAAGACACGCAGGATTTTATTAACTTTATACTCGGCAAAAAAGGACAGGCTCTTGTAAAAGAAGAAGGATACATTCCTTTATAAAATATTAATAAAAATTTAAATCAATAAATTTCAATTTTAAGGAGAAAATAAAAATGAATTTTAAGAAAAGCTTTACCACAACTATATGCTCAGTGGCAGTTGCGGCATTATGCTCAGGCGCATTAAGCGCTCAGGAAGCTGCCAAAGAAGCACCGAAACAGACACCGATAGACGTTAGCGGTGTTCTGTTCTTTGATTATTCATATATTCTGGAATCAAAGGATAAACTGAATGATGCTAATACCCTAAAAAAACGCGATTCATTCAACCTTAACAGAGCTTATGTAAATTTCAACAAAAAGATTGATGATGTATGGAGTGCAAAGGTAACACTGGACGGCGGGACTCTTGCTGCTTCTGATACTAATAAAACCAGCGTTGAATTTGTAAAGAACGCATATTTTCAAATGAACAATGATTTCGGTGTAGCAGGTTTAAAAATACAGGGCGGTATGACTGGAACCCCGATTATCGGCCTTATAGACGGCCTTAACGGATCACGCTGGATTTATCAGAACTATATTGATAAAGCTTCAGACGTTTCCGATAAAAGCATTGACGTAAGCTCCGCTGACACAGGAGTAAAAGCTGAATTAAATGTAATGAAGATGATCACAATCTCAGGTATGTACAGTAATGGTGATGGTTATAAGAAAGCTGCAACAGATCAGGATACAGTTACAAAAGCCTATTACGGTGTCGTAAATGTTACTCCGATAAGCGCTCTTAACATTTTCGGTTATTACCACTGGCACGACACCGCGATGAAAAGCAAGGAGAATTACGTTTCTTTCATTGGCGGCGGCGCAGCATGGAGCGACAAGTATTTTAAAATAGGCGCAGCATACACAATGCATACTGGAAAAGCTTCAGATATCAAAGAAGAATCCAGCTTAATGGAAGTATGGGCAAACGTTAACCTGCAGCAGATTACAAATGTGCCAATCCTCATCATCGGCCGTTACGCAATGGGCGAATATGAAAAGAAGGGAACAGGCACAAACAAACTTAAAAACGAAGGTTCTGCAATCTGGGGTGGCGCAGGCTACCAGGTCAACAGCAATGTTCAGTTTGCAGCTATGTATAAAGTCGATACTCTTTCGAAAAAAGCAAATGATGTTAAGACCAGCGATATGGAAAACAGCACATTTTTTATTAAATCGGAGATCAAATTCTAATTTAGCTATTTCGACAAACCTCATAGAAACATACAGCTAAAAATCTTTTTAAAAAAAGCCCCTTGCAAAAGGGGCTTTTTTTATTGAATAATTACAGTGATCTGATTACATTCGTTTCTAGCGGTTAATAGCACCTGAAATTGAAATACATAGCAAATTTTTTTAAACTAAAGAAAAATTGGCGGTATTCCGGATATTAAAAACGAAGATTCATCTTCGGACTGATTTTTTATTTTACAGCTGACATAAGCCTTGAAATTAAGCGAGTCACCGTGAGTCAGGATGTGAGACTCGGAACCATCAAGGGTTATCTGCATCCTGCCGCTGACAATGTAAATGATCCTCTCTCCGTTTATTTCTTCATTAAGGGTTGCAACTTCAATTTCAGCATTTGCATTCTGTGAAACAAGGTATGTCTCAAGCGCGTTATTCTGCAGCTTTGAAGCAAGAAGCGTCAGCGTATATCCGCGCTCTTCGTCAGCTATTGTTTCAGTTTCATTGTTGCGCACAAGAATATACCTTTGCTGCTCCACCTGCTTAAAAAAATGCGAAAGGCTGACGGAATAAAATTTTAACAGATCCTCAAGTGATTTAAGGGAAGGAGTGACCTTCCCGTTTTCAATCTGTGAAAGCATGCTGGCTGTTATTTTTACTTTTGAAGCGACATACGCTAATGTGTAATTCCTCTCAGAACGAAGCTTTTTTAAGAGCAGACCTTTATGCATATATTTACTTTAACTCAATAAAAATAATTTTGCACACTATTGCAACGACTTACACATTTTATGTTAGATTTCTGTAGTGTGTTTTCTTAATAATAAAGCATAATTTTTAATAATAACCCAAAAATACAAATACTTTTTTTTAATTCTGCATCTAAATGTCTGCTAAATTTAATGATTTAAACAATATTTTAAACAGACATGCAGAATTAAATACTGAATAATGAATTTTGGCTTATTAAGTGCGTCTTGTTATTACTCAGGAGTTTGTCGGAAGGTGTTTTAAAAAGTATAAATACGAGTTGTTTCTCAAAATATAAAAAAATATTCCGGCCCCGGTCAATTTTATTCAGCATGCCGGGGCCGGAATATATAATATAGTTATGTAGTTGCTTCCTAACTTCAAGCAGCCTGTTTTTTTTCTTTAAAGAAAATTCCAGAAATATACATTACTATCATTAGACAGGCAAGAACAATAAACACACCCACGAACCGGATAACGAGAGTTCCTATTATCCATGTCCAGCTGTCTTTCATAACAGATATTTCCAGTCCGTCTTTTCCTTTATCAACAGCTGTAACAGCATGCCAGGGTTTGTTGCCCCAGTCGTTGAATTTCAGCATGGTCTTAGGATCGTCCACTGTTTGTTTTGAAGCATGCGGATAATCCTTAAACACATTTTTATAAAAATTCTCAACATCGGCAAGTTTCATATTTTCATACACATATACTTCCAGATCCGAAGACTCTGAAACTACCTTGCCGCCTTCCGGTACAGTGAGCAGCTTCCCTGCGGCAAAAAGGCTGCTGCCGGAAACCAGCAAACACATAGTCAACATTATAAATATCT
>JAZDKB010000022.1:0-20666 GCA_043803405.1 Spirochaetota bacterium | reverse complement strand
AATTATAAATATTTTTTTCATATTATTTTATAATTTTTTTTTTTATTCTTGTATTTAAAGATATTTAAAGAAAAAATTATTTATTAACAAATGCGATATTTATTGTTCATTAGAATATATAAAAGAATTTAAGGTTCGTCTTTTTTTTATTAGAAATAAAGGCCGCATAGAGTATTTCCATTAAATATTAGTACTCAAATGGATTTTTTTGTTGATTAATGCAGCGGATCAATTAATTTAGTGCAAAAGCCAACGTAGCTCAGTCGGTAGAGCAGCTCACTCGTAATGAGCAGGTCGCCCGTTCAATTCGGGTCGTTGGCTCATTAGCCATATTGCATCAGAAAAAATTTATTATGCAGCCTCCTTTAGTTGTCGTTAGCGATTGCGAAGGCAATATATTCGAAATACCCGGAGTTTTCATGGCCGGGACATCACTCAATTCCACTATAGTTCCGGACGATATTTGTATTATCCCAATGCCGCGAACGAGTGTTTTATACATGCTTCCCGAACGCATTCCTGTCGGATATGATGCTGAGCAAAAAAAATTTATCGAAATAAAAGAATATAACGGCACTCCCGTATTCGCGGTAGCTGCGTTCATGCCACCGGGCTATATCCGGACTTTTAATAGCGCTTATGTTGAACTCCCGCATGCCCCGCGATTGCCGCTGTTTTGTTATTCGGCAACCGGTTTTAAAAACGGACGGTTTTATGTTGCCGGGACTCTTATCGATCGTCAAAAACGCCATGAAATTTCGGAGCAAACTCTTTCGATTGTTGCTTCAAAAGCACAAGCAATTCTTAAGCGATATCCTGGTAATAGACTTGTATCTCATTTAGTTAATAATTGTGCTCTAAAATATAACTGTCCTAATGCCTGCAATTTTATACTTGGCAGATGGGAATGTCCTGTTCCGGTAAGCAGCGCCTGCAATGCTGTTTGTGTCGGATGTATTTCAAAACAGCCTAATGATTCAGGAATTCCAGCTTCGCAGGACAGGATTGATTTTATCCCTACTGTAAAAGAAATTATTGAATATGTTGTACCGCACCTTAAGAACGCATCTAATCCAATCGCAAGTTTTGGACAGGGATGTGAGGGAGAGCCGCTGCTTCAGGCAAATCTGATCGAAGAATCTATATGTGCTATCCGCAGCCTTACTAATCGCGGTATAATCAACATAAATACAAACGCAAGTTTGCCGGATGCAATCGAACGGTTATGCAAAGCAGGCCTTAACAGCATGCGCGTAAGCATCAATTCCGCTCAGCCGGGATTTTATAATTCTTATTACCATCCTCAGAACTATTCATTTGAAGATGTTATGCAATCCATAAAAATCGCAAAACGATATAAAGTATGGGTATCAATAAATTATCTTATGTTTCCGGGGTTTACAGATAATCCTGCTGAATTGCTGGCGTTAAAAAATTTTATACGAAAAACAAATATCAATATGATACAAACACGCAATTTAAATATTGATCCTTTATCGTATATAAAGACAATTGGAATGGAAAATTATTCCGGGAAGTTTATCGGTATAATGTCATGGATCGAAGATATTAAAAAGACTTTTCCTGATATATTGCTTGGATACTTTAATCCTACTTATAAAACCGTAAATGTGCAGAGTAAAAAGTCGTAAAGAATTTTATTTCCTGCTGAGGTCGTTGTAAAGCATTTTTGCAATACCAAGATTGGATGTTTTAGAAAGATTTAAAGCATATTCATCATAAAGCATATCTTCAAATATTTTTTCTGCAAAGCCGCCGTCAATAAGCTTTTCTTTTGGCAGAGAATTTCTCATTTCCTTAAGCATTTTGCCGACAAATATCGATTCCATTTCAATACATACATTCATAAGCTTGGTATCAATAGGTTTTTCTTTTTTTACATGTGAGACTGTATTATTTGATTCAAAATTTTTCTCAAGTAACTGCTGGAATTTATTTTCTTTTTTCTGGCTGATTGCCTTTGAACCGGCATTGTAACTTGTATTATTAGAATTTAGAACATCTGTGATTTCCATTTTAAATTCCTATTTAATTATAAGATTTGCGTGAAGCGCGCCTGCTTCTTTAATCGCTTTGAGTATTGCAATAATATCCTGGGTCGACGCGCCAATATAGTTTAGTGAATCGACAATATCTTTAACTGTATTTGCATCTTTTATGGCAGCAGCACTTGCGTTCCCGCCGGCACCGGCTTTATCCCCTTTGTCCCCTTTCGCGGCTACTTTAATAGTCATTCCATCTTTGCTTACAACTACTTCAGATATCTTTACATCCCCGCCCATAACTATAGTCCCGTCTTTTTCGTTTATAACTACCCGCGCTTCCGAACTTGGATTAACTTCAATATTTTCGATTGCAGATATAAATTCAGTCAATTTAGCGTCTTTTGGAATTGTTATTTTTATTTTTCCGTTATTAATAATTTCCGGATTTGATTCTTTAAACTGTCCTGATATTGCTTTAATAATACTATCAGCAACAGTAAAATCCCAATCCCGCAGCACAAGAGTAATAGCATTATTTGCTACAATATCCGGTTCCAGCGCTCTTTCAACTATGCCGCCGTTTATAATATTTGCAGATGTTCTTATTTTTCTCCCGCTCTTAGGAGAAGCAAAAGACAACGCGCCCTGAGTTACCACGTAGATTTTTCCATCAGCTCCCATTAGCGGTGATTGAATAAGAACGCCGCCCTCGAGCGATTTTGCATCACCGATAGAGGATACCGAAACATCAATCCTGTCTCCTACCCTTACATACAAAGGGAGCTTTGCGGTCAATAGTACTGCTGCAATATTCTTTGATTTAAAGTTCTCGTCTTCTGTTATGCCAATGTTTTTAAGCACACTTTTAAGCGAAGCTTCAGCAAGCGCGGACTTACTGTCTCCGCTTCCCTGCAATCCGACAACCAGGCCGAAACCGAACACCTGGTTTTCTTTTAGTCCGTCAATATATGTTATTTCTTTTACTTTAACAGTAATCTTGGAATAAAGATTCGTTTGCAGTATCAGTATTCCGCTTAAAAAAATAATTATTAGTGATATTTTTTTCATTATATTAAAAGTAAAATAAGTGATATTATTGTCTTAAATAAACGACATAGCATTTCTATTACTATCTGCTGATCTCTCTAAGCATTTTATTGATGTAATCCCAGATGATCTTCTGTTTCTCATCTTCAGTAAGATTAGTGGAAGATGCCTCTCCCTCCTTCAAGTCCGGTCTTATTAGGTTAACAGCGCCCTTTTCCATAAGCCCGCGTATCTCGAGCCTGAAATCCGCAACATTCTTTGACATCACGCTCCTGCCCTTAATCAGTTCAGGGTCTACAATGCCGGATAAAGTGAACCTGTTTATTTTTCCGTTAAATGAATATTCCCGTGTGCCGTTAATGGTCAGTTTGCCGTCGTTCAGTTTGTTTATTATTCTTGATGCAATTGTAATGCTTAAACCGCTCTTGCCGGAAAAATCGGACTTATCGCTGGCCGTGATTTTTTTATTAGATGATATCTTCGGCAGGAATCCGGTAATGGTAGTATCCGGATTTGAAATAACATTAAAAGAATTATCGTTATTATATGTTATATTGAACTTTAATTGCGAGACATCATTGATGTTAACTACGACTATATCGCCGATATTTAAGTTAGTACCGGAAGCGTAAATATTTCTATCCGTCCATAGTGTTTTGGAATAAATGTCGAAGTGAAAAGTGAGAAACAAAAATAACATTGTAAATACTATGAATCTTTTCATAGCTTAACCTCAACCCGATCTTTGCCTTTTACTTTACCTTTTAGTTGGCGTGATACTGATCTGGATCTGTCAGGTCTTACTAAGATTTCTTCATTCATTCTGCCTTCATTAAGAACGATTCCTCTGAGCATAAGGGAAATACCTTTGTTCAGCACGATTATTTCCACGCGATCACCTTTCTTAACAAGGAAATCGTTTTGACTTGAAATCGCTTTTTCTGTCTGCGGACTGCTTATTACGCGGACGGCATTACCGTAAATACTAATATTTTCTTCTGTGTATTTAAGGAGCGAGAGTATCTCTTTCCTGTCTACGTAACCGTCCGAGTAAAGCTCGGTGCCAATGCTGACAGATTTTATTTTTTCGATTTCACTGTAATTGCCTTCGATTGCCGCAATATCGCTTAAAAGCGTATTATCTGAAACAAGAGTAAATGCAGGTTTAAGATATAGTTTTATTTCAGCATTTAATGCACTGCTTATAAAACAAATCGATACCAGAACCTGAATTATTCTTTTAAACATTATCTCTTTAGTCCTATTGCAGTAGCAAGCAAACTGTCGGAAGTCTGTATAGATTTCGAATTGATTTCGTATGCTCTCTGGGCTACTATCATGCTGACCATTTCTTCCACTATCTTTACGTTGGACATTTCAAGAAATCCCTGATGTGTCTTTGCCATCCCGTCTATGCCGGGCTGGCCTGCTATTTCTTCGCCTGATGCCGGCGTAATTTTATACAGATTTGCTCCTATGCTGTTCAATCCTGCCGGATTTACAAATCTTGCAATTTCAAGCTGGCCTACGTCTACAGTATCATCATCGCCTGTGACATTTACTGTTACCCTTCCGTCCTGGCTTATGGAAAGCGTATTCATTATAAAATTTTCCGGTAAAATAATAGGAGGCTCAAGCAGGTAGCCGTTTGAGTTGACAACCTGTCTGTTCGAATCTATTTTAAATGAACCGTCGCGTGTATACGCAATAGTGCCGTCATATAATTGTATCTTGAAGAAACCTTCTCCTTCAAGAGCAATATCCAGTTTGTTTTCAGTTGACTGCAGGCTTCCCTGCTGAAACATCTTTTGAGTTGCAGCTGTTTTTACTCCATGGCCTACCTGAATTCCTGTAGGGACTTCAGTTATTTCCGTTGCAGGTGTGCCTGCCATAAGGATTGTCTGGTATATTAGATCCTCAAATTCTGCCCTGCTTTTTTTAAAACCAGTTGTATTAACATTGGAAAGATTATTCGATATTGTGTCTATATTAAATTGCTGGCCAATCATTCCGGAAGCGCCTGTCCATAATGACCTTAACATGATTTCCTCCTGAAACTTATAATAATTAATATTTAGCTATTTTATTTTACTTCTAATATTTATTCTCGGAATTATTGATACACGCCTTGATATTAAAAAGTAATAATTTTTCCATTGACAAATATAAACTGCGGCTTCTCAATTACTGTATTTAAAAATTGTAAACACAAATAATCTTAACATTTATCATAATAAATATTTTATTAATGGAGTAAAAAAATGAAAAGTAAACTCAACTTGATCGCATTATTTGCAATCACAGCTCTTCTTTTTGCGTGCTCATCAACTTCGGAGAAAAAAGGCGGAAAAGAAGAAAAGGTAAAAGAAGGGCCAGGCAAAATATTCTGGGACGATGGTTCGCTTAAAGGCAGCGGGAATTATAAAAATTTTCAGAAAGACGGGAAATGGACTTTATTCCATAAAGCAACCAGTGAAAAACTGGCTGAAGGCAATTATCTGAATGATAAACAAAACGGGCAATGGTTATATTATTATAAAAATGGAGCAAAGAATTCGGAAGGCGCGTTTGAAGAAGATCAGAAAACTGGCCCATGGACAGGAAATTATGAATCGGGCGAAAAAATGTGGGAAGCCAGATATGTAATAAGAAACAGCGAATTCGGAAAGGTCGGAGGGATTGAAGGAAACAAAACTACATATTATTCTTCAGGCAATAAGGTCAAACTTGAAGAAGAGTATGTTAATGGCGTAAAGAAAGGAAAACACCAGGAGTTTTTTGAAAACGGAAATCCAAAGGAAATATCATGGTTTACTGATAATAAACATAACGGAAAAAGCAATGTATACTGGGAAACCGGGAAGCCTAAAGAGATGGGGATGTATCAGGACGACTTGAGAAACGGGGACTGGAAAATTTTCTATGATAACGGCCAGTTGCAGATGTCGGGCAGCTTTATTATAGGGAAAATGTCCGTAAAGAAAGAAGAGCAGCAGGTGTCGCAAAGGCAGGGGAGATGGCAGTTCTATTCAAAGGAAGGCTTATTGCAAAAGGAAGGCGATTACGATAAAAATAAAGAAAGCGGTTTCTGGAAATTTTATTCCTATAAAAATAATGCAAGACAATTAAGAATGGAGCTTGAGCTGACCGGCGGTATGGCCACAGGAAAAGGAAAGATTTATGATAACGGCGCGCTTGCAGCAGAAGGCAGTATGACAGGCATGGTAAAGGGTATATTTAAAAAGTATGTCGGTGGTAAAGAAGAAGCTGAAGAAATATTTATTGATGCTCCGGCTGATAATCCGAAGGCAAATATTACATATAAGTGGTCTGGTAACTGGCAGTTGCCCAGGAAAAACGGTCAGCATATTGAATATTACGCAGGCGGCAGGGTTAAAAAGATAGAAGCCAATTACATGATGGATAAGTTAAGCGGCAAATACAAAGAATATTTCCCGAACGGCAAGGTGAAAGCTGAAGGGGAATATATGAATGATAAGAAAAACGGCATGTGGAAAGTCTATAACGAAAAAGGCGCGCTCATTGACGAAGAATCCGGACGCTGGATGAACGGGAAGAAATCGAAGTTTTAATTACATCTTAACTTAAAATTAAGTTTTATATAAAATTTTCTGCGGAATCAGGCCTTCGAGGATAATTTTTCACGTATTTATTGGTTTTTGCTTCAGGCCTGAAAGGCGTCCTCAAAAATTTTGTAATGTATTTCAAGGTAAAGTCAGCTAAGTTGGCTTACTTAAAATACTCCACAGCATTTTTAAAGATCACGAGCCCCTCGCCTGCTTCAGGGATAGGGGCTTTTTCTCTTCTGGCTTTCTCTTTAATAAATGTCCAGTCGTCGCTATGTGTAAAAAGAACGTTCCTTTCAGGATGCGGCATCATACCCATAAGCCTGCCGGATTTATCGCAGATTGCTGCGATATCGTTTATCGATCCGTTGGGGCTGTATGGGAACTCGCCGTTTGCAGGGCTACCGTCCGGTGTTGCGTAACGCATCGTGACTAGATCTTGCTTTTCAATCTCGTTTAATACAGATTCGTTTGCGTAAAAATTGCCCTCGCCGTGCGCAACAGGTATATGGAGTTTTACGATGCCTTTAGTAAAAACCGAAGGCGATTTGACAATGTTTAAATCCACCCATCTGCACTCGTATCTGAAAGTCCTGTTATTTTCAAGCGACACCTCGGCCTTCTTTAAATAACCTCCAAGAGCAGGCAGAATCCCCAGATTTACCATTACCTGAAAACCGTTGCATATACCGAGCATCAGAGTATCTCTTTCGATAAATGACCTGAACTCTTCTTCCAGGTTATTCTTGATTTTATTTGCCATTGCCTTTCCGCTGCCGGTATCGTCTCCATATGAAAATCCGCCAGGAAATACAAATACCTGGTATTCATTTAATACAGCTGGAGCTTCAATTATTTCGTTTATATGCAGGATTTTTGAAACTGCTCCTGCTTTCTCAAACGCATAAGCAGTCTCTTCTTCGCAGTTTATTCCGTATCCTGTAAGCACAAGTACTCGCGGTTTTGGCATAAAGATCGTTCCTGTTATTTTTTTAACCACAGATAAACACGAATGAACGCAGATATAAAAAATCAATTTTAAGAAAGATTTATTTTATCTGTGTGAATCTGTGGTGAGTATTTTTAAAATCCTTTAAACGCACTTTTATATATTTTTATTATTGCGTCTACATCTGTCTTAACAACTAAAACATCATTACGCTTTATAATTATTGTCTTTTCGTTTGATACAGAACCAAGGCATGCGTAAGAAATGCCCTTGAAAATATCTTCGAATAATTTTTTATTTGCAGGATCAACACTTACTAAAATTCTGCCTTGTGATTCGGAGAATAAAAGCGCATCTGTTCTTAATGTTTTTGCTGCGGGTGTCTTTGACAGGTCAATGTTAAATCCCAGCAGCCCGGCCATAGATGACTTAGCCAGCGCAAGAGCAAGTCCGCCTCTCTCAACGCTTATCGACGAAGCTATAAGATCTCTTTCAAGAGCGCGCTCAAAGGCTTTATATAATGTAATGTTTTTTTCCGTATTTACTCCAGGCATTGAATTGCTGATATAATCGCGATTATTGTTGAATAGAAGTTCCCTGATGTATGCATGATATTCCGAGCCGCCGAGTTCGTCTGCAGTTTCCCCGATGATATAGATGAGGTCTCCTGGAAATTTAAAGTCAATCGTCTGACACTTTAACACGTCTTCAACGATTCCAATTGAAGATATAAGAAGCGTAGGCGGAACCGAAATGAATATGTCTTTAAAGTTTTCGTCGTAACCTTTAAAATCGTTGAACATGCTGTCCTTGCCTGAAATGAACGGTGTCCCGTACGCTACTGCAAAGTCATAGCATCCCTTTGCAGCGTCCTTTAGCTCGCCAAGGCGCTCCGGATTATTTGAATCGCACCAGCAGAAATTGTCGAGAAGCGCTAGCCTGTCAAGCCTGCATCCTGCAGCTACCGCATTCCTGATAGCCGTGTCTATTGAACAGGCTGCCATCCGGTACGTATCTATGCTGCTGTACGAAGGATAAAGGCTCTGCGAAAGAACAACTCCCTTACTGGAACCCGGTAATGGACGTATAACGCTCGCGTTCCCGTTGATTCTGCCTTTGCCCTGCAAAGGCTTTATCACGGAATTTGCCTGAACCTCGTGATCGTACTGAGCTGATATAAATTCAAATCCTGCATTATTTAGCCTGCCTGTCATTGAATGAAAATATCCGGTGTAATCCGCAAGTTCAGGGAATCCAGGGAATACATTTTTTTTATCTTTTTTTATTGTATTAAGAGTTCTTTTTGGGAGTCCGTTGTGAAGAAAATCCATGTCAAGATCGAACACGGTCTTTCCATTGAATGTTACTTTTCCTCTGCCGCTGCCGGTAAATGTCCCGATCACCGTTGCTTCCACACCGTTTTTATTCATTACGCTGAAAAATTCAGCCAGTTTTTTCTGCGGCACTGAAAGCGTCATCCTTTCCTGCGATTCACTGATCCATATCTGCCATGGTGCAAGGCCGTGATACTTAAGCGGGACTTTGTCAAGATCTACCTCGAAACCGCCGCACTCCTTTGCCATCTCGGCTACTGAGCACGAAAGCCCACCTGCCCCGTTATCGGTAATCGAATTATAAAGACCTTTATCACGCGCCTCTTTTACTATCGCATCCGAGAGCTTTTTCTGGGTAATGGGATCGCCAATCTGAACTGCCGTTGCAGGACTTCCGGAATCGAGCGCTTCCGAAGAAAACGTGGCGCCGTGAATGCCGTCGCGGCCTACTCTCCCGCCTATCATTACTATACAGTCGCCCGGAATGGCTTTTTTTTCTACAGAAGAAGAAGAGTTTACTTTACGCGGCAACAAACCCACAGTGCCTACAAAAACAAGAGGTTTTCCCTTGTAGCGCTCATCGAAGTAGATAAATCCCTGCGGAGTCGGTATACCGGACTGATTGCCGCCAACATTTACTCCGCGTATCACGCCCTCCATAATGCGACGCGGAAAAAGAATCCGGGAGTCCCTGCTTTTCTGCCTGTATAGCGGCCTTTCGTCCGCAGGATCGGCAAAGCAATATCCGTATCTGTTGGCGATCGGCTTTGCGCCCATGCCGAACCCGATAGCATCCCTGTTAACGCCTACAATGCCGGTGACCGCGCCCCCGAAAGGATCGAGCGCGCTCGGGCTGTTGTGCGTCTCAACCTTATCCGAGATTATGTAATTCTCGTCGAACGCAATACCGCCAGAATTATCCTCAAACACTGAAACGCAAAAGTCCTCCGCGCCTTTTTTTCTGCGTATCGTATCGGTTGCGGCTTTTATATAACTTTTAAAAATCCCGTCATCAATCTCATCCAGTTTTGATGAAAAAATTGTATGCTTACAATGCTCGCTCCATGTCTGTGCAATCGATTCAAGCTCAATGTCTGTCGGATTTCTTTTTTCAATATCATTAAAGTATTTTTTTATGGAAGATATAAACAGCAGGTCAAGCGCAAGCGGGCCTCTTCTTAACCCGTCCTTATCCCGTATTCCTTCCTTGCCAAGCCGGATTAACTCCTCCTCCGGCACATTAAGATTCACTTCATCGGCTTCCGGTCTTTCGGAAATATGCACTACAGGGACATCCATTCCCATCCCGTTATTCTTAATGTACTCATCACGCGAAAATATTTTCATTCTTTCAATCAAAGGATTGTAAAGCTCCATTCCTATATTGCGTGCATCATCGGCGTTCACATTCCCGCCAATAAAATACGTAATTGTCGTAAAAACCGACTTTTCAGTATCCAGGTCTGCTTTTCCAGACTTTCTGGAAAAGTCCCGGATCATCTCCATTACAGTATGCGCAACATTATCTGTAACGCCTGGCAGAAACCCTATTTCGATCGCATAAGCTAAATTTTTGGGAATAAAAGGAGCATTAATAACGCAGTCCTGTGAAACATGCTGAGTCAGTGAATCAGCGATTTTTTTAATTTCGTAATCACTCATATTAATGTTCAACAGATAGTTATTGCTTAAAAATATTTCTTTAATATCGCAGTCAAGTCTTTCAAGCTTCTTTTTTATTACTTCACAACGGTAATCTTTTATTTTGTAAAATACTTCAATTCGCGTCTTTGCTTTTTCCAATTGTGTATCCTTCCGGAACTAACATTCCTTTTCTTATGTCCATTTATTTATATTCTTAACGTAAAATAAACACAGAACCTGTTGCAAAAAATATTCTCATATTAATTTGTTTTTATCCGTGTCCATCAGAGGTTAATATTTCTTTTAAGTTACAATTAATAAAAATCGGGCTGACCAGTCGAACTCTTTAAAATAGACCAGAGATATCCTTTAGGGTCTATCTTTTTCCGCTTTTCAGTCGCTAGCTTGAATGGAATAAAAGTAAAATAATTATTCCATCTGCCGACAAGAAACCCGCTTTTGCCGGCCATTGCGCCGTGAACAGCATTCTGGGCAAGCATAATACAAAATACCGCATCGTCAGCAGAAGCAGGCATGCTGCGTATCATATAGCTCGGATCGATATATTTTAAGTTAATATGGAAATCGATCTGTTTAAAATATTTGTTTATTTCGTCTTTTAAGAACAGCCCTATATCCCCGTATTTTATATTGCCCGAGGCGTCAAACTGTTTATTGTCTTTAAAATAATCCTGCCCTGCTCCCTCAGCTACAATTATTACAGCGTGTCCGCGCCTTTTAAGCCTGTTATGCAGATGTTCCAGAAAGCTGTTTTCACCGGAGAGCTTAATTCCTATTTCCGGTATGAATACGTAATTTGCTTCGTTCGATGCGAGAGCCGTATAAACAGCAATAAACCCGGAATCCCTTCCCATAAGCTTAAGAAGTCCTATACCGTTACGCGCGCCCTTTGCCTCCGCATGTGCGGCCTGTGCGGCAGTATTCGCAATTGTAACAGCAGTCGAAAATCCGAATGTCCTGTCTACAAAGCTGATATCGTTATCGATTGTTTTCGGAATGCCAGCAATTGATATCTTTAAACCGCGTCTGATGATCTCTTTATGCATGGCATCCGCGCCGCGCATTGTGCCGTCGCCGCCTATAGTAAATAAAATATCTATCTTGTTTTTAACAAGAGTATCAACCATTGCCGGAACATCCTGCATGCCGCGGGATGAAGCGAGCATGGTCCCGCCTTTTTCATGAAAATCTTCCACGTAATCCGGCGTTAATTCAATAAAAGCATGTCCATAAGACGGTATCAATCCTTCATAACCGTACTGTACTCCAAGTATTTTTTTAACGCCATACTGAAAATAAAGATGGTTCACAATGCTCTGAATTACATTGTTAAGCCCGGGACAAAGCCCGCCGCATGTTACAATAGCAGCCGTTGTTTTTAAAGGATTGAAAAATATAATCTTTCTGGGACCGGCATTCTCAAAAGAAAGAAGCTCGTCTCTTTTATAAGCATTTTCTATTTTGTCAAGTTCAACATCGACAATAACCCTGTTGCCTTCGTCAATAAATTGAGGAATGTCCAGTGGAGAATCATACAAACATTCGCCAAGAGAATGTATTTCAGTATCACTCTTCTGCATTTAATCCGCCAAAGATAAAATAGTTTTTAACTATATATGCGATTAGCTTTCATGAATACAAATAAACAGTCAGTAAATTTTATTAAATCAAAATTTTAATAATGTCAACTTTTTTAATGAACCAGCAATTTATATGTTTTATAATAATGTTATTGCAAAAATGATACAGTTCAGGATGTCTACTTTTAGCAGCATAATCAAATAGAAATCTGGAAAATAACTCTGGGAAATAATTTAAAATAATGTTTTTTCTATAGATGTTGCAAAAATGATACTCTGCTGTAAAAATGCAACATAAAAAACCTATAAGATCAATTATTAATTAACAAAAATTATTATTTGTTTAATAAAATTTATTGGTATAATCAGTTTTTAAAAAAATAACTTGTGAAACTAATAAAAATTGTATTATTTATATAAATTTCTTTATTTTTTAGTAAATATTTAAAAATAATTGATATTTATTGAACTATAAATAATGTTTGGCATATAACTTGCATTATATATTATCATACAATTCTTAGATTAATCTCAAGAGGAGAGCAAAAATGAATACTTCAATGTGCGGTGACTGTATAAATAAAGAGATATGCGGAGCAAAGCAAAGGAATGCTTGCGATCATTATGATGTTGCATTAACAAGAACTGAAGTTTTAACCATACTTAATGATTTGAAAGGCAAAAATCCATCTATTGTCCCTGCCATACTCAATGCGATAAAAAAGACATATAAAATAAATCTGGCATATCAGTACTAATTCATAACTATTTAAGATAATTAAAATTCAAATAAAAGGCCCCGAATAAAAATGCGGGCTTTTTTATTTGGATTTATTTAATGCCGGAATATTTCGGATAAACTCGTAGCGCTCCGTTTTTAAATTCTGCAACATAATACTGACAATAACCGTTATTGTAATCAATTTTGTTAAATCCGCCGCATCCTGTATTTATATATGAAACCCCGTCAATATCGCTTTTAAAGTATACCGAACCGCTTCCTGAAAATACTGCTTTCACACGGTGCTTTGCAAAATGTTTATGCAGTAGTTCATGACCTTTGCAAATTTGCAGGTTAAGATATTTATACTGGTTCGGGATGAATATCGGATCACTTATAAAAACGAAAATATCCTGCAAGTTACCGGTTTCTTCAAGGTCATTCTTTAACCATTCTTTCTGTTTATCGGATATGGTCTTTTGGGTTGAATCGAGTACAATAAAATGTGAATTTCCGCAATTGAAGGAATAATAATCTTTCTTCCCTGAATATTTAGAATAATATTCTGAAGAAGTATTCAGAAGCTCAGTTTCGCTTTTTACAGTATAAAAGTTAGGTAAGACTTTTAATATAATGGAAAATATTTCCAGATATTGTCTATCGACATCTGCTTTTGAAACACCATACCAATTCTCTCCGCCGCAAATAATTCCACCCAGATGAATTAAAAACACCGGATTCTCATCCTTGATCTGTTTAAGAACAGGTAATACTTTTGGACCTAATCCGCTGTACGGCGATTCCCCCCGGGTATTGTTAATTATAGCAAATTGTATGTTATCATTTTTTTTTACACGTGCATTAGAGCAGGATGCGGCAATTATCACAACGCACAAAAAGGCCGCCGGCTTAACCAGTAAAGATGAATTATGAAATATCATTCGCATAACCTTATGAAACTGTAATTGATATAAAAAAAGTTATTGAGATTTTAAAACCCATTTAACATGCTTTGTATCAGGGTCAAGCCGAAAAATGAATAATATAACATCACGTAAAGACTTAATAAGGACTTTGCTGATTCTTACTTTTATATATTTATTCCTTCAAGTATTTTTAATTTTCGTTAACGATAAAAATATCTCCCGATATTTCTGGCTGGAGCACAGAGATATAAAAGAACTCATCGATGCAGGTGTGCCGGAGAAATCCGGCTTAACTCCTATCATCAAAAATATTTCCGATAATCATTTCTGGCTTTTAAGAGCAGGCGTTATTTGCACTCTTATCTTGACGTTTTATTATAAGGATAAAAACAATGATTTATACTGTTTATTTAAAAATATTACCATTTCCGCCGTACTTATACTTATAATCGCATCAGGTCTTGTCACATGGTTATTGAAAATTATTGTTGGAAAACCCAGGCCTGGCACAAAACTTGAAGAGTATTCAGCGTTTAATTTATCCGTTAAATATTATTCATTTCCTTCCGGTCATACTAGCGAAACATTCTCTTATATTATCCCTTTTATGTTTTTTATTCGAAAATATTATGTTATTATTATATTAAGCATTTATGGAATTCTTGCCGCATTTACAAGGGTCGTTTTAGCATATCACTTCTTTTCGGATATATTGTTCAGTATGTATATAACATCCTTACTCGGATGGATTATTTGTTATTATGTAGAGAAAAAAAAGGTATTAGGAGTTGCGGATCAATAACAGCCTGGTAAATTTTTAAGCGATTATCTGTGTTTTCTTAACTGAAAACTCACTAATAAAACTATAAAAATACCTTGACTATTTATTCGCTCTAATTTTTATGGTCACAGGTAAAACTTTTAAACGATATTTTAATATCAAAATTATTAATATATTTAACCGGATTATTAGGCTGTTATTATTGCCTAATTAAATGAATAATACAATGAAAACATGCACAATACCCGAAGCTATAGATGACATAAGAAACGGTAAAATGATTATCCTTGTTGATAATGAGGACAGGGAAAACGAGGGCGATCTGGTAGTAGCGGCTGAGTTCTGTACACCGTCCGCAATCAATTTTATGGCAACTTACGGACGTGGTCTTATTTGCGTCGCAATGACAGCTGAAAGACTTGAGAAAATCGGGCTTAAGCTGATGGTACCGGAAAATTCCGAGAAATTTTGTACAGCGTTCACTATTTCGGTAGATGCAAAAGAAGGGACTACAACAGGCATCTCCGCAGCCGACAGGGCATGCACAGTCAGGGTGCTGATTGATGAAGAGTCGGTTCCGGAAGATCTTAACAGGCCGGGGCATCTTTTCCCGCTCGCAGCAAAAAAAGGCGGTGTGCTGGTACGCGCCGGTCAAACTGAGGGCTCGGTCGACCTTGCAAGGCTTGCCGGATTAAAACCGGCTGCCGTAATATGCGAGATAATGAAAGAAGACGGCACCATGGCCAGAAGGCCGGATCTGGATGCCTTTGCCGACAAACATGGTTTAAAAATTGCAACTATATCCGATTTAATTAAATATCGTCAGCATAAAGAAAGACTGATAAACAGGGTCTCGAAAGCGAATCTTCCAACAATTTACGGGGATTTCGAGATAATCGCTTATGAAACAACTGTCGATAGCTCGCTCCACCTTGCTATTGTTAAAGGGGAAATCGATGGAAGAGAGGGCGTTCTTGTCCGCGTTCATTCCGAATGCCTCACAGGCGACACGCTTGGTTCCATGAGATGCGATTGCGGCGCCCAGTTGCACAGGGCTATGGAAATGATACAGAAAGATGGAATGGGCGTGGTGCTTTATATGAGGCAGGAAGGAAGGGGCATTGGACTGGGCAATAAATTAAAAGCCTATCACCTGCAGGATAACGGGATGGACACTGTTGAGGCAAACATTAAACTTGGTTTTCCTGCGGACCTTCGGGACTACGGGATAGGAGCGCAGATACTTGTCGATTTAGGACTGCATAAGATAAGGCTTATGACAAATAATCCGAAGAAAATTATTGGCCTTGAAGGATATGGGCTTGAGATTACAGAAAGAATTCCGATCGAAATTGAACCTGCAAAAGATAACCTGAAATATCTCAAAACAAAAAAAGAAAAGATGGGGCATCTTATTCTGAATGATAAAGGTTGAGAGGATAATACTGTAATGCATAATATGTCAAATTACACTGTTGCAGTTGTTGACGATGAAGAAGAGATCAGGAGCGTTCTGCATAAAAAGCTTTCGAAGATAGGTCTTAACGTTGTAACTTTTGCCGAAGCGGAAAATCTTCTGGATATTCTTAAAAAGAACGAAGCATCTGTTGATCTGATAATCTCGGATATAAGGCTTCCGGGTATAGACGGGATAGAACTCTTGCGTCATATAGACAAATTGAATAATCCAATGCCTGTTCTGCTGATAACTGGACATGGAAACATTGAACATGCCATTCAGGCATTAAGATACGGAGCTTATGATTTCATAAGAAAACCGTTCGAGTTGAACGAAATACTTTCAACTGTAAACCGGATATTGCGCAACAAACGGGAAGAAAAGATTGTCGATAATCTTGGGCAATATATTTTATACGAAAAAAGGCTTTTTGAAATTCCATCGGATACGACTGCATGTAATGTTATAACTTATGTTCTTACAAAAGATCTGACTTCTGCAGGTTTCTGCAACAGGACGACCAGCGGCAATATTTCCCTGGCATTAAAGGAAGCTATTGATAATGCAATTATACACGGAAACCTGGAAATATCTTCAGATGTAATTGAAACAAAAGAAATAAAAGATTTTTACGAAGAAGTAAACAGAAGAAAAAATTTAAAAAAATATTCCGATAAAAAAGTAACTGTTTATTACGAGCTGGTCAGCGAATATGTTGAGTATATAATTGAAGATGACGGTCAGGGATTCGACTATAGTTTATTGCCCGATCCGCGTGATCCCGAAAACTTTTTTAAAAACAGCGGCAGAGGGCTTCTTATAATAAGAACATTAATGGATGAGGTTGATTGGAATACAAAAGGCAATACCATCAGATTAAGGAAATACAGATTGCCGGAAAAAGAAGAAACAAACAAAAATTCAGCAAAACACACCCAGGGAAAAACCGGGTAAAATCAGCCTAAAAAACGATAATAAACGAGAAGGATATCCCTCCCGTATAACAAAGAAAGCAACATTCCCAGACATAAAAAAGAAGCAAAGGGCATTTTTATTTTAAAGCCTTTTTTGGATTTAACAGCATAAATCACCCCGGCTATTGAGCCAGTAATAAGCGCAGCTTCCAGCGCTACTATTGATAACTCAAATCCTAAAAGTATTCCGATCGCGGCAGCTAACTTAACGTCTCCTCCGCCGAAACTCCCGGGAAAAATTAATAACGCAGTAATAAAAAAAATTCCCATTAAAAGAAAACCATAAAGATTATCCAGAAATGAATCATTAAAAATTACCGGGTAAACCGATAACGCTATAATAACAATAATAAGCGAATTCGGTATAGTTAAAATTTTTATATCAATTACTGAAATTGCTATTGATATTCCTGCGATCAGATAAATGCTGATTGAATAAATATTTAATCCTAACTTATTATAAATAATTAAAGCCAGGACTCCAAAAAAAATTTCCATTAAAGGATAGAATTTCGATATTTTCCCGCCGCATTCTTTGCATTTTCCTTTAAGAATCAAATAGCCTATTACCGGCGTTAAATAAACCGGATTGATCCTGTGCCCGCATAAAGGGCATTTTGAAAATGTGAGCAATGCTTTATATTTTTCTTTTGTAAATGATCCGTCAATAAAGCGTATTGCGAGTGTATAAAAGAAGCTGCCTGTTATGGTACCTGAAAGGAAGATAAAAAATTGATTCATATTGAGATATAATAATTGATGCCGAAAAGAATAAAATCGCCTTTGGTGTTTATTACCCTATTGGGATCAGAAGTTTTATTGCCTGTATTATCCAGCCCGCGGTTTTTTATAAGATATGAGTGCCCTTCCTGGTGCATCCATTCGACCGTTATGCTGTATTTGTCGAACAATGGAACCTCTGCTCCTACCAGCAAATGCCAGCCAGGGAAATTTCCGTAATAGCTGTCTTTCCTGTCCGTTGGTGGGACTACAGCAGGGTTTGGCCAAGTTGCAGGATTTGGCCATGACGCAGGGTTTGACTGCGTGATCTTAACCGAAGCCATGTAATACGTAATACCTCCGCCTAAATAAAAATATGTCTTTTCTTTGACGGGAACAATGAATCCCATGCTTACCGGGAAAGCTGCCTGGTATGTGGATATTCGTATAACATTTTTATCTCCGCCTGCGGGAGTAAAGCTGCCTTTTGTTCCTGCACCCGGCTTCGTAAAATGTCCGCCCACTCTGAATAGCAAAAAATTAAATTGGTATCTTAAACTTGCCCCTAAAATAAATGAATAAGGAACATCGATCTGCTCCCCTTTTGTTCCGCTTACAGCCTCTTTCTGATATTCGATCGCTCTGTTGAACCGGATTATATCGTTTTCCATGTTGTTCGGATCATAGGTCGCTCCGGTATTTATCCCTAAAGAAAAACTGCCGATAGCATATAAATAATTGTTATTAGATAAAATAAGCCCTATAAGGATTGTTGTTAAAACAATTATTTTTTTAATTATTCTGGTCATATTATTTAATTTTAACTTTCACTTTAAAATAAATTATTTACTATAAAAATAATATGAAACTCCAAGGTTGAATCTGTATCCGGTAAAATCTATGCTTGCAAAGTCGATGTTGCCATCGTTATCTTTGCTGTCTTTGATTACTTTTGTACTGCCTTTATAATACGCAATTGTTGTAGTCAAAGCCACTTCCTGTTTAAGAAAATAATCGCCCTGTATAATAACGACAAGCGGGAAAGCCCATCCTGTAAATTTTCCTTTTATAGCACTTTGGGTGGCCGAAAATGGCGCAGCAGTCGAATCTGATTCAAACTTATTTTCATAAGTCGCGCGTGCAAATGCGGTACCGCAGCTAAGGGATATTCTCGCATCTTTCCAGAATGGAATTGAGAGACCTACAGTAACAGGGAAGTCGTACTGTTTAAGGGAATACTCGCATTCCAGATTATGATATGTACCATCATTATAAATTGTCTTTCCCTTCCCACCCATTATGCTCATTCCGTAATTGGCGCCTACTCTTATTAGATAATAATCATGAAAAATTGCTTTTACGTCAAAACCGGCAAAAACTCCCGTAAGTCTGTCAATATTGCTTGTGCTGTAGCCGTCCATTGACCGGTTAATGCCGTCAATCCCGGAATTTGAATTAAAATAAGTTTCCTGTGTATATGAACCCAGATTGCCGCCCATTGACGGCATATAAGCGGCATAAAAACCGCCTGAAACAGAAACAGTTTCCGCACTAATATCCTGTATTTGTGTTATAATTAAAAATACGATTATTAATAATGTCTTTTTCATGATAAATATTTAGCCATGCAGCCGCTTTTCATAAAGCTTAACTAATCCAGATTATATTAAATAATACCTGATTCCCAGGATAAACCTGTGGCCTGTAAAATCCACATAAAAATCATCCCAGTTATATGTTGAACCGCTTTGCAGAACCGGTTCCGATTTACCGTCAAGGTATTCCCATTCAAAATAAATATTTAATTTCATCAATAGCCTGTATTCTATCCCTGCAATGAAACCATATCCCCAGCCAGTTGCGCTGATATCCTCCGACAGGCTTGTATTGGCAGACGTTATGCGTCCTCTGGCTGAAAAATAAGAAACTCCGGGACCCATGTAGAAATTTCCAATATCCAGTATTTTATAATTTATACCAAGAAAAAAAGGAATGGAAATATAATGAATTTTTGCATATATTATTTCGTTGTTACCACTTGGACCAGAATTACGTAAAACTTCTCCTCTGTTTATTAGAAAGGTCGTATCAGCTCCGAACCGAGTAAATAAAAATGAAAAATTAGTTTTAAAGGAAAAGCCTATAAAATAATTATTTTGAGGATCAATTTGAATGTTGGAATCCTGCGATTCCAGGTTTCCTACATTATGATGGAATCCGACATGAGCGCCAATACCGAGGTATTCCTCAGCTTTAAGTGCGCTTGTAAAGCAGATAAGCGAACAAAATATATATATAAAAACTAATTTTTTCATATTAAAATTTTTTATTTTTATTATATCTATCGGTCTAATTTATTTATATTATAAATAACCGGTAGTCAAGAATAATAATTATAGATAAAATCAAATTCCATTGAATAATCCCTGTGCTTTTTTCTTTCGGGTTATATATTCATAATCATCATAATCGATAAATGTTAATCCCGGGAGCTTCTTTAAAGTTCTCGCAACAAATGCCAGTCCTTTCTCACCGCCGCGGGCTTCCCTGGATGTAACGTAATTAAATTCTCTTTTGCATTTAGGGCAACTTTTAAGATTATCGATTTTAATTCCCATTTCTTTGCATGAAGGACAAAAACCGAATTTATCATCTACAATTAAAATGCTATTCTGTATTTTCTGTGTATCTACTTCGGACCAGATTCTTAAATATTCCATAAAAAACTCCTGTAATTATATAATATGCAAACAATATTCTAATGCTTAATTCACGATTATTAATATCTTTTCCAAAAAATTTACTTGAACCGGAACGCACCCTAAAATAATTATTTTGATTATAAAACAAATAAATCCGGTTAATAGATTACAAAATTATTTATAATTATATGTAATAATAATTGTCAATTTTAATA
>JAZDKB010000021.1:0-40228 GCA_043803405.1 Spirochaetota bacterium | reverse complement strand
ATTTTTTTATTTTTTATTGACATATTTTTATTTATTTAGAGAATATATATAATTTAAATTTAATACTTATATTTATTTCTGAATATTTCATAATTTTATGCATTTTAAAGAATTAACATAACCCGATGATGACGTGGAAATTAATCCGCTGGCAGGGATTCGGGGGCTTACTACTGATAGAAACAGTAGAATCGGAGCTAATAAAATTGTAAATTTTATTATAATATGAACATTTTTATGTTTTTATGCGGTTATCCTGTATGAATAAAATAATAAATAAAGCGATTTACTCTGCAAATAAATTGTCTCAATTCCTTAAACCGTGCTCCGGGATATTGCATTTCGCAATTAAATTATCTTTCGCATGTTTCTTACTGATATTTTTTTCCTGCAGTGACAGTCCTTTGACCGGAGCCGGCAGCAATCACGCTCCGGAAGCTTACGGCAAATCAGTATCTGTCCCTCTGAATACGCCTACGAAAATAGAACTTGATGCCAGGGATGAAGACCGGGACAGCCTTTCATACAGGATTGTGAATAATCCCGGACACGGCACTCTGCAAAAAGCATCAGACAATATATATGTATTCACTCCGGAAGATGGATATACCAGTATAGATTCGTTTACATTTATCGCAAATGACGGCTCTGCCGACAGCAATATCGCTGCTATAGATATGGATATTGGTCCGCCAAACAAAATCCCTAATGCCTATGGCAACGACGGGAATCCTGAGTTTGTTCCCTCATCAGGTGAAGTGACCATATCGCTTAAAGCTGATGATCCGGATGGCGACACTGTTACGTTTCATCTGCAAAAACAACCGGAACATGGAATGCTCGAAACTCATGAAACATCGAATCAATGGAAATATACGGCAGAAACATCGGTAGGCAGGGACGAGTTTTCTTTTTATGTTAAAGATACTTCCTCTTCCGTCAGCAATACAGCCACTATATATATTACCATCGGTTATATTAACAGCGAGCCGGTAATCGATGACAGGGAAAAGCTTTATCTGGAAACCGATGAAGACAGTGCAATAACAGGCACATTCCCTGTTACGGATTATGATATTGGACTTAATGGAGACCGGCTTTTTTATGAAATAATAAATGCAAATATAGATCCATTAATTCCGAACAGGTATTTAACCGGACACGGCCATGTTGATAATAACAGGGACGGCTCTTTTATTTACACGCCGGACAGCAACTGGAACTCCGTCTCTTATGATAACGAAGGAAATCCGGTAAATGAAGACGACTTTTTTGCATTCCGGGCTGTGGATATGTCCGGTGCCTTTATTGAAGAAAAAATAACCATGCATGTTCGTCCTGTTAACGACCCTCCTTATGTGCCGGAGAATTATATTGCTGCTGTCGATAAAGATTCTGTTGATAACTATATATATATACCTGTAACAGATATTGATTTAAATGAAAATTTTACATATAACATAGAAGAATACAACGGAAACGGCACATTAACAGCAGGAACAGGACCCGTGCCAGTCTTCATTTATACTCCATTGCCCGGCAGCCTTGATCCGGATACTTTTACTTATAGCGTACGCGACATATCCGGTTCCCCGGCAGGCGGAACAGTAACCATAATTATAACAGAACCACATGTTATTTTTGTGAATGTGAACGCACCAGATAATTCAAATGACGGAAGCTGCTGGCAAAAAGCATTTAAAAACATACAGTCAGCAGCTGATAAAGCTTACGAAGGAGAACAAATATGGGTAGCAGAAGGGACATACTATCCGGACGCACAAATCTCATCTATGATTATTACAAATAAAAGATTATTGATCTATGGAGGATTCAGCGGAACGGAAAACGCACTCAGTGAAAGAGATCCTGTAAATAATCCGGTAATATTAAACGGCAACAGCCTGGCACGAATACTCAGCGTAGTATCCGGAGGAAATGTAACGATCGAAGGTTTTACTGTTACGTCAGGCACTGCAAAATCCGCTAATAATTATGCCGACTGCGGTGGAGGGATATTTGTCAGTTCCGGGACTGTATCACTAAACAACATGACCTTTTCTTTGAACACTGCCGGCTACGGCGGAGCGGTTTGCGGTTTACCCGGATCTGTTATCACCATAGACACCTGCTCATTCTCGGGGAATTCAGCAGGGAATGGCGGAGCAGTTTATGCCGGGACACCGGGCACTCAGAACGCAAACAGCATATTAAAATGCAGTTTAAACGCATCAAGCTGCGCATTCACAAACAACAGCGCCAATAACGGAGGAGCGGTTTTTACAGCCGGCGATTCGGATTCAGCAATAAATAACTCGGCATTTTCCGGCAATCACAGTAACATTGCTGGCGGGGCCGTATTTACAGCCTCATTTTCACAGGATAATCCGGAAACAGGCAACAGGCTAGATATCGCAAACTGTACTTTTAATTCAAACACAAGCGGCGCTTCCGGCGGGGCATTATACATTATGGGGAAAGCGCTTATAACAGCAAGCAGTTTCGGAGAATACAGCGAATTATCAGGATTACGCAGCTATAATACCGCAGCTATTGACGGCGGCGCAATATATAATATAAGTACTGCTGTCACTGAAATAGATTTATGCAATTTTTACGGCAACCTTGCTGCCGCGGGTGCCGGAGGCGCGCTTTATAACGCAGGAAGCTGTAAAATAACTGCAACTGACCCGGAGAATAATCTATTCTGGTATAATAAATCAAATAACGGGGGAGCAGTCTATAACAAATCAGGCACGAATAATGACACACAAATTGAATTAGAAAATTGCCGGTTCTCCTTTAATCAGCCATACAATTCCGGTCTGGACTCATACGGCGGAGCCATATACAATGACCGCGTTTCCCCGGCTTATACATCATGTATGTTCAATCAAAACAGTTCCAGGCATGGTGGAGCTGTTTTTAACTGCAACTACTCCTCGCCTGTATTTTATGAATGCGGTTTTACCAATAATAATGCTTCAGAAAACGGTGGAGCGGTTAATAACGTAAACTCATCCCCTTTGTTTACAAATTGCGAATTTTCATCAAATATAAGCTATAATGAAGCAGATGGAAACTATGATGCTCAGATGGAAGTCTGGACATTTACGCAAATTGGCGGAGGGGGAGCAGTATATAACAACAGCGCAAACCCTGTATTCTTCGGAACAATATTTCATGAAAATCAGGCACAGTTCGGTTCAGTATCCTTTGATACGGGCAATTCCTTTACGGAATATATCAATTCCCTGCTATATAATAATATAACAAATATAATAAACTATGTATTTAACGAGTACATTCATTCTCAGTACGGTGAAGGTACCATCTATTCCAAAGCGGTTAAAATCAATATAATCAACTGTACTTTTGCATCGAATCATCAACTTAGTAATAATATTACGGAAATAACAGCTTCACCAATCATTTTTGAAAACGTCGGCGAAGCAAACATAATTCATACAATCCTTTATCCTTCAGATACCGGTTATGTCGATAAAAACAATAACAGTGCTATTACAAATAGTCATAACTATATCAGCTATGATAATCCTTTCCAGAATGAGTATTATCTGACCCAGCTGGTTCCCATATATAATCCATCTCCCCCGCATAATATAATCGGATATACGGACGGCCCATGCGTGAATAAAGGCGATAATAATTTAATCCGGGGTTATCTGACAAACGAATTTTATAATGAAATGCAAAACAGAACAACAGACAGTTTAACGCAGAAAAGAGACAATGATGTAATGGATATGGGTTATCATTATATAATCCCGTAACCATGAAAGCGCGGGGTAATTATCAGGCCTGTCCGGAAATTTTTTTCTTATAAAGCTTAATAAGATCTTCATAAACATCTTTAAACTCATCTTTTTTGCGCAGGTTTCTGATCTCGATCGTTGTGTTTTCAAGCATTGCTTTAATTATCCTGCCCATTAAAAAAACAGGGCCCGAAATCCGGTGAGTATAGCGGATCAAATGCCGGAAGAAAAAAACAGCGTGCAGCACAACAAGTACGGAAATAATTATGAAAAAATACTGCAAATAAAGTACCTGCGTCTCGATTCTTTTTAAATAATCCTGAATTACCTCAATGCTTTTTTCGTGATCGGTTTTAACAGTCTCTGCCGCAAGCCTAATGTTTTGATCTTTATATACCCTCGCAATTTCAAGGTATGCCTGAATTATATTATCTTCTGTTTTAACAGCTTCATTTAGTTTATCGAGCCCGTTAAGCAACTTATCTTCGCTATCGTATTTTAAAAAAACTACCAGCCCCATAATTAAAAATAATGGAATTAACGAAGCTAATGCTAATTTTAACGATGTTTTTAATTGAAATTTTTTATTTATTAAACTTTTCTTCCGTTTTTGCATTGTTGCTCCTGTGAAAATCAATACCGATTTAACAAAACCGAATAATAATATATCTGCTACAGCTTAAAAAGCGCCTGCTTTATCGTGGGATCGCAATTATCAGCAGGATTTTATAAATAATTAGTTATGTCAAATGTAATATTATAATTTTTTTTATTTTTTTGATTCTTTGATTGACATAATTCAATATATAATTTTTTATAATAGCAATATATTCGACAAATAAAATCCATAAAGGTATGTTATGAATAAAAAAATATTTTTGGGTTATATTTTACTTGCTATGTTTTTTCCTTTTGCGTCTTTTGCCCAGAACACAGAATCCGCTCAAAACCAGCCTTCAGGAAAAGACTATATAATAGGCCTTAAATACGGCAAAGGTATCAGCTATACTACCGGGACTATCGCAGGCGATGGAGGGCAAAAATCCCTGTTTGGCGAATCCGAATCCTATGCTTTTCAATTTTTTTACAATATCATAACATCAAATCACTGGCTTAATTTTTCCTTAGGAAAATCCGAAAAAGAATTAAAAACAGAGGCAAATTACAGCACAGCTGGGAAAAAAAGAAATTATATATACGCGCAATTTATCGATTTTTCACTTGGTTACACCTACATAAGAAAATACGGTTACATTGGTTTAAACGCTTTTTACGGCCTGCCGGCAGGTTCATGGTTTAAAAAAGAAACACTTAGCAGCACGGTAACCGAAACTTCAGTAGACAGTGACCGTTCCGGTTATGAGCTTGGCATTTCGGTATGCAGCGGATTTCTACTGCCGGTAAATGATATATTCAGTATTCAACTGGGAGCTGAACTGGACATCTCGTTTACTCCGGTTTATGAATATGGGAAAGACAAGTTAAAAAGCAACACTCTTGAGTTTATAGCGGGTTTTATGTATAAACTGTAAAGCCTGGCATATTGAAACCTGATGTTTTTAGCTTTTACCGGACTTAATCCATGAAAGTTCCGCCGGATTTTTTAAAAATATATACAGAACCCTGGCTGTTTATATTGCCTGTGTCATAGATTGCTCCTGCGGCAACCGTGTTCCCATCACCGGATATTGCAACCGACGAAGCAAAGTGGTCTTCTGATGCCCCATCAATAGCATACAGTATTTCTTTAAAAATAAAATCAGTGCCATTATCAAAATAATGAAACGCGGCACCCTGGTCGCCCCTGCCAGACTGATCAAAACTATCTGCGCCGAAAATTAATGTCAAGCCGTCATTGCTGACGCAGACCGAACCTCCGAAGTAATCCGCCAAATTTGCTCCAGTTGAATAGTATAAATGTCCCGGTTCAGCGCCGCTGCCGAATAAATCCCAGGACGAACCGCTTCTGTTATAGGCAAATGAACTTCCCTGGCTTTCGTAAGTTTCTCTGGTTCCGCGTGCGCCAATGGCACAGAAGCTCCCGTTATAATCCAACGCAACGGAACAACCGAAATAATCATCTCCGTCGGGATCAGCAATATATTCAGTGGTATCTGACCACGAACTTATATTATCTGTAAAAATAATTACGATTCCGGCCCTGTGAACCACATTTTCCCACTCAGGCGCGCCGGCTGCCACATATTGACCGTTACCTGCTATTGAAACAGAGTTGCCGAATTTGATACGATCGGTAAGTCCGGTAATTGCTGCAGACGTCAGCTCTTCCAATGTTAACCATGCTGCCGAACCGGCAACAAATACTTTGCCTGTTATTGATGCATTCGGGCTGCCTATGGCCAATTTTTCGCCGTCAGCCGAAAGTGAAACGCTGTATCCAAAAGCGTTGCCGGCAGCACCTGCCGGGTCATAAATTACAGCAGATTGAGTCCAGTCTGGAACCTTATCGAATATATATACAGCGCCCCAATTTGGCATTGTTATGTCAGGGCTGGCATTATAAGCTCCTGCAGCAATGCGGCTGCCGTTGGAGGAAACTGCAACGCTGCATCCGAAATTATCGTCCCTTTCGCCTCTTGTCTTAAGTATCCTCTCATTCCATTCCATATCCGTATTATCCCAGCTATAAACATATACCGCGCCCTGATTATAATGATCCTGGCTTGTATTATCATAATTATTTCTGTCTCCGGGTACGCCTACAACAACCGTATTCCCGTCGCCGGAAACTGCGACAGATGCACCGAAACGGTCTCCGGTCATTGCCTTTCCGTCCGAAGCCGTAACGCGCTCACACAGAATTATGCTGTCCGAAGCAGTTATCTCTTCACCGTCAATATCCTGGAACTGGCCGTATACGTTCTGAATACACTGGCCTCTTCCGGGCAATATCCATTCTTTTACACTGGCGTATATCTCCCATTCCGCAGGCCAGTCTTCGCCTTCGTTCCTGAAGCGCATCTTAGCGGCTTTATTAACATTCATATTGAGTAATGTTCGGGATTTATAAATATAAATATCATTATTGGAAATAACAAAATATCCGTGCAAGACATTTTCCATGCCGTCCATGTTGCTCATATCATTAAGCATATTTGAACAGGAACATAAAAAAATAATAAATATCAGTAACAAGCTTGGCATTTTACACCCAATGGCTTTTAATAATAACATAATAATACGTAATCTTTAATAAATAATATATGAAAAAAAACAAGAAAAATTTTATAAAAATATTGAATAATTACATTTTAAAATAATATTTCTTGACATTATCTAAATTGGTTATTTTAAATTGAAAAACTTATATGAATTACTACTTAGTTAAATAAATGAAAATAAGTTCCATATTTTACAGTATTAGTATCTTACAAATTATTTCAGCGCTTTTATTTTCCTCAAAATTAAATGCGCAGCTTGATCAGGAAACTACAATTACTAACATCAAACCGCCGGTACATAATTCTACGGCATTTATAAATCTGAAGCCGATAGATTGCACAACGGCCGAATCAAGTAAAATCAGCAGCCTGTTAAAATCAGCGCTTCCCGCTATTCCTTATATAGTAATAATTAATCAAAACGTTATTAAGCAGGCAGAGACATGGCAGAATCTGCCGAAAACATGCGACAGCATTAACTGCGCAGCCCAATATGGACGAATTATAAATTCGCACATGGTCATAACCGGATCAGTTATGAAAATCGAAAAAGAAAAAGAAAACCTGATGGGCGAAGAAGGAAAGTACAAATATCTCCTTCATAAGAAAGCGGATATTACCTATAAAATAAAGATTATTCTCTATAATGCAGTCAAAAAAACCGAACTAATAGCCATTCAAAGAATAAGCAAAGAAAGTGAACTAAACCAAACCATTAATTATATTGCAGATAAGTTAAAACCTTATTTTCTACCGCCTTTAGTAATTAAGCCTGTCGAAAAAAAGCTTATAACGTCACTAAATATTCAGGCTGAATATTTAGTGCCTTGCGGCAAGTATTCAGAATTTGCGGATAAAGGATACGGAATATCGCTTTATGGAGGACTATGTGATTTCTTTTTTAAAAAAAGTGCTGTGAGTATATTTCTCTCTTTCGCGTATTTTGTTCCAGAGTCAAATGGAGTAAAAAATTATTCTATAAACAAAACAGGTATTCAGATACTTTACGGGTTCAGCGTATCATCGAATTACTCTCTTCTGCCAGGATTAAGCGGCGGTTATATGCTTCATCATGTGAGTACCAAAACAGAGGGATTCGATATGTATTGGGATCCGTTTATTCAGGCTGAATTGAATCTTCGAAAGCATATCAGAAATGATATTTATATTCAGGCAGGGCCATCATATATATTATTTTTTGAAAAAGAAAATTCAGGGCATGCAATCGAAGGCCATGTTTCAGTTGTACTACTGTTTAAATAAGCTTTCCTAAAAACAGGATCGGGAACATATGCATTAAATGTCTGCAATGAATTTACAGACATAAGCTGTGATAATGCCAGTGTATGTTCCGAGTATGTTTCCCAATACTGCCATTAAGATGCCGACAAAAGCCAGTGCCGGCTGGTATACCGCTGCTACAACCGGCGTGGAAGCCAGGCCGCCGATATTCGCCTGACTGGCTGTGACTGCTAAAAACATCGGTGCGCGAATGATCTTCGCTGCTGTGACGATGATCAAACCGTGCAGAATGATCACGCAAAATCCGGCCCCGACAAGTATGAAAGCGGCATTCAGGTCGCGGATGCAGGCTTTGGCTCCGATAGTGGTAAGCACGAAATATAAAAGCCAGTTCCCGAATACACTCGAGTTTGACTGTTCAAGTTTTTTTGCAGGAGTAAGCGACAACAAAACACCCAAGGTTGACGCAATAATGATTGTCCATGTAAATACAGGAATCATATCCTTGACTGCCGGCAAATAATAAGCACATATCCTGGACACAAACACACCGGCCACTGCGGTAAGAGCTATCCATAAAGTACCTTTTGCTGAAAAGCTTTTCTTAATCTCCTGCCGGCCGCTCAAATGCAGCTTCAGTTCTTCCATTATCCTGCTATCGGCTTTTACTTTTTTATCGAAAATATTCTGCATTCCTACAACCGCGATCAGAAATGCCATCCATGCATAAGGTACGATTGTATCCACTACAAGCATCGGAGCGAATACGTGCTCTGGGGCGCCTAAAGCCTCCTTGACAGCTATCATGTTTGAGCTGCCTCCGACCCACGAGGCAGAAAGTGCGCCAAAACCGCTCCACATATTATTGCCAAATATATCCTTAAACAGAAAAAAAACCACAGGGATCGCAATCATTATGGAAATACTACCGCTGAGCATCATGATTAAAGCCTTTTTGCCAAGCCGCGATATTGCTTTAAGGTCACTGCTAAGAAGAAGGAGGATAAGACTGGCCGGGAGCACGTTAGCTGTGATAATATCATAAAACGGATTTTCCGCAGGGATCAGGCCGAGTGACGAAAAAAGCATGGGTATTGCATATATCCAGAAAACCGGCGGGATAAAATGAAAATATTTCGCAAATCTTTGCATGCCGGAAAAGTACAAAACGCAAAACTCAATAAGGATCAGAACAGCGATGACTATGTAAGGATCAGTAATCATTTTTTAACGTATTACGCCTATCCCGCTTTTGACTTTTGTCAGATCGTACTCCCCGTTTTTTGAAAGGAATTTATGCTTCTTTATGTCCTTTAAAAAAAACGGCGTATCCAGATCAACATAATCAAAAAAACCAAGACCGGATGCGATATGCGCCGAACAGGTCATGGCAAGAGCGCTTTCCATCATACCGCCGATCATAAGGCCCACATTATTTGCTCTGGCAAAAAAAGCGATCTCCCTTGCCTGTACCAGCCCGCATTTCATCAGCTTGATATTGATCACATCGCAGGCCTTTTCTGTGACTGCCCAGACAGCATCCGCCATGTTCTTAACGCTTTCATCAGCACAGACCTTTGTTTTGGCAAGGCGTGTCACTCGTTTAAGGCCATCCCTGTCATCTTTAGGAACAGGCTGTTCGATAAGATCAGGAATGATATTATGCTTTTCCAACTCTTTAAGTAACCATAAGGTTTGCTGCGAGCTATAACCCTGGTTTGCGTCTATATACAATTTTGCTTTTTTTGCGATCCCTGCTACTGCTATCACCCGTGCTATGTCGCTATCCATATCCCGGCCTATCTTGATCTTGAATGCCCTGAAACCGCGACTATAGAATTCGTTTGCCTTCTTTCCGGCGTTAGCCGGGCTGTCGATCACTATCGTAATATCTGTATGCAATTTTACCGGCCTGTCACCGTACAACCGCCATAACGGTATCCTAAAAGTACGAGCCAGCGCATCAAAAAGAGCCATCTCAACAGCGGCAAGTGCGGCTTTATTGTCCGGCAGTTGCCGGTCAAGCGCTGCCGAAATAGTTAAATATTCGGTTACACTTTGCCCCAGCAGACTTTGCCCGCATATCTCAAGGTTCTTTTCAGTTTGAGCCAGTGTCTCGCCGGTAATGTGCGTTGCCACAGCAGCTTCGCCGTAACCGGTAACACCATTACTTAGTTTAATCTTAAAAAGCAGATTATCCAGAGTATCATGCTGTCCTAATGCCGTTCGAAAAGGCTGGCTTAACCGCGCCTTTAGAGGCAGTACCTCATAGTGTTTGATCTGCATTCCTTTTTGCACAGTCATAACTGCAATTTTATCCTTTGTTTAAGCATCACCCGGGGTCTCGAATCGCGATTCTGCCGCTATCTTTAAGCAGTGGCCGAAGTTTAATAAAATATGAAATATCATTTTTCAAATCATGAAAAACATTTCGCATAAAGATTAAATCAATACATCTGCCGGAGATGCCGGTACCGGATTCAGTTGCGAGTATTGCGGTTAATTTATGTTATATGCCGCTTTTAATTGCAAAAATTACTCCAAACTTCATATAACGATATATACATTCTACAATTTGAAAACCGGCTTCATTAAGCATTTCAATTGATTCTTCAACAGAATTCTCTTTGTCTGCTTTTCTTCTTTCTGCCCAGGTGTTTTTTTCATACCCCGTTATTCCGCTATCCTTTATATGCTCATACCACCAATTATTATACAAATCAGTCATCAGTTCAGTATTCCCGTTAAATTGATCAAAATTAACGAAATAACCTTTGGAAGGTAATGCCTTAAAGATTTTCTTATATAAATTTAGTTTCTCATCGTCTGATAAATGATGAATTGATAATGCTGAAGATATTAAATCATAGTTTCCTTTCGGAAAATCTTTTGAATAATCTGCTATTATATAATTGAAATTAGTTAATTCATGGAATCTTTTCTTTGCAACTTCCATCATCTGGTCGGCTACATCAACAAGAGTATATTTACTGTTTTTAAAATAGTTAAACCAGAATTTTGAAAGCAATCCTGTTCCTGCTCCTAAGTCTAATATCGATTCCGGTTCAGGTATTATGCCGGACAGAAAACCGGTCATTGTTTCATAATAATCATCAAAACACGGTATTAAAATTCTGCGTCGCGAATCGTAATCTTCTGCTGCAGAATTAAAACGTTCTTTTATTTCTTCTGTATTCATTATTGTTTCTTATTCATATAACTGAAGGCTAAGTAGCGAAGCGGATACATTATATAGCTTATGCTTTGCTTTTTTTTGTGTATATGCGAGTGTTTTTCAATTTAAATATAATATTATTAACCTTACTGCTTTCTTTTATAAAAACACAAATCACTAAATTTCAAATAATTTGTCATAATATTTGAAAACATTTTGAAAAAGCGGATCGAAAATGATAGAACTGATGATCTGTTTTTCTTCAACATCCGCAAAAATATTTTCACTGTCGAAATATTCGATAGCTTTTTTCGCATTTGGCATTTCACGAATTTTATTTACGATGAATGATATTCGTGCCATGTCGCGTTTGTTAAAAGGCAGCTTCTTCTCTTCTTCCATATTGACACTATTTTTGTACTTGCGTATTATATCGCTAAGTTTGCTGAACTGCTCGATATCTTCTTTATATTTATCAAAAAAAGTCTGGGTATATGTTTTATCATATTCATTTTCAGCCATTAGAAGCATGATATACTGAAAGAGTTTGTAATTTCTGGCTATTATTGAACGCATTATTTCTTCAGGCAGTTTCAGGAAGTAGTCAATGAATTCCGAAGTATCACGCAATTTTTTAAAGTATTGATTCAGCATTTCGGTGTCGAATTTCGACAGTATGTAAAAAAGAAATAATTTGTCCCGTGTTATGTGCCTGGAATACAGGGTAAGTTCAAGAAGGCGCCTGCTGTCGATAAAATATAATATCTCATCCAGTACACGTTCGAGTGTATAACCATGAATAGTACAATATCCGTGCGTGAACAGGATCAGTTTTTCCAGCATTTCAATATTAAATTTGTCGGAATTTATAAACGACTGTACATGTTTCATTTCACGAAACAACATAACATAATAAAGAAAAATATTATATGTATCATAATCATTGTCGGCCATTATTGTATTTATTAACTTTATGAATTCATCAAGGGACATATTTTCAAAAATAGTTTTTATCCTGTTTATGGAAGGAATGTCTGATGCAGGCATTATGGCTTCAGTGTAAAAAAGCTGATATTTATTGTTAATTTGCATTTTTTAAAAATAGGTTTTTATAATTAATCTTTACATTGTAAATTATTGTAATACTGATACACTACTATTTCCATATTTTCAACAATATTTCCAGTTTCGGCACCTGCGGCGGTAAGTCAACTCTCTGCTTCCGGAGTGCTGCTGGTAATTGAATTTAAAGGACTTTAGGGAATATAAATTATAGTTTAATAAATTGTTTTTTCAATCTATCTAAATCTTCAATAAGTCCTTGAGCTTGAGAACCTATGGAGTTTGCTAATTCTAATCCATCATTAATTAAATCTAAAATTAATTTTTTATCAGCATCTGCTTTTGCACGATGCATATGGTGTCTTTCACTTTTATATTGACTTGCTTTATTATCAATAATTGAAACTATTTGATTTAATTTTTGAATATCATTTGATGAATTTATCATTATGATTGCCTGAATTTTTAATATCGTTTATGTTTAAAACATTAAAATCTGAAAAATCAGTTCGTCAAGAATAATACTTATATAATAATAGTTTTAATAAAGGAGTTACTTTAATTAGACATATTAAAAAAATTTTAAAATTACTCGTTGGCAGAATGGACTTTTTAATGAAGAATGAGACTAAAATTTCTTAACAAACAATTCTATTTTTAAATAATTATCAGAGCCCGTGCTGCTGCACTCCCGAGAGTTTTTGCTGTATCCGACCCCTCGGCCGCGAAGCGCAGCCACTCCCCCTTAGCAAGTCCCAAGGGGAGGCTTCTCACTGGGAGCAACCTGTATAACACTAAACGCCAAAATTCAGCTTTTCTCCCCGCGCCACAGACTCGAGATCAGACTATTGCAGATGCCTTTATTGACAGGCTGATCCACAGTTCGTATAAAATAAATTTAAAAGGTGATTCTATGAAAAAAAATAATTCTCAAAATTTCCTGCCACTTGATTAGTAATTGTTACCGGAATTGCTACTGTGTGTTTTAGATTATTTTCCGAGATCAATTTCTTGACCTTTACCTGCGGACAATAGACGACATTAGAACAATTTTAGCCTTCTACTACTACTTTGAATCCGCCTTGTGCCATACGACTCATATCAAAAGGCATTTGGAAATCATCTTTTTGATCTTTATACTTTTCGCTCATCTCATCCATTACCTTTTTATTTACTTCATCACGGTGTTCTTTTGAGCTATAAGTAATAAATGAGAACCAAATTGTTTCATTACTTCCTGCCTTTGCCAGCTTTTCAAATCCAAGTGGCTTCATACCTCCCATTTCTTTTGGTTCAAGATCATCACCCATACACTCAAAATAAGACAATGCGCCATGCTTCATCCACATGTCGCGACCTTCTTCAGCCATTTTTTTATATTCTTCTGCTTTGTCTTTTGGTACAACAAGCACAAATCCATCTACATATTTTGCCATAAGTCTTCACCCCCTTTCTTTCCCAGTAATTTTTTGATTATACAAATAAAAAATAAATTAATCAATGCTAAGGTCTTCTATTGCTGAAACTTCTTTACTTTCTCCCTTTTTTACGCACCCGTCTAAAAAAGCAGCAACACCCAACATGCCGGCACCGGCCATGAATTGACGTCTTGAAACCGTATTTATGTCAATTTCCTCCTGTAAGTATTATGATGTTTATCATTCCAGCCATCTTTTTTTCTGATAATTAAGAATATTATATCGGCTGACGGCGCGACTACCCATTGTAAACTTAAAATTTAATGAAAATTTTATTCGAAAACGCAGTAATGTCAATTCATGATATACATTGTTTTCTTTTAATGAATACTGTTATGAAAAGAATGATCATGCTCATTGGCGGCAAGAAAGCGAAGAAGAATTATCCTATTTTCGATCAACTCGCGTTTTGCTCCGATCATCACTCGACCGTAATGTCGTACAAAAAATATAACGGAATAAATTAGCAGTTTATAATGTTTTCCCTGTATTGACTATTATAGCTTCCGCATATAAAAACAATAAAATACGTAAGGAGAAAAAATGAATAAGAAGATAATCTCGTTTGTTAAACTTGCAATTGTATTTCTACTTGTAATTGCACCTATATCATGTGCTCAGCAAGGGACCAATCCCGGTAAATATGCTGACGTGAATGGTATGAAGATGTACTACGAAGTATCGGGCAACGGCGATCCGCTGATAGTATTGCATGGAGCTTATATGAACATACATTCTATGGGGGATATCATCCCTATGCTGGCAAAAAATCGTAAGGTTTATGCTCTTGAATTCCAGGGACATGGTCGCACTAATGATATAGACCGGCCCATTACCTATCCGAATCTTGCGGATGATGTGGCGGCTTTTATGGATACTGTTAATATCAAGAAAGCCGACGTGTTCGGCTACTCCATGGGCGCCATTACCGGGCTCCAGCTTGTCATCCGCCACCCGGAGAAAGTGAACAAACTCATATTTGGCTCCGGCGCCTACGATCTTAAAGGCTGGCAGCCGGCCTTCAAGGCAGCTATCCCGCAAATGACTGTTGAAATGATTGTTAATATGCCATTTGCTGAAGAGTATCGTAAGCTTGCCCCTAATCCGGATGGGTTTCCTGAATTAGCAAGAAAACTAATTCAAGTCGAAAAGGAACCAATGGCATGGGAATCGGATGTCTAAGCTTTGAAAATCCCGGTGCTGATTATCGCCGGTGATGCAGACGGTGCAACACTCGAACATACGGTCGCTCTTTTCCGTCTGCTCGGCGGGGGAATCATGGGTGATATGGGCAAGCCATTACCAAATTCGCGTCTTGCTATTTTGCCGGCAACGTCGCACACAGCGGTTATAACTCAGGTCGATCTGTTGATTGCTTTTATCGAACCATTTTTAAAAGGCAAGACTCCGAAAGGTTTCTTCGAGCCTTCAAAAACCAAAGAATAAAAATAAGAAACAAATCGGTATGGAGAAGTTGCTTACGAAGCCGGATGGATCATTTTTATTAAGAGGATCACTTATGAAGTTAGAAACATAAAAAGGTATGAATACATGTATAATCGTAGAAACCAAAAGGAAAAATTAATATGAGAAAACTTATTATGTGGAATGTAATCTCGCTCGATGGATGCTTCGAGGGAGAGAAAGCGTGGGATTTGGACTTTCACGATCTTGCGTGGGGTAAAGAGCTTGAAGATTTTAGCATTGAACAGCTCAAGTCAGCCGATATGCTTGTGTTTGGCGAAACAACCTACAAAGGTATGGCTGATTATTGGACAAAGGCAGAAGGAGAAATCGCCAAATTCATGAACGAGATTCAAAAGGTCGTCTGCTCACCGACACTCAAAACTGTTGATTGGAACAACACAACAATTGTAAAGGATGCGGTCGCTGAACTTCCTAGATTAAAACAAGAAGGCGATGGGAATATGTTCGTTTTCGGGAGCGGCATTCTCTCGGAATCTCTCATGAAAGCAAACCACTTCGATGAGTACCGTCTGTGTGTCGTTCCTGTCTTTCTGGGCAAGGGCAGGCGTTTGTTCAATGAAGGGCTGCCTTATCAAAAACTAAAGCTGCTTGAAGCACGTCCACTGCAAACCGGCGGAGTCATTTTGAGGTACGCTACGGTTTCAAAATAGAATTTGCCGCCAAGGAAAAAATTTAAATATTTTAAACTGCTTTAAGCTAAACTAGAAAATACTCTGAGAAAACCTACCGTTATATCTTGAGCGAGTCAGATGAGAATTTCTTCACCGCCCCTGCTGCCCCCAACGCCTTTCTGCTCCCCCGCGCTTTTTCACCCATGCTTCTTCACCGCTTTTGCTTGTACAATGCTGTTTGCGTTTACTTCGTTTTCCTGAGCCACCGTCTGAGGTTGCTTATCCGGCTATTTGTGCTTATCGGACGTTACAATGCTAATATCGGGAGCTACGTACGCGGTTCTTTAATTGTTCGCGTTATCTTCTGCGGGAGGGTGGGGGCTGTTTGGGATTTATTCATTATCAGAATAGCTGATTAATTAATTGGAATGACTAATTATTTCGTACATGGCTCTTTTATGTATGTACCGCCTTGTAATTATTGTTGTACTTATAATATTCTCGATTTCCAGTACCCGGGTTCACGATGTAAATGCATTATAGCAAGAATAAAAATGAGATCTTTTTCTATTGAATTGATAATACCATATGGAAATCTCTGCGTCAGGCATCTGTGTATGTCATATTCAAGTAACGGCCAGGCAGTTGGAAGGCTGATTATATTCCCGATTGTAGGATGAACCTCAATCGCAAATTCAGAACCAAGTCCGAATTTATGTTCTTCATAATAATCAATAGCATTCAGGAATTCTTCTTCAGCTTCAGGGTGGAAACTATAGTTCATTTGGAAAATCGTTTATTAATTTTCGCGAACACTTCTTCGCCAGGTACTGGTTTTACTTTTTCAGACCGGAGCTCTTCAAGTCGTCTCCTGGCACTTTCCGTCCATTTGGCATCTATTGATTTATCCGGTATGTTAAGGCTGCGTAAAAGAGAGTCCGCAATTAACGCTCTTTCCTCAACAGGAAGGGTGAGTATTTCATCAATGATATTATTGATTGACATTGCCTTTAATTCTCCAGTTAAAGTAAATATAATTATAATAAAATTAGCATTATGACAGTATTTCGGCAAGAACTTTTTAATGATTATTTTTCTGCTGCAAAATATATTCTCAATCATAATCGTGTTATTTTGAAATAATTAAAAAATTTTTTTTTAAAGTTTTATTTGATAATTCATAAAACTCATGTTAAAAAATTATTTAATTATTAGTATCCGCCCCTGCTAACACTACACTTATCTTGCTCAGTAAGCCGGTTAAGCCCCTGCTGCCCCCAACGTCTTTCTGTTCCCCCGCGCTTTTTCGCCCGTGCTTCTTCATCGCTGTTGCTTGTACAACGCTGTTTGCGTTTACTTCGTTTTCCTGAGCGATCGTCTGCGGTTGCTTACCCGGATGTCTGTGCTTGTCGAACGTTACAATGCAAGTGTCGGGAGCTACGTACACGGTTCAATAACCCGGTGCGGTATCTTCTAACCGGGCGGGTAAGGGTTGAGTGCGTGAAGGGAGATTATTTTTTATTTATCTCTTTGTATATTGATTCAACATCGTATTTATCAAGCCACTGATGTCTTTCTTTTGTGTAATCCCCGCTTCCGGAATCAAACTGATGTATAAAACGCAGCATTCCATCAGGGCCAAGGGATTTTCTCAAAGCATTAAAACCAATTCTTCTTATTTCATCTATTTTCATTATTGTTTTCATTTTAATATATTCTCCTGAACCCAGTTTAATGGATTATATACTTTCACTTTTATTTTATTTTTATTTTGAACAGCAAGCTTAATTATTTTATCATCGGTTGTTAAAAAAACATCTGCGTTCCCTTTCTCCGCGCAGGCTATATGAAAAGAGTCAAATGCTTTAAAACCAATAATCTGTAATTCTATTGCTCTTTCTTTTATTTTTTTATCAGTATAAATCAAAACCGATATATATTCAGATAATGATTTTAATAAAGATCTACGTATTAAATCCGGAGTTTTATCAATCTCCAATTGAATAATGTTGCTGCCAATTATTTTACCCGCGCCGCTTCTGGAATATTTTAATATTGCAATTATTGCTTCTGTTTCAAGCCGGATTCTATCCTGAGTTTGGTCATCAAAGGGACGATTCAGACAACATACATCAAGGTATAATTTCAGTAATTTCGGCATTTATAATTTCATTATCCTGTTATAATATAATTATAAAAACAAATTACTAACAATAGTGCAATCAAAAAATAAAATTTATAACAAAGATTTTGAGTTTTCCTTTTTTCACCCGTTGCCCCTGCTGCCCCCAACGCCTTTTCTGCTCCCCCGCGCTTTTTCGCCAGTGCTTCTTCAACGCTGTTGCATGTACAGCGCTGTTTGCGTTTAGTTCGTTTTCCTGAGCGATCGTCTGCGGTTGCTTATCCGGATGTCTGTGCCTATCGGACGTTACAATGCAAATACCGGGGGCTACGTACGCGGTTCTTTAATTGTTTGCGGTATCTTCTGCGAGAAGGTTGGGGGCAATCGTGGCTTCATACATTGCCTGAACCACAGATTTAAATGCTCCTGTTGATATTTAAAAATCCGATTTAAGATTACGGGTATCGGCGAAGATATTCCAAATGATACAATACGAGGTGCGACAGGGAACCGCCGTGCTAAGTTGTACTATCTATCATAAACTGAAGCAAAAATAACTTGTGAACATTTTTTATTGGGATATTTATAGGCAACACAAAACCCTTAATCAATCCCAAATATTTTTAAAAGTACCGGTAAACCTTGACAAATGCAATTATTACCTATACTATTATAAGTAGTAATCAAGAATTAGTTTAAATATAAGTAATAAAGCAATTAATAAGTAATCAGTTTATTGCAGCAAGACCCCTCTTTTTTTTTACTTCAAGTGTGGCCTCCGGGCAACCACAATATTTATAACCAATCTTTTATAGATTTTAAATCAATTCGGTCTCTTGAAAAGCAATCGCGATAACATCCGTTGTATATGGGTGCTGATACAATATGCGAATATTTGTGCAGTGATTGTATTTTTACCGAAGTCGTAATCGATATGAAAATTTGACATAGTATAAGAAGGAGATATAAACTTTATGGGAAAATTATTTATAATTTTTAGCTCACTAATATTAATATTCAGTACAACCGGAGTGGCTTACCCGGCTACATCGGATATGGACAGTGAAGTAAAGGACATACAAAAATACGATCAAAACATTGAAGCGGAGCCAGCCGGGGAGAATGGAACTACAGATGCTGAGAAGCATAATATTGGATCTGAACCCGTCAAACAAATCGAAAATCAGGATATAATCAAGCCTGAAGTTGAAACTACACCTGTACCTGTACAGCAGACAAATGTTGATCAAAGTATCAAGAAAGAAACTCAAGCTGTCGGAGAGAAAAACTTTTTAAAATATTTAAACGGCCTTGAGATATTTTTTCTGCCGGCTGCAACCTTTTACAACAATGCTACTGGCATGGATATTAACCTCGGGATATTCACAGATATGAGTCTATTCGGCTTAACGGATTATAAAAAGAATATTGTACTCGGGGGAAGCGGATTATGGCACAGAGTGAGCAATAACGACACCACAGTCAGCACATTCGGAGTATATGGTATTGCAGGATATCAGTTTTTTTTGAAAAACTATATAGGCGGACTTCCATGGTACGAGGATGTACGCTTTATTGTCCAGTCCAGGATAGGAATAATGGACCAGAACATCAGCGGAGACGGCAAATCGAACGGGGCTGCTGTATTTGTGGCTCCTGCACTGACAGCGGATATAAAGCTGACTGATATACCATTAAGACTCGGAATCGATGTAAGCTACAATATTTACCTGGGCGATCAAAACCTTAGATCTGTTTCAACTGGCTTATATGCATCTTATAGATTTTAACAAGGATTCACTATGAAAAAATTATATTCAACAATAATATCACTTATATTTTTTGCCGGCATGGCATGTTCGGATATCGGTAAAACTGGAAATCCCGGTATTCCATTAACAGACGACGAGTCGGTAGTAGCCGATCTTTCGGCCCTTGCAATATCTTTTGGATCCGGGGAAAGCGCAGGTAATATAAAACAGAATATTACACTGCCTACAACCGGTTCTAACGGAACTACTATTACATGGGCAACTACAGATTCAGATAGTTTAACTATCGGCGGCATAGTAACGCGACCGGCTTACACAGCAGGAAATGCGTCAGTAACACTTACAGCCACAATTACAAAAAACTCAACCAGCGATACTAAAATATTCAATCTTACGGTTATAAAAAATCCTGCTACAGATGCCCAGGCTGTTGCTGACGACAAATCAGCCCTTGCAATAACCTATGGATCAGGAGACAGCGCAGGTAATGTAACACAGAATGTTATACTGCCTACAACCGGTTCAAGCGGAACAACAATTACATGGGCAACTACAGATTCAGGTAGTTTAACCATCGGCGGCATAGTAACGCGACCGGCTTACACAGCAGGAAATGCGTCAGTTACACTTACAGCCACGATAACAAAAAACGTAGCCAGCGATACTAAACTATTCAATCTTACTGTGACAAAAAATCCTCAGACAGATGCTGAGGCAGTAGCAGCGGATAAAACAGCACTCGCAATAACCTACGGATCAGGAGACAGCGCAGGCAATGTAACACAGAATATTACACTACCGACAACAGGTTCAAGCGGAACTATCATTGCCTGGGCGACTACAAATTCCGGCGTAGTAACTATAGGCGGTATAGTTACAAGACCTATATACACAGGCTCAGATGCTTCAGTAACACTTACTGCCACAATTACAAAGAATGCAGCCATTGATACTAAAATATTCAATCTTACTATTATAAAAAATGCCCCGACAGATACGGATGCTGTAACATCGGACAAAGCAGCTTTAGCTATAACATACGGCTCCGGCGACAGCGCCGGCAGTGTAACACAGAATGTTACACTGCCCACAACGGGTTCAAGCGGAACTACCATTGCCTGGGCGTCGAACAATTCCGACAACGTTCTCATAAACGGTGGAACAGGCTCCACAACCAGACCATCGGGATCCAATGTTTCCGTTACTCTGACCGCGACAATCAGTAAGAACGCCGCATCCGACACAAGAGACTTCGTGCTCACAGTAATACGGATGTCTCCTGAAGTCGATACGGCAAACATAGCTCCGGGCAATGGCGCGATCCAGGTGGACCTCGGTAAGACTATCGTGATCCCGTTCCTGATCGCTCTCGACGGCACTACCGTGACCCTTTCTTCTGTGCTGGTGTCCGACGGAATCTCGACAATTGCAGGCACCGTTTCCTATAACAGCGGAACGCAATCGATTATTTTTGTTCCGACCGGTCTGCTTGCCCAGGGGACTACATACACGGTGACAGTGACCACCGATGTAAAAAAGGCTGACACAAACCCGATCTCGGAATCCGTCGTCTTTTCGTTTACCACCATATCATACGCCGACATGATCACTCAGTGGAAGTTCAACGGCAACGGCAACGATTCTTCGGGTAACGACAACAGTATAAGCGTATTTAGTACGGCATATATGACGGACAAGGTACATGAAGGGTCCAACAGCATCTACTTCAACGGCAGCTCCGCTTATGGGACATCGAATATTAACCTTGGCAATCAGCTAACGGTAACGCTCTGGGTCAACATGGATAACCCGATCAAGGCGAGTCTGAATACCATCCTTGCCAACGCTGGCCCGGGCAACACCAGCAATGGTTTCAAGCTCTGCGTGAACAACTGGAATACCAGCGACAAAGCGGTCGTCATCGAGATAGGCGACGGGAGTTACGGCGGGAAATTCCTGACCGGCCCTGGTTTCGTTATTCCCGGGGGCTGGTATCATCTGGCCTTTGTAATCGACAAGACGAACAAGTTTGTCAAGATCTATTTCAACGGAGTGGAGGCTGTTTTAGGCACGGACTCCTGGAATCTCGCGGATCCTGTACATAATTTTTCTTACGGGTTCAACACTAATGGCCCCTTCACTATCGGCGCCTTTTCAGGCGGAGGGAGCTATAACTTCAAGGGGTATATGGACGATCTTAGAGTTTATAACAAGATCCTGAGCGCAGACGTAATTGCTAAGATCGCGCAGGAAAAGTAAACATCTTCTCATCGTCGAAGCATGCTTAGCAGAAGATATTTACCAATGTGTAATATGTATCTTATAAATTTCAAGGAGACATCACTATGAAAAAATTACATTCAATAATAATATCACTTATATTGTTTGCCGGTATGGCGTGTTCGGATATTGGGAAGCCGGAAAATCCTGTTGCTCCAATGACGGACACCGAGGCGGTAGCGGCAGACCTTGCAATCCTTACAATAACTTATGGATCAGGTGACAGCGCTGGTAATGTAACACAGAATATTACACTTCCCACAACCGGTTCAAACGGAACTACTATCACCTGGGCAACTACAGATTCAGGCGTTGTCACTATCGGCGGTATAGTAGCACGGCCGGATTTTTTAGATGGTAATGCGTCCGTAACCCTGACAGCTACAATCACGAAGAACTTAGCCAGCGATAATACCAAAACGTTCGACCTTACTATTATAAAAAATCCTGATGCAGATCCCCAGGCTGTAGCTGACGACAAAGCTGCACTAGCCATAACATATGGATCCGGCGACAGCGCGGGCAATGTAACTCAGAATGTTACGTTGCCCACTACTGGTTCAAGCGGTACTACCATTTCATGGGCAACTACAGATTCCGGCGTAGTTACTACCGGCGGAATAGTAACACGACCGGATTTTGCAGATGGTAATGCGTCAGTAACTCTGACAGCTACAATCACAAAAAACTTAGCCAGCGATACAAAAACATTCAATCTTACTGTTATTAAGAATGCCCAGACAGACTCCGAAGCTGTAGCTGACGATAAATCTGCACTTGCCATAACATATGGATCCGGCGACAGCGCGGGTAATGTAACCCAGAATGTTACTCTTCCTACAACCGGTTCAAGCGGTACTACCATTACGTGGGCAACTACAAATTCAGGAGTAGTAACTACAAGCGGCATAGTAACAAGACCGTCTTTTGCAGCTGGTAATGCGTCCGTAACCCTGACAGCTACAATCACAAAAAACGCTGCTAACGATTCCAAGCCATTCAATCTTACTGTAATCAAGCTTCCGGGTGGCACATTCACAATTACTTTTAACGCGAACGGCGGAACCGGTGCGGCTATGGCTGATCAGAGCATTACCGAAGGAGATTCAGCTAATCTATCTGCCAATACTTATACCAGAGCACTCTATGTATTTTCCGGATGGGCCACAACCTCTACCGGCGGAGTTGCCTATAATGACAAGCAGAGCTATACAATGGGCAGTTCCAACGTTACTTTATACGCAGTATGGACGCTGTCTGCTAATTTACGTATACACTATGACTTTGACGGACAGAACTGCAATGATTCGTCGGGAAATGGCAACAACGGAACAGCTAGCAATATTACCTATGTTTCAGACGGCAATGGCGGCTATTATGCTTCATTAAACGGTACATCGAGTTATATAGCATTGCCGAACAGCACTGTCCTGAATAGCGCATCAGCGTTTACCATAATGATTAGGTTCAAAGCTACAGCAGGACAGTATGGAAGCCTTTTCGGGTATCAAAATACTGCAATAGGCACATTAATCCCTGTTATAACTCAATTTGTTCCCATTCTAACCATCCGCTCTGATGGCAAGCTTAGAGGCGAGCTGTTTACGACAGCGGCGCTTGAAGTAATTTCCGCTTCAGCGGTCAATGACGGGAACTGGCATACGGCTTATTTCTCTGCTAAAGCCGGTTCTATCGCGCTTTATCTTGATGGGGCGCAGATAGGGATCAATACAGGAACGGTCAATCACTTTGCTATGAGCATTAACCAGATAGGTACCAGCTTCCCGCAATCGAGGGCGTATATGCCGGATGCAACGGGTACAAATAATGTAAGTTGGTTTTACTTCAACGGCCTGATTGATGACTTCTATTTCTACAACAGTGCGCTGCATTAACATTATTAGTTTTCAATAATTTTAATATCAGCTCTGCAATGTATCAAACGATTCAGAGCAGAGCTGTCCTTCCTCCTTCGGTTAAAAAAATCATTTATATCCCGTTGCCCCTGCCAGCATTCCTCTTATCTTGCTCAGCAAGCCGGTTAAGCCCCTGCTTCTTCACCGCCCCTGCTGATCCCGACGCCTTTCTGCACCCCCGCGCTTTTTCGTCCGTGCTTTTTCACCGCTGTTGCTTGTACAACGCTGTTTGCGTTTACTTCGTTTTCCTGAGCGACCGTCTGCGGTTGCTTATCCGGTTGTCTGTGCTTATCGAACGTTACAATGCAAATATCAGGAGCTACGTACGAGATTTATTAATTGTTCGCGGTATCTTCTGCTGTAGTTTACGGTTTCAATAATTAGCAGAGCCGTTGGCTAAATTGCTACGGTTGATATTTATAAATCAGATTTAAGATTACAGTAAAAGCCAAGATACACTAACGCGCGGTTGAGTTGCATGGCGGGTACACAGGCAAAGAAATCCGCACAAGCATTGTATTGGCATATCAGTCTTACAGCAATTTTTTAAGATTTAATCCGTATTTTCACAGTATTATTTTAGAAGGAGGCTTTGACGAGGACAGCAATTTTATTCATATTCCCATAAGTAAAAAAAATTAAAGTGTTGATTATTAAGAATATTCTTATAGAGCAGACTAAATCAAAAGAGGAAAATATCTATGAAGCACATTATTATAACAATTCTGATCATGACCATCAATTACATGGTCCAAGACCTAGTAGTCTATGCCGATCCTCGTATTGGCCAACAGCCGGCTGTCGAAAGCAGCGGCCCTCCTCTGGGCAAATGGCAGTTTACAGGGAAGGATGACAAGGGCGTTGTCTGGACTGGTACTCTTGAGATCCAGAAACTGGATACGGACCGTTTTGATGCAGACAAGTATCATTCGATTTGCAGTTTGGAATTGAAATCTGCAGATTCCTCACGTGGAGTCGAGGCGCCATGCAAATGGGAGCCGGGCAAGCGGGAGGTCTCGTTCAGCACCGGAGGTACAACGTACACCGCTATTCTTTCACCCGATGGTAAAAGCCTGGCCAATGGTAAGTGGAGCGAGTCAAAAAAGGACTTCCAAAGCAGCAAGGTGATCATAATTAAAACCGGGGTCTGGTCGGCTAAATTTACAGCACCATAAAGCACAACAACTCATAAAGGGGATTGTGGTAAAAGGCAGCTCCATTCACAATTAGCTCTGTGTTGTTAGAACATAGAGCTAAGCATGCAATAACTTCTTCTAATTGCCCATTGAGAAAATAAAACATAGGAATGTTCGTCAACAGAAAAACGTTATCCGCCCCTGCTGATCCCAACGCCTTTCTGCTCCCCTGCGCTTTTTCGCCCGTGCTTCTTCATCGCTGTTGCTTGTACAAAGCTGTTTGCGTTTACTTCGTTTTCCTGAGCGACCGTCTGCGGTTGCTTATCCGGTTGTCTGTGCTTATCGAACGTTACAATGCAAATACCGGGAGCTACGTACACGGTTCTTTAATTGTTCGCGTTATCTTCTGCGGGAGGTGGAAGGCAGTTGCGGCTTCATTTATTATCAGAATCGCTGATTAAAATGCTACTGTTGATATTTAAAAATCAGATTTAAGATTACGGGTAAAAGCCAAGGTAACTTAACAAACATATTCGAATCATTGTAACTGGTACCGTTTTCAATCAATTCCGAGAAACTGACAGACGCCATAACATTTTAACCTGTGCATTCTATATGTCATTAAAAATCAAATAATACATAAAATAATAAATTATTCCTTGTATTTATTGTTTTATAGCATATAATTATGTAGAAAATTTTTTGTCTTAATAAATGCTGTTTGTTTTATAAGTAACTATCAACAGAATTGTCAGCTAACCAATAGATAACTTTAAACAGTTCTTATGGGAGGCTTCGCATGGTAGTAAATCGTATTATTCTTTCAATCTGGAAACGGGCTGTGGTTCCCGTAATATTAATATTTATAGCATCTGTCTTGCGAATATGGCCGTTACAGTCCCTTGAATCAACACTCGTCTGGCTGACATTTTATCCTGCCGTAATGGTTGCCGCAATCTATGGAGGTCTTCTAGCCGGCCTGTTCGCAACATGTCTGTCGTGTATTACTGCACTTTTTTTATGGCCGCTTCTTGTCGCCGAGCCTTTTATAAATAATTCCGCTGACTGGCTTGGAGGTGTAGTTTTTATTATAACCGGAACAATGATTTCTCTGGTTGCGGAAGCAATGCGCCGTGCCAATATTCGCGCGAAACGCGCGCAGGAAGCAGCTGAAAAAGCCAACCAGGCCAAAAGTATATTCCTTTCCAACATGAGCCATGAACTACGGACTCCCCTGAATGCAATTCTCGGATTTTCAGCTCTCATGCGCGATGATGACAATCTTTCAGAAGATCAATGCAAGACATTGGATATAATCAATCGAAGCGGGGAACATTTGTTAAACCTGATTAATGATGTATTGGATATGGCAAAGATCGAATCTGGGAATATTGCTGTTGAAACGGAACCCTTTGATCTTGGTGAAATGATTCTGGATATTGCCGAATTAATGAGAATACGTGCTGAAGAAAAGGGTTTGAGTTTACTATTAGATCAATCCTCAGAATTTCCTCGTTTTGTCCGCGCAGATTCTGCTAAATTACGGCAGGTGCTTATTAATCTTATCGGGAATGCAGTAAAGTTCACTGAGGAAGGAGGTATTTTGCTTCGCCTGAAATCCAGGCCAATTGATAAATCGAATGACTGCCTGTTAATTATTGAAGTTGAAGACACGGGGATAGGCATCGAGATTAAGGATCAAAAACAAATTTTTGATCCTTTTGTCCAGTTAGGTAAACAGGTCAATCAAAAGGGGACCGGATTGGGATTGGCTATTACCCAAAGACATATAGAAATGATGAGGGGTTCGATATCTGTTGAAAGCGCTTCCGGAAAAGGATCTTGTTTCCACATTGAGTTACCGGTCGCCAGGGCTCAGGGAAATGATATTAGAGCACCTAAAATTAAACGGAGGATTATAGGTATAGCATCCGGGCAGCCTGAATATCGTATTCTAATCGTCGAAGATCGGATGGAAAACTGGTTACTGTTGAGACGTTTACTAGAAGGTATCGGGTTCCAGGTGCGTGTAGCTGAAAACGGCGCAGCCGGTATAGAAACTTATCTTTTATGGCATCCACACCTTATTTGGATGGATGTCCGCATGCCTGTTATGGATGGACTTGAAGCAACTCAGCGTATTCGAAAATCAGAGGGAGGTAATGAAGTGAAAATCATAGCTCTTTCCGCTTCGGTATTTCAGGAGGAACGAAACAGAGTCTTATCGGCAGGGATGGATGATTTTGTCCGTAAACCCTATAGGGCAGAAGAAATATTCGATTGTATGACGCGTAATCTCGGTGTTAATTATATTTATGCTGTATCTTAGGTCCGCTGTTTAAGAAATGATTAAAAATATAGCCGAAGCTTCAGCTGTGCTTGTTTGTACTGGAACCGACTTTGATAACTAATCAATTAGACTTTGACCTCCCAACACCGACCGTCGCCACGGGCGAACAAGCATCCGTTGAAGCCAACCTTATAAATTGTTACAACAAATTATTTATTGAAATAAGTAATTTATTTGATTCCGGAGTATCCGCCCCTGCTTCTTCACCGCCCTTTCTGTTCCCCCGCGCTTTTTCGCCAGTGCTTCTTCAACGCTGTTGCATGTACAGCGCTGTTTGCGTTTAGTTCGTTTTCCTGAGCGATCGTCTGCGTTTGCTTATCCGGGTGTCTGTGCTTATCGGACGTTACAATGCAAATACCGGGAGCTACGTACGCGGTTTGGTAATTGTTTGCGGTATCTTCTGCGGTAGTTTACGGTTTCAATAATTAGCAGAGCCGTTGGCTAAATTGCTACTGTTGATATTTATAAATCAGATTTAAGATTACAGTATAAGCCAAGATACACTGACGACAAATTTTACAACACTTCGCCATTTATCCCGGTTGTAACTTCTTCTTCCTCTGATTTTAGGTAGGCATACGGATCATGATACATCGCTTTCTGTGGAAGCCACTGCGCTAATGGTCCCAGCGTAGCTCGAATTATTTCTTCGAAATAGAGAGGAATTTTAATCGTCTTCTGTTCAAAAAAATGACGAACCTGGACATCTTCATTCAGCAGGCGGACTAAGCGTTTATAATATTCGATTTTGCCCCAGCCTTCAAGAGAAATCGCCCGTAGTAAATTCATTGCTCGCGGAATCCAACCTCTGTTCGATTTCAGCCGTCTCAGAATCAGAGAGTGTGAAAATGCATGTTGATAAAGTCCGATTAATTTACCATAAAAATCTCGCCATTCGTAGTTCTTTGGCTTAACATTCATAACACCGTTGTTATTCAAAAAATGAAACGGAAAACCAATCATTCTGCCATCTTTTTGATACTGCAAATTCATGGGTGCACTGTTACCGAAAGCCGTGAAAAGCGAAAATGCCGGAAATGCAGCCGGGCTCAAGTCAAGAAACAGTTTCGTCAATTCAAACGGCTCATTCCCTTCATCACAATCAAGGCCAAGGACAAAATTGGCCTGAAGGTAAGGAAGGTAGCGTAAAATCATATTAACATGCTCGGAAACCATGCGGACTTTCTGTTCCCCTGTATTACTGCCTGTCCTTGACTTGTTGCCCATCTCGTACCAGGATTCAATCCCTGGCAATACTGCTTTAAAACCATTCTTCTTAAGCCGGATAACATTTTTTTCAGACAACAGGGACAACGAACTTTCAGCTATAAAGGTTATGCTTCCTGGCGGGACAGACTCTTCGATGAGGTTCAGGTATTCATCAAATTGAACACCAAAATTTGGATCGTGCCAGGCTACTATCGGTCGCTTCATTTCCTGTCGAATAAAGCGTAAATCCTCCCGGATAGTATCAAAGTTTAGCGGCTGATATTTTACTACAGAATCGACACAAAAACTACAATTATACGGGCAACCCAAGCTACCGAGCATTGGAACAATCTTGACAATTCGTGCTTTCTCTAAAATTTTTTTTGTATGATTCCATCTCTGACGAAGACTGGGAAGCGAGCTTGGTTGACTATTTGCTGAGAGATATGTACCTGTAGGACGGTATTGAGAACAATCTTGTAAAATATCCACGATTACATTCTTATCAGTAAAACCTACAACATAGTCGAAGTATTTTCGTGCATCTGTCGGATAAGCACGGGCATGAGGCCCGCCAAGTACCGTTACGGCACCATTTGACTGGAAATATGCGCTCAGGGCATATGCGACTTGAGCTGAAGTCGTGAAGGCTCCGATAAAAACCAGGTCAAGTTGTTCAGGCAGTTCGTCGCCCATGTTTTCGTAGCCGGAATAGTACGTGAAGGTAACTTTATGACCCTCTTCTTCGCACCATACAGCAATTACCTGTGGCATAATGCTGGTAAGATTCGGTCGCATAACGCGACCATACCATGAACGGGTAGGAGAGTTGGCAGCAACCTCAATTACCGCAATATTAAGTTTACGCATTGTTGTATCCTCTTAAGGTAAATTAAGTGCCTCAGTAAAATGCTATTCTTCACCGTTAATCATCATTTTCAGGTGAGGCGATCATTCCCTTTTGCTATAAAAAAGATTACAAATAAAGCTACTATCAATCAATAAAATATTTACGTATAATAAAAACTGATAATATTTGTATTACTTATTTATGATTTTACTGTTATTTAATTCCAGTAAATCAATTATTCCCGACTTTCAGTTTAATTTCTGGGAAAATCACTTTGCTTTTGCCGTAAAAGATTAGAAGTATCGAAAAAATTACAATTGAAACGGGGAAGATTTCGCGGCTCAAAACCGCATTTATTCCCTTTTCAAAATCCGGAAGTAAAGGATTCGCCGAATACAGCGCTACGGAAATAAATACCGAATATCCGATATTAAAAAGGGACATTATTTGATATGCCGATATTTTCCCGCTGCCCCTGTTGTCAATTCTAAACTGTTCAGAAAGTATCCTCCATGCTGACAGTGAAATTATGACTGTCAGCAATGTTGAAGAAAAGTTTCCATGATAATACAAAACGATCCCGGTTATTCCTGTAAGAACATTAACAATTGAAGTGATCCCCTGGATCGGAACAAGCGGACTGCCTTCAAGATTGCCAGCGTATGAAGCTTTCTTCAATCCGCCGCGGAAGGTGAAATTCATCCGATGGAATATTCTTCGGAGAAACCATCCTGTCTTGTCTACAGGTTTTCCATAGCAGCATCCGAATGAAATACACGCGATCCGTCCATAGCCCTCTCCGAATGCGAATGCAATCGAGATGGATGAAAGAACGATCATGACTGGAATGGGCGTTTCGGAAAATATCTTTCCATAAATAAAAAAAGAAGGAGGTATCAGCAAAAAAGATGTAAACATCGCGGCAGCAACACTGATCGTCGCTTTAGTCTTTTCGATCCGTTCCGCAAGGAGTTTGCTTGCCAGTACACCTATGGCCACAGAGATAAGAACCGGAATCACAACAGAAAGATATGATATACCTGAAGAACCCATAAGAAAAACAAATATGATAAAACTGAACGTGAATGACAGCGATATGATAAGGCCGTACCATGTAATACAGAATCCCGACCATGAATTTTCTTTTTTTTCTGTTGGAAAACAAAAAAGTACCTGATACCGTTCGTGAGTAAACCGTGTAAACGAGAAATACCAAATTACACACGACATGACAGTAATGGCTGTCAGTAATAAATAAATACTTTGCATCTATTTCTTCCTTGCCACGAGCGATCTGGCTTTAATATCAGTTTCAATCAGATGCGGCGAAAATGTCCTTGTGTACCTGTTTTCAATATTTCCATTCATCTGGTTGCTGATTATTGTTTTTAAAAATTCTATTTTCTTCTTCTGAAACAAGAGAATAACAGTACTGCTGCCCGGCCTGAAAAGCGATTTCGGAGAACCGGCCTTCATGAACAATCCGGCTTTAACCATTACAGGGTTGTCATATTTCGCCGGGCTATAGCATTGGACAATTTGCCCAATCATAAGAGCAACTACTTCAATCATTGCGACAATTCCGATTTTGCTTCCCCCTTTTACATCAGTATCAATAATGGTAACAGTTCGTTTGTTCTTTGAATAAGGCGTGAGCAATTCGATGACAGCGGTCGGATTGCATGAATGATAATGTCCTGCAATTTCATAATAGTCTTTCACAATACCCGAAACCGGTGAATGGTTATAATGATATTTATCCGGCGTTAGACGGAAAATCGCAAAATCGCCTTTGGTAAAAAGATTCAGCCATGAGGAGTCGCCGAGGAGTTCCTTAATATCAAAAAATTTCTCTTTTATATAAAGTACTTTGTCTTCGCGGAATGTTCCGGTGACTATCCGCGAATCAGCAGGAGATACAACGCAGCTATCCTCATCAACCATCGGCCTGCATTTCCAGTATGCGATCTTTCGCTCAAAAACCTGGCGGGGAGTTTTGAATTTTTCAAAATTATCAATGCACTCCGAAGCATCAATCCCAAGACGTTCAACAAAGTGCAGCCTGGTTCTATCCGATCTGAACGGTATATCATAATTGATGGTTGCAGCCAGTTTTGACACCCGTTTCCCGGTAAAAAGGCGGAACAATGCAGGCGCGTTTTCTCTTATACCGGTATAAAGGAAATTTATAAAACAATCATGATACAATCTTTCATCTTTTACTTCTCCGCTATCATGGACAATATATTTATGCGTCCGGTTATTCATTTAATTACAATTCCTTCTGGAATTTTCGCTGATTACTGCAATTAAAAGTCCTGCGAACGCGGCAGAATCGCGGCTGGAAATCGTCTGCGAGAAAACCCTGCCCGAAAGAGAATCAATATCCCTGAAATTCGTAAAAACCGTTTCAGTCTTGCTGTTTTTGAGCAAATTACTGATTGATTTATTATCATTAAACCGGTTCAGATCATGATAGAATGATTCCAATCCGTCACGGATCTGATTTTTACGCTGGTTTTCGCGATAATATTTCTCAATACCAAGATTGAACTTTTCAGCGCGTACGCCGGTGAAATACGGTTCCCGCAGCTCTTTGAAGACATTTTTTGATATTTCATACGCAACTGAAGATTCGGGATTCATTACTTTTTCCCGCAAATTTCTGATCGTATCTTCCATCCCTAATTCATGAATAATATCCGCTCCGTCTTCCTCGATCGTATTGAGAAGCGCTTTCTGATATTCTTTCATCTCTATCTTCAGCATCTCTTTATATCGTAAAGCAGGTTTTGTTTTTTTTGTTTTTCCGGCGATCTTTGCAAGGAATTTGTTCGGTGATTTCCTGCTCAGATAGAAAGACGGAAGATCAATCGCTTTCGAGAAAATAATATGTCTTCGTTCGCTTTCCGTGACCGGATCATCGGGAATATCCCGATGAGTATAAATATTGTTTTTGATATACTTAAACGCGAGCGACGTAACCAGAACCTGCAGATTTACAGCATTAGTCATATCATTATGCACCTTATTAAATGCGCTGTAATATCTCCCTTCAAAACCTGAAAATCCGGCTTTGCCATACTGGCGTAGTTTGCAGAAATAGTAGGGAGACATCCTCGAATCATACACTCCCATCCGCTCGAGATCCCTGCATAAACGGTAATCATTATCGAGAAGGCCGTTAAGCGAGGGTGACGAATCAGTACTCATTAATGCCATGAAATAATCAATGATTCTGAAATCATGAACAAAGTCCCCTTTCAGGCGGAAAAGAATACTAAGAAACCTGTCGAGGGGAGCCGGGCCGAATGGCGTTATTCTGTTTCCGAAAAATGCCAGGTCAGCTTTCTCTTTCCAGAGCCGCCAGACCATCCTGATATGCGAATAATCAAGTTCATGGGGAAGAAATCCCAACGCAATCTCTGGCCGGAAATCTCTGAAATCAATACGATACGGTGAAGCGCTGTAATTGCCGATAAAAAGCGGAATAAAATGTTCAAAAATTTTTATTACGAGATCTCCAACATACTTCTCGTGAATTCTGTTAAACTCAGAATCATTGTTTTTAACCAGATCTGTAATTTTTCTGCTTCCAATAGAAATATGCGTTCCGTTATTGGCCAGGCAAACATTTGACGTATGCGGAAGAAACACGAGATTACCCTCAACAAGCCCGGCTTCATCGAGCTTCTTGAGAATATTCAGCGAACTCCTGCTCAATACTTCGTGACACACATGCATATACTGCTTCTTTTCTTCTCCATTGTCCCATCCTGAAAGACAGGGACTCATAAAAAGTTCGCGGTAGAAATTATCGGAAATGCTTGAATTAAGAATGCGCTGCCGGACCGGAGGAAGCGGTGAAAAATATACACTAACTTCCTGTCCGGATTCTTTAAGCCTGAACTTATCTGCCGCATAGACGATTAATATCTGAACAAGTAAAAAGCGCTGAATCATTTCACGGGCAAGCGACTCGCCCATACCGTTTTCAGGAGTCAATGAAGCCACGTAAAATGAGATGACCTCAGGCGATGAATTATCATTAGTGAAATACGGGAGCAATTTTGTTCCTTCTCTGCGCACATCCTCATCAATCATTTCATTTTCAAGAATATCGGCCAGAGAAAGTTTGAGCAGATAGCTTACCGGGATGCGTACCATCATTTCACCTCCGGATCTGAAAAGAAAATCATTCATATCCGAGCGAAAGCCAGTCTCAGGATTTTTCTTGTTCCTGAGAAGATCATGTTCAAACATCTTCCGGGCATTTTCACCGAGAGTTTCGTATGGGAAATGAACCCATGAGTTTTCCCAGATTTCTTCGGTATTAGACCGGATATAATTCTCAACTCCCGATACTGTCCGTCCCGACACATCACCGCGTTTAAGCCGGGTCAGAACATTATGATAGAAATCTGATGAAAGAATTTTCTGCGGCAGGTCAATGTTATCAGACAAACCCTTAACCATTACCTGCAGTTCATTTTCACACCCGGCAGTAATATCATTGTGCGAAAAAGGATTAATTTTAGAAAGGGTTTTTGGAATATCAGAAAGATTGATACTTTCAAGGAGAATCCTTGCCTCATCAGCCGAAAGATGATTTCCGGAATCTATTACACTCAATTTTTTTCCTTATGCGGTATTTTTTCAGCAGGAACGCAATTGCATTCCAGTGTTAGAATAACGTAATAAAGTATTGTTAATTAAATGTTTTAATTATTTAAAAAAATTATGAATATTCTGCTTTCATCTTACTAATTCTTTGATACTGCTAACCAGCGAAAAAATCCCAAGGGCGATCAAAAGCCAGCCTACAATAATTGACAAACGCCTTTTCAAAACGGGGGAGGCGATTATTGATTTGCGGCGGATTAGATACAGCAAAAAGAAGAACCACAATGAGGTTCCTGATACGACCCCGGCTCCGAATAAATAGTAATTTTGAAGAAGTGCATCCGGGAACAATTGGCGGGATACGCTTATCGCGCTAAGCCAGAAGATTATGAATGACGGATTTGAAACGTATAAAACTGCCCCGGTAAGCACGCCCATGCATATGTTATGACGGGATGATACCAGGCTGTTTTGTTCTACTGACTTCTCTTTGCCATTCGCGCTGAAAATCAGATAGACCCCGTATCCGGCAACTAATAAAGAGCCAAACAAGCCGCAGATTTTCGTTACAGGATCAGACCAGTGCGGCAAAGATATTGCTGAAACTGCTATAAAAGCATATATTCCATCAATCAATGCTACGGTAATCGCCATTGCAACCGGACGTTGCCAGCTGGTTTTCAATGCCAAAGCTATTATTGCCAGATTGATTGGACCGATAGGAATTGAAGAAAGTATACCCAGAATTGCCCCAATACACAACTCAAACACAATAATAAAAACCTCCTAATAGAAACATTTTTCCCTTACGCAATGGAATTCATCAAGCGTATTTGCAGTATTGATACTCATTGTATTATTGTTCGGAGGAACAGTGGATGTGAATCATTGAAAGTCAATTTATATATTTTTCGGTTTTCCAAAAATATCGCGCGAATTGCCGTGATGAAAGTGATTAAACATAAACTTGATATATATTACATTTCCGGCTCCGGTATATAAATGTTATGCTGCCAACCATTTTTGTGTCAGTAATTGACGAACCGGTTTTGAAGAACCATAATATGCGCTTAAGATAGTCGCATGTTCTGAATTTTGCCATTGTACACTCCTTCTCTATCGATTTTGTATACAAATTTATCTAAATTAATATTTATTACAACTAAATTCTGTTCCCGGTGGGTATTTTTCCTCACCAAATCCTGTTCCTCTGAACACAACAAAAAGTAGTTGACATCATAAAATCTTTCTATCAAATACTTTATACTATAATTAGTAAATTCATAAACTGTTATTTTACCTTATATCATTTTTTTTAAGATATTCTGTATAAAACTGCTGTAATTATCTTTAAACTGATTCTGATTATCAATACTTATTCCTGTTTAAATATTTTGCCTGCCAGTAAAAAAGAAGGAGTAATTATGGCAAAAGTTAAAAAAACCCGCCTATCCGGAAAAATATTAGAAAAATGTCCTACAGGCATTACAGGGCTTGACGATGTAACCGAAGGCGGTCTTCCGCGCGGGCGTCCTACGCTGGTATGCGGCGGTGCCGGAAGCGGTAAAACGCTTCTGGCAATGGAGTTCATTGTCCGCGGCATTGCCGAGTTTAAAGAACCTGGCGTCTTCATGTCCTTTGAGGAAACCGCCGGTGACCTGATAAAAAATGTCGCTTCCCTCGGTTTTGATGTGGATGACCTGGTGCGCCGCGGGAAAATGGCCATAGATTATGTTCACGTAGAACGCAGCGAGATAGAGGAAACAGGCGAATACGACCTGGAAGGATTGTTTCTGCGTCTAAATTTAATGATCGGGGAAATCGGGGCAAAGAGAGTTGTACTTGATTCGGTTGAGGCCCTGTTCTCGGGTCTGCCCAACGAAGCTATACTCCGCGCCGAACTGAGGCGGTTGTTCCGTTGGCTCAGGGACAAGGGTGTTACAGTTATCATTACGGGAGAAAAAGGCGAAAATACACTTACCCGCTACGGAATCGAGGAATATGTAAGCGACTGCGTAATTTTCCTTGACCATCGCGTACACAACCAGATCGCAACGCGCCGGCTCAGGATCGTGAAATACCGCGGTTCCAAGCACGGCACGAATGAGTACCCGACGTTCATCGATGAAAACGGCCTGTCAGTACTGCCGATAAGCTCGCTGGGGCTCAACTATCCCGTAAGCAGCAAGCGGATTTCCTCAGGAATACCGCGCCTGGACACGATGCTCGGCGGCAAGGGCTATTACCGCGGCAGCAGTATTCTTATGTCCGGCACTGCCGGAACCGGGAAAACAAGTACTGCCATCGCATTCATTGATGCCGCATGCCGCAGGGGCGAGCGATGCGTATATTTTTCATTTGAAGAGTCCCCGCAACAGATAATCCGCAACATGGCTTCCATAGGCTTTGACCTGAATAAATGGGTCAGGAAAGGCCTGTTATTGTTTTATTCCATACGGCCCCAGCTTTACGGACTTGAAATGCACCTGTCCAATATTCATAAGCTCGTCGTAGATTTCGGCCCCGACGCGGTAGTAATGGATCCTGTCACAAACCTGACCACAGTCGGTGACACCGACGAGATCAAGGCAATGTTAACGCGCGTGATTGATTTTTTAAAGAACCAGGGAGTCACAAGTGTTTACACAAGCCTTACAAGCGGAGACAATAACGATGCGCTGGAACAAAGCAATGTCGGAATTTCCAGCCTGATGGATACCTGGCTGTTAGTCCGGATGATTGAGTCCGACAGCGAACGGAACCGTCTGCTTTATATTTTAAAAAGCCGCGGTATGGCTCATTCCAATCAGATGAGGGAGTTCCAGATCACTTCCGGCGGAATAAAACTTCAGGATGTTTATGTAGGACCGGGCATAGTATTGACCGGATCTGCAAGGCTGGCGCAGGAAGCAAAAGACAAGTCGCGGGACATAATTGAACAGCAGGACAGTGAGCGCCGCAAACAGGAACTTCAGCAGGAATATTCGAACCTGCAGGCACAGGCTGAAACTATTACCCGCCGGCTTAAAAATATCGATAATGAGCTACAAAAACAAAAACAGAATCAAATGAACCGCAGCCAGACTATTAAAAAAGATAAACAGGAATTAAATAAGGCAAGAAGAGCCGATTGAACGAGAAATAATATGCCCAAATCCGTTAAAAAACATAAAAACCAAAAAAATCCTTCAGGACAGGGGGAATTCTGGGAACTCAGGCTTTATGTAGCAGGCCAGACCCCGCGGGCTGTCAAAGCCTTAGCTAACCTGAAACAATTATGCGAAAATTACATGGAAAACAAGTATACAATAGAAGTTATAGATCTTTTAAAAGATCCGCAGCTTGCCAAAGGCGACCAAATCTTTGCTATCCCGACACTTGTACGGAAACTGCCGGTACCGGTGCGTAAAATAATCGGAGATTTGTCGAATACCGAACGTGTACTTGTAGGGCTCGACCTGCGTCCAAGAAACTGATACTGATCAGGTAAAGAAACTAATTGTGAAAAATGATAAAAAACATGGTAAGACAGATATAAAAGCAAAGCCCGCTTCACCGGAACAGATATATGTTCTGCGGCTTTACGTTGCAGGTATAAACCCGCGATCCTCTTCCGCTATACGCTCCATTACCGAAATCTGCGAACAGAATCTCAAAGGCCGCTATGAATTAGAAATAATCGACATCTATAAACAGCCGGGCATGGCAAAAACGGAAGATGTTATTGCTGCCCCGACCCTGATCAAGGAGCTGCCGGAACCCCTTAAAAGGCTGATCGGCGATATGACAAACAAGGAAAAAGTTCTTGTGGGCCTGGATATCCGGTTCAGGGAAACTATAGAATGAACACGAAAAAACAGGTAAAATCAACAAAACGGGAAAAGGAACTTCAGCGAAAGATTGACGAGCTTGCGAACCGGCTCGGAGAAGCCGAAGAAACATTGCGCGCCATCCGCGAGGGCGAAGTCGATGCAGTGATCGTTTCCGGCGCAAAGGGCGAACAGGTATTCTCTCTTGTGGGAGCGGACTCAATATACCGCCTTATCGTGGAAACGATGAAGGAAGCTGCGTTCACGGTCACGTTTGAAGGTAACATACTTTACTGCAACGCGCAGTTCGGGCAGATGATCAACCGGCAGCCGGAGCAGATTGTCGGCAGGCCGTTATTTGAATTTATATCTGAAAAAAATCATGCCGACGTCTCCGCATTTCTCATGAATACACGGCAGCAGCCTGTAAAACAACGGCTTGTTTTCCGGTGCAAGGGCGGGAAGAATGTACCGGCGTATATTTCGGCTAATCTCCTTGACCAGCCGGATGGTCCAAGTATCTGCGTGGTGGCAAATGACCTGTCCGAGATTGAAAATTCCTCCGAATTGATACAGCAGCTTCGGCTCCAGCAGAAAGCCCTGCGCGAGAGTGAAGAGCGTTACAGGTTTGCTATCCAGGCCAATAACAATGCCGTCTGGGACATGGACATGACAACAGGGGAAGTATACTGGAACGAAATATATACCGAATGGTTCGGAAGGCCTTCAAACAGCGGCAATTCCACGCAATGGTGGGAGGAGCATATACATCCGGAGGACCGCAATTCCACGCTTGACAGCCTTAAAAAAGCTATTGACGGAAAAGACGACAGGTGGACCTGCGAATACCGTTTTCAAAAAAAGGACGGGACATGGGCTTTTATTTTGGACCGTGCCTTTATAGCCCGCAATATTTACGGAAAAGCATGGCGCGTGATAGGCGCAATGCTTGATATGACAGAGCGCAAACGTTACGAGAATGCGATCCTGGAAAGTGAAGCCCTGCTCCGGGATGTTATCAATACTGTTGCGGATCCCATATATGTAAAGGACAAAGACAGCCGTCTTATACTCGCAAATCCCGCAACCGCAGCCTTACTTGGAAAAACTATGGAACAGATCATAGGACATACCGACCGTGAATTGTATGAAAACCCGGAAATCGGCGAAAAGATACTTGAGCATGACAGGCAGGTAATGCAATCCGGTAAAGTCCATACTTTTGAGGAGACAATCGAGGCGCCTGCCGGTTACAGATTTATGCTGAACGTAAAAGCTCCGCGCCGGAACATAGAAGGCGACGTAATCGGCCTCGTCGGCGCGGCAACCGACATTACCTGGCTAAAAAAAATGACGGATGAGCTCCAAAAAGCCCACGATGAACTCGAAGACCGTGTGCGGATCCGCACTGCCGAGCTTGAAAGACGCACACAGCAGCTTCGCTCCCTGGCGCTTGAGCTTACGCAGACGGAGAACCGCGAACGCAAGCGATTAGCCCGCATTCTGCATGACGATCTTCAGCAGCTGCTTGTAGGAGCAAAACTCAGCCTCAATGCGGCTCACACTCAAAGTCCGGAAAATGCAATTAAAAAGGTTTCGGATCTTCTGGATGAATCCATCAAAGTCTCAAGAACGCTCACATCGGAGCTTTCGCCTCCTATCCTGTTTGAAAGCGGTCTTATTCCAGCAGTAAAATGGCTGGCCAGGTGGATGAAGGAAAAACACGATCTGTCCGTTCATGTAGATTCAGCTGCCGACATTTCTCCGGACAGCGAAGGTGTTACCATACTTCTGTTTCAGTCGATACGGGAGCTGTTGTTCAATGTAATCAAGCATGCAAATGCAAAGGATGCCGCTGTCTCGGTCAGCATTACCGATAATAACCTGCTTAATATCGTTGTTTCGGATAACGGAAAAGGATTCGACGCAGACAAGGCCGGGGCCCGCGGCGCAGAAACCGGTTTTGGTATTTTTAGTATCAAAGAGCGCATAAATATCCTGGGGGGGGAGAGTGTAATATTTTTTGTGTAAACAGATATTAGATATTCACTCTATCTCCAAAATGTATAGCAAACTGATTCAATGCAAGCCCCCATTCGACAATAGGCCTTGTCCATTTTCTGGATATATTTGTTATTGCCAGATAC
>JAZDKB010000020.1:0-108063 GCA_043803405.1 Spirochaetota bacterium | reverse complement strand
GTTAAGGCTTTTGCATTTAACCCCCTATCCCCCAAAGGGGGCACCGGCTTGGAAGGGGAAACAATATCTTTTGATATTAAATATAGATTATGTGCTAATCCATTGTGAAAATGAGAATTTATTCAATAAAAAATTTTTATGCCCCCTTCGGGGGTTAGGGGGCCGGGAGCAAAAATTGCAATATAAAAGCAATAATAATCCTTAACTTAATGACATTGGGGTTAGGGGGTGAGTTAATAAGTGATTCATACTAAAAATTTAGCATGAGACAGCCCTGCGAGGTTAGGGGGATGAGGTTTAAAATATTCCTGGGATATTAAAATAAACATGAAAGAAAAAACTAAACGCTACCTGTTTTTGATTTTACGCATATCCGTGTCCTTATTGCTGCTCGGCATTGTAATAGCTTTCGCGGATCTTGATAAAATCTATCAATCGCTGGTTCATTTTGAGTTAAGCTGGCTCCCGGCGGTTTTTGGATTTATTATTTTATCCGTGATTATAAGCGCATGGAAATGGGGGCTGCTGCTCGGCAGCCGGAATTTTAAGAGCATAATCTATCTTTTCAGGATTTATGTAAAAGCATTGTTTTTTAACAACTTTCTGCCTTCGAGCATCGGTGGCGACGGCGTGCGCATTATCCTCGCGGGAAAGTATTACGGGCGCACCGCGCACGCTGCTGCTTCGGTTGTAGTGGACCGCGCCCTTGCAGCAGTTTCGCTTGCTTTACTGGGGATAGCCGGCGCTGCTTTTGCCACAAAGCCTTTTTTGCCTGCGATTGGTCTTATGTGTGTTTTGTTTATTGCCGGCGTTCTCGCAACTTATATTCTCCTTACAGGCTGGACACCGGCATTCATAAAAACAAGAAACGGTAGGATAAGTAAATCGTGGATATCTTTTTCCGAATCAGCATGCGGATTAATGGACCAGCCCCGCGCTTTATGGTTTTCTCTGGCATTATCTTTTGTGTTCCAGATATGTGTCGCGCTGGTTGTGGCTTCGGTCATGAAAGGCCTTGGGCTTCCTGTTCCCGGCGCACCGGATCTATTTTTCATAACAAGCGCGTCTTCGGTGCTGGCAATGGCGCCTGTGGGGCTTAACGGGTACGGGATGCGCGAAGGAGCATATATCTTCCTGCTTCAGCCTTTGGGCTATTCAATTTCGTCAGCTCTTACTGTCTCGGTTTTATTCGCGGTTTTTGTTTCGATCTTCAGCCTCACAAGCAGTATCGACTGGATATTGACCCGTTCGAATTCCCTGTCGAACCCCAAAGAAAATATTACGGATGGTGTAACAATATGAACAAAATATTAAAACGCGGTTTAATGATATGTATTCCTGTGTTTATTGTTATAATTATGATAATACCGGCAACAAGAGAATATATCTTTCAGATAATAAAACTTTTTAGTTCGGTTGACATTGAACCAATAAAAGAATACATCCGCTCTTTCGGACCATTAGCTGTAGCTGTATCGTTTATGCTGATGGTATTTCAATCGGTCATTGCCCCTTTACCTGCATTTCTTATTACATTTTCGAACGCAGCAGTATTCGGCTGGGGATGGGGCGCTCTCCTCTCGTGGTCGAGCGCAATGGCGGGCGCTGCTTTATGTTTTGGCATAGCGAAGCTTTACGGCCGCAGTACTGTGGCAAAACTGACAGGTAAAACCTCGCTGAAATCCGTTGATAAATTTTTCGAGAAGTTCGGCACTCATGCGATCCTTATCGCGCGGCTTCTGCCTTTCGTTCCTTTTGATATTATAAGCTATGGAGCAGGATTGACTTCGATGCGTTTCCGGCACTTCATTATTGCTACTGGCCTTGGGCAATTGCCTGCAACTGTTATTTATTCATACGCAGGTGATATGCTTGCAGGCGGCGCAAAAACATTTGTTTTCGGATTGCTGATCGTGTTTGCGTTCGTTGCTCTGACAATTTTACTGCGCTCTATATTTACCGAACGTATAAAAATTAAAAAAGAACAAATTTTGGAAGCCACAGAAGAAGAATAAAAAAAATAAACTGAGGTTTATTATGTTTCATAAAAATAAAGATATAAAGAAGAACGATAAAACTAACATAAAATCAGATGCATCTTTTGAAAAAGAAATTCCGACTGCTGTTAAATTGTCGCTGGAATATTATAAAGGCGGATTCTTTTGCAGTGAAGCAGTATTAAAAGCCTTTAATGAAGTATACGGACTTGGTCTTCCCGAAAGCGCTTATAAACTGGCGACCGGTTTCGGTGACGGAATGGGAGAGAGCGGTTGCGCGTGCGGGTCAATTACAGGCGCTGTGGCTGTCCTGGGGCTTGCAGCAGGCCGGACGAAAACCGATCAAACGGAGAAAATCGTCTTTCATGCTGTTAAACAGCTTCATGACGATTTTCGCGCTATACATAAAGCGATATGCTGCCGCGTGCTGACGAAGAAGCTCACAAAGCGGAATTCTTCGCAGCATAAAAAACTTTGCGAACTCTATGTGTATGATGCTGCGAGATTGACGGACAACATACTAAGAACACAGCTTTATGAATATCTGCCTCAGGGCGGCGGGAAAACTATCCCCAGGAGAAATTATCTGAAAGATTTTATACATTGGTTTAAAAATATAATTTTACATAAATAACTGACTTTAAGTGTTTCAACTTAGCGAATATTAAACCTAATATTGATATGACTTGCGCATGAATTATTCTAATTTCATGTAATACCTAATTGAAATTTTTTTAAAGATAGTAAAGAAACCATATTGTTCAGTTTATGAATAAAAGCAAAATAGTCCTGATAATACCGGCATATAACGAGGCTCTGTCTTTGCCGGATGTGCTGGCGAATGTGCCTGGCATTGTGACGCATGTAATCGTAGCAGACAACGGTTCTACGGACGGAACAGGCGAAATTGCTTTGTCTCTCGGAGCGCGTGTTGTTTATGAACCGCGTCCGGGGTACGGCAACGCCTGCATGGCTGCTATTGCAGCGCTCGATAATGATCCGCCTGATATTGTCGCGTTCGCTGACGGAGACGGCAGCGACGGTGTGGAGAACCTGCCTGTGTTGCTTAAACCGCTTATGGATGCTGAAGCCGACATGACGCTTGCGCAGAGGATGCCTGAAACGGAACAGGCATTGACTCCGCAGCAGCGTTTCGGGAACATGCTGTCTGTAACTCTCATCCGTCTTTTCTGGGGATACAGATACAAAGATCTTGGTCCTATGCGCGCACTTACCTGGCAGGCTTTAAAGCAGATTAACATGAGTGAAAGAGCGTTCGGATGGACTGTTGAGATGCAGATCAAAGCAGCAAAGTTAAAAATGCGCGTAATTGAGTTCCGGCTTCCGTACAGAACCCGAAAAGGCGGCGCGTCAAAAGTTAGCCGTACGCTTAAAGGAGTTGTCTTCGCCGGAATGAGAATACTCTGGGTTATAGCAAAAGAATTACTGGCCGGGAACAGAACAGTATGCAATGACTTGAAGATGCATACTGAAATCCGTAACGGCAATGATCTCATGAAGCAGAAAAATGTTCAGGGAGTTACACAAAAGGCCAGATGACAGAATACTTAATTCCTGGAAAAATAGTTTGCCTGTTATTCGTATTCATGTCTGCGATTGCGGCACATGCGGAACACAAAGAATGCCGGGCAGATAAAAAAGCGGCCTTTGAATCAGGCTTTCAGGCGGCCGGGGTACTTAAGCTTTATGCGAAAAACTCTTCAACATGGAAAGCTGTTCCGGATGGAGCGTATGGTACGCTTGTTTTTAATGAACAGACCGGAGTTTTCACATTTAATGCCCGGAAGCTTTTAACAAATACAGGATATGCTCTTGTCCGCTATGCGGGCAATGCGCCTTACGGAGATTTACTGGCGGGCGGGAAAAGTGATGCAGCAGGAGCAATTCATCTAAAGGGGAGATGGAACAACTGGACAAAAAAGATATGGCTTGTATTAAGCGATGATATAACCGTAACAGCTGATAGCGCGAAATTAACAGCATGGCGTCCGGAATTTTATCTTTTTGAAGCATGGGAGCTTTAAGTGGATTGCCGCGAATAATAATTCCCCTGCCTTACGGCCAGGGTTGCCTCACACTTAATTTTTTTTAGTTGTAAATCGGAAATGCTCCCGGCCCCCTATCCCCCAAAGGGGGCACCGGCTTGGGAGGGGAAACAATATCTTTTGATATTAAATATGGATTATGTGCTAATCCATTGTGAAAATGAGAATTTATTCAATAAAAAATTTTTATGCCCCCTTCAGGGGGTTAGGGGGCTGAAAGGGCAATGGCGATGGAATGCAAGCATGGTTATCGAAAGCAGATAATAATAACAGATATTTAGCGTAAGGCAGCTCTGCCTTACGGCCAGGTGACCTATCCCTACGGGTATGGCATCAGTCCCTACGGGTGGGGGACTATGTCCCTACGGCTGGGTGACCCGTCCTTACGGGCAGGGCGCCTGTCCCTACGGCGTAAGGACATGGCAACCTTGCAGTAAGAACGTATCCGGTCAGATCATAATCAAACTGTCTGCTGAAATAAAATCTTGGATCAAGGTATCAATAATGTCTTTGAACTTCTGGGTAATTATTCATTTTATTGCATTGTCAGGCCTTGTCCTGTACGGGCTTCACAGGATATGGATTTTATATCACTGGTTTTCGGAGAAAAAAAAATACGCGCCGGAATTACCACCCGATTTTTATTTTAAAGAGAATGACTGTCCTTTTGTTACAGTTCAGCTCCCGCTTTACAATGAAAGATTTGTGGCTGAGCGTTTAATAGATGCTGCTGCAAATCTGGACTGGCCTGGAAAAAGGCTGGAGATTCAGGTTCTGGATGATTCCACGGATGATACACCCGGCATAGTGGAAAAAAGAGTGGCATACTGGGCAGTGAATGGCGTTGTAATTAGCGTGGTAAGAAGAACTAACCGCGAAGGATACAAGGCAGGCGCGCTGGATAACGGAATGAAAACATGCTCCGGCGAATTCATCGCGATCTTTGATGCGGATTTTGTCCCGCCGCGGGATTTTCTGTTTCGGACGATCTCTTTTTTTGCAGATAAAAAAACCGGCATGGTCCAGGCAAGATGGGGATTCCTGAACACTGAGCATTCATGGCTTACGTCGGTACAGGCGCTGCTCCTGGGTCCGCATTTCAGGATCGAGCACTGGGTAAGGCACAGGCGCGGTCTGTTTTTCAACTTTAACGGTACAGCAGGCGTGTGGAGGCGAACAGCGATTGAATCTGCCGGCGGATGGCAGGCCGATACAGTCACAGAGGATCTGGATTTAAGCTACCGCGCGCAGATGGCGGGCTGGAAGTTCCGCTATGTGGACGAACTCGAAGTTCCATCGGAGCTGCCTGTAAGGCTTTCGGCATTCCGCTGCCAGCAGCAGCGCTGGGCTAAGGGGTCTGTGCAGACTGCAAAAAAAATTCTGCCGTTGCTGTTAAAGCGAAATTTTCCGCCTGCTGTCAAACTGGAAGCCCTTGCCCATCTGCTGGCGAACGTATGCTGGCTCCTGGGAGTGATAGTTACGCTTACTCTTTATCCGACAATTCTTTCAAGGACAAACATAGGGCCGTATCAGATTTTTCGCATAGATGCGCCTATATTTATATTGTCGTCAATGGCAATTTTTCTTTATTTTGTTTTGTACAGACGCGGGCAAAATAAAAAAATTCCGTTATCAACTTTGCTTATGATGCCTGTTTTTACGATCGGGCTCGCGCCAGGGATCGCCCTGTCCGTAATAAAAGGCATTTTCAGGAATGGAGGAATATTCGACAGGACCCCGAAGTTCGGGATAAACGGCAAAGAAAAACTGCCGCGCATGGCTTTCCTTTACAGCCAGCGTTCAATGCCGTATGTCATTATGAATTTAATTCTTTTTTGCTATACTCTGCTGCCGGTTTATTTTGCTTTGCAAAGAGAAACATGGATTGCAATCCCGTTCCTGCTGGTATTTCCTATGGGATTTTTTTTTGTTATGTGTAAGGATGTGAAAGAAATATTTGAAAATTATTTTTCAAAAACATCCGGCATTTGACTAGTAGCTTAAAAATATAGGGATATGCCGGAAAGAGTTAAATAAAAACAATCTATTATTTATGCTGAAATATAATAAAAAAATTACCGCTCTAAACACGCTGATAATCTTTACCCGTTACCCGGAGCCGGGCAAAGTCAAGACACGCCTAATACCTTCGCTGGGCAGGTTTGGGGCAGCGCGTTTGCAGCGCGAAATGACGCGCCACATACTTGCTGTAGCAGTGTCGCATCCGGATAAAGTGAAAGTCGAACTGCATTACGACGGCGGGGATGAGGCTGTAATGCGGGCTCTGTACGGGAACGATCTTAGTATGCGGCCGCAGACCGGGAACGGCCTCGGGGAGCGGATGTCGCAGGCTTTTCAGTCCGCGTTTGCGAATGGCGCACTGCGCGTTGCTCTTACAGGATCGGATTGCCCGTTCATTACTGATGCGATTATCAGCGAGGCATTTGAACAGCTTAATTCGCATGACTGCGTATTAGGCCCGGCCGAAGACGGCGGCTATTATCTTATAGGGCTGGTTAAACCAGCGGAAGTTCTTTTCGAGCCGCTGCCCTGGGGCACAGATTCCGTTCTAAAAGAAACGCTTGAACGGGCAGAAAAGGCAGGGATAAACTATACGCTTTTAAAAATGCTGCCGGACATAGACCGTCCGGAAGATATATGCTTGTGGAAAGAAGTTGTTCATGAAGCAAAGCCCCGAATTGCCGCCATCATTCCGGCCTGTAACGAAGAAGCTTCAATAGTGGCAACGCTGGGCAGGTTAAAGGACGGAACGAACATAGACTGCATTGTAGTTGACGGAGGCAGCACAGATAATACTGCCGGGTTGGCCGCAGGGCAGGGAGCTGTTGTTGTATTATCCGGTGCAGGCCGCGCATTGCAGATGAATAAAGGTGCGTCAATGACGTCCGCAGGTATTCTGCTTTTTTTGCATGCTGATACGTTTGTGCCTTCAGGATTCGACGCCGCAATCCGCAATGCCCTTGCCGATCCGGCAGTTGTTGCGGGCGCCTTCAGCCTGGAATTCGACTCCGGCCGCGCCGGGCTTAAGGCAGTTGCGTTCGGGGCAAACCTGCGTTCACGTTTTCTTAAACTGCCTTATGGAGATCAAGGCCTTTTTATGTGGGCGTCCGATTTTCATTCAGCAGGCTGCTTCCCGGATATTCCAATAATGGAGGATATAGTATTCGTAAGAGCCATAAAAAAATACGGCCGGATTGTTACGCTTCCGCAAAAAGTAACAACATCCGCAAGACGTTATTCGCAGATGGGCATACTCCGCACATGGATCATAAATCAACTGGCGATCTTTAATTTTGCTCTAGGATCTAAACCTGAAGAACTTTGCGCTTTATACAGATCACAGTCCGGAATTCGTAAATGGGTAAAACATACATGGAACTTAATAAAGAAAAAATGTTTTCTATCCAATATACCGGTCAATTATGAAAATAATAAATAATAAAAACCGTCTTATTCTTTGGAGCATACTCTTTATTATTTCATCTGCTTATATATTTTTATCTTTGCAGCAGAACATACGCATATCAGTTAATTTACTGGCCATTACTGCTGGTCTTGTTATAATCCCGCTGTCTTTTATGTTTTATATATTTAAAAAAAAAGATATTCATGTATCATCATGGACAATACTACTTTTTGCTTTTTTGTTCAGGCTGCTTTTTCTTTTTCAGCCTGCACAGCTCTCAGATGATATTTACCGTTACTTATGGGACGGCAGCAGGTCATTAAACGGGCTAAATCCGTACAGCGCGTCTCCTGCTTCCATAAAACCAGCCGATGACCACAGCGCGCTTCTTTTAAAGAAGATCAACAATCCCGAACTGGTTACGATTTATCCTCCGACTGCGCAGGTTGTTTTTGCTGCAGGCGCTGCGGCATCACCCGGTATAACAGGAATAAAAATCCTGCTGATAATCTTCGATATGATAATGTGCGGCATTATATTAATGATACTGCGGGGTATGGAACTGCCAGCGTGGAGAGCGGCGCTTTATGCATGGCATCCGCTTCCTGTAATTGAAATTGCGTGGTCGGGTCACATTGATGGTGTCGGAATTTTGTTTTTTTTGTTTGCTCTTTACCTGCTTTTTGTGAAAGAGAGGCAAAGCCCGGAATGCTTCTCCGGATTGTTTTTAGCAATAAAACAAAAGACAATCCCGTTATTTGCAGGCGCATTATTCGCAGCAGCTGTTCTCACGAAATTTATTGTCATAATATATTTACCTGTATTATTACTTGTTGCAGCCAGCCCGTTTACTATATTTCTGGGTTTTTTAATTTGCTCGATACTATTGTGCATCCCATACATTCCGGAATTGCAGAATATAACCGGGACACTTGGCATTTATCTGCAAAACTGGGAATTCTCCAATTTTGCATTCCGCACATTACGCGATATGTTTTCATCCGGAGATATTGCACGTATCATTCTGATGATTTTATTTTTAATTTGTATAATCAGCATTATAGTTTTTTTATGGATAAAGCAAAGAAATAAAAGTGACGGCAGAATGTTTACTCTTCAATCTTCCATGGGGGCCTTCTATCAAATCACTCTGGCATTTCTTCTTTTAAGTCCTACGCTGCATCCGTGGTATGCGCTTTATCTCGCTGCGCTGCTTCCGTTTGCTGCCGGGCCTGCGGGCTTTGTACTCAGCTGGGCAGTATTTCTTTCATATAATGTTTTAATTGAATATACCAGGTCTGGGAAATGGATTGAGAGCGGCTCAATAGCTGCGGTAATATGGATTTCTCCGTTTGCGGCTTATGCCGTTTCAATTATTTTAAAACGTTTTTTCCGGATTTGGCGTAATTAAAAATTTCATTGATCCGGAAATCATTATTATTTAAATAGAATAAATTTTCCGAAGCTTTCCAAATTAATATTTAGCACAAATTAAAGTTATTAAAAGCGTCCTAAAACCTGTAAAATATTATTTGACATTCTGTAATCCCTGTATGGAGAATTAATTGTTCCGCGTAAAACAGCAGTGAGTCTTCTGCACACATAACTAATAATGCAATGAATAATATGGAGGAATTTCTCATGAGTGCTACATTCGACAGCCGTTCCCTTCAGACTTTAAGTTCCGGACTTTATATTATCTCGTCAAAAGATAAAGACCGGATCAATGGTCAGCTTGTAAACACTGTTATCCAGGTTACTTCTGACCCTGCAAGGTTAGCTGTAATCATCAACAGGAAAAATCTGACCCATGAATTTATATCTGCAAGCAAAGTTTTTACTGCAATGGTGATTGCCGAAACAGCTCCCATGACTTTTTTCGGTCCTTTCGGATTCAGAACCGGGCGGGATTTCGATAAATTTGCCAATGCAAAATATAAGAAGGGAATTACAGGCTGTCCCGTGCTGCTTGAAAACATTTTGTCGTATTTAGAAGTTGAAGTTTCTGAGCACCTTGATGTTGAGACGCATACTATTTTTGTCGGTAAGATTGTTGCCTGCGAAGTGCTCGCAGAAGGAACGCCCCTTACATATCACTATTATCATAAAGTATTAAAAGGCAAGTCGTCAAAAAATGCTCCGACTTATGTGCCGTCATAAAATTATTTAGAGGTAGAAAATGCATATCTTCATGTTCTCCGCGTTTTCTTCCTTCGGACATATTGTTTGTTAACGCAGGCTCTTTGTGCAGAAACTGTATTTTTCTGATAAATATATTATAAATTCGCATAAGGTACTGGCGACAGGCCTTGAAACGGCTTCAGTATATCGTTCATGGCTGGAACTGGATCGCCGTGATCTTTCGCTTGACGAACGCTATGCCGCTCTGCCTGTCCTCACGAAAAACGACATCCGCAATCATTTCCCTGACGGGCTTGTACCTGAAGGCCGAAGCATAGGAGACGGGATCGCGAAAGGAGAAATTTCTTTTGTCGATACAAGCGGCACAACATCGGAAAAAATAACAAATATATGGAACCAGCCATGGTGGAACGATTCGGAAGCTGCGTCGTGGACTCTCAATGCTCACACCGCGCATCTGAATCATAACGCGCGCGAAGCGCAGCTAGCCAGCTCTCTGAACGTCGGGTTTTGCTCATCAGGTATACTCCCAATGCAGGATCGCATACTAAACGGGCGCATTCTGTTTCTTAACGAAAAAGCAAGCGCTCTCGAATGGGACAATGATATATATGCGCGCATGGCGCGAGAGCTGACTGAGTTCAGGCCTGCCATTCTGGAAGCAAATCCTTCGTTGCTGGCACGGCTGTCGTGGTGGGCGATCGATAACAGCGTCAGCATGTATTTGCCACAAATCATATTATTTACTTATGAATTTCCTTCGCAAATACACAGGAAAGATATCCGGAAAGCATTTCCTGTTCCCTCGGCAAGTTCTTATGGCACAACTGAAACAGGATATGTGTTTATGCAGTGCGAGCACGGCACATATCATCAGAATACGGATTTCTGCAGGGTAGATTTTCAGCCATTGAAAAACATGCACGGCGGCCCGGATAAAGGCCGTATATTAGTGACCATATTCAACAACAAATGGACTTCGCTGATAAAGTTCGACGTGGGCGACATTGTAAGCTTAAGCGATCATTCATGTCCATGCGGCCGAAATGAAGGATACATACTTGAATCAATAGAAGGCCGCACGGCAAATGCGACTTTTGCTACAGCAGGAAATCTTGTTACTACAAAACAACTCGACGATGCGCTCTTAAAAACAGACGGCATACGCGATTACCACCTGGATCAATTCTCACGGAATGAATATTCTCTGAAAATAATGACTGGCGGCAACCCGGCCGGCTTAACTGACAACATTAAGAAGCAAATGCGCTTACTGTACGGCAGTGATGCGGAACTGAACATTGACTTTTGCAAAGATATAGCGCCCGCAGCTTCGGGGAAATACCGCCGCACTCAGGCTCATTTTGAATTTGATCCAAAGGAGCTTTTTAATTGAAAAAAATAAAACCTGTTTATCTCATAGCAGGAGGCAACTGGCGAAGGCCTGGCTCGCTGCTGCCTCTTTTTAAGAAAATATTGCAGGCAACAGGAAAGGAAAAGCCGCATGTCGCATATATCGGCACTGCAAATTGCGATGATCCATCGTTCTTTGAATTCACAGGAGATTATTTAACTAGAGCGGGCGCATCTAAAGTAACGCAGATTTTTCTGGCAGATGACGATGCAGATATTAAATCGGCTAAATCTATCTTGAAAAAAGCAGATGCTGTGTTTGTATCAGGAGGCGATGTAGATGAAGGTATGTACTGGCTGGATAAGCACAGGCTCACGCCGTTTTTAAGGAACTTACACGCTAACGGTGTCTTGTTTTTCGGGCTTTCGGCAGGCAGTATAATGCTGGGGACGCACTGGGTGCGGTGGAGAAATCCCATGGATGATTCGAGCGCGGAGCTTTTCAGGTGCATGGGTATAGCGCCTGTTCTGTGCGACGCCCACGCGGAAGCAGACGGATGGGAGGAGTTAAAGACAGCGCTTATGCTTATGGGGGAAAACAGCAAAGGCTACGGGATACCTACCGGCGGAGTTGTCTGTGTGGAAGCAGATGGAAAATTATCAGCGCTGGTAAAACCTGCAGTATATTATAGGAATATCAACGGACGCATATTAAAAGAAAAAGTTATCCCGCTGATAAACAAGCCTTCCAGCTAACGCCAAAGGCGGAAGCAGGTGCGATAGCGCCGGGGCTTAGCCTGGGGAACTTTATTTTTTCTTATCTTTAAATAATTTATTCAGTTTTTTATTGAATATTTTTTCGACCGCATCGCTAACTTCTTTATTTAAACTTTCATACCACCGGATAAATTCCATGCCATCGGATGTTAATCTGGAATAGCCTCCGCTGGAACCGCCGACCTGGCGTTCTATGAGAGTAAAACCGAGTCTTTCTTCGCAGGTTTTAATAAGGCCCCACGCTCCCCTGTAAGACATTTTAATTGCAGCGGCCGCCTGGCTGAGCGAACCCATTGATTCAATATTTTTTAAAAGCGTATAAGGCCCTTTCCCAAAGGCATTTCCCTTGTTCTTAATCCAGATTTTATATCCTATATCAATTTTCAGATCGTTCATGTTCATCCATTTAAATGTTATTTTTTATTTTGTCAAGTTATTATACAGGATAAAAACCCGTAATTTTTTGCTTTAAATGTCTTGACAGAAATATACGTTATGTTTGTTTGGACATATCGATAAAAACAAAATAATTATAAAAGGAGGCATTCTGTTGGCATCAAAACAAAATATCAATTATAATTATAATATATTAATGGAAACAGCAGAGCAAATACGTAATATGCTCGGCCGTGAAATTAACTCAATTAATGTCGAAAGAGCAGTTGTTGGGCTGTTTTTTTCAGGTGTTAAGCTTTCAAACGGAGAAGGAGGTATCTGTCTTACGCCTGCAAAAGAAATCCCTGAAGCAGTCTGCTGTCCCAGTTCCCTGCGCGCCATGCCGGATTCCGGTAAGCTGGCAGGAAAACCAGTTTCCGAATATATTGATAATATTTATAAAAAAGGGCCTTTGCAGACAGCATTGGGGATTGCTGTTCTGAATGCCCTTTCCGCAACATGCTGGCACAGGACTCCTCCGGCTGTATATAATCTGGAATTCGCTGATCCTGTTGAAAATAAAAACATCCCGATCGACAAAAAGGTCGTAGTCATAGGCGCTCTTGTGCCCTATATCCGGATACTTAAACGCCGCGGCCGGCATTTCCATATTCTGGAAAAAGATACACGCACGCTAAAAGCGGATGAGATGCAATATTACTGCCCTCCTGAAAAAGCCGATGAATGCATAGCATCGGCCGATCTGCTGATTATAACAGGCACTACGCTTATCAACAACACTCTTGAAGATATCCTCCGCCTGAAACGCGATGGAGCGGAAGCTGTTTTGGTAGGGCCTACTGCAAGCATGCTGCCGGAAGCCTTTTTCCGGCGCGGTATAAACGCTATAGGCGGAGTAATAGTGAACGACCCGGACACACTGCTTGATACTCTTTCCGAGGGCGGTTCCGGTTATCACTTTTTTGGCAAATCCGCCGAACGACTGATCATTTTTCGGGATAAATTTTACCTTACAAGGTCAGAGAAAACAATAGAAAATACAGAAATAAATAATTTCATTTTTTCTTTAGGCAGGTATGTATGAAATTCATTAATTTTAATTTAATAAAAAAAATATTAATTATTTTGTCCTTATTGGTCAATATAATATCTTTTGAAGAACTTTATGGCGAGACTGAACAGGATCAGGATGCAAACACTGAAAAAAAAACAAATTCAGAAACCGGATTAAACGCGGATTCAGATAAAAATAATAATTCTGATGCCACAACACTACCGGAATTAGCAGTAAAAGCCCAGAAAGAATCGGCAACAAAAAAGACTATTAGTGAGTTTGCTTCTCATAGTTAATGAGAACAGCCATATAGAAATAGATTTATCGAGGCGACAATGTTTTTTAAATATTATTGAAGATAAAGCTTTTATCGAATCATAAAACAGGAGAAATATTTTTTTTAATACCAGTCGGAGTTAAATATGATACAGATAACCGAATGCGCGAACTGCTATGAACCTGTATGTGAAAAAAGGAATCCGAATTTAGCTTCCCCGGATTGTCCGATAAAACGGAAACCTGGTATAATGAAAAAAGGACTTAGAAAATCACTCGAACCGGAGCTCAAGGAATTTGCCCGTCAGGCCGCAATTCAGCAATCCGAAGCCTTTATTCGCTCCGAAGATGGAATATTCGCACGCTATTCAAGGCTGGAAGAAACAATACTGTTCGCAAAAAAAATGGGATATAAAAGGCTGGGACTTGCTTTCTGCAGCGCGCTACGCAATGAATCCATACTGGTCAATAAAATACTGGAAAACCATGGTTTTGAAGTTGTTTCCGTATGCTGCAAAGTAGGAGGCCTGTCCGGAGAACTTATCGGCATTACGAATGAAGATATCTCAAGAGGATCAAAGGACTACACACTAATGTGCAACCCAGTAACACAGGCAGAAATAATGAATGATGAGGGCGCGGAGTTTAATATTGTTATAGGGCTTTGCGTGGGACATGACTCTCTTTTTATAAAACATGCGAATGCATTATCCACAGTGTTAATAGCCAAAGATCATGTTTTTGGCCATAACCCTGCCGCGGTTCTGAAATTATCCGGTCCATATTGCAAAAAGTTTATGCAGTTCAGGAAAGAATAAAAAATTTAAAAAGTAATTTAACCTGCTGTTGTTTTAAATCTTCCAATTACAAATTAAATACTCAGTGAAAGTATAAGAATTTAAAAACCATTGACAGAAATATGCGTTATGTTTTTATTGACATATAGAAAGATTGCTAACATTTTAGGAGGTTTTTTATGAAAAGATTTTTAATATTCTTGTTTTGCTGTATTGTCATTATATCTATTTCTCAAATAAATCTGAGCGCGCAGGCTCAACTGGAACACCCTGCGGAAACAGTTAAAACTGATGTAAAAACTGAAATCAAGAATGATTCAGAAGAAGAGAAAGCAAAAACAGATAAAGTTACCGAGATAATTATCAAAGGGACACGATTGCGCAAAGAGGATGCGGCACAGACGCATACACAGAGTACAGTGGACAAGGATATGATAGACCAGCTGGCAGGTGCTGCCCAGAAAAATCCTTTCAAGGCCCTTGACATGCTGCCATCGGTTCACAGTGAGAGTTCCGATGCTGTCGGTTTATTAAATGACCAGAATAATGTTCGGATCAGAGGGCAGTACGGGGACACATTTAGCAAATCATCCCGCACGATAGAAGGCCTTCCCATAGGCGCAAATGTCGGTTCGGGGTTTTTCGGCAGTCCAATCGACCTTGATGATATTTCACAGATATCACTGATCCGCGGACCAGTGCCTCCTGACAAAGGATTTGGGTTTGGCAATTTTGCCGGAGCTACGGATCAGTCATTTATGCAGCCTTCTTCCAATTCTCCGATCATTTTTAATCAGAGTTGGGGATCGAACCGCTTCGATCGATCTTTTGGGCGTGTCGATTCAGGCGAACTACCGACTAAAACCCGCCTTTTTGTTTCAGGATCTACCACAGAAACAGACAAATGGCGCGGACCCGGAACCGGCAAACGGAATAATGGCACTATCGGAATTAGTCAAACACTCCCTGCAGATATAAAAATTTCATTTTTTGGAGCATACAACACTTTAGAGCAGCATGCCTATCGGCCGTTGTCTTATCTCCAGACACAGGATAAGTCATATTATAGAGGGTATGATTTCAATGCAAACCTTACCGGTAATTCTTTGCAAGACAAATACTATTACAATTTCAATCGTCAAAAGTTTGATGAATACTTAGGTATGCTCTTGATGGAATACAAACCTACAAAGGACAGTTACCTGACATTCAAGCCTTATTATTATTTGGCAGACGGCTATCGGCTCAGTTATAACAGTTCCGGTACTACTGATAATACTATTCAACGTAACAACATTGAGCAGGAACAATATGGTTTTCTTTCGGAATACGGAATAAATATTGGGCCAACTTTAGCGAAGGTTGGATATTGGTATCAGAGTATGGATACCATGCCCCCTTCAAAAGATCAGAAAAAGTATGACATTAATACTACTGACCACAACCTTACGTTTAACAGCTGGCAGTACATTACTAAAGTCGGCAACCGGGAATCTCATTCGCCATATCTGATGCTTAACAACCGCCTGGGTAATTTGCGTGTTGATACCGGCATTAAGTATATCCGGATTAGTTTGCCAAGCGTAACAGGATATAAAACAGCAGGTGTACCGGACGTTTCCTACGATGATGTATTCAACTATACAACACCCATAGATGGTATGCACGCAAAAAGTAAAAACATGGATGCGTGGCTTCCCTATGCCGGACTTAATTATGAAATCAACCAGCAGATCAATACCCGTCTAACTTATGGAAGAAACTATGCCTCGCCATGGTTAGGGGGAATTTACTCTACTTATTACAGCGATTATATTAAATCAGATCCTAATTCTAAATTTCGAAACGCAGGAATATCACTTCAGGATCTTTGGGATGATATGAAACTAGAGACGTCAAACAACTTTGACCTGGGGATCAGCTATCACTCAGGGACATGGTATCTTGCGCCTACTCTGTTTTATAGCCGCATCTACAATAAGCAGGTGCCGGATGTCTTTGATCCTGTGGTCGGGCTCGCTTATTACCAGAACAAAGCCAAAGCCGAATCAAAGGGCGCAGAAGTTGAAGCAGGTGTCACTCCTGTCAGTGGATTTACCACCTTTGGTTCCGTATCGTATAACAGAGTAACCTTCAGAGAAAATATAACAACTACTGGCGGTGCAACTATTGATTGTAAGGGGAAGCAAGTATCCGACGTTCCGGAATTAATGGGAAAGATAGGTATAAAGTATACAATCCGAGGATTTAGTGTCAGTCCGTTAATTCGTTATTTGGGAAAACGCTATAGCGATTGTGAGAACAAGGAGAAGGTTGACGCCTATACACTGGTGGACTTAAACTTCAGCTACATTATGAATAATATATGGAGGTTTGAGGAAGTGACTTTTTACCTGAACTTTGTTAATCTGTTTAATAAAAAATATATCAGCATTATACATAACTGGCAAGATTCGCCAAGGCAGGCATCGGGTATTGATTATATGCCTGGCGCACCTTTCACTATCATCGGAGGCGCTAAAATCAGAATTTAGGAGTTCTTGTGAGATATAGAGATGCAACATTCTTTTTAATATTTTGTTTATTATTTTGTCTTTCACCGGCACCGGCTCGTTCTTCTGAAGATTCGGGCAGGTTTGTAATTGATATGGCTGGAAGAAGAGTGTTGATCCCGCGGGAGGTGCGAAGAGTAATAACGGCAGGGGGAACCCCTGCCGTAAACGCATTTATTTTTGCCATAGGCAAAGGAGCGACTATTAAGAATGGGCTTCCGTTGACGATGACGATGCACGATAACCGCTGGAAATACCAGACAGTATTTGCTCCTTCGCTGGTTAATCAACCAGTGGTTTCCGCCAGCGCTGCATCTGTATGGACGCCTAATCTGGAGGTGCTCGCAACCCTGCCGCATGATTTGATCTTTGTAGACAGTGAATCGACTGCCCGCATGTTGGAGAAAAGAGGTTTCACTGTTATTTCTCTGAACTGGAGAGATACTGAATGCGTTAGAAAAACAATAGCACTTATGGGAGAAATTTTTAACCAGCGTGACAAAGCTAAGGAATTCGAGGAATACTATCAAAATGTCCTGTTGAGAGTGTCCGCTCAGGTCGCAGCAATATCTGAGGAGAAACGGCCACGTGTTCTTTACATTCGAATAAATCCCATGGCATTGCCAATGGCATCAACTGCAAGTCATCTTATTATGCTGGCGGGTGGCAGATATGGAGCCACAGGCATGATTCCTGAGTATTCGGCATTCTCTTTGGAACGTCTCATCACATGGGACCCGGATATTCTTCTGGTTGGTGGACCTGCCGAGGTTAAGCATATCTATCATGAGAAGTGCTACTCACAACTGAAGGCAGTTAAGAACCAAAAAGTGTATGTTGTGCCTGTTGGAGCTCATCCATGGACAAATTTTACTCCGGAACAAGCCATATCTATACTCTGGCTGGCCAAGCTTCTCTATCCTGATCGTTTTGAAGGTCTCAACATCGCGGATGAGATGAAGTACTTTTATCACAAGTTTTTCGGATATCAGCTAACAGATATGCAGATTAGCGAAATACTTACACAAAACATACAGTGATTAGGTTAAAACAAAATGAAGGTTAATTCGGAATATCCGTTATGAGTGACAATGATCATCAAAGGCAATGAGTAATGAACAGTATAAAGCATTCTCCATTTAATAGGGCAGAAAAAGAACAGGAAAGGGAGCATCTGAATTTTCTTATTTACGCACCCGGCATTTTCAAACGCACTTTCAAAGAAGGTTTTGATAATGTGGCGCGGATATACCGCAACGAGACCGGTCATGACCTGAAAATATATGGCCCTATGGAATGGCCTAACCATGGTAACGATAAGTATGAGGATATCTGGAAGACGTCTAATATTGATTGTTTTCCTGATGTTGTCGCAGCAATGGGATTTGGAGATTTTGTCAGAAAAGAGTTCGTTGAAAAATTTGTAAAGAAAGGATGTTTTAAGAGCGGGTGGGACAGACCAGTAAGCAGTGTTTTTGAAAAGGCAGGTTTCATTGATCCCCGCGGATGGTACACCGCATACTCCGTCGTACCTTTCGTAATGCTCGTTGACAGGAAAAGGCTTGGCGATCTCCAGATGCCGAGGCAATGGAAGGATCTGCTGACGCCTCAGTTTCGCAACAAAGTAATCATCAGCCAGTCAGGTAATGGAGCGGCAAATGTACCTTTGCTCTACATTTACAAAGAAATGGGAGAGGAAGGCATTACACGGCTTGCAAGGAACATCAAGGCAATATGGCCGGCAGCCCGGATTGCCAGGGAGGCCGGTTCCGACAGCACGGAAGGTGCTGCAGTCTATATTCTCTCATGGTTTTTTGCCAACTCCTGTGTAAAAACCAAAAGCGTCTCCGTAGTTTGGCCTGAAGACGGAGCTTTTACAAGTCCTCTTTATATTTTAGTGAAGGAGTCGAAGGCAAAGGAGATGAAAGCAATTGTTCAATATATAACAAGTTTTGAATTGGGCGCAAAGAGTGCTCAATTTTGTTTGCCTGTACTACATCCCGGCGTTGATAATTCGCTGCCGGAGGGCGCCACATTTAAGTGGTTGGGCTGGGATTATATTCAATCACATGATACTGCAGAATTAAGAGAGTATTCACACGCATTATTTATGTTTAAATGGAAGGATACTAAACATTATGGCGAAGAGTATAAAAATATCGGGTGCGATTTCGGAAAAATATCCAGGATAAGGAGGAATCCCAATGAATAAATTGGATATCGGTATAAAGTTTGAATCAAACGAAAAACAAGCCGGGCAGGAATTCGTCGATCATTTGAATTTTCTCGCCTATGCGCCCTGTGCTGTTAAGCCTACTTTTAAAGAAGGCCTCGACAGTGCGCTGGGTGCGTATAAGATAGAATCCGGGAACCGGCTAAAAAGCTTCGTTCCAATGGGTTGCGGGAGCGAGGGGATATATGATGATATATGGAAAAGTACGGATATTAATGATTTGCCGGATGTTATAGCATCGATGGGATTTGGCGACTTTTTCAGGAAGAAATTCGTCGATAGATTTGTTGCCAAGGGCTGCTTCACCAGTGTATGGAAAGACTGTCTAAACGAGCCTTTTGAGAAAGCTGGATTCCGGGATCCCGATGGATACTATACAGTATACGGTGTGATGCCTTACCTCTTGCTCGTTGATAAACAAAGACTAGGCAATATCCCATTGCCGAAGCAGTGGTGCGACCTCCTTGAGCCTCGATTCCGGGATAATATAATTATCTGTGGCGGCAACGAAGATGAAGTAGCAGATGTACCTTTGCTTTATTTATACAAGGAATACGGTGAGAACGGCCTTACCCGGCTTGCCACCAATGTAAAAGAGTCATATCACGCTGCCGAAATGGCCAGAATAGCAGGGACAGCTAATCCCTGCGGGGCAGCAGTCTATATATTACCCTGGTTTTTCGCCTCCTGCTGTCCCAGGACCGAAACAGTTTCTATGGTCTGGCCGGAAGACGGTGCTTGTTCAAGTCCGCTTTACCTTCTCGTAAAAGAGTCCAAAGTAAAAGAAATGGCAGCCATTATTGACTATGTCACAGGTGTTAAACTGGGAAGACAATGCGCGTTGTCATGCTTTCCTTCTCTCAATCCTTACGTGGATAACAACCTACCGGAAGGTGCGAACTTTAAATGGTTGGGATGGGATTATATTAAATTTCATGACCCGGCAGAATTAAGGGATTACGCGCACAGCGTGTTCATTTCAGAATGGCGGAAATCCGGTAAAGGAGGCAGGGTATGATACGGCTTGTCACTGTTGCAGGGCCGCCATCATCGGGAAAGACATCTGTGATTATAAAGGCAGCAGGCTATTTAAAAACAAAGGGGCTTAAGACAGGCGTAATCAAGTTCGACTGTACAATTACTTATGACGATCAGGCTTATGAAAAGTACCAAATCCCGGTAAAGGTCGGACTGTCCGGCACTCTATGTCCCGATCATTTTTTTATAAGTAATATAGAGGAATGCCTGCAGTGGGGTGTGCAAAAGGATATAGACGTTCTAATCATAGAAAGCGCCGGCCTGTGCAACCGCTGCGCCCCTCACATAAAGGATGCTCTAGCGATATGTGTTATTGATAATCTTTCGGGAATTAATACGCCAAAAAAAATTGGGCCGATGTTAAAGCTGGCAGATATTGTCGTCATTACAAAGGGTGATATTGTTTCACAGGCCGAACGCGAGATATTTACTTTCAGAGTAAAACAGGCAAATCCCCGCGCTGCAATAATGAACATAAATGGCATAACGGGACAGGGAGCTTACGATCTGGGAGTTATGCTCGAGACTGCCCCTGCTTTAGATAAGCTCGAAGGACGGCGCCTCCGGTTTTCCATGCCGGCAGCGATGTGCTCTTATTGTCTCGGCGAAACAAAGATAGGAAAGGAGTACCAGCGGGGATATGTTAAAAAGATGAATTGGCAATCGGAGTAATGACATGAACGAATTATTATCTACTCCAATAGATACACTGATGCAGTCTCATCCATACGCGAAGGAATTTTTTTTCTCATTTGGATTAAAGGAAATCGCAGGACATCTGTCTGTTGCTGAATTTATTTCAGGATTAACAGACGTGTTCATCGAAGATTGCGGCATTGACCGCGAGCAGATGCTGCAGCATTTCGCGGTATTCATCCGGAAAATGAGTGATCTGAAGGACGCTCCGCAGAGGCAGGTGCACTCTCTCACTATAATAGGAGGCCGCAACAAAAACGGCGAGAAAGAGGATATAACTCTCGCGTTCAGGCCAGGTGAAATAGTCTGCGTTGTCGGGCCTACAGGATCGGGTAAAAGCAGGCTCCTTGCCGATATAGAATGTCTGGCTCAGAGGGATACACCCACTGGCAGGCAGATACTCATTAATGACAGTATTCCGGATAGCGAGAAGCGTTTTTCGATTGAGAATAAGCTAGTCGCTCAGCTTTCGCAAAACATGAACTTTGTGGTTGACCTCACAGTCGCGGAATTTATCACCATGCATGCAGAAAGCAGAATGATAAGCGAAATAGGAACAACAGTGCAAAAAATTGTTACATGCGCCAATGAACTTGCGGGTGAACCTTTCGGGATGAGTACTCCGGTAACGCAGCTCTCGGGCGGCCAGTCGAGGGCGCTCATGGTTGCCGATACGGCGCTACTAAGCCCGCTGCCGATCGTAGTCATTGATGAAATAGAAAACGCCGGCGTTGATCGGAGGAAAGCCCTCGACCTCCTTGTAAGAGAAGAAAAGATCGTCCTCATGTCGACACATGATCCGATTTTGGCGCTCATGGGAGACAGAAGAATAGTCATTAAAAACGGAGGGATAGATTCAGTCGTTGAGACAAACAGCCTGGAACGTAAAAATTTGAGAGAACTCCAGTTGATTGACGCGCACATGGCAGATTTAAGAGACAGAATACGATCAGGCAAACGAATTGACTTTGATATGGTAAAATATTTCCGCAATATAGGCGATTTAAAAAATATTAAAAATGTCGATTAGAATGCTTTTTTAAATAAAAAATTTATATTTGATTTTGGATTAACAGAGTTAAGAAATTTTTTAAAAACTCTTGACAGGAAATAGACGTTATGTTTTTTTAGACATAGCGTCTATTTTTTTAGTAATACATGTATAAAGGAGGCTGCCTATGGGTATCAGCGAAGATAAAAGCACAATGTAATAATAACTACGAAATTCATTTTCGTTAGTAAAGAATCCCGGAAAGTCTCCATCATCCGAGATAATGTCAAAAGAATATTAAATAAATTTCTTACATCTTTAGGAAAAGACACCATGAAAAACAAATACAGCATAATCAACAGAATAATAATAATTTTATATTTACTATCCGGCACAATACTTTTCAAAGAAGTCAATGCTCAGGATGCGGGTAAAGATATCAATAAAAAAGAGGCAGCGGCAGATGCAGAAAAAAAAGCTGATACCGAGAAAAACAAAAGTAATGAAGCAATGACGCTCCCGGAAGTGGTAGTGAAGTCTCAGAAAGAGTCGGCAACAAAAAAGACAGTCGATAAATCCACAATCGATGTTCAGGGCGGTGCGGCACAGATAAGTCCATACAAAGCGATATCTACTGTACCTGGCGTAGACGTGAGAACATTGGACGCAATAGGATTGAATGTTTCACATCGTATCCGCGGCAAAGGTTTTAGTAATGACGGTGAGGGTATTGAAGGCCTTCCCATTAAACAACGCGGCCCGGGTACCGGATTAAGCACTATAATCGATCTTGAAAATATCGATTCAATTACCGTAATAAAAGGACCGGTACCTGCGGACAGCGGTTTCGGATCAGGCAATAATTTTGGCGTGTTTGAGATGTATTTAAAAAAACCGTCAGATGAATTACATGCGACTGGTAAACAGATATTCGGTACTAATGATTTTAGCCGCAGTTACGCAAGAGTAGATTCCGGGAATGTGGGAAATGTTGCCAGGGTATTCGTTTCCGGATCATTTACGGATGCTGATAAGTGGAAAGGCGAAGGCAACTCTCCGGATGGACGTAAAAATTTTGCCTGTGGCATTGCGAGCACTGCCGGACAGCCAATAGAGTGGGAACTTAACAGCTTCTATAATGACGATGTGCAACATCTCTATAAACCTCTGAGTTATAATGAATCAAAGCATCTTTCAAATAATTATAAGAACGACTATTATAACACATTAACCGGGGACTCTTCACATGATTATAATTATTATGATTATAACCGGCAGCGTTTTTCAACCAGTGCATTTATCGGCAAAATAAAAACACCTTTGCCTTTTCTCGGCGAATCGAGCCTGACATTAAAACCGTATTACTTAAATGAGAAAGGATTCAGTTACGGAGGCTCAAAATCCGGCAGCAGCTACTATGTCACGGAAAATCTTGCTGATCATTATTGTTACGGAGGAATACTTGAGTACCAACAGCAGATAACCGACGGACAAATAAAAGCAGGCTACTGGTATGCGGAGAGTTTGCCACCAGGGCCAAATGTTGCTCAAAAAAAACGAACTTTTAATTCTACTACAGGCAGATTGGAATTTAACAGCTGGTCTACGCTGATAAAGGCAAGTACTGCCCAGTACAATAGCCCATATATTGCTGGAGACAGGAGCTTTGGCCCTTTAACAGTTAATGCCGGTCTTAGATACCATCACGTTAAAGAATCGGATTATGATAGTTATAAGACATCTAATACGAATACTTCTGACTGGGATATAAGCTATTCTGATGCCATTGATCGGTCTACTGAAAAGAAATATCATTTAAATGGCTCGAAATATGATATTTGGCTGCCAAATGCAGGAACAACATACCAGGTTTTTGATAAGCTAAGCTTTAAACTGATATATGGCCGTAATTATGATAATCCGGGCGGACTTCCAAATCAATTCGATTCATTATATAATACACTAACAACAACTAAGGGATATACACCACAAGCCGCACAGGAAAAAATGCAAGATTTATATTCCAATAAAAGAAAGCCGGAAGTTTCCGATAATTTCGACCTTGGGACTAATATGGCATTCGGTGATTGCACTATTGAATCTACTTTATATTATTCCTATATGAGAAACGTTGGAGGAAGTTTCTACGATCCTGATCTTAACATGAGTTATCAGCAGACTAACGCCACAGCGCAGGGATATGGTATGGAAATCGGAGCTGGGTATACATTTATCCGCGGATTAAATGCAAAATTAGCCTTCGCTTATAATCAATATGAATTCACCGAAGATCTTAAAGCTGCGGGAAATACTACAATCGATTCTAAAGGCAACGAGTTGCCTGAAGTGCCTCACTTTGTCAGTAATTTAAGCGTTAACTGGCAGGTAGGTGGGCTGACGGTCGGTCCTACTGCTCGTTATATCGGCAAACGTTATGCAGATGTTGAAAACCATTACAGCATGGATCAGTTTTTCGTGGTTGATCTGGATATGAACTGGAAAATAAAAACTTCTGACAGCCAGAATATTGCTTTGAAGTTTTCGGTAACAAATGTGCTTAACGAAAAGTATGTGGCAAGCTCAAACGCATCGAACAGCTCAACGGATTACCAGTCTCTGACATACAATGTCGGTGCTCCGAGGACATTCTTTGCAGGGTTACAAATGGATATTTAAACGCAGATTTAAATACAAAGAGTGATGCCGGGCCGGCATTGCTCTTTGTACACATGCTCAAAGGAATTAATGCTATCAGTTTTAAAAACGGCAGTCAGTTGTGAAAAAGCATAGAGGAATGGAAAATGAAAAAAATTAGCATGAGAAAATATGTCACCAAAGGAGCAGCTATTATAGTTTGCTTCTGGTTAACGATATTGCTGCAGTATAATTGCAGCAATAAGACGGACAGTACTGGCCAGGATACGATAACCGCATCCTCAGCTACCAGGATAATAACGGACATGGCAGGCAGAAAGGTAAAAATCCCGGCACAGGTTAATGCTGTTTATTGCGCCGTGCCAACTGCTGAGGCGATGCTTTATTCTCTGGCACCGGAAAAAATGGCAGCTAGGGTTGGCGCCACCTCCCATTCAAAATACTTGAATGACCGTCTTAAAAAACTTCCGGTTCTCGGCGGATGGATGGGTGAGAAGTGCACTGCCAATCTTGAGGAAATAGCCAAACAGCCTCTGGACGTTATTATTTTTATGACGGACCTTGATCCTGAAAATAAAATTAAAACAATAGAGACTTCCGACGGAATAACAGCTCAAACCAAAAAGCCTGTTGTAATTTTAGATTCCACTTTTACATCTACTCCGCAGGCTTACAGAATTATGGGGGATATTTTAGGAGTCAAAGAAAGGGCTGAAAAACTGGCATTATATTCTGAACAGAAAATGTCGGCAATTTCTTCGATGGTTGAAAAAATTCCGGAGGAAAAATTAGTTAATGTGTATTATGCGGAGGGAACATCCGGGCTTGCTACCGAACCGGAGGCCAATCATCATGTCGATGTATTAAGATTCGTCAGAGGCAAAAATGTAGCTAATGTGATGAATAAGAGCGGACAGGGCATGACGCCTGTTTCCTTGGAACAGGTACTTTTATGGAATCCCGATGTAATTCTGGTCAGCTCATCGACAGGAGGAACGCAAAATTATGACAGCATATTGAAAGATCCATCCTGGGGTAAGATTAATGCTATAAAAAAAGGGAAAGTATACATTACTCCAACAATTCCTTTCGGATGGTTCGATCGTCCGCCTAACATTATGAGGGTTCTGGGAATTCAATGGCTGGCTAAAGTGGTTTATCCGGATTATGTAAAAATTGACCTGAATCAGGAAATAAAAAATTTCTTTTCTCTCTTTCTGAATCAAAAACTGACAGACAAGCAGGTTGCCGAACTGCTTAGGTATTCAGTTACTCATTAGAGTGGCTTAAGCGCAAGCACGTCGGTTTGTTATCATTGTTATCAGCGGTTAGTATTTTGTTTATTCTGTTTAACTCAATTGCCACGATAAATGGGGGTAAGATTTGAAAAAAGCTATTGGATTGATAAATTGAAAAAGCTGAATGGAGACCTATTAATGCAGTTTTCCAATACTGCGAAAGACAGATTAATGCAAAGCGATACTGTGGCAGTAAATGCAATCCCTAAGATAAGGACTAGAAAGAGCGGACCTGTGCTTGTAATTTTGTTCGTTCTGCTCATAGTTATATTTCTCTGGTCCTTTACAGTAGGCCGTTATGCAGTTCCCTTGAAGCAGCTTTTAACAATTTTTTTCGGTAAGTTATACGGACTTCCGGCAGTATTTCCGGATACGATGGAAACCGTATTATTCAATATACGCATACCGAGAATAATTGTCGCGCTTATTATAGGTTCCGTTCTTTCGGCATCAGGAGCCGCTTTTCAGGGACTCTTCCGTAATCCCATGGTCTCGCCGGATATTTTAGGAGCTTCTGCGGGCGCAGGCTTTGGCGCTGCCCTGGCAATTCTCTATTCGCTCGATTCGCTTAGTATCCAGCTGGTAGCATTTGTGTTCGGAATTATTGCTGTTATGATGACTTACCTGATCAGCAGTCTTATTGGCAGGAGAAATAATGCCGTTCTGGTTGTAGTGTTAACAGGTATGGTTGTGACCAGCCTGTTTGCGGCATTTATTTCCCTGATTAAATTTACTGCCGATCCCAATAACAAATTGCCTGAAATAACATTCTGGCTGATGGGCGGTCTTTCTTCAATAAAATCAAAAAATATTCCATTAATTCTTATTCCGAGTGTAATCGGTATTATCCCCATGTTTTTTTTAAGGTACAGGCTAAATGCCCTGTCTTTCGGCGAGGAGGAAGCACAGTCTTTAGGAATAAATACCCAAAAGATACGTTTTATTTACATTATCTGCGCTACACTGCTGACAGCATCATCTGTAGCGGCCGGTGGTATGATCGGCTGGGTAGGACTTATAATCCCTCACCTTGCCCGGATACTGGTCGGGCCGGATTTCAGGTTTATGCTGCCAGCGTCAATTATGCTGGGCGGATCATATTTACTTCTGATCGATGATTTATCGCGGACAATTTTTTCGCTGGAGATACCGCTTAGTATTTTGACCGCAATTATCGGTGCGCCTTTCTTCATTTATTTATTATATAAAAAAAGGAACTCATGGACATGATACTGGAAGTAAAAGATGCGTTTCTGGGGTATGCAAAAAGGATAATTCTCCGGAATATTTCCTTTAAAATCGAAGCAGGTGAGTTCCTTTGCCTGCTTGGTCCGAATGGGATAGGGAAAACAACGTTGTTTAAATCCGTTCTTGGTTTTATTGCATTAATAGGCGGAGAGATTTCCATTGACGGACAAAATATTAAAAAATGGTCCAAACCTCTCTTAGCCAGAGCGCTCGGTTATGTGCCGCAGGCGCATACTCCGCCTTTCCCTTATACTGTTCTGGATGTTGTTCTAATGGGGAGGATCGCGCACCTTGGGCTTTTCTCGTCTCCTTCCCGGCACGACGTTGAGCTTGCCGAAGAATCGCTTGATAAGCTGGGAGTTTCATTTTTGAGAGACCGGATTTATACCGAAATAAGCGGCGGTGAGAGACAAATGGTTCTCATAGCCCGCGCCCTTACGCAAAAGCCGAGGATTCTTGTTCTTGATGAGCCCACTTCCAATCTGGATTATGGCAATCAGGTAAGGGTTCTGCTGCAAATTAAAAAACTGTCGGAAGAAGGGATCGGTATTATAATGACCTCACATTTTCCCAATCACGCTTTTTTATGTTCTCCCAAAATAGGTTTAATGAACAGAAATGGATTCGAAATCGGCATGGCAGATAACATTATCACAGAGATAAAAATGAGAGAAACTTATGGGATTAATGTGAGAATAACAAAGATAACAGACAACGATGGTTATGATTTAAAAAGCTGTATAGCCTTACGTAATTGAATAAATAAATCCGGAGAAACTGAAAAAATGAATAATGAAGATAATAAATGCCGAAGGATAGCAATTTACGGAAAAGGCGGTATAGGTAAATCCACGACAACTCAGAATCTGTCGGCTGCCCTTGCCGGGAAAGGGAAAAAGGTAATGCAGATAGGCTGCGATCCCAAAGCGGATTCCACAAGAATGCTGGTTGGCGGTAAAAGACAGGCGACTGTTCTGGATAGCCTGCGGCAATATGGACAGGTTAAACTTGAGGACGTTCTTGAATCCGGCTTTAACGGTATTCAATGTGTAGAGTCAGGCGGCCCTGAGCCGGGTGTAGGTTGCGCGGGACGGGGTATCATTACGTCAATTGAATTGCTTGAAAGACTGGGGGCATTTACAGATGATCTGGACTATATATTTTATGATGTGTTGGGAGATGTCGTTTGCGGCGGTTTTGCCATGCCTATCCGTGAGGGAAAAGCCAGGGAAATCTATATTATTACTTCAGGTGAGATAATGTCCATGTACGCAGCTAATAATATCTGCAAAGGCATTAAAAAATTTGCGAATACAGGCGGGGCACGGCTTGGCGGTCTTGTTTGCAATTCGCGCCGGGTTAAGAAAGAAGAAAATTTAATTCAGGCTTTTGCTGAAAGACTGGGCACACATATGATTCAATTCATTCCCTGGAACAGCATTGTCCATGAGGCTGAAATTAAAAAGCAAACTGTCGTTCAATATGCTCCTAACTCATCTCAGAGCCAAATATACGAGAGTCTGGCAGACAATATTGATTATAATAAGGATTTGGTAATACCCGAACCTATGGAGTTGGATGAACTTGAAGAGTGGGTCGGTCAATGGGGAGCGTAAATAAATGAAGTCGATTACTGAATGTGATGATTTGAAACATAAAGTCATTACCGGAGAAAGAGAGATCAGCAGCCTGATAATGGACACCCCCGGCATATTATGCAAGCACGGCTGTTCCTACATGGCCTGCAAAGGATTGGTTTTGACACCAATCAGCGGTATTTTTATCATTACCCACGGACCGGTAGGCTGCTCTTACTATTCATGGGGAGGCAATCGCATCCGGCAAATGCCTGAAAATGCAAAAGATGATTATTTCAGCTACGACTTTTCAACTAACATGGAAGAAAGCGATGTCATTTTTGGCGGAGAAAAAAAATTGAAGCAGGCTATAAAAGAAGCAGTTAATATTTTTCATCCGCAAGTCATCGCGATTTGTTCCACATGTCCTGTTGGGTTAATAGGTGATGACATACAGAGCATCGCACAACAGGCAGAAATGGAATATGGAATTAAAGTGCTTTCTTTTTCCTGTGAAGGTTTCAGAAGTATTCCCGGATATAGACTGGCTAATCAGGGTATCATTGAAAATGTTATAGGTACCGGACAACAAAATACGGGTAAATACCCGGTAAATATTATAGGAGAGTTTTTTAACGGCCAGAGAGCCAAGGAAATCACCAGGATATTTAAAAAGATAGGTTATGATATCGTAGCGGTCTTAATGGGAGACGGCAGCTACGATGATCTGAAAAATGCCCATAAGGCTCATTTAAATTTATTCAGCAGCGATAAGGCCGTGGCTGACATGGTTAAAGTCCTGCATGAAAAGTTCGGCACAAATTGGCTTAAATTCAATTTTATAGGTATGGATAATGTAATTAATTCTTTAAAAAATATAGCTGATTTTTTCGATGTACCTGAACTGGCGAATAGAACGGAAGCATTAATTTCTGAAGAATTGGCAAAGATTCAGGATGAGTTAAATAATTATAAAAATAAATTAAGAAATAAAACAGCGGTAATTTTTGAGGATGAATTCGTTTCCCGCCATTATCAGGCGCTGCTTACCGATCTGGAAGTTAATCCTGTGATTATCGGCAATGAATTATTTTGTACTAATGGACAAAACGAAATCAGCTTTCTGTCTGCGGCAGAAAGTGTTCCAGGAGTTTCCGCCGCAAAAGAAAAAGGAACATTGCGATACGACACCGATCTGGAGCATTACCATATTACACTTCCTTCCCGGTTATTTGAAGAAATAAAAACAGAAATAATGCCTGAGCTATTGTTTAACTACGATAACGGCGTTTATTCAAGAACAGATTACAATAGTATGCTGATTCCCAATCTCAGTCATGAAGAAACCGAACATTTGCTAAAGATTATTAAGCCCGATATTTATTTCCCTGGAATCAAAAAAATTTTTACGGGAGTTGCAGCCAATTCTTTCTTCTGCTTTTTTAAAACGGATCAATATCGTTTTGATTATGGCGGATTTCATGGAGCAATTCTTTTCGCACGGGATTTATTAATGAACATGCAGATGGCGGTTTGGCAGAACAATGTGGCGCCATGGAAAATAAAATCTCATGAGTAGCAGGAGAGTTTGCAATGCTTGATTTGACGCCGAAAGAACCTGTTGGCAGAGAGGCACTGCGGATAAATCCGTTAGCCGGATGTCAGCCTTTGGGAGCGATATATGCTTCTCTGGGAATTCACGGCTGTATGCCCCATAGCCATGGCTCATCCGGCTGCAGCCGTTTCCAGAGAACACTGTTGCAAAGACATTTCCGCCAATCCTTTAAAATAACAACCAGTGTATTAAAGGAATCAGCATCCATATTTGGAGGAGAGTCCAACCTGCAGACAGCAGTCCGGAATATTATTAATCTGTATGATCCGGAAATTATTGCAGTACATACGACCTGTCTAAGTGAAATCATCGGGGACGATATTAAAGCCTGTCTGCATGATTTTCCGATGCCGGAAGGAAAATATATAATTCATGCAAATACTCCCAGTTTTACAGGTTCTCATATTACCGGATTCTCCAATATGCTTGTTGCCGCCATAAAATATTTAGCTAAAAAAAGGTGTCTTAATAATAAGATATGTATTCTTCCGGGATTTGTTAACCCGGGCGATATGAAGGAAATTAAACGAATCACCTGCCTTATGGGCATAGATCATATCCTGTTTCCGGATACCTGCGGAATATTCGGCCAGCGTGGAGTCGAAAAGATTAACGAATATCCATCCGGTGGAACCAAAGTTTCAGATATTATCGATCTGGGAAATTGCAAGAAGACAATTGCCTTTGGAAAATATGCAACTGAGGAGGCTGCCGTACAACTCCAAAATCAGTGCGGAGTGCCTTTAGAATTAATGGACCTGCCAATCGGTATTGATGCAACGGACCGTTTTATTATGGCATTGACAAAGTTAAGCCATCGGGATGTTGCTCCTGATTTAGAAGAAGAAAGAGAACAGGTTATAGATATTATTTTGGATGCACAGTCATATTTTTATAGTAAGAAAATAGCTCTATTCGGGGACCCTGATCTGATAATCGCGCTTGCCGAATTTCTGGCTGGGATTGGATTAGTTCCTAAATATGCGGTCAGCGGAACACCGGGGGTTTATTTTGAAGAGAGAATGCAGAAAGTTTTTACAAAATACAATATAAATGGTATGGCTAAAAGTCCGGCTGACCTATTTGATCTGCAACAATGGATTAAAAATGATCATGTGGATTTGCTTATGGGTGAGACCCATGGAAAATTTTTATCACGAACAGAGGATGTGCCTTTTGTCAGAATCGGATTTCCCGTCATGGACAGGCATATTCATTCCTATTTGCCGATTGTCGGTTACCGTGGAGCTATACGCATTCTGGAAATGATTTTAAATGCCTTGATGAACAGAGTCGAGAGAGATAATCCTGAGAATGATTTATTTTTTATTTAAAAGCGTATAATGCTTTGTAAATATTATAAAAAAAACCTTGACAGATATATTCGATATGTTTCGTTTGACATAACGTAAAAATTAGATTGGGGATAAAACGGTTAAATTTAGATATAGGTTTAAAATAATCTGAACAAGCTAGAAAGGAAAAGCTATGTTAAATTATGAAGAAGCATTAAAAATAATGCTGGAAAATATTAAAATTTTAAAAGAAGTCGAAAAACCTCTCCTTGAATCAGCAGGCCAAATACTGGCAGAGGACATTTATTCTCCCCTTGATCTGCCGCAGTGGGCAATTTCAGGTCCCGACGGCTATGCGGTAAAAGCGGCTGATATTAAAGAAGCTTCTATGCGCGATCCGGTAATTTTAAAAATCCTTACTACTGCCCGTGCCGGACGCCCTACCCGCTGCATCGTGAAACCTGGAACCGCTATCCGCATCATGACAGGTTCCGTGATTCCGTATGGAGCAGACTGTGTTGTCCGGTTTGAGGACACTGACGAGCCGGACGATAAAAACGGCCCCAATAACAATAATCCTGCACATGTAAAAATTTATACAAAAGTTAACCCCGGCGAAAACATAAGGCTGGCAGGCAGCGGCGTAATGAAAGATACGCTTATTGTGATGAAAGGTACAGTTATAGGTCCGGCACAGATATCCGCACTTGCGTCTGTCGGTATAACATTTGTTAAAGTAATCAGCCGTCCTGTGGTTGCAATAATTTCCACAGGCGACGAACTGGTTAATCCCGGAAATTTACTTACTACAGGCAAAACATATAACGGCAATTCAGCGGCGCTTGCGTCCCTTGTTTCGCATTATGGAGGCATTCCTAAAATTCTGGGAATTGCCCGCGATAACGAATCTGACCTGATTTGCAGATTTCGGAAGGGGATGAGGGCGGATGCCATAATCACGAGCGGAGGAGTATCCAAGGGAGATTATGACCTGGTTAGGCTTATAATTGCAAAGCTCGGAAAAGTAATTTTTTCCAGAATTAAGATGGGCCCCGGCGCGCCGGTTTCATTCGGATTGATCAGCAAATCGGCCGCGGGGAACGGCGATGCGGCAATACCGGTTTTTTCCCTGGCAGGCCCGCCCGCAGGATGCATCGTAAATTTTGAAACACTTGTAAGGCCTGCTCTTCTTAAAATGCGCGGCATAAAAGATGTGGCTCATCCTGTTGTCGAAGCAACTGCTTTGGACTCGCCTCTCCAGAAAATGGCTATGGCTTTTGTAAAATATTCACATTTAGAGAAGATGCAGGGCACATACAGGGTAAAGCTCAATCTTGGGGATCAACTGGGCATGCTCGCTTCCATAGCGGCTGCCAATTCCCTGACCATTATTCCGGAAGGATCTGATGTCAAAGCAGGAGATATGATAAAAGTCCTGCCGCTTGACTGGAGGCAGGATCAGCCTTTGATTTAATATTATTATGAAACAGCAAAAGACAGCAATAATCCGCGTGCTTTTGGCGGCTGTTCTGTTCGGCGCGAGCGCTCCTCTTATTAAGCTCGTTCTTGATAATGTCCAGCCTGTACAGATGGCGTCATTGCTTTATCTGGGAAGCGCAGCCGGGCTATTCTTTTTCGTGGCGATTAAACGCGCTATTACCGGAGTATCCGGAAAAGAAGCGGATCTTGCCGGGCGGGACATTCCCTGGCTTTTCGGGGCTGCTGTTTCGGGCGGGGTTGTTGCTCCGGTTGTGCTCCTGACCTGTTTAAGAATTGTGCCTGCCTCAACAGCGTCTTTGCTTTTTAATTTTGAAGCAGCAGCAACAGCGTTAATTGCCGCAGCAGTTTTCCGCGAATCCACAGGCAGGCGTGTGTGGATCGCCATAGTTCTGATCACTGCTGCCAGTGTTTTATTATCTGTCAATACGAAGGAAAGCTATAATTTTTCATTAGGTGCAGCAGGCATTCTGGCTGCATGCGGGCTGTGGGGGCTGGATAATAATCTCACAAGGCATATATCGTCAAAAGACCCTGTGACAATAGTCATGAATAAGAGCATTATAGCCGGCACATTTACTTTAATATTAAGCCTTGTTATGGGATATGCCATGCCGGCTATGACGGATGTTTTACTGTCACTGATTATCGGGTTGTGCTGTTATGGTATCAGCATTGTTTTCTTTGTGCAGGCCATGCGCAGCATGGGAGCAGCGCGGACTGGCGCATATTTTGCGCTTGCCCCTTTTATTGGAGCAGCACTTTCCTTTGCGGTTTTCCGGGAACAGCCGGGTATGTTTTTTCTAATTTCGCTTCCATTTTTAATTTTGGGCGCGTTTATATTATTCGGAGAGAAACATTCGCATCTGCATACTCACTATGAAACGGAGCACGAACATATTCACAGCCATGACGATATGCATCATAACCACCGGCATTCCGGCAGCGAATATAACACAGAACATTCACATCTGCACAGGCACGAAAATCTGGCGCATGCCCATGCGCACATGCCCGACATTCATCACAGGCATGTTCATGAGGATGAGAAATGACACTCTGCAAAGGAACAGATAATGAAAAGCGCCATTAAACAGCGAATAACATCACACGAAAGGATAATCAAAGCAAAACCGCAAATAATAAATAAACGCGATTACTGGAACAGCAGGGCGCAGGAGTTTTCTGAATACGCAGCAAACACGGGATATCCCGAAGAGTTCATCAAAATATTGCGTCCGCGCAAAAGCTGGACAGTGCTTGATATGGCATGCGGCGGCGGGACAATAGCGATTCCCCTGGCAAATAAGGTGAAGTCAATCACTGCCGTGGATTTTTCAGAGCGTATGATTGAGATTGTGGAAAAGCGTTCGCGCGCCGTAGGAATTGAAAACATTAAAACTATTAAGGGACAATGGGAAGATGACTGGAATATGCTGGGCATAGGGGTGCATGATGTCGCGATCGCGTCACGTTCCCTTGTCGGCAATAATACGACAGATTTAATAGAAAAACTGAACAGGAGCGCCCGGAAGGCTGTCTATATTACATTGCCGGTCGGTTCGGGCCCGGTTGATGTGCAGCTTTACAAGGCAGCAGGCCGTAAATTCAAGATAAAAAAGGATTACATCAACTATTACTTTATGCTGTATGAAATGGGTATCACGGCAAATGTTGTTTTTATTACTGAACGGCATAATAATCACTGGGACAGCCATGAAGATGCGTTTCAAAGCCAGCGGTGGATGTTTAAAGAAATGAAGGCAAAGGAAGAAGATAAAGTACGCGCTTATCTTAACAGAAATCTTGTCCGAATAAACGGATACTGGAGGCTGCCCTATTCGAGAAAATGCCTCTGGGCACTCATGTGGTGGACAAAGAATAAAGAGACCGGCTGATTCAATACGGACTTTCAGAAATCACGTTCAGAAATAAATTTAGTTTTAAAAGTATAAATTTTATATTATTTAATAAAATTCCCCTGGGCAAGCCCCCGGTGCTTTCGCACCGGCTTCCGCCTTCGGCGTCAGCGGGGTATTATGTTTCAAGGCGTTGAAATAAATAACAACACAAGGAAGAATAAAATGTCCGAATTGGTTTTTGTGGATTACGGTGAAACATTCGTATTTTTAATGCTTTTTGCGGCGAGCATTCTGGCTCTGGCAGTGGGCATTGAAAGAGCGATTATTTTTAGAAAGAATTCAAATAAGAAAATTACGGCATTTGCGGAAGAGCTGATAGTGCTTCTGAGAAAGCGCGATCTTAAAGCTGCGGCAAACTTCGTTAAAGAGTCCGGCGAGAACGTATATTCCAGGTTCGCTCGTTTTACAATAGAACATGCGATTGACAAAGATTATGAGCACGGGCTTCCGGACTTAATGGCTGGCAAAATCATTGAAGAAAAAATATTTATGGAAAAGCGGCTGACGATTCTGAACACGCTTGGCAACAACGCGCCCTTCATTGGGCTTCTTGGCACTGTGCTGGGTGTAATTAAAGCGTTTTACGGACTGGGCACGCTTGGGAGCACAGGCGCGGAAGTAGTAATGCGCAGCATATCCAAGGCGCTTTACGCAACCGCGTTCGGGCTTTTTATCGCGATACCGGTTGTAATGGCGAACAATTACTTTTCCAAAAAAGTGAAAATTATCATACAGCATCTTGAAATTTTTTCCAAAGAGATTAACGCGAGCCTTAACGCGAAAAGAAAGAAATCAAATGAGTAATATCATAAGGCCGGTTTTTTAAAAACAGGCATAACATGAAAGTTAAATAAAAGGGGGCAAAAAATTATGGCATTTTCTCCAAACGCGGAAAGCGACGAAATCGGGTACATTAATATTACGCCAATGGTGGATGTGTTGCTTGTGCTTCTTGTTATATTCATGGTAACAGCCAACTTTTTAAAAATGGAATCAGTGAACATCAATCTTCCAAAGGTAAATGCCGCTGATCCGAATGTTCAGCAGTCGGTGCAGATTGCCCTTACTGCTGACGGTAAACTCATGATGGAAACCACTCCGACCACAGAAGAAAAAATGGTTTTAAAGCTATCTCAGGAAGCAAAATACAGGCCTAACATGAGAGTAACATTATCTGCAGACGAAAGGCTTTCGTACGGGAAAATTGCGCGCGCGATGGGTTTGATCCGCCAGGCAGGGGTAACGCGCATTGCGTTATCCGTAAAACGATAGGCAGGAGGCCGGTTTATGAAATCAAAATTAAATATTATTATTAAAAAATTTTACAGTACTGATTTGTTTAAGCGCTGCGTAAGTATTTCGTTTTGTCTTCACATTATCATTTTTGGGACATATTTTATTTCCACAATGCCGCTCTTCAGCTCCGAGGATGGCAATACGATTGATTCAAAAAATATAACTTTTGAAAATGCGGAGGTCGATTTTATCGATCTCCCTGCTTCCGTAGTTATGGGGGGAGAAACGAATCCGGCGGCTGTGCAGAAAGAAGAATGGATAGAAGGCACAGGCATGGATAAACAGGATTCTGAAAATACGGATGTGAATATTAATAAGCTGTCCGGGACAGGCACTGACCCTGACGGATATATGTTCGCGGATCTCGCTGACCGGCCTCCAATACCCATAATAGATTTTAATCCTGATGAGTTTTTCCCAAAAGCAGCCAGGTCGGCAAATATAACCCGAAGCACGGTAATTGTGGAAGTTCAGGTTAATGATAACGGATCGATAAACAAGTCAAAAGTGTTATCGGCAAATGCCGGATACGGATTTGACGATGCTGCCATGAAAGTGCTTGCAAAGATGCGATTCAGGCCGGGCAAAATAAATGGCCGGCCTGTAAAAATGCTGGCGCGGCTGCCGATAGTGTTTACGCTGCAGGACTAGGTTTACGCATTTTGCGTAACGATTAGTGCCATACAGGCGCCTTTCGACTCCGCTCAAGGCGCGGTAATTCCTGCCGGTTGAGCAGAACAGTGCACTGAGCAAAGCCGAAGCATCGAAACCGGCAGGAAGTACCAATTCAATCGTAAAATGCTATAGTAAATCTATCTTCGGAATTTATCAGGCCTTTAATGACTTCCCGGTCAGAAAATGTCTTGACAAAAATATACGATATGTCCGTTTAGACATATCGATAAAAAACTTATTTTACATGGAGGATTTTTTATGAAAAAGCTATTTAGCTTATTATTTGTTTTAGGACTTGCGCTCGGTTTTAGCGCGTGCGGCAGCGATTCAACTTCAAACACTACCACTGTCGATGAACCCAGATATTCTATTCAGGGTACTATAACTGTTGGCGGTACAGGGCTTGCGCATGTTAGCGTTGAATTAAGCGGTACAAGCGGCACATTGGCAAGAAATTCAGCAATTACTGATGCCGATGGAAAATATACATTTTTAAATTGTATAAACGGCTATTACATAATCACGCCTTTACCATCAGGATATTCATTTGATAAGAATAGTATCTCCGTTACGGTAAGTAGTGTTAATGTAACCGGACAAGATTTTATTGCTACTAAAAAAACCAGCGCATCCGCATATTTACACTATACATTCCCGGATCAAACGGATTTTTTAACGAATTATCCGGGGAAAATGGTTGATGATGAAGCGGCAATTTTGTTTTCCGGTTATACTTTAACAACCGGGATTACTTATAACACCTCTGGTGGCACCGTTTCAGGATATAAAGTTGATCAGTTTGTAGACCAGAATACTGTAAATTCAGTAACACCGGATCCTGACGCTGTTTTGTTAACTAATGACGCCAGAAAATTGTATTCATATGTGGTTGTTTCCAATAATGATCAATTTGATAACCGTTCAAAGTTCAAAGGCAGTGCACCATTTTACGCAGGTGATTTAAGATGGGATCAGTTTAACCAGTTTTATTTGCTTGATTTAAATTATTCCGGAAAAATACATTCCCCTCTAACACAGTCTGCCGGAGGTTCTCTTAAAAACCTGTATAATAATAAATATGCTTATGATATAATTATGTTCCGTAAGATTGATGTAAAAAGACCAGATGCATCCGGTACAATCGCTACGTTTGAAGTCGGGGCAACTACAACGAGCTATGTTAATGATGCAGAGTATAACGCATATACTGGTTTAACAAGTACCAAATTCACTGTATCGACAATAAGCTTTACAGACGGTGCAACAACTTACACTAGTGTTAAGGCAATTTCACTGGATCAGTTTATTACTGATTATGTAACGGACGTTCCTGGTTCTTATGAATATAAGATTGTTGCTGTTGATGATACTTTTACAGCAACAAACTGGGCATGGACTGATATGCCGAATGCTTATTATTTACCGGATTATGATTTTGTTTGCCAGATTGATTCCACCCCAGATCCGGACACTATGGTTAGCGGAACAAAAATAAATTTCCCTGCCAGAATTGAGCTCATCGGTACTGCTTATGAATATAGTTATTCGGGGAAAAATCCACCAGCTTTTGCAGTTTATGAATAATTATTTTATTCAATCAATATAATACCAGATAAACAGCAAAGAATGCCGGAATAGTAACCGGCATTCTTTGCTTATGCAAACATTAATTTTACAAATAGAAGTATAGCAATGAGATTACTGAGACTGATGATGTTATTTCTGCTTGTATTTGTTATTTCACTAAAAGCGCAGGAAGTAAAAGAAGCGGAAAAATCTGCAGCTGATGTACAATCGCAGGAGCCATTGGAAGATCAGAACAAGCCGGTTGAAATAACTGAAAATAAAGATGGAAACAAAACAAAACCTATAATTGTTAAGGGACGCCGGGGTAAAAGAATAGATAAGGCTAGCACAACAACTGAGGTTACGGCAGAAGATATAGAAGCAAGAAGCGATAAACTGTTGAAAGATGTTTTGCACCAGGTACCCAGCATACAGATAGCAACTGAAAGAAAGGGTACTACAAAGTTTAAAATGCGTGGATATGATATGTCAAAAATAGCCATACTTATAGACGGCATCCCTGTAATAGATGCATACAGCGACAGTATGGACATTGATAACATAGGACTGCTGGATATATCGGAGATAGTTGTAAGCCGCGGCACATGCTCAGCTTTATATGGTGCAAGGGGCACTGTCGGTTCAATCAACCTTATTAAGAAAGAACCTATCGAATTGTATGCCAATATTTCTGCCGAATACGGCGAACATGGAAATTATATAGCTAGCGTTTCACAGGGCGCGCCCATAGGCAACTTTTTTTATTATATATCCGGATCGTATGACAAATTAAGGGGATATACAATATCTGGTAAGCTTGACCGGAAAAAACGCGAGGAATGGCTGTTAAAGATTTCACGTTATGATCTTTATGGACGTACTCTTAATAATATTTACGATAATCCATTGAGTTCTGCAGCCGATGACTATCTTAATGATAAAGGGTTATGGGACCATACAGAACATGAAAAATATAAAGTTAGCGGAAAAGCCGGATACCATATCACCCCTAATTTAGAAGCAGGAGTATCGTCATTTTATAATCATACTAAAATGGAAAACAGTGTCTATACTTCAGATCTAAAAGACATGTATACTTATGATGTCAATAATAATCCTTACTGGCAGGCACAGGACAATGATAAGGTTCTGGGTAATATGTCAAACAGGTGGCCGGAATATTATGATTACGCAATAGCCCCGTATGTAAATTACGAACATGGGAAATTTAAATTTAAGGGCAATTTATATTTCTATGAGCAATCCAGCACGTATGCGGCTTATTCCGATCCAAAGGAAACCAGTTATGCGCATCAGCATGATACGACAACAATGGTATGGTCAATATGGACAAGCCAGACTTACGGCTTCAATATGTATCCTTCATATTTACTCTTCCCATGGAACAGGTTGAATTTTGCTTTATCATATTATACAGCTAATCATAAAGAAGAGGAAAAAGCATATAACGATGCATCAACTGAAACAATTAAAAATTACGGCAGGGGCAAATACAAAACACTGTATATCGAAGCAGACTATCTTACTCTTGCCGTAGAAGACGAAATGCGAATAATTAGAGATATAGAATTGACACTCGGTGTATCTTATGATGCGCAAGATATTACTAAATTCCGGAAAAAACATGGTACTGATGGAAGTACAGAAATGGATGATAAGCGCCAGGCTGAAGATAATTCCATGATATGGGGTACGAACGATTCTTTTAATCCTGTTGCAGGCATTGTATATGAACCTGTAAAAGATTTCCTAAAACTAAGAGCTGCAGCATCCCATAAAACCTCTTTTCCTGGTCTTAATGCTTATACTAAAACAAAAAATTACTATAAGGAATCAACTGAAGGTGAAGGCAAGGATATAAGAATTAAACCGGAAAAATCATTCAATGAGAACACAGGCTTTGAGTTCTCATTCTTTGATAAGCAACTAAGTTGGGGTACGGACTATTTTTACAGCAAGTTTGAAGATAAAATAGAAAGAATTTTTATTATGAGGGAAGGCGATAATATTTACAGAAATGCAGGTACAGTAGTTATACACGGTGCAGAGTCAGTATTGACATCAAAATCAAAGAATGTTCTGGATATTGCGGATGTAGATATTTCGCTGACATATACTTATATCTTTGCCAGAAAGCAATCGGATGTTGAGAATTCCTTTGTAAATAAAGGTGACAAACCAGAAAAACTCCCTGAACATAAATTTACCTTTGACTTTAGAACACGTTTTAAAACAGACACAAGCTTAATTATATTCGGCTATCTTGAATATAACCAGATCCTATACACAATGGCATCCCGTCCAAATGCAGGCGCAGATTTTTCAACAAAATATTACTATGCGCAAAAAATCCATAATCCTGTAATGATCGATGTTAAGCTGTCGCAGAAGATTTATTACGATTACGAAGTTTACGTAATGTGCAGGAATATTCTTGATGATTATTTAGCTGATCCATTTAATCCTGGGCCAGGCAGAATGTGGTATGGTGGTTTCAAGGCAAATTTTTAATTATTATTTCAATCACTTTGGCTAACTCTTTTATCTGAAATATAGTAAATAATTTATAATTACAATAATAATAACAATAAAAATTTTGGGAAAATCGGCGAGGGTGAATAAAAAAATCTTGACATATATTCATCGATATGTCGATATAAACATATCGATGAATATATGCAGCATATAGATTATGTTTAGACATATTTACATGATAACCCAGCCGATCCGTTTAATCCGTGCCCGGGCGGGCAATTTTTTTTAAGACGGTACGGAAATCTGATCTATATCTCATTTTACTAAAGAAAGAGGAGGCAGCACCCTGTCTCGCTGTCTCCTCTTTCTTCTCCCAAATGCATAACCGGTTTTTATCCAATAATAATTCTTCAGTTAAATAAATAATTAAATAAATCTTGACTAATATATCCGTTATGTTTTTTTTGATATATCGCGAAGAAAAATATTGCAGGAATTTTTTTATCTTCGCGGAATCAGAATGATAACGCAAAGGTTATTATAAAAATATTAAAAACTTGGAGGTTAGTGTAATGGTTTTAAAAAAAGATTTTCGTAACATTATGTTTGCACTTGGTTCAATATTAGTTATTATTTTTTCCTGTAATCAAATACTATTTGGACAGGAAAAAGAAGCTCCGAAACCTTCGCCGATAGACGTTACAGGCCAGGTATACATGAACTGGCACGTGGGCTTGACCGATAACAGCGATAAAACCGGAACAAAAGACAGCAATACTAATACTTTCGAACTTGAGAGAATTTATTTAAATTTTAACAAAAAATTTAACGACAATTTCAGCGCAAAAGTAACGCTCGATATCGCAAATGATTTAATGACTGAATCAACAACAAACTCAGACGGAAGCGAAGATACATCGACAACAACGGCAACGACAAAATCTTCAAAATACAGAGTATTCCTAAAATTCGGATATTTGCAGGCCAAAAACTCGTTCGGATTTGTCAACACAACTATAAAAGCAGGGATGATCGATACTCCGGTAAGCAGTTTAACAAACGAACTTTCCGATCAAAGATATTTGCATAAGAATCTTATTGATGATTCAAAAAATCTCATCGCAACAAGCATAGACAATCCCGCGGATATGGGTTTATCCATTGGGTTAAATTTTATGAAAAAGGCGGACCTTACATTCGCGATTACAAACGGTGAAGGGTATAAAAAAACAAATGAGAGCTATTATAATGATAAAAACGATAGTTCAAAGAATACATCACAGGGTAAAGCGTATTACACAAAACTGACACTTATGCCAATAGAAACATTATATATATCCGGTTTTTGCAGGTACGAAGGTACTTCGGTAAATGAATCGGATGATCACAAAGGATATTACGGAGCAGGCATTTCATGGAAAAATGACTTGCTCAAACTCGGCGCGAATTACCTTCTGCCTTTTCAAAAGAAAAACGGTGAAGATGTTACCTATACTTCCAGCGCCGGAGGCGGCAAAAAGAAACTTTCTATAATGGAAACGTGGCTCACATTCACGCCAAAAAAGCTGATACAAATCCCGATCCTTGCGATGGCTCGTTATGGTTTTGGAAAGGACCTTGATAAAGGCGATTCAATGACAACATATATGGGTATAGGGATCGGCTATGAATTGGACCCGAACATAAGGGTGGCTGCATGGTTCGACCAATACGACAGCGAAGCAAAGGATGCTGCCAATAATCCAAATCCTACAAGGATGTTTTCAATAAGGACTGATATCAGATTATAATTACCTCAGTAAGCTGCAAAAAAATTTTATTATTTCGTGGTGCCTCTTGTGTAAAGGGGCATCTTTTTTATTGAGACTGGAATTTATGCTAATCGGTATATGACTTTTAATATATTTTGGAACGGCTTGAAGTGTTCTGAAGTTTCTTTTATGTTCAAATCAACCGCCTGAATGATACCGCTTTCATGGCTGCAAAAATCTCGGCGCCTTCACGGATTCCAAGTTCATCAGCCGACTCTTTCACTATTTCAGCAATGAGCTTCTCTCCGCCGCATTCGAGTTCAACTCCAAGCCTGTGCCCGGACTGGAATACATTCTTTACAATGCATTTAAAAAGATTGCGGGCGCTTATGGCTTCAGGGTGGCGCTTGAACAGTATAATATCAGTAGATAATATCTGAAAGAGCGATTCTCCGGAATCGCTCCCGTCTGCAACCAGGACATCCTGGCTGCCCCATTTATATGCAAACATACCGTCGGTCATCCTTGGGTTTTTCAGCTTCAGTAGATTCATATAACCGGCAGAATCCTCCATGTGAATTAAGGCAAGCCCTTCAGGGGTAACATTGCCGGTAGTGCGGCCTTCGGATACAGGTAGGACGCAGTCTGTCATTATCATCATTTCAAGTATGGAGTGGGATATAAAAATATACGGGATATTAAATATCTCACATATTTTTTTAACGAATGGAATGATCTGGAATTTCAGCTTATCGTCAAGCCCGGTAAGCGGTTCGTCCATAATAAGAAGCCTGGGATTGGAAAGCACGGCCCTGCCGATAGCAACGCGCTGTTTTTCACCGCCCGACAAATTGGCTATACTCCTGTCCAGCAGCTTTCCTATCTGGAGCACGTCCAGTATGTCTTCCAGTGATATTTTACGATATTCCGGTTTGCATCGTTTGAATCCGTAAAGGAGATTTTTCTTAACCGAGAGATGCGGGAAAAGATGCGGCTGCTGAAAGACGATCCCAATTCTTCTGTGCTCGGATGGAATGCTGATGTGCTCGCTGCTGTTGAAAAGCGTTTCGCCGTCAAGACTTATAAACCCGCTGTCCGGATGCTCCAGCCCTGCCAGGAGATTAACAAGAGTGGATTTCCCGCTGCCTGACGGGCCGAATACGCCTGTCCTGTTGCCGTGGGCAGAGTAATTAATATCTAATGAAAATACACCGAATTTCTTTTTAAGATTGAACGATAATTCCATATTACCCGGCCTTCACCGTATGCCTTCCAAGCCATTCATGAAACACAAGGACAATTACCGAGATCGTTATAGAGACTGCGCATAATGCAATGGCCATAGCGTCTCCCTTTGGAGAACTGACATATTCGTATATGGCAAGGGGAATGGTCTGCGTAACTCCCGGGATGTTGCCTGCAACAATAATAGTAGCGCCGAATTCGCCCAGACCGCGCGCGAACATCAGTATGGAGCCAGCGATTATCCCGCGCACTGAAAGAGGCAGTATCACGGTTATGATCGAGTCCAGGTGCCCGGCTCCGAGCGTGCGCGACGCCTGGATAAGCCGCCTGTCGATCATTTCCATGCCTGTTCGCATTGACCTGACCATTAGCGGGAAGCCCACAATGGCAGTTGCAATGACCGCTGCTTTCCAGGTGAAGATGAGACTTATGCCGAGAGGCTGCAGCAGAATCCTGCTGATCAACCCGTCTTTTGCCAGAAGCAAAAGCAAAATATACCCGATCACAACCGGGGGCAGGGTAAGCGGAAGATTGACCATTACATCCAGTACTATCATTCCCCTGAATCGTTTATATGTCATGATATAGGCAGTTATAAAACCGAATGGAAGAGATAGAACAGTTGACGTTACCGCAACTTTTATTGAAAGCAAAATTGCTGAATAATCCGCAGCAGTAAATTCCGGCATAAACTTTACTCATTTTGACTAAATTTTTATTGAATACTTACTTGTTGAAGTATAGCCATGAAGGCGTAAAAATATAAAGAATATTTTAATCTGAAAAAGGGAAAACAATTTACTTTATATTGAAGCCATGTCTCAAAAGAATTTCCTTTGCTTTATCCGTCTGCAGAAATTTATAAAACGCAACAGCTTCCGGATTTTTTGTTCCCGCAGCGGTTAAAGCCATCGGGTAGGTAACACGCGAATACATATCCTGAGGCACAACGAATAGAATCTTCACATTTTTGGCCTTCTCTTCGGCGTCTGTCTTGTAAACGAAAGCTCCGCTCACCTCGCCCTTCTCGGCATACATAAGGCATTCACGCACATCCTTTGCCATAACAAGTTTGTTTTCAAGCTGTTTTTCTATACCGGCTTTTTTAATAGCCTGCATCGCATATTCCCCGGCCGGTACGCTTTTTGGGCTGCCGATTGCAATTTTTTCAAAAGTTGTAATATCCGATATTTTATTTGCTTTTAAACCCGGTTTCCCTACGAACACAAGCACATTATAAGCCATGATGCTTATATTCTTTTGTTCTATGAGCTTTTTACTTTTTAGAAAATCGATCCATTCCGTGTTCGCGGAAAAGAATATATCAGCAGGAGCGCCGCTTGCGATTTGTTTTGCCAGCGCGCCGGACCCGCCCAGATTTGTTTGAAATTTTATCCCGGGATTTTTTACGGTAAAATTCTGCGTCAGTTCAGCCATTACATCTTTAAGACTGGCCGCTACTGAAATACTGATATCGCCTGCAAAGGCAGGGATAACAAACAATACAGTACAAAATATACATAACAGCAATTTTAGTGATTTTTTCTTCATAAAGATTTTTCTTCCTTAATATAATATTTTGTATTAATCCTGATCTTCCAATCAACGGATTTCAAATCCATATTTTAATAAAAATTTTTTCCCTTCATCGCTGTTAATATAACTAAAAAATTCTGCAGCATATTTATTTTTTGCCCCTGCGGCACTTAGTGCGGACAGATAAACTACCCTGCTGTAATACTCTTGTGGAACGCTGAACCAGATCACAACAGCAGATGAAAGAAGCGCATCTGTCTTATATACAAAAGCGCCGTCAACTTCGCCCCGTTCCGCATACAGAAGACATTCCCGTACATCACGTGTCAGGACAAATTTTTTTTCAAGCTGCTTATCTAATCCGGAATTCTTAAACGCTTCAAGCGCATATTCGCCGGCCGGTACGCTTTTTGGGCTGCCGATTGCGATTCTATCAAGCTTAATGACTTCATTAAGAGACTCAGCTCTTTTAATACCTTTGCCTGCAAAAACCAGAGTATTATAGGCAAAAGAGGTAATGCTGCTGTTATTTACATGATTTTTTTCTTTCAGGTAATCCATCCATTCCCTGTTTGCTACTATAACAATGTCAATTTTAGCTCCGCTTTCCAATTGTTTTGCCAGAACCCCGGAAGCGACAAAATTTTTATTTATTTTAATATCAGGATTTTTTTTGATATATTCGGTTGAAATGTCGTTAACAACATTCTTTAATCCCACTCCGGCCCCTATTGTAATCTCAGCGGCAAATACGGAAATTTGCATAAAAAAAAGAGGTATTAGCAAACAAATTAATCTAATCATTTTGATTATTCCTTTATTGGTATTATACGGACATTCACATCAGCAGGTTTCCCGAAATAGACAGATGAAAGAACGAGGATATCCACTCCTGTTGCGGCATATTCGGCTGCATTGGATTCATTAATACCACCGGCGGCTGATATCTTTACTTCCGGTGCTATAGCACGTATTTTTTTAACCAGCATGCTTAATTCAGCGGGTTTCATTTTATCTATTTGAACAATGTCCGTACCGCTCGAGGCAATTTTTAGCGCTTCCTCGGAATTATCTGCTTCGACTACAATCTTTGTTTCCTTTACACTCGAATGAAGCTCTGGCACTGTCTTTAAAAATTCATCCAGGCCGCCCATGAAAACAGCATGATGTTTAAAGACAAGAATTGTTTCGGACAGCCCGAGCCTATGCGGAAGCGCACCTCCTGCCATCACAGCTTTAATGGCGATTTTCTTTGTCCCTGGAAATAATTTGCGTGTTGAGGCTATCATAACAGAGGAATTCATCGCGCGCGCAGCTGCAACAATCCTACCTGTTCTGCTGGAAATACCTGAAGCGTACTCTAACAGATTAAGCGCCGATTTCCATCCTGCGTGCAGTGCCTGCGCTGAACCCATCGCCCGTAAAAATTCCGTATTCGGAGGCACTGTTGTTCCGCTTGCGAGCATCAAAGTAACTTTTGCTCCAAGTTTCTCGAACAGCCTGCCTGCTTCTTCAGTGCAGCATAGTATTGTTTCTTCGCGGGAGGAAAATACAATCTCGCCTTTTTTTTCTCCAATGCCGAGAAGATGAGTTGTCAGGTCTCCATACGGCATATCTTCTTCAATAAATCTGTCTATTTCCGAATCCTGGATAAAATTAAACATAATGCCTCCTTTGAATAGCATTTAGTTCCAAGCTTTGCCGGGGAGCGTAAAGCAGGAAATTAGAAATTTATTTACCTGAGAATAAAATATTAATCCAAGCCGTTATATTTTTTTAAATATAACGATGGTTAGTCAACTCTTTTTAACAAAATTTACGGATAAAACACTTGACAGTTGGTTACGATATGTTTTTTTCTACTTAACGGTAACAAATTTGACGTATTCCATCAGACAGGTGTAAATCATGCCGCCTAAAATCGAACTTAAGCATAGGATCTATTCTTTTGTCCTCCTTATTCCTTTAATTTTATTTGCTGTAATACGCATTTTTAATACCGGCGTTCCTGTTGCTGCGGATTCAAAGCAATGGAAATTTGTAGTTATTAGCGATACGCAGAGCGATAATAATGATAAAATAAATAAATCCTGCATAAATGATAAAATAGTTCGCTTAATTGCAGAGGATATTGTTAAAGAAAAACCGGAATTTGTGATCATTTCAGGCGACCTTATAAACGGCTGGCTGAAAAACAATGGAACAGATTACAACGTCCAGTATGCCGACTGGAAGAAAGCTATGGCTGCGGTTTATTGCGCAGGAATACGTGTATATCCTGTACGCGGCAATCACGACGACAGCCCGGAGCGCCTGGCATTGCCGCCATTACCGTCTCATCTGGAACCTCCGCCGGATGCGTCTTTACAGTTAAAGAAAGCATTTAAAGAAGTATTCAATGAATCGTATATACCTCAAAACGGGCCTGCCTGCGAACAGGGGCTTACTTACAGTTTTACTCATAAAAACGCGTTAATTATCGGGATCGATCTTTACGCAGGAAGCCAGCATAAAGTAAACCAGGAATGGCTGAACCGCCAGCTTGCTGGTATTAAAAAGCTCCACATCTTTATCTATGCTCACGAGCCAGCGTTTGAAACGAATCACAAAGATAATCTTTCTTATTTTTCCAAAGACCGCGATCTTTTTTGGGACAGCATAGGGAAAGCAGGAGCAAAGATTTATTTTTGCGGACACGACCACATGTATAACAGGGCTCTTATTCCGGACAGCGCAGGCAACCCTGTCCGACAAATCATTGCAGGCACAGGCGGCGGCAGGCTCAGGGCATGGTCGGGCGCATATAAGGACAGCCGGGTAAAGGGCGAATATCACAACAACGATTATCACGGATACGTTCTGGTTACTATTGACGACAGAAAGATAACGGTTGCATGGAAGGCACTCATTAACAAGGGGGAAGAGAAATCGTGGCAGATCCTTGATGAGTTTTCTATTAAGGATTAAACAAAAAAGAACATAAATGTTTTTGAGCTTATACTTGCGAATGACTCAGAAGTTTTATAAGGTACACCGGAGCCCGGCTGCTGTCGGTTCAGGAAAGAGCAAATTATACAAAATATAATAATTAAAGGCAAATTATGCATAAAAGCGAAATCCTTGTGATTAAAAATATAGATTTCAGCTATCGCGAGAAAAATATTCTGAACAACATAAATTTTTCAGTTGAGGCAGGAGAGATATGCGGGCTACTGGGACCAAACGGTTCAGGTAAAACCACTCTTCTTAAATGCATAAACGGAATAATAAAATGTAAATCCGGCAGCATAGTAATAAACGGCCGCGAACTGGCAAAGCTTTCGCGTGAGGAAATCGCAAAGCAGATATCCGTAGTGCCCCAGGAACTTAACGTTGTATTTTCTTTTACTGTACTGCAGATTGTGCTCATGGGAGGCAGCAGTCGTTTCGGCTTTTCGGGCATACCGCAGAAGAAGGATTATTTAAACGCCATAGAAGTGTTGGAAGAACTAAACATAGAGTATCTTGCAGGAAGGCGTTATAACGAGCTTTCCGGCGGTGAGAAACAGATTGTGCTTATAGCAAGGGCGCTTTTCCAGAAGGCAGGCATACTGCTTCTTGACGAACCTACATCTCATCTCGATTTTAAACGCCAGTATACGATAATGGAACTCATCAAAAAAATATCAAAAGAAAAAAATCTTACGACTCTTATAACGCTCCATGACCCGAATATCGCGGGCAGATACTGCAGCAGGCTAATTATGCTGAAAAACGGCTGCGTTGTGCATCAGGGACTGCGGGAAAAAATATTTCACGCGGAATCACTTGAGTCAATGTACGACATGAGGGTAACAATAGAAAATACGGATAGAGGCATAGAATACGTACTGCCCGACTACAAGCAATAATCAAATGGGAAAAAAGAGCGCGTTCATTATAATAATAACCCTGCTGGTTCTTTGTATAATATTTGCCCTCACAACAGGCCAGTATCACATAAAACTTGATACACTCCGGAAAATAATATTATTAAAGCTTACCGGGCAGATTCCGGATGGAGAGCTATCCACCCCGTCCATAGTGTTATGGTCTGTGAGGCTGCCGAGGGTGCTTATGGCAATACTCACAGGGGCGGCTCTCTCAACCGGAGGAGTTGTGTTTCAGGGATTAATGAGAAACCCGCTTGTGTCGCCTTCGTTTCTGGGCATTATGCACGGAGCTATATTCGGGGCTTCCATAGCGATTATATTTATCAGCAAAAACGCGTTCTCGATAGAAAGCCTTGCTTTTTTCTGGGCTGTAAGTGCAGTCATTTTAGTTTATATAATCGGGAGCCGCGGAGTAAACACAATAACTACGCTTGTTATAGCAGGCGTTATTGTATCTACATTCTTTCAGGCTGCGGGCTCGTTTTTAAAATATATTGCGGATCCGTACGAACAGCTTCCAGCCATAATATTCTGGTCAATGGGCGGGCTTAATAATGTATCATGGAACAACGTAATTCGCGGCTTAATAATAATATCGGGAGGAATAAGCGCGATATATTTATTCAGGTGGAAGCTTAACCTGATGGCTCTTGGAGACGAAGAGGCGATGTCGATGGGAGTGAACGTAAAAAGAGCGAGAATAATGTTTATGCTATTCGGCACGCTCATTGTGTCGGCAGGAAGCTCGTCTTGCGGCATAATAATGTGGGTCGACCTTATCGCTGCCCACATATCGCGAATGATAATCGGCCCGGATCACGATGTTCTGATCCCGTTTGCCGCGATACTGGGTGCGGCATTTCTGCTTTTAACAGATACAATAGTACGAATTCTCCCTGGAGGTGAAATACCTATAAGCATTATTACATCTTTTATAGGAGCGCCTCTACTTGGATATCTCCTGATGAAACAGAATAACGCATGGAGAAGTTAAAATGAATAAAAATTTTTTACTATTTGCGCTACTCCTATTATTGATCATGTGTTATACACCATTAATTGCAGGTGATTATAAAATAATAACTGACATGGACGACAATAAAATCGAGGTGCCTGCAAACCCGAAACGGATAGCGTGTATGCATTCCGTATCCGCAGAGAGAATTATAATACTCGGCAAAGGCGATCGCCTTGTATTATCGATGAAGTTCTCGCCATGGGCTTACAGTATGTTTCCTGAAGTAAAAGACCATCATATTGAGAATCCTCATGCAACAGGCAATCTTGAAAAAATGCTGAAGCTTAAAGTAGATCTTGTGCTATATTCGCCTAATCCTGCCGAAGCGGAAAAATACAAAGCTGCCGGACTTAAAACCGCGTGCGGATTTTCAGCACAAAAAAGGCCCAGAACCATGGATAAATATATTGATAACTTTAAAAGGCAGTTCCTTTTTTTCGGTGACCTTCTTGGTCCTGACGCGAAATCGAGAGCAGATAAATACTGCGAATACTTTGATAATAAAATTAAAAGAATCCTCTCCATCACTTCAAAGATAGATATGAAAGACAGGCTTAAAGTATATTTCGGAGGAAGGAGAGGAGGAGGCATGCTCTCCAGCCAGGGTAAGGCAAGCGTAATGCACTGGAACACGGAAGTCTCGGGCGGCAATTTTCTGCCCCAGGCTATGGACAATAACTTTGTGGAAGTAAGCATGGAGCAGGTATTTTCGTGGGATCCCGATATAATTCTTATAAGCGGCTGGGGCGATTCTATTGATGAAGTAAAAAAAGACTCGAAGTGGGCATCGCTGAGAGCTGTAAAGAACGGAAAGCTATATCATCTGCCCATGGGAGTTTTTCCATGGGATCATGCGAGCGGCGAAAGTATTCTCCTTATGATTTACATGGCGAAGATATTCCATCCCGATTTAATTAAAGACTGGGACATGATAAAAGAAATGAAGTTATTTTATTCGGAAGTTTACGGAAAAAATATAACAGACAAGGATGCAGAAAGGATTCTCCAATGCCTTCCGCCTGAATAAAGATGAAAAAGAAAACCTTATACTTAATGTTAATTAAAATACTCATCTTTAATGCAAGTATTATAAACGCAGCTGGCACAAGAACAGTCATTGCTCCTGACGGAACAAAAACAGAAATACCTGATTACCCGCAAAGAATAGCATGTTTTTATCATCCTGCTTATGACAAGATTGTCATGATGAGCAGCGGATCAAGGATAGCCTTGCTGCCGCAAAAAGCTTCCCCATGGGCATGTAAATTTTATCCTGAGCTGAAGGACATTCCGGTTAATACAACTCCAGGTGTAGTGGATGTCGAAAGACTGTTGAAACTTAAAGTTGATCTTGTGTTTTATCCTAAAGGAAAAATCAATATCAGCAAGGTTCACGAAGCAGGCATAAAAACAATAGGCCCTTATTAAGGACTGGGATATTGTCCGTGAAATGAAAAAGTTTTATTCCGAGATATACAAAATAAATTTAAGAAACAGCGATGCGGAAAGGATACTAAGCGGAATGGCGCCGGAATAAATTTTTTTAAAAATTACAAGTATATGCTTGACGGACACAGTGTTTTATACAGGATTATTTTTATTTTGGTGTCCTTATTAAATAGAAAAAAAGTACTTTCATTTAAGAGGGGGTTCTCGTCGTTTATAAAATACGAGGTTAATATGATTAAATATTTTTATTCTATTATAAGCATGGTCAAGTCAATTCTATTAAAGATAAAACAAATATTAAGAGGTGAGCAATTCATTCTGGACCAATATGTAAAAGTTATACCTTCTCCTCAATGCGCAGTTGATATCTTTAAAGATGAATGGATTTCTAAATTACCTGAAGAATATGGGATTAAGACTGGATCGGCTGAATTATTTACTGATGAAAGGATCAATTGGCTTATTAAAGAGATTGGCGGAGTAAAAGGGAAAACGATCCTAGAGCTTGGTCCACTTGAAGCAGCTCATACTTACATGCTACATAAGGCAGGGGTTTCCGAAATTAAAGCTATTGAATCTAATACACGAGCTTTTATGAAATGCCTAATTATGAAAGAAATTCTAAACTTGCATAACGTCAAGATGTTGTGTGGTGATTTTAGACAATTCCTATTAGATACTAATGAAAAATATGATATATGCGTTGCTTCTGGTGTACTTTATCATATGATTAATCCTGTTGAGTTGATTGAGTCTATATCAAAAGTCGCTAACACGGTTTTTCTATGGACTCAGTATTACAATAAAGATATTATTAATAATAAGCCTTCCATTGCTCATAAATTTGGTAGGCCAATTGTCTCTGAACATGCTGGATTTAAACACACGCTAAATCGGTATAAATACAAAACAGCATTAGGCGGAATGAGCTTTTGTGGAGGAACAGAAAAATATAGTAATTGGTTGACAAAGGAAGATCTTTTATTGTGTTTGAAGCATTTCAATTTTTCTAACATTAAAATTAATTTTCATGAGTTAAATCATATAAATGGCCCGGCTATCGCTATTATTGCCCAAAAATAGATATAATTTCAAGATTTTAGCATGATTTATATTTGTTTCATTCTGCAAAAAATAACTAATTCTATAAAAAATATTGTATTATTTATATTATGAGGAAAATATGAAATCGATATGTGTTGTCCATTTGGTTAGAGAGAAGAATGGAATAGATACATTTAAAAAATTTTTAGAGTCATATTTGCATTATGATAGCGGCATTGAGCACGATTTACTAATAATATTTAAAGGATTTTCAAATAAAAAAATAGTATCTGATTACAAAAAATTATTATTGGGTATTTCATATAAAGAGATGTATGTAAAAGATTTTGGTTTTGATATTAGACCATATTTCAAAGCTGCTAAAACATTTAATTACAGATTTTTTTGTTTTCTAAATTCATTTAGTCGTATTTTAGATAATAAATGGCTGTTTAAAATGTATAATCATATTATTAAACATGAAATAGGGCTGGTAGGTACAAGTGGATCATATGAAAGTTATTATACTAATTTAGTAAACTGGCATAATTTAAAATGGTATTATAAATTATTTATTAATCATTATTTTCAACTTATAAGGCTCAAATTTTTTTATAATCCATTTCCAAATTATCATATACGTACAAATGGTTTTTTAATTTCTCGTGAAATTCTAAATAAAATACATTGTGGTTTGATATTAACCAAAAAGAATGCATATAAATTTGAAAGTGGTAAAGATTGTTTGACAAAACAGGTTATGAAAATGGGGTATGAGGTTGTAGTTGTTGGGAAAAATGGTAAGGGGTATAAAAAGGAAGAATGGTTTTTATCGGAAACATTCAGACAGGCCTCTCTGAATAATTTATTAATTGCGGATAATCAAACGGATTTATTTTTAAATGCAGACAAGAATTTTGCTTTAAAATTGGCTCGATATGCATGGGGTAATAATTATAATATTTACTTTTAAAGAAACTTTTGTAGATTGAATTTATATTGTAAGTTATTTATGACTTGAAAATATTTTTTTTGATAGTATTTCACTATTAACTAATATTATTTTATAAATTATATAAACTAATTATTTGTTTTAATTTTTTATCATCACCCCAGAATGCCATTGGCTCATAATCAGGATAAGGATAATAACCCAAATTTAATTTAATCTGTTTATTGTTTGCTTCTAAATAATTTTCTACTAATCGTCTAATTGAAATAGGTTCTCCGCTGCAACAATTAATAATTCCCGTAAAATCTTTTTGAGAAGATATCTTAACAATATATTCCGCAACTTTTTCAATTGGGAGATAGTCTCTCAATTGCTCACCACCAGACATATTAAAAACTGCTTCATTATTAGCTAAAGCTGTTTTTAATTGTTCAAGAATTGAATTTTTACTCTGACCTTCTCCATATAAATAAAAAAGTCTTATCCATTTGAAAGAAAATTGAAACTTATTATTTAATTCTAGAATAAATTTTCTGAGAGTATCTTTGGCTAGACCATAAGAATTTATGGGTTTAGTTTCAAATGATTCACTTAAGCAACCTTCCTGTAAGCCATACTCAAAACAAGTCCCAATGACGGAAAGATTTTTTAAACCATTCTCAATAATGTTTTTAATAAAGAAATAGTTTGAAAATAAATTTTTTTCAAAATGAAAAAGTTCTTTATAATTTGGTAATCCTTGCCACGAAAGATGTATGAGTAAATCCGGATGCTCAAAAAATGAAAAGAAATTTTTCTTACTGTTGTTTAAATCACATTCAATATATTTAACAGATTTAAACCAATCAAAAATCTTTGCTTTGTCTGAAGACTCAATTGCAGTAGCAAATACATCATGATTTCTTGATTTTAATAATTCATTTATTACATGAGTACCTATAAATCCAGTTGCGCCAGTAACTAATATTTTCATATAATTACTAATTCAGGGATTGGGATAACAAATTTTCCTCCCCACTCTTTCGCATATTCTAATTGTTGAATTATTTCGTCTTTTATATTCCAAGGAAGAATTAAAATATAATCTGGTTTTTTTTCGTTAAGCTTGGCTTCATTTTCTATAGGAATATGACTGCCAGGAAGGTATTTGCCCTGCTTATGTGGAGATAAGTCTACTACGAAATCAATCAAATCGGTTTTAACTCCGCAATAGTTTAATAATGTATTCCCCTTTGCTGCGGCACCATAAGCTGCAACTTTTTTTCCATTTAATTTTTGCTGGATAAGAAAATTCAATAAATTATATTTTACATTATCAGCTTTTTTCTGAAAATTTTGATAATACTGCGTGGTATCCATTTTCATAGATTTTTCTTTCTCGATTAGTTTAGAAACATTCTTTGAAATATCTCTCAAATCATTTTTATGTTTTGCATAAATTCTTAAAGAACCACCGTGTGTTGAAATTTCTTCGACATCAAACATTTGAAGGCCATGTAATTCGAAGATAGCTTTAACTGCAATAAAAGATAAGTAAGAAAAATGCTCGTGATAAATAGTGTCAAACTGATTTTTCTCAATCAATTGCATAAGATGTGGGAATTCCATATTGATGAAACCGTCATCTTTGAGCAATATTTTTAGCCCTTCAACAAAATCATTGATATCTGGAACATGTGCCAATACATTATTGCCAATTATTAGGTCTGCTTTTTTCTTTTCATTTGATAATTTTTTTGCAAGAGCAACTCCGAAATAGTCTTCAATAACATGAATCCCTTTTTCTCTAGCAGCTGCTGCAGTATTTGATGTAGGTTCAATACCGGTACATGGAATATTTTTTTCTACAAAATACTGCAGTAAATATCCATCATTTGATGCAACTTCAACAATATATGAATTTTTATTTATTTTATATTTATCTACAACCATATTGACATAATTTTTTGCATGCTCCATCCAGCTTTTCGAGAATGAAGAAAAATATGCATAATCACCATTGAAAATATCGCTAGATTTTTTATATTCATCTATTTGTACAAGAAAACATTTTTCACAAACATATAATTTCAAGGGATAAAAAACTTCTGGTTCATTGAGTTGTTCTTTTGAAATAAAAGAGTTAGAAGGTGGGGAGTTAACTAAATCAATAAATCCAAAAGTTAATTTATTATTGCAAAATCTACAATTCAAGGTTGTACTCCTGTAAAGTTATTATCAATTAATGGGAAACTCTCATCTTTTTTTGATACTTCTGAAACAGTTAGCGGCCAGTTAATATTTAAAACAGGATCATTATAATTAAGTCCGCCTTCATATTTTGGATCATAAAATTCAGTATGAAGATATAATAATTCACTATTTTCTTTTAAAACCTGAAAACCATGTGCAAATCCTTCGGGAAGAAAATATGATTTCATATTGTCTTCAGATAATATTTCTCCGTGCCATTGTAGAAAAGTTGGAGAATTTTTTCTAATATCTATCGCCACATCGAAAACTTCCCCTCTGATACATTTAATAATTTTTATTTCCGATTTAGGGGGATATTGAAAATGAAGTCCTCTTATGGCGCCAATTTTTTTTGTCAAAGATTGATTAATTTGAACTATCTCTTTTGTTAAGTTTAAGCTTTCAAGCTCTTTTTTACAAAACAACCTGGAAAACATACCTCTTTCATCTTTAAATGGTGTTAACTCAATTACAAATAAATTTTCTAATTTCGTTTTATTAAATTTCACTTATTTATTTGTCCAAACAATATTTTTTTTCTTTGCATCTTTAATGTAATTATTCAAATCTTTTTTGCTGAGAAGTTCTTTTTGTTCATAAAATGATTTGTACCAACAAGCAGTCTTTTCAATCGTGGAATTTATATCCCATACGGGATTCCAGTTTAATAACAAATGCGCTTTTGAACAATCGAGTCTTAATAAAGCTGCTTCATGAGGATTATTAATATCTTCTTGAACGGTATAATTAATTTTGTCCCAATATTTTTTAATTGTATTTAAAACTTCAATTACTTCTATGGCCCCACCATGATTTGGACCAAAGTTCCACGCATCTGCGTATTCTTTTTTTTCTTGCAGCAATTTTTGCCCTAGTAGAAGATAACCGCTTAAAGGCTCCAATACATGCTGCCATGGTCTTATCGCATGCGGACTTCTTATAAGTACTTCAATACTTTTATCGGTTGCCCTCATTATATCAGGGATCAATCTATCGACTGCCCAATCCCCGCCGCCAATAACATTTCCAGCTCTTGCACTGGCAAGAAGAGTATTATGTGAGAAGCCATATCTATCTATATTAAAGAATGAATTGCGGAATGAACTTGTTGCAATTTCTGAACAACCTTTTGATGCACTGTATGGATCAAAACCGCCCATTGGATCATTTTCTCTGTAACCCCATAGCCATTCTTGATTTTCATAACATTTATCGCTTGTAATGTTAACTATTGCCTTTACTGAATTTAGCTTCCTACAGGCTTCAAAGACATTGAGCGTGCCAATTACATTTGTTTCAAATGTCTCAACAGGATTTTGATACGAAGGCCTTACCAGAGATTGAGCTGCCAAATGAAATATGATATCTGGTTTGAAGGCATTTATAGCTTTTCCAATAGCTTCTTTATTTCTAATATCATCAAATATGCTTTGGACCTCTGTCGATAATAAGGAAAAATGATTAGGTTGAGTTGGGGCTTCTAGTGAATATCCGCATACATCGGCTCCAAGTTGATTAAGCCATAATGCTAACCATGAGCCTTTAAAACCGGTATGACCGGTCACAATGACTTTTTTATTTTTATAAATATTATTGAAAAGAGTTTCCATAATCATTTCTTTAAATTATTCCACATATTCCATGGCGCCTTATTATTCTCCCAGAGTGCTTCAAGCTCTCTTTTATCTCTGAGAGTATCCATCGGCTGCCAGAAGCCGGTATGTTTATATGCAACAAGCTGTTTTCCGTGAGCTAGATTTTCCAAAGGTGCTTTTTCCCATACAGTGCTATCGTCTTCAATATAATTAAATATTTCTGGTTCTAAAACAAAAAATCCACCATTGATCCAGGTATTATCTCCCTGAGGTTTTTCCAAAAATGATGTAACATGTAATTCGAAATCTAGGTTTAATGCGCCAAAACGACCTGAAGGCTGAACAGATGTAACTGTAGCCAGTTTCCCATGCTTTTTATGATAGTCAACCAGTTTACTAATATTAACATCTGCTACACCATCGCCATAGGTTAGTAAAAATGGTTTTTCTTCTGTATACTTTTGAATTCGTTTTACTCTACCGCCTGTCATAGTATTCGATCCTGTATCAATCAAAGTTACTTTCCAGGGCTCTGCTTCATGTTTGTGGATTGTGTATTGATCATTATTGGTGAAATCGAATGTAACATCCGACTGATGTAAAAAATAATGCGCAAAATACTCTTTAATATAATAACCTTTATATCCAAGACATATAATAAAATCATTAAATCCAAAATGAGAATAGATTTTCATTATATGCCATAATATTGGCTTTCCTCCGATTTCAATCATTGGTTTCGGTTTTATCTCCGTTTCTTCACTTAAACGTGTTCCAAAACCTCCTGCCAATATGACTACTTTCATGAATTGTCTCCTTGGAAATGATTACTTAATTAAGTTCTGTGTCTTTTTATTAGAAAAAATTTATTTTTATAACTTTAGGATAAGTCATGATTTACACATTATAATAAAGATAAATTATGTGAAAACAAGGAAATTATACTTGCATAACTATTCTAGTATTGATTTTTAAGTTATAAAATTGGTAATTGGTCAAGAAGTATTTCTATGTAATAAATCATTTTATTATTTGCTTTCCAACAATGGAATTGAGTAATCTACAATCTTTTAATGAGTTTAATTTTTTCTTGTAATTCATAGAAGTATACTACAAAGTGAATAATCGTTGAATTTATAAAGGCTAACTCGGAATACTTCGGCAACTTCAACTTGAGCTAATCTTTTTTATAATAATTATTCAAGTTGACTGTTTCAAATTTACAGAAAAAATCAAAAAATAATAAATATTTATAGGAATTTTATGATTTAGGATAGCGTCCTTTTATAAACAGGTTTTTGGACGCACACTAAGGAAATGTCGGTATTTCTTATTCCTTATAATTGTAAATATTTGATGCTTTTATAAAAAAGCAATTAATCAATAAATAAAAATAATGAATTGTAATAAAAATATTAGAAGTAATATAAAAGCATCTAAAAAAAATTGAAGACTAAAGAACAATCAATATCACAAAAAATTATTAGAAATACTAAATTTAATATAATAGGCCGATTTTGGACAATGATAGTCGGTCTGCTTTTAACTCCATATATTATAAGTAAGTTAGGTAATGAATTATTTGGTATATGGGCAATTATTAGTGTAATAACTGGGTTTTTTACTCTATTGGATTTCGGTATAGGAAGTTCATTTGTTAAATATATATCGGAATTTTATACTAAGAAGAATTACGCCAAAATAAATGAGGTTATTAATACAGGAATAGGACTTTATCTTATTATCTCAATATTAGTTTTATTATTTTCGGTATTTTTTATTGACCAAATACTTAAATTTATCAATATTCCAGTACAATATTTAGAAATTACAAAATATGTTTATGTTTTGAGTATTATTCTGTTTTGCGCATCAAATATTATTAGCCCTATTGTTTCAATACAAGGCGGTTTGCAACGCTTAGATATTACTAATAAAATTACTATAATTTTATCAATTCCAATGGCTATAGGTGCAGTAATTTTTTTGGAAAATGATTTTAGCATAAATGGTTTAATATATAATAGTATTATTTTATTCTTATTAAATTCATTAATAAATATATTCATAGCTTTTAAAATTTTTCCAGAATTAAAGATTAATCTTTTGATGTTCAATAAAAAGACAGCCGCACAAATTTGGAATTACGGATATAAATTACAAATAGCTAACATATCATCACAAGTATCTTTGAATATTGATAAAGTTATTATAACTAATTTTTTATCTATTGGAATGGTTACATATTATCAGCTCGGAAGTTCTATAATTGATAAGATTAAATCGTTTGCAGTTTTAATTTTTACGCCAATCATGCCGGCTTTGGTTGAATTGGAAGCAAAAGGAGAAAGAAATAAATTTATTCAAGGATATACTTTAGGAACAAAATATTTAGCACTTATTATTACACCTATTTTTACTTTCATTATTGTCACGTCGCCTCAGATTATGGCAATTTGGATGGGTAAAGGTTATGAAAGGTCTATAATTGTTATAATTATTTTAGGGATAGGTTATCTCTTTGCTGTTTTATCCGGGATGAGGTCTATTGCCATTCAAGCAACGGGGAAAACTCATATTGAAATGTGGTCTGGCATAATCGCGATGATTTTAAATATACCCTTGAGTATTATTTTTGTTAAATTGTTTGGTTTTAGTGGAGTCGCAATTGGTACTTCAATTGCTTTATTTGTCTCTGTTATTTATGGAATAATTGCTTTTCATCGAGATATTAAGTTGCCGATTTTTAGATTTTTAAAAACAAACTTTTTAAATTCATTTATTATTTGTACTTTTTGTGGATTATGTATTGTAGCTGTTACAGTTGCAATTAAACATGTCATACATCCTATAGACAGAATATCGAATTTAGTAACTATCATCATTCAAGCTGTGATATTTTTTAGTTTTTATATAGCTATTTTATTTTTTACAAAACCTTTATTTGTTGATGAGTTAAAACTTTTATTAGAAGGTAGAGCAAAATTTTTGTTTAATTTATTAAGGTGTTTTTGTAAGAGTTAATACAAACGCATTTAATTTAAAAAGAGAAATAGTTATGAAGATATGTTTAATAAATCCGCCTCAATTAGTAAGTATAAGTTATGAAAGACCGTATATTTTCCAACCGCTAGGTCTTTTATATATAGCTGCGTCCTTGGAGAGGAAATATAAAGTTTCAGTTCTTGATGCGGCTTTAGAGGGATGGAGAAATTTAAAAATTGTAAATGGTAAATATCATTTGGGGTTATCATTTGATGAAATTAGAAATAGAATTGAGAGATTGAAACCTGATATTGTAGGTATTTCTGTACCTTTTTCAATTAATGCTACTAGTGCTCATTTAGTATGTGAACAAGTAAAAAAAATAAATAAAAATATAATTACAATTGTAGGGGGACCGCATCCTACCGTTCACCCATTACAGGTTCTGTCTGATGATAATGTTGATTTTGTTGTTATGGGTGAAGGTGAAGAAACAATTCTGGAATTAGTTAAAGCTTTAGCTGATAATAAAACAAATATTTTTCCTGAAATTCTTGGGATTGGTTTTAAAAAGAAAGGGAAATTGCTAATAAATCCATTAAGACCGTTTATCGATGATTTAGATTCGATACCTTTCCCTGCAAGGCATTTAGTTCCTATGAAAGAATACTTTATTGCAATGAGTTCTGGTGGTGGGGCGAGAACTTTGTATACATATGATAATAGTTGGGTTACTATCATAACCTCTCGTGGGTGTCCATTCAATTGTAATTTTTGCAGTATCAATTTATCAATGGGGAAAAAATTTAGAACCAGAACACCAGAAAATGTAATAAAAGAAATAAAGCAAGTTTTAGCAGATTATAATACTGGTCATATTAATTTTGAAGATGATAATTTAACGTTAAATAAAGCTAGGGCAAAACGAATATTTGATTTAATTGTCAATAATAAACTGGAATTTACTTGGAGTACCCCTAATGGGATTAGAGCTGATACACTTGATGAGGAATTAGTATCTAAAATGAAAAAGTCTGGTTGTGTAAGGGTTTTTGTAGCTCCGGAATCCGGAGATCAAAATGTAGTTGATAATATTATTGGGAAAAAACAGGATTTAAAAAAAGTAAACGAAGCAGTTAAAATGTTTAAAAAATATAATATTATTGTAGATGGATCTTTTGTGTTAGGGTCTATTGGAGAAACAAAATGGAATGTATTAAAAACAATTATTTTTGCAAAAAAATTAAAGAGAGCAGGAATGAATACAGCTGGATTTCATATGGCAACTCCATATTACGGAACGCCTCTTTATGAAGAAGCTAAGATGAAAGGATTCTTAAGAGAGGAAAGGGATGATCTATTCTCAACAAAGGAGCCGTTAATTAGTACTCCTTTATTAAGTAGTAGAACATTATTTATATTATATAATTTTGCAAATTGGTATGTGAATTTAAATATTTATAAGAAAATTAGATACATTATATTTAGATTTCTCCCTATAACAAAAATAATTGTGAGGTCATTAAAAATGCTATTTAAGTTTATAAATTCGATTTTATCTTACTGTTTAAAAGTATTTATTGAATCATTTGGTTTAATAAAACAAAGTATCAGATACAGTAGAATGAAAAAAAGAGATGAATTATTAAATATTGAAAATATTGTTTATGAAGTTACTGATGCATGTAATTCACGATGTAAACATTGTAATATGTGGAAAAATTCTCCTTCAAAGAATATGCTAACACCAGCTGAATTAGAGAAAATTCTTAAACAAGATATTTTTTCAAGTCTTAAAGTTATTTTACTTACTGGTGGTGAGGCAGTTCTAAGAAAAGATATTAAAGAATTAATACTTGCGATTCATAATGCCAGACCTAATACAAGTATAACGCTAAGTACAAATGCTATTTTAGCTGATAAAGTTCTAGAAGTTGCCCGATTTTGTATAGAAAATAATATTTTAATTGATTATGGTGTATCATTAGATGGAATCGGCGAGGATCATAATTTGAGTAGAGGAATTAAAAATAATTTCGAAAAGGTGGATTATTTATTAAAAGAACTGGTTAAGTTAAAGGAGTTGTATAAAGAAAGAATGGGGAATATGCTAATCGGCCATACACTTTCAAATTTAACGGTGGATACTTTACAGGATGTAGAGAATTATTCTGAAAAATTATGTATATCATTCGTTACTCAACTTTATGAACAATTCAGTTATTATAATAATATTGATGATAAAAGCAAAGCAAAGGATTATAAAAAAGAGGATAATCAAGATCTAATTAAAGGTTTGAAGGCATTAAAGCCAAGTTTCCATAACGAGATATTGCTGGCAGCAGTAAAGCATAAACTAAAATATAATTGTACTGCTTTGAATTCTTTTTTTGTTTTAAAACCTGATGGCGGTGTTACACCATGCCTGGGTTTTAGTCATATAAATATTGGAAATATAAAAACGAATTCAGTAGAAGAGGTATGGAAAAGCGAAGAGGCAAAAATTGCCAGGAAACAAGTAGAAAAATGTGATGGATGCTCTAATTCTTGGGCTACAGTTTGGAGTTTTCAGAATTGGCCCTTCCCTTTTATTGGTATGAGAGTTAATTTAATTATTAAAAAGATAATATATAAAATTAAAAAATATAATAAATCATAGTTAAAAGTGAAAATATAATATTCAATTGGAAATAAAAGTGCCGAAAATTCTATATATTGGTTTTGGTATTGAGCCCTATTGTATCGGGGGAGCTGTACTCTATCAGGATGCATTAATTCGAGCTGTAAATGCTGAAGGATGGGAAACAGTTTGTTTTTATGCTGCACCACAATATACTTATAAGCCTACACTCGATCCTTTTATTAAAACATGGTATAAGGATAAAATAAAATTTATTGAGCTTTATAATACTCCTCATCGTTTTGGTTATCTGAATAATCCTGAACACGAATCTAGTTATAAAAGCATAAATAAATTTACAGAGGATATTTTAGACCAGGAAAAACCGGATATTGTTCATATTCATGAACTGCAACTACATTCCGTATCGATAATAGATTTAATCGTAAAAAGAAAAATACCAGTAATTAAGACCATGCATAATTACTATGATATTTGTTCACAACGTGATTTAATGTATTTAGGAAAAGAAAGGTGTATTGATTATAATAATGGAGAAGAATGTGTTAAATGCTTAAATGATTTACCAAGATATAAATACTATTCGTATTATTTGAATAGCCCTTTGTTGACGAAAATTAAATTTATGTTGTTAAAGAGAATAGCAAATTGTACCCAAAAATTGATAAATCCTCTGATCCCATATTCCTCAAATCAATATTTAAATAGAAGAAAATATTTTATTGAAAGATTAAATAAGTTAACTGTTATTCATTGTTCAGCGCAAGGAGCAGCAAATATATTTATTAATCATGGAATATTACCTGAGTTAATGAAAATAATTCCTATTGCAAGTGCAACTGTAGATTTAATATTTCCAAAACCAGTTCATAATAAAACATATCCTGTTGTTTTTGGTTATGTTGGCGGTCTTTATCATCATAAAGGATATGATGTATTGATTGATGCTTTTGCAAAACTTGATCAGAACAAAGCAAAATTAATTATATGGCATGATAATAATAAAAAAATAATTAAAGGGAATTTAAATATCGAATATAAAACTCATTATAATAACGCTTCGATTAATGAAGCATTCAAAGAAATTGATGTGGGTATAGTTCCTTCTATTTGGGATGAGATATTCGGTCTAATTGGTATTGAATGGATAAAAGCCAAGATCCCAGTAATTGGAAGTAATATTGGAGGAATACCACAATGGTTATCCGATCAGGAAAATGGATTTTTAGTTAAACCAAATGATGTTAATGATTTATCTGAAAAAATGGAAAAATTTATAAAGCATCCTGAATTAGTTTCAGATTTTCAAAATAAAATTAAAAATCAGCAAACATTTAAAGAGCATATTTATTCAATGTTAGAATTATATAATAATTTATTATTAAAAAAATAACATTCAAATAAAGTTCTAAATGTAAAATTTAATTTTCTTTAAAGAATGAAAATGTTAAAAATATTAATAAAGTTAAACCAATTTTGCGCTAAGCGGCAACTTAGACGATATATACAAGGCAAAGGAATAGAGATAGGAGCGCTCAATCAACCTTTGCAAGTAAATAGAAAAAATGCAGAAGTGATCTATGTCGATAGGCAAGAAGTAAAATCTTTAATAGAATTAAATCCAGAGACAGATGAAAATAAGATATTATCTCCGGATATTGTTGCTGACGCTGAAGATTTAGGTTGCTTTTCTGATGAATCTCTTGATTTTGTAATTGCCCGCCATGTGTTGGAACATATACCTAATCCAATAAAAGCATTGCATGAATTCTATCGGGTATTAAAAGATCATTCTATCCTTTATATTTCATTACCAGATAAAAGATTTTCAATGGATAATGAAAGACCTGTAACTCAAATAAATCATATTGTTCAGGATTATGAAAATAATGTTAAAATTAGTGATTGCAATGATCATTTTAAGGAATGGCTTGAATTTGTAGAATTAAAAAAAGACAAACCTATAGCAAAAACTCTTGATGGAATTAAAAAACACACAATTCATTTTCACGTTTGGGATCCAGACTCTATGGTAGAAATATTTAATTATATTAACGAAAGATATAATTTCTCTTTTATTTTAAAAGATTATTATTATCAAAAAAGTGATATGAATATTATTTTCATTTTCGAAAAAATAAAAGGACATAAATTAAAAGAAAAAATTTCTTTACCACTGAAGGAAATGACTATTTTATTAAAAATTTATTATTTTATTTTTAAATAAAAAAAACCCAGATAAATAAATGATCAAATCAATATTTGGGTTTAATATTTTAAATTGAACTTTCAATGTATGTGATCCTTGAATATAAACAATATCTCATATTCTCTAATGAAGTAGTCATATTAATTTTATAATATGGCAAAATTAGTATTATTTTAGAAAGAAAAATTTAATAAAATAAATATGATTATAAAAGGATATTTGGATTATAACAAAAATAAATATAATATTTATGGAGATTTAAATAAATGATTCAAAGGTATCTTGAATATATAGATAAAAAAACATTTATTTTAAACTATGGTAGATCAATAATTAGAAAGTGGAGCGTAACCAGTTTAAATGAAGTATCGTCCGGTCTAACTGCTATTAATATTTTGGATGTTGGCTGCGGAGGAGGATACGATTTAATCGAAATAAAAGAACATCTCGCTGCTGATAATGTAAATTTATTTGGTCTCGAAAATTATCCTCCATATATTAATATATGTTTAGAGAAGGGGATAAAAGTGTTTCCAATTAATATGGAAAATTCTAGTTTCCCATTCCAGGATAAATATTTTGATTTAATTATAATCAATCAAGTGCTTGAGCATACTAAAGAAATTTATTGGATTTTTTCGGAAATTTCAAGAATATTAAAATCGAATGGTACGCTAATTGTGGGTGTCCCAAATCTAGCAGCTTTACACGAAAGAATTCTTTTATTATTTGGTATGCAACCATTATGTATAAAACTGTTAGGTCCTCACATGAGGGGTTTTACAAAGAACGGCTTTATAAAATTTGTTGAGTGCGGCAACTTTTTTAAGATTTTTGATTTTAAAGGGTCGAACTTCTGGCCATTTCCTCTTTTTTTGAGTAAGTTGTTGAGTAGAATTTTTTCAACTCTATCATGGTCTATTTTTTTTATGATAAAGAGAACTGAAAAGGATGGAGTTTTTATTGATAATTTGAAGTTAAAAAGAATGGAAACAAATTATTATTCGGGTCAATGAATTACTAAACTTCTTCTATTTTTATCAAGACATGAAATAATAAATTATTTTCTAATGCTATGAATGTTTCTTTGATTTCTAACCAATAAATAAAAAAAATGGCACCAAAACAAAAACTAGTCTCCATAGCTCTTGCAACATTTAACGGTGAAAAATTTTTACGTGAACAATTGGACTCAATTTACGACCAGACATATAAGAACATCGAAATAATTGTATCCGATGACTGTTCTTCTGACGAAACGGTTGAAATTCTGAATGAATATAGCAAAAAGTTTGGGCTTAAATATCATATAAATAATAAAAATATCGGGTTTGTAAAAAATTTTGAAGCAGCAATTTTAAAATGTAAGGGCGAGTATATTGCTCTAGCTGATCAAGACGACATATGGATGCCTGATAAAATAGAACGGCTTGTTAGTGAAATTGAAGATTATTCTTTAATATGCTCGGATGCAGAATTGATTGATGACAACGGGAATAGAATTGCAGAATCATTCCAGAGGTATTCCCGAAATTATATCGCAGATGGAAAAGAATTCGCAATCTTAGTGTTTAGAAATTTTGTTACAGGATGTACTGCATTAGTAACAAAAGATTTAATTAAAAGAGCTCTGCCGATTCCTAACGGAATTCATCACCATGACTGGTGGCTGGCTTTAATTGCCTCTAAAACAAACGGAATAAAATATATGAAAGCACCGCTTATCAAATATCGTCAGCATCAAAACAACGATACGGGAGCAAATAAAAAAATAAATACTATTCAAAAAATTAATGAGTTTAATTTAAAAAAGGATAAGGGAAAGTTCCGTAATGAAGTTATAAATCTTGAGGCAATGATGGCATCTGATTCTTTTTCAAAAGATGAAAAAGTCATTATAAATAATCGGCTAATATTTTATAAAAACATTTTGAATTCAAAACTACATTTTAAAGCATTTATAATTGCATTTAAATATAGAAATTATATGCTTGCCGGGAGAAGTCTTCTGTATAAAATTTTTTTTATTATTGGATCGCTAATAAAGAATTAAAATTATGAAAAAAGTTTATATTTTGCTAATAAATTATAACGGCTGGAAAGATACAGTCGCTTGTGTAGATTCTATTATTAAAAATATTTATAATAATTACCAGATTATCATAGTTGATAATAATTCGACTGATGGTTCCGTTGATAACATTTCAAACTGGATCAAAAAATCTTTTAAAAATAAAATGAAGTTTTTGATTTATAATCAACAAGAGACAGACGAATTAACATTTATTAAAACCAAAGACAATAAAACCTCTAAAGAAAAATTTTCACCGATTATCATAATTCGATCAGCTTTTAATAATGGATTTGCATCTGGAAATAATATAGGATTAAAATATGGTTTGAGTAAAGGTGATTCAGATTATTTTTGGCTTTTAAATAATGATACTGAAATAGAAAAAAATTCACTATCTGAAATGATTCAGTTGGCTGAGACAGACAACAATATAGGTGTAGTCGGATCTAAACTATTATTTGGATTTAATCATAATATAATACAATCGCTCGGCAATGATCATATTGGCTGGAATGGCGTTGGTCATGGTAGTTTTGACGGGATTAGTAATAATTCAAAGGTTCCGGATTATATAAGAATGAAATCGGTTATGGGTGCATCATTTCTAATTAAAAATGAAGTTATAAAAAAAATAGGTTTGATGGATGAGCTGTATTTTATGCAAGTTGAGGAAGCTGACTGGTGTATAAAAGCTTCTAAAGCCGGATATGGAGTTATTACTAATACAAAAAGTATTGTTATCCATAAGGATGGCAAGAGCACGGAACGTGAAAGAATAGAAAAATATTTACTAGGAAGAAAATTTTTTAGAACAAATATAAAAGATTATTTGATGTGGGGATATTATTCATTTCGAAATGAAATATATTTTGTTAAAAAAAATTTTGGATTTATGTTTATATTGTATTGTTTATATAGTCTTCCGATAAAATATATAATTAAATTATTGATGATTTTTGTTTTCAATGATGATTATAAAATAAAACGTATATATTTATTAAATAGGGCGGTTTTTGACGGATTGGTAAGTAACATGGGGAAAGTAATAGATCCATTAGAATGGAAACAACAATTTAAATTATAATAATAAATTTGGATGTTTTAAATTCATTACATCTTTCTATTTGTTTGAAATAACGACTTAATAGATACCTAATATCACAATGAAAAAAAAATCATCAACTGAAATTATATCGAAGAATTTTAAATCTATCGTCGTCGAGTTCCCTTTCGGGCTTGGCGATCAGATCATGTGTTTCCCGCTTTTTGCTAGTTTAAAAAAAGCCAATCCTGAAATTAAAATTACTGCTCTTTCCCCGAATAAAAATTCAACACTTATACTTTCAAACAATAAACATATAGATAATATCTACGAATATGGGATTAAAAAATTTACTCATCTAGAAATTTTTAAATTTTTTATTAAAGATTTTGTTAAATTATGGTCGTTTTTTAAAGATAATTCTTTTGATATGTTTATTGTGGTTCATCCAAATCCATTCAGATCTCTTTTGTTAAAGTTGCTGCCATATAAGAGCTCGCTTGTAAATACTGAAAATACACATAAGACAAAAGAGGTTGTAAATATTTTAAATAAGATTGGGATAAAACCAGTTTACGATTACACAATGGAAATTGAACAACAGAAAGAGGTTTTGTCCAAATATAATCTCATAAATAAAAAATATATACTCGTTAATATCTATGTTCAATATCTAAACAGGGATTTAAGACAATGGCCTTATTTTGATGAATTAATTGCGAAACTAAAATTAAAAAAGGAAAATATTGTAATTGTTGGATTAAATCCGGTTCATGAGCATAGAAATGATATTATTGATCTGGTAAACAATACATCTCTAGAAGAACTCCTTGTAATAATAAAGAATGCAAAAAGTATCATTACTGTCGATGGTGGAATTTTCCATTTTGCTTATAGTCTTAAAAAATCAGTAATTGGTATTTTTGGGCCATTAAATCCAACAAATTTTTTACCGTTTGATAAGACATTAAAAGTAAAAGTGATTTATAAAAATAAAGAATGTTCGCCGTGTATTGTTAATAAGGTTGATATTGATTGCAGGAACACTGAAAATAAATATTCATGCATGAAGGATATTTCTGTAGATGATGTAATGAAAAAGATAGAAGAAATATTATGATTCGAATATTAAAATTTTTTTCTGTTTTTTTACGTTGGAATCCTATTTAGTGTGCATTATTTATTTCAACGTCTTGAAAGCATAATACCTTTGCTTTCGCGCCGGCTGACATTGCAGGTGGCGGCTGGTACCTTAGTACCAGGGGCTTCCCCGGGGAATTTTATTTTAAAATCATTTTTTGAACATAGTCAATTAAATACCTGATCGCTGTTTGATTTCCCAAAAGTCCTTTGTGAATTTTCTGAAATCCTCTGCCGCAGAGCTTATACATAAGAAAAATCGTAAAAAATAGTAAGCGTAAAATTCCTCCCATCTTGCGTTAAATAATGAACCATCGTATTCTCCATGAAAAATCAATAATATAGGAGAATACGATGAAAAAAACAAGAACAACAGAAGAGAATGTAAAATACTGGAAGTCCCATATAGAAAAGCATCGAAAGAGCAGAGTCAGCCAGAAAAAATATTGCAGACAGCAAGAAATATCGTACTGGTCGTTTAACCACTGGAAAAAGCAGATAAAACCCAAAAGTAGTAAGCTACAGGAAATCCCAGCAAATCCCAGCAAATATAGTGCAGAGCCTTACCTCAAGAGATAAAGAAATAGAACTCATACTGAATGACAGATTAAGAATATCCATACCGGAAAGATTTTCAGAAGACACACTCAAGAGTATTCTGAACATGCTGGGAGTCAGTATATGAACATAAACTGGAACCAGGCGAGAATATTAATACAACCGGGAAGCACCGATATGCGTAAACAGATAAACGGCCTTTCAATATTCGTTGAAGAAGAACTGAAAGATAATCCGATGAGCGGCAACCTGTACATGTTCTGCAACAAAAGCAGAAGAAGGCTTAAGGTAATCTACTGGGATAGAAACGGGTTTTGCATGTGGCAGAAACGCCTTGAGCAGGATCGCTTTCCATGGCCAAAGACAAGAGATGAAGTGCTTGAAATAAAGAAAGAAGAACTCTTCATGCTCCTTGACGGGATAGATTTTTTCAACGCGCATAAAAAATTAAAATTTTCACGAGTTTCATAAAAAATACTATTAATTTTTATAGGTATATATTAATTGTCCATACATGAATATGGATAAAAATAAACTTCCGAATGACCCGAAGAAATTAAAGCAGATAATATTTGACCTGGCTTTAAAAAATAAAGAATACGAAGAAGAGTTAAAAGAAGAACGCAGGAAATATCTCACAATATACGAACAGTTCAACACCTTAAGAAGACTATACTTCGGGAAAAGAAGCGAAAAACTAACTCCTGACGACAGAGAACAAATGAGGCTTTTTAATGAAGCGGAAGCCGGAGCCGAAGAGACAGATCAAAATTATGAAGTGATCCACGAAGAAAATCTTTCAACAGTAAAAAGCTATACGCGGAAGAGACCGGGAAGGAAACCTTTATCCCCGGATCTGCCAAGAGAAGAAGTAGTTTATGATCTGTCTGAAGAAGAAAAACAATGTCCATGCTGCCAAAAGGAAAGGCCGGTAATAAGCAAGGAAGAGACGGAAGAACTTGATATAATACCCGCAAAAATTAAAGTAATAAAACACATAAGAATAAAATACGGCCCATGCGAATGCGATGAGTTTTTACATAAAGGAATACCTGAAGTAAAGATAGCTTTAATGCCTGAAAGAATGATACCAGGAAGCATAGCGAGCCCCGGGCTACTTGCTTATGTTCTTACATCGAAATATGTAGACAGCCTGCCGTTTTACAGGCAATCGAAGATGTTCGAGCGCATTAATGCGGATATTTCCCGTGCTACAATGTGCAACTGGGCGATACTTACGGCAGATAGATGTAAAGAACTGATAAGTATAATGGCAGAAGAGATACGCTCCGGGCCTCTTATCCAGATGGATGAAACAACAGTTCAGGTTTTAAAGGAGCCTGAAAGAAAGGCTGAAAGTAAATCCTATATGTGGGTATCAGTCGGATATCCAACCGGAGAAAAAAGCAAGCCATTGATACTCTACAATTATCATCCGACCAGGTCAGAGATAGTGCCGAAAGAATTTCTGAAAGGTTATAAAGGATATCTTCAGACAGACGGTTATGCGGGATATAACAACGCTGGAGCGATTGAAGGTATTGTTCATGCCGGATGTTTTGCTCATGCCAGAAGATATTTTTATGAAGCGATGAAGCAGAATAAAAAGTCGAAAGCCGCGCATAAAGGGCTTTCATATATTCAGAAGATATACAGCATAGAAAGCGATCTCAGAGAAAGAAAATTGGAGAATGATGAATTTATCCGGAAACGTAAAGACGCGGTATTGCCCATACTTGAAGAATTCAAAAACTGGCTATTGTCTCAAAACGAAATAGTTCTGCCTGAAAGCAAGACAGGAAAAGCAATAAAGTACGCCATATCCGAATGGGACAAGCTTACAAAATATCTTCTTCATCATTTGATGACTCCGGATAACAATATGGTTGAGAACGTCATAAGACCTTTTGTCATAGGAAGAAAAAACTGGCTGTTTTCCAATACTCCTCGTGGTGCGAATGCAAGTGCTGTTATTTACAGTCTGATTGAATCCGCGAAGGCTAATGGTCTTGAGCCGTATAATTATCTCAGATTTCTGTTTAACAATTTACCGAAAGCAAAATCCCGCGAGGATATTCGCAAGCTTGTGCCTAGTCACTTGTCTCCTGAAAATATATTTTTGCCATAGAAAGATACTGCGCTTTATTTGACGCTTACAAAAAATAAGCAGGGTCTTTTATTATGATCGGGATACCATTTTGTATTATGGAAAAAACAAGAGTTGACGGCGCGCGGTTACTTCATCACCCACACCTTGAGAACCCGCACGACCTGCAAACGCTGCATCCGCTCTCGAATTCCAGCGGGCCATGGCAGTCCGGGCATACTCCGACCATAACAACGTCGCTGCCCTTGCCGTTGGTCTCTGCAGTGTTTTTCGCCAGTTCAACCGCGTCGCTTTCAACGCTGTACTTAACTGCGCGCGGATCAATGCCCGAGTGCCTTTCTATGGCTTTTGCGATTGCGTCCGCGCATGAGTAAACCCGCCCGCCTTTCTCCCATGCCTGGTTAGGGCATCGTACACCCTTAAGCTGTTTAACGATCTGCGCTTTATCTATGCCGCTTCTTAGCGCCAGCGATATCATCCGGCTTACTGCTTCTGTCTGACTTGCCGCGCAGCCGCCACCTTTGCCCATTGTCGCGAACACTTCGAATAGGCCGCTCTCGTCTTCGTTTATTGTAACATACAGCGATCCGCAGCCGGTTGTCATTTTTCTGGTCGAGCCGTGTATCACTTCATTGCGCGGACGCGGAGCCATCTGGTCTTGTCTTTCTTCAGTTGGTGCGATATTTGCATTTGCTTTTTCTTTGCCGGACTTTCTGGAGAGCACCTGCATTTCCCTTGATCCGTCCCTGTACACAGTTACTCCTTTGCAGTCAAGCTTGTAGGCAAGCCTGTAAACTTTTTCGATATCATCCTTTGTTGCAGTGTTTGCAAAGTTGACTGTCTTGGAAACTGCGTTATCCGTAAATTTCTGAAATGCAGCCTGAATTTTTATATGCCATTCTGGAGAAATATCGTGGGCTGTCACGAATATTCTTCTGAATTGTTCCGGTATTTCTTCAATATCTTTAGCAGAGCCATGTTCGGCAACTCTGTGCATAATCTCATCAGAGTAGAATTTATTTTCTTTCGCGATTTCTTCGAACAGCGGGTTAACCTCAACCAGTATGTCATTGTCCATTACGTTTCTTTCGTATGCTAGCGCGAACACAGGCTCTACTCCGCTTGAAGAGTTGGCAATAATGCTTATGGTGCCTGTTGGTGCGATTGTAGTTGTAGTCGCGTTACGGAGCGGTACGCTGCCTTCTTCGGCGTAAGAGCTTTTCGCGAAGTTCGGGAAAGCGCCTCTCTCCTTGGCAAGGTCTGCCGAAGCTGCTTTGGATTCATCCTGAATAGTCTGCATTATTTTTTCCGCTATGTCAATTGCTTCATCGGAGTCGTAAGGAATTCCCAGTCGTATCAGTACATCGGCAAAGCCCATTACTCCCAGACCTATCTTTCTGTTGGCTTTTGTCATGTCGCTGATTTTGTCCAGAGGATAATTATTGAGATCTATTACGTTATCGAGAAAATGCACTGAAAGCTTTGTTATTCTGCGAAGTTCATCCCAGTCAATTGTACGCGAGCCGTTCGATTTCGCGATAACCTTATTTAAATTGATGGAGCCGAGATTGCATGATTCGTACGGGAGAAGCGGCTGCTCTCCGCAAGGATTTGTGCTTTCTATTCTGCCTATTTTTTTAAGAGGGCTTGTATCGTTTATTCTGTCTATAAATATTATGCCCGGCTCGCCGTTTGACCATGCTTTCTCTACGATCAGATTGAATACTTCGCGCGCGTTTATTTCACTGACCTTTTCCCCTGTTCTTGGATTCTTTAATGCAAAGACAGCATCTTCATCAACGGCTTTCATGAATTCATCCGTAATGGCAACAGAGATATTAAAATTAGTGAGTATGTGATTATCTTCTTTTGCTTTAATAAAATCAATGATATCCGGATGATCGATGTTCAGAATCGCCATATTAGCTCCGCGCCTTGTGCCCCCCTGCTTGACTGTTTCGGTAGCTGCGTTGAATATGTTCATGAACGAAATGGGCCCGCTCGATATTCCTGCTGTAGAATGTACAAAATCGTTTTTAGGGCGCAGCCTGGAAAATGAAAAACCTGTGCCTCCGCCGCTCTTGTGGATGAGCGCCATCTGCTTCAGCGAATCGAAGATCGCTGACATGGAGTCTTCTACAGGTAGAACAAAACATGCGGAAAGCTGGCCAAGCTCGCGTCCCGCATTCATTAGGGTAGGGCTGTTAGGCATAAAACTCAGGTTTGCCATAAGCTCGTAAAATTCTGATGCTATACCGGAAACTTCTGCCGGCGTTCTCCCGTACAATAAATCCGCGGATGCTATGAATCCTGCCACTCTTTTAAAAAGATCTTCCGCTGTTTCGATGACCTGCCCTTTGTCGTCCTTTGCAAGATACCGGCGTTCAAGAACTATTCCGGAATTTTTTGAAAGATCAGGCTTTATCTTTGAAGATATTTTTATATCAGTCCATTTTATGTCTCTTGCTTTATCCAGCATAATGCCTCTATAGAAAATCTAATAATTGTTATTATGTGCGCAGTTTAAAAAACCAGAAAAATCGCAGACGCGAATTATAACATTCGTCTTATTGCTGACAATCATTATTTATAAAATAATTAATGTTTTCAAGCAAAATTGTATTGTTATGGAATAAATTATTTAATGTATGTCCTAAAACCTATTGGTCCATCGATATCCGAGACAATAATAATCGATTTTCTCGCCGCTAATGCTTACTTCCTGTAAGAAGCGGCGTATGGCAACATCCTGTTGCCTGAAAATCGATTATTATTGTCTCGATAAACAATAGAGCAATATATAGGTTATGGGAAGTACTTTAACTTAGCAAATGAATCAAACAGATCGTCTGAAAAGCGATATTGTTTCAATATGATGAGTACCCGGAAACATGTCAATCATGGTTAAGCGTTCCAGCCTGTATCCGCTGCCGGTAAAATCGCACGCATCGCGGGCAAAGGTAGCCGGATCACACGAGACATATACAATACGCCCGGGGGACTTCGCTTTTACTGCTTCGCGTGCCTTTGCCGAAAGTCCCGCACGCGGAGGATCCGCGATTACTGCTTCAAAGCATTCTTTAACCGAACTGATTTGCGAAGCAGTCATAGTCCTGAATTGCGCGTTCGTGATCCCGTTCAGCTTTACGTTGCGCTTTGCCCACGATATACTCTCTTTGCTAATATCGATCCCGAATGCTTTTTGCGCGCTCTTTGCAAGATGCAGCGTGAAGAAGCCCACGCCGCATCCTATATCGATAAAGCTTCTATTAGTATCGAGCGCGGCATACTCAGCTGTAGTTTCCAGCATTCGTTTACGCAGGAATCTGTTCGCCTGGAAGAAAAGCGCGACATCGCGTTCATAGTTTATCCCGCATTCGTTTTCGATTATCTTTCTGTTCTTATTAAATGATGATACGCAGCCCGATTTGCCGGACCATGCGATCTTAATCTCAGTACCGGATTTCGGTAGCGTATCGAGTTTTTGCAGAAGTTCTTCTGCGAGAAGCAGGCATCCTGCTTCCGGGAACCCGGCTATCTCGTTAGACTCTTTCTCAAAAAATCCGAAAGCGCTTTTGGAAAATTTTATCGATGCATGGCTTCTGTAATGAAAGCGGTTTGCGTTAATATCTGCGACTTTAGGAATATCTTTCTCGTCGATGCGGCTTCTTTTTAAGGTCTCGATAAGTATTTCTTTTTTAAACCGTAGTTCAGTATCATAATTAATGTTCAGGTAATCGCATCCGCCGCATATCCCGAAGTTCGGGCATTCGGCTTCAATCCTTTGTTCCGATCTTTTGCTGATCTTTATTATTCTGCCGAAGGAGTAATCTTTCTTCTCTTTAATTAACTCAACAGTCATTTCGTCGCCTGGAACCGCATATTGCACAAAGCAGGCTTTCCCGTTATGAAAACCTAGCCCATAACCGCCATAAGCCGGCTTTTGTATTATAATATCAATTGTTTGCATTTGTTTTTTATTAATGATAATAATTAATTATTCAATCTGAATTTTATTTTATTTGAAATTTGGAATAGCAATAATTAATTAAATGATATGAAAAAATTTTGTAAAGCAGCAGAAAAACTTCTTGATAAAACCGCAGCATGGAAACCAAAGATACGATATCGGTTGTTCATAAAAAAATAAATAAATTTGATAAATTATGAAGCTTGGAGTACACTATTTCAAAATTAATTATTGGAGAATCTATTATGAAAGAAAGGATAAAACCTATGTGTAAAAAATTAAACATAACTAGTTTATGCGTAATCGCAATTATCATTTTATTCAGCACCACGGGAGCGAATGCTACTATAGTGAAAACAAGTCATTCGAAACTGCTCGGAAACTTAACTGTAGTTCCTGCAACAGCCCGGGAAGCATATTCCAAATGCATTAAAGAAGGCAATGGAGAATTAAAAGTAAATACAGCGATTAAAAAGATAAGCGATCAGCTGGAAGCATTCATTAAAGAGAATGCTGTCCCGTACAGCATGGGACCTATGATGAAAGGGGAAGCTCCGAAAAACATGCCTTCAAAAGAGCAGATGAGGAAAATGACGCAGCAGGAGAAGATAGATTTTGCCATGAAAATGCAATCTCAAATGAATACAAATACTGCTCCGAAGAATACAGTTGCATGGGCCAAGTGCATAGAATTGAACAATAAGTTTGCAGAACTCTTTTCCAATGATCCGCTAAGTACAAAGCTTATGTCCCTTGAAATGCGGTTTAGTCCGGAACATGATAAAATAAACGCAGATACTGATGCTGCTGTTAAAACATGCCCGGTTATATCAACCGGAGAATCTTCCGCACCTGACGAAAAATGCGTTAAGTCCAAAAAGCTTGCTGGTGCAGACAAACAGATCGCACTGACTGCAAAAGAACTGGGAGAATTGCGCACGATACTGAAAGGACATGCTGATAGAATTAAAGGCCTTATTACGGAACTGGACCAGCTGATGAGCGATGTTCAATTCGGCGATGGCGTTGATGACGAGCAGAGCAAAACAATGCTTAACCAGGTTCAGGGGCTGGCTTTTCAGCAATTGATGCAGTTGCAGTCTTATGCGCAAAACGCTTATACTAAAGCTGCAAAATGGATTGCCGAGAGAGAGAAAATCAATGAGAGACAGTAAAAATATACTCTGCTTAAGAATCATAATAAAAATTATAAAATTCCACTTGAAAGAAAAATTGTTTTTTAAAATATAGATTACCATTATGTTAATAATGATCAGGAGATTTTAATGGCGCGCATTAATGAAAATCATTTAAAACTGCCAGGCAGTTATTTGTTTGCTGAGATCGCGAGACGCGTGAATGTTTTTAAGAACGAGAATCCTGAAACTAAAATAATACGGCTTGGGATCGGCGATGTTACAAGGCCGCTTCCGCCGGCTTCGATAGAAGCAATGCACAAGGCTGTTGATGACATGGCGCATGAGTCGACTTTTAAAGGATACCCGGAATACGAGGGATATGATTTTCTTATCCAGAGAATCATTGATGCTGATTACAAAAAACGCGGAATAAAAATAGATAAGGACGAAGTGTTCGTAAGCGATGGCGCAAAGAGCGACACTGCGAACATTCAGGAACTGTTCGGGCTGGATAATGTTATCGCTGTAACTGATCCGGTTTATCCTGTATATGTTGACAGCAATGTAATGGCGGGCAGGACAGGGGAACTTGGCAAAGACGGCAAGTGGAGCAAAGTCGTATATCTTCCATGCACTGCTGAAAATAAATTTGTGCCTGCGTTCCCGAAAACAAAAGTCGACATAATATATCTTTGCTTTCCCAATAACCCAACAGGCATGACGCTCCCGAAGGCGGAGCTAAAAAAGTGGGTGGATTTTGCAAAGTCCGAGAAAGCAATCATACTCTTTGATTCTGCCTACGAAGCGTACATAAGCTCGAAAGATGTGCCGCACAGCATTTTCGAGATCGAGGGTGCGCGCGAGGTCGCGATCGAGTTCCGCAGCTTTTCAAAAACAGCGGGCTTTACTGGCACACGCTGCGCTTACTGCGTTATCCCGCGCGAGGTTGCAGCTTACACCGCGTCCGGACAGGCGCACAATCTCAACAGGATGTGGTACAGGCGCCAGGCAACCAAGTTCAACGGGGTATCGTACATTGTGCAGAGAGGCGCTGAAGCCGTGTACTCGGACGAGGGACAAAAGCAGGTACAGGCTCTTATAAGCTATTATATGACAAATGCCAGAATAATCCTGGAAGGATTAAAGGCTGTCGGGATACAGGCGTTCGGGGGAGTGAATGCTCCCTACATCTGGCTGAAGGCGCCCGGTGGCGACTCGTGGGCATTCTTCGACAGGTTGCTTAATGAACTCAATGTTGTCGGGACGCCGGGAGCCGGTTTCGGCCCCAGCGGCGAAGGCTACCTGAGGCTGACTGCGTTCGGGAGCCGCGAGAACACGGAAGAGGCTGTTGAACGTATTAAGAAATGGAACCGGGATTAACAGGATTAAAGGATTGGCCCGATTGGCATTTATACGAAATAATAATTTGCATTAAGTAAGTGTTGATGTAAACAGGAGCTGTCTTAAAGGAATGCCACAGAGATGATAACTTACAGAGTTTAATAATTATTTATAAATATATTTCTTAATAAAACAATATTATTCATTTTGGCTGACTTTTTTGCCAATTTACTTATGTTTTATTGAATAATAAGCCAGTTAAGATGAGAAAGTCATTTGAATAAAAGTCCTTTGTGTCTCTGTGGCATATTTTTTATTATGAATTTCAATCCTCCCAATCAATTTAATTGTGTTAATCGAGTTCTAGAACGCGAAATTGAATCCTCCGAAGACAAAATACTGGTTCGGCGAATCTGTAGGATAGGCTGAGCCTGGTATGAACATCGCGCAGTTCATGAACACAGAGAGATCCGAGTACAGCATCCATTTATAAGCGAGGTCCAGACCGTGGCCTGCAAGCCTCTTGTTCCCGGATGCTCCGCCATCCGACAATGGAGCATTTTTATTATCTTTCAGATACAGCGAATACTTGAATATGACATGCATCCTTTTAAAAAGGAGCTTATCCGATTCGGCTGTGGGAGATATTGATCCGCCTGCCCTGAATACGTGAACATTCATGAGATACGGCCTTAGCGCGTAACCGCCAAGGTATGTCCCGAAATACGTGAATCCCCTGTCTTTGCCGGAACCGTTGCCGTCAGGGTCTTTTGTGTTCCTGTCTATGTCTCCTGAACCCATCGCGTACTGAAAAATTGCTGTTGGATTGAATTTTGTATTAAAATAATAGTCTGCCTCTGCATTGACCGCATACGCGGATATGCTTTCCTTGTTGCCGCTGCCTGTGTACGATTTGCCTGTTTCGTAAACAAGCTCGCCGTAATAGGAAACGTTCTCTCCCACAAAGCCCTTTGATCCTGCACCCCAGTACTGTGAATCGTACTTTGTTTTATCGTCCTTCGCATTTTTCTGCATATCGAGCTGTGCGAGCGCGAACGCGTAAACAGTCTGGTTCTGCATTGTCCTGGAGAACACGCCGCCCGCAAACGCGCGTCTTGCTCCGTCGGAAATGTCTTTTGAGCTAAGCCCGTACGGGTTGCTGTCTTCCGAGAGCAGTCCTGTGTACATGCTCAGAACCGTTATGTTGACAGCAGGCGAATAGTAACCGAACTCGGCTCCGTCGCCGCGTCCGTTAAGCACAAGGCCTGTGCCGACTGTGTAAAATTTTCTGCCTGCGGAAACGGTCATGCTTTTGTCCGCTGTTGACGCGCCTGCGTAGGCCATGTCGAGCTCAAGCAGGTTGTCGTTTTTGTCAAGATCGCCTGAGTCTTCATTCTTCATTATATGAGTGAATGAATCCTTTATTCTGCCGTAAACAAATATGTCTTTCCATATATATGATTTCGCCCATATCCTTGTGTCCAGTGTGCCTGCAATAAGTTTCTGATCCTTGCTCCACTGGTCGTATAATGTGGTCGTTATCCATCCTCCGAACTGAACGCCGTCGGTCAGGTATGAGCGCTGGCGCGAGGATGCGGCCATATCCTGATCGTAAACTTCGGCCTGCGATTTGATCTCCTCTGTCTGCGCTTTCTGCTGCGCATATAAACTGAGCGGCAAAAGAGCTGCTGTAAGTATCATAACAATAATTTTTTTCATTTGGCGGCTCCTTTGCTTTTATATTCCGACGCAAGAGTAAGGAATTCGATGAGTTCTTCGCCGCTCATGGAATCGTATTCGCTCCCGTCCGCGTTAAGCAGTCCGTGCGCAACACAGGCGCGGAAAGCATAGCGTTCGAATTTGAACAGGGTGTAGACTGCGGAGTCCGTCAGCTTAAGGGCGTCCGCAACCTTCAGAGCGATGAAGCCTTTTTTGAGAGCGGCGTTGCCTGCAGCACCGTCCTTATGCCAGGGCTGTTTCTTTCCGATAACGAGTTCGAAAAGTATTAACGCGTCGCCCACAGTGGCTGTGTTCTTTTTCCCGAGTGCGTCAAGGAAAACGACTTCGTTAAAAGCCTGCGCTGCAAGCTGTGCCTGCGTTGGAAGTACCGGCATGGCCAGCATGGCCAGTAAAATAATTACAGATATAATTAGGTTTCTCATTTCTTGCACCTTTTTGTTTTGGTATTATGGGAATACAGGAGTTACAGTTACATTGCCGCTTCCGGAACCGGAAGAGAAAATAGGCGGCATGATAACCGTATCGACTTTGTTTATTAAATCCGACGACAATCCGAGATATTGCTTTTCTTCATCTGTAAGGTTGCCTACAAGGCCGCCTTTTGTTTCGTCTATCAGATTGCCCGCGATGTTACCGGGCGAGGATTTGTGATTATCCTGCCTGAACTCGAGCCTGCCGCGTATGTGATTGTTAAAGCCGAGCCTGTTCATTGTCAGTATTTCGCCTTCCAGCACCTTCACAAGCATGCCCGTGCCGGGGCCGTAGAACACCTCTTCTTCAGTTCCCCTTACGCTAGATGTTGCCACCGGCGTGCTTATTCTGAAATTAGTTCTAAGCGTTTTTACTTTTGATATCCTGGCATTAAGTCCGCCGCGCTTAAGCCCTATTTTTGTGCTCGATTCCTTTGTACTAAGTGCATTCTCCTCTATCTTGAGCATTGTCATTTGCCTTACTGTTACAGTATCCCCGTTTATGTTAAGCACTACGCTTGAATTCACGCCTGTGCTTATCTTTGTTCCCTGCGCTAACTTTGCGCCAGGCGCAAGGTCGAGCCACTGATTGCCTGTCTTGTACTTGGCCTGTCCTTTGACAGAGGTTACTGTTACTTCTGCAAAGGACGCAGAACTTAATACCAGGATTAATAAAATGAATATTGATACTTTTTTAATTTTCATTTCTCTACCTCGAATTAACTGATTTATAATAATGATTTTTTAATTAAACACTATTGAATATATATGAATCTAAATTGATTTTTGTTCAATAGAAGTTTACCTCATATGTTTTGCTTTGAGTGGTTTAAAAGTTATTACTGAACGTCCCTGTTTGACATGAATCTGCCTCTGTAGATATCAGCGTATGGCCATTAACATAAAAAATGACATTGCCATTATCAGAAGTTGCGGTGTTCCCAGAAAATGTACCAGTGTAACTTCCTGAACCAGACGAAGGTGTACTCCAGGCGAAGTTTAATCCATTGCCGCCTGTTGACGTTATATTAAAGGTTAATGACCCAGAGTAGTAGCCGCAGGTTGAAGTCGTCGTTCCAAGCCAAGTCCCTACCCATGACGCGGCTGTCACTGGCACATAATATTCACCCATCATATAAACAGCGATAAAATTATAATTAGTAAAAAAATCAGAAAAATTCGTTGGGGCAATTAATCCGCCATTGGCGAATGATCCAGTATCAACACTTAAAAAATAATAATAAAAATTTCCTTCAATAAAACTATCCATATCAGGATAAGTACCAGTTCCACCTGTTCCAAAAGGCCACGTTGTTGTTAATGTTGTTATAGTGCCATCACATGACGGATCTGTACCATAACAGGCTCGATAAATTTTTACATAAGGATATTTATCATCAAGGGTTGAATCATAAGTCCAATTTATATACATATATCCACTATTGGTCACAATAATATTATTTAAACATGGATACATATTTATCGAAATTGAAGTATTTCCACCGGTTAAATTCGCGGTGTTCTGACCTACATAATTGTAATTTCCACTAGGACTGAATGAAAATACTGTAAATACCCGGTTTTTCCCTGAAGGAACCTCAACGCTAATGGAAGTATAGCTTCCATCTATAAAAGGAGTATATACTGTATCCATATCATCTGCGGTTATATAAAGGAAATAATTTGCAGTATCTTCAGGCTGATGCTGCGCGTAAGCTTTTTTTGTAAAGAGATTAAGGAATCTGTCAATAAGAGGAAGCTTATTTTGCTCAAGAGAAGCTTGCTTGTCTTTTGCAAAATAAACAGTGACCTTTGTGGTGTCCGATGAAGCACATGCTGTAAGCAGCAAAACGCTTAGAACTGCCAGGACTGTTAGTAAACGTATAACTTTCATTGTGCGCCTCCTGTGCTGAATATCAAATCCATATTTGATGAGCTGAATTCCTGCGCCTGCATCCATTCATAAATAACAATATTTTGCCAGGTATGTTTTTGTTAAGGCTGCTTTGTTTAAATCTACCGGCAAAGACATCCGGCAGGAATTATTTAATATCTTGAGCCTAAGATAAGATTTGCGGCAGGGCTTGTCAACTAATATGAATGCGGCATGGAGGATGATATTGATTTACAGGGGAAATTTTTATATGTTTTTAAAGTTCATTCAGGATGAAAAAGAATTAAGCTTACACGATGCTGTAGAACACACTAAGATAAGATAATTCTGGTACTCTCAGATTTTTTTTAAAAATTGAGAGGACAATTGCAAATGCTTTATCTTGCTACTTCGTTAATAAGCCTGCCGAGAGTGTCGGAATGAGTAAGTATGGTTTTCTGATTTGCTTCATAAGCGCGCTGCACCTCTATCATATCCACCATTTCGCGTACAGCATTCACGTTCGACTTCTCAAGGAATGACTGAATCACTTTTATGTTTTCGGGCGGAATAGGAGGGCCGGAAAGCTCGGTTTCCCTGTAAAGGGCATCGCCTTCCTTTTTTATTTCGTGTATGTTTTCAAAATCCACTATTTTGAGCTTGTCTATAACCACTGGGTCTTCCCAGTTATTGTTCGCCATGCTTACCACGTCGCGCGGTTCGAGTGAAATGGCCGAGTTAACAAGCACCTCGCCGCGTTCGTTTATCATGAAATTGTTTGCCTGCACCTTGATCTGGCCATTTTCGCCAAGCACGGGGTTCCCGTTTTTTGTTACAAGCAGGCCCTCACTGCTTACCGTGAATCCGCCGTCGCGCGTGTACCTGTCGCCTCTTTCGGTTTCCACTGTGAAAAATCCGCGGCCTTCAAGTGCAAGATCGAACGGGTTCTCAGTGCGCTGAAGCGAGCCCTGCTCGAACTCGGTGTAGACTTCGTTCACTTCCGCGCCTGTGCCGAGCTTGCCCACGAACGGCATGGTGTCGTACGAGCCTGCGGGCACAATGCCTACGCCGTCGTCGTTTACTCTACGGATCACCATATCCGGGAATGCTTTAAATATCGTGATGTCCTTTTTATAAGCGGTTTTATCTGCATTGGCAAGGTTGTTGGCAATAGTGTCCAGCTTTGCCTGCTGGGTTATCATCCCGCTCGCGCCTGTGTATATTCCTCTTAGCATATTGGTGTCCTGTTAAAGACCTCACCCTGTTTAGGCTTTGATGCCCTCACCCTGTTCCTCCCTCGCCTATTTTTATGGGAGAGGGAGGTTAGGTGGGTGAGGGTATATTACTTATAATTTTATAATTACTTTTGTTCTTAACATCAAAGATTACACAAAACCAGCCTAAGTGGATCAGGTTAATTTACTTAATTTTTTAAGTCCCCCTTTGGGGGATTTAGGGGGAAAAGCGTTTCTATCCTTTACCGCCTTCCACCCTTTTAATATCGGCACCAAGGCTTGATAACTTTTCAGATAATTTTTCGTAACCCCTGTCGGAATGATAAATCCTTCTTATCTCGCTCGTGTTTTCCGCTGCAAGGCCCGCAATTACAAGGGCAGCGCCCGCGCGCAGATCGGACATCATAACAGTGGCGGATGAGAGCTTTTTAGTGCCCTTTATTATGGACACATCGCCTTCGAGTGTAATATCAGCGCCCATTCTGCGCAGTTCCGGCACATGCGTGTATCTTTTCTCGAATATGGTTTCAATCATAACGCTTATGCCCGGCACAGTAGTCATGAGCGACATCATTGGGGCCTGCAGGTCTGTCGGGAACCCTGGAAACGGATTTGTTCGTATAATTGCGCCCTTTATTTTTTTAGTGGGCTCAATTTTTACCCAGTCGTCACCCTGTGAAATTAAAAATCCCATCTCTTTAAGATTATGGATAAGCGAACCTATGTGCACAGGCACAACATTGTTTATTTTTACCCTGCCTCTCGTGATAGCGCCTGCGATTAAGTATGTCCCTGCCTCGATCCTGTCCGGCATAACGCTGTAGGTGACAGGATGCAGCTTTTTAACTCCTTTTATGCAGATAGTTTCAGTGCCAAGGCCCTGAATGTCCGCGCCCGTTTGTATCAGGAATCTGCCGAGATCCGTAATATCAGGTTCCATAGCGCAGTTTTCCAGCACCGTTTCGCCGTTCGCGAGCACTGAAGCCATCATAATGTTCGCCGTTGCTCCTACCGAGACCTTGCGCATCACGAATTTTGTGCCCTTAAGTTTTCTCGCTCTCGCCTTTACGTACCCGTGTTCAATTTCGACTTTCGCTCCAAGAGCCTCAAACCCGGAAAGATGAATGTCAATAGGCCTTTCGCCTATGGCGCAACCGCCTGGCAGCGAAGTGACAGTCTCACCGATTCTTGCAAGCATTGGGCCCATAACATAATACAAAGCCCTCATTGTTTTAACCAGGTCATAGGGAATAATATTGTTTTTAAGCGGGCCGGTTTTTATTTTTAAGATATTGGTTTTAGCATCATGTTCGGTTTTTGCGCCCAGGAATTCTATCCCTTTGCAGATTGTCTTTATGTCTACCAGGGTAGGGACGTTCATTAGAGTTGTCTCGCCGTCGGCTAAAAGGCTGGCAGCGATGATAGGAAGAGCAGCGTTCTTTGAGCCGGATATGGCAACCTCTCCGTTTAGTTTTTTCCCGCCCTTTATCCTGTAAATATCCATAAATCAATAACTCCTGTATAACCTTTTTAGATTTGCTTTAGAGGCATATTGCATCTGTTTTTATTGGCAAGTAAATATTTAAAAATAATATTGACTTTTTATGTTAAAACGGGCACGAATTCTGCATAATATTTAATTATTGATTTTAGCTCAAAATATGCTATTATGAGAGCATAACAACATTGAATATGCTCTAAAGGGCAGGATTGCCTTACGCTGATTTTTTTAGTTGTAAATATGCTTTGCTCCCAGCCCCCTAACCCCCGGAGGGGGCATAATTGGAAAGGTGTTGAATTGACAATATTTATTTTTAGTGGTTAAAAGGTTTAAAGCAACGAATAAAGAGTAAAATAGCAGATAATATAATACATCTGATTAAAGATATAATATATAATATGAATATTTTCCCGAATGTGCCCCTTCAGGGGGTTAGGGGGCTGGAAGGGCAACTGCGATAGAACGTAATTTTAATTGCCCAAAGCAACTATATAGATGCTAGCATAAGACAGCCTTCAGTCCCATAGGGAGGCTTCGCGCAGGATTAAGCAGTTGATAACTAATAATTTTTAAGGATAGAATATGATAAAAGACGAAGTGATTCTGGATGATGAGATCCAGATTGATCAAATAGAAGCAGATTTATACGGAAGCGAGCTTGTATCTATAGACCACGTTCTTCCGGCCCAGCTTTATATTATACCTATAAGGTACAGGCCTATTTTCCCGGGCATTGTTACACCGCTTATTATTTCACAGGGAAAATTTTCCGAAGCGATCGACAAAGTAATCGATTCTTCCAGAACAATCGGACTTGTCCTTTTAAAAGAAGACGATATTGACAATATTAATATTAAAGATCTTTACTCATTCGGTACTGCGGCTAAAATTCTGAAAAAGATCAATCTGCCGGACGGCGGAATAAATGTCCTTATAAACAGCATAAAACGCTTTAAAATAAGCAAGATGATTTCCGAGAAGCCGCATTTTATCGCACAGGTAGAGTATCTCGACGATGAAGCCGTTAAAAAGAACATTGAAATCAAGGCATTGACCAGATCGATACTTAGCCAGCTTAAATTGCTCTCTGAAAATAATCCGCTCTTTACAGAAGAGATGAAACTCACAATGGTAAATGTGGACGAGCCAGGCAAAATAGCGGATTTTGTTACATCAATCCTTAACCTTGAAAAGAAAGAATATCAGGAAATCCTTGAGACCATCAATGTCAGACAAAGACTTGAGAGGGTTCTGCAGCTTTTGCAAAAGGAAATGGACGTTCTTACTCTGCAGAAAAAGATACAGAACCAGATCAATGAAAAGATAGACAAGCAGCAAAAGGAATTTTTTCTGCGCGAGCAGCTGAAAGTAATACGGACGGAACTCGGCATGGACGCGGATGAACGCACGCGCGATATCAACGCTATTAAGAAAAAACTGGAAGAGCTGAAACTGGAGGGCGAAGTTAAAGAGAAATCGGACGACGAACTGGCCAAGCTCGCTCTTGTAGATCCGAATTCATCCGAGTACCCGGTTACGAGAAATTACCTGGAAACTATTTTATCCCTGCCGTGGAATATTAAAACTACCGATTCCTATGATCTTTTGAAAGCGGAGAAAATCTTGAATAAAGACCATTATGGCCTGGACGATGTAAAGAAAAGAATACTGGAATTCCTCGCTGTCAAAAAACTTAAAAAAGAGGCCAAGGGTTCCATTATCTGCCTTGTGGGGCCTCCGGGTGCGGGCAAAACATCCCTCGGCAAATCGATAGCCAAGGCGCTTAACAGAAAGTTTTTCAGAATGTCTCTTGGCGGAATGAGGGATGAGGCTGAAATAAAAGGCCACAGGAGAACATACATAGGCGCAATGCCGGGCAAAATCATCCAGGGCCTGCGTATTACAAAGTCGAGGAACCCGGTGTTTATGCTGGACGAGATCGATAAGCTCGGCCAGAGCTACCAGGGCGATCCCGCTTCCGCGCTTCTGGACGTTCTGGACCCCGAACAGAATACGGAATTCCGGGATCATTATCTCGATTTGCCGTTTGATTTATCGGACGTATTTTTCATAACTACCGCAAATACGCTGGATACCATTCCGGGCGTACTTCTGGACAGGATGGAAGTGATCAGGCTTTCGGGATATGTTTCAGAGGAAAAATACGAGATAGCTAAAAGATATCTTATACCGAGGCAGATTGAGAAGCACGGGCTTAAAAAAGGATCGGTTAAAATCGATAAAAGCGCTATATTGTATATCATAAATTCATGGTCAAGGGAAGCGGGGGTAAGAAACCTGGAGCGCCAGATTGAAAAGATCTGTAGAAAAATAGCTTCCATAGTAGCAAAGAATGAAAAATATGTTGCCGGAATGCTGGACAATAAAATAATCAGGGAATATCTCGGCCCTGAGATTTTTGCTGATGATGAACTGGCGAAAAATACAAAGCCCGGCCTTGTAACAGGGCTGGCGTGGACATCGCTGGGCGGGGATACTCTCACTATAGAATCGATAGGCATAAAAAGCGCAAAGGCAGGTAACCTGAAACTTACAGGCCAGCTGGGAGACGTAATGGCGGAATCGGCAAATATTGCTTACAGCTATGTTCAGCATCTCCTGGGAGACGATAACAGTAAGAACGGTTATTTTAACAGCAACAATATCCATCTTCATGTGCCGGCCGGGGCGACCCCGAAAGACGGGCCCTCGGCAGGCATAACAATGGCATGCTCCCTGTATTCTCTCGCAACGGCGCAGGTGATAAGGCCCCGTCTGGCAATGACCGGAGAGCTTACCCTTAGCGGACGAGTACTGCCCGTTGGAGGCATTAAAGAAAAGCTTATAGCAGCCAAAAGGGCAGGCCTTAAAGAAATCATTATGCCTAAGGAAAATGAAAAAAATTTGCAGGAAATACCTGCATATATTAAAACAGGCATTAAATTTTACTTTGTAAAAGAGGTTGATGAGGCCATTAAAATAGCCTTTAATAAAAAAGCAAAATCAAAGGAAAAGAGATAGGAGAGCGTCCTGCTGCCTTAAAACCTGCGGTTGCCGCTAAGGTTATAAGTAGAAGCAATTTCCCGGAACCTCTCAATAAAAATAAAAAATCAGGGGGTAATTAATGGCAGTTAAAAATTTAATGGAAGATATTGTTACAGCGCTTGTGGACGAAGTCCTTTTAAAAACCTCAAAGGACAACAATGATAGTGATCGTGTTTACAGAGACGATATAATCACTTATGTATTGAACAGAATACCTCCCAGATATTACACCAGCGAACGGGGAATGCTGCACGGTAAAATAGATTCGCAGTTTGTTTTTCAGCAGAAGACAGACATTCTTCTGCTTACGCACGAAGCTATTAATACTATAAAGAAAAGAAGGTCGTCCGAATTAAAGACAGCGCAGGAAGAAAAAGCAAGAGAGTATTTTCTGCCTCATATCCTTGGCGAAATTCTGGAAGAAACGACTTTCTCTATTATTCCTTCCGTTGCAGTAACCCTTCTTTATGAAAAGAAACCTGCGGAAATGATAGATGATTCATGGAAAAATCCTTACATTACCAATAAAGCAACGAAAGGCTTTTTTCATTTCTGGCCCAAACTGCCGGACTCCGGAACAGAAAACAGAAGCAGAGGCAATAAGATACAGTTCGAACTTGTTTGCACTCATCCGAAGTTTCTTGAACGGCGGACTGAATTCATTCTGGAAATAGTCGAGAACCGCAATTCCTATAAGTCGTATATTATGCCTATGGTCTTAATGCAGAAACTCGAGGGAGTGGATCTGACATTCCTGAGCGAGTAAATTTAAAACGCTTATTAAAAAGCTTGATTTTTTTAATTCTTTTTTGCGATAATATTATTATATTTTAGTTGAAGGATATTTGTCGGGTTATATTCATGAAGAAATCTTTTAAAGTAAGATGTTATATTATTCAAAAAGCAGGATTGTTTTTTGCCGGTTGTATTACGTTAAATCTTTCAGCAACTGGTGAGAGCGTCGAAGAAGCAAAAGCCAACCTTGATAAAGTTATTAATTCATATATTGCGGTAGCTGCAAAAGGACAAAAATTTGAAAATTTTGCCCATCTGCTTAACCGGGATGTGCCTTTGTTTATGTATCGCGAATATTTATTTTGCTGGATAATGTTTCATATTTCGAAGACGCGTAATCTTTTTACGTTCAGTGAGAATTTGCCACTTACGATTTGCTATCAACGGTGAGTCGTAAAGCTCCTACATATAAAGAATTATACTTTATTATAGCTAAAATCTATAAATTCAAGCACAAAAGAACTTCCGGCTCTCACGAGCATTATGAAGGTTATTTTAACAATATAAGAAGACTTGTTACTTTGGATAAAAATCACGATAAATTACCGGGAATAATTCAAAAGCGGAATGTTAAGTCAATTATAAAACAAATCGGCATTTCAAAGAATGATATGGAAAATGATTTAAAAAATATTTAAGAATATTGAGATAAGATTTTAAACTGGGCGATGCTGGACTCGAACCAGTGACCTCCTGCATGTGAGGCAGGCGCTCTAACCGACTGAGCTAATCGCCCGATGCAAAATGCAATAGCACGTATTAATGATTTGTCAAGCATTATGACGGTATATTCAGAGCCTGTTTTAGCAGATCGGTTATTATCGTAGAATCCCGGAAGGACAAGGGGCTTCACCCCTATTCGAAGTAGGCACTTAATCAGCCTGGTAATAAATACGTAGAAATAATTTTAAACCTGATATGAAAATTAAAAACTTTTTTTTGCTGTGCATAATATTTTTTAGTTATTCAACCACAGACTCTTTTGCGTTCGGGAAAGCTGCTTCAATGGGCAATCTGCAAACTGTTGTCCCGTGCGGGCCGTTTGACACGGCGCGTAATCCCGCTTTACTTGCGCAGCAGACCTCGGTAAATTCCACAGGGCTATTTTTTAATTATGTCACTCATATAGCGAAAGAAAATTCAGCATCGGGAGAAAGACATGAAGAAACTTTCTCGCCATCACCAACGACAAGTACTAGCTATATATTTAATACTGAAATTGAAGATCCACAAATTAAAGCTTATAATATTTATTTAGCAAATTCAACTAAGTTAAATAATTCAGCTTTCGGATTTGCTTTTACTAACAACGGCGACGATTTATATTCAGTCGAGAAAAGAGAAATCTCAACTATAACTTCACTTACGCCCTCAACTTACGCTTCGGGAACAAGTGAAAAGACGGAAAAGAGTGAATATAATCCTGCTTTTATTTTTTCAGCTGGCTTTAATTTAAGCGGATCAAGTTCAATAGGTTTCCAGATACTTGCAAAATATAAAGACAGCACAGAGAAAAAAGAGTATTATGCAAACAAAGTATTACCAGCACCTGTATATGAAAAAAGTGAAAAAATAACAAAAGAAACCCAAAAATTATCGGGGGAGCTTGGATTCGGATATTTTTTCAAAGCTAATGATTCTGAGATTGGCTTTCAGATTAAATCAGGTGATTTTTCTTGGATAAAAAAATCAATCTCTGCAGATACATACAGAATTTTAACAGGCGAAAATTTAAGAGTAAATGACGATATTACGTTAAACGGAAAGCATACATCCGGTCCGAGTATCACGGCCGGAGGATATAAACGGCTAAATTCATTTTTTGCAATTGCGTTTGAAAGCAGACTGACTATTCAGAATTCTTTTACAAATAAGGAGTTGGAAGTAGATGATGATCAATCTACTGCAACTAAAGTAAAAGTAAAAGAAAGTTCCCAGCGAGATCAACAAAGCATTCTGTTTAATGGCGGGATTGAATTTGATATATTAAAAGATCTTTCATTTAATTGCGGATTAGGATATTTAAAGGTAAATGTCGAGAACTGCGGAAGTGATGGCAATGGTGATTATAAACAGGAATACAATATTAAATATTTTTTATTAACAGCAGGCCTTGATTATATTTTGACTAAAAATGTTGAATTTGCTATTACAGCTGCTGCGATATCTTATTCAATCGATTTAAATTCATACGGTCAGGCAGAAGATAAGGTCGTAGGTTGGCGTCAGGAGACTTCACAAACAGCGAAGTCAAAAGGATATTATTTGCAAACTGGATTAGGTGTGTCTTTGTCATTTTAAACCGGACTTCTTATTTTTTAATTCCCCCCAGGCTTAAAAAATCACAATAATTATTCGTTGACTGTGAAGCAAAAAAAATAAATATATGCCTAAATATTTTTTTGAGGTGAATAATGCTTAAAAGAACACCGTTATTGGCAATATTTATCGCAGTAATCATTTTTTTCATAGTGAAGATTTTTGTCGAGACGCCTGCCAGGCCGTTTTCAACAGGACAGATGATATTATTGTATATACTCTCCTATGTGGTTGCGCTTGGAATCGCGCTTTTGTTCGATCCCAGAGCCGCGGAGACCAAAGCGAAATATTTAAAAATAAATTTTTACGAGGAGAAATAAATGCAGTTAGGACACTGGGCAGTATCGCTTGTTATTTCTTCTTATGCGCCGGAGCTTACAGGCGGCGCTGTTGACGCTTTTTCGCTAGAGAGCATAGCTGTGAGCATAGCTGCTCATCAGCTGCCGAACCTCGACGCTGTGCCTATATGGCTTAAATGGGCAAAGCCTGCGTTCCACTGCACGTGGTCGCATTCGCTTGTATTTGCGCTTGCAGTCGGACTGATACTATTGCCGTTCAACGCTGCATGGGCAGCCCTTGCTTTTACGAATCTTATTATACATTATATGGCCGATCTGCCGTCGAGCGTTGGGCTCCCGCTTTTACTCCCTTTTACAAAGAAGCGTTTCACGATCAACCTGTGGGCAGATACCGGCTTCTGGGGATGGGAAAGCATAAAGGGGACTTATCTCCAGGCATGGACATGGATTCTCGAAGGAGGCGCGTACCTTGTTTTATTCATAAGGGCGTACCAGGAAGGCGTGTGGCCTTTTGTGTAAGTATGAGACCTCAACCCTAACCCCGTGTGAAGCCTCCTTTAGGACTTCTCCCAGAGGGAGAAGGGGAAATCCCTCCCTCTCCTTTTGGGAGTCCCGCAGGGAGGCTTCGCACAGGGAGGTTAGGTGGGTGAGGTTTTAGATAAATCATCTTAATACAATTATCTTATGAACCTAAAAAAACGTTACGAATACATTATAATCGGGAGCGGATTCGGCGGAGCATTCACTGCTTACAATCTTGCAAAGGCTGGCAAAGAAGTGCTTATTGTCGACCGCGGCAGAACTGTAAAGAGGGACGATTCCTGCTGGGACGAAACAAAGCTCCATGTAAAGGACCCGCTCTACAGGGGCGAGACTCCGTTCTATGCGGATCAGAAATACGGCTCAATTGAAGAGATGTGGCCCGATGATACAGTGGGCGGCATGTCCACTTTCTACGGCGCGGTTTCGCTCCGTATGCGCGAGGACGATTTTCAGGGAGCGCCTGTTCCGGGCGCGAGCCGCAGGGACGAAGCAAGCGTGTGGCCGTTCGCGTACAAGGAACTAGCCCCGCATTACGACGCAGCGGAACGAATACTCGGCATAGCAGGTGTATCCGGGCTTGATGCAACAGAGCCGAAGCGCGGCGCCGAGTATGTTCATGCCCCGGAAAAGAAATTATCTTTCTCATCAAAAAAGATATGGGACGCGTCGGAGAAGCTTGGGCTTCATCCTTTTTATCTTCCAATGGCAATCAATTTCAGCGGCAAATTCGGTAAAGGCAAATGCATTTCGTGCAGCACATGCGACCATTACCTTTGCAAATTGGAAGCCAAGAACGACCTTTCCGTAACGGTGCTCCCGCAGGCTGTAAAAAAAGGCGCTGTTCTTGTGCCGGACACGCGTGCCATTAAGATCAACTGTTCGGGCAAAAAGGCCGTGTCCGTTGACCTGGTGCACCAGTCTACTTACGAAAGAATTACGGTAAGGGCAGATAACATTATCGTGGCAGGAGGAGCGCTTGCAAGCCCCCATCTTCTGCTCTCATCCGGCATTGACAATATCTTTAAAAATTATTTGATTGGAAGATACCTGTTCCGTCACGCCAACGGAGTTGTGACAGGCCTTTTCCCGTATAAAACAAATCCGGACAAAACACTCCAGAAGCAGCTCGGCATTTCCGATTACTATTTCGGAGCTCCTTATCCTTTGAAAAATCCTCCCATCGGGCCATGGGGCATGATTCAGGACGTGTCGAGCATCGGCAAAGGCGTGTTAATGATGAACGCGCCCAAAGGGTTAAAAACAATAACCGCCTTTCTTTCGGATTTTTTTATTAATCTGATGTGCATGGCCGAGGACATTCCGCAGTATGAAAACAAAGTGTATCTGGAAACAGGTAAAACCGACAAGTTCGGCATGCCGGCTCTCATGGTCCGCCACAGGTATCATAAGCGAGACATCGAGGCGCTCAGGGCGCTTTACGGCAGAGCAAAAAAAATAATTGTTGCAGCCGGCGGGCTGCCGGTTTATACAATGAGATTCAATACGTTTTCGCACGCAATGGGCACTTGCAGAATGGGCGTTAACAAAGCATCGTCCGCGGTTGATCCTGAATGCCGCGTGTGGGGTATGAACAATGTGTATGTTATTGACGCTGGCGTAATGCCGTCCGGCGGTGCTGTGAACCCGAGCCTTACTATTGCCGCTCTTGCGCTTAGGGCGTCCGGGATGATGACGTCGAAGAAGTAGATAATTTATATATATAAAGCATAATCGGAGAGCACGAAGTGAAACTACTGGAAGGCGGTCTTGAACAGGTTCCCGGGTATTCTTTTGCAGCAGTTGAATGCGGGATAAGAAAAAAGGACAGGCTGGATTTCTGCGCGATAGTTGCGGATAAGCCTTGCAATGCTGCGGCTGCGTTTACAACCAATAAAATATTCGCGGCTCCGGTTCGCCTTTGCAGGGAGCGGGTCGGCGGCCGGGTGCGCGCCATTCTTGTAAACGCGACAAACGCGAACGCGTGCACAGGCGAGGAAGGATACAGGAACGCTGTTGCATTAACCGCGGCCATGGCAGCAAAGCTTGGCGCGGAAAAGACCTCGGTGCTCATGGCATCGACCGGCATTATAGGCCACCAGCTCCCGGTGGATAAAATGCTAAACTCTATACCTGCGCTCGCGGATTCTCTTACCCGCGAAAACGGCGCGATTATTCCGAATGCGATCATGACAACAGACACGTTCCCCAAGAGCGTGGCAGTGTCATTCACCACGTCGCTGGGTGAATTCAGAATGGCCGGCACTGCAAAAGGCTCAGGCATGATAGCTCCCGACATGGCGACGCTGCTGGCTTTCGTGATCACTGACTGCCCTGTGCAGAAGACATCGCTTAAATCTAGTTTTAAGAAATCCATAATAGCGTCTCTTAATTCGATCACAATTGACGGCGACATGTCCACCAACGACAGTGCAATAATACTTTCTCCCGCATCCGGGCAAAGCGTTAAGTCCGCGCGTGATATTGCCGCGTTCACGGAAGCGCTCGACTATGTGCTTGGCGCTCTGGGCTGCATGCTCGTGATGGACGGGGAGGGCGCAACCAAGTTCGTTAAAGTGAATGTTACCGGCGCAAAAACAGCTAAAGAAGCTCGCATGGCGGCAAAGGCTGTGTCGGAGTCGCTGCTCGTTAAAACGGCTTTCTTCGGGAAAGACCCGAACTGGGGAAGGATCGCGTGCGCGGCAGGATACTCCGGGGCATCAGTAAAAGAGGAGAAGTTGTCGATATATATAGAGGATATACCGCTCTTAAAAAAAGGCGTGCCGTGCGCGTTCGACAAAAACGAAATAGATAAGATATTATCACAAAGAGAATTTTCCGTTTTAGTGGATATTGGCATGGGAAAGGGCAAAGCCCTGTTCTATACAAGCGATATATCGTACGATTATGTTAAGATAAACGCAGAGTATTCGACATAGGCCATGTTTATATATCGAGACAGTACTCATCAATTTTCCCGCCGCTAATGCTTACATCCTGCAAGAAGCGGCTTGCGGCGGCATCCTGCCGCCTTAAAATTGATGAGTACTGTCTCGATATCAGCCTATTGGAATACATTCAAAAAAAATACAAAGATGAAAAAAATACTTATCATACACATCCTTTTGATATTAAATATTACTTTTCTTTCTGCCGAAGAAAGCCGGGAGCAGAATGCTTCTGCTAATATTCCCATAAAAAAAGAAAAAGTCGCGATATGTTTTTTCCAGGATAAAAGTAAAACAGACAAATTTAATTATTTATCGCCTATAATTCCTTATGCAATTACAAAAGACATAAACAGGATCGGAGAATACGAGGCAGAGACTTATCCTGCTAAAATGGATTATATCGAAAGCGGCGCATCCGATGAAGAGAAAAAGGCATCCATCGGCACGCTTGCCGAAAAAAGCAAAGTATTAAAAACCGCGTTCATGATCATCGGTTCTTACCAGGTAGAGGAAAAAAAGATAACAATTCTGACGCAGCTATTCGATGCCGAAATGCAGAGGATAGTCAATATAGGCGAGACCGAAAGCAGGCTGAGCGCGGTTGTGCTCGAGATGATCGAGGAAGCTACGAACCGGATCAATGCGGAGCTTCGTAAAGCTACGGAAGAAATTCGGAAAGAACGCGCCCGGCAGGAGGAAGACAGGAAAGCCAAGATTTCGCCTTTCCTCGGTCTGTATAATACGCTTAGCGGATTCACCTTCGGATTTAACTACGGCAGAATAAATTTTTTAAAAGATATGGATATCTTTAAAGATACAGATCAGGCTTCGGGTTATCTATCGTACGAATTGCGCAATATTAAGTCCATAAGCACAACGCCGTTCTTTAATAACCTGGCTTTAACCGGCTCCTTCGATTATTTTTATTCCCGGACAAAGGAATCGTATAATAATAGTGGAAGAGATCTGGAGATGGAAGTCACTGCAGGGAAAATGATGCTTTCGTATCTTTTCAGAATGTCGCCCGATTTTAATATAGCGTCATCCGCAGGCGGTGGCGTTGCGGACCTGAAGATCGAGATGCAGGCTGATAAAGAAAACGGCTACCCGGCGCAGACGCTGGAAGATTCAAGTCATCCATATTATTCTTTTTCCCTTTCTATGAATTTCTATTTCAGCAGTTTAAGAATAGAGTCAGGATGTTCCTATAATGTCATTAATCTCTCCCCAAAGGATATTAAATATATGGTGCTGTATTTCGGCCTTGGATGCAGAATATAGTATAGAACCCGGCTTAAAAAATAAAAAAAGCTTAAATAATTTTCTTTACATGGCTTTCGGCAGCTGCTAATTTAGCACAGAAATATCTCGGGGCGTAGCGCAGTCCGGTTAGCGCACATGACTGGGGGTCATGGGGTCGCTGGTTCAAATCCAGTCGCCCCGAATTCTAAAATATTTTCAGGTAAAGATAATAGAAATGGAATTAGACAGTTTTTTTACAAAGAAGCACGTAATGTTTCTGGAGAGCAATGAAAAGCAGCTGGTGTTCCGTGAGATGCTTAACAAACTGGAAGAACTCAAGAAAATTGAAAACAGCAACAGGTATTATACCCAGGTCATTCACAGGGAATCCCTTGAAAATACAGGCATCGGGAAAGGGGTTGCCATACCGCATACCAGAACGGAAACCGTAACCGAATTTGTTTCCATACTTGGCATATCGAAAGAGGGAATCGATTATCAGTCCTTTGATAATGCTCCCGTGCATTATGTATTCCTCAGCCTATTCCCGACAAAATTAAGCACGCAGTATCTTTATCTGATCGGCATGATATCGCGCATCTTTTCCGACGAGAAGAAAATTGCGGAGCTGAAAAAAGCCGATAAAACACTGTCGGTCTATTCCCTGCTTAAAGCTGATTTTAAAAATTATTTTGATAATATCAGCAATATTGATGATGAGTATTACGCAAATAAGGAAAACCTCACCGGCGTTCCTTCTTCGGACATTGATCTCATAATCCAGATGGACAGGCTTTATCATATTTACGACGAAGGCAACACATCGGATTCCATTGTCAAGAAAATAGACCGCTTAAAAACGCTGATAGACAACAGATCATTGACGTATTACGACCGGATGAGAAAGAAATGCCAGAATCCGTTTTCTATACTTGAAAAAAGCAGCTGTTCCGGCTGTCATCTCGAAATTCCGGCAGTTCATCTAAAAGAAATCAAGGAAGGGAAAACTATTTCCGTTTGCAACCATTGCGGAAGATTTCTCATCATAGTGTAGCCGGCAAATTTTATTCCGCCTCGTAAGTATCCAGAATTGTGCAGATTCAGATTATCATTTTTCCTGTCACTAAACCACCGGCATAACTGGATAAATGTGAGAGGAATATAATATTCCCGGAAGATCGGAATCATTACCATACCGCAAATAGAAAAATTTATGATAGTAAATGGAAACAGATTAAATTTAGTTTTTATTATTGTCATGTTATTGTTTTTTAATTCGGGAATACAGCACGCTGAAGTAAAAAAGAGAATATTAGGCGATGGAACGGTCCAGTATTATAACAGCAATGAAGCTGGCAAAGAATCTAATGTAAATAAAAAGCATGATTTTCAAAGCCCTTATAATAACCTTATTGAAAGCATTTCCGGCGCGGAGGGGCTAGACCCGTACCTGGTAAAATGCGTTATTAAAGTTGAATCGGGATTTAAAGCTGACGCCGTATCCGTTGCGGGCGCAATGGGTCTGATGCAGATAATGCCGGACATCGCCCATTACTATAACGTCGCTGATCCGCTTGAGCCTAAAGCAAACCTGACCGCAGGCATAAAGCATCTTAAATCCCTTTTAAATTATTTTCAGAATGATGTCACGCTTGCAGTGGCGGCTTATCACGCAGGGCTGGGGCGGGTTAAGAAAAACATGAAGATACCGCCCATACAATCAACAGTTGCTTATGTAAATGATGTTATGTCTTTGTATAACGGAAACGGAAAAGATGAAAACAGGGCGGAGAAAATAAAAAGGCTGTATAAGAGAATTAATAGCGAAGGTGTAATTGAAATATATAACAGGTAGAATGATTAAGAGTTCTTCACAAAATCGCCGGAAACTAATAAACGATCTTCGGCATATCAAAATTATTTTTTATTTTCGAGGACTGTCTGAGGCCGAAGGCCGAGTTCCGCAGGAAATTAAAAATAATTTTGATATGCCCATGTATGTTTAATTTTAATCTATTAACAATTATAACAAGCAGAGAGATTTTAAGATAAACTCAAAGAAGATATTTTGTTAAACAAGCTGCCGGAAAAAGCTTTTAATCGACAAACGTCTCCCGTTCTCTTTTAATTGTAATTGCACCGTTATCGTTTAATATCCGCATAATCTGCATAATACTGTTCCTTGCTTCATTGATTTCCGTAAGCCGCACGGGCCCCATGTTGTCCATTTCCTGCAGAACAATTGTCGCCCTGTTCTGGCTCATGTTTCTTAAAAACTTGAATCTTAGAGCATCCCCGGCTCCCTTAAGGGCTTTTGCAATAATGAAGTCGTCGTTTAACTCATCGATCAGTATTTGGATTTCCCTGTGGGTTAAGTTGAGGACAGTATCGAAGCCGAATGATTTCTCTTTTATCTTTTCCGAAATTGCAGGGAGTTTAATGTCAATATAATTCATTAATTTCGTTCCCTGTTCCGGATTCATCTGATTTATAATATCTATAAGATTATTAATCCCGTCCGTCTTTTCGGTTTTTATGGCGGATTTTTTCAGATTCTCATATTTATTCGTTAAAATACGTACTATTTCAAGCACTGCACCGGGTGATGGTTTTTCAATTTTTGCCATTCTTTTTATAATGTCTTTGCTCAGCTCTGCTGGAAAGTTCTTTAATATTTTTGCATTTTGCATTGGAGAAAGATAATACATTGCTGCGGTTATTGTTTGGGGATGTTCCTTTTCCAGCAGTGTAGTAATAATTTCAGGATCAATATTTTTCAGAAACAAAAAGCCTTTTTCAATATCCATGTGGGTAATATTACCGAGCAAATTCTCGGCTTTATCCTCGCCGAAAGCGGCTATAAGCATTTCTTTTGCAATATTCTCCCCGCCGTATACCGCACCTTTGTTTTTTTTGTAGCCGATTAAAAATTCACCTATCAGGTCTTCTTTTTGTTTTACTGTTAAGTCGTTTATTTTTACGATTTCCTGCGCAATTTTAAAAACGGTTTTTTCGTCAAGATGAGCCATTACTCTTGAAGCCACTTCAGATCCGAGGGTCACCAGAAGCATGGCAGATCTTTGAATGCCGGTTATTTCGTTTATTGATTCCATAAGTTATACAAGCGGTTGCCTAACCTGAAGAAAATGTATATATTGAATTGAATTAAAAATAAATTTATGCAATTGACCGGGAAGATGTGTGAATATATGCGGAATTCACAAAATGTACCGGAATTTTCAAGTAGTTTTCGAAAATTGCCGGTTTTATATTTGTATATGAATGAAAAGATTAATTATTTTTCCCCAGGCGGAACAAATATGATTAGTGATTCGGGGTTTGTAAAAAAAGTGTATTAAATTGAAAGCAAATCTCTTTTCACTCAAGCCGGCTGCGTTTGTTTTATTTATTAAATTGTATTTTTACATATTAAAGTAAAATAATTAATGCTTGAAATTAATCAATCAATATTTTATTGCAATGACAATATTTTTATAAATTTATGTAAAAAGGCGCACATCAGGCTAAATATAGAATGGAAGATAAACATATCTATTTAGAAATAGATAATGCCATAGAAAATAAACACGATATCGTGTTCATCTCGTATTCTATGCTGGATGATACTGATGAAAAAATCAGATATACGCTCCAGAAAATAGTGCAAAAGTATAAAAGGGATGACTGGTTCACCCCCATCTTCTCGGCAATAAAAGAACTAACCGCAAATGCTCTTAAAGCCAATGCAAAGAGGATATTAATAGATGAAGGCATAATCCAGGAAACAGACCCCATACTCGAAATCGTAAGGAAATTAAGAAGCATTTTAAACGAAAGGGCAGTTCTGGAGTATGGGATCAAGAAAAAGGAAAAGGCTCTCTCAACCAGGATATACTTTAATCTGTCTTCAGATAAAATAGTCATTAAAGTAATCAACAATCTGCCGCTTAATAATACGGAATTAAGTAAAATACATGAAAGAATTAAATTGTCCTATAAATACGACAGCATTGCGGAATTTTTTATGGACTATCCCGATCCCGAAGCTGAGGGTATGGGGCTTGGGCTCTGCATGGTTGTGACCCTGCTTAAAAGCATTGATGTCGATCACGAAAATTTTTCAATTACAACCGACGGAGTCGAAAAAACATGCGCGGAGTTAAAGATCTCTTTGAAGTAATTTTGCCAGCCTTTTTATACTTTATTTTAAGGTATTCATGTATTCTTTGCCAAAGCAAAATAATTATAAATTTACAGGCAACACAATTTTACTCTTTTATTTTTAATTTGTAAAACGTTCCCCTGCCCAGACTTTCCTCTTTAACTATTGTGCCTTTTTCCAGAAGATATTCCAGAATATTTAAAAGCCCTGCTTCGCCTATCCCGAAAGCGGCGGATAAATCATTAAGCGTGGAAGGCCGTCTAGAAATTGTTGAAACAATAGCCTCGGAAAGATCCGAAAACCGCCTGCTTATTTTATGTTTCCTTGCAACCGGATTCCCTATTATTTCGGTTTTTAGCGGCAGAAAATACTCTTTTATTTCATTGAGTTTTTCTATTGATGCGGCTCTTATCCAGTTTTCTGTGCCGGGTCTGTCAAGCGAATTAAGCTGGATAAGATCAGGTAAAATTTTTATGCAGGCGTCCTTCAGCAGGCTCAGTTCTTTTTCGTTGTCGTTTATTCCCGGAATAATAAAGATTTCCAGAATGATTTTGTTTTTAAACTCTTTTCTTAGTTCAATTAAACCGGATATTAATTGTTCAGGCGTAATATCATCTGCAGGCCTGGATATTAAGTTAAATATCTCGCTGCTAACTGCATTTAAAGTCGGGACGATAACGTCTGCATTGAGAATTGATTGTCTTACTTCTCTTATATTCAAAAGCGTACTGTTGGTAAGTACAGTGATTTTATATTCAGGATAATCTTTTTTAAGAAAATTTATAATTTTCCCGATGCCGCTGTGAAGAGTAGGCTCTCCGGATCCGGAGAATGTTAATGAATCAAGTTCGGGTTTGCTTTTTAGAAATTCGTCCAGTTCCGATATTACTTCTTCGGTCGGTACATATTCACGAACGCCCGTCGTAAGGTTTGTGGTGCTGCGGCATTCGCAGTAAATGCAGTTAAACGAGCAGGTCTTAAAGGGCAGAAGATCAATTCCAAGAGATAGTCCCAGTCTTCGCGATACGACAGGGCCAAAGAGATATTTCATAAAGTGTCCATTGCTGTTAAATATCCCGGGTTGCCTGCAGCCTGTTTATTACGCTTACTTTGCCAAGGAGAAGCTCATTGGTTTTTGCCAGCCTTTCGGTTAAAACATGCACCATCTTGGCTGCGAATCCCGGATTTTTTAGCAGAAATGCCTTTAGCTGCTGAATGTCGTCAATATATGCCAGCTCAACGTCTCCAAGAGCGGATACATTTGCGCTTCTTGGCCTGTTGCTGAAAATGGATATTTCTCCGAAGAAATCCCCTTTCCCGAGTGTTGCAACTTTTATTTTTTGACTCCCGTCAGAGAGCGTAATTTCAACTTTCCCTTCGACGATTATATACATTCTTTTTTCAACTTCGCCGGAAGTGATTATTCTTTCGTTATTCTTGTAATGCAAAACCCTTGGTGCCATAGAAAATAATTCCTCCTGAGGCGAACGCCGCCGATAGTTCAACTATATATTTTATATTTATTTTTTTGAATTCAGCATTTTTATTCTGAAATTAAAACTAAGATCATCGTCGGATTTTTTCCCGATCAGATTTATATTTTCGATTTTGCTGATAAATCCATATAGCGCATTATTTTTATTGTAAGCAAGCATCATTAAAACAGCCTTTAGAAAACTTTCATCGTTAAACTGAGTAAATGAAACGAGAAATGTATTTTTGTCTATTCTTTTAATAAAATCCTTCTTTATATCAATAGAATGTTTATCCTGTGAATTCAGCATGTCCTGTATAATTTCAACTGAATTCCCTGCGTAAATATTTTCTTTGTGTTCCAGAATAAAGATTCTATTATTATTGTCGTTTGTAAACCAGAACGAATTAAGATTATTTATTTTTTCTTCGCCGAATGTACCTTCTTCGGGGTGTCTTTTTTTTACTTCATTTTTTATTATTTTGAGTGTTTCTTTAATTTCCCCGCATTCTTTCATCGGAATATATAGAATAAAGTTGTCCATTTCCCCGATGTTGGCTGGTTTCTTAAAAATAATATTTATAAAGCTTTTGGAACACGGCAGCAGCATTTGCTTTAAAATTTCATTTTGCTTTAGCAGGTTTTGATACGATTTTGGTGTACTCTCTGTTTTTTCGGCTGATTTGCTTAAATAACTATAAATTTTATTTATATCAATTGAGAGAAAATGATAGCCTGTTATATTATCCGCATACAATGCGTTTTCGAACATTCCTGTTGTAATTGCCTGAGTCAGTAATTCGCCTACTTCATCCTGTTTGTTTATCGAAAAAATTGCCTTTAAGTATAATTCATCGTTTTCGCTTCCCATTCCGATGGAAACATAGCGTATAAAATCAAGATTTGATTTTTGTGATGGTTTGTTGTTATTTGGAACCGCAGCCGGATCTGCTTTTTTATACGACCTTTCAAGGAAATCTTTTTTTATGAAAATGTTCGTAATATTTAAATCGGTATCGGCTCCGGATTTGGTTTTATATTCTTTATATAACTGATCCATGGATAAAGATGAGTCGCATCCTTTTAATTTTAATTCCATTATTTCAGTGAGCAGATTCCCGGTAGATGTAATAACAAAATAATTATCGATGACTGTAAAAAACATTCGGTTTGGCATTTCAAATACTTTGATGCCTTTGTATGTGCTGACGGCCGGATTAAGATCAGGAGTATCTTTTTTATTATTTTCGTTACCCATTATTTTTATAAGTTTAATAAAATTAAAAGGGAAATTTTTTTTATCAGTTATGGGAATATAAAAGGCTGTGTCAGCCTTGTTTGTTTCATATTCATAACTAGCTATAAATATATTTTTATTGGCATCAATACCATATTCTTTCAGAAATTTGGTATTTAATAAATCTACACCTGCTTTATCTTTTAATGCCTGCAAAGATTTAATATTTTTAATTATTAAATTGCCGAAATTAATATTTCCGTTAGAATTCAAAAAATCAATAACTCTCGAAATTTTAGCAGTTTTTATTATTAATTCAGATTTCGCAGGTATAAAATTTTCCGGCTCAGGGCAGGATGCAGAATTATCTTTTTTTTCTTCTCCAGCTAGTATTGAAGAGAATAGAAGGATCATCAGTATTATAATAATTTTATTCTTCATTTGGATAGATTTCCTTAATCTTATAATTTTTTTAAACTAAATTCGAAAATATGATTTTAATTAAAAGCTGAATATACATTGAAATAAATTACAAAAGTTTTGATGGTGCTTTTCAGACCTGAAGTAACAACCGTAAAAACCAAAAAAATTAAAATTGAAGGTCTGATTCCGCAGAAAATTATGTAATTTATTTCAATGTAACTAATATAAACTCTATTTATGATAGAGCTTTTATTAAAGCTAACATAACACAATTTAACGAAAATCCGCAAGTATATTAATTCAGACTATCGAATAATGCTAATAAAATATTTTTTTTGATCGTAAAATTTTTTTCCTGACTTGTTGACGATTAATTATTTTGTTTGTACATTTTTAGTAGAAATAGTTAGCACTCGTTAGGTGAGAGTGCTAATATAATTATGTATCAAAAGGAGGTCAGCCATGATCGGGAATTTGATTAGAAGAGCCAATAACAAAGAGTCTGGCCTGGACACCTTCAGGAAAAACGTTGATAGTCTTTTTGATGACTTTTTCTTTTTAAGTCCGACTTCGCTGTTTAAAAATGACTGGGAGCCTACAGTTGATGTAGAAGAGGATGATAAGTCCATTCATGTTAAAGCGGAAATCCCCGGCATTGATGAAAAGGATCTGGATGTGAGGATTGAAAACAATGTTCTGGTTCTAAGCGGAGAGAAGAAAGAAGAGAAAAAAGAAGAAAAGAAAAACTATGTTTTTTCTGAAAGAAAGTTCGGTTCATTCTGCAGATCAATAAGTCTGCCGGAAGGAATCAAGGCCGATAAAATAAAAGCCGTATTTAAAAAGGGCGTTTTGACAATTGATATTCCAAGAGAGAAGGTTAAGGAATCGAAGAAAATAGCTATTGATGTTCATTAAAATTCCGGAATAAAGGAGGTTCAACATGTTCACAACATATGATTTATTAAACGATGTAACGGATTTAAGAAACTGGTTTGACGGTTTCTTCAACGAAAGGTCTTATCTGGAAAGTAAAGAGGATTATCCTTATGTTAATTTGTACGAAAAGAATGATGATATTGAAGTTGTAATTCTGGCTCCGGGAGTTAAGACTGAAAATTTTAATATTCAGCTGGTTGACAACAAACTTTCAATTGAAACAGTAAAGGAGACGGATCATGTTGATAATACATATATCCGAAAAGAAAGAAATTTCGGAGCATTCAGAAAGATTGTAGATCTGCCTTACAGGGTTGATCCGAATAAAGTCGAAGCTAACATTAAGGACGGCATCCTGACGGTTAAGCTTGCAAGAGCTGAAGAAACAAAACCAAAAAAGATTGAAATACATTAAAAAAGGAGGTGCTAAAATGAATGCAGAATTAACAAAGATTAAAAGAGATGCTTATAACAATGAGGAAAATGTTTTAGTTCCACCTGTTGATATATATGAAACAGAAAATGAGTATGTTATAAAGGCTGAAATGCCGGGCGTAAATAAGGAAGACGTAAATATTACTCTGGATAATAATGAGCTTGAAATTAACGGAAAGATAAACGGCAATTTACCTGATGAAAAAACATTAAAGTATTCCGAATTCAATCTCTATAATTATTACAGAAAATTTAACGTTGACGACACGGTTGACAGGAACGCGTTAAAAGCAGGGCTCGATAACGGCATACTGACTCTTACTCTGCCAAAGAGGGAGGAAGTAAAGCCGAAGAAGATAGAAATTAAAGTGGAGCATTAATAAATACGATCAGTACAAACTAAAAAATTACAAGTATCGTAATTAAAGCAGGGGTAAACCCCCTGCTTTTTAATTTTACGAGTCATTAAAAAATTAAGTGTTATATATATTTTTCTTTGGCGTCTTTTGCTTTTTTAATTGTATCTATAAGCTGTTCGTATTCCTTTTTTCTGTATAATTCGCAGATGTCTTTTTCAATCTGGATAAGATATTTTTCCGCGCGGTCTTTGGTTAAAAAGCCTGCAACTTTCTGGTCCGGTTTTTCGCCGGAGCGTTTATCGATATCATTAATTATCTCAAAATTATTATTTATTCTTTTGGATAATGTTTCGCCTATTTCGAGGAAGAATTTTTCGCGGCTTTTATGGAATGCCTGCAGATTATCTTTTTTTATTACGGATAATTCGACCTGGTCATTTGCCTTAAGCGTTGCGGTTCTTGTCTCCCCAAGCAGGAGCGCTATCTCCCCGATGACCGTGCCGGGCTGATCGATCTCAGCAACCTTGTTTCCGTTGATCAGTACGCCTATCCTTCCATGATTCAGTATGTACATCTCATTTCCCTGTTCGCCTTCATTGCAGATGACCGATTCCGGAGCGAACGAAATATTAAATGCATCAGAGTCCTTTTTCCCCATCTGCATTTTTACCGGGCTTTTTTGCTGGCTGAATATTCTCCCTGTTTCATATATCAGTTCATTTTTTAATTTTTCGCCCAGCTGAATGATGTCCGGAAATTTTGTTTTTTTTGCAATGTCCAGCAGTGAGTTCGTTATTTCGTAATATATGCCCGATATGTCGTGAACGGTTTTAACGTCCCCCGAAATTGCAGACTGTCTCTTTGCCAGAATTTTATTCGTCATTCTGATCATCTGCGCAAAGAAAATGTTCATGTTGAATCCGACGCCATAATTTAACGCCAATCTTTTTAAATTTTCAGGACTAATCTGCGCCAGTTCCGCATTTTCATCTTTATAAAAATTATATGCCCTGTAACAATAAGCATCGGAGTTATAGTTTAATATTAGTTCGCCAGCGGCAATGATAAGGTTTTTACCGGAGATCTTATACAGCTCTTTTTCTTTTATGTCGAAATATACCGCGCCGCTTTTCAGCAAATACGCGCAGTCTGCTTCATCCTGGTATCCGTATATTTTTTGCATAATATTATTTTACAGAATTTCCGGAAGAATTTTTCCTAGCGAGTCCGAAAGCTTATACTCGGCAAGATCGTCGTACGGGGTACGGTCCCTGTTTATTATTATTATCGGCTTATTGAAATAATGCGCTGCCTGGACAAATGTGCACACGGGCTGCACTACCAGCGAGCTTCCGAGCGCCATAAAAAGATCGCAGTCCTTTATCGCCTGGTTCGATATCTCAAGATGAAGCGGGTTCAGGTTCTGGCCGAATGAAACCGTGTTCGGTTTGATGATCCCGCCGCATTCCACGCATCTCGGATCATAGTCGCAGGCTTCGAGTTCTGCGAGCACTTTGTTTATGTCGTAGATTTTTTTGCACGACAGGCAAATCGCTTCGAGATTGGTGCCGTGCAGGTTGACAACGCGTTCTTTTGACACTCCGCCTTTCTCGTGAAGGCCGTCTATGTTCTGCGTCAGCAGATAAAACAGCTTTCCTTTCTGGTCCAGTTTCCCGATAGCTTTATGAGCCTCGTTTGGTTCTGCGCTGGACATGGAAGGAATTGTTTCTTTTTTATAGCGCCAGTAATATTTGCGCTTCTTCGTATCGCTCATTATTTCCTGCAGCGTTACGTATTTGTACTGCTCCCATACCCCGCCCGGGCTTCTGTAATCCGCTATGCCGGATTCGGTGGAAATCCCCGCGCCTGTAAGTATGGTGATTTTGTTTGATTTGGAGATTAGTTCTTTTACGTTGTTCAGTTCCATGGTTTTGTTGCTGGCAGAATATTGTTTTATTTGCATTCGGCGATCGAACTTATATTACATTGCCATTGCTCTTTCGGCCCCCTAACCCAATGTCATTAAGTTAAGGATTATTATTGCTTTTATATTGCAATTTTTACTCCCGCCCCCTAACCCCCGAAGGGGGCATAAAAATTTTTTATTGAATAAATTCTCATTTTCACAATGGATTAGCACATAATCTATATTT
>JAZDKB010000019.1:0-424217 GCA_043803405.1 Spirochaetota bacterium | reverse complement strand
CCCCCAAAGGGGGCACCGGCTTGGAAGGGGAAACAATATCTTTTGATATTAAATATAGATTATGTGCTAATCCATTGTAAAAATGAGAATTTATTCAATAAAAAATTTCTATGCCCCCTTCGGGGGTTAGGGGGCAATATAAAAGCAATAATAATCCTTAACTTAATGACATTGGGATAGGGGGATGAGTTTAAAATTTTCCTTAACTTAATGACATTGTGCCGGGGGTGAGTTAAAACGAAATGTTATAATAAATAATGCTCCCTGATTTCTGTGGGGCTGCACTAAGTACTGATCGGGGATTACGCCACCCTGGCGTATTTTCGTACGGAGGCTATCAATTCTTCGGAAGCGCTTGCTTTGTTTATGTAGTCTATCGCGCCTGCCCTGCGCAGTTCTTCGCCGCGTTCGTGTTCATCGTGCATTGAAAGGCCGATCACTACTGTGCCGGGAATTTCGCGCATAATTGCTTCCGTTGCTTCAATGCCGTTCATTACAGGCATGTTGATGTCCATGATCACAACATCCGGCTTTACAAGCCGCACCATCTCAAGCGCGTTTTCGCCGTTGTTTGCTTCGCCTACAATTTCCATGTCCGGCGCTCCGCGAAATAACCCGACCAGGCCTTCGCGCATAATTTTATGGTCATCTGCCACCAGCACGCGGATCTTGGTACTGCGTTTTGTCTGGCCTTCAGGCGCAGCTGCCTGCTCCGGTTTCTTAAGCGCAGGTTCAGGACTCGCTTTTTCTATTTCGAGATTCTTTGCCGGCATACGTAAAATTGCATGCGTGCCCTGCCCCTGACAGCTTTCAATCGACATTTCTCCGCCCATAAGGCTTATCCTTTCGCGAAGGCTGATTAATCCGAACCCGCCGCCGGGGTTATTTATTTCGCATTCCTTTGAGTCGAATCCCTTGCCTGTGTCTTTTACTTCAATAACTACAAAATTATCCTGCATGGTAACATTGACCCATGCTTCTTTTGTTCCCGCGTGTTTTGCAACATTTAAAAGCAGCTCGCGGACAAAACCGAAAAGCTGTATGGTAATGCCTTTCTGTTCCGGCTTTATTTTTATCTCCGTGTTCAGGTTTACAAGCATTCCGTGCTTTTCCATCATCCATCTGGATAGCCATTTGAGCGCCGGCACAAAACCCGCTTCGTGAAGTATGGGGGGAGAAAGGTCGAGGACAAGACTTCTGGAAACACTGACAGAGTCGTCAATAAGGGATATGATATATTCCAGTGACTTGCGGATCTCCGGGTCCATTGACTGCCTGTTTATTTTCTCAAGTCCCATCCTCGCGCTCACAAGGAGCTGCTGCAAATGATCGTGAAGAATGTTCGCGAGCCTTTTTCGTTCGCGCTGCTCTGTCTGTGAAAGCTCAAGCGTAAGCTCGCGAAGCTGCGCGTTATGAGCAAGAATTCGCTTTTTGAGCTCTTCATTGGCCCTTGCAATCTCGGATTCCGCCTGTCGCAGGGCTGTTATATCGCTTATTATTATCCTGAATTTTGTATCTTTTTCCTGGGTTTTTTTGATCGCAAGGATCTCGAGACGGCAGTAGAATTCATTATTATTTATTTTTCTTAAACCAATATCGGCTGAATGATGGCCCTCGGCGGTCATAACAAGCTGTTTCAGTTTGTAGAATATGTCCTGATCCGATTTTTTTATGTAGTCTGTAAAGTGTTTTCCGATAAAAGCTATGCGTCCCGTTCCAAGCATGTCAGCAATATGAAGATTGGCTTCCTCGATAACCCCTTCCATGTTCACTGTTACATAACCGACAGGAGAGAAGTCGTAAAGACTGGTGTATTTGTCTCTCGATATTTCAAGCTCTTCCTGGATGCGACGCAGTTCCTCGTTCTGCATTCTAAGCTCTATCTGGTGCACCTGTAGTTCGTGAATAAGATTATTTTTCTCCGGGTCGCGGCCGGTTTCGGCATTACCCGGGTTATGTTTATCTTTTTTCATTTTGGTTCTCCTGATGAAACAGCCTCTAAAAAAAATCACTGCCTCGGCAGGGTGTCTCATGCAAAATATAACTCCTGAAATTCCTGCTCCGGATTAAATCCTCCGGCTCGCTACGCTCGCCACCTCCTTTATTAAAGGAGGTTTGAAAGCTTTCAACCAGCTAACGTTAGCATGAATCACTTATTGACTCACCCCCTAACCCGCTTTAGTCCGCGAGCCATTCAAGGTTGCGTTCGGTTGTGGCTATTTCAGTGAGGCTTCCGTTTTCGTCAAGCAGCGCTGTCGCTGTAAGCCATACGTTTATTATTCTGCCCTCTTTTGTGGTCCTGACGGATTTGAAAGGCTTGATTGTTTTCCCTTTACTTAATTCAACTGAAATGGAATTTATCTCGTCTTTTTTGTCTTCAGGTATTATGGCGCTTATGTTCATGTTAAGGGCTTCAGCTTCAGTCCATCCGTACATAAGTTCGGCGCCTTTGTTCCATGCGAGTATGTTGCCCCTGAAATTCTGCACTATGATCGCGTCGAGCGAATCCTGAAGAAGAGCGCCGTATCGCCTTATGTTCTCGGCCTGCCTTAGCTTCTGAATGTTGAAGAATGTCATTACAACGCCGTTTATGATATTCTCAAGCGTGCGGTACGGCGTAATGCGCATTGAGTACCAGACCTTGTCTTTTGTCAGGATAATCTTTTCAACTGTATTCAGGTCTTTCAGCACCTTCCTTGCATAAACCGTTATGTCGAAGTCGGACAGGTTAGCGCGAAGGTCGTCTAACGGCCTGCCTATGTCAGTTTGTATCACATTGAATATTTTTACCGCGGCGGGAGTGAACCACTTGATGCGCAGGTTCATATCCAGGAATATGGACGCGATCTCCGTGGCGTACAAAAGGTTGTTCATGTCGTCATTGATAAGTGTGAGCTGGCCCACCTTGTCCTGAAGCTCGGAGTTTACGGTAACAAGCTCTTCGTTCGTGGACTGCAGCTCCTCCTTGGAAGTTTCAAGCTCTTCGTTCGCGCTCTGCATTTCCTCGTTCACGGACTGCATCTCCTCGTTCATGGAGCGCTGCTCTTCGTTCGAGGCCTGAAGCTCCCTTATATTGGACTGCAGATATTCCCTTGTTGAACTCAATTCCTTCTTCAGGTTTTCGGTTGCCGGATCTGCTCTTTTTTTACCGGGTATTGCGCCCTTTTCCTTTACAACCGCAGCGAAGGTAACATCTTCGAACACTACCAGCAGGAAATCTCCGGGGAATCCCGCATCGGTTACCGGCAATACTGTAATATCCGCTGCCAGCTGTTTGCCCGCGTATTTGATAATGATCTCTTTTGCTGTTGCGGTTTTTTTCTGACGGTTGGCCTTGTAAATGACGGATGCGAGCCTTTCCTTGAGTCCACCCCGCGCCATGTTCAGAATGTTGAACGTCGCTTTGCCTTTTGGAGGCACAAGGTATTTGTCCGTATCGCCTATAAACCGCAATATCTCGAACGCTCCGTTTATCAGCACGCCCGAGGGAGCAAATTCGCTCAGCAGCATCTTCTCTGCGATTGCCTGGAGATCGGGTAAATGTTCGGCAGTTTCTTCGCCGCTCCTTTCGGTAAAAAATTTATGTCCGTTTTTTTTGGGTTGGTATTCCTTCATTTTTTCATCTTGCCCGTGTTTTTGCCTGAATATTTTTAATGATGAATTCAGGGTCTGGAAACGCACATTGAATTCGCCTATGCTTTCCGATGAGCCCAGAAAAAGCAGGCCGTCCCTGTTCAGGGAATAATTGAACAATGATATTATCTTTTTCTGAAGCGCAACATCCATATATATTAAAAGGTTCCTGCAGCTTATCATGTCCAGCTTGGAAAAGGGCGGATCGCTTGCCACATTGTGAAGCGAGAATACAAGCATGTCGCGTATCACTTTCTTTATTTTATATCCGCCGGCTTCTTTCACGAAAAAACGGTTAAGCCTTTCAGCGGAAATTTCTTCGGATATGTTTTTGGGATATACCCCTTTACGTGCAGTTGAGAGAGCTTTTTCGTCAATATCCGTGGCGAATATCTGAACGTCGTAATACCTGTTCAGCTGTTCCATGATCTCGCTTATTATGATCGCGAGCGAGTAAGCCTCTTCTCCCGTGGAACAGCCCACAACCCAGATGCGCAGCGGGGTATCCGGCTCTTTCGCGCTCAGCATATACAAAAGCGCCTCGTTCTTTAGAAAATCGAAGGCTTCAGGGTCGCGAAAAAATTCCGTGACATTGATGACAAGATCCTGGAACAGCGAGTTCAGTTCGGCCGGGTTTTGCTGAATATATAAAATGTAATCCGAAAGCTTATTAAGCTGGTGAACTGCAAGGCGGTGTTCTATTCTCCTGCGTATGGTGGTCTGCTTGTATTGAAAGAAGTCGTGGCCTGTTGCCTTCCTGACAAGGTTTAATATTTTCTGTACATGTGTCTCGAACTGAGACTGCGGGATTATGCCCGGTTCATGTTTTTCGATCAGGGGATGTTTTACGTAGCGTTTAAGGGCTTCCGGCATCTGCTCAACAGGCAGAATAAAATCGACAATGCCTGTTCCGATCGCGCTTTTAGGCATGCCGTCGTATTTTGCAGTTTCAGGGTCCTGCACCATTGCCATTCCCCCTGCCCCCTTCACAGCCTTTATCCCGAAGGTGCCGTCTGTAGCTGTTCCTGAAAGAATAACGCAGATCGCGTTCTCGCCAAGGTTCGAAGCCATGGAACGGAAGAAAAAATCGATGGGCATGTTGATCAGCTGGCTTTCCCTGATGTCCGAAAGACTGAACGTCAAACCGGCCATTGCGACATTGCAGCCGGGAGGGTTGAGGTAAACGCTGTCAGGCTCAATCTTCATCCCGTCTTTGATCTGCGCTACAGGCATCTTTGTGTATTTGGCTAGAATGGCAGCCATTATGCTTTCATGCTTCGGATTTAAATGCTGTATAATAACAAATGCCATGCCTGTAAAGTCGGGCATGTTCGTAAAAAAGGTTTCCAGTGTCTCAAGGCCGCCCGCGGAAGCCCCGATCCCCACAACATGGAAAACATTGTCGTGTTTTTCCGCAGCGGCTTTTATTGCCTCCGGCCTTGTTTTTCCGGCTTTCTTTTTCAGCTTATCTTTTTTATTGGTACCTGGCATTCTTTTTTTGTCTCTAAATATTCAGGATAATATATAATGATTCCAAATATATAAATATGCAAGTGATTTTTTAGGCGAATTTCCCGTGGCAAGCCACTGGTACGGATATGAAAATTTATTGACATTTGGCAACCTTCAATATTATTATTCCTGTAAAATAATTATTTCATAAGGAATAAGAATATGAAAAACGCAGAGGGGAAAAGAAAATCGGGGATAACATTAATTGGAGATTTGCCATGGGGAAGCCATTTTTGCCAGTTTTATAAAACAAAAAAAGATCTCCAGGACATTCTTATTCCTTACTTCAGGGCAGGCCTTGAAAATAACGAAATGTGCGTGTGGGTAACTTCCGATTTTCTTACCAGGGACCAGGCTTTAAGTTCCCTAAAAAAGAATGTACCCGGATTCCGGGCTTATTTAAAAAGCGGGCAGATGGAGATATTCCCTTACCAGGAATGGTATCTTATAGGCGGGAATTTTGACCTTAACCGTACTTTGAATATGTGGATGGAAAAACATGACGAAGCATTATCCGGAGGATTCGACGGGCTAAGGGTGAGCGGCAATCCTTACTGGATTGACAATAAAAAAGACTGGGATGATTTTGCGGCTTATGAAGCGGAAATTAATAATGTGATCACAGGCACCAGGCTGCTGGTTCTATGCACTTATTCGCTAAAAAAATGCGGAGTTGTGGAGATTATGGATGTTATTAAAAATCACGAATTTGCGCTTGCCATGAACCAGGGATCCTGGCAGGTAATAAACAATTCTTCATTTGTTTAAAGTACTATTTCTAAAAACAATTTCCCCGTAAAAAAATTAATTATTATAAAGTAAAATGTTAAAAGCTCCTGCAGTTTACAACGAAAAACGAAAATCCGGTATTCCCCAGATAAAGAGCCTTTCATGGGGCACAACCTTCTGCCAGTTTTACCAGTCCGAAGATGACATGCTTCAGATTCTTATTCCCTATTTAATGGCAGGACTGAAAAATAATGAAAAATGTCTGTGGATTACATCGGGTTCCGTTACCCTTGAATCTGCAAATACCGTATTAAAGGAAAGAATCACGGGCTTTAATGAATATGTAAAACAAGGCCGTTTAATGATTATTTCCCGCAGGGACAAGCTAGTTCAAAAAAACATAAAACAGAAACAGTCTTTTCTTCTCCGTATTCTGGACCAGGCAATTCTGGAAGGATTTGAAGGCCTCAGATTTGCAATAAATGAAACATCTTTCAGTAAAAGTGACAAGGCACACATTTACAATTATAACATAATTGAAAATGTATTATACCCACGCGATAAATTCGATGCAGTAAACCTGATGCGAACAGTGAAGAACTGCAGGTTCGCGCTCGTCAGAAATGCCGGCAGGTACGATCTTATTGAAAGCTCGGAAGCTGTGGCAATAAAAGATAATCTCAGAAGAACAGAAGAAAAGCTGCGCGAGATATTTAAAAATATGTCCGAAGGATTTGCATTTCACAGGATAGTACTGGATACGGACGGCAGCCCCTGCGATTACATTTTTTACGAAATCAACGAGGCGTTTGAAAAACTCACAGGCCTTAAAGCTGCAGAAATCATCGGCAGGAAAGTCACGGAAGTCCTTCCCGGCATAGAGAAGGATCCCGGGGACTGGATCGGCAAATACGGGAGCGTTGCCCTTACAGGGAAGCCGCTGCAGTTTGAAAATTATTTGGAAACTCTGAACAAGTGGTACTCTATATCCGCGTACAGTCCTCAAAAAGGTTTTTTTGTGGCAATATTCAGCGACATTACGGACAGGAAACTGGCGGAAAAGGCGCTAAACGAAAGCGAACAAAGATGGGCTACCACTCTTGCAAGTGTGGGAGATGCGGTTATTGCCACTGATATGAACGCAAATATTACTTTTTTAAACAAGGTAGCGGAAACACTTACGGGATGGAGCATGGCTGATGCCGCTGGGAAACCTGTAACCGATGTTTTCAATATTATCAATGAATACAGCCGTAAAACCGTAGAGAACCCTGTGAATAAGACGCTTAGAAACGGAAGGATCACCAACCTGGCAAACAACACGGTGCTTATCCGCAAAAACGGGGATGAAGTTCCGATAGATGACAGCGCCGCTCCGATAAAGGATAAAGCGGGCAGCATTACCGGTGTAGTGCTTATCTTCCGTGATATCAGCGACAGGCGCAGAGCTGAAAAAGCCGTTCGTGAGATTAATGAAACACTGGAGCAAAAAATTACCGAGCGCACGGCGCTGGCAGAGGCAAGAGCAAAACAGCTCCAGGCGCTGGCTGTTGACCTGATCGAAGCGGAAGAGCAGGAAAAGAGACGGCTTTCCGAACTCCTGCACGACGATTTGCAGCAGCTTCTGGCAGCTGCAAAAATGCATCTGAATGTCATGAGAAGAAAGATGTCGCCGGACCCGGTTATGGAAAAAGTAAATGAGTTATTAGAGGTCTCAATAGTAAAATCGCGCCGTTTGTCCCATGAATTAAGTCCTGCGATTCTGCATCATTCGGGACTGTTTCCAGCCCTGGAATGGCTTGCGGGGCAAATGAATGAACAGTTCGGTTTGTCAATCCGTTTGGTGAAAGACACCGGCCTGGAGTTTAAAGATTCGACCCTGAACATTTTCATGTTTCGTGCTGTTCATGAATTATTATTCAATGTTTTTAAACATTCAGGTGTAAAAGAGGCAAGTGTAATCCTTTCAGCGCCCGATGGGTTTATAAAAATTGAAGTTAATGATCAGGGAAAGGGTTTTGATCCGGGTATTATGGATTCTTTAATTCCGAACATGGGATTCGGGCTGATGGGTATACGCGAACGCGCGAAATATATCGGCGGCGATCTTGTTATAAAAAGCATTCCCGGGGAAGGAAGCAGCTTCACACTCTTGGTTCCTTTCGTTCTTCATAATACCGGTAAAAGGCAATCGGCTTCGGTTGACCTGCAAAAACAGACAGGCCGTCAAACCGAATTTATTGATACCGGCAACATCAGTCTGCTGTTCGTTGACGACCACAAAGTTTTTCGGCAGGGGCTTTCAAGCCTGCTCTCAGGACAGCCGGGCATCAGGGTGGTTGGAGAAGCATCCAACGGCCGGGAAGCTTTGGAGAAAGTAAGGCAACTGAAGCCGGATGTTGTGTTAATGGACATATCAATGCCGGTAATGAATGGAATAGAAGCCACAGAATACATAAAGAAAGAATTTCCGTTTATTATTATAATCGGCCTCTCAATGCATGACAGTTATCAACTCGTCCAGGACATGATGAAGGCGGGAGCCTCGAACTTTGTTAACAAAACCGATTCATCTACGGAACTTCTGAAAGCGATCTATGAAACTATCCGGCATAAACAAAACGGCCCTCAGAGTCTGAACCTGCCTGATTAATCATCGTTTACCGTTCAAAGCTGAAGATATATCTCACGGATATTGTTAGTTCATAATGACAAATATCATGTATTCACAAATACATTGAATTCCTGTTATAACAACCGTACAATATTTGCGTAATTAAAATAATTTTAACTAAAAATAAGGAAAAAAAATGAAAGCAATCATAGACCAGGATACCTGTATAGGATGTAATCTTTGCGCTGATACCTGCCCGGAGGTGTTCAGAATGGACAACGAAAAAGCGGTCGTGTTCGCGAACCCGGTTCCGGCTGAGCAGGAAGAATGCGCACAGCAGGCAGCAGACGAATGCCCGGTAACCGCGATCACTATAGGAGGATAGCGCCGTCTATTCGGTATCGAACAGGTTACAGAAGTTTACAGCCAGCGAAGGTCCTTTAGCTTCATCTCCCTCGTGCTTGAAAAATACAAATACCTTTTTCCATTTTATGGAAAGGATTTTTTTTGCCCAATCCGAAAGATCTGCATCAGTATAATTGGAGCGACGAAGGCGTAAATAGCCCCATGTAGCAGTAGAAATTATATCTGTCACCGGTTTTTCATCAGTATCTTCCAGGCAAAGGGAGAAATCCCTTTGTCCAAGAAGCTTGTAAGTCTCATCATTGAACCACGTTGTGCTTCTGAAATCAAATGTGCAGTTTATTCCAGGAGGAATACGTTTAAGAAAATTTTCAAGCAGGGGAATGTCCTGCTTGAAGCTGGCAGGAAACTGAAAAAGAATGGTGCCGAGCTTTTTACCCAGGCCGGAGATCACGGTCAGGAAATATCTGGTTTCTTCGCTGACATTTTTTAAACGCTTAATATGAGTTATGATTTGAGGAGCTTTAACTGCAAACATGAAATCCGAAGGAACTTCTCCGGCCCAGGTTTCAACGACGCTCATTTTAGGCATGCGGTAGTAAGTATTGTTAATTTCAACAGCCGTGAGTTTACTTGAATAATACGGAAGCATTTTGTCTGCCGAAATTTTTTCAGGATAAAAATATCCTTTCCATTCCTTGTAGCTGTATCCGCTTGTACCTGTATAGATTTTCATTTTAAATATTCCTCCTATTATTTGAGCACAGCCCCCCAAACCCCCCTGAGGGGGGCTTAAAAACTAAAAGCCCCCCTCAGGGGGGTTTGGGGGGCTAACAATTGCCTCTTCCGGAGCTTTATCCTCACGGAACCTCAGGAAATTGGGCTGGCGCATGAGCTTCTCTTTTGTCCAGCCTGCGAAAGAAATTTCGCAGACAAGCTCCGGTTTCACCCATGTCACGGTCTCGCTTTCCGGCGGTTTTGTTTTGAATGGACAGGATTCCCGGATAAGGGGCTGCAGTTTTTCATATACACTTTTTAAGCTCAGTCCATGGAACCCTCCGCCCGAATGGCCTACATAAATAAATTTGTTTTTTTCAAAAGCTCCAAGAATCAGGCTGCCCAGGTATTTCCTGGAGTTCCTTGGCTCCGTAAATCCGGCGATAACACAATCCTGTGTTTTATGTAATTTTATCTTGAGCCAGTTCCTGCTTCTTGTTCCTATCATATACCGGCTCTTCGATTGTTTGGCAACAATCCCTTCAAGATCTTTTTTTCTTGCCGCACTGAAAAATTCGATGCCGTCTTTTACTACATGAGTTGAAATCCTCACATTGCCCTCATCAGGCAGAATTTTTTCAAGAATCTCTTTCCTTTTTACAAGCTCCAGCCCTGTGAGGTCGCGGCCCTCGTAATGCAAAACATCAAAGACATAGTATATCAATTGGCCCTTTGAATTTTTTCCGGCTTTGCCGGCAATGCCGCTATGATAATCCTGAAGCATAAAAAAATCCGGCTTTCCGTTTTTACCGACGAACACAATCTCGCCGTCCAGCACTGCTTTAAATTTCAGCTTTTTCAGAGTATCCACAATTTCTGAAAATTTATCCTCAAAAGAAATATTATTGCGTGAGTAAAGCAGAACATTTTTCCCGGAGATTTCGGCTATTGCCCTGTAGCCGTCCCATTTTATTTCGAATATCCAATCCGCATTATTGAAGGGTTTTAGAGCAGTACTTGCAAGCATAGGACTTACGTTATGCGGCATGGTTTCACGCGGCGCTTTTTTTATATCAATAATATCTTTCTTTTTTCCAAAGACTGTCCCGGCAGAATGCCGCAGAGGCAATTCTCTGTGTCTCTGTGCCTTTGTGGCAAATATTTGCTTTTGAGACATCTCCCGGGAATCAGTCTTTGCTTCGGCCGCAATTTCCTCAATTGTTTTATCGGACAAAACAGAACGGTCCTGTTTCAGCACATCGGCAGCGGACGAGTACTTGTCTTTTTTCTTTAATAAAAGCCATGAATTATTATCCAGTTTCGTCCTTACAAGTGCGAATTCTCCTCTGAGTTTCTCCCCTGCAAGAATGAATTTAAAATCCCCCTTTTTAATACCGTCTAAAAGTATTTTCTCACTCTCTTTTTTGTCCGATGAATATAGAGAACTGTAAAAACCGCTGTCCCAGATTATCACGCTTCCTGCTCCGTAATTGCCCTCAGGTATTACTCCCTCAAAGTCCTTGTAATCAAACGGATGGTCCTCGACCATGACCGCGAGCCTCTTTAACGACGGATCGAGTGACGGCCCTTTGGGTATTGCAAAGCTCTTTAAAACGCCCTGCAATTCCAGTCTGAGATCATAGTGAAGGTTGCGGGATGCATGCTTATGCACTACGAAGATAAGGTATTTTCCCTTATCTTTATCAGCAAGAACCGGTTTGGGCTCAGGTGTTTTACTTAATTGTCTTTTTCGTTTGTATTCTTTTAAACTCACGTGTTTGGAAGCCTCTGTTTTTGGTTTAATATTTCTCCGAAAATATCCCCGTATTTCTCTGCTCTTTTAATCGCATCAGAATAAAGTATTTGGAATTTTTCATTTTTTTTCTGCTTTGAATTCGTCTCAAGTTCTTTCCATGTAAATGGACATGAAACATAGGGTAATTCTCCGGCTCGCAGAGAATAGACACATACCATAGTCTTTGATGCATCGTTTTGAGACCAGTTGATAAAAACTTTGCCTTTACGTAATTTTTTATCCATCTTTGCAGTGACAAGATCGGGATAATTCTTCTGCATTATTTCAGCAACCGCCCTTGAAAAGATTTTGGTCTGTTCAAAACTTGTTTCTTTTGAATTAAGAGGGACAAATACATGCAGGCCTTTTTTCCCGGAAGTCTTCACCCAGCTTAAGAGTTTCTGCCTGTCCAGCAGGTCTTTTAAAATAAACGCAACTTTTGCGCAGTCAAGGATATCCGCGTTATCGCCCGGATCAAGGTCGAAAACCACTGAATCAGGAGTACTATAAGTTCGGGCCTTTGCCAAAGGCACATGGAGTTCAATTGAAGCAAGGTTTTCCACCCAGACAAGCGTTTCCAGATTATTTATCAGGCAATAGGTTAAGGTTTTATTTCCGCCGTAAGGCACATCTGCAGTTTCCAGCCAATCCGGCCTGTACGAAGGGCAGCGTTTTTCGAAAAAAAAATCCTTGTCAACCCCATGCGGATAGCGTTTTAAAGTCAGAGCCCGTCCATTAAGGTGGGGAAGAATAAAAGGCGCTATGCGGCTGTAATACTCAAGGATCTGTAATTTTGTCAGGCCATAGGAAGGATAGAGAACCTTGTCAAGATTGGACAGAGACAGATCCCTGTTGTTGATGCTTATTGTTTTCATCCTGTTTTTTTCATTTTATGCATGCTGTGCTGAAGGGCTTCCATTAGATCGGTCATGCTCTCCAGAATTTGTTCTTCCTCAATTTCGGGTGCCTCAACTTCCTTTTTTTGCTCAATCTTCTTTTTTAATATCTTGAGGAGTTTTTCCCTTCGCCTGTCCGAGTATTTTTCCGGGGTGAAATCCCCTGTCATTTCCCTGATGGTTTTTTTTATACTGATTAGTTCCTTATCAGTGAATTTCACATTATCCTTTACGGGATACTCGTAAGATAATATTTCATCGCTATAGTGAAGGGTGCTTAATTCCAAAGCTCCACCCCTGTTCTTAATTAAAACAAAATATTCCCGCTCATCAAGTACGAATTTTGACACACCCGCTTTGCCTGTCCTTTCCAATGCCTCTGCCAGGAGGCTGTATGCTTTTTCACCGCCTTTTAACGGGACAAGAAAATACGGGTGGTCATAATATATCGGGTCGACTTCACTTAGATCTATAAATTCAGCTATCTCGATAGTCCGGCTCCGATCGGGGGAGACGGATTCCAGTTCCTCGCCGGAGACCGTTATGTGTCTTCCCGGTTCTATTTCATAACCCCTTATGATTTCGTCCTGCTCAACAATAGTCTCATCTTCCGGGCAGATCATTTTGCGCTGTAGCGGGGAATAATCTTTATCATGAAGCATTCTGAACGAGATCCTGCCAGGCTCAACCGCCTTGACCAGTTTTACGGGTATGGCCACAAGGCTGAAGCTTATTGTCCCGCTCCATATTCCTGATGAAGGAGTTTTCCCCCGGATGACTTCTTTCTTTTCTTTTTTATTAATATTCTTTTTTGTTACTTTCATCTTGCCATCCTCAGACTTTCTTCAAGTACCTCAAGGAGTTTGCCAGACGGGGTTGTCTTACGTTTTCTTGGTTTTAATAATACAAGTTTTTCACCGCGGGCTTTTTTTTCTATAAGCTCCTGCAGTTTTTGCTGATGCTCATTTTTATATTTTTCAGGCTGGAAATGTACTGTAAGCTTGCCGATCAACTCTCCGGCTATTTCGAGCTCCTTCTCCGAAAGAGAGAATGCTTCAATGCCGAGGTCTTTCACCTTAATTATCTCGTCTGCATATCTTAAAGTGGTCAGTCTAAGCATTTTTCCATCCGACTTAACCGCTCCAAAATAAGCTCTTTTTCTCATGGCCCATGTGCAGATACCCTGCAGTCCTGTATCCTTAAGTATATCAACAAGTAAACCGTAATTCTTATTGTTGGCCATACCAGGCTCAAGGTAATAAGTCCGTTCCATAAAGACCGGATCTATTTCCCCGGCCTTAACAAATTCATGAACCTCGATCATCCTGTTTTTCTCAGGTTCCGTTTCTTCAAGCTCTTCTGAATCCATGAGAATGTATTTTCGTTCATCCACCTTGAATCCTTTCACCTCTTCAGCTCCGGTAACAGGTATCTTTTCATACGCACATATCATCTGCTGGCGCAGTCTTATCCTGTCGGTTTTATGCAAAAGGTGGAATTGTATCCTTTTCTGCGTGACTGATGTATGCAGTTTTACCGGAATATCTGTATCCTTAAAATGTATATTCCCGATCCATATTGTTTGTGCCATAAAAACTCTTATACTGTGTCATTTCGAACGAATGTGAGAAATCTCCTGGCACTAAGGTATCCGTGCCTACCGCTCCTTCGAAATGACAATTAGATATATTTTAAACATTTATTATATATTAATAAAAACAATTAAGTCAATTCACGATATCCATGAATTTTAGTTAACTAAAATTGTTATATGATTGCTGATAAAATTGTGATAATAAAAATTATAACTTACGTGAATTAACTTATCTTTTACAATGACAGGGGTAAGTGATATTGATTACTTATGGTTGTGGGTTTAAAAACGGCGATATGTAAAATCCAAATGCACCCTGCCATTTCTGACTGCGGAAGTCCGACAACCCGATGGTGATTGTACTGGTATCTGCTCGCCTTTTAAAGGTTCTTACAATGCGGTCCCAAATAGATAAAATGCTGGTATAATTAGAGTTTGTTTCCCGCCTTTCTGTCGAATGGTGCACCCTATGCATGTTGGGGCTGGTGATCACAAGACGAATAATACTATCCCACTTCTCGGGAATATGGATATTGCTGTGATGAAATAAAGTAGATACGTTTAAGATGGTCTCAAAGAAGACAACCTGTTCAAAGCTCAGGCCGATAAGCATAATGACCGGAAGCCTGGCAAAGGATGAAAAAAATAATTCTCCTAGATGAAAGCGGAGAGCCGTAGTTGTGTCCATTGCGATGTCTGCGTGATGAGCCCTGTGAAAAAGCCATAGCAGCGAAACATGGTGATTAGCCACGTGCCAGAAATACATCCAGATATCGAAGAGGACGAAGGCTATTGTGGTTCCGGCAGCCTGGGAAAATAATCCGGTGTTAAGAATGCCGAAGGACTGTGCTTGTGTCCATGTTGTTGCTTTTATCGCCAGACCCGCAAAGAGCAGCCGCGTAAGAAGTCCGTTAATGATTGCGATAAAGATATGGGAAAGACCATGCCTGACCCTGCTTGTGCGGCCTCTGAAATGCGGGAATATCCCTTCGAGAAGAAAGATGAGAACGAGCACCGATACGATGACAATTGCTTTAGTATCCAAAATATCCCCTCTTCTTTAAAAACCGGCAATGCCATCGGACAATCCGGTAATTGACCGATGTCACGCAAAATACCTGTGCGAAATATCGAATTTATAGAGCGCCATCTGAAGCGCCATAGGTATTATTTTAAATGTTTGCGCGAAGTTGTCGTCAAGAGGCATTCTTGAGAAAAGAAAGCATGTGAAGATATTCCCGGACGGGAACACTCCGCCTACGCCTATCTGGCTTTTTATACCGTATTTTTTTACGAAAGCCTGATCAGGTATAAAAGGCGATCCTTCTGCCTGCTTTTCCAGGGAATAATCCTCTACCGTATGCCGTTCTGCGCCTGTTTCCGGGTGAACGATGTCCCTGTAAGGTATGCCCATTTTCCCGAAGTTTCTCGCGAGCATAGGCATTTGTTTAAGCTGATCTTCGCTTTCCGGAAGCAGCATTGCCTGGTGGGTTTTCGACTTGTATACATCGTCCCAGTCGGATTCGTCGCCTGATGTGCCGAACAGGCAGAGGAATACAGACTCATCCGTAACGCCTTCACGGGAAAATTTTTTCCTGTAATCGTCCGGCATATCTCTGTATGGAATTGTCGCGAATAACCGTGCCATTACAAAAAGAGGTTTCCCGGATGCGGAGTCCTTGAATTCCGTCCTGAATAATTTCATCATTTCCATGCCTGCATCCCGCACGCTCTCAGAGCGATCTGCGATCTTTTGCAATTTATCCGCGATAACTCCCAGCTTTTTATAAAGTTCGACTTCCTTTTTTAGCATTTCGTGGAAGCCGGTAATAGTCACTGCGATAGAATCAATAGATGCGGACAGTTCTTCAACACTTGCGGAAAATTCCTCTGCAGTGGAAGAAAGCTGTTCGGAGCCTGCTGCTACCGAAGTTAACTCTTCATACAGTTTTGAAACAAATTCCGAGACTTCCTTTAGTGAAGCAAGATTGTCCACCTGAATATTTTCAACCTTGTGCGAAAGTTCCACTGATTCCATAATATTGCCGATTATGTACTTTGTAGAACTGTTTTGTTCATTTACGAGCCCTGCAACCCTGCCGGACAGTTTTTCCATCCGGTCGGCTATAACTCCGAAACCCGCGGTTTCACCCATTTTTTGAACATTCATTTGCCTTTCAAGGTTTTTCAGAAATGCCACCTGTATCTTTCCGTTAAGGCTCAAATATCGCAGCCTTTCGGCGATATCTTCCACGTTCGTTACAAGCTTTGTCAGTTCCTCTGAATTTGTCCGTAAATTATTTATACTGGCGTTTAATGTTTTCAGGTCATCGAAACTCAGCTCATTGTTGTTTTCTACTTTCAGTATGTTCTCGAGAATAAGCCTGCAAAAATCGTTCTGCCGGGTCGTAGAATCGGCGAGGTCAGTAACCGCGATTGCCATTTGCTGAATGCCCTGGTTCATGTTTGAAAGATTGAGCTTGAATTCGTCAACTGCGTTCTTAATGACCGAAACATTGGTTTCGGTCATTTCAAGATAACGGTTGATGAGCTTCTCATTGTTGCTTATCATGCTTTTCAGCAACTTTTCGTCGTAATCGCGGAGAAATAATACTTCCCTTATCTGCTCTTTTAAAGCAGTATTTTCAAGCTCAAGCTCTTCACGGTACCCGGGATTATCTTTTCCTGCTTTTTTATTTTCCAGAATCATGTATCAATCCTCCGGTTGATTAAAAAAGCTATAAAATTAATTTACGTTATTTAGATTCATCAGCAAGTCCGATTATATTCCCTTCACAATCCGCAATCCTGGCATAAGAGCCATTCGGTATCGGCTGCTTTGGAGTTACCAGCTTTCCTCCGGCTGACAGCACTTTCTTAACCGTTTCGTCGATCGATTCTACGCCTATCACTACCATAGGTTGTTTAGCGGTATCATCCCTTTGAAACAGACCGCCATTGATAGCGCCTTTTTCATCAACCATATTGTTTTTATCCGTCTTTGCAGCATAGACCATTATATACTGCATTTCCGGGATATCCAGAAGCTTCCATCCGAATATTTCCGAATAGAACTTTGAAGCTCGGTCTTTGTTGTCATAGGGAATTTCGAAATGAACTACTTTGTCCATAATTCCTCCTGTATAAATCTTGCTGACTGCACAAGTGCAATATATCTGTTTGCATTACAGCTGGGCAGATAAAAATATCTGTAAGGTCATCTGCTTGATCTGATCCTGAAGAGCTTCAATTTCATCCAAATGGCGGTCCTCGTCATTAAGTATTTTCTCAAGGACCTCTCTTGTAGCAAAATCGGGCACTTCGCCTGCAAGTTTTATTCCGGCATTGTAGGCTTTGATTGCGTCGCTTTCAGACGCGTGATCGCTCATGAGCTGTTTAGGCACATCGGCTCCGATATTTATTTTGCGGTAATTACTTACGTTCGGGATACCTTCAAGAAATAATATGCGGCCAATAAGTTTTTCCGCATGTTTCATTTCATCAATCGCCCGCTTTTCAAAATGATCATGCAGCTTTTTGTATCCCCAATTATCCGCCATCTCCGAATGCACCATATATTGATTTACAGCAGTAAGCTCGTCCGCCAGGAGCGAGTTTAATGTTTCCAGCAACTTTTCATTTCCTTTCATAGAGTTTTCCTTTCTCCTTTTTTATTTGCATAGGTATAACTTTTCATATACTGTAATCTATTATTTGAATTTTGTAAATTAATCAATCTTAGTATTTTATACTAATGGAATCCGTTAGAAGAACATAACGACGGAATTTATAATTTCATGCCTTTGCTGTATGTTATTCTGTATAATACATCAGCACGGTCATCTGATATAATAATTGATCCATCCGGCATATTAAGAACATCTACAGGTCTGCCCCATGCATTAAAACCCCGCAGCCATCCCTCAGCGAATGGTTTATAAGAAACAACTTTATTGTTTATTAACTCTGCAAGCATAATTCTGTAGCCGGCAGGCGGCACCCTGTTCCATGATCCGTGTTCTGCAATGAATATTTGTTTGCGGTATTTTTCAGGGAACATTTTTCCTGTGTAGAATCTCATGCCGAGCGCGGCAACGTGAGCTCCAAGTTCTTTTGCCGGCTTTTCGAATCTCTCGTTTGATATATCCCGGCCGAAATCCGGATCTTTAACCGAATCGCCGTGAATGTAGGGATATCCGAAATGCAGTCCTTTTAAAGGAGCGCGGTTCAGCTCATCCGGAGGCTGGTCATTTCCAAGCCAGTCGCGTCCGTTGTCAGTGAACCATAGTTCACCGGTGTCCGGATTCCAGTCAAAACCGACTGTGTTCCTTACCCCGTTCGCAAATATTTCCAGTCCGGAGCCGTCCGGATTCATCCTCATTATTGAAGCATACATTTTATCTTTAGACAGGCAAATATTGCAGGGTGCTCCGACCGGCACGTATAATTTTCCATCCGGACCGAATGATATGAATTTCCAGCCATGATGGCCTTCCTTCGGAAACGTGTCGTTTATTACCACCGGTACGGCAGCCGCATTCAGATTATTTTCAATATTTTTATATTTTAAAATCCTGCTGATCTCAGCGACATACAGATCACCTTTCCGGAAAGCAACGCCGTTAGGATTGTTCAGATCTTTTGCAATTGCAATAATTTTATCAGCTGTATAATCTTTATTGTTGTCAATAACAGCATAGACTCTGCCGGCTGACCTGGTTCCGACAAAAACCGTGCCATTGTTCCCGAGAGAAAGCGATCGTGCTCCGGGGACCGGCGCTGCAAATATCTCTATCTTGAATCCCGGTGAAAGCTTAATATCTTTTAATTTATTATTATCAAAATCCGCAGATACTGCAGGACAAAATAATAGTATAATAAAAAAACGCATTAAATGAAATAATTTTGTTGTATCAGTCATGTGTAACTTTCAATAAAAATTATATTTAATTATACAGAATCCCTTTTTTTTAAACTATTTTGCAAAGCTTATCAGCATCTTAATATATTAAACTATAGTTTTAAATTTGTAAATAATTAAAAAAATTTTCTGCCTATTGACGTTTACTTGTTTAATTTGTATATTCTGTTATCAAGAGTTAGTTGGTTTTAAGATTTAGAACTAACGCATATTAATACGAGTGACAGGAGGCCAGCCATGATTGCAACATGTGATATTATAAATGACATAGATGCCTGTTTAGTAGGAGAAAACATATTTCCTGATTACGTAGAGGATTGTTGTTGTGCTGATTTTATAGAATCTCCTTTTGTAAATATTTACGAAAAAAACGGTAAAATTGATGTCGAAGTGCAGGCTCCGGGTGAAAAAGTAGAAGATATAAATCTTCAATTAAAGGACAATTCACTTCTAATTGAATATGATAAAAAAAGCGTTGATACCGGTTCGTGTTTGATGAGAGAACGGGACTACGGGAAATTCAGCAGATCAGTAAATATCCCCTATAAAGTTGATCCGGACAAAATCAGTGCAAGCATGAAAGACGGCATACTGACTGTAAAGCTTGAAATGGCTGAAGAAGCAATGCCGAAAAAAATTCAAATACAATAAGGGAGGCACTAAAATGGATGCGCAATTAATAACTAATAGAAATACAGATGAAGGGTGCAGGCTAATTCCATCCACTGACATATACGAAAATGACAGTGAATATATTATAAAAAGTGAGATGCCCGGTGTCGCAAAAGAAGGGCTTGAAGTAACTTTAAAGAATAATGAGCTCGAAATAAATGGCAGGATAAACGGAAATTTTCCTGATTCAAGTGATCTTAAATATTCGGAATTCGATCTGTATGATTATTACAGGAAACTGACAATTGATAACACAGTTGATAGCAATGCTTTATCCGCAAATCTTGAAAACGGAATACTGACTATAAAACTGCCTAAAAAGGAAGAAGCAAAACCCAGGAGGATTGAAGTAAAAATTCAATAATAACAAAAAAATTAACATAAGCAGAAAGTCCCTTAAAGGGAAAGTCCCTTAAAGGGACAACGGTTGATTCTGCAAGCAGGGGTTAAGGCCCCTGCTCTTTTTTATACGCATCTCTATTTATAAGTCCTTTTAAAGTTTCCCGAATGTTGGGGAAAAGGAATAAAAATAAAAAAATGTCTTGGCATCCAATGCCCTCACCCCTATCCCGCTCCCGGCTTAATGCTTTGTGTGAAAAGTAAATCTTACAGGCCTGGAGAGGGGAACCTTTAAGTTTTAATTTTTTTGTTTAAAGTACTATTATTCCTTAATGCATTCAAGAGTTTCTTTCCTTCCGTTGTTGATTCATGTCTAAGATTTCTTGAAAATGTTTTTTAATATTTTGTATATAATCAATCCTTTCAGCTTCCCCTCTCCCGGACTACAGAAAAAGTTAATCTCAAAAATAATATTCCGGGAGAGGGTTAGGGGTGAGGGCTTTTAGATTTTCTTCCGCATTCCGTAATGAACCAATTATTCCAACATATTTTTATAACAATATCCGTTATTAATATTTCATTGTTGTCATGGCTTGACATACTCCTGCTTTAATTATATAATTCCCGAATAAAATTGCCCTGGATATGAAAATCCCTATGCTTCTTAAACACCGCATAGACATCGGATTTGTAAAAAAAGTTTAAAATTAAATGGAGAATCGATATGCCGAATTATTATGAAACGAAGGATCTGGCGGATTTCCCCAACATTATTGAAAATGCGCCGGAACAGGGGAATAAATTTTTTGAATATTATAATTCGGCAACCGCCGGGGGGAAACTGTCAGAGCGCGAAAAGACGCTGATCTCCCTTGCTGTCGCAATGACCCAACATTGCCCGTATTGCATTGACGCGTATACAAACAAATGTTCTTCACTCGGCATTACGGAAGATGAAATGATGGAAGCTGTACATACAGGCGCCGCAATGCTGGCGGGTATTACGCTTGCCCACTCCACCCAGATGCGTAAAATCGTGAAACAGAAGAAAATGTAATGGAAGTCAGCAAACAACTGGAAAAATTATGCCTTATCGGAGGCAATATACCATTTGAAGAAGCTGTGATCCGGCATATAGGCGGCTCGTTAAAAGCTTCAAAACTGGAAACACTGCAAATTAATGTGGGATATTTATGCAATCTAACATGCAAACATTGTCACCTTGAGGCAGGTCCGAAGGCTGTGAATAAAATGCCAAAATCAGTATTTGAAAAATGCCTTGATGTGATACGACATAATGAAATCGGCACAGTGGATATAACAGGCGGTGCTCCGGAACTCAACAGCAATCTGGAATGGTTTATACCCGGTATTAAAAGCACTGGAACGCGCATTATAGTGCGCACAAACCTGATATTGCTTCCGGATCCTGGATATAAAAATATGCTGGATATCTTTGCGGACAACAAGGTTGAGATAATTACTTCTTTGCCCGGATTCAATGAGGAATTATCGGACCGGCAGCGCGGGGCCGGTACTTTCAAAAAGATAATCGAAGCTATCCGAATGCTCAACATGCTTGGATACGGATCCGATGGCAGCGGGATGATGCTTAATATCATACATAATCCCGTGGGGGCTTTTCTGCCGGGCAGCCAGAAAGCGCTTGAAAATGAGTATAGAAACAGGCTTAAAGATCAATTCGGCGTCGTGTTTAATAATCTTTATTGCATAACGAATATGCCTGTAGGGCGTTATCTTGAATATTTAATAGAATCTGAAAATTATGATGACTATTTTAACGATCTTTGCCGCGCTTTTAATCCTGCGACAATGAGCAATGCAATGTGCACCAGCACAGTATCAGTCGGATGGGACGGGACGCTCTATGACTGCGATTTTAATCAGGCGCTGAAACTGTCGATTGATCACGGTGCCCCGGACAGAATTGAACTGTTTGACTACCATGCGCTAAGTAACCGTAAAATTGCTGTCCATAATCACTGTTACGGCTGCTGCGCAGGTGCAGGATCATCGTGCCAGGGCGCAACAGCGGTTAAGTCAGCGTGAAGACAACTGCATCCATCAAACCGGAAATCTCGGTTATTATCCCGGTTTATCATGAGAAGGAAATTTGCAGGATGGCAGGAAGTTCCAGGTAATACGCTGAACTATATTAAATCGGCAATGAAGGAAATGTATGAAAAAAAAATATGATTACGACCTCATTGCAATAGGCGGAGGTGGCGCTGGGATCACTGCCGTAACCCTTGCCCATGGACTTGGCAAAAGGGCTGCATTGGTTGATGTAAAAAAATTCGGCGGAGAGTGCACATGGTCAGGGTGCGTGCCGAGCAAAGCGCTTCTGCATATAGCAGATACAGTCAATATGTCTAACGTCGCTAATCCCGGTTCTAAGCCGGATACCCGCCGCAGGAACAGAGTGTTTCAGGAAGTCGCGGCAGTAATAAAGTACGTATACAGCAATGAAACCCCGGAGCATTTTAAAAAATCAGGCATTGCAGCATTTGAAAACACCCGTGCTGTATTTACGGATCCTCATACTATACGCCTGAATGATAAGCCGGTTACATCTTCTATGTTTATTATTACCACGGGTTCAAGGCCTGCGGTGCCGCCTGTTGAAGGGCTGGAAAAGATAAAGTATTATACGAACGAAAATATTTTTTCGCTTTCCAGGCTGCCGGTATCAATGGCCGTGCTGGGCGGAGGTCCGATCGGCATAGAACTCGCTTCTGCTTTTAACAGGCTCGGCGTAAATGTCAGTGTGGTCGAAATGGCGCCAGGTATACTTCCGCGCGAAGACAGCGAATGCAGCACACTTCTTGCGGATATTCTTCGCTCAGAAGGAGTGAAGATAATCACCGGAGCCAGGGTTGTTCGAATTGATAAAAAAGGAACCGGCAGTATAATTTTATACGAGCAGAAGAATGGCAGAAAAGAAAAAATAAACGCGGAAATTGTGCTGATAGCCGCGGGCAGGAAACCCAACGTTGAAGGCCTCGGACTTAAGCAAGCCGGTGTCCGATTAGGCTCCACAGGAATAATTGTGAGTAAGACCATGCTGACTTCAGTAAACAATATATATGCCGCGGGTGATGTTACCGGTCCCTTTCAGTTCAGTCATGTAGCGAACTACCAGGCAATACTGGCAGTTAGTAATGCTTTTATCCCGTTTAAAAAGAAAGCGGACTACCGTAATATTCCCTGGTGCACATTTACCGATCCGGAGCTTGCGAGGAGCGGGCTTACTGAGAAGGAAGCTGCCGAAAGATACAAAAACCATATCAGGATTTATCGCGTTCCTTACTCGAATATCGACCGTGCGAAAACTGACGTGGCAACGAACGGGCTTGCAAAATTTATTTGTACAAAAAAAGGCAGGATACTTGGCATACATATTCTTGGGAAAAGGGCAGGCGAAATTATTCATGAAGTGCATGCCGCAAAAACACTCGGCGTTCCGCTTCACAGGCTCAGCTCAGTTATACATATCTATCCCACGTATTCTGAAATTGTACGTCTTGCGGCAAGGGATGCTTATATAGACAGGATAAAAAATAATCCTGTTGTAAAACTAATCGGATGGCTGCGTTCTTTCAAATGAATCGTACTGCTAAAAGAATAATAGTTTTAATGACTGTTGCAGCTGCCATTGCAGCGGTGAAATTAACCGGGCTTGACACGCTTCTGACGTTCGAGCAATTTAAACTGTATCAACAGCAGCTGGTTTCTTTTGTATCCCTGAATTATCTTTTTTCCGTGATTATTTACATATTAATATATTTAATTGTTACTGCCGTTTCCATACCGGGAGCTGCAGTATTGACATTGGCAGGTGGGTTCCTGTTCGGATTTGCGGGAATATTTTATGTTAATATAGGCGCTACATCAGGGGCCGTGTCCGCCTTCATGTTTTCACGCTATATATTCGGGTCGTGGATACAAAATAAGTATGAGGACAAACTCAGTGGTTTCAACAGCGAGATTGAAAAGCATGGAAATAATTATATGCTCGCGCTCAGGTTTATACCGCTGATCCCGTTTTTTCTTGTCAATATCTTTGCCGGTATTTCACGAATACCTCTCAGAACTTTTCTATGGACAACGTCAGTCGGAATTATACCAGGGTCATTCGTTTATATTTATAGCGGACGCCAGGCTGGCACCCTTGAAAGCATTGCGGATATAATTTCGGCAAGAATCCTCATTGCATTCCTTTTACTGGCATTAATGTCGCTGGCGCCTGTCTTTATAAAAAAGTTATTTAAGGATAAGTTAAAATGAAAAGCTATTTTATTATTTCTATAATAGTCTTCATTTCAGTTCTATTCCGCTGCTCCGGTACAAGGCCTCAGAATATCGGAGTCATGGGAGGGATGCTGTCATCTTGTCCTGAGTCGCCGAATTGCGTCTCGAGCCAGGCAGGCGACAGTAAACATTATATTGAACCCATTCGTTTTGCCGGAGATAAGAGTGCAGCAATGCAGAAATTAAAATCAGTTATTCTGGCGATGAAAAGAACCAGGATAATTTCCGAAAAGGATGATTATTTATACGCGGAATTTACATCTGCAATTTTCCGGTTCGTTGATGACGTTGAATTTTATATTGATGGCAAAGCAGGGCTCATCCATATGCGGTCTGCATCCAGGCTCGGATACGGGGATATGGGTGTAAACAGGAAAAGGATGGAAAAAATAAAGATATCTTTTAGTGAACCATAATTTATGCAATCATATAGAAAAGTTATATCCATTTCTATTCTTTTTATTTTTTGAAAATATTTTCTCTGAAATTTTCGAACTCATTATGGTCCGTATGGTCCGGCTGTTTCCGGCTACTTCTTTTTCAGCTTCCAGCCAGTCTTCTACATCTTTTCCATGAAGCATTCCTCTTTTTAAAAAATTTTCATAGGCTTTGATTTCGATTTTCTTTCTTAAGTCTTCCATAAGATTACTCCTTTTAATCTCTTGAAGTCTGATTCCATGCAGCTTTGCTGCCAGCTGACTTCTACCCATATTTTTTTAATAAAGATTAAAGTTAAACTAAGATAAGTGAAAAAGTTCATCTTTGCTGCTTCGGCCCCCTAACCCCCAATGTCATTAAGTTAAGGCTTTTGCATTTAACCCCCTATCCCCCAAAGGGGGCACCGGCTTGGAAGGGGAAACAATATCTTTTGATATTAAATATAGATTATGTGCTAATCCATTGTGAAAATGAAAATTTATTCAATAAAAAATTTTTATGCCCCCTTCGGGGGTTAGGGGGCCGAAGCTGCACTCCACTGTATTTCCCAACCTCTTTACTATTAATTTTTGGATTTATTTAGTGTCCGGCCTTATTACCCCAAAGTTCCTTAAGACGTTTATCGCGGCCGCAATTTGAACGGTAAAATTTATAACGTATAGGATTTTTTTTGTAATATTGCTGGTGATATTCTTCAGCAGGATAAAATTCACCGGCAGGCACTATTTCAGTAAATACTTCTCCGGGAAAAGGTTTATTTTTTTTCATGTCCTCCAGCGATTCTTCCGCTATTTTATGCTGGGTTTCGTTTGAATAAAAAATTGCAGACCTGTATTGATGCCCGGTATCGCAAAATTGCCGGTCTTTGACACTGGGATCAATATTATGCCAGAAAACATCCAGTATTTTTTTAAAAGATATCTTTGCGGGATCAAATATTATCTCTACTGATTCCGCATGCCCGGTGCCTCCTGCAGATACCTGTTCGTATGTCGGATCTTTTATGCTGCCGCCCGTATAACCTGCCGTAACGGAAATTACGCCCGGAAGCTTATCGAAAGGCGACTCCATGCACCAGAAACATCCTCCTGCTAAAATTGCCTTCTCAGTTTTAACTGGTTTGATGTTATTTGCGGCAAGCAAAGCAACTGCGGATACAGTAAAGAAACACAGCATAAATATTATTATTTTATTCATAAAGTTTACTCCGGTTTGTTTTTAACGGGTTCAAATTTCATTGCCCCTGAATTCATACAGTAACGCAATCCTGTGGGCTTTGGACCGTCATTAAAAACATGTCCAAGATGCCCCCCGCATCTCGCGCATACTACCTCGGTTCTCTGCATGAACAAACTGTTGTCGGACTGAGTCCTGATATTTTCCATTGCTATCGGCGCAGTAAAGCTGGGCCACCCGGTATTGGATTCGTATTTATCTTCAGACTTAAAGAGATCCAGACTGCAGCCTGCGCATATATATATTCCACGCTCATGATTATTCCAGTATTCATTGTCGTATGCCTTTTCAGTTCCTTTTTGCCGCAGAATCCTGAATTGTTCTTTCGTAAGAATTTTTCTCCATTCTCCTTCTGTTTTAATTACCGTTTTACTCATTTTATATGCTCCTTTTTCTGCTGAATAAATTTTTATTTCAACAGGATATGCTTTAGAATCCGGTTGTTGACCGCAGGCATTAAAAATGATCAAAAAGTTAATTAATATAACAAGAACCGGTTTAGATAATATTTTAAGTTTCATTATTATTCTCCTTAAGTTCAGATTTACTAAAAAATTATTAATAATGTGTGTGAAATCTATAAATCAAAAATATATTAAAATTATTTTAATATGTCAATTCATACAATACATGAATTATTTATAACGGATATTATTAGGGTAACTTGATTGATTGGAGTGCTAATTCAATGATGATATAAAAAAATTATTACTCCTTCAACTAATAATGAGCCTGGATTAGCTCATGCAAATTATCCAATAACACAATTAGTCGAAAAAAATTAATAATATTTTAAAAAAGAAGTTGAACGTTAAGTGAATTACTAAAAACTGCAGAATATTGTTAGTTTTCTCGGAGATTTAATATGAAATTAAAAAATACAGATAAATTGGAAATTGTGGATCGGACACTCAAAGTCAATGGCAAAACTTTTATTGTCCAATACCCTGATGAGCCTCTATACTGCATGAAAGACGGCAAACTGGAAACCATCGTTTTTAAGGCCTGCGGCTACACGTGCTATCAATGGGAACCTGAAGAAATCGAAGGGTATTTCGACACATGTACTGTTGATAATGGAGATATGAGTTCACTTATAAAATAAAATGAGGTGTTTAGTTTATACACACTCCAAAAGGAGCGTGTATAAACGGCTTAATAAAAATAATAGCGACTATAACCGGACGACAATAATTTAAACAATCATCTTCCGGAATTCAGGAATTTAAAGTGTTTAGGATTTTGGTTTTTTTGCGTTAGCACTCTCAAATAGAGCCGGATTTGAACTTATTTCGTCCAGTGTCTTTGCAATGTCCATCCCCCAGCGCAATACACCTTGTTTAAAAATGTTACCCGGTGCTATTCTTATAACCTTATTAGATCTGGTATTTATATCTATATTATCAATAGAAACCCATGAGCCATCCGGGTTTTTCTTGAATTCTTTAATATTAATTTTGCTAATCTCTTCCATAATATTACTCCCCTCTTGTATTAATATTAGTATAATTATTTTAAATAATCACTGCTTACAAAGAATTAAAGGTATTTTATAAGTTTTTAAATTTAGCTTTACGTATTCTTTGAATGTTTGAGCCAATGATAGTACTATCGAAAATCGGGAGTCTCCAGAAGTCAACCTAATTTCTCCATTTTTTTTAAAAAAATTATTTAAGAAAAATATGGTAATTTAACTTGTTTTTAAAAACTCTTCTTTTAAGATTGTCACAATAAAGATAATAGCTTCACAAATATTATCTAACGAAAGGTGAAGAACAATAAAGACATAATCTGCCGTCGGTGCGGCACATGCTGCCACGTTGACATGGTCGCTTATGTTTCCGCTGAGGATTTCCAAAGATGGGAAGAAGAAGGACGCCAGGATATTATCGCCCGGATACGCGATAACGACATAATCTGGGCTGGTGACCGGATCATTAACAACTTCGGAAAAATACAAATGAGCTGTATTTATCTGAGTTGGGACGGCACATCTTTTTCCTGCGAAATTTACGAAACGCGCCCGATGGTATGCCGCAGTTATATTCCCGGCTCATCCGAACTGTGTACTCAGTTTTTCAGGGAAAAATAATTTTGCGAAATTATTTTTAAATTGATAGAAATATCATGTAAGGATACATTTGCCTTTAAAAACCGATAAAAATTTTATTCGCCAGCCATTTGTCAAATTCATCCCAGACCTTGTTTTAAGCAGCAACAGCTTAAAATTTTTATTTTTATTAATGACTTTATGCTTTAATATCTATACTATATTAAAATGCGGACTTATTATAAAATCCGGAATATCAATTCTCAATTTATAATAAGCCTTTAAAAAGAATATCTGTTGATCTGACAATAAATAAAATAACGCGGAGATATAAATGCAAAAGATTAGAAAAACAAAAATCATTGCTACACTGGGACCTTCGTCCTCATCCAAAGAAATAATAAAATCGTTCATTGATTTAGGCGTGGATATTTTCAGGCTTAACTTTTCGCACGGGACTTATGACGAGTATACTGAGCTGATAAAAACAATAAGGTTAGTTAAAAGCAATATGCCAATAATGGCTGACCTTAAAGGCGCAGAGATAAGGACCATTGTTAAAAACACAAGTGGTATTATTTTAAAACAGAATAATGATATTGAACTTGTCTTTAACGAGGATGCTGTCACCGATAATAATTTTTCGGTTAACTATAATAAAACATCGCAAATATCAAAAAAAAATAATCATATTATGATAGATGACGGCAACATTGATCTTATAATTAACGAAGTCAGAGACAAGTCGCTTATATTAACTCCGCTAAAAGACGGAGTGCTCAGGGACAGGAAAGGGACGCATTTTATCGGCATGGACGTCCCCTTCCCTATCCTGACCCAGACGGATAAAAAAGATATTGAATATGCGATATCACAGAATGTGGATTTCATTGCAGCGTCCATGATCAAAAGCGAAAAAGAAATTTACGCAATAAGAGGACTTCTGCCGGAAAATATAAAGCTTACTGCAAAGATTGAGCACCCGCAGGCTCTTTCTAATATAGAAGGCATAATAGAAGCATCGGATATTATCCTGGTTGCGCGCGGGGACCTTGGAGTCGAAATGCCGATCACAGAAGTGCCCACTGCTCAGAAAATAATTGTTAGCGCGGCTCAGAAAAAAGGCAAACCTGTAATCATTGCCACACAGCTTCTGGATTCCATGATGAATAATCCGAGGCCGACCAGGGCGGAAGTAAGCGACATAGCAAACGCGATTTACGAAAAAGTCGATGCGCTTATGCTTACGGGAGAATCGGCGGCCGGGAAATACCCGGTTGAAGCAATCAAATATCTGTGCGAAACCGTGGATAACGCGGAAAAAAGCATAGATTATAAAAAACATAAGGATACTGTGCTGGTAGACAAAGAGGACTCAAGCGAAGCAATAAGTTTTGCTGCAATAGATGCCGCATATTCATTAAAGGCAAGAGCCATTCTCTGTTTCACATCGTCCGGATCAACAGCGCTGCGGGCTGCAAAGTTCAGGCCGGAAATCCCGATTATCGGTATTACACAAAACGAGGATGTCGCCAGGCAGCTCAGCATTGTATTCGGTATTATACCTTTAAAGTCGGAGTTTTACTCCAACACTGACGAAATGATAGACAGCGCCAAAGAATTGCTTATGGGAAAAGGCATGGCGGAAAAAGACGACACGTTTATAATAACTGCAGGCGTTCCGGCCGGTATCGCAGGGAACACAAATATGCTGAAGATAATCAAAATAGAATAATAATTTTACTTGCTTTTAAAATACCTTTCTAATTTCCTATTCTTCTCTGTACAAAACATTATTAGACAAAAGGAATATTACATGAAAACGTATAAGATAGCAGTTATAGGCGGGGACGGGACAGGCCCGGAAGTTGTGCGCGAAGGTGTTAAAGCGCTAAAGGCAATTGCCGGTTACGAAAAATTTAAAGTCGAGCTTACGGATTACGATTTCGGGGGCGACAGATATTTGCGTACAGGCGAGGTGCTGCCTGCTTCCGCAGTAAACGATCTGAGGAAATTTGATGCGATTCTTCTGGGAGCAATAGGGCACCCGGATGTAAAGGCCGGGATTCTCGAGAAAGGCATTCTGCTGAAACTGCGATTTGAACTTGACCAGTACATAAATTTGCGTCCTGTGAAACTCTATGAAAATGTGCAGAGTCCGTTAAAGGATAAAGGGCCAAAAGAAATTGATTATGTTGTAGTCCGGGAAAACACCGGCGGTGCATATACCGGGATCGGCGGCGTTGCAATGGAAGGGACACCTCACGAAGTAGCAGAGCAGTCCATGATATACAACAGGTTTCAGGTTGACCGCTGCCTTAAGTGGGCCTTCGAATATACAAAGAAAAGAAATAAAAAAAATACACTCGCTCTTTCAGGAAAGACAAACGTATTAACCTACGTATGGGGCCTTTGGGAAAGGGCATTTCATGAAATGGGAGATAAACATTATCCCGGCATTAAACGCGAATACTACCATGTTGATGCAACCTGTATGTGGATGGTAAAGAATCCTGAGTGGTTTGATGTCATTGTTACCGAAAATCTGTTTGGAGATATTATAACCGACCTCGGAGCAATTACCCAGGGAGGCATGGGAATAGCATCCGGCGGCAACATAAATCCCGAAGGCGTATCAATGTTCGAGCCTATCGGCGGAAGCGCGCCAAAATACACAGGACAGAATATAATAAACCCGATGGCTGCCATAGGCGCAGTACAAATGATGCTCGATATTCTCGGGGAGAAAAAAGCCGCGGATAAAGTCGAAGAAGCGATGAAGAAAAGCATCTTAAAGATGAAAGACATGGGGGCAGGCAAGATGGGCATGTCCACAACCGAAGTCGGGGATGATGTAGCAAACAATATCGTAAAATAATATTTTACCGGCAAGCCCGTACGGAAGTGAACCGGCAGTGCAGGATTAAAATTAATTTTGCTTCTTCTCTTCTTCTCCTGAGCTTCTGATCTGGTTTCTTCCGTCGCGTTTTGCCTTGTATAAAAGTTCATCAGCGCGCTGAATAAGATTAATCGGCTTGTGCTTATCGGACGGGATCATAGTCGCGATACCCACGCTTACCGTTACGCGGTCTGCCACCTCTGAATATTCAAATGTTATGTTAAGACTGTTGATCTTTTTAATGATCTGGTTCCCGACAAGCGTGGCGCCGCTGTTGTTGGTGTCCGACAGCACGCACGCAAATTCTTCGCCGCCATAGCGTGCAACAAGGTCCCCCGACCGCTGAACTACTTCTGAAAGCGCCTGCGCGAGCTGCCTGAGACAATCATCTCCTATAAGGTGTCCGTAATGGTCGTTATATAATTTAAAGTAATCTATATCCATAAGAATAAACGATAGCGGTGTCTTGTTCCTTATCCCGCGGCGCCACTCAAATTCCAGATGCTGATCCAGTCTCCTGCGGTTGGCAATCCCGGTTAAGCCGTCGGTCATGGAAAGATTTTTTAAAATATCGTGATAGCGCTTCAGTTCAATATGATTATGCACTCTTGCCCTTAGAATTGCAGGGCTTATGGGCTTTGTTATATAATCAAGCGCTCCTGCTTCCAGTCCGCGGGCCTCGTCTTCCTCGTGGTCTTTTGCGGTAATAAAAATAACCGGTATATCCCTGGTCTTTGAATTCGACTTGAGGCGCGCACATACTTCATATCCGTCTATATCCGGCATCTGAATGTCCAGCAAAACCAGATCCGGATCCTGCTCATGAGCGATATCAAGCGCTTCTTTGCCGGTCGTAGCAAATAAAATCTCATAATCCGCGTTCAGGAGCTCGCTTATTATCTCTATATTTCCAGGTTCATCATCAACAATTAAAATAATTTGCCTTATGTTTTCCATTAATATTTCCCTGTCACGACTGTTTAGTCAAAACCGAGGCAAGCGCTGAAAGATGGTTCTTTGCGCTCTTAAAATCCATGTGATCAATGCTTTCTTCCAGTTCTTCGAGTATGCCGCCATATTTCATGCAACCGAGATTCTCTTTTAAAATATCAAATTTTTTTCTTGCGCTAAGGCTGTTCTTCCCAAGAAGTGCGGACAATTCCTCAATAATAATTGCTATGTTTTCCGGTTCGGTCTTCTGCGCTCTGCATCCATTATCTGCATTATCCTTTTTATCGAAATTTTCGGATAAATCCTTTAAAGCGGCTGATGCCTCATTAATAGCTGTTTCCAGTTTGTCGACCGAATAATTTAAGTTATCGTTATTTTTTTCTTGAATTACTTTTTCCAGTTCGGTAGCAGCTTCAAATACTTTCACTATGGAAAGATTTCCGGACATTCCCTTTATGTTGTGGGATATGCTCTGCACAAATTCCAAATCTCCGTCATCAACTGCTCTGCGGATTTCCTCAGTCACATTCGTATATTTTCTGTAAAACTCGACAAGAAGTTTATGCAATAATTTCCGGTTTCCGGACATTCGCTTAAGAGCTGCATCCATATCCACTCCAGGCAACTGCCGGAGTAAATCTATCCCGGTACCCGATCCGTGCGGAGACCCGGTGGAAGCATTTAAACCTTCCGCATCTTTCCCCGGTTTAATCCATTTATAAATTACTTCTCTCACCTCATCGGGATCAATAGGTTTTGAGATATAATCGTTCATTCCTGCTTCCAGACATTTCTGTTTATCTGTTTCCATTGCATAGGCGGTTATCGCAATTATTGGAAGGTCGGAATTCTTAAGTTTTGTCCTGATTATTTTAGTTGTTTCAAAGCCGTCCATACCCGGCATTTGAATATCCATAAATATGGCGTCAAGAGGCAGGTTGGTATTGCCTGCTCGCTCTATTGCCTCCAGGCCGCTGCAAGTGAGCTCAACCGTTAGTCCGAATCCGGACAGTATTTCTTCCCCGACCTGCCGGTTTATTTCGTTATCCTCAACAAGAAGCACCCTTCTCCCGGCCAGGCTTTTCATATCTTCCATTTCCTCACTGCCAGATGCCCTTCCCTGCATATCTTGATTAATGCTGCCGAAAATATCCATAATCGCATCCAGTAAAAGAGATTCATTTACCGGCTTCAGGAGATATCCTTCCAGCTCCAGCTCTTCGGCCTGATTTGTAAGATCCTCGCGGCTGTAAGCGGTGACTAAAATTATCTTTGGAATTTTGCGCAGTTTCTTATGTTTTTTTATGGCAGCAGCCAGATCGATTCCCTCTGTATCCGATATGCCGGAATCAATAAGAACGAGGTCGTAGCTGCTCCCTTTTTTCTCAAGTTCCGCCAGCGCCTCCTCGTTCGAAGCAGCGCCTTTAGCTTTACATGACATCCTGCCCAGTATTGTCAAAAGCCGTTCACGGTCTTTTTCGTTTCCGTCTACAACAAGCACCTTAAGCGTTTTCAAATCAAATTCGGGAATTGTTTTATCCTTCGGATCATAATTCACCAGCCCGAAATTAAGCGTAAAAGAAAAAATGCTTCCTGTACCCGGCTCACTCTCAACGCTGATTGTGCCGCCCATCTTTTCTACAAGCTGCTTGCTGATTGAAAGCCCCAGTCCGGTGCCTCCGTATTTGCGGGTTGTCGTTTCATCCGCCTGTATAAAAGGCGAAAATATTCTGGTTAGCTGCTCAGGCGTCATGCCTATTCCTGTGTCGCTCACTGTAAATTTAATTGAAACACATGGGGCCGGAACCGCATTGTCCGTATGCCCCTGCTGCCCTGTATCGCCGGTTTTTTCCAGACGTAGAACAACTCTCCCGCTTTCGGTAAACTTGATCGCATTGCCTACAAGGTTCACGAGCACCTGTCCAAGCCGCATCGAATCGCCAATCAGCCTTCCCGGTATTTCCGGCTCTACTGCAAATAAAACGTTAAGCCCTTTTTCTTCCGCCTTTACCAGGGTAACCGAAGAAACGCTTTTTAGTAATTTATCTACGGAAAAAACGACATTGCTGATTTTAAGCTTATCGGCTTCTATTTTGGAAAGGTCAAGAATATCGTTTATTATACCCATTAAAGAATGGGCAGATAAAATAATCTTGTTCATATAATCGCGCTGCTTTTCCGAACGTATATTTTTAAGCACAATCCGGCTTAGCCCGATAATTGCATTCATTGGAGTGCGTATCTCGTGGCTGACATTGGCCAGAAAGATACTTTTTGCTTTAGCCGCGGATTCCGCAGCTTCCTTTGCCTGCCTCAGGACTTCCTCAGATTGTATCCTTTCCGTAATATCATGAAAATTAACAACCAGGGCATGCACGTTCGGATCGTAAAGAAGGTTGCGCGCAGTGACCTCCATCCAGCGCCATGATCCGTTCCTGTGAAGGAAACGCGCAATGAATTTTTGCAAATGACCCGGAGTTTCAATGAACCTGGCAAATACGTTTTCAGTGTTCTTAATATCATCAGAATTGACAATATTCCTCCAGTATGTGGCAAGATACTCATCCACACTGTATCCTAAAACCTTGGTAACGGATGGTGAAACATAAATGTGTTTATTGTTAGCATCAATAAGAGTAAAAACCTCTTCGGATTTTTCTATCAAAGTACGGAAAAATTCTTTACTTCTGCGGAGTTCCTCCTCCACTTCTTTACGCTCGGTTATATCGGAAACAAGCCCGTCATAAGCGACCAGTATCCCGACCGTATCGCGCAGCAGCACTGGCTTATTTCTGACCCACCGGATGGAGCCGTCCTTATGAATAATCCTGTGCTCAATGAACGATGTCTCCTCCCTTGAGATCACAGCGGCAAAGTGTTTTGCCACGGCTTCCCTGTCTTCCTCGTAAATCATGCTATACCACAGGTGCGGACTACTTTCATATTCTTCGGATGTATAGCCGGTTACGGTCAGGCAGCCCGGGCCATGATATGTATAAACAGGAACTCCGTCTTTTATCATTACAGTATAGATGTAATCTGTCACGGATTCAATAAGGCACCTGAGGCGTTCTTCGCTGGACTTTAGAGCTTCCTCATACTGTTTCTGTTCCGTAATATCCATTACAATTAAAACTATACCCAGCGAAAGGTCGCAGGGATTCATTGCCGAAGCGCTTATATGAACATATATCTCCCTGCCGTCTTTACGGATCAAAGCTGTTTCTGTCTCGCAGTTATTGCCGGATGACAGATTTTTATAAAGCGCATCGCCCGTATTTTTAAATTCTTCGTCGGATTTATAGAGAAACCTCGTGTCCCGGTTTTTAAATTCATTAAAAGTATATCCTGTAATTACAGCCATGCTTTCGTTCATCCACTGTAGTACCCTGTCCGGCCTCATGAGGCATATCCCTTCAGGACATGCGGCAACAATAGAACGCAAAGTTAACTCGCTTTTTAATAATTCCTCCTGAGTCTGCCTTTCATTGGTAATGTCCTGGTACATTCCCAGTATGCCGATAACCTTTCCGCTGCGGTCGCGGAGAGGAAGTTTGCTTAGTTTAAGCCAGAAAGATTTTCCGTCCGAACGCTTCAGGTATTCACTGTAATTCAGTCTGGATTTGTCCAGTTCCATCAGTTCAATATCGTTTCTGCCAAGGAATTCCAATTCATCTTTAAAAAATAAATCCCTGCCTGATTTCCCGATTATATCTTCGGGTTTACTGAGAATATTATCTCTGGCAAAGGACTTATTGCAGCCGAGGAACCTGCCGTCGCGGTCTTTCCAGAAAACGCGCTCCGGAATCGTATCAAGAACCAGCTTGAACATTTGCTGCGAATGATAAAGAGCTTTGTTCGCCAGCATCAGCTCGGCTGTGCGGCTTCGCACCCGCTCTTCAAGTTCGGCATTAAGCTTCCTGACCTCTTCCTCCGATTTTCTGCGCTCGGAGATGTCGCGGATTACAATGCTGTAAATCCGGCTGCCGCTTCTGTCGCTCAGAACTTTTATGGAAATTTCGGTAGGGAATATTGTCCCGTCCTTTCTTTTATGAAACGATTCTTTTTGCAGCTCTCCTGTTTCTCTCAGTACTTCCAGTGAATTGACAAAACCCGGCGCCGAGTCATCTACAATAAATTTTCTGCCTCCCCTGCACAGTTCTTCTTCCGTACACCCAAACATGCGACAGGCTGCGGTATTAGCCGAAACAATGCTTCCGTCGGGTAATCCTAGCATAATTCCGTCTGAACTATTTTCGTAAATTGCTCTGAACTGCTCTTCGCTTTCCACTGAGGCTGCTACTGCGGACTTTCTTCTGGTAATATCATGAATTACGCCGTAGGAATGTACAAGCTCACCATTAATGTTCTTTATATGTCCCCAGCTTTCCTGCAGATAACGTACATGGCCGTCGGTCTGCCTTACAATCCTGTATTCGAGCTCCCACGTGCCGTCTTTTCCTTCGCTTTTGCGGATAGCTTCCTGGAGCATAGGCAGATCGGCAGGATGCGCCATTTTAAGGAACACGGCGCGCGACGGCACAACTTCTCCGATTTCAACGCCCAGTATCCTGTATATCTCTTTTGACCAGGTCATTTTATTCTGGAAGTAATCGTATTCCCAGCTTCCGAAGTGGGCCAGCCGCTGAGCCCTGGCGAGCAGCTTTTTTTTATGAAGTTCATCGAGAAATGTTAAGCGTACATCGCCTGCGGCTTCTATAAAATTCTTTATAAATGCAATAGAATTCTCAAATGCAGAATCGGATTTATGCTGCTCCGATTCACGAATAATTATTTTACCGTAACAAATGTTCCGTACTATGATCGGTACTTCGGCAGCGTGGCTCTCCTGTATTGCGTTGTCCGAGCTGGAATTAAATAGAACATCATTTTCATTGTCAGTAATTTGTATCGAGAAAGGGATTACTTTAGTGAGATTGTCGAACATTTCCCTGAATCTTGATACATTGAGGATTTCTTTTAAAGTAAAATACACCTTTTCCCCCTGCAGTGCAGAGAAGGAAACAATAGAACAATTAAAAAAGAATTAGATTGAATAACATAATAAGAAGGAGAACATTAGATAAGAAATTAACAGATTTTCCCCAAAAAGTCAATAGAGATTTAGGATATATATTCCATACATATCCTCCAACGTGTTTTTGTTGACAAATATATCCGCGCTTATAGTATCATTATAAATGCATTCAAAATCCGCATAATCACGTTGTATATCCGGATTATCATCCAGGACTATTGTTTAAGGTTATAAACATTGCTAACTTTATTAGAATACTAATGAAAGAATAATAATAATAATAAATTTCATAATAATCAGCAATTTTCCCGCCGCTAATGCATACATCCTGTAAGAAGCGGCTAGCGGCGGCCTCCTGCCGCCTTAAAATTGCTGATTATTATGAAATCTATTATTATGCTAAAAGTTAACCAAGTTATATAAGGTTCAGGAACATATTTTAAACCTGTATTTTAATTTCCATAATAAAGGAGTCAGCGCATGAAACTCATTTTAAGATCAATATTCACGGTAATATTCCTGCTCATAATATCTTATGTATTTACTGAAGATAATCCGAGAGTGGAGTTCTTTTCTCCGCAGGGCATGGTTAAAGGCATTCGGCAGGTAACCGCAAGGTTTACTGAACAGATGGTGCCTTTCGGCGACCCGCGCGCCATGGTTTCGCCTTTTGAAACAGAATGTGCGTCAAAGGGCACAGGCAGATGGGCAGACCAGAAAAACTGGGTTTTCGATTTCGACAATGATTTGCCTGCAGGCATAGAGTGCACATTCAAACTGCGGCCGGGCATAAAAACGCTTTCGGGCAAAGAGATAATGGGACAGCGCGAGTTCTCATTCTCTACAGGAGGGCCTTCGGTTAAACGGTCATCGCCCTACGAAGGATCGTACTACATCTCGGAGGAGCAGATATTCATACTTACGCTGGACGCGGAACCGGACGCCGACTCTGTTGTAAAGAACGTGTACTTCTCGGTTGAAGGCATTCAGGATCACATAGGCGTAAAAATAATAGATGGAAAAGACCGCAGCGAAATACTTAAATCGCAATACAGGCACCGCAGGCAGCAGGCGTCTGTTATCCTTCTGCAATGCAGACAGAACTTCCCGTCCGGGGCAAAAGTGAGCCTTGTATGGAGCAGGAACGTAAAGTCTAAAACAGGCGTTGCAGGCATAAAAGACCAGGTACTCCGGTACAGAACAAGGGAGGCGTTCTCGGCGGGCTTCAGCTGCGAACGCGAGAACGCTGACGCTGACTGCATTCCAATGCTCCCGATGCACCTGACTTTTTCCGCGCCTGTTCCGAGAGACAATGCGAAAAAGATTGTACTAAAAAGCAGCAGCGGAAAGACGTGGAAGCCTGCGCTGCCGGAAGATGACAGTGACAAGAATTCCGTTACAAGCGTTTACTTCAAGGGGCCTTTCCCACCCAACGCTGTTTATAAAATAGAAGTGCCAGGTAACCTTAAGGACGACAACGGCAGGCCGCTTGTAAACGCGGACAAGTTTCCGCTCGAAGTGCGCACTGGCACCTACCCGCCCCTTGCGAAATTTGCGGCAAGATTCGGCATACTTGAGATGAAGGCTGACCCTGTTCTGCCTGTAACGCTGCGCAATCTTGAGCCCGAAGTTAAAGGGCAGATGCTGCGCGTCGGAACTGGTAAAGGTGCATCCGGCAGTATTACGGGTAAAATATTCAACGTAGGGTCAGAAGAAGGCAACATCCAGGACTGGCTGCGAAGGGTCGGCGCAGCAGAGAGGGAGTCGTCGGTTTTCGTTAATGATAAGACAGCTAAGGATTTTAAACTGCCAAAGCCACTGGGAGCTGAAGCCTTTGAGGTTGTAGGCATCCCCATAAAGGAGCCGGGCCTCTATATAGTGGAACTGGAAAGTGAAATACTCGGAGCTTCGCTGCTCGGAAAACAGGCGCCCATGTATGTGCCTACTGCCGTCCTTGTCACCAATATGTCTGTGCATTTCAAGTGGGGAAGAGAGTCGTCTTTGATATGGGTAACATCGCTGGATAAGGGCGAGCCTGTAAAGGACGCCGAGGTTGCTGTAAAGGACTGCTCCGAAAAGATACTATGGCAGGGAAAGACCGACGCGAACGGCATAGCAAGAATAGACAGTACACTGCCTTCACAGGGCAGCCTGCCGAACTGCAAATACAATTCAATAGGCAGCGGTCTCTTTATTACGGCAAAGCTTGCGGGGGATATGTCATTCGTATTTTCGAGCTGGGACAACGGCATTGAAGCATGGAGATTCAACCTGCCGCACGAATACTACAGGGAGCCCGCAATCGCACACACCATCTTCGACAGGACTCTTTTGCGCGCAGGGGAAACAGTGCACATGAAGCACATCATGCGCAATCATACAATGAAAGGATTCTGGTATGTGCAGGCAAATAAAATGCCGGACACACTATCCATCGTACATACTGGCAGTGATGAGAAATACGAACTTCCTCTCAAGTGGGAGACAAACGACATAGCGCATTCATCCTTCACTATTCCAAAGGATGCCAAGCTCGGCTATTATACATGCGTGTTCAGGAAGTCATCGGACAAGGACCGGAGCTATTACTACAATGAATTAACCGGCGGGGGATTCCGCGTTGAGGAGTTCCGCGTGCCTCTCCTGAAGGGCACTATTAAGCCGCCGGCAGAGCCGCTCGTAAACGCGGACAGCCTTCCGCTCGACATCAGCGTGCGCTACCTCGCGGGAGGCGGGGCAGGATCGCTTCCAGTAAAAATAAGAAGCGAAGTGCGGCGCAAATACGTATCATCCTTTGAAGGGTTCGATGACTTCGTGTTCGCAAACGGTGAAGTAAAGGAAGGCATCACGCGCGGCGGGCAATACATGGGAGATGAAGAAGATTCAGAGCAGCCTGTGGAAGAAAGAACAGCCGGGAAACCCGCTGCAATGGAAGTGAACCTGGACAGGACCGGAGGGGCGCGCGTAGAGATCCCGAAGCTCCCGAAAGCTGAGACACCGCAGGAGATTCTTGCGGAGATCGAGTTCAAGGACCCGAACGGCGAGCTGCAGACAGTATCTTCCACAACTCCTTTATGGTCATCCGGATATCTTATAGGCGTAAAGCCGGACTCGTGGGCGCTTTCAATGGACAAGTTCAAGTTCCACACCGCTGTTCTGGACATAAACGGAAAGCCTGTTGCCAATGCGAAGGTGAGCGCGCAGCTTTACATGAAAAAGAACTATACGCACAGGAAGCGCCTTGTGGGCGGGTTCTATGCGTACGAATACATAACAGAGGTTAAAAAAATATCCGATCTGTGCAAAGGGAAAACAGACTCAAAGGGATTATATATATGCGAGGTGAGCGTGCCTGCATCCGGCAATGTAATAATACAGGCAGAGGCAGAGGACAAAGACGGAAACAGGACAGTCACAAATCATGAGATATGGGTGGCAGGAAAAGGCGACTGGTGGTTCGAGGTTTCGGACAATGACAGGATAGACCTTCTGCCCGAAAGAAAGAAGTACGAGCCGGGCGAGACAGCCGTATTCCAGCTCCGTATGCCTTTCAGGGAAGCTACGGCCCTGGTCGCGGTTGAAAGGGAAGGAATCATAGAATCGTGGGTAACAAAGATATCGGGCACAAAGCCGGTAATCGAGGTGCCTGTAAAGGGAACGTACGCGCCCAACTGCTTTGTATCAGCTCTTGTTGTGCGCGGCCGCGTTACGGACGTGCAGCCTACTGCCATGGTTGACATGGGAAGGCCCGCCTACAAGCTCGGCATTGCGGAGATCAGGGTGGGCTGGAAGGCGCACGAGCTTAAGGTAAGCGTAACGCCCGATCGTAAAGTATACAACATTCGCGGCAAAGCTGAAGTAAACATTAAAGTAAAGACTTCAGATGGTAAGATACCTCCTCTGGGGACAGAGGTCGCGCTTGCTGCCGTGGACGAGGGGCTGCTGGAGCTTATGCCCAATCATAGCTGGGACATACTCACAGCAATGATGGGCAGGCGGCCGTACGAGATCAGCACATCGACAGCGCAGATGCAGGTTATAGGCAGGCGCCATTTCGGCCTTAAGGCGCTGCCGCAGGGAGGCGGAGGCGGCAGGGAGACTACGCGCGAACTGTTCGATACACTGCTGCTCTGGAAGGGAAAGGTTGTGCTGGATAAGAACGGTGAAGCTAAAGCCACAATACCGCTGAACGATTCAATCACATCGTTCAGGATAGTTGCTGTTGCAACAGGCGGCTCAGGGCTGTTCGGCTCGGGCGCAGCATCCATACAGTCAACGCAGGAATTAATGATACTCGCCGGCCTGCCCCCGCTTGTGCGCGAAGGCGACAAATACAGGGCGGAGTTCACGCTGCGAAACACAACAGGCCGCGCAATGAATATAACGGCGTCGGTGCAGGCAGAGGGTATTGCGGATGCCCTTAAGCCTGTAACAGCCCTGCTGCAGCCCGGAGAAGCAAAGGAGATCGGGTGGGACGCTACAGTTCCGTTCGGAATCGAAAAGCTTGCATGGACAGCGCAGGTCATGGAAAAGGAAACAGGCAAAAGCGACAGCATTAAGATTCATCAGAAGGTTGTGCCTGCAGTTCCTGTACGCACGTACCAGGCAACTATTATGCAGGTGGAAAACAGTTTCCGCATGACTGTGGAGCGCCCCGCGGATGCTGTGCCCGGCAGGGGCGGCATACGCGTCAGTCTTAAGCCGAAGCTCTCTCAGGGGCAGACAGGCATTACCGAGTACATGAAGAGCTATCCTTATACATGCATGGAGCAGAGGGTATCCATTGCGGTATCGCTAAGGGACAAGTCTTTGTGGGAAAAGGCAATGAGCGATATAAACTCGTACATGGACAGCGACGGTCTTGTGAAGTATTTCCCCACATGCCTGTACGGCTCTCCTGCGCTCACGTCCTACATCCTTGCTATAGGCAATGAAGCAGGATGGGAGATGACAACTGACACGGAAACAACGATCATAAACGCGCTTACGAAATTCATCGAGGGAAAGATAGTGCGCTACTCGCCGATCGAGACTGCTGACCTGGCGATCAAAAAGCTCTCAGCAATCGAAGCAATATCAAGGACAGGCCTTGCCAAAGCAAAGCTTCTGGGCTCCATATCGATAGACCCGAACCTGTGGCCTACGTCGGCAGTAATAGACTGGTTCAATATCCTACAGAATATTAAAGACATACAGAACAGGAAAGATAAAATTAAGGAAGCGGAGCACATTCTGCGCTCGCGCCTCAATTTCCAGGGCACGCGCATGGGCTTCTCAACAGAAGGCACTGACTGCCTCTGGTGGCTGATGGTATCCAACGACGTGAACAGCGTGCGCCTTGTGCTCTCGCTCGTGAACGCGGATATGTGGAAGGAGGACATGCCGCGCATTGTGCTTGGAGCGCTGTCGAGGCAGCATCAGGGCAGATGGGACCTTACGCTCGCGAACGCTTGGGGCGTGCTTGCGATGGAGAAGTTCTCAAAGAAATTCGAGTCCGTGCCTGTGACAGGCGACACTTCCGCTTCACTCGCAGGACAGGCACAGAACACTGTGTGGAAAGCAGCGCCAGTCGGCAAAGAATCATTCTTCTCATGGCCTGCAAAAAAAGACGAGCTTGGCATTTTCCACAAGGGCACAGGTAAACCGTGGGCAACTGTCCGGAGCCTTGCGGCAATACCGCTTAAGGAGCCTCTCTCGAGCGGGTACAAAATCAAAAAGACGATAATCCCGGTTGAGCAGAAGGTTAAGGACAAATGGACAACAGGCGACATATACCGCATAAGGCTCGATGTTGAAGCGCAGGCAGACCAGACATGGGTGGTTGTAAGCGACCCTGTGCCTGCCGGGGTGACAATACTCGGCAAGGGGCTTGCGCGCGACTCGCAGATACTCACAAAGGACGAAGAGCGAAAGGGCCGCGTGTGGCCTGCATTCGAAGAGCGCAGCTTTGAAGCTTTCCGCGCATATTACGAATACGTTCCCAAAGGAAAGTGGACAGTGGAATACACAATACGCATAAACCAGGGCGGCCTGTTCCAGCTCCCCACAACGCGGGTTGAAGCTCTTTACTTCCCAGAGATGTTCGGGGAGATTCCCAACAGGGCGATCGAGGTTGGGAGATAGGAGGGGTTATCTCATCCCCCTAACCTGTTAACCTCACCCCCCAGCCCCCTCTCCAAAAAAAAGGAGAGGGGGAGAAGCGGCCGGACTCAGGGGGAGCAACCTGTGCAGCAAAGATTGTTCCCCCTGACGAGGGGGAAAGCCGCCGAAGGCGGAAGGGGTTTTAGAGAGAGGGTGCCGGAGGGTGAGGGCATCGGATGAGGTCTCCCCATTTCCATCTTGACAATTATCTTGCCAGCGTATAATTACAATACATGAAAAATCTTCTTCAGATAATATCATGCTTAAATCATTAAAGCTGAATATCATACTTATAACTGCTTTTGCGTTCATTGCACAGGCAGCGAATGCGCTGCCGTCTTATAAGGAAGTGCGCGCTTCGTATGCCAAGTCCGACACCATGCTTGTTGACCGCAATGGCGTGCCGCTGTACGAACTCCGGACTAACAAGAGCGCGAGAAGGCTTGAGTGGACCCGCGTAGCCGACATGTCCCCTGCCCTTCTGCTTGCCGTTATTATTGCGGAAGATAAGCGCTTCTTTGAACATTCCGGAGTCGACTACCTATCCATAGGAGCGGCAATAACAGGCGGGACTGAAGAGAAGATGCGCGGGGCGAGCACCATTACAATGCAGCTTGCTTCGGCGCTCGATCCTGAGCTTCGTCCGCAGAAAGGCAGAAGGACGGTGCTTCAAAAGACGCAGCAGATACTGGATGCGCGCGAACTGGAGAAGAGCTGGTCAAAGCGCGAAATACTGGAAGCATATCTCAACCTTATATATTTCCGCGGAGAGCTGCAGGGCATTGCGGCAGCTTCGCACGGACTGTTCGGCAAGGCGCCGCACGGGCTAAACCACGGCGAATCGCTTGTGCTTGCTTCGCTCATTCGCTCGCCCAACGCAGGCAGTGATGACCTTGCCAGGAGGGTGTCGCTGCTTCAGAAGGCTCTGGGATGGCCTGTGCAGGAAAATGAAATAAAAGCAACCGCGTCCGGCGTGGCCTCTGGCCATATGGAAAAAATGCCTGGCGCGGATCTTGCGCCCCATGCTGCAAGGCTCCTCATAAAAAAGCCGTCAGAAGCAAAGAAGGTCACTTGCTCCATAGACAGCGCAATACAGCGCTTTGCTGTAGAACGCCTGCGCCACCACCTTAACATACTTAGCCCGCAGAACGTTGCCAACGGTGCCGTGCTTGTCGCTGACAACAAAACAGGACAGGTGCTGGCTTACGCTAGCTGTACAACCGATCCCTCGCTGGGATGGTACGTGGACGGCGTACAGGCAAAGCGCCAGGCAGGCTCCACGCTTAAGCCCTTCCTGTATGCACTGGCATTCGAGAAAAGAATACTTACGCCCGCCTCAGTGCTTGATGATGCGCCTCTCGATGTACAGGTCAGCTCCGGCATATACAGTCCCCATAATTACGATTCGAATTTCAAAGGACTTGTGACAGCCCGGACAGCACTTGCTTCGTCGCTCAATATACCTGCAGTAAGGACAGTGACCATGACAGGCATTGAAGCATTTCTAGCGAAGCTGCGCAGGCTGGGCATAAAGGGGCTCAGTGAATCAGGGGATTATTACGGGCCGTCTGCAGCACTGGGCTCGATCGACGTGAGCCTTTGGGAGCTTACCAATGCATACAGATGCATGGCAAACGGGGGAATGCATTCGGAGCTTACATTCTATCTAAATAAAGCAAAGCATCCGAAAACAGTACGCGCGTATTCGGCAGAGGCAGCTTTCCTCGTGTCCGACATCCTGTCCGACAGGGAAGCAAGAAGCGCGACATTCGGGCTGGAGAACCCGCTTGCCACAAGGTTCCGCTCATCTGTAAAGACAGGCACAAGCAAGGACATGCGCGACAACTGGTGCGTAGGATACTCTCAGAAGTACACTGTAGGCGTATGGGTAGGCAACTTCACCGGTGAAGCAATGCGCGATGTCAGCGGGATATCGGGAGCTGCACCAGTGTGGGCAGAGGTCATGGCAAGGCTTCATCGCAATGAGAAAAACAGAAAGCCTGCGCAGCCGCCCCCGGATATCGTGAGAAGAGAAGTGTCCCCCTTTGCAGGAGAGCCTTTGAGGGCGGAATGGTTCATTCAGGGCACGGAACCGGATGATAAGTACAGGGAAACAGGCCAGCTGAACCAGAAGATCATTTACCCGCCTTCGGGAGCCATACTCGCGCTCGATCCGGACATTCCTCCTGAGCTGCAAAAGGTGTTCTTTGTATCGCAGCCGCAGAAAAGCGGAAGCCGATGGCACCTGAACGATATGCCTGTAGAGGTAGCCGGAAACAGTGCGGACGGAAAGCACGGCGCGGCCTGCTGGGTACCGGCGCCCGGCTACTACACTCTTACGCTTAGCGACGAGAACGGGAGCGTAGCCGATTCCGTTCGCTTCGAAGTGCGCGGCCCTGTTGACAGAAAACAGGATGATTATTAAAAACGCGCTTAAAAATCCGTAATTATAATTGACAAAACACGTGCTTTTGAATTATATTTACACGTAGTAAAGAGGATTTATCTTATGGCTACAAAATTAACTTTAACCCTGAATAATAAAACAATCAAAACGGCAAAGATTTATGCCAAAAAAAATAATATCAGTTTATCAAAGCTGGTGGAAATGTATTTTAAGTATTTGTATTCCGATTCAGTCAGCCGGGCTGAAAACATACCCCCTATTACCAGAGAGCTGTCCGGAATAGCTTCTTTTAAATCTGCAAAAACAGACAAACAATTATTAAAAGAAGCCTTAAACAAGAAACTATTGTGAATAAAAAAATATTCATAGATAGTGATGTTATCCTGGATGTTGTTTTCAAAAGAGAGCCGCATTTTAACAACTCCCAGAAAATCCTGTCATTAATTGAGAAAAATTATTTTGCCGGATTCACATCATCATTGATACTGGCAAATTGTTTCTATATTATAAACTCCAATATTAATAAAAATATAGCAGTAAAAACAATTTCCAAATTAAGATCGCTCCTGACTGTTTTACCTTTCACAGACAAGGAAATAGGTGAGTCGCTGAACTCCGGGATAATCGATTTTGAAGACGGCATACAATATTTTATTTCCATAAACAATGGAATAAACATAATATTGTCAAGAAATGTCTCGGATTACAAACATACAGATATAAGCGTATTAACCCCAACTGACTTTTTAAATTTAACGAATATAAAAAAAATAATTGAATCAAAGGATAATCCCAAGAAACATACTGAGAAGTGATTAAATCCTGTCCGTAATATTATACTGCTGCCTCGCAGCTGAATCTTACCGCTTCCCAAATATTCTTGACAATAAACAGTTAATCCAAAAGATAATCCATGTATAATAATTACTTATTTTTATCAGGCTAGGTTACTGTTTCTTGTTCCGGAACTCACCATATTTACTAAAACAGTAAGTAATACATTATATCAGGATAAATCCACAGGAGAATTACAATAATCAATATGGCAGACGATCAAAATAACATAGATAAAGAAGAAAATTTTGAGGAATTACTTAATCAAAGCGTTGCAGGCAATGACTTTTTTGAACCGGGCCAGGCAGTCGAGGCGCAGGTTGTTAAAATAGCAGGGGATTTAATATTCCTCCACATTGGTGGGAAAAGCGAAGGGTATCTTGACATCGTCGAACTTAAAGACGACCAGGGCAATCTCACTGCTAAGGAAGGGGATGTTGTAAAAGCTTATTTCGTATCTTCCAGAAGCGGCGAGATGCATTTTACCACAAAAATCAGCGGAGGCAGGGCCGGCCAGGAAATGCTTAAAAGCGCGTATGAAAACAGCATTCCCATCGAAGGCTTTGTTGAAAAAGAGATCAAAGGCGGATTCGAAGTAAAGATTGGCAATCTGCGCGCTTTTTGCCCATATTCCCAGATGGGTCTTGAACGCGAGGCACCGGAGAAGTTTATCGGCCAGAAGGCTTCGTTCAGAATAACCGAACTTGACGAGAAAGGCCGCAATATTGTGCTTTCCAATAAAGAAATACTCGAAGAAGGACGCAAAGCCGCAGCAAAGTCCCTCCAGGAGTCGCTTAAGGAAGGGATGAGGATAAAAGGCACCATAAAATCCGTTCAGAGCTACGGTGCTTTTGTGGATATCGGCGGAGTGCGGGCGCTGCTGCCTGTTTCGGAAATCAGCAGGGGCAGGATTGAAGATATTAATAGCGTGCTTAAACCCGGCCAGGAAATTGAAGCAGCGATCCTTAAACTTGACTGGAACAATGACAAGATTTCAATCAGCATGAAGGCAATATTGCCCGATCCATGGGAAGAAGTCCCTGGGAAATACAAAGAAGGCGACAGATTTACAGGCAAAGTCGCCAGGCTTACGAATTTCGGGGCTTTCATTACACTTGAGCCCGGAGTGGACGGACTTATTCACATATCGGAACTCGGCAGAGGGAAAAGGATAAAGCATCCGGCAGAAGTAATAAAAGAAGGGGATATGCTTGAAGTCGTCATAGAAAAAACGGATGCCGAGAAAAAAAGAATTTCACTTAAACTTTATTCCAGCATTCAGGCTAAGGCAGAAGAAACAAATTACAGGGAATTCCTCGGAAAAAAAACGGACTCGTACAATCCGTTCGGCAACCTTTCCTCTTTAATGAAAGATAAGTCAGAGAAATAGTTCTGTAAGAAACCCTACTCATCCAGATTACTGACAAAGGATATATTAATCAGCAATTTTCTTGCCGCTAATGCTTACATCCTGTAAGAAGCGGCTTGCGGCGGCTTCCTGCCGCCTTAAAATTGCTGATTAATATATCCTTTGTCTTAATTAAACAGTAAAAAAAATTAAGTTTAGCCCCGCCTCTTCCTGTCAAGGACGCGCCTGATGGCATGAGCAAGCTCTGCCGTCCTGAGAGGTTTTCTCAGCAATTCGCTGATGCCGGCTTCGTGAACCGCTTCCTCTATCTCTTTATGGATAACCCCCGAGCAAAGAATAACAGGGATATCCTTCCTTATTTCCTTCATTTTAACGGCAATATCAATACCTGTTAAATGCGGCATTGTATAATCTGTAATTATTAAGTCATATCCTCCGGGATTCTCCTGAAACGCCTTTAATGCTTCAATGCTGTCGTTATACGCGAATACCGAATAACCGAGATTTATCAGGATCAGCCTGACAGCATTAAGGATTGTCTTTTCATCATCAAGCAGCAAAAGCTTTTCAAAACCTCCTGGCATGTCCGCAGTTTCTTCCTTAATGGTTTCTTCTTTTTCTGTTGATATTGCCGGTATAATTATATTAAAGGTTGTACCCTTATCCAATTCACTGAATACATTAATAATACCTTTAAAATTTTTAACGATACTTTGCACAACAGAAAGGCCAAGTCCCGTGCCTTCGCCCTGCGGCTTGGTGGTAAAGAAGGGTTCGAATATCCTGCTAATCAAATCCGGCTGAATGCCGCACCCGGTATCGGACACTCTCAGCAATATGTGCTTCCCCGGATATAAGCCGGGATGAAGCCTTATAAACTCATCATCAACGTCATAATCGTCCAGGCTGATTTCGATTGTTCCCTTATTGTCCTTCATTGCGTAAGCTGCATTGGAGCACAGGTTGACTACAACCTGGTGGAGCTGTGTGGGATTGCCGAGTATTACAGACTTGCTTTTAATATTTGAACGAAGTTCTATAGTAGACGGAATGGATGCCCGCAGCAGCTTGAGGGCTTCGTTAATAATATATTTCGGAGTAATCTCCCCTAGTTCGGTTTCTGAATGACGGCTGAATGTCACTATCTGGCTCACCAGTTCGCGCGCCCGCTCTGCAGCGGACACTACAATCTGAAGATATCCCTTTACCCGTACCGGATCATCCAGGGCACTTAAGGAAAGCTCCGTAAAACCGAAAATACCGCTCAGGACGTTATTGAAATCGTGCGCTATGCCCCCGGCAAGTATACCGATCGCGTCCAGTTTCTGTGACTGGAACAGCTGCTGTTCAAGTTTACGCCGTTCTTCTTCCATACGTTTCTGTTCTGTGATATCGCGTGTAACTCCTATAATTTCTTTTATATTTCCCGAACCATCCTTTATAGCCGAAGCATGCATTTCGGCTATCCATGTAACGCCCTTTCTTAACATTATAATGTTCTTAATAAAAAGCACTCCGCCATTCTCAACAAGCTGCAGAAAAAAATTATTAACATCTTCAAAGCTTTCAGGCGAAACGATTTCCCTGAAAGAGTGTCCTATTGCGTCTTCAATATTATCATACCCATAAAGATTCATGGCATTTGACGAAGCAAATTTTATGCGGCCTTCCGGATCAAGCACTGCAACAGCATCAGGAAGAGCATCTACAAGAGTGTGGTATAAAGTCTCAGCTTCCAGAATCTTTTTTTCTGCAAGCTTGCGATCAGTGACATCAATAACAATTACACTAATCCGACTTTTAGCCGATTGATAAACATAAGTAGAGAAATACATGTTGTATTCATTTGAAAAAAATTCGTAAATTAGCGGTTCTCCGAAACGTGCGACTTTAAAATAGGTATCCAGCCATTGAGTGGTATCGACCGGCACCAGTTCCTTATATCGTTTACCAATTATCTGATCGCGGCTCAATCCCATGATCCGTTCAAACCTTGGATTGACTTCCAGGTATCTATAATCACAGGGATTGCCGTAATCATCATAAATTACTTCAGAGAGATAAAAACCTTCGCTCATCGACATAAACAGAGTCCTGAATTGTTCTTCGCTTTGATGAAGTTTATCTTCGGCCTGCTTGTGCTCAGTAATATCCTGTATGGCAAAAATAACAAAGTTTTCACCCGAGAGCTTCAAAGTCCTGGCGGAATAAACTCCGGTGCGCAACGATCCGTCTTTACGCCTGAAAAGAATTTCGCGGTGATCTATATCCCTTTCCGCTTTCAGGTCTTCCAGCATACTCTTGCGCTCTTCCGGTATCGCCCAGAAACCAAGTTCAAGCGATGTGCGGCCGATTGATTCAATATGTTTCCATCCGCTTCCTGTTTCAAATCCAAGATTGCTTTCTATTATAAGCCCGTCCTTCATTCGCGTAATGCCTATCATACCCGGCGTAAGCATAAAAACTTTCGAGAACTTTTCTTCGGACTGGCGCAGCTTTTCCTCAGCCAGGCTCTGTTCAGTAATATCCCGCATAACAATAACGAGATGATCTTCACCGGAAATCCGGATGAATTTTGCGGAATAACTCCCGGTGCGCGCTTCGCCGTTTCTGCGTCTGAACTCTACTTCACGGTGCAGCACTTCCCTGCCTGCTTTCAAGTCTGTAATCATGCGATCGCGATCTTCAGGAAAAATCCAGAATCTGATATCCGGCCCGGTATGTCCTGCCACTTCGCTGCGTTTCCATCCTGTAAGTTCCTCAAATCCCTGGTTGACATCCATAATCATTCCGTCCGACATACGTGTGATCGTTATCATGTCCGGCGCCAGCATGAATATTTTTGAGAACTTTTCTTCGGACTGACGCAGCCTCTCTTCAGCGATTTTAATTTCAGCAATAAAGCGCGCCTGCTGAACATTCTGGTACGCAAGAGCAGACAATTGATTTGCAAAAGTATAGAGCAACTCGGCAACCCGCTTAAACTGCTCATGGGACATCGAAGGCACTTCATGGAATGCCTCAATAAATATTTCTTCGTCCGCTCCTATCTCCCTTGCATATTCCCGCATTTTCCCGTCGGTCTGGCTGTCTAAGCGTATCTGCCCGATCAGCCAGTTGGCTATATACCTGCCGCCTACGGATATTCCGGTACCTGCGTCTATAAACCCGCCGCCCAGGCACGGCTGAATGACAGGCCCGACAGAAGACAACTGCCCCAGTGTCGCGTCCGACTTGTAGCAGTTTGCCAGTCCTTTTTCCGTTTTGCGTATAATGTCATTGCACAACCTGGTGAAATTGCTCGGCTTTGTGATAGGCTTTCCATCAACCTGTGTAATAAGAGAAGCAACTCCTGTTGCATAGGCGAAAGCATCCTGCAGCCGCTGTATTTCGTCGATGTTAAAAAGATCCTCAAAGCGCACGGCTGCCCCGCCGGCTGCAGGCATGGTTAAAGCCTCAATGCGTTTTTCAAGGGCTTCTTCCGCGTGCCTGCGCCTTGTGATGTCGGTCGCTATCCCGAGATATCCTGTTATTTCGCCGCTGTCGGAATGAATGGCAGTTACTACAAGCGATACGGGAATAAAAGAGCCGTCTTTGTGTACGTACGTCCATTCGCGGGTCTCGGATCCGTCAAGTTCCGGTTTGGTCATAAAAACGCGGAATCCATCTACCGGGTAACCAAGTTCGGCTGTCAGTTCCTTGCTGCGAACTGCAATCTCGGACTCAACGTGAAGTCTAAGAACGCTCTGTTTGCCGGCCAGCTCCTCTTCAGAATAGCCGAGCATAATTTCGGAACCGCGGTTAAAAGTGGTAATGATACCGTCCATATTGGTTGCAATAATTGAGAAGTCCGATGCAGCACGGAATATTTCGCTCAGTATTTTTCTTGAAGTTCTTAGATCATCTTCAGCTTTCTTTCGCGCATGAATGTCTTCAATGGTCCCTTCATAATACAGGGTATTCCCGTTTTCATCCCTAATAAGACGCGAATTAATGGATACCCAGACTGCAGAATTATTTTTGCACCTTAACCTTGTTATGTACTCTGTTACAAATCCTTTCTTATTAATTTCTTTAATAAATCTTTCCGAGTCCGGGGGATCAGCATAGAATTGTTCTGCGGACCTGACACTGTCTATCATCTCCTGCCGGGAAGCGTAACCGGCCATTCGTGCAAATGCCGGATTTACGCTCAGAAAACGTCCTTCCGGAACAAATTGAAACATCCCTTCAACTGCATTTTCAAAAATTGATTTATATTTTCCTTCGCTTATTTTTAAATCTTCCTCGGCCTTTTTTCGTGTCTCTATTTCGGCCAGCAATTCCATGTCCCTGTGAAGTATTACGATAACCAGAACAGGTATGGGGATTAGAATCACAATGATCAGTGTATAGTTAATATTCCAGTCAATATAATTCAGGAAAAGGATAGGAAGGACGCCTACGAAAAGACAAAATAAACCTATAAGCGGAAGAAGAGGTTTCAGCAAAAGGGTTCTAAGTTTTTTACTGCTGAAAATATTCATATAGCCTGTCTAGCCTCATCAGTCTGCATATTTGATATTCTTTCGCTTTGTCTCCCGCCTGTTCGAAAGGATATACCTGCGCGGCTATTTGTCTCAAGGGCAGCAACAAATATTTTTACATAAATCAAATAATTAGGTATATATTTTAAAGCGATTATAATTATAAAGCCCAAAACTTTTAAAGTCAATTTAATTTCGCATGGTGATCCGGGATCAAAATTACGCATATGATCCAAATCAGTGTTTTAAAAAAATTCTACGGAAAATACATTTGACTTTTTAAATTAGTTTCTATAACAATTATCTTTAATACAGCGCCGGAGTTTGTTAATTGAAAAGCCGAGAGACCGACAAAAAAAACACCCACAAAAAGGCTTTTAAAGAAAAAAAGCAGGCAAAAACAAAGAAAAAACCGCCTGAAAAGATCACTCAAATTAAAAAAGCCCTTGAAGAAAGCGAAAAGAAATTCCACCTGCTTTTCAGCAAGTCGGCAGACCCCATGCTGCTACTGGACAATAATCAATTCATTGATTGCAACGATGCAGCACTTAAAATACTCAAATATCCTCAAAAAGAGCTTCTGATTGGATTAACTCCGTTAGAAATATCCCCTGAAAGACAACCCGACGGAGAATTATCAGGGGATAAACATAAAAAAATAATCTCTTTGATGGACAAAGAAGGGTACCTGCGTTTTGAATGGACTCACCGCACTTTCGAAAAAAAATATATCACAGTTGACGTCTCCCTGATCAACATTCCATTCAGAGGCAGGCTAATAATTCACATCGTTTGGCGCGATATTACGGACAGGAAAGCCGCGGAGGCAAAGTATCACCGTCTCTTTGAAAATGCGGTCACAGGCATGTTTCAGTCCACACCCGAAGGACGCTTTTTAATGGTAAATCCTGCCCTTGCGGGAATATTCGGGTACGGTTCTCCCGGAGAATTAATTGAAACAATGACGGATATACAAAAGTTAATGTATGTGAATCCGAAAGACCGCATACGGCTAAAGCATATCCTGGAGAAACAAAACATTGCCTATAAGTATGAAGCGCAATTCTACAAAAAAGATAAAAATAAAGTCTGGATATCCATGAATTCCAGGGCAGAAAGGGACACTGACGGGAATATTCTCTATTACGAAGGGACGGTAGAGGACATTACAGACCGCAAACGTCTCGAAGAAGAATGCCGTAAATCCGAAACGAATACGAAAATGATGAACCGGATAGCAAAGGCATTCTTGTCCGTGTCCGATGAGGACATGTACAACGAAGTGCTGCAGATTGTGATGCAGACAACCAGAAGCCAGTTCGGCCTGTTCGGATACATAGATGAAATCGGCGATTTTATCATTCCAAGCCTGAGTAAAACTATCTGGAGCGAATGCCAGATGGACGGTAAATCAGCGCATTTCCCGTCATCAACATGGGGCGAAAGTATGTGGGGACGGGCAATCAGGGAAAAAAAATCTTATCTCTCGAACGGTCCATTTAACATACCGGAAGGACATGTTCATATTGATAATTTCCTTACAGTGCCGGTCGTCTTTGGAAAAGAAACCATAGGACTATTCGCCGTTGCGAACAATCCGGTGGAATATATTGATGATGATGCAAATTTCCTGAAAGATATTTCCGACTACGTGGCTTCAATACTGCACGCCCGTCTGCAGAGAGACAGGCAGGAGAAGGAAAGAAAACAGGCAGAAGAGACACTTAGACAAAGCGAAGCTAAATACCGCACCATTTTCGACAACGCAGTCATGGGAATTTTTCAGACATCACCGAAGGGAAATGCTATAAGCGCCAACATGGCTATGGCGCGCATTTGCGGTTACAATTCTCCGCAGGAAGCAATTAGCGCTTTAACAAATATCAACAAACAGCTGTATGTCAATCCCGTAGACCGTGAAGAATTCAAAAGGATTCTGGAGCGCGACGGTTTTATCGAAGGCTTCAAGGCACAGTTCCGTAAAAAGGACGGGAGCACTGCATGGGTGTCCGTTAACGCCCGCGTTGTATATGATTCTCAGCACAATATAATGTATTACGAGGGAACGGTAGACGACATCACATCGCGTGTTGAAGCTGAGAAAGCCCTTTTGGACAACGAAGAAAGATACAGGAACCTGTTTGAAAACGCATCAATCGGCATGTTTCAATCGACGTTATCCGGAAGCAGGTTCCTTCGTATCAACAAAGCCTTTGCCACCATGCTAGGTTACGAATCGCCCGAAGAAGTTATTGCCACCATTACGAACACTGCGACGCAGATACATGCTGATCCGAAAAACCGCGCAGCGCTTCTCACAGGGCTTGAACACGACGAGTGGTATTACTCCGAACAGCCATACATTAGAAAAGACAAAAGCATAATGACAGGAAAGCTGGCTATACGCAAAGTTTCGCCTAAATACGGCGAGACATACCTGGAAGGCATTGTTGAGGATATTACCGAACAAAAAAGAACCGAAGAAGCTCTCAGAAAGAGCGAAGAAAAATACCGCACAATCTTTGAGAACTCGGTCATGGGCATTTTTCAGACTACGCCGGACGGACGAGTCCTTGGCGCCAATATGGCCATGGCGCACATCTGCGGCTATGAATCCATTGAAGAGGGGATAAAGGCATTCAGCGATATCGGAAGGGAGCTTTATGTAAACAATGAAGACCGCATGCGCCTTAAAAAGCTCTTTGAGGATCAGGGTTATGCGGAAAGATTCGAAACACAATTTTACACAAAAGACAAAAGTAAAATATGGGTCTCAATTAATGCACGTGTCGTAAAAGACGCGAGCGGGAAGGTCGCCTACTATGAGGGCAATCTTGAAGATATTACGGAACGCAAGCAGCTGGAATCCCAGCTTATCCAGGCTCTCAAAATGGAAGCCATAGGAACTCTCGCAGGCGGGGTGGCTCACGACTTCAATAATATTCTCACAGTCATTACCGGGTACGGATCGCTCATGAAGAGCAAGTTAAAACAGGACGATCCTTTTATGGTGTACGTGGATGAGATCATTGCCTCGTCAAAAAAAGCGGCAGACCTTACAAAAAGCCTCCTTACATTCAGCAGAAAACAGATACTGGAACCCAAGCCGCTCAATATAAACAATAAAATAAAGGAAACCGGAAATATATTATCAAGGCTTGTCGGGGAAGATATTGCTCTCGACATACGCGTTTCAGGCAAAAACCTTATGGTGCTGGCGGACGCAACCCAAATAGACCAGATGCTGATGAACCTTGCAACCAATGCGCGCGACGCAATGCCAGGCGGCGGATCGCTTGTAATCGAGACAAGGCGTTTCGATATGAATGATGAATACATAGAAGTTCACGCTTTCGGCAGAAAGGGCTCCTATGTGCTTATAACAGTTTCGGACACAGGCATTGGGATGGATGCCAAAACGATGGAGCACATCTTCGATCCTTTTTTCACAACAAAGGAAGTCGGGAAGGGAACAGGACTCGGCTTGTCAACAGTATACGGCATTGTAAAACAGCATATCGGCTACATCAATGTGTACAGCGAGCCCGGTATTGGGACAACGTTCAATATTTATCTGCCTTTAATAAATATAAAAGATGAAGAAGTTGCGCACAAAGAGGAATACCCTGCCGGCGGCTCCGAGACCATCCTTCTTGCCGAGGATGATCCGCATGTGCGCATGCTTTCCAGGCTGACTCTCACCCAGGCCGGCTATTCGGTCATAGAAGGGATCGACGGCGCGGACGCATTGCGCAAGTTCATTGCAAATAAAGATAACATCGACCTGATCGTTATGGACGTGGTTATGCCGGAGATGAATGGGAAAGAGGTTTATGACCGCATCCGTTTTATTTCTCCCCATGTGCCTGTTCTTTTTGTAAGCGGATATACCCACGATATTATTCAGCAAAAGGGAGTCGGCGATATAGAAATTAATTTTATTCCAAAGCCGCTGGCCCCGGTTGATCTGTTAAGAAAGATCAGAAAAATGCTGGATAAATCCCAAACTCCGGATGAGCCTTTATAAAATATTTTAAATTACCATTTTTGTAAACATAGCAGTTTTATTACAAAAATATTTTAAAGAAAATTGCAGGATATGGATATGAAAGCAGAACTACTCTCGACAGGCGATGAGATCCGCTCGGGCGCCCTGGTTGACAGCAACACGGCATATATAGCAGATAAGCTTGAGGAAATAGGTATCGAGGTAGTGAGGCACCATTCATGCGGCGATGATATGCCGGTTTTGACGGACATTCTGCGCGAGATCAGCGTGCGGGCGGACATTGCTCTTGTGACCGGCGGACTTGGGCCCACAACTGACGATCTTTCTTCGGAAGCAGCCGCCAAGGTTGCCGGAGTAAAACTTTTGCTTCACGAGGAATCGCTCGAAAACATACGCGCGATTTTTAAAAAGTTCCAGCGCCCAATGACTAAATCAAATGAGAAGCAGGCCTATTTTCCTGAAGGTTCAACTATTTTTACAAACCCTGTAGGCACAGCTCCCGGGTTCTCAATAAAAATAGAACGCTGCAATTTTTATTTTATGCCGGGCGTCCCGTTTGAAATGAAAAAGATGCTCACAGACCATGTGATTCCGTCCATAATACAGCTTCAGGGAGACAAGCATCAGCACAGCATTGTAAAAACAATTTCCACAATCGGACTTGGAGAATCGGTCGTAGGCGAAAAGGTAGCGGCTGTTATGGATAAATTCAAAGAGATTAAACTTGGGCTTAGAGCCACCTTCCCTGAAACACTTGTAAAGCTTTATATTCGCGGCGACAACAAAGAAAAAATGGAAGAAATTTTAGCCCGAGCCACTGAATGGGTTAAAGATCAAATAGGCCCTAATATTATTTCTTATGATGGAACCACTATGGAACAAATGCTCGGCAGCCTGCTTCAAAGCAGGGCCGCAACCCTTGCAATAGCCGAAAGCTGCACAGGCGGTATGATATCGGATTTAATTACCAGCGTTCCCGGAAGTTCGGGCTACTTTCTTTTCTCGGGCGTGACCTATTCGAACGAAGCAAAGATACGCGTTCTGGGCGTTAATCCTGATACAATAAACCGCTTCGGGGCAGTAAGCGAGGAAACAGTGCGCGAAATGGCAGATGCTGCACGTCGTATAACAGGCGCGACCTACGGGCTGGCAACAAGCGGGATTGCTGGCCCGGACGGGGGCACTGCCGAAAAGCCTGTAGGCACAATTTGCGTCGGGCTGGCGACACCGCAAGGTACAGCCGCAAAGCATTGGGTCTCGCCTTACAGCAGGCTCAGCGCATCATACGGGCGCAGGCAAATGAACAAGCGCTGGTTTTCAATGATGGCTATGGAAATGCTCAGAAGAGAGCTGATAAAACAATAAAAGAAAAATACAAAAAAATTGATTGCTATTTTCATGCTAAATGCTTACATTTTCATGAAGATAAAAAAGGAGCATACAATAGTGGCTAATTTACAAATCAAGGGTATTGAAGACAAATTCTATTCAAAAATAAAAAAAATGGCTGCCTCTGAAAACAGATCAGTTAGTCAACAGGTTTTATTTTTAATAAAAGCATATCTGTCAAAAGAAAAACAATTAGAAAAGACAAAAAGTCCCGCGCAAACATTACTTGAATTATCCGGCTCATGGAATGATACAAGAAAAGCAGATGCTATTATTAATGAAATTAAAAAAACCAGAATAAATTCAAAAAAATTTAATAAAGGTTTCTAATGTATCTGCTCGATTCCGATATCATCATTTATAGCTTGAAAGGAAACAAAACAGTCGTTGAAAATCTGCAAATACATATTAACGATCCTATTAAGATCAGCATTGTTACATTAATGGAACTATATTATGGAGCATACAAATCGCAGAGAATTGAAAGTAATCTGGCAAAAATAAAAACTATTGATAACAACATCGAAAAAATACCTATCGGTATTGAAACAGCTGAAATCTTCGGAATTTTAAAATCAAAACAGGAAAAATCAGGAAAGTCACTGGATGATTTCGATCTAATACTCGCATCAACAGCCCTTGCTCACAATTTAATTTTAGTGACAAACAACGAAAAACATTTCGAGCGAATCGAAGGTTTAGTAATTGAGAACTGGAGCAAAAAAGGATAATTATTTTACTTATCTTATTTTAAATTTCCTGCAAGTTCCCTGCCTATATTAAAAGCCCTGATATTCATCTCAAGAGAGTTTTTTTTCACAAGAGCTTTTAAGGATGCCTCCCAGCGCCCGTATTCAAAATCCAGAAAACGCGAAAGCACGCCGAGCATTACAATATTAAGCGCCCTTGAAGAACCGACTTCTTTAAGCGCGCCTGCCGTATCGACAACCATGCTCCCTGCCGCATTCTTTAATATCCACGCTTCAATATCCTCAGGATATTTCATTGCGCCGAGCTGAACAGGTGCAGGATCGATCCGCTCACGGTTGACTATCATTTTACCGTCACGCGCGAGATAATCGAGCTTGCGCATAGACTCGAGAAGCTCAAGGCCTACAACAAAATCTGCCTTGCCGAACGGTATAAGTGGGGAATATACTTTATCACCAAAACGGACATGACAGTCCACGCTGCCGCCGCGCTGCGCCATCCCGTGCACTTCCGATTCCTTTACGTCAAAGCCCGCATTCATCGCGGTTTCCATTAACAGCTTGCTTGCAAGTATAACGCCCTGGCCCCCTACTCCTGCAAAAATCACGTTCTTTATCATGTCTACCTCTTTAAAATGCACTTTCTATTGGAGATAATTACAGATGGCTCAGGAGCTTCAACTTCTTCTTTAACGATCCTCTCAAAGTTCTCTATATCTTTTGGATCAGCGACAACGACCCGCTTTACTCCGACAGCCTTTACAAGGAGCGCCAGGTCGAGCTCGTGAGTATCCTCGCCCATCAGCGTCTTCCCTGTAGCAGGATGATCCTGATGCCCGGTCATGGCAGTGCTCCGGTTATCCAGAATTATTACTGTGCCGGTGCCTTTATTGTAAACCAGATCTATAAGCGGCGTAATACCCGAATGCACAAAAGTAGAATCCCCTATAACCGCAACGCACTTTTTAGCCATATCGCGGCCGCGCGCTTTTTCAAATCCCAGGTGCACTCCAATGCTCGCGCCCATGCAGCCCTCTGTATGCATAGCGGAATACGGCGGAAGCGTGCCCAGGCTGTAGCAGCCTATATCGCCATTCACGGTAAGGTCGAGCTTTTTGAGCACCTGAAAAACATAACCGTGCGGGCACCCCTTGCAAAGCATAGGCGGCCTTGGTGGCAAAGGACTTGTCGAGTACTCCTGCGATCTACGCGGACTAATCTTTCCGTTCAGGGCTTTGTCGACAATATCCGGGGTCAGCTCGCCGCAAATAGGAATTATTTCCTTTCCTTTGGGTTTGTAACCCAAAGCTCTTACATAATCCTCGATAAACGGATCGAGTTCTTCTACTATATATAATTCTTCAACTCCTCTGGCAAACTCATGTATCATATCATCCGGCAGAGGCCAAACCATGCCGATCTTCAGAACCGAATCATCCGGACATGTCTCTTTAACATACTGATACGCGATGCTGTCCGTTATTATGCCCCTCTTTTTATTTGCCCATTCAATGCGGTTTAAACCCGATTTATTGGAATAGTCCTTAAGTTTTATCAGCTGTTCTTCAAGAAACGCATGCCTTGTTCTCGCGTATGCAGGGAGCATTACATATTTTAAAGGATCTCTCACATAATCTTTCAGCTTAACATCCTTTCTGTCTGCAATTTCAACAATGCCCTGCGAATGCGCAACACGCGTGGTAATTCGAATAATAACCTGCCTGTCGAATTGTTCCGAAATATCGAAAGCGAGCTTTGTAAAATCCTTCGCCTCCTGGGGGCTGGACGGTTCCAGCATGGGCAGCTTGGCAGCGCGCGCGTAATGGCGGTTATCCTGCTCATTCTGCGAACTCCATATACCGGGATCATCGGCATTGATGATAACGAACCCCCCGGTTACTCCGGTATACGAAAACGTGAATATCGGATCGGCCGCGACATTGAATCCTACATGCTTCATAGCAGATAGCACACGCGCGCCTGCCATAGACGCGCCCGCTGCTACTTCGATGGCTACCTTTTCATTAGGCGACCATTGCGCTTTTATCTCCCTGTAATCGCGCGCAATCGTTTCAAGTATCTCCGTGCTCGGTGTTCCCGGATACGCGGTTGCGACATGGCATCCTGCTTCGTAAGCTCCGCGTGCGATCGCTTCATTTCCAAGTAAAACTTTCTTTTCCATTATTTATTTCCCGTAAATTTCTATCGTTTTAATTATTTTGTACCCTTCGGCAGAAATAGCCTTCTTGGCAGCCTCAATATCTTCAAACCTGAATAACATTACGCCGTTATCCTCGCTTTTTCTTCCAAATGTGTATATATATTCAATATTCAGGCTATGCTTTGTAAAAGCCTGAATCGCTTTGCAAAGAGCGCCAGGCTTATCGCTCAGTTCAACTGCCAAAAGATCGGTCACGGAACAGGTAATATTTGCTTTTTTAAAAACGCTCTTTGCCTTTTCCAGATCATTTACAATCAGCCTCAGTATTCCGAAGTTGGACATATCCGCTACCGTAACAGTAAGAACGTTTATATCGTTATCAGCCAGCACTTTAAGAATATTCTCCAGGTGCCCGGGTTTATTTTCCATAAAAACTGAAATTTGCTTAACTATCATAATTTTCCTCCCTTAAAGTTATATCTTTCGTTTATCAATAACGCGAACTGCCTTTCCTTCGCTTCTGGGAATAGTCATAGGCTCAACCAGATTAATAGTTGCCGATATGCTCAGAGCGCTTTTAAACTTCTCCTTGATCCTTTTCTTCAGGCTATCCAGCACCTTTACTTCGTCCGAGAAAAGCTTTTCGTCTACTTCAACCATAACCTCAATTTCGTCAAGCGCGCCTTTCCTGTCCACAATGATCTGATAATGCGGCTCTGTGCCCTCAATCTCCATGAGCACGGATTCAATCTGCGACGGGAACAGGTTAACTCCTTTTATGATAAGCATATCATCGCTTCTGCCTGTAACTTTTTCCATTTTGATATATGTGCGGCCGCATTCGCAGCTTTCCCTGTATAGCCGCGAAATATCCCTTGTCCTGTAACGAATGCCGGGAAAGGCTTCTTTAGTGAGGGTCGTAAAAACTATCTCGCCCTTCTCTCCCTCCGGCAAAACTTCGCCTGTTTCCGGATCAATGACCTCAGGATAAAAATGATCCTCAAAAACATGCATGCCGGGTTTATGTGAACATTCGGAAGATACTCCAGGCCCGATAATCTCGCTAAGCCCGTACAGATCGAAAGCCTCAATGCCGAGCCGCGATTCAATTTCTTTTCTCATGCCCTCAGACCACGGCTCTGCGCCGAATACTCCGCGTCTTAGCTTTGTAGCTCTTATATTGTAATCCGGCCTCTTTCTTTCTATATGATCAGCAACATTTAAAATATACGACGGTGTACAGGCGATCATAGTAGTGCCGAAATCCTGAATTAAAGTCAGCTGTCTCTCGGAATTCCCGCTCGAAGTGGGTACTACCATGGCGCCAAGCCTTTCTGCGCCGTAATGATAGCCCAGCCCGCCTGTAAACAGCCCGTAACCAAATGCAACCTGTATAATATCCTTTTCCGTTGCGCCGCAGCATGCCAGCCCTCTTGCCATTACTTCGGAAAATACTTCTATATCGTTTTTTGTGTACCCTACTACCGTTGGTTTACCGGTTGTTCCCGACGACGCATGCACCCTGACGACCTTGTCCAGAGGAACAGCAAATAGCCCGAAAGGATAATTATTCCTCATGTCGTCTTTTGTTAAAAAAGGTATTCTTTTTACATCTTCAAGGGATTTAAGCTGAGCAGGATTAAAACCGGCTTCATCATACTTTTTTTTAAAAAATGAATTATTGTTATATGCGTGATTAATTGACCACTTAAGCCGTTCAAGCTGAAGCTCTTTCATCTTCTTTTCCGGCATAGTTTCGTATTCTTTATTAAAAATCATATTGGCCTCGTAAAATAATTATTCTCAATAACATAATGAAAAACGGCGTTTATTTTTCAATACATTTATGCCAGACCCGGCTGGCTATTTTAATGATTTAGCATTCAAATATTGAAAAAAAAATTTATGTCTCATTAAAAAAATTTATTATGCTTTTTTTAAATATTCCGATGTATATAACAAGGCAGTGTATTAATTCACCCTGCCTTGAAATATCGGTCATAAGAAGGAAAATCATGTTCGATACAAGCAAATCAATGCAGGTCAATACTCTACTGGAAAAAGCCCTGGATGTAGAGTCTATCCGCAGAAAAGTGATAGCCAATAACGTCGCAAATGTGGACGTACCGCACTTTAAAAGAAGCGAAGTTAATTTCGAAAGCGAGCTAAGGAGAGCAATAATGGAAGCGCAGGACCCGGATAACAAACTGCCGGCAAAGTTAACTGAAAAAAGACATATTCCGTTCTATACACCCAGAGAAATTGAAAGCGTACAGCCCAGGATAAATCTTGATTATAACACAACAATGAGAAATGACGGAAATAACGTTGATATTGAAAAAGAAATTGTCGATTCCGCGAAAAACCAGATGAGATATAACGCATATATTACTCTTCTTAACAATAATTACAGAAATCTAAAGAACGCCATGAGGCCGACTCCATAAGGAGATAAATTATGGGAATGTTCACTGAACTGAACGTTGCATCAACCGGGCTTACAGCCCAGAGGCTCCGGATGGATCTGATAAGCAATAACATCACTAACGCCACAACAACCCGCACACCCGAAGGCGGAGCATACAGAAGAAAGCGCGCTGTATTTGCGCCTGTAAACGTAAGACCGTTTTACAAGTCCCCTCTTGTCCCCGGCAGAATTGAGCACGGGACCGGACAGGGAGTTCGAATCGTAAAGATAGAAGACGACCAAAAGCCTTTCAGGCTTGTTTACGATCCGACCCATCCCGATGCCGTTAAAATCGGGGACAAAAAAGGCTATGTTGAAATGCCGAACGTGGATGTTGTTACCGAAATGGTGGATTTAATATCTGCCTCAAGGTCTTATGAAGCAAATGTAATGATGATAAATAACACAAAAGCGATGTTCGGCAAGGCGCTTGAACTGGGCAGAGCATAAAAACAAACAGTATATATTAAAAATATATTGAATATGAAAAATTTCAATTTTTTTATCTTTTAAAACTCTGTACCTCTGCATCTCTGTGGTAAATCTTAAGACAATACATAGTTAAGGAGAAAACAAATGAACAAAGAAATAATAGGCGAAAAAGAAATCAACCTTTCCCACGATCTTTCAGGCAGAATAAATATAAGAAAAGAAAGGCTGGAACCGCGCGAAGGACAGTATCAAAAACCCGCAGTATTGCAAAATTTAAAAACAGCTTAGGAGAATTACAATGAACACAATCGCAGATAAAACTTTAGGCACTATTGTTAACATGAAAACCAGCCATCCGCTTCATTATACAGGAATAAAAGAAGAACAAAAGTTTGAGCGTGCAGCTGATGATGTAACCGGCTCCTTCGCAGATGCATTAATGAAAGCTGTAGGGAAAGTAAATAATCTGCTCGGTGACTCGGATGAACTGAACCAGAAGATGATTCACGAGCCGGAATCGGTGGATATTCACACGGTAATGATAGCCGCTCAGAAGGCTGAAATCGCTTTAAACTTCACTAAAGCCGTAAGAGACGAAGCGATAAGATCGTACAGAGAATTAATGAATTTAAGGTAAAAGCAGGATGATCTTCGTTAAGTATTTTATGTCCCAGGTAAAATGTGCAAAAATGCTTTTTTTGTATATAACTAAAATTTTACTTTACAAATTTTTTTTATTGTGTGAATTATGTGTTATGTCGCATATCATGAATTGGGAGGGATAATTCATGGGAGAATTCATTAAGAAACTGTTCAATCAGCTAAAAGATATCTTTTTAAAGCTGGATAAAACAAAAAAGATTATTTCAATAGTTGTTTTAGCTGTTGTTTGTATCTCATTTATTGTGCTTTTTTCAGTCTCGGGTACAAAGGCCGACGTGGTTCTTTTTTCCGAACTTCCATCAGAAGATTTCGGGCAGGTAACCAAAAAGCTGGAGGAACTGGGATTCCGGTATAAAACAACAGGAACTACCTCAATCTTTGTACATCCCGATCAAAGGGAACAAATGCTCACACGGCTTGCCCAGGAAAACATGATTCCTAAAGGCATCCCCGGCTGGAAGCTATTCGATCTGTCGAACTGGACTGAAACGAACAGGGAAATCGACGTAAAGTACATGAGGGCTCTCCGCGACGAGATTAAAAAACATATCGAATCCTTAAAAAATATCGATAAAGCAGATGTTGAGATCGCAATCACCCAGGACGAGTTATTTACCGAAAAAGACAATCCTTATACTGCCGCTGTAACCGTCCATCTTGCCCCGGGATACGATAAGTTAAGCAAAAAAGAAATTAAAGGTATTATGTATCTGGTTTCAAGAGCTGTGGGAGGCAAACTGAAACCTGAAAATGTTACTGTAACGGACGAACTCGGAAACATTATTTCAGAATTTGATGACGACATTGATAAAGCAAAAGCCGAGTTTTCTCTTGTTGAAAGCAGAAGAAAAATCGAAGAGAAAGCGAGAGTTCAGCTTTTAAAGGATATAAGAGCAGGGCTTGAAAGGATTTATACTCCGGACAGGATCCAGATTGTAAGATTAAACATGGCATTCAACTGGGATGTCGTTTCGGAAGATAAGGAAGAATATACTCCGATTGAAATGGAACCCAACGACCCGACAAAGCCGTATTCCACAAGAAAGGTTAAGGATTCCTTTGTTATTTCGGAGAAAGCTACATCGGAAAATTTCCAGGGACACGGCTGGAATCCACAGGGCCCGGCCGGCACGGAAAGCAATACACCTCCTGGTTATAAGGCCAGCGACGACCAGTTTTCGAAATACGACAAACAGGAAAACGTACGAAATTACGCTGTTAATAAAACATTAAAAAAAATTCAGCGCGATCCCTATGACATTACAAGTCTGTCCGTTGCAATTGCGATAGATGGCAGCCAGTCTATGCCGAGAACCGCCGACGGAGAATATGATCTTGATCCGACGAAACCCCCTGTACAGGCAGCTCTTTCACGCGATGAGCTTAAACAGGCTGAAAATATCGTTAAAAAATCCATTAATTTCAATGAAGGGCGCGGAGACCAGGTCGCTGTTGAGAATATCATGTTTGACAGGACAAAACAATGGCAGGAAGTCCGTGAAGATTTTATAAAAAAAGAAAGGATACGGAAAACGCTGCTTGCAGCCCTTATCGGGGTATTTGCCCTTGTGCTTGGCATAATTTTATTCAGATTTATATCGAGAGAGCTTGCAAGAAGAAGAAGGATGAAAGAGGAACGGCTGGCGCTTGAACAGCAGAGAATGCGTGAAGCTGCCTTAAGAGCCGCAGAAGAAGAAGGCGTTGATGTTGAACTTTCGCTTGAAGAAAAAGCAAGGCTTGAACTTCAGAAAAACGCGGTTAATCTGGCTAAAGAGAGGCCGGATGAAGTGGCTCAGCTGTTAAAAACATGGCTGGCCGAAGAATAATGTGGTAATTTGAGACCGGTTAAAACTTCATCATAAAAACGGACTTGACTGCCGATTATTCATATATATATTATAATTAATGCGATGTGCGGCTTTCATATAGAAATAATAAATATTGTGAAGTTTAATGTAAATTTTAATTCGGCTCATTGCGTATAAATTACATAAAGCACAGCAACCTTATATCATTTATTAACAATACTTGTAAGGATTGAGTTGTGAGGTAAAAGGATGCTTCAATCCAAAAAATCCCAACTGACAGGCAGACAAAAAGCTGCCGTATTTCTCGTATCCCTTGGCTCCGATGTTTCATCCGAAATATTTAAACATCTGCGCGAAGACGAGATAGAGCAGTTAACTTTTGAGATCGCAAGACTGGACAAAGTAGAAGCCGAGGATAAAGATAAAGTCCTCATGGAATTCCAGGAAATGATGATGGCGCAGGGTTTTATTTCTTCCGGGGGCATTGACTATGCACGCGAAGTACTTGAAAGAGCTCTCGGTACGCAAAAGGCAATTGATATTGTCAACAGGCTAACATCATCTTTGCAGGTCAGGCCTTTCGACTTTATACGGAGAACAGATCCGAGCCATTTGCTTAACTTTATTCAGGGGGAGCATCCTCAGACAATCGCATTAATATTATCCTATCTTGAACCGAATAAAGCAGCTTTAATTCTGGGCGGCCTCAGCCACCAGATACAGGCCGACGTAGCCAGAAGAATAGCAACCATGGACAGAACATCTCCGGACGTTCTGCGTGAAGTCGAAAGAGTACTTGAAAGAAAATTATCCACGCTGGCAAGTGAGGACTATACATCGGCAGGCGGTATAGACGCAATAGTAGAAGTACTGAACCAGGTTGACCGCGGAACCGAAAAAATCATCATAGAAGCGCTGGAAGAGGAAGACCCTGAACTTGCGGAAGAAATTAAAAAGAGAATGTTTATCTTTGAAGACATCGTGCTTCTTGACGACAGGTCCATTCAGAAAGTACTGCGCGAAGTCGACAACCAGGATCTCGGCAAGGCATTGAAGGGAGTCGATGCCGAAGTTCAGGAGAAAATATACCGGAACATGTCCAAGAGAGCCGCTTCCCTGCTGCGCGAAGATATGGATTTTATGGGACCGATCAGGCTCCGGGATGTTGAAGAATCCCAGCAAAAAATTGTCAATATTATCAGAAAACTTGAAGATGCCGGAGACATAATTGTAGCAAGAGCAGGCGAGGAGGAATTAATTGTCTAAGTTAGTATTTAAACCGAACGAAATAAAATTTGTACAGACTGTTAAGCAGATAGAACTTCCGGAAAAATATCAAAAAAATGTTATTTCCGATGAAGAATACAAGGAATACGAAGTTGATGAACACGGCAACCCAATAGATGTTTACCAGGGCCCGTCCATTGAAGAAATGGAAGCGGAACTTGAGCGTTACAGAAGAGAAACAGAGGAAGAAGTCCGCAAGCTTATCGATGAGGCAAGACAGCAGGAAAATCAAATAATCGAGAACGGAAAAGCAGCCGCGTTCAAGCAACTGCAGGAAGCAAAAGAGCAGATAAAAGTAGAAAGAGAAAAATTCAAGATCGAAACGGATCAGGAAATAGAGCGCGGCAAATACGAAGCGGAAAAAATGATTAAGGAAGCCGAGCTAAAGGTCTCGGAAATCGAACACCAGGCATATAAAAAAGGATACGAGGCAGGCCGCGAAGAAGGATATAAAGAGGGCCAGGCCGAGGTATTAAGGCTTGTTGACAGGCTGGGCACCATTGTTTCCACAGCAGTAGACATCAGGGACGATATTATAAGATCATCCGAAAAGCTGATGACTGACATGATCCTCATGATATCCAGAAAAGTAATTAAAGATGAGATTGTTGAAAGACGCGAAGTTGTTATAAACAATATTAAAGAAGCGATACAAAGAGTCAAAGACAGAGACAGGATCGACATCCGCGTTAACTTTGCCGACCTTGATATGACTACAGCTCATAAAGATGAGCTTATAAAAATGATGGATTCATTAAAGAAAGTAAACATATATGAAGACAACAGAGTAGACCGCGGCGGATGTATTATTGAAACCGACGTAGGCGCTATTGATGCAAGGGTTTCGACACAGCTTGACGCAATTGAAGAATCTATCCGCAGCGCAATAACCGTTTAATAACCGGTTTTTACCGAATTAAGCGGTATTTTTTAAAGCGCGATGCGACATAATAAAGTTAAATTTATAATAGCCTTATGACCGATTACTTTAAGGCTTTATAAAAACATGCCACAGAGACACTGAGGCATAGAAATGTATTAAATTAATTTATGAAATGATTTAAAATTTTACTCAAACAAGTCTATTTTAAATAGAACTATATTTTAAGAAACGATTCTCCGTGTCTCTGCGCCTTTGTGGCTAATTATTTTTTTAATTATACAGGATTATATAATGATACAAATTCTCCCGCATGAAAAGATTGACATACTCTCCAAATACAAAGACCTGATAAACCAGACTGAAGTAATTAAGTTTACGGGCAGGGTTGAAAGGGTAGTAGGCCTCACAATAGAATCAAAGGGCCCGGTTGTTAAACACGGCGAATTATGCAAAATTGAGATCGATAACGGAGAATTTTTATTTGCCGAAGTGGTGGGTTTCAATAAGGACAGAATTGTGCTGATGCCCATAGGAGAAATGAAGGGAGTTATTGCCGGGGCAGAAGTAACGGCAGCCGGAGCATCTCTTTCGGTGCCTGTTGGGCCGGAACTGCTCGGCAGGGTAATAAACGGACTCGGTAAGCCCCTTGACAGTAAAGGAGAAATTTTTACTAAAGAAACTTATCCTGTTATGGGAAAATCGATGAATCCGCTTGTAAGAAGCATTATAGAAAAACCGCTTTCAGTGGGGATCAGGGCCATCGATGGCCTTAATACCGTAGGCAAGGGCCAGAGAATAGGAATATTCTCAGGTTCCGGAGTCGGCAAATCCATTTTACTGGGAATGATAGCGCGGTACACATCCGCAGACATAAACGTAATAGTACTTATAGGAGAACGCGGCCGCGAGGTAAGGAACTTCGTGGAAAAGGAACTTGGCGAAGAAGGCTTAAAGCGCTCTGTTGTTGTTGTAGCGACATCGGATCAGCCTCCTATGCTGAGAATTAGAGGCGCATTCCTGGGGCATGCAGTAGCCGAATACTTCAGGGACAAGGGCAAAGACGTCAACCTGATGATGGACTCGGTAACCAGGTTCGCCCTTGCGCAGAGGGAGGTGGGGCTTGCGGCAGGCGAACCATCCGCTACCAGGGGCTTCCCGCCCTCGGTATTCTCACTTCTGCCGAGGCTGCTGGAGCGCTCGGGCACAAAAGAAGGAAGCGGCAGCATAACCGGATTTTATACTATTCTGGTTGAAGCAGACGACATGAACGAGCCGATCGCCGATGCTGTTAGAGGTATCCTGGACGGCCACCTCGTACTTGACCGCAACCTTGCGAACAAAGGCCACTACCCTGCCATTGACGTGCTTGCTTCGATATCCAGGTGCATGCGCGATGTAACGGAAAAAGATCATCAGAAGGCAGCCGGCCAGTTCAGGGAGCTTTTAGCTTCGTACAGGGAAGCTGAAGACCTGATCAATCTTGGCGCGTACGCGAAAGGCTCCAATCCTCTGGTGGATAAAGCAATTGAAATGATAGGCAAAATAAATGCCTTTTTAAAACAGGATATGTACGAAAAGGATACCTATGATAATATTCTTTCTAAATTGAAAGGAATGTTTACACAGGAACCGGTTAAACCTCCGAGAAAAGATCTTATTAATCAGAGACGGCCGTTTCCTGCAGCTAAAAGATAATTAATGGTGCATCCAAAATTTTTTTATATCGATGAAACATTTTACTAAGTAACTATGAAAAAATTTAAATTTAAACTGCATAAGCTGCTGGATATACGCGAAGCAATGGAAAAGCAGATTAAAAACGAACTTGCAGCACTTGTTCATGTCCAGAATATCGAAAGAAACAAACAGTTTGAATTGCAGAAAAACATGGCTGAACGAAAAAAAGCCCTGAGGACAATGCTTGAAGCAAAAACATTTTCCTATAATGAAGTAATGATGTACGAAAGATTTACTGAGACCGCCAACAAGGCTATAAACATTGCCGAGCACAAGATACAGCAGATGGAGCCTGAGATTCAAAAGGTCAGGGGAAGATTAATAGAAGCATCGAAACAGAAAAAAGTAGTGGAAAAGCTTAAAGAGAAAAAGTTCAGGGAATTCTTATATAATTTTAACAGGGAAATCGCAAAAGAGAACGACGACATGAATCAGAAGATATTCCAGAAACATCGGGCAGATGATCTTTATCAATAACATAACGGAGAAAATACATGCTTGAAGACATGTATAAAGCTTTAACCAGAATCAATGAACTTCAAAGGCGTTTTAAAGCAACAAAAAAGCCTGCCCAGTTTATCAGCAATGCACAAAATAATAAATTTGATAATTCCGTTAATGAACATATTGCCGGCAGCAATAAGGCCGATTCGCAAAATGAAATTAAAACAAATATTACTGTGCCTAAAATAAAAGAGATAGCGAAAGATTACGCAATTAAAAAAGGACTGCCCCCTGCTCTTGTTGATGCTGTCATTAAAGCAGAGTCGGATTACAACCCCAATGCCGTTTCGCGAAAGGGCGCGGCCGGGCTTATGCAGCTTATGCCCGGCGCTTTGGCCGAGATGGGGGTGGCAAATCCTTTTAATGCCGAAGATAATATCCAGGCCGGTGTCGGCATTTTAAAAAAGCTGATGGATAAATATGAATGGGACTTTAAAAAAGCCCTGGCTGCTTATAACGCAGGCGAAAAGGCTGTTGACAGGAATAGCGGTATTCCTCCGATAAAGGAAACGCATGACTATATTAAAAAAGTGATGGATGCATATATTCAGAATATAAAGTGAAATGCTATGGGTTTGCCTTTAAGGATAAACTTTTAATTATATTATTGCAGTCTGGAAGTGAAATATGAAACTATCGAGTGAAAGAGCAAAGGTATTTTTCTTAATCATCCTGATAATATTTATCGTGGTTGTAGGTGTTTTCTGGCTTGATTACATCGGTATTCTGAATATAAACAAAGTAGTCAGATCATACACAAAAAGCGATGTCGCATCCGTTGTGGACGCTGCCGATGATGAGCCTTCGCTGATTGAGCGCGAGGAGTTCGAAAAGCAGAACGAAAAGCTTAAAGAAAGGATCGAGGAGCTGGACAAGCGCGAGGCAGGCATTGAACAGACCGAAAAGGAACTGGAAAAGGAAAAAGAGAAACTTCAGGAAATAAGAAAAGGGCTTGGATTAGAGAAAGAAAAGATTGAAAAAGAAAAACATATGTATTCCGGCTACAAAAAAAATGTCACGGATCTTGCCCAGAAGATCTACAGCATGAGGCCGGAAGAAGCCATACAGATCATTGTGAACTGGGAAGACACGCTGGTGATCGACGTTCTGCGCCAGATCGACGCGGACGCGGCAAATGCAGGCAAAACGAGCATCTCTTCATATCTTATTTCGCTTATGCCCAGGGAAAGGGCCAGCCGCATTATGTATTTAATGACACAGCTTTAATTTGTAATGAAGAATCCGGGTAATCTTAAACTACACATGAGCGGCACATATCCGGGGACAACTACCCATCATAAACCCCGGAATCAATCCTTAATAAATATTATTTTAACCGTATTTTTTATAATAATATTTAATGCCGCTTCATCCGCGGAAGAAACATCTCCCCTGCCCTTTAGCGAAATTATTGAAGCGAATACAGGAATCAGATCAATAGACGCTGAAATAGTTCAGCATGTAAACACGCCGGAACACGGCAGGGAAGTTTTCAAAGGAAGATACATAGCAGACGACAGGGGGCGTTTCAGGATAGATTACACTGCGCCTTCAAAGCAAATAGTTTTAAACAACGGCGCTTCACTTTACTGGTATTTCCATGATGATAATGTCCTGTATATTATCGGGAACAATGCGGTCCCGAACAAACCGAAAATCAATCCGCTTCAGGAATTTAAGCAAAATGAATCCGGCAACCAATTTAAAATAAATTACATGGGAAAGCATTTTTACGGCTTTTTCAATTCAGCGCATCAATATATTGTCGATGATGTTAAAAACAAACTTAGCTTTAATATCATGATTGACGCGAAGAACAAAGCTCTACTTTCAAAGATCATTACTGACAGCGCCGGTGTTGAAATCATGAAAGAAATATATGAAGATTATAAAAAAATAAAAAATATAAACTTCCCTTCGAGAATAGATATTTACGCCAGAACAGATAAAGGAATTACGAGAAATATTACGATATATTCCGGCATACGCCTTAACTATTCCGTTGATGAGAAATTATTTAAAGCCGCGTTCCCTGCTGATGCTAAGAAAAAATACCTGCAACAATGAGGACAATATGTTTAACGCAAACGCCCCTGCCGCAATATTTAACAAAATCGCCTTTCTCTCAATTATCCTGACATTTATTTTACTGATCAGCCCGAATCTTTTTGCGATCGAGGTTAAACGCACGGAGATCATTGGCAGCACAATCGATCTTGAAATAAAGCAATATATTTCGAATATCAAAGGCGGGTTATCAAAGACAGATATTGAATCAATCGGTGTAAAAGTGACGGATGAATATCATGAAAAGGGTTATACTACAAGCTACGTTGAAAAGCTGGTGATGCGCGATGACGGGGTGCTGGAAATACATGTAAAGGAATCCAGGATACTGGGGCTGAACATCAGCGGCATCGAAGGCAAAAATAAGGATCAGGTTGAAAAAACATTTAACCCGTTCATTGGGAGTATCTATAACAGGTTTGAGATAGAAAAAACAGCGGAAACAGTTAAGTATAATTACAGCCTGGATACTGTCCGGATTTACCCTGTCAATTACGGAGACACAAGCGACGTCTTCCTGTCCATAAAGCTCAATAAAAAAGAAAAAGGAAATTTCTACGGGGGACTGGGCTATGAACCTGTTTACGGCATATCCCCGTATCTCGGTTATTACTACCCGTTTATCGATACAGCGGCCGATCTTTACGCAAAGATTGGCTACAGGGAAGGCAAACTGAGGAGAGCGGAATTCGATGTAAAATATTTTCTTTTTCCGGACAATGATCCGCGCGGCTTCTATATCGGAACGAACATTGCCACGTTCCTTGAGCGCTGGGAATCCCGCGACTCCGATTACAGGAGAAGTTCGTTATCGCCGGTTCTCGGATACAGGGCATTATATAAATATTTATTTATTGATCTATACGCGAATGAAATAATATCGGACATAAAGGATTACAGGACGGATGAAAAAACATTCCGCGATTACGACACAAGAATCACCATGGAAATAAATATCTCCAATAAATCAACTTTGCTTTCAAGAAAGGACGCAAGCGGCCTTAAGTTAACCGCATCTTCGGGTAAAAGCGATTTGAGCGAGAAGATATATGTTATTTCGTCCGGAGAATTAAAGACCGCGTTCACTCCTGTTACGCGGTTCAGGGTCACTCCCCTGCTCTATTCGTATTATACAACAATGGATGAACGTTACTTTTGGCAATACGTTTACGACAAAAGGCTGCTTGGATTCTTCGATGACTATACTGCCTCCAAATGGAAAAACACGGCAGCTATGGACATTGAATATGAGATAATCCCGCAATTCATTTACGCAGGGCCTTTTGTGAACACAGGCTACTTTCAGGATGAAACGCTCGAATGGAAGAGCAGAACAGGCGGCGGAGCAAGGTGCTCAATAGAATTCAAGCATTCATATATCGAGATCAATTACGCGTGGGATCTGTCCAAAGGTCCCGGAAGCGGCGGATTTGCCCTCCTTGCAGGCGGAAGCTTTTAAAAAATTGATCCCAAGCTGCTTTTAGTTAAATCGCCATATAAGTTTTAAACCTGAAAAAATTTAAAAAAGATACTTGCAATTTTTATTATCATTATTTTATTAATATAAACAATTACTATATTATTATGTCGCTTTCCTTTTTTCCATTCTATGTAATCGAGGTCTCTGATGAAAGCTACATTATCAAATACCGGGCTTATTGCCAAAGAGCTGGAAGTTTCGGAGCTGAAGGAAAGCTTTGGCGGAGCTCCGGCCGGATCTTTAACTTCAGCAAAAAGAATTAAAAAAGCCGCAATTATCAATCTTATTAATCATATTCACTTCGCCGGCAGCACTATCCGGGTACATGTTCACAACCCGGAAACAAAAGAAAACATTACTGTTATGGCATCTCCCGAGCCATGCGTTGATGAGAATCTCACGGCGCACTGGATTAAACACGAACAGTATAATCCGGCCGATTATATTTTACTGAATATTATTATTAATTACGGCAAATCAATTATAGTAGTTCCTGTTGAAACTATCGATGTTACCGAAGATAAGCTAATTGCGGCACTGCCGGTAAAAGGCTACGTCTGGAACAGAAGAAAAAGCAGGAGATACCCTGCCACTGATGATGTCAATGCGGAAATTATTCAGGACAATATAAGGATATGCGGCAGTTTAAAGGAATTCAGCTCCGCAGATTTCCTCATAAAACCGGATGAAGAATTCCAGCCTTTACTTGACAAATTGGATACAGCCAAACCGTTTTTTGTTGAGCTGCGATCCACTGAGCCTGCAGAAATAACCGGAGAGGAGATTGTCTATTCAGGATTTTGCAGTTATAAAAGGACTGCTTTTCAGAATGACTGTTCTATTGTCCTGTCGCAGGAAAACGCATTAAAGAATCGGACAAAAAGAGAGAACCGCAATCCCAGGCTTAAGCTTGTGCCTGCACCGAAAATCATTTTTAATCATCCTTTATTGAATAAAACAATGGAACTTGAAGTGACGGATATATCATCCGCAGGATTTGCCATGCAGTTGCGTATTGATGAGTCCCCCCTTATGCCGGGACTTTTCATTAAAGAGCTATACATTGTAATCAACGGGAGTATTAATTTAAAATGTACTGCTTCTGTTGTATACCAGCTGAGTGTGGACGAAAAGAATATCAAATATGGATTTTCCATTCTTGATATGGAGATGGATGCATTTAACCGGCTTTTTGCGATAGTCTGCAATGCCGATAATCCCCATATAAACCTATCACCTGAGCTGGATATTGATTCCTTATGGGAGTTTTTCTTTAAATCAAAATTTATTTATCCCAGGAAATATAAATTAATTGAATCACGCAGCAGCGAGATCAGGGATATATACAACAGGCTATACCGGAAAGGCCGGGAAATATTCACATACATCACATATCAGGAAAACGGAAAAATTTTTGGACATTGCTCCATAATTAGAGCTTATCAAAGATCATGGCTTGTTCAGCACCTAGCAGCCATATCAACAGAAAATACAAATAAGACAGGAATCCATATTCTAGACCATGTTTTAAATTATCTTGATATTATGTTTATTCTTCCAGCATTCAAAATAGATTATTTAATGTTTTTCTATCAACCTGATAACAGGTTTTCAGAACATTTTTTCGGCGGAGTTTACAAGGAAGCTAATAATCCGGGAAGAGTTACACTGGATACATTTGCTTATCTGTCATGTGCCATGCATTCAAATACAGAGTCCCTGTATAAGGGATTTATAATTGAGGAAATTAACAGTGAGGATTATGAAACTTTAGATAACTTTTATCAGGAACAATCAGGAGGAGGGCTTCTTGTAAAAAGCCTGAGGCCTGATATGGACTTTAACGAAGAACCTCTTGAAAAAATATATAAAAAGATACAGTTAACAAGGTCATGCAATGTATATTCATTAAAAGAACATAATGAATTAAAAGCTGTATTCATTATTGACCGGTCCGACATTGGAATTAATATGTCGGAATTATTGAATTGCATAAAGATCATTATTGTTGATATGGATCTTCCATGGGAAAATCTGAATAACGCAATTAATGTGCTTGGGAGAATGTATTATTATAATAATATATCTGTGATGGTTTATCCTGTTGAATATCTGAACCTGAATTATATAGTTACAGACAGATATTATAATCTATGGATTATTGATACAAAGTACGGCCATGAATATATTGATTATCTCAAGCAGTGGATTGATCCTACTATGCCATCATTGCTTAATTAGTAATACATACAGCGCACACTTGTGTGGATAAAGATAGAAGAAATTTAACTAATAACAAAATTGATATCTAGGAATCCAGTTTCTCCTAAGAATATTTTATACTACGTTATATACATAAATTTTCAATACCCGTTTTTTTATTTGAATTTTTTAACCTTTGCGTTATAATGTCACTCACTTATGAGTCATTTTGACTTTGCTCCAAAAAAGTAGACAGTAAGAATTTTTTATTTAAATTAGGATTCATTTATTACTTACTGTTTTGGAAGTAATTTCATGGGTTCATGGCCTTTAATCTAGAGAGGTAAGAAGTAATAAAAAATGAATGCCCCTCATTTATATAATATCCGAATGATAATTACCTATATTAATTTTATCAAAAAGCATTATCCCGATGTTGATATTAATTCACTGCTTGAGTATGCGGAAATTTCTTTGCATGAATTAGAGGATCTGGGATACTGGTATACCCAGAGGCAGTCGGATCTTTTTCATGAAATTTTAGTGAAAAAGACAGGGAATGTAAATATATCACGGGAAACAGGCAGATTTGCATCAAAATCAGGCTCCTATAACCTTATTCGTCAGTATATGTTGGGTTTTATTACAGTTGAGGCAGCTTACTCATCAGCCGGCCATATAAGCTCCAAACTTACACGAGGCGGCACGGTAAAGACGCGCAAACTCGGCCATAATAAAGTGGAAATAAGTGCGCGTCCGGAAAAAGATGTCATGGAAAAGCCATATCAATGCGAGGCCCGGCTTGGCTTGTTTGAAGCAGTACCGACGATGTTTAATAATAAATTTTCAAATATTGAACATCCATTATGTATACATAAAGGCGATGAATATTGCAAATATATAGTATCATGGGATAAGCCTGCGTCATTTCAATTGAAGCTGATACGCAATTATTTATCTCTTTTCGCTGTACTCTTATCAATAACCTCGTTTATATTTTTACCTGTCCTTTATTCTTTTATAACTTTTTTGCTTTGTTCAGGCGCTGTTCTTGGCTTATCAAATTATTATGAGCGGAAAAAAAATAAAGAACTTATACGCGCCTCTGAATCGCAGGGAAATACAGCGGAACAGCTTCTGGAAGAAATTAATAATCGCTTCAATAATGCCCTGCTTATTCAGGAGATAGGCCAGGCCATATCGTCAATACTGGACATGGATGATTTGTTTGCATCAATAATGGAGATACTGGAAAAAAGAACGGATTTTGACAGTGGAATTATTCTGCTTGCAGATGATAACGCAAGCAAGCTCGTTTACAAAGCAGGTTATGGATATGACCCGGCAAAGGAAGAGATATTAAAGAATACTGAGTTCCATTTGAACAGGCCAAAATCAAAAGGAATATTTGTTAGGACGTTTAAAGAGCAGAAACCTTTTCTCATCAACGATATTAATGATATAATTAATGACATGTCGCCGCGCAGCAAAGAATTTGTAGATCAAATCGGCACAAAAAGCTTTATTACAGTGCCTATTGCATATAAGGAAAAGCCGCTGGGAATTCTGGCTATTGACAACGCAGGCAGCAGAAGGCCTCTCAATATAAGCGACATGAACCTCCTCTCCGGCATAGCACAGCAGATAGGAATAAGCATAAACAATGCGAGATCGTTTGCCGAACTAAAAAGGCACGAGGAAAAGATTAAGCACCTTAATGAAGTCCTTCTTGCCATACTGAATATAGACCACCTTATCACTCACGAGAAGGACAGCGACAGGCTGATGAAAGATATTTGCGACAAGCTCGCTTTAACCAACGGCCATGGTGAAGCATGGATTGTTCTTTTTGATGAAAAGGGCAAATTCAGCCGGGCATTCGAATCCGGCTTTACGGAAGATTTCCGGGTTTTTACTGAGAAATTCAGGAATGATGTTATGCCGGGCTGCTGCGAAAAGGCGTTGTCCGAGCCGGATACGGTTGTAATTGATAACCCGGACATTAAATGCGGCGATTGCGGGTTTAAAAGCAAATACTGTAAAACATTAAGGATGTTAAACAGGCTGAAGTATGATGATAAAACATACGGGATAATGTCCGTTGCCTTAAAACCTGATTTTATATCTAATAATGAAGAGCCCCGTCTGTTAAAAGAAGTGGCAGATGAGATCGCGTTCGCCCTGTACAACATCGAACTTGAACAGGAGCGCAAAACCCTTCAAGAGCAGTTATTCCAGTCAGCAAAGCTGTCGGCCGTTGGCCAGCTTGCGTCAGGTGTAGCCCACGAATTTAATAATATTCTGCATGTGATACTTGGCCACGCGCAGCTTATACTGGATGAGGAGTCCATTGCAGCAGATATTAAAGAATCTCTGCAGCAAATCGAAAAATCCACAAAGCGGGGAAGCGGCATTATTAATAAATTGTCTGTATTCGCAACACCCAAAGATCCCGACTTTGCGATACAGGATATAACTGATGTTATAAAGGAGACCGTAAAACTTCAGAAAAAGCAGACACAGCTGGAAAATATTGATGTGAGGCTGGAATTCGGGGAACACTCGGATGTATTGTTCGACAGGGATCAGATGGGACAGGTCTTTTTAAATTTACTGATCAATTCCATTCATGCCATAAAGCCCAAGGGCCGTGGAAATATCATCATATCGGTAAAGGATACGGACAGGCATCTTGAGATCAGATTTTCCGACACCGGCATTGGAATGAGCAGAGAGACAATGAATAAAATTTTCGATCCTTTCTTTTCAACCAAGGGCGCGTACGCAAAGGACGATCTCGGTATAACCGGCACAGGGCTTGGCCTATCGGTTACACACACTATTATCAAACAGCATAATGCTACAATATCGGTTGAGAGTGAGGAGGGTAAGGGAGCAACATTCATAATGAAACTGCCGTTCCCTGAAGGAAACGAAATAATAAAAGTAAAAAAAACCTTTAATAAGACAGATATGCATATTGAAATATCAAAAAATATTAAAATTATGATTATTGACGATGAAGAAGAAGTAATAAATTTAATGATGCTGACATTAAAAAAGGGTGGCTTTAATAATATTATTGCCGAGAAAGACGGCAGGAAGGCGGCACGGATTTTCAACGAATTCTGCCCGGATGTAGTGTTTCTCGATATTCTGATGCCAATCATCAACGGAGAGCAGGTATTTGAAGAATTAAAACAGGTAAACAGAGAAGTACCTGTTGTCTTTATGACCGGGAAACTTGACGGAAATGAGAATGAATACCAGAATAAAGGTGTTTATGATTTTTTAAAAAAGCCCTTCAAAGCAGACAATATTTTCCGCATTCTTAATAAGATAGCAGGGGAAAAGGGAAAAGCTACATTGTAATGAAAAAACTGTTGTTGATAAACCCGGTAGGCCGCAGAAGCGGTATTCTTCTCAGCAGATCTGCCACATTCCCGCCATTGAGTCTTGCCTGTGTTGCGGCTGTGACACCTGATAACTGGGAAATAAAAATAATTGATGAAAACTTCGACAAATTTGAATTCGAAGAAGCCGATCTGGTTGGCATAACTGCCTTTACCAGCAACATAACCCGTGCCTATGAAATTGCAGGATTATATCGTGCAAGAAATATCAAGGTCATCATGGGTGGCATTCATGCCTCCATGCTTCCCGATGAAATCCTTCAATACGCTGACAGTGTATTGGTTGGTGAAGCGGAAGGCATCTGGGGACAGGTTATAGATGATCTCGAAAACAATACACTGGCAGACAGATACTTAGGGCCGCAACTGAATTTATCCGAAGTTAATATCAATCCGAGACATGACCTGCTCCATCCAGCCTATTTCTGGCATTCCGTTCAAACTTCCCGGGGTTGCCCCTTTGACTGCCATTTTTGTTCAGTATCGAGGTATCTTGGACAGAAATTTCGCCAGAGAAACATTGACTCTGTCCTCAATGAGTTGGAAGGGATCAAGGGCAAGTACTTTACTTTTGTCGATGACAATCTTATAGGTTATAGTGAAGAAAATTACAAGAGAGCCATCAAACTGCTCGAGGGAATGCTGGGCAGGAATATCAGAAAAAAATGGTGGATGCAGACTTCAATCAATGCCAGTACGAATGAACGTATAATCGAATTGGCAGCACAATCCGGCTGCATGTTCGTTTTTATCGGTTTTGAGACAATGAAGGCTGAAATGCTCAAAAACATGCGAAAAGGGATTAATCTTAAGGTAGGGATAGAAAACTACAAAAGAGTTATAGATGCTTTCCACAAATACGGAATAGCTGTATTAGGGGCATTTATTATCGGAAACGATTACGAATCGTCATTTTATTATAAAGAATTTGCCGACTTTCTTGTCGATTTGGGAGTGGACATTATTCAGATTACAATGTTGACTCCACTTCCAGGGACAGGGTTAATGGATCAACTGGTAGCGGAAGACCGTCTCATCCACAAAAATTTTCCAGAAGACTGGGACAAGTACAGATTTTCTTATGTGGTTCATCAACCAAAAGGAACAAATCTGGACACTATATATATTGGGTGCAATTATATAAAAAAACACATTTACTCTTTTCCAACATATCAGTATCGTTTGGTTAAATCACTATTTAGCCTTAAAAATTTGACCAATTTTGTATCTGTCTGCAAATACAACAAAAGTTATAAAAAAGGATGGAGGAATTCTCATTATTACTGGGAATATCCTGACCACTTTTAATCACTTTTAGTATAATTCCCCGCGGCTTGCCGCAGAAAACTTTTCTAACTTTTTGATACCCCGCTACTTGCGGCGGGGTAGTTCATTTTATCCAGAATAGGAGCATTTGTATTGAACGAAAACACCGGCTCACTGCGTGATAAATTCTAATATCGCATCGGCAACTTCATCGGCTTTTTCAAAGTGGATTGCATGGCCGGTATTTACTGAAATCTGCCTGTTATGTTTATCGGATGAAAACTTGTGGCCGATAAACTGCATGACTTTGTTATTGTCAACAATACGGTCGTTTTCCGCCAGTATTGCGAGCAGGGGCAGCCGGTTATTCTGAATTGCATACCATGAAAGCTCCTGAATTTCGTCCATGATACTGGCTGATTTTAAAGTAATCATTTTCGTTTTAAGGGTGTCTGATTCAATAAAATCATGCCATTTCATATCGAGCGTAAAGTCGGCAGCTTCCATAGGCAGGGGAATACACGCACGGTCGCGTTCGGGCGATAATCCGAATTCATCGATCATATCCATTAGAAATTTTTCACTGATTCTCAGAACCGACCGGAACCTGTCGTTCCAGAAAAATCCGGGTGTCAGCAATATAAGGCTTGAGAGTTCATTATGTTTTTTTTCCGCTGCAACCGACGCGTATTGCGCGCCCTGGCACCAGCCTGCAAGGTGGATACGTTTAAATGATTTCTTTAAATGATCGATCTGCAAAACAAGGTCATCAATCAGGGTCTGTACGGCATACAGGTCTCCGCGGCCTTCGTTCAAGCCGCATCCCCTTCTGTCGGCCGCGGCAACAGTCACGCCGGGCGCTTTTAAAAGTATTTTATCCGCAAGGGGCGCCTGCCAGAGAGAATGGCTCATGCCGCCGTGCAGAATCAAAATAACATCATCTCCTGTTTTTTTACCCCATGTACGATAATGAATTTTGTAATTATCCCGGGTTATTATGTAATTTATCTCAGAAGTATCGTTGATAATATTTCCCGGAACGCGGCAGTCCATTCCGAATCCGGTATTCCAGTTTTCCGGAGGTATTGATTTTAATCCCTGAACATTTTTTAAGAAATAAGTATTGGATAAATCCAGTAATCCGTAACGGCCGAATTTAAGCATTGGTTCTGCAGGTTCACATTCGACTAAATAATCGCCAAAGGCGCCTTCATGAGCAATGAGGCTTTCCCCTGTATATGAAGCAATAATCAGTGCCGCCCGCGTAAGTAAAGACGTTTCGCCGACATGGCTGCCTATTATGACAGGCCAGTTCATTTCTTTTAATTCATCAATCATTTCAAAGGCGCGAAGGATACCGCCTACACGCGAGATTTTTATATTTGCGATATATTTGCCGGAAAGGCTTTTATATTGTGAAAGATCATTTAAAGTGCAGATGCTTTCATCTAAAATGACCGGCAGGCCGGTTTCAATGCTTACTTTCTTAATGTCTTCAATATCGCGGGGGCCGACAGGTTCTTCAACCGCGAAAATTGACGTACCTAAATTTTTAATATACTCAATTGCTTCTTCGCTTTTTCCTTTCCATAAATTATTCGCATCCAGGCGAATTCTAATATTTTTAATTCCGTGCTGCCTGCTTAAATCAAATAAAATATCCAGCTTCTGACGGTCTTTTTCCGGTTTTCCTTTTAATTTAATTTTAAAGTCAGTTATTCCGCGAATAAGAGATTTATCTGCTATTGCAGTGTACTCCCATATTTTACTGTCAGGGATAACTGCCGAATAGCGTCCCGAACGTTTATAATCCTTGAGACCCAGGCATTCTTCAACGCTGCATTTTTTTTCCCTTGCGAAAAGATCAAGCAATGCCATTTCAAGCGCGCACCAGGCGGAAGGATATATGTCTATTTGAGAACTGTTATTTTTTATCCATGCTTTCAGTTCATCCAGCGATTCAGGGCATTCGTGTTTATTGATAAATTCGTTATTTATCCAGGCAACACTTGATTCAAGGTCATCCCCCGCAGAATAAGTTCTGGGGCAGCCCTCGCCGAATCCCTCGATCCCGTCTCTGGTTACATGAACCCAGATACTCTCGCCCTCGTGTCTTGTCGCGGAGGCGTGACGGATTACGGTTTTTAAATTTAAGCGCAGGGGATATACTTCAATTTGAATTTTTCTTTTAGGCATACAAGGTGATCTCTTGGTTCAAAATTGAAAATTATGTTTTTTGAATTGTGATACTATGACAGTTTACGATTGAATTAGCATTTCGAAGGAACGATAGGGGCTGAAAAATCTATTTTTACACTTAATCAGGAGATTTCTCACATTCGTTCGAAATGACTCTATACTAATCATTACTTAAACTGCCCATGCTTTTTGTCCGGTTATTTCTTTGGCTCCGGCTCTGTTTTTATCTTTGCGTCTGCATCCGCTTTCTTCTTTGCATCCGCGTCGGCTTTAGCCTTTGCCGCAGCCTCGGCTTTGGCTTTTGCTTCTTCGGCTGCTTTCTTTTTAGCTTCGGCTTTAGCCTTTGCCGCTGCGTCTGCTTTTACTTTCGCTTCTTCTTCAGCTTTTTTCCTGGCTTCTGCGGCAGCCTTTCTCTTTGCGTCGGCCTCCGCTTTTTTCTTTGCGTTCTCTTCGGCTTTTGCCTTTGCAGCGATTGCAGCTTTTTCTTTCGCTTCGGCAGCGGTCTTTGCTTTTGCCCTGGCGGTAATCTTCAGTTTAGCATCATCTGCTGATCTTGATTTTGCGTTAAAGTCGGCTTTTGCCTTGCCGGAAATTTTCGCTTTTGCTTCGTAATCCGCTTTCGCAGCAGCAGCTACTTTTGCTTTTGCATCGTAATCCGCTTTGGAATCCGCAGTAATTTTCGCTTTCGCATCGTAATCGGCTTTAGCTTCGGCAGCGGCTTTCGCCTTTGCGTCCGCATCCGCCTGAAGGTCGGCGTCAGTGGGTACGGCAGCGGTCTTTACAGCAGCCGCGGCAGGCGTTTCCACTGCCTTCGTTTTCGCGGGCGCTGTTCCCTGCGAAAAAGAGAATTGTTGTCCGGTGAATATAAATGAGAGCGCAAACACGGAAATAATAAAATAGCGGCTAAGGTTGCGTAATAACATGTGATACTCCTGTAAAATAAAGTATTAAGATTGATTGGGAGAAATATTGATAAAAGGAATTTAAAAAGTCAATTGGATTTTTTGCGGTTTTAGAAAGCTCATCTAATTCAAATAAAATTCCCAGTGGCAAGCCCCCAATGTCATTAAGGTAATGACATTGGACATACCCCTGACAGTATCTGCGGGATATTATGTTTCAAGGCGTTGAAATAAAAAGCTGTACTAAATTCGTTTGTTGCGTTATAGAGGTTACAGGACACGCATATTGAATCCTCCTCACAGCATAGCTGCGGGGAATTTAACCCTAAGAGATTAAATATGATTTTATTAAAAAGTTTTTATCATACATATATCTTTAACATGCCGGGGTATTTGTAATGCAGAATTTACTTAAATATAGCTTTATCATAATAATCTTTGCATTTCCTTTCGGATGCGCTACAGTAATTTCGCAGGAAATTAAATCCAGAACAAATCCTTCCCTTTCTTTTCTTGATATTGCCAGAGATGCCGGTTCCCACAAGGGTCGGACCGTAGTATGGGGCGGCGAGATCATTGAATGCGTAAACAAACAGGACGGCACAAGCCTGCTTGAGGTATACCAGAAGCCGCTCGATTTAAACGACGCACCCGATCTATCATCTGAATCGGAAGGGAGGTTCCTGATTAAATCCGATAAATTTCTCGATCCGTACGCTTATAGAAAGGGCAGAAAAATTACAGTCGGCGGTGAGATCCTTGGCGAAGAGATCAGACAAATCGGAGAGGTCGGTTACAGGTATCCGGTTGTTCTAAGCAAAGAGATTTACCTGTGGAGAGACACATACTTTTATGATACGCCATATCCCTTTTATGATCCGTGGTGGGGTTACCCGTACCGGAGTTACCCGTATTACAGGCATCGCCATCACCGCTAACGTGGATACTGAAGAGATACCTACTCGGCGCTTCTGCTGAATGACTGCACAAAGCTGTTATATGCTTTTGCAAATTTTTTATTTTCATTGTACATCTTCATTGTTTTCTTCAACACATCATCATCGATTGCTTTTTTCTTTAAATGCTTAAGTATTCTGTTATTGCTTTTTTGAGAACAATTCGAAATTTCCCTTCCTAAAACAACGGACTTTTTTGTGAGATTTATCAATAGTTCTGCCGCTTTATCCGGACTATTGAAATTATTTTTAATAATATTTTCCATAGAATTTTGTATTTTGTCATATTCACCGGCATACAATGCCGCATCCTTTTCGCTTATTTCCTTCTCTTTCTGTATTTGAAAAGAAACAACCGCTTTGTGCGTTTCTTTATCTTCACTGCAATTGAATGAAAACGAAAAAGCTATTATTATAAATAAAAATATAAGTTTAACTGTCATAATCCGCAATTTTATATAAAGGATGTCACTGAAATTACAAGACCTGCCGATTAAAAGCAGGTCTTGCTTATTTGTTTATTAAAATTTTGTGTTAACTATCTTACTGAAACATCTGGCCTATAAGCTGCTTTATAAGCGGTTCGCTGTTTTTAATGAGGAGCTGATATGTATTTAAATCATCAGAATACATTAATAAAGCCTCAGTTGAAACATATCCCTGGCCGATTATTTTTCCGTTCTTATCGCAGACATAAATCTTTGTCTCAAAGTATGTTATTCCTCCAACGTAATTATAAACATTTTTTACTTTCATTCTACTAATCGGAATATAGGCATACGCAGCATTGGCCTTTTGACATTCTTCGGCAATTTTTGCTTCGATCTTTGAATTGATATTATCCATAATATTAAAATCATTCGCATCAATAGGGGTTCCTGTAATGACTGACTGATTTCCGATTTTTTCCTTAATGCATTTTATGGCAAAATCTGCCATTTTGCCTTCAGAGGTTTTATCAGCTTCCTTAAATTTGGAAATATTATCATTTATTTTGCTTCTTAATATACCTGCATCAATTAAAGGAAAAATCGGTAAATCCATATCGCAAAACGGGGTTTTAAAATATGCTATTTTTGCATCTTTCTGAAGTTTGGGTGATGCCTTCTGAACGCTTACTTCCAGTGTTGAACATCCGATTGAAAAAACGAAAAGAGAGAGAGCTGTTAAAAATAAAAATGACCTTTTAAATTTAAAAATCATATAAGATCCTCCTTGGAATTTTTAATTATAACCTGCTAATGCTTAGGCGAATTTCAAAACTATAGATATATTATTTTACATGTCTATAAAAAAATTAAATAGAGTGCATCTCAAAACCTGTTTAAATGCATATACCGCGACAATAATTATCAATTTTAAGGGGATGTCCTAATAGTAGAACTGCGAATTAACAACTGATATATTAATAATAAATAGTGTCATTCTGACCGAAGGGAAAAATCTCAAGTAAAGTAGATTTCTCACCCTGCTTTCCTCCGACTTCGTTCGGGATGCGCAGGGTTCGAAATGACATTCCATTAACCGAAATAACGAAGACTTGAAAAGTCCGAATAATATATAATTCTACACCGGGAGCAGCAGGGAGCAACTGAAAAAACAATTGACTTTGAACAAAAAAACGTTTATGTAAATTGCATCACACATAGTATTTCCCGTAACCAGGTCAGACCAAGAGGCATGTCATGAAATATATTATTATATTTGCACTGATCATTTTATCTGCAGAGATATGTTCTGCAGCCGATAATGAATATTCAAGCACCATACAGTCAGTCAAGGTATATCAGAACCAGGCTCTCGTAACCCGGACTGCACTTGTGAAAGTTAAAAAAGGAGATAACCAGATCGTAATGACCGGTCTCCCTAAAACATTGCATGACTGGTCGATTAAAAGCTCCTTGCCCAAAGATTACGACGGAAAAATAATGTCAGTTAAAGTCGAACAGAAAATGCTTGTTGAACGGTTCCAGAAAAAAGTTCAGGATATTGAAGATAAGCTGAAGAAACTTCGCCAGAAAGATCAGGATTATATAGATGATCTCTCTTCACTCAACACGCAGGAAAAATTCGTTAAGTCGATATTAAGTTTCACTGAAACAAATATCTCAAAAGAACTCGCGACCCGGATTCCCCAGGTTAAGGTCTGGGAGGACACTCTTTCTTACTGTTCACATAAAAATAATTCTATAGTCACAACGAGAAGAAGGATTGAAACTGCCAGGGAAGATCTGGGAAAAGAAATCCAGAAATGGGAATTCGAACTGGCGCAGATTGCCGGACAAAGTTACTACTCGAACTACCAGGTTCTCAATAAAGCGCAGGTTAAGAACAGATCGGGCATGGAAATACAGCAATATGCCGAATCAAACGCATTTTACGCACAGCAGGTCGCGTATCTTAAAAAACCTGCGGCCGGGACCGATATTGAAAAGCGTATCGTTCTTAACATGTTTTCAGCACGCGATGTAGAAACTAAAATCGAATTCAGTTACCTCATTCCCAACACACGATGGGACATGGCATATGATGTTCGTGCAGACAGGGAAAATGGTAAGTTGAGTCTCTCGGTATATGGAAGCATCTTTCAGAAAACAGGAGAAGACTGGGAAAATATCAAATTGCTTCTCTCCACCGGTGCGCCGTCCAATGCGCTTATATCACCCTATTTCGCTCCATGGTATCTCTCGATTTATAGTCCTTCGTATGGCGCGGCAGAAAGCATGTCTGATTCGATAAAAGAAGAAAAATTTGCAAGGAAAGCCGCACCGGCCTCGCCTCCGCAAAAAGCAAAGGATTCGGAGCCGGCAGAGATTCCGCTTACCCAGATAACGGAGAAAGGAGCGTACATCGAACTGGAGCTTCCGCTCAAACAGAATCTTTCGTCAACGAACAGCAGCCAGAAAAAATTTATCAAAGAGTATAATTTTGTTCCGGGTAAATCGCTCGAATTTAAATTCGAACTTTATTCATGGCAGTCATGCGAAGCATTTATCACCGCGGAAGTCACCAATACATCCGAGATCCCGTGGCTTACCGGTGAGACACAGGTATTTCTTGATAACGAATATATGGGCAAAGTAACGCTTCCATATATTCCGGCAGGTAAAAAGGATACTCTTGTTCTCGGAATGGAACCGCGTATTACAGCTCAGAAGGAACTGGTAAAAAAATACGAGGACGCTGCCGGAGTATTCGGCGGAAAACGGCGGATTGTTTATTCATATCAGCTGAAAGTAGAAAACAATATCAAGACTGAAACAAAGGTACTTCTTCGCGACAGAATCCCTGTATCTCAAAACGAGAAGATCGAAGTGGAAATTAAAAACCTGTCCGCTCCTTTCCTTCCAGCTGAAAATGCTGAAGACACAGGTTACAGTCAGGGACAGAGAAGGATAGTTCTTACAATGAAACCGAACCAGAAAACAACAATATCATATGACATTGTTGTTACTTTTGACAAAGATTTGCATATTTCAGGGCTGGAGTAATCCGATATCCATTTACTTCCCTGTTGAATTTATAAAATCTATTTAACAACTTTTATCACTATTACAGTTATATTATCATGGCCTCCGGCTGTGTTTGCTGAATAAATAAGATTTTCGCATATTGTTGCTACATCGTCGGAGCCAAGACATATATCTTTGATCCGGTCGTCTTTCAGCATGTTCCACAACCCGTCAGAACATAAAATAAATATATCCTTATTATATATCTTATATTTTCTTTTATAACAGCCTTCTCTCAGGTCTAAACCTATAGATTGCGTAATGACATTACGTAAGGGATGCACCCTGGCTTCCTCTTCTGTTATAATTCCTTCTTCAACCCATTTGGCGACCACGGAATGATCTTTTGTAAGCAATTCTATTTTATGGTGCCGGACAAGATAAGCACGCGAATCACCTATATTGGCAATCCAGATCCCTGAGTCCTGTGTTACCGCGAAAACAACCGTAGTGCTCATTCCTTTTAGTGAAGGATCCGTAGCGGAAAATTTAAATATTTCTTCCTGTGCTTTGTCAACCAGGCTGTCTATTAATTCATCATCAATATTATTTTCGCCTTTGTTATGCATGGCAACAAGGGATCCTAGAATGCTTTCGGCAGCAACCCGGCTTGCGACATCCCCGCCCTGGCTGCCTCCGACTCCGTCAGCAACTATGAAAACCCCGGTTTCGACATCCGACAAAAAGTAATCCTCATTTATATTCCTGACCAGCCCTTTGTTTGTTTTGCCGCAGACCTGATAAGAGAACATTTTGATTTCCTTTGTTTTTTGTTTTTCCATTTTGACGGGATTTATTTTTAAAATTAAAGATAAAGAAATTAATTTGTGATAAATGAATAAATAATAAATATGATTGATAAGAATATTAATAGGAGGGTTTCAAAAAGTCACTTAATATTTCCTGCATTTTTTAAAAATAAACCGGGAAGTAATTGTTTCATAAGCAACTTAATTTTAATTTATTAAAAACAGAAACATTTTATTCGAAAGAATAATTTCGAATTTGACTTTTTTACATTTCATAGATATAGTTTAAAAGATTTTATAATTCATTTTTCAAATGCTGATTATGTTTTTTTGGATGTAACTGTATTCAGTTTTTGAATTTGGAAAGCCTGACAAATAAAGCCTGCTTTAATAAAAATCCAAATCTTATATATCTGCAAACAATACAATCAAAATGGATAAATCTAATATACGCGAGTAGAAATAATTTAAGCGCAGTTTATTCATGTAAAAATTACCATTCGCTGCATTATTTGTTAGTAAGTGACCGGCATTTTTTTTGCCGGAAATATACCGGTACTCAGGGCAGAAAATTTTATGAAAAAAATATTTTTAATAATTTTAGTCGGGCTATCCTATCCGGCTTACGGCCAGACACTGTCTTTTGAAGAGCTTCAAAAGACAGCTCTTGCTGAAAATCCCCGTATTAAAGCAATGGAATCCGAAACTCAGATGATGAGAAAGCGAATCCCGCAGAGCAATGCCCTTGAAGATCCAAAACTGAAACTTGGAGTCAACAATCTCCCTGTCAGCTCTTTTTCTTTCACTGAGGAGGATATGACATCCAAGGAAATCGGAATATCCCAGATGATACCTCTCGGCAAGTTAGGTTATAGAAAGAGCATAGCAGAAAAAGAATATGAAAAAGCAGCTGCAAGACTCAAAGCTGAAAAAGTAGAGACCCTTTATATGCTGCGAATGTATATTTATGAAATTATTTATACACGCTCGTCAATTCAGTTCATAGAAGATATTAAAAAGCAGATCAAACTTGTAGTAGACAGCGAAATCGCAGCGAGCAAATCCGGGATGGGAAGCCTTTCCAATGTAATCAAAGCAAAAACCGAGTATGATATGGCAGACGAGGAAATAATCTCAATGATACAAAAAAGAAAGGAATTCGAACAGAAAATAAATTATCTTACAGGGAAAAAAGTTGAAATAAATATTGATAAACTGCCGGAACCGGATTTCAAAGATATATCGGTTGAAGCAGTAAATAAAGAAATCGCAGTTTCGAATCCTCAGCTTAAAATGCTGCTGATAGACACGGAAATAAGCAGGAATGAAATATCCCTTAAAAAATCGGAATATATCCCGGATGTGGATATCGGAGTTTCATACATGCAAAGGCAGAACAGTCCCGATGGTATGAAGCGGGATGATATGGTGACCGGAATGATAACGTTCAATATCCCGGTCTGGTCATGGAAAAAAAACATGAACATGGTGGACGAAATGGGGAAAAAACATGAGTCGGCAAAGAACATATACCAGGATAAATTAAACGACATGAAAGCCCGTACAGAAATACTGATCAGCCAGCTGGTTAAATGGAAAGATCTATACAAACTATATAAAGACAAACTTATTCCGCAGACTGAGCTTGGACTTGAAACAACACTATCAAGATACCGCACAAGTTCGGTTGAATTCATGCCTGTTATCGATTCCGTGAGGATGCTCCTCAGATACCGCAAGGAGCTGCTGATGGCTAAGAAAGAATATAGCGTGTCATATTCAGAACTGCACGCTTTATTGGGGCAGGAGATCTTACCATGAAAAGACGCAAACTATTTATTATAATAATTATCATACTTATAGCTTTTGGCGGATATTTAAGTTACACATATATATTTCATTCACATAAAGACCACTCCGGGATAGAAGAAAAACAGCTTTATACATGTGCCATGCATCCACAGATTATCAGGGACGAACCGGGTGAGTGCCCTATCTGCGGCATGAAGCTTATACCCATCAAAAAAGAGGAGAAATCCAAAGAAAAAAAAATAATGTACAAGTCCTCCATGAACCCGAATGAGGTGAGTGACAAACCGGGAAAAGACTCTATGGGGATGGACATGATTCCCTTTGAGGTGGGCGGCAGGGAGGAAGATATTAAAACGCCTTCCGGCCTGGCGCCGGTTATCATAACAAAGGAAAAGCGGGAAATAATCGGGCTGTCGTTTGAGGAGATAAAAATCAGGAACATACGCAGGGAGATACACACTTCGACCAGGATAGTTCCGGATGAAACGCGGCAGTTCAAAGTGACAACGAAGGTAACCGGATGGGTAGAGGAGTTGTATGTGAACCAGACCGGGCAGTTTGTAAAGAAAGGAAGCCCGTTATTATCGGTATACAGTCCTGAGCTACTTTCTGCGCAGCAGGAGTATCTGTCCGCATTAAAGGCAAAACAAAAATTAAAGACTGATTCCGGTGATAATATGTCGGACAGCATGGATGAGATTGAAAAAGCGGCGCGGGAAAGACTCAGGCTGCTGGATATAACCGACGTACAGATAGAGCATTTCAGTACAACAGGAAGGATTGAGCGTGCAGTAAAGCTTTACGCTCCGTCTTCCGGATATGTAACAGAGAAGATGGTACTCCAGGGCCAGAGGATTATGATGAACGACGCGCTTATGGTAATCGTTGACCTGTCCAGGGTCTGGGGAGAAATAGATCTTCATGAAACAGACCTTCCGTATGTCAGGGTCGGGATGCCTGTGGAAGTGACACTGTCATACTGGCAGGGAAAAACATTCAAAGGCTATGTCAGCTTTCTCAATCCTTTTATGGATGCTGAAACGCGTGTTCTTAAGGCCAGGATTGAAATCCCGAATTCTGAGTTGGTACTCAAACCGAACATGTACGGCGATGCGAAACTGTCATACAACATTGGTAAAAGAACAGCTGTCCCCGAACAGGCTGTTATGCAGACCGGCGAACGAAATTATGTTTTCATCAAAGGGAAGGGCGATTTGATCGTGCCTTACGAGGTCAAACTCGGCATCCGGTCCAGCGACGGTTATTATGAGATCGTCTCCGGATTAAAGAAGGGTGAGTTGGTTGTCACTTCAGCGAATTTTCTTATAGACTCTGAATCTTCGTTGAAAGCTGCATTAAAATCAGCTGTGGGCGGGAACTAACTGGCCCCCTATCCCCCGGAGGGGGCACCGGCTTGGATGGTTTTAACTGGAAGACATAGTGTTGAATTTAAATTATACAGTGATCAGAAGCAGAAAAGCAATGTGACTGAAATTCATTATGCCCCCTCAGGGGGTTAGGGGGCATTAGCGGCACATATGTATTCATACGATTCAACGTTTAACGCAATTGCAGGGGAGTTTTGTTCAAATAATTGAATTTATTACTTAAAATGCCGGATTTATAGCTTCAAACGAGTTACGCGAAGCTTCAAATGAGCTACGCGAAGCTTCAAATGAGTCTCGCGAAGCTTCAAACGAGTTGCACGAAGCTTTAAATAAGTTGCGCGAAGCTTCAAATAAGTTACGCGAAGCTTCAAATGAGTCTCGCGAAGCTTCAAATGAGTTGCGCGAAGCTTCAAACAACTTGTTCGAAGCTTCAAATGACATAGAGATGACACATAGAGTGGTTAGGTTAAAAATTCATGTTATAAATATAAAATAGGTTTCCAGAATGATAAGAAAAATAATATCATTTTCCGCCCATAATAGAATAATGATAATATTGCTCATGGCAGCCGCGATTGCATATGCCGTCTATTCCATGTATAATATCCCCCTTGACGCAATACCGGATCTCTCAGACACACAGGTTATCGTATACACGAAATGGGACAGAAGTCCTGACATTCTTGAAGATCAGGTCACCTATCCGATTATATCCGCGCTTTTAGGCGCTCCCCGCGTAAAGGCCATTCGCGGGTACAGCGATTTCGGCTTTTCTTATGTGTACGTTATCTTCCAGGACGGTACGGACATTTACTGGGCGCGCAGCCGCGTGCTCGAGTACCTGTCAAAAATACAGGGAAACTTACCGCCTGGAGTTAAGTCTGAACTAGGTCCGGATGCCACAGGCGTAGGATGGGTTTTCCAGTACGCCCTTGTCGACAAATCCGGCAAACACGACCTTGCCAGCCTCCGGTCGTTCCAGGACTGGACACTCAAATACGCGCTGCAGAGTGTGCCGGGCGTGTCGGAAGTCGCCGGCATCGGCGGCTTTGAGAAGCAGTACCAGGTAATAGTTGATCCCAATCGTCTCCATACGTACAACCTTTCGCTAATGAATGTTATTGAAGCTATCAAGAAAAATAACAACGAAGCAGGCGGGCGGCTGATTGAATGGTCAGGCAAGGAATTCATGGTGCGGGCCAAGGGATATGTTAAAAGCGTTGATGATCTCAGGAAAGTCCCTGTGAAAGAGAGCAAGGGGACACCGGTACTCCTGGAGAATGTAGCTACTATAACCATTGGGCCCCAGATACGTCGCGGACTTGCCGAATTAAACGGCCTCGGAGATGTTACCGGCGGCATAGTCGTTATACGGCATGGTGAAAACGCCTTGAACGTCATCGAACGAATTAAGGCAAAGATTGAGGATTTGAAACCTTCGCTTCCGGAAGGAGTAGAAATTAAAACCGTTTATGACCGTTCAGACCTGATACAGAGATCCATCGATAATCTGAAGGAAGAACTTATCGTGGAAATGGTAATCGTGAGTCTTGTCATTCTCCTGTTCCTGTGGCACTTTCCTTCTGCTCTGGTACCGATCATCACCATACCCATATCTGTAGCACTGGCATTTATTCCAATGTACTTCTTCGGGATCTCGTCAAATATTATGAGCCTTGCGGGCATTGCCATTTCCATTGGTGTGCTGGTGGATGGCGCAATAGTTGAAGTTGAAAATGCGTACAAGAAAATCGAGTTATGGATAGAAGGAGGACGGAAAGGCGATTTTCATGAAGTGCGCCTTGAGGCGCTTATGGAGGTTGGGCCGTCGGTTTTCTTTTCTCTCCTGGTAATTGCAGTAGCATTTCTCCCGGTTTTTACGCTGGTGGATCAGGAGGGGCGGCTTTTCACGCCCCTGGCATGGACTAAAACACTCACAATAGCAATAGCCTCGCTACTTGCCGTTACCCTTGACCCTGCGGTCCGCATGCTTTTTGCAAGGCTGGAGCCTTTTAGCCTGAAACCGAAATGGCTCGCATCTGTAGCAACTAACCTATTTGTGGGAAAATATTATTCTGAAGAAAAACATCCTGTCAGTAAAATTCTTTTCCGGTTATATGATGCTCCCTGCCGCTGGGTATTGGAACATCCTAAAAGGGTTATTGCAGGAGCTGTACTGATAGTAATGATATCGATCCCCGTATATTTTAAACTCGGTTCTGAATTCATGCCACCGCTAAACGAAGGTACGGTACTCTATATGCCGACCACGCTGCCTGGGATTTCAGTGACCGAAGCGCGGAACCTGCTTATAATCCAGGATAAAATATTAAAATCCTTTCCAGAAGTAGATACTGTGTTTGGCAAAGCGGGAAGGGCGGATACATCAACGGACCCGGCGCCGTTTTCCATGATGGAAACGACAATACATCTGAAACCGCAGAGCGAATGGCGGGAGAAGAAGCGCTGGTATTCGGCATGGGCGCCGGCTCCGCTCGCCTGGCTGTTCCGTCATGTCTGGCCGGATAAAATTTCATATGACGAGCTCATAGCTCTCATGGATCAGTCCCTTCAGATCCCGGGAAATTCGAATGCCTGGACCATGCCGATCAAAGGACGCATCGATATGTTGACCACAGGCGTCAGGACTCCTGTGGGCATCAAAATATTCGGTTCTGATCTCATGGAAATACAGAGGCTTGGAAGCGAAATTGAACGCGTTATTAAATCCGTACCCGGTACACGCAGTGTGTTTTCCGAACGCGTAGGAGGCGGCTTTTACGTTGATCTTATACCAAAACGTGAAGCACTTGCACGATATGGATTAAATATCGATGATTTTCAGGAAGTCGTCATGAGCGCTATCGGCGGCGACACTGTATCCACGACCATCGAAGGCAGGGAACGATATTCAATTAATGTCAGGTATCCCCGCAGTTTAAGGACGCAGGTGGACGACCTGGAGCGGGTATACATTACAGCCATGAACGGAGCACAGGTGCCTATGAGGGAAGTCGCGGATATTAAACTGACATATGGCCCTTCAATGATCCGTGATGAAAATGGCCGCCTGGCAGGCTATGTGTATGTCGATATCGCAGACCGCGATGTCGGTTCATACGTTGAAGAAGCAAAACAGATGGTTAAAAGCGGCGTAAAGATGCCGCAGGGGTATACGCTTACCTGGAGCGGGCAGTACGAAAATATGCAGCGCGTTGCCGAACGTCTTAAAATAGTGCTGCCTATAACAATACTTCTTATATTCGTTCTTCTTTATATGAACACGAAATCAGCTTTCAAAGCGGCAGTGGTAATGCTGGCTGTGCCTTTTTCGGTTGTGGGTGCAATATGGCTCATGTTCGGTCTTGGATATCATACATCCATAGCCGCGTGGGTAGGGATGATAGCTCTTATGGGACTCGATGCAGAAACCGGTGTTTTTATGCTGTTATTCCTTGATCTCTCGCATGATGAAGCCAAAAAGAAAGGCAGGCTTCATACCCTCGTAGATCTTAAAGAGGCTATTGTTCACGGTGCTGTTAAACGTATCCGCCCTAAGATCATGACAGTTATGGCTGCAACCATGGGTCTTATGCCGATCATGTGGTCAATGGGCACAGGCGCAGACGTAATGAAACGCATCGCGGCGCCTATGGTCGGAGGGCTTTTTACATCATTTATTATGGAATTGCTTGTGTATCCGGCAATTTACCTTCTGTGGAAGAAACGGGAACTAAAATAAGGCTTTTTAATTTAAGCACATTTTATAAATTTGATAAAAGGAGAAAAACCAGTATGAACAAAAAAATTTTTGCATCACTGTTTATAACGGTTTTATTAGGAGCAGTTTTCAGCGCACAGGTTTATTCTGAATCCATGAAACATAAAACAGGAAAACAAATTGTGTTTTATGTTGCACCTATGGGTCTGAAAGATTGGTCTCCCAAAGCAAAAAAAGATTCAATGGGGATGGATTATTTGCCGGTATATCTGGAAGAATGGGGCACTAACGACGCTAAAGTTGTGGAATTTTATTATCTTAAAGTAAATTCCGATAAAAAGTCGGCTACCTTAATTGCAGTATATGACAGCCGCAAAAAATTGAAACATGGGCAAAAAATAGGTTTTTACGGGAATCCGATGGGCCCTGAAGATTTTTCAAGTAAAATGAAAAAGGATTCAATGGGAATGAATTATGTTCCTGTTTACATTGATTGAAGTAATACTGTTAAATACAGATTACGAGGAGCTTGCATAGAAAAAATTACATGTGCTCTTGCTTCAGCTGCAGGATAGTTTGCTACAGAAAGTATTTTTTTGTTTTTTATAAAAAAAAAGATGTAATTGTTTTTATTGTTTAGTAGAATAATAATTATCATTTTCAAATAATATCTGTTATTCGATGCACGGAGGTAGATATGAGGTGGAAAAACCTGAAACTGTGGAAAAAGCTTGGGTTCGCTTCTGGGGTATTGCTCATTTTTATCATTGGTGTTTCTTCCTTTTCAATCCGGGGAATGAATATCATCAATGCCAATTCCGAAAAAATAAAAATAAGTAACGATATCGTCTCAAGCATGGAAAATAGGGAAATCGACCATGTCGACTGGGTTTTGAAACTCCAGCAAAATATCATTCTCGATAAAAATATTAACGACATTCAAGCAGACCCTCATCAATGCAACTTCGGTAAATGGTATTACAGCAAGGCACGGGAGGAAGTCGAAAAATTTTTCCCGTATTTGATCAATGATTTCAAAAAAATTGAAGAACCTCATAACCGGCTCCATGAATCAGCACTAAATATAAAAAAATATATCGATATAAAGAACTATATGTCAAAACAACTGGCGGTACGTGAGTTCGATACAAAAACCCAGCCAAGTCTCGGGATAGTCCGCGAATACCTTAACAGTATTAATACAAAACTTAAAGACCAGATGACAGAAACATATTCCCACTCAAAGCAATACTCTTATAAAATTAATTCCCTTATCATAGTTGTTTCCATTACAGCCATATTCTTCGGGATCATCATCAGCATCCTGATTATCTGGAGCATAACCAGGCCAATCAGCAATATGGTTGCCATCACAGGCCGTCTTGCGGAGGGTGATTTCAAGTCCTGGAGCTTCGTTGAATCAGAAGACGAATTAGGACAGCTCATGACTCATTTCAGCCATTTAATTGATAAATTAAGATCGATTATCACTTCCATAAATGATGGAAACGATTCCACAGCGCAGGCTTCAGGAGAACTCAGCTCTGCGGCCCAGGTTCTCAGTACCGCGGCTAATGATCAGGCGGCAAATATTGAGGAGATATCATCATCTCTTGAGCAGATGGGAGCCAGCATTACCCAGATATCCTTAAGCGCCAGGCATACCGATGAAATTGCGCAGCAAACTGCGTCGCTGGCACAGGAGGGAAATGAAGCAGTCAATAAAACAGTAGGTGTCATGCAAATAATATCAACGAAAATAAAAAGTATTGAAGACATTGCCTATCAGACAAATCTTTTAGCGCTCAACGCGGCCATTGAAGCGGCCCGTGCCGGTAATTACGGCAAAGGTTTTGCGGTGGTCGCTGTTGAGGTAAGAAAGCTCGCGGAAAAAAGCCAGCAATTATCACAGGAAATAAACAAGCTCTCAGGCGACAGTATGGAGATTTCTGAGAACGCAAGCGGTCTTATCAACAGAATTATACCTGAAATTACAAAGACAGCTCAATTGATTCAGGATATTGCTACGGCGGCGGAAGAGCAAAATGCAGGGGTTACCCAGATCAATGTTGCCATGAATCAACTGAACAGCATCAGTCAAAGCACAGCATCATCATCTGAAGAACTTGTCGCTACTTCGGAAAACCTGTACAGCCAGTCAGAGAAAACTCAGGAGGATCTTGGCTTCTTCTCTCTTTAATAGTTTAAGGCCTTGAAATAAAAAGTGTTGACAGCTGGGATTTTTCGCATCTCGTACACATCCAGCATTATATATTTCCCGGAAAAACCGGATCTCTATTTTCGGGTGACAATGATTTGCCAAAAAATCCGACGGGGAGATTTGCGCCGTCATGGTGGCATCCTCAAGCCGGCACATCAGCCTGAATTAGCCGCCCCCGGTGTACGGATATTCAATAAGGTGCTGACTATGAATCTATGCATGCCCGATAAAACCAAATCCTGCGCAGCCTGCTGCGGCCTGATGAATCACACCGATATCTCGCGGGAGAATCTGACGGATTTTTTAAATGCAGGTACCTTTCGCACCGCGAACTACTGGCGTTATCAGATAGACGGAAGCTACCCTGAGCAGACGGCATCGTGCAGGGATGCATCTTCGCATATCTGTCCCTTCCATGGATTCATTGCCGACGGGATTCCCGGATGCCTTGTGCATCCGAACGTTGCCGGCGCGGACCAGCGTGACAAGGGACTCTTCGGTGCCGATACCTGCAGAAGATATCTGTGCCCTGCCCATGAACTCTTAAGTCCTGAAACAAAAAAAATTCTGATCGACAATCTTGACGACTGGTATGTTTACACCATTGCCATAATCGACCCATTGGCTTCGGTTGATATAATCGTTCAACTCCATGAAAAGGGATTCCATAATGGCGATAAGTCATTCAAACAGGCATTGGTTGACGCGCTGACTATCCATGCGGAATTACTGTGCAGCCGTGAAGGAAACGTATTTTGTTATTCAAGGGAAGAATATGCCTTTGCGTCAAAAAAGAATTTCTAATAAATGGCATAACGGCAGCCCTTCCACACATTGACTATTTTTTTACCAGCTTCCGATCATAAAAGCTTTAAACGCGTGGGGCATCTTCTTACCGGATCATGCTCCGCTGACATATTACCAAAAAAGATAAATGAAGGTTGATAAAAATTTATCTTTCTTGCCAAAGAATATGATCCTTTTTATAAATAGCAAAATATTATTTAAGAGTGCGTCCTGAAACTTTTTAATTGCTGTATTGTGTATTGTGGCAAAATAATCGAAATGGTCAGCCAGAGTATTGATACATCCTTTTCTCTGAGATGTCTAAACGGATAAAGAGCATTTTACAATGAAGCGGTTCAATTTTATCTTATCCATAATAATTTTACTGGTATCTGCTGTTTTATGTCAGCAGATTATTTCAAATTCAATTATCAATCAGAAGAACAGAGACGATTACGCCGAAGTCAATAACGTTAAATATGGTATTTTAAATCTTGGAAAGTGGAAACAGCATGTTGCCGGAATTCTTATAACTGAGATAAATACGTTAGATCTCACGGAAAAGAACGAACAGGATCTTAAAAATAAAATCAGGGATCTGCTGAATACGCTTATTGATAAAGTAGAAATAAGAATCAGGGATGATTATTCCGGTTCTGCATGGGGCAAGGCTAAACTATCCATTATGGAAATTTTTGTCAGCATGGATGCTATTAAAAAAGGGATTCCCGAATACGCCGATGCAATCTATCATGAAATGATCACAGCCAAAACAAAGGATCAGATAAAACTTATTCTGAACAACGAGGTTCTTAAATTTTCAAAAAAAACCTACGACATACAGGATGGATCTCAGTTGAAAAATATCCTGTCCGATACTAATTCCAGCGATATTGAAACGGCTAGGATCAGGGTCAACAATAGAATCGAGTATACAAATAATCTGATTTTCCGTGAGTCACTTACGATGATCATACTTTCAGTCATCCTTTTTTGTATGTCCGGTTTCAGAATGAAGCCCTTAACTCCCTCCAGATATATAATTCTTATTATCTCCCTTATTCCCCTGCTTATAGCCGGTGTAACTATGCCGATGATGAATATTGAAGCAAAAATTTCCAGAATTACTTTTATGGTTATGGGGCACCCCATCCATTTTGTAGACCAGATATTATATTTTCAGAGCAAAAGCATTATAGATGTATTCCGGATTATGATCAATGATAAGGATTTTATGATGAAATTTGTCGGATTTCTGATGATGACTTTCAGCGTTGTATTTCCTATACTTAAAATGATATCATCAATGATATATTATTATAATTTTTTCAAAGCAAGTGATAATCCGTTTATTAAATTTTTTGTCTTTAAATCCGGCAAATGGTCCATGGCAGATGTTATGGCTGTTGCTATTTCCATGTCCTATATAGGATTTAACGGGATGATAAAAAATCAGCTCAGTTATATGAACCTGGTCGCGCAGAAACAGGATATATTAACTTTTAATGGCAGTTCCCTTCAGCCCGGATTTTATCTTTTTTTGTCATACACCCTTCTGGCATTGTTTTTAGCAGTATTCCTGGCCAGAAAACCTAAGACATCCGAGAATTAAATTTGATATTAATTTTAATAAAAGCAAATGCTAATAGACGATTCTAAAGAACAGCATTCATTGGATGGATTTAGAATTTTCGATCTTCTCAATGAAATATATCTGGAATTTAATCCTTATGATAATATTGAGAAATATGAAGATGGATGCAGAAAAAAATTTGCCGGAATAGAAAATGATAAAAATATTGAATCGCTTAAAGATGATTTATTAAGCCGATGGAAGAACGGCCAGATTGATTTAATTAAAAATAAAGAAGCAATCCCTGATAGGAATATTACAATATCTCTTTTGCAAAAAGGATCATTCGTAATTACTGATTACAATTATCTTTTTTATAAAATGAAGCATTCGTAAATGCCGATGCTCCGGGACTTTAAACAGGATACAGCCCATGCTCTGAGCATAATAGAATTTCCGTAAAGATGCCAGCTGTTTTATTTTTTAAGATGTCAGCGCCATCGCAATAAGGAAAACCGCCTCAACGAATGCATCCGTTGCCAGAGGTACCATGCCGATCCGGTAACCCGCCCTTTCGTCCAGACGATAAAAAAGCACATAGCAGATCAAACCTGCGATGGTAGCAATTCCCGCAAGTGTTGCAATCCCGGCATTTCTTCAACAACAACATTCGGCACAATAAATTTAAAAAAATTTGCATGAAAGAAATTCTATGTCAATACTTAAACATTTGATTAATTATACTGTTGATGATATAATTGATATTCTATATAACTGTGGGCATCAGGCATAATTTGATCCATAACATCGACATTTAAAGGAATAAGGAGAGCCCGATGGAAGGTCCATCAAAGATAAAAAAGGAAACAACTGAAGAGATAACAGCCTTAAAACAAAGAATTCAGGAACTTGAACAATGCGAAACAACCCGTAAGCAGACAGAAGAAGCCCTGCGGATAAGTCAGCTTCGGCTGTCTGATGCAATGGAACTCGCGCATATTGTATACTGGGAATATGATCCTGCAGCACAAACATATATTTTCAATGATCCTTTCTATACTTTTTACGGCACAACAGCCCTTCAGGAAGGAGGATACCGGATGACAATGGAAGAATACGCGAAACGGTTCATTCATCCTGACGATCTGCATATTTTTTATAAGGTTGTAGAGGAAAACGCTCCGAGAAAAGAACCCGAATTCATTATCTTAGCAAAACACCGTATTATCCGCCGCGATGGTGATGTGCGCCATATTCTTGTACGAACAATGGTTATTAATGATCATTCGGGTTCTCTTGTCAGGTTGTATGGAGCAAATCAGGACATTATTGAGCAAAAGCTGGCAGAGGAGGAACGGGAAAGGCTTATCCTTGAACTCAGGGAAGCTCTTTCGCAAGTTAAAGCACTAAGCGGACTGCTCCCGATTTGTTCTTCCTGTAAAAAGATACGCGACGAGCAGGGTAACTGGGAAGTGATGGAAATATACATAGGAGACCATTCGGAGGCGGAGTTCTCCCACGGCCTCTGCCCTGAATGTGCGGAACGGCTGTATCCCAAATATTATAAAAAAGAAAAATGACCGTATAATAGAGTCGGTGTTATTATTACTTGAATGCGATTCAGTTCAATATTTGCAAAAGCAGCGGCATTTATAATGGCAGTATCTTCCCGCAAGTGAACGGACTTTGATACGCTTAATTGTCCGGCTCGCCGGCGAATTAAGCTGTAATTTTATTTTTTCGGCTCAGCCTGCTTTTCCGGCGGAGGCGTTTGCAATGTCAGCTTTTCAAGATTGAATGTTTTCAGTATATCCGTATCTTTCGGGAGTAACTTCGATAATTCCGTTTCTTCTGCTGATGTCCCGAAATATGCTTCATAACACAGCTTGCCTATAAATTGCTTTATATCGTCTTCCTTGTTATTATAAATAAAAATAACATTAGGCCCTGATTTAAAACCCCAGTTAAAGCTATCATTCATTGTAACATAGAATGTCTCGGTAATCTCATCGCCGTCTTTATCTTCAGCATAATATCGATAGTCATTATGTGCCTTTGCTTTAATTACTGAGGAAAATTTTATCGGGGCATTCATTTCTTTAAAGGCAGGCGGAAAAATAGGCTTTCTGTCCAGTTTAAAATCGGACTCAACTCTGTTCATCATCAATCCTTTAAATATTTTAACATGATTATGCAGGAAAGAATTCCTTATGCTTCTGTAGATATCCCCGGAATTTTTTTCCGCATAATTCTCATTACTGTTTAATAGTTTTTCCACTTTTCTGTTCGCAATCCTTAAATAGTCCGGCCTGGAATTAATTTTATTGACCCATAAATCTACCGGTTCATCGTTATTGATTACCCGCAAATAGTTTTGGAATGAAATCTTTTTTACATCATCAAATCCATCGTGGAAAAGATATATTTCATCGTTTTTTATAACCAATAAACTGGCGATGGAATTATCCGCATTTAAGGAAAATCCTGGAAGCTGAATATGCTGAAAAACAATCCTGTCCTCAAAGTACCGGCTTAATGCGGATATTTCTATTGGTTTATATGGAATATACGAAGATAATTTATTATCTGCCTGGCCTGCGGAATAAATATTATTTGATACAAATAAAAATACGCATGCAACAATAACTAAAAGACTAATTTTTGTTTTCTTAATTAACATACAATTGTCTCGATAATTTTTTTATTAATAAATAAAGGTAAGGATATCCTAGAGAGTATCCTCATATTTATTATCGAGTAATTGTGAATTTATTAATAACACTTTATTAAAAAATTTTCAGCAGGATATTCCGGCCAGCGTTGAGTGATTATTTCGTTTCATAAATCCCGGAAAATCAAATACATGAATTTTTCCTGATATTGATAATCCTGCTGAAAAGGAATCCGGAGCCGAATGAAATTGCAAAGCCGATCGTGACATACCAAAGCCAGAATATATCCGTTGCAAACAAAATGAAAAGATTAGCAAAGATACTTGTGAGCATTCCTGCTATCGCAGCCCACTCCGAGAAGCCCGCAAAGAATCTGCCCAGCAGAAATATTCCCATCATGCCGCCGTACGTCACGGAAGCAATGGAAAGCGCCACTACAACCAGAGGTTTGCTGGAATAATTAAACAATATGGAAATTGCAATTATCACGATTGTCCATATTAGTGAAATAAGCCTCGATATTTTCACTTTTTCAGCATCCGAAATATCTTTTTTACTTAAACCTAAAAGATCCGCAGATGTAGATGAAGAAAGGGAATTTATTGAGGAACTGAGAGTAGACATGGCGGCGGCAAATATGCCGGCAAGCATTATACCCTTAAAACCTGCGGGCAGGTAATTAATAATAAAATACGGAACTATCATATCGGACTTGTCAAAGTGCTTATCTGCCATTAGCACTTTTATAAAAAGGCCAAGTAAAAGGAAAAGAGCAAATTGTACGATAATTATTATACCGCTTGTGATCATTGCTTTCTTTGCAGACCCCAAATCCCTGCATGATAATATCCTTTGCACTATCAGGTGATCTGTGCCGTGCGATGCGAAAGAAAAGAAGGCGCCTCCGATGATGCCGGATACGATATTATATGACCCGAACAGGCTAGAAAAACCGTTTTGCAAACCGGAATGGAAAATGCTTAGACTGTTATCCGGTATTTTCGCAAAAACAGAAAGCACAGACAGTGACAGCACATCGGAGATAACATAAATACCGATAAATACACAAACGATATACAGGAAAAACTGAACAGCATCCGTAACTACTATTGCCTTCAGCCCGCCGTAATATGTATAAATAAACGTGGCAATACCGATTACGCATATTGACAGCTTGTAATCCCAGCCGATTAAAAGAGTAAGGGGTATAGCAGTAACAAAAAGCCGGGTGCTGTCTGCTAAAAGCCTGGTCACATGGAACACAATTGCAATTACTTTTCTGGATGATATACCGAACCTGGCCTGGATAAACTGGTATACTGTCTCAAAATTACCTTCGAAATACTTCGGGATCAGAATAACGGCAACAAGTATTCTGCCGATTAATAGCCCGAATGCTACCTGCAGAAAACCCATGTCTGTTGTATACGAAACCCCTGGTATAGATATAAATGTAAGCGAACTGGTTTCAGTAGCAACTATCGATATACAGATCAATATCCACGGTATCGATTTACCTCCCAGAAAATACTCGTTTATGTTTTTAAACCCGGAAAACTTAATTCCAATAAGGTTTATTGCAATAAGATAAATAAACAATATTGCGATATCTATGTTCATATATTCACCGGTTGATTTTTGACGTGTTTATTGGTGTAAATTAATGGTTTCCTTTGCTGACACGTAGAGCCTGGGGATTCTTCCCCATTGCAATTAGCTTTCCTGTCACCTTACCACGTTAAAGCAGAACTGTGCATGAAGGATCATGCTATTTGCATAATAAGCTTATTTTACTTTGAAAATCCGATCCCTGAAAACAACCGAATCCCTGATCAATGCGCCCTTTTTTACTACCGAACCTGGCAGCAAAACCGATGTCTCAATAACAGCTCCGTCCCCGATTGTTGCGCCCTTCCCTATCACAGAATCCCTGATGTTTATTTCATTCTTTATTTCCCGGTCAGGAAATACAATACTCGGGCCTATGCCGAGCACAGGCAACATTCTTTGCTCAAGGCTCCCGAATTTATTCATCAGATCAATATTGGCTTTCCAGTACGAGTCAATTGTCCCGATATCCTGCCAGTATCCCGTGTGTTCATAAAAGCTTATAAAGTGCTTCTTTATCAACTCAACGTAACCTGTGTACACTACGCTGGAAAAGTCGCTGACAAGGTAATCAAATATAACAGGCGATACAATTCCAGCCCCTGTATATATATATTCGGAAATTCTATTTGTCCCCAGAAAGTTTTTAAAATCTGTAATTCTGTTCCTGTCAACGCTAACCGGACCAATGATCTGCGCTTCATCAGTTTTTTTTAAAACAAGAGTAGCGGGCGACTTATTCTCCCTGTGGCAGATAATCAGCGATATCAGATCAAGATCAATAATAACATCGCTGTTTAAAAGCAGAACATCCGAATCTCCTATCATATCCGCGCATTTCTTCAGACCGCCGCCGGTTCCAAGTATCGTCTCTTCTATGGAAAATTTAATATCAAGGCCAAAATTATTATTTAATCTGAAAAAATAAATTATATCCTGATACCTGTAATGAAGATTGCATATTATCTGATCAATACCGGCTTCCTTTAGAAGGAAAACAGCATAGCAGATGGACGGCAGATTTAGAACAGGAAGAAGTGACTTTGGCATCTCGTTTGTAAGAGGCCGCAGCCTTTCCCCAAAGCCTGCCGCGAAAATAAAACCCTTCACCAGTCCACCTCTATAAATCTTTTTAGAATTCCTGCGGCCCCGGATAGGTCGCTTCTTCTTTTAATATAATCCTTCAAATACGCCATAGTTGGCATAATATATCTTTGATAAAGATTCTTTCCCAATGTTGTAACCTGGTAACCGAAGGTTCCGAGTGCCTTTACATTTCTCTGAAAGGCCATGATATCAAAATAATATTCGTATTCGTCGTACTCCATACGGCTGTAACCTCTCGCTTTCAGGATATTAAAATGCTTTTTTTTAAGACTGTCGACAAGGCCGTCTTCAATCCGCAGGTATGAATCGCGCAAAAGAGAAACCACATCATACTGCGGCAGTCCCATCCTCGCGTCCTGAAAGTCAATCAGGTATGGTTTGCTGTCGCGTATCATTATATTTCTGCTATGAAGATCCCTGTGATTCAGAACAAAAAGTTCGGGCTTATACAGGATCACGGATATCTTATTAAATTCGCTGCGAAGCTCTTCAAGAAGATCACCCGATATACCGGATTTAAAATAACCGATAAGGGCGTTATCAATAAAAAAATTAAACTCGTACATTAGCTTTGGAACGTCGAAAGACAAACTGAATGGAACAGTTTTTTCATCGCCGCTAATGAATTGAATTTTTGCAACTGTGTCGATAAGATCGCCGTATAACCCGGCGCGTTCGCTTTTGCTCATGCTCTCAAAGTTCTGCTCAATGAGAGAATCACCCAGGTCCTGGATGAGAAGCAATCCTGCTTTTTCATCAATAGAGTAAATATCCGGGACAGGAATCCCGTTCTTCCTTAATAAATTATGCACAATGCAGAACGCGTATTGTTCCGGGGTAATTCCCTTCAAATTATTATCTATGCAGAGCATATAACTTTTATTGCCGGAATTGATCCTGTAATATTCTCTGGCAGACGCGTCTCCCTTTAGCTTTGAGACCTCATAGGATTCGCCGGTTGAACTTTTTATGAAATTATGTATTTGATAGTCGGCAAACATATTAATATTATCGAATATTATTATTAAATAACTCATCTTGGCTGACTTTTTTTATGTAATATTAAAGTTAACTTATGGATAAATGTCATAGTAATCATCAATTTTCTCGCCGCTAATGCATACATCCTGTAAGAAGCGGCTAGCGGCGGCATCCTGCCGCCTTAAAATTGATAATTACTATGACATTTATCTTGAAAGTAAAAAAAATCAGTCAAATTGAATAAGTATATTATATATTTTGATGAAGTTCTGCATGCAATGTCCGGAAAGAATGCACAGATTAATATTTTTATTATAGCAAAAAAACAATCCTGCTGAAAAATAATTATGGAAGGATTATAAAATCACATCTGTGTACTGCCTTCTGGGCTTTTCAAAAAATTTATTAATTGTTGCAAGCGTATCTTCCAAAGTTTTTGCTTTGTGGAGATTGCCGTCAAGCGCTAGCCCGGATTCCAGGCCCTGACACAGCCAGCGGGCAAACAGCCTGGTTCTGCGAAGCATAACGGCTGTTCCGAATTTAATTTCCGTAGCCTGAACAAACCACATCAGGAAATCCCTTTTTTCTGTCCACGACATGACAGGATGGCTAAGCGGTTTTCCGGCCAGCCTGTATGCAATTGCCCGGAATATGCCTGGAGTAAGCAGAGCGCCCCTGCCTATCATTACGCCATCAAGCCCGTATTTCTCTTTCACAGCAACAGCCTGTTCATCCGTAATAATATCTCCGTTACCTATCAGCGGAACGCCCAGACGCTGCTTCAACTCGCCGAACATGGTGTGCCGTGCAGGCCTTTTGAACTGGTCTTCAGCGGAACGGGCATGAAAAATAATTGCGTCGCATCCGGCATCTTCAGCCTGCCTGCAAAAGTCATAGAGCGCCGGCAGGTTGTGCCGCACGCCGGCCCTGATCTTGATGCTGAAATGAACAGACGGGAATGTCTTTTTCGCTGCCTTTACAATAGCTGCGACCTGCGCAGGATGATCCATCAGTGCAACGCCTATGGGACACTTCCCTTTTTTCTGGATTTTTGACCTTGGACAGCCGCAGTTCAGGTTAAATCCAGCGGGATTTAGCTCGAGCATTTTTTCCATTCCGGCAAGTATAATATCCGGGTCGCCGTGCATCATGTTGTAATATAGAATTTCACCCGGATTAATCGGCAGATTTTCTTTCAAATTGGGTCTTTTGCTCAGGACTGAATTGGGATTAATTGCAGGGCTAAAAAAGGCCATCTGCGTTCCGGTCGGCAGTGTAGCGGCAATCAAATTTCTGAGCACAGGGTTGCTCAGATTATCCATTGGCGCAAAACAATATGGGAAAGAAGCAGGCAGCATAGCATAACATTGACTTTGTGGAAAAATCAGCAAGTAAAAAAAGCATATCATGCATAAAAAACAAAATACCCCGACAGCATTGTCGGGGTATCCGAAGCAAAAACTTACCTGATTATATTGCAATATGCTGAATTATAAAAACGCAGCATAAAGACTGCTTATACTAACGATTAGGCTGAAATCCAAGTTCAATATTAGCAACAATTCCCATATGGATGTTTGATGTCCCTTCAAGGGTTTCAAACTGTTTTGCATCGCGCAGCCATCTTCCGCAGGGATATTCAGTTGAATAGCCGTAAGAACCGTAAATCTTCATGGCCAGATTGGCACCATGAACAGCGGCCTGGCAACTGAACAGCTTTGACATCGAAGTGGCCTGCTGGCTCGGCAGTTTATTATCTTTCAGCCATGCTGCGTGATAAAGCATGAATTTAGCTGCTTCATCTTCCAGTTTCATTTCAGCTATCTGTGCCTGAACCATCTGGAATTTGCCAATAGGCTGACCGAATTGCTTACGATCGTTTGCGTACTGAACCGCGCCTTCAAGAGCTGCTGCTGAGAGTGAGGCTCCGCCGGTTGCGCAGCCCATACGGGTGTTGTTTAACTGCCACATGCATACAAAGAAACCCTGGTTCAGGGGTCCCAATAGGTTTTCTTTGGGAACTATGGCATTTTCAAAAACTAATTCTGAAGTTGGAGCCGGCCACATGCCTACTTTTTTAGTGATCGGAATCCTAGTAATGCCCTTAGTATTGTTGTAATCAATTACAAAAGCGGATAAACCTTTAACTCCAGCGCCTTTTGTTGTTACAGCATAAAGCAGTCCGTAATCGCATGTGTGACCGCCGGATATCCACATTTTGGAGCCGTTTATTACAAAGTGGTCGCCTTTATCTTCTGCGAAAGTCTTCATGCTGGCAACGTCTGAACCAGTGTCGGCTTCGGTAATTGCAAAACTTCCAACTGCTTCGCCGCTTACTAGTTTTGGAATATATTTTTCTTTCTGCTCTTTGGTGCCATACTGATTAATGGTGAGAGCCGGTCCCCATGTATTGCCGCTGACACTGAGTCTCCATGATGTGTGAACTTTGGAGATTTCGTAAAGGGCTATAACTCCTTCCATCCATCCCATTCCGTTTCCGCCGTATTCTTCAGGAATGTTGAATCCCAATAGTCCAAGTTCCCCCATCTTGGTAAGGATTTCCCTGCGATAGAAATGATTCTCTTCATCCTCTTCGACAAATGGAGCGATTTCGTTTTTTGCGAATTTACGCGCCATGTCTTGCAGCATTTGTTGTTCTTCTGTTAATGAAAAATCCATTATTATTCCCTCTCTTATTAATTATATATAATTCTCCATCAATTAGCATGGAGGACGATAAATACTAGCTTCGGTAAAAGGCATTTAAAAAGTCAATTGAATTTTATATGTTTTTTTTAAAAAAATCTAATTTCAGGAAGATAGAGAAAAAGATTTAAACATATTATTTTCTGCGAGAAGGAAAACTGTTTCCCGTATTTATTACGGGTTCTTTATCAGTTAAAGGCACTATTATAACTTCAACTTCTTTATAATTTAGCGAATCCAGGCCGTCAATTATAAGAGTGCTGTTTTGAACGTACGTAACTTTTTTTATTGCTCTCATGAGTATAACCCCTTGGCTCTATTGATTAAAATAATGTGTTGTGATTATACATATTCTTTAAATAGTGTAGCAGGCATGTTGACCGGATTATATAACATATTTAAATATAACGCAAGGATTTTATAAATCCCCTGCCTTCAGTCAAAAACCTTTGCATCCTTAAGCAAAGGCAGAACCGCGTCCTTTGCAGAAACGACCGGTCTGGCAACCGGCCATTTTACTGCAATGTCCGGATCATCCCAGCGGATGCCAGCGTCGAGCTTCATATCGTATTCCTCTGTGCATTTATATGTAAGATGCACATCGTCCGTGAGCGCCAGGAAGCCGTGCGCAAAGCCCGGGGGAATGTAAAGCATGCTCCTGTTATCCTCCGAAAGCTCATAAGCCAGCCACTTTAAGAATGTCGGCGAACTCCTGCGAATATCTACGGCAACATCCCACACAGCACCCTTAATAACCTTAACAAGCTTGCCTTGCGCATGCGGGCTGTGCTGATAATGCAGACCGCGTAACACATTCTTTTTTGAAAGCGAATGATTATCCTGTAAAAAGCTGCTGTCTATACCGTTGGCTGCAAACTCGGACCTTTTGTACGACTCAACAAAAAAGCCCCTCTCATCGGCAAACACTTTAGGCTCAACCAGCACAAGGCCGCTAATATTCTGTTTAATAAAATTAAACGGCATTTACTTTTTCATCTCCAGTATTTTCAAAAGATATTCGCCGTATCCGGACTTTCTTAAAGGTTCCGCTATTTTTCTCAGCTGGTCGGCATCAATAAATCCCATAGTATACGCGATCTCTTCAATACACGAAATCTTAAGTCCCTGCCTGTCCTCGATTGTCTTAACATATAAAGCAGCATCTATCATGGATGAATGAGTGCCAGTATCGAGCCAGGCAAATCCGCGTCCCATAAGTTTTACGCGAAGCTGATTTTCCTTCAAATACACATTGTTTAAATCCGTTATCTCAATCTCCCCTCTTTTTGAAGGCTTTAAAGCTTTCGCTTTCCGGACAACAGTATTGTCGTAAAAATATAAACCAACAACAGCATAATTGGATTTCGGTGTCGCAGGCTTCTCTTCAAGCGAAAGCACATTGCCCTTGTCATCAAAATCCACAACTCCGTATCTCTCAGGGTCGCTCACATAATACCCGAAAACAGTTGCTCCTTTTTCGTGCGAACCCGCTTCCTTCATAATCTCCGGCAGGCCGTGGCCGTAGAATATGTTATCGCCGAGTATAAGGCAAATTTTGTCATTGCCGGCAAATTCCTCGCCTACAATAAACGCGTCCGCAAGACCGCGCGGGACTTCCTGAACCTTATAATGCAGAGAAAGTCCAAGATTGCTCCCGTTCCCCAGCAGATTTTTTATCTTCGGAAGGTCTTCAGGAGTTGAAATAATAAGTATATCCCTGATGCCTGCCAGCATAAGAGTCGACAGCGGATAATATATCATAGGTTTATCATACACAGGAAGAAGCTGTTTGCAGACAACATGTGTTATCGGATAAAGCCTTGTGCCTGCGCCCCCGGCCAGAATTATTCCCTTCATAATTTAATTTTCCTTGAAAATATTTTGTTTAATAATGTATTGTTATAAATTATTTATACATGTTCAATAGTAAAGCGATTTTTTAGAAGAAATTATCCGCTATGCAAACCTGCAGTAATAATATTTATAGACTTAATGGATTAGAATTCATCTCAAAATTAAGTTTTATATATGATATATTGAAATACATAACCAAATTTTTGAGGACGCCTTTCAGGCCTGAAGCAATAACCCTTAAAAACTTGAAAAATTTTCTTTGAAGGCCTGATTCCGCAGAAAATTTTGTTATGTATTTCAATTTAAAATCAGCTATCTTGTGTAGGAATATATTTTCGAGATGAGTTCTAAATATTTCAATTGCGTTTAATTACTCCTTGACTAGTTTTAATATAATTCACAATAATATTTTAATATTGAATTAGTATTTAGTCTGTTTAATTTTTTATTATTTCCAGTTCACTTTATATGCTATTAACAAAATGAAAGAAGATTATCTGATCATTGACCGGACAAAATGTAAAAAAGACATGCTTTGCATTGACGAATGCCCATTCAACTTGATTGAAACGGATAAGGAGAACGGTTATCCGAAGCTGATACCCAATGCTGAAAAAATATGCAATTCATGCGGACATTGCGTCGCAGTGTGTCCCCATGATGCAATCAGCCATACGAATGTCCCTATAGAAGAGTCTCCTTTAATCGACGATAAACTTGCTATAAACAAAGATCAGGCAATACAATTCCTAAGGTCAAGACGCTCCATTAGACGTTTTAAAGACAAAGCTGTGGAGAAAGAAAAAATAGAGCAGCTGATCGAGATTGCAAAATACGCACCGACAGCAAGGAATGCGCAGCGCCTGGAATGGCTGGTTTACACGGATAAGGCCGAAATGAAGGCTTTGTCCGGATTTGCAGTAGACTGGATACGCGACGACATAAAAAAACATAACGGGGTGCCGAGCGCGCCATATTATCCTCTCATCGTTGAAGCATGGGAAGCAGGGAAAGACATGATTCTCAGGGATGCACCTGCTCTGATTATAATATCAGCGCCGAAAGATGTAGTCTACGGAATGGTGGATATATCGCTTGCTTTATCTTATCTGGAGTTATCGGCTCCATTGTTCGGACTGGGCACATGCTGGGCAGGCCTGCTTGAGAATGCTCTTAAGAACTGGCCGTCTGCTTTCAAATCGCTCGGGCTTGCAGAAGACCGCATACATCATTACCCGATGATGCTGGGATACCCTGTCCCACGTTACTATCGTTTGCCTCAGCGCAGAAAACCCAGGATCACCTGGAAATAAAAAACTGCAAATATATTATCTGTATTTAATTATGATATAAAAGTTCATGGTTAAGTAAATGTCAAATATTTATGCAATAATCCTGGCGGGCGGCATCGGGAAACGCATGGGGCAGGATACTCCAAAGCAATTTATAAAAATAAAAAATAAACCCGTCATTATTCGTACTATCGAAAGATTTGTTCTGCCGCAAATAACGGGTATAATAATTACAGTGCCGGAAGATTTTATCGATTATACCGGCAAGTTAATTAAAGAATTTGCGGTTCAAAATATCATAAAAATAATCAAGGGCGGAGAAACAAGACAGGGCTCTTCGTACAACGCAATTACATGCATGGACTTTCATAATGACGACATCCTTGTCTTTCATGATGCAGCAAGGCCTTTTATCGAAACACAAACAATAGAACTATGCATTAAAGAAGCCGATGCACACGGCGCTTCTGGTGTTTATCTGAAAGCAACCGATACAATTGCTAAGATAAACGAAGGCTTTGTTCGGTATATTCCAGACCGCGATAAACTATACTATACGCAGACACCGCAGGCCTTTCGTTACAACATTATTAAAAAAGCTCATGAACTCGCGATTTCTAACGGCCTTCACAATCCGACCGATGATGTGCAGCTTGTCCTGAACGCCGGATTTAAAGTTAAGATCGTTGAAGGCGATTCACGCAATATTAAAATTACAAATGCATTCGATCTTGAGCTGGCGGAATTTATCGCGGGAAAAGCAATATAGAAGCACAGTGTAACAGGCTTATAATTCAGCTCCGGCAAACAAATATACTTTTTATTCTTTATTTCAAATTAACATAAAGGCCACAAACAATGCAAAGATCAGCAAAAAGGCACAAATAAATATGCATCTGTTAACATTCATCAATAAGCTCGAGCAGAAAAAATATCTATTTCTGCTGATTCTTTTTGCAGCAACCTTGTTATGCCGTCTGCCCACACTATTTAACGACTTCTATGACGTAGACGAGCTGGCAGCTATTGTACAGACCCACGAATACATGGCAGGCGATGTCCCTGGAAAAGATTTTACCGAGAGCAAACTCCCGCTTTACCACGCGATCTTTAAAGCAGCTTATTTTTTAATGCCGCAAAACGGCTGGGTGCTTGTGCACGTGTTTACTGTTTTCATTATCTTCTTAACAGCAATTTTTATTTATTCAACAGGCGATAAAATAAACGGCTTTAAAACAGGAGCGCTGGCTTCCCTGCTTTATGCTGTCTTAATCTCTTCATTCAACCGGCATTTCATGGCTACAAACGGCGAAATCGTTTACAATCTTCCGGTTTCAGCAGGATTCTATTTCTTTATTCTGTTTCTTGATGAACAATATAAAACAGGGAAACGATTTATATTTCTTTGTCTAAGTACGGTAATGGGCGTTTGCGCTGCTTATGTAAAATTCCACGGCCTTATATTTTTTATTTTCATGGCATTTATGCTTATAATTTACGTGCCGTATTATAAAAAGAAATTTACGCTAAAATATTTCTCTGCATTGTTATCGGTCATTGCAGCACTTATCTCACTTTCAGTTCTGGATTATTTCGTAACGCACATCTTTGCGCAAAGACTTTTAACAGATGCCGCAGGCAAGTTAACATACAGCTCGGTACAGGGCTTTAGTCCGCTTGTCTTTTCTGCAAAATATATCCACAGGCAGCTCATGCTTTCATTATGGCACTTCGCGGTGTGGATATCGGCATTCGTATTTCTATTTCTGTTCATTAAAAATAAATTTAGAAATGAATCCCTCCTTGTTTCTGCTTCCGCAGTATTATTTATAATTACCTATTTACTGATATTCGCAGGCGGATCAAGATTATATTTTCATTACTTTATATCAGTCTACCCTGCCCTGTGCATTACAGGCGCTTATTCGCTTAATGAAGTGAATTTTCCTGCAATAAAAAAAATTAAAGATAAAATCACAATACTAATTTTAATTCCGACAGTTTTTTTTATCGCATGGAACACAAAAGATATTCTCATTAAACATTATTTTCAGCAGGCATTTTACAACGAAGGGAGAACGATGTACTGGATGCGTGCTGCGCTCATCGGCACATTCAACGATTATCTTCTTCCGGAAGCATCCTACAAAGACGCCTGCGCATACATCCGCACTATTACAAAGCCCGGAGACAGAATTTTCGTATGGGGCGACGGACCATATTTATATTACTTTTCCGGGAGGAGAATGGGAATCAACCATTTGTGGCCAAAGACGACTATATTTGTTATCAGCAGTCTTTACGATAAAGCAGACAATGATTCAATAAAAAATGCAGAAGCAATGGAAAATGATTTTATTAATAATATGCGCTTAAAAAAGCCTGTGCTTTTTGCAGACACTTCTGGAAACGGTCTTTCAACGTTTCATTATAAACCAACTCCGAAAATTGAAAAATATATTAAAGATAATTATTATTTTACGGATGAGATACAGAAAATAAAAATTTATAAGATAAAGGAATAACCGGATTCAACAAGCAGGAATTTATTTTTAATCAATTTTAACTGTTTTAATATTTCCTAAGGATTTTATTCTGTCAAATAATGCCTTGATCTGGAAATCTTCCTCTATCCTGCAGTTAATTATTACTTCGGTAGATTTGGTTTCCAGATTTTCTATTATTGAAGGCTGTTTAACACTGATCCCGAAATCTCTTATAACGGAAAAAATATCCGAGCCAGATAATATTTTTGAATTAAAATCCACTGTAATTACACGCCAGTTACGGCGTTCAATGATTAAATCTTCAAGTTTATCGAATACATATAAAATAATAATAAGAAAAGCTGTGGATATGCCTCCAAGTAAATAATACCCTGCTCCGAAGCAAAGCCCTATACCCGAAGTAGTCCATATAGAAGCTGCTGTTGTTAGCCCCTTTACATTAAACCCGAACTTAAAAATCGCTCCTGCTCCCAGAAATCCGATTCCGCTGATGACCTGCGCAGCAAGCCTTGTTGGATCCGAATTGAATCCTTTCTGATTATATTCGATAGGGATGTAAATAGAAATTATCATCAGCAGGCAGGCGCCCAGAGAAATAACCATATGAGTACGCAACCCAGCAGGCTGACTGTGCCTTTCCCTGTCAAGGCCAATTAAAAATCCTGCAAAGGTTGCGAAAAGAAGCCTTACCAGAACTATCAATGGCGAAAAAATACTAAATTCTTTTAATAACTCATCCAAATAAATTCTCCCGGAGAAGTTTTTTTATTAGTCCGATTTGCTTCTGTATTTCTTTTGTCGATGTTCCGCCTGCCGACTCTTTTCTCTCAGTAGAAGTCACCGGATTCAGAATTTCTTTAATATCTTCGCTAAATTGCGGCGAAAAATTCTTTAAAATTTCAGCGGGAATATTAAAAAATCCGGTCTTGTTCTTTTCACAATAATTCACAATATTGCCGACAATTTCATGCGATTCCCTAAAGGGCACACCCTTCTTCACAAGATAATCGGCAGCGTCCGTTGCAGTGGAGAAATTGCTGTAAAGCGCATCCTTCATACGCTCATCGTTTATCTTTACTGAAGACAGCATTTCGTAAACGCCCTCTATACAGAGCTTAATTGTATCAACGGAATCGAATAACGGCTCTTTATCTTCCTGCAAATCCCTGTTATATGTCAAAGGCAATCCCTTTAGCGTTGTAAGCAGACTCATCAAATTGCCGTATAGCCTGCCGCTTTTGCCTCTGACAAGCTCAGCAACATCCGGATTTCTTTTCTGAGGCATAATTGATGAGCCTGTGGTAACTTTATCCGAAAGCCGTATAAAAGCAAACTCGGAAGTCGACCATAGAACAAGCTCCTCGCAAAGCCGCGAAAAATGCGTACCTAAAACAGCAGCAAAATATAAAAAGTCAAGAACAAAGTCCCTGTCGCTGACCGTATCCATGGAGTTTTGGGTAATTTCCGAAAAACCAAGCTCGCTTTTTAAAAATTCCCGGTCGTTTTTATAGTTCACTCCGGCAAGCGCGCCTGTGCCTAGCGGCATAGCATCGCAGGCTTCGGCAGCATACTTAAGCCTTCTCATGTCCCGCAGCAATTGCCATGCATAAACGAGGATGTGATGGCTTAACCTCACAGGCTGGGCAACCTGGAGATGCGTATAGCCGGGGAGAATAACCCCGATATTCTTTTCAGCAATATCGGTTAAAAGCTCTATAAGACTTTTCAGCTTATTTTCTATTTCAAGAGATTCGTCCAGTATATACAAACGCAGATCAAGTGCTATCTGATCATTTCGCGACCTTGCGGTATGAAGCTTTTTACCGGCTTCCCCTATCCGTTCCGTCAACTTTGATTCGATATTCATGTGAATATCTTCAAGAGATGCTTTAAATTCAAATGAACCCGATTCGATCTCATTTAATATTTGTTTGAGTCCGCTAATAATGCCAAGAAGTTCGCTCTCAGATAATACGCCAATCCTGTTCAGCATTTTTGCGTGAGCAATGGAACCGGCAATATCCTGTTTATATAATCTTACATCAAAATGTATAGAAGAAGAAATATTCTCTGTTATATTTGATGTTGGCTCGCTGAATCTGCCGCCCCATAATTTTTTATTTTGATTCATATATTATTTTCACGGATCTAATCACATAATCAAGACAGGTTCTTTTTTGCATAAATCATATCTTAAAATATTAATAATATATTTATAATTTCTTTTTTTCAGAAGAAAGCCAGGGTGTTGCAATAAAAGCGGTTAAATCAATTAACTTTTTTTCTCGATATTATCAATTAAAATATCAATATAGCCGCCCAGATTTTCAAGTAAGGATTTAATTTCATATTCCAGGACATCCGACAGACTGATGATATCGTTATTTTCCATTGCATTTATTACATTAAACAAAAATCCCTGAAGCTCAATATTCCTTTTGCTTAACGGAACATCATTCACAATAATAGATTCCAGATCGATATTAAAAACAGGAGCAATCTGATAACATGTCCTGCCGTAATCAAAAATAAAATCTATAAAATTTTCAAGCTTTTTGGAAGCTTCATCATCCCTCTTTGTCTGATATGAGATAGCAATCTCCTCAAGATTTTTTATTTGGGCAGGGACTTCACCTTTAATGTTCTTAATTGATTTTAATAAAACATCGGGGGAATCTATGCTTTGGATAACAAGCGTTTTCATGTTTTCGCTCATTAATAGCATTTTTAAAACACCGCTAATAGCGGAAAATATTTCATCGTTTTTTTTAAAATAATCAACTAACCAGTCAGAATTATTATTATCTGTTATATCCTTCTTGAATCCGTTAAGCTTTTCAAAATAAAATGCTATCGAATTATCTTTATACTTGATCTCATATATATCAACTCCCAGCATTTCCGATATTTTAGTAATTACTTCAATAATCCAGTTAATACCACCGACAATATGTTTTATTTCATCAACATTTACCTTTCCGGCGGCAATTGATTCTTTAAAGAATTTTTGTATCCTGGTGCAATAATCAACACCGATATGAAGAGAATCGATTACAACATCGGATTTCGACTGAAGAAAACAATTTAATGTTTTAACTTCCGGGATCGAGAAATTAGGTAAAGTATCAATCGCATAACTCTTATTGTTAACCGCAGCTTCCGTAAATATCAGGTCTCTTTGATAAGACCAGTCTGCGACGAAAGAAATTACATCGTGAAGGGTCCAATCATCATTTAATTCAATATTCAATGGACATCCATTTATTAGAATTTCCATATTACCTCGCTGCAAATTTAAATTTATCAAAAATACAACTACAACTTTTACGATGTGTCATTTATTCAAGAGTGTGTCCCAAAACCTGCTGTGAGATCGTAATACGGGACAATAGTAATCAATTATTTTTTACCGTCAGAATCCTGAATGCCCAGGTTCATCTTCATCCAACTGCCCTGTGCTTTGGAATCCGAAACGGATTTTTCCATAGAAGCAAATTTAGTTCTAAGCTTTTCCTCGTATTTTTTTAAGTGCTCTTTATGTCTGTCTATTCTGCTATCCACGCTTTTTATCGATTCATTTTCCTGATCGACCTTGGCGGCAATGACGCTTCTGCCCGACATTATGTACGGTTTTAGCAGGCTCTCAACCCTGAAGGCCATGCCGTTATCTATTCTGTTATCACCGTCCGTATCTGATCCGAAGAATTCTGTTATGCCCTCAGGATTTGCGTCAATTGTGGTCCGCAGTTTTGTCTCGTCAACTACAAGTTTGCCTTCTTTAATTGATTCCCACTCAGAATTAATTGCGCCTGTAGACACTCCGGTTTGCACAAGTATCCTGATCGGATTATCAAGTCTTGACGGATAAGATTCGCCGACAGCGGTCTTTAAAGAATTTTCCAGCCTTAAAATCGTCATATCCCCGATAAATAGACCCATTTCATCTTTTGACTTTGCAAAATTATCCGGTTTCAAAATCTTAGCTGTTTTTGTTAGTTTTATATTTAAATCCAGATAGTCATTATAAGCTTTTACGAATTTTTTTATCTTATCAATGGCTTTATCGATATCGGGCTCAATTGTTATTGTTACAGGATCAGCAGAACTTCTCTTTAAATTTAAATCAACGCCTTTAATAACATCATTCAAATTATTATTTTTATCCCTGACTATTTCAACGCCATCGATCTCAATTTTTGCATCCGCAGCATTTTTAATCACGTTCTTTGCTTCCAGAATTCCTGTTCCTTTTAGAGGAGTCAGAATATTTGCGGCCGAAAATTTAGCAGCTCCCTCGTTGCAGTAAAAAATAATTTTTGATATTGTCTTACCGTCAAAATCATTGCCTACAGGAAGAATCTGCTTCCCTTTAACGTCCGGCCCGCGTTCATATATTTTTTCCGTTCGTTTATCATTCTCCATTACGACAACACCGATACCAAGCACATCAGGAGTTTTCTTTTTATCATCCGATTTCTCAATCTGCCTGATCCTGGAAACATTATAACCTTTCAGCTTTATACCTTTAATGGTTACTTCCTCAGCCGGCCCGATTTCCACGCGATACGGAGTGGTATCCTCTTCAACAACTTCCTTCTGATAATCGATATTTAATTCAAGTACCGTATCTTTTTTTATTGGTGCGGCTATTGGAAGTTCATATTCTCTCCAAAGAATTCCCTCAATCTTAATTGAATTGCCGTCCTGAGCTACTTCCATACTGCCGTCTTCCTTTGGTATTTCTTTGATGCCGCTGTATGTTTTAAAAAATTTTCTATCGAAAATCAGCTTTGTCTTTTCCTGATTCTCTCCTTTCTCGCCGGTTACCAAACCGATCTTTTTTAGTAAATCCTTATCGCCGGTCAGAATAATTTCACCTTTTTTACCAGGTGTTTTCGATTCTATAGTCATGATGTAATTATTACTGTCTGTTTTAACGTAGGTTGGAGATATAATTTCAGCAGCAACTTCTGTAATTCTGTCGCGAAGCTTTTCCAGCGTTCCGCCTTTAAAATTTACTGACTGCGATTCGCCGTTAACAGTAATTTTAAATTTACCGGCAGGAAGCTTTTCATCTTTACCGATTTTATCAGTTGAAATTTTATTATTCGAAGCAAGCTCTTTTACTTTTAATTCTTTGATGCCTTTTTCGGCAATTTTATTCGCCGAAGCTTCAACAATGCTTTGATTGGAAGAAATGGCCTTCTTATCATTAAAAGAAGCCCTGTATCCGTAAAGATCTTTTGCAGACTCATTCAGTTTTACCAGGTTGGTTTTTAAATCTCCTAATGCATCTTTTCTTTTCCTGGAATTCTCTCTTTCACCAGTCCATTGATGTATGGGTCTTGCCTCAACTTCAACAAGTTTCTGAATTATATTATCCGTATCCAGCCCGGAGGCCAAACCGCCCATAGTGACCGGCATAATTTTATCCCAATTATTTGTTATTTTAATTACAACAAGGCTTCAATAAGTTCATTTTAATATAAATTAAATCACAAAATATTTCAATATATTATCGGTAAAATAGCAGAATTAGATAATAAAATTACTGAGCAAAAATACAAAAAAATATGACATAATATGTTTTTTTTAGATTCGATTGAGAAGAATGGCAGGATATTTAAGGAAGTTTTTATCATATTAATATACTCACCCTGATTGACTTTTATTTTAAAATGCATTCAGGATGAGTATATAGCTGTCACGTCAAAACAAAAGGCTATTTTGTCCACGATAGAATAAATAAGATCTATAATAAATCCTTATCCGGATGATCCCTAACGGGATTCATCAACAAACATGCCGATTAACTCGTGCATATGTTCCAACAGTCTGATCATTTCTTTTTGAGGAATCTCCCTTACAACTTCATTTGTATCGCCATCAAGGAATTTCATAATAACCCTGTTGGTTTTATCACTAAAGCTGAAGCTCACCCTCTGATTGACGGATTTAGCCGCCGAGTTAAGAGTATCAATTAAATTGTCAGTATTTTCCTTAGTCAATTTTAGATCTCTTCCCAGCTTTACATTTTCCGATGAAATGTGTTCTGTCTGGTTTTTAACATTCCCAATTCTTGATTGTGAAATGTTGTCAATTTTGTTTGCAATTACATTATTAATGTCCATAAACTACCTCCATGTAAGCGGCAATTGAAAATAAAATTCCAAATAACCGCATATATAACCTCCTTCTTTAAAAAAAAGTTTCTCCTCTCTAAAAAAATCCCAGAGAGGAGAAAATCAACTCCGCTGCAGAGTTGATCTGCATCCTAAAGATTCTTATTTAAGTAGTTCCAGGACTGTTTTAGGCATTAAATTAGCCTGTGCCAACATCGAAGTACTACTCTGCAAAAGAATCTGGTTCTTTGTAAACTCAATCAACTCTGAAGCCATATCCGTATCCCTTATGCGGGAATCGGCCGCTACCATATTTTCGTAATTCCTGGTAAGCGCCATTATTGTATTCTCCATCCTGTTGTAATACGCGCCCAGATCTGCCCTTTGCCGATTAAGCTTGTTTAAAGCTACATCGACATATCCAATCATGGCGTTTGCATTTCCGACAGTTGAAATAGAACGCTTACGGTCTCCCGCCTCAATAAGATTAAGGGACTTTGCGCTCATTGTTGCAATAAAAGCTTTGATCCGCTGATCCTGGTTTGGCCCCACGTGAAAGAACATACTGCCGATTTTACTCCCTCTGGAATAGCGCCCGGTAAGCATTTTCAATCTGTTGAATTCCGACGAGGTTGAAATCCTGTCAACCTCATCTATCAACTGCGAGACTTCCACCTGAAGCTGCTGTCTGTCGGCATTAGAATAAATTCCATTAGCAGCCTGGACCGAAAGCATCCGCACTCTCTGAAGGATATCATTAAGCTGATGAAGTGATCCTTCTGCGACCTGTACAAAAGAAAGCCCGTTCTGAGCGTTCTTTTCAGCCTGGAACAGGCCGTTTATCTGAGTCCGCATCTTTTCAGATACAGCCAGACCAGAAGCATCGTCACCAGCCGTATTTATCCTTTCACCGGATGCCAGCTTCTCAATTGACTTACCCAGATTCACAGCAATAAATTTAAGCTGCCGATTTGCGAATATGGCACTCATATTATGATTGATTCTCATATTAAACTTTCCCTCCCTGTGGTTGTTTAATGCAAAACCGTTTCTTTTTAGTTTGTATAAACGGTTCAGGATTTTTCTGGCTTCCGCTTGCGCAGAAACCGGATCCATATTAAACAGATCAAAGGTTTACTCCTTATGGTGCAGTCCGAACTGCCCATTATTCAGACAACACCGGCGCCGGATTGTTCCGGCAGCCAGTGATGCCCTCCGACATCACCAACTGCCGGAACAGCCGGTGATCGCCGGGTTTCCCCGGCGAACAGGAAGGAAAGTGAGAACCTAAAATAGTTTTCAAAGAACAAATAAGCTGGTATTAAAATTATTTTATCCTAATAATCTTAATACTGACTGGGGTTGTAAATTTGCCTGGGCCAGCATGGCAGTACCTGTATTTACAAGAACATTACTTCTTGTAAAATCAACCATTGTCTCTGCCATATCGGCATCCCTAATCCTGGACTCAGCTGCCTGAGTATTTTCATAGGCGGTCATTAGTCCTTTTGATGTCATCTCAAGCCTATTATAGTAAGCTCCAAGGTCGGCTCTTTGTTTAGCAAGCTTTTGCAGACTTGCATCCATTATCCCAATAGATTTGTTAGCGCCGTCAGGAGTCGACAGTGATATAGCTATTCTACCCGAAACATCCCTGAATCTGAATGCCTGGGCAGTCATAGTGCCGATATAAACCCGCTCGCGCTGATTCATATTGGGACCAAGATGGAACCACATGCTAGCCTTGGCATTGATCCTTGAGAATTCACCGGTTAGGACTTTAAACCTGTTAAACTCGGCCTGTGAAGCAATCCGGTCAACTTCATCTACCAGCGCAGATACTTCCACCTGGATTATCTGTCTGTCTTCAGGAGAATAAATCCCGTTTGCAGCCTGAACAGAGAGAACGCGGATTCGTTGAATAATCTGAGCAGATTGATTCAAATAACCTTCCGCAGTCTGTACAAAAGACATACCGTCTTCCGTATTTCTTTCAGCCTGCCTTAAACCCTGAATCTGGGTTCTCATTTTCTCCGAAACAGCTAATCCGGAAGCATCGTCGCCGGCTTTATTGATGCGTTCACCTGATGCAAGCTTCTCCATGCTTTTGTTAACTTCCCAGTGCGTGAACTTTAACGCCCTGTTTGCATTTACTGCACTCATGTTGTGATTTATTATCATTTTACACTCCTTTGTTATTTGAAGGCTTCCTTGCCAACCGGACTCTCAAGGGCAGGAAAGAACCGGTCGTCTTTACCAACATAACGACTGTTTACAAACAGCCGGAATATGTCAGCCCTTCCAGGCTTATTTATGGGCAATACAAGACTGGAATAGAAATAACAAAAGTACATGTTGCTTAAACAGGCAAATCATTACCCCAGCGTTTTCAAAGAACCTTTAAGACATGGAAACACTCTTCCATATACGTCTTTTCGTCCCCTTTGGTGAACGAATTAAGGGCAAATATTAACAATTATAGATGATTATATATGATTATTTAAAAATATGGATAATTTTTGATATGAATAGTCTGCTTTTGAATTTTTTTCAGTTTCTGAAAAAAATGTTTAAATTGATATTTTGTTGACAATCCGAAGAAATACAATAGTATTAATTATTCATTAATACTAGCATTACAAGGTAAACAATGCCTGGAATTATTACTCACAGCAGAGTGTTTTATGAATCAATTAATTTTCTAAAAAAAGAAAAACATAGTAATATTTACTCAAAATCCATTGAGATTCTTTTCAAATCTAAAAATTTCAAAAAAGCCGGCCTTTTCGGAGCTCTTGGCCCCAATATTTTCGCTTATCTGCCATTCAAAAAAAATAATTATATCAGCGGAAGTGAAATTTCATACGAGCTTCACTCCAATCAAAATGAAAAATTATTAAAATCAATGCTATTTACATTGATATCCTACAAAGATCAGAATAATGAATGGGCATCCAATCAACGTGCATATCTATACGGGCTGATATCGCATTTAATCTCGGATTCATTCTTTAATCCTTACATTTATTACTGGTCCGGCTTTACCACTTCAGGTAATAAAGCTGAACAGAAATATTTCAGGGAACAGCATCTTTTATTGGAAAATAATCTGGATGTTTTTTTCAGCCAGCCGTTTGACGGCGATTATAATAAAAATCCATACGATTTTAATTTAGACGACATGCTTCCGGAATGGGAAAAATACGGTCTGCAGCAGGTGGAACATCCGATTAAAACTTTTCTTTTAAATTCAATAAAAGAAGCTCACCCCGAAACTTACAACAAGTTAATAATAATCAAACAAAAAGATAATGAAATATTGCCTGCAATTTTTATTATGAATTTAATACCGATTTTTATTAAATTTTCTTTTAAAATAAAAAATAGCAGGAATCCACAGCTTATTAAAATAATTAACTACATAAAAAAGAAAAAACTATTTTATTCTGACTATCTAATAAAGTATCCGCCGTCGGGCAAATTGAATACTCACGTATTGAATCTTCATAAAGAGAGATGGTTCCACCCTACCGGTTCAAGCGGACTACACTATGAATCCGTGAAAGACTTGCTGTTTATCTCCTGTGAACGGATAGCTGATATATGGAAAAAAATTGAAGAGATTCTTTTTAGCAAGTCCGGGGATACATCAAAAATTGAGAATGAGCTAAAGATCAATGCTATTACAGGAGTATTTGAAAAAGATTTCAACAGTATGAATCTTCAAAATCCGATCCACCTGCATTTTTAATTATTCTTAACATTTCTCATTATTGAATTGAAATGTTCCCTGGTAAGACGTTTAACCTCGTTTATTCCAAGCAATCTAAGGTCGGAAGGATCGTCAACCAATCCGGGTTTGGCAGTTTTGTTCGCAATAAACCTTATAATATTTGTCGCGGCGATTCTATGCGAGTTTATCCGGTTATAATCAAGATAACTGTATAATACCGACAAGCCCAGATAAGGATTTTGATAAATTGTACTCAGCAGAGCCAGTTCCTCGCCCGTTATTTGATCAAAATAATTATAATGATTGTTCAATATTTTATGTGTAATTTCATGAATAATAAACATATGCAATATTTCGCTTTTAATATTTCCCGATTTATTAAAAGCATGTATTATACAATATTTTATATTGTCATTTATTTTTGCGCCGACAAAAAACATCGACTCGACATTTTTCCCGCTTATAATATTTTGAGCAATGAGATAATCGTTATTTACTTCATCCGGATTTATATAAACCATATCGAAATAGAAGGTCGAATTACTGGTGGAAAATTCGTCATAATAAATGAAAGGCTGTATGTTGAACAATTTTTCCTGTGTCTCAAAAAGCGGGTGGGAAATATTGATTGGTTCTTTTCTTCCATAAATACAGTAATCCAGAACTATTTTTTCAGAACTGGCCGTCTTGATTTTCGAAAATCGCAAAATTACATTATGCTTTGTCAGTTCTTCCTGTATTGACTCCAGGGCTTTTTCTTTAAATTTATTCGGATGTAGATAAATATTAAGCATTTGCTCCGCGAGCTTTTTTTGATCTGTATTTTTTATTGAGTCCAAATAATTAATATATTCCTTTACATGGAAGCCATCTTTCTGCAGCGTTTCGGGAGTAATGCTGTCTTCCTGTATTAAATTAATAAAATGCGGATTTTCATTAAACAGAAGAACAATATATGCATAAAACTTTCCTTTTGTCGTTTTTATGCTAATATAATTTTTATGAATATCGCTGGTCCAGTATTCTGCGGCAATTTCCGCATGCAGTGTCTTTACCTGCGAAATAAAGCCGGCTGAAAATAAAACAAAAAATATTGTAATAACGGAAAAAATATTACTATTTATCAATTTAACGCTTTTCATTTTTTTACTCTGGAATGCTTTAAACGTAATCTATTACATATTATTTTAAAAAGCAACAAATATTACTTAAAAAATGTCACTGTCTGAAATCAAAAGAAAATAAAATTCCCCGGTGTAGCCCCCCGGTACCGATGTACCAGCCGCCACCTTCGGTATCGGCCGACGCAAAAGCAAAGATATTATGTTTCAAGGCCTTGAAGCAAAAAATTGCTCAATTACCGGCCAGATTACACCGAAATACATGATAAGGTGAAATATTTCTATAATTCCTTCTGATAAATTATATTTCATTCAGGATCATACGGATATGATCCTCTACGGACAATACGGATGTCGAGACAAAAACATATATTCATATTAATATTTTTATTTATTATGCTAAAATGTACGCCCGATAAATATATTCGCCAGCAAAACAATTATAATAAAAAAACAAATCTATCATCAGATTATTCATTTTATAACTGGTCATCCGATAAAGATGAAGAAGATAATGATATTCCGGAAATAATGATTAGTAGGGATGACTTTCCCCATAAGAAACAAACAAATAAACCCTCAAGAAATTCTTTAAATAAAGAAAATTTAATTCGAACCAACAGTAAGAGGGAAAATTTGAAAAACGTTTTTCATTCCGATAAAATACAAAACTTCCCTTCAGAACCTGTAATTTCCAATAAACCGGGTAAAACCAATAAAATACTTTATAAAGTAAAGAAAGGAGATAGTTTATTAAAATTATCTAAAAAATTTAATACTAATATTAATGAAATAACCAGAATTAATAATATCAAAAATAATGATAAAATTCATGAAGGAATGATTTTAAAATTTCCGGAGGATAAACAACAAACGAGTTACACACCAAATAATCAGGTTCAATTAAAAAATCCTGATTTTTGCTGGCCGATTAAACATGTATATGGTACAAAGAGGGATGGGCTGGACGGAGTAAAGTCAATAGGAATACTTATTTTAAGTGAGCCGGATACGACTGTATTTTCATCAGCAGACGGTATCGTAAAAAAAGTAGGCTATATGCGCGGATTCGGGAATTATATAATTTTAACGCATAATAATAAATATTTAACTATTTATTCTAATTTAAAAGATATAAAAGTATGCGAAGGTGAAAAAATTTCTGCAGGTAAAAGTATTGGCAAAACCGAAGGAAATAAACTCCATTTTCAGATAGGCCATTCGGGGAAACCGGAAGACCCCCTGAAATATTTATCCAAAAAAAGTTAATAACCAGGGATTAATGCTGAAAGATTAATTCCAGTCCTAAAATAATTGTCACACTATGAGTTTTATAAGTATGTCCGGGTATATTCCCATAAATAAAAAAAACTTTTCCATTTTTTTTAAAAATATTAAAAACCAGGTCACATAAAATCCGCATCTAGTATACCGACATATATTAACAAATAATCTACTATATTATCAACACTTATTACTATATTATCAACAAAATGTTTTAATAAAAAAAATTACAACCAATGCAAATAATACAATATAAAAAATTTTTTAATTTTTTTTAAAAAATCGGATTAATTTGCCAATTAATTACAATAATCGTTGACTTCTAATTCTCGATATATTAAAAAATCATCTGATTTAGAGCTTTAACATCTGCAAATTTTTTATTTTATACAAAAAAGAATATTTTTTTCATTATTCAATTTTAAATTTAACATTAATTATTCATGGAGCAAGAGTAAAATTAATGAAAAAAAGCAATTTTGAGATCAGCAGTATCAGTGAAAAGAACAGCAAGATCAAGGATGCTCTATATCTAAATCCGAACAGAAGTACAGATAAAATTAATCATAGGTTAGCGATTAATCCTCTCAGCCTGACATTAGGCCGGAAAAAATGCAATGCGGCAGTCTGTGATTCGCGGCACTTACTTATCAATAAAATTGATCGCGATTTTCATGGGGCAATTAATAATTCAATTATAATGCGATTTTCACGAATTGCGCTGCAAAACGTTGATAAAAATTCCAGCAACAAGAATTTAAAATATATTTTAAACGAGGAATTCTGTCATTGCTGTTTGAATCATTCTTTGAGCGCTTTTTTATTTAATAAATATAATGATGAGGAATTAATTTTATTATATATTAAACAATTTATACTAATTTTAAAGAATACCGATACTACTAATCTTCTAAACGAATTCATAACAGTCAAAGATCTTGCGTATATGAATATTCAATTATTTTTTATGCTGCTAAATTCATTCTGGAATAAAAGTAAGTGGAGGGAGCTGTTTCCTTCAATGCCGGAAGCTGCCGATGTTTTACAAAAAAACAAAAACTTACTAATTGATCTAATGCTTTCCAAACATGGCCAATTCCGGATAGATAAAATATCCAATACCTTTTTTAAAAAGATAAAATTCTACTGCACCGGCGATTTATTACTTTCATCTTTTCTTGACTTCAGCATTTTTACATGGTTAAGCCATTTTAATATGCTTAATTACTGTAAAGGCAATATCAATGATCCGGTTATGGTTGAATTAACAAAACATGGCAGGAAAACTCTGGAAAATTTAATAAGTTAAATAGTTAAAACAAAATCATTCCTAATAAAATCCACAGAGATCATAGAAAGTAATTACTGACTACAATCTCTGTGTGATGTAAAAATACCACAAAAACTTTAAAAATCCAGCAACGCAAACACATTTCGGCCTTTAAGTTTTTCACGTCCGTCCAAAAATGTAAGCTCTATTAAAAATGCAATAAGTACCGGATTACCGCCGCATTTTTCAACCAATTTACATGCTGCTGCCGCAGTCCCTCCGGTAGCAAGCAAATCATCAATGATTACTACATTCTCACCCGGATTTATTGCGTCTTTATGTATTTCGATGGAGTCTGTACCATATTCCAGGTCGTATGTTTCTGAAATTGTATCTGCGGGTAATTTGCCAGGTTTTCTTATAGGTACAAAACCAACGTTAAGTTCCATCGCAATTGGTACGGCAAAGATAAATCCTCTGGACTCAATACCGAGCACCTTTTGCACAGAATATTTCTTACATTCTTTAGCCAATAGATCAATTGATGTTTTAAAGGCCAGTGGGTGCTTTAGATGCGTCGTTATATCTTTAAAGATTATTCCTTTTTTGGGGAAATCATGCACATCGCGAATAATCTTTTTAATATCAAGTATGTTCATAGATTATACCTTTATTTTAGTTTATCGGCTTTATCGGTTTTCTCCCACGTAAATCCGTCTCCAGTCCTGCCGAAATGCCCATAAGATGCTGTAGGCAAAAATACCGGCCGCAGTAAATTCAACGTACTGATTATTTCAGCTGGTTTTAATCCGAACACTTTACGCACGCGCTCGCTGATTTGCTTTTCATCTATTTTATTTGTCCCGAATGTATCGATCAATACGGACACTGGTTCGGCAACGCCTATTGCATAAGCAATCTGCACTTCGCATCTTTCCGCCAATCCTGCTGCAACTATATTTTTTGCAACATAGCGTCCCATATATGCCGCAGACCTGTCTACTTTTGACGGATCTTTGCCGGAAAAAGCTCCGCCGCCGTGTCTCCCCCATCCGCCGTATGTATCTACAATTATTTTTCTGCCTGTTAATCCTGTATCTCCATGAGGCCCGCCTATTTCAAATCTTCCGGTAGGATTCACATAGATTTTTGTATCCTTGCTTAATAATTTATCCGGGATGATTTTCTTTATTACTTCCTCGATTACGCCTTCCGTGATCTGTTTGTGTGTTGCTTCGGGAGAATGCTGGGTTGATATTACGATAGTATCGACCCTGTACGGTTTATTATCCCTGTATTCTATTGTAACCTGTGATTTGGAATCGGGTCTTAGAAATGAAAGCTTTTTTTCTTTGCGAATTTTAGCTAAATATTCAACCAGCCTGTGGGCGTACAGAATCGGCATAGGCATTAAAACGTCGGTTTCGTTTATTGCGTATCCGAACATCATGCCCTGGTCCCCGGCACCCTGTTCTTTAAAAAGTCCTTCTCCTTCTGTTACTCCCTGGGATATATCCGGCGACTGCGGATGCATATAAAGTTCAACCTTGCATGAATTTGCATCGAACCCTACTTCCGGGTCATTATACCCGATATCTGCAACAACCTTCCTGGCTATCTTTTCAAAGTCAACCTCTCCCTTTGAAGTTATCTCGCCCGACATCACTATCAGATTGGTTGTAACCAGAGTTTCGCAGGCAACCCTGGATTTAGGATCCTTCGCTATATATGCGTCAACAACCGCGTCCGATATCTGATCTGCAACTTTATCCGGATGGCCTTCTGAAACCGACTCGGATGTAAAAAGAAAATCTTTCATGATTTATTACTCTCCGTTTTAAATTTTTAAAGAAATTTTAATTATCTTTAACTCAATTTTTGCTATTATGATCTATAAAGTTAAATTTACTTGCATCTTTTTGTAATTAACTCAACTTTACTGACTTTTTTATTATGCATACAAGATAAATGTCATAGTAATCATCATTTTTCTCGCCGCTAATGCATACATCCTGTAAGAAGCGGCTCGCGGCGGCGTCCTGCCGCCTCAAAATTGATGATTACTATGACATTTATTCATAATTTAACAATAATATTACGGAAAAAATCAGCCAACATGAGTAAATTATTTTATTAAATCCAGTCTTTTCTGATGGCGGCCGCCTTCGAATTCCGTATTAAGCCATATATTCACAATATCAATTGCCAGCCCTGACCCGATGACCCTTGCGCCGAGAATAAGAATATTTGCATCATTATGCATTCTCGACATCCTGGCTGTATATTCGTTATGGCAAAGAGCAGCTCTTATGCCCGGAATACGGTTGGCAACAATGCTCATTCCAATGCCTGTGCCGCATAAAAGGATCCCCCGGCATTTTGCTTCAATAACCTTATCGGCAACTATCTTCCCGTAAACAGGATAATCGCATGAATCCTGCGAGTGGCATCCGGCATCTTCAACATCTAAACCGGAATCCCTTAAGTGCCTTAGAATTATACTTTTTAACTCGAATCCCCCATGATCGGACCCGACAATTATTTTTTTATTTGTATACATTTGAACTGCCCTTTAATATTTCTTCAATCCCTTTTTTACTTGCCGGGAAAATACCGTTTTCGGTGATTATTCCTTTTATATATTCAGCAGGGGTAACATCGAATCCTATGTTTAACGCCGTGCATCCCTTGGGAGCTATTCTGACTTTTGACAGATTCCCTTTTGCATCTAGCCCCGACATAAAAAGAGTTTCATCCTGATCCCTCTCTTCGATTGGTATTGATCTGCCTGATTCGCAATTCGGATCTATTGTTGTTATAGGCGCAGCCACATAAAATGGAATTTTGTTTTCCTTCGCAACAACGGCAGATGAATAAGTGCCGATTTTATTGGCAACATCTCCATTACGTGCAATCCTGTCTGCTCCTACGATTACTATGTCAATTTTTCCTCTCCACATAAGAGCGCCCGTAACATTATCCGCTATTATTGAATGAGGAATATTTTCCTGAAGAAGTTCCCAGGCTGTCAGGTTTGCACCCTGACATCTTGGCCTTGTCTCATCCACGTAAACAAAAACATTCTTTTTTTGTTCTTTCACCGCATAATAGACAGGCGAAAGTGCGCTACCCCAGTCGACAAATGCAAGCCAGCCTGCATTACAGTGTGTCGATATCTGCGCTCCGTCCTTGATTAAACCTGAGCCGTACATTCCGATCTTTCTGCACGCTTCGGCATCCAGGTCCGCATAATACTGTGCTTCTTTTACAAGCGCATCCCTCGCCTTATCCGGATCGGTGTAATTGTTGACTTTTTTTAAAATACCGTTAACTATAGTAAACAAATTCTGCGCTGTCGGGCGCGTGCGTTTTAATTCATCGGCAGCCAGTCCGACTTTCTGAAAAAAGTCAGCGTTATTTGCAGAAAGCCCGGCCTGCGCGAGTCCGTATCCGGCAGCAGCTCCGATTGCTCCGGCCCCGCGTATATTCATATCATTGATCGATTTCTTTAACTCTTCAAGATTATTAATATTGATAATTTCAAATGAATGAGGAAGAAGAACCTGATTTATTATGCGTATAACCTGACCTTCCATCCAGATCGTTCTGTAATCTTTTCCGTTAACTTTCATTAAGTATTTATTATTGCTCAGATATATTTTTAAAATTTTGAATCTCAAACAAAAAGAGAACTGATGGATTCTCCTTTATATATTCTCTTTATGGCTTCTCCGAACAAACTGGCTACAGACAATATACGCATATTATTGAGTTTCTTGGTTTCATCGACAGGGATTGTATCAGTAAAAATAATTTCTTCAAATGGCGCCTCTTTCAGCTTTTCGTATGCCTTGCCCGAGAAAACCCCGTGAGCGGCATAACAGAACACTTTATCTGCCCCATTTTCCCTTAATGCTCTTGCAGCGCCCGAAATAGAACCGGCTGTATCAATAATATCATCAATTAAAATGCAGTTCTTTCCCCTGACATCCCCAAGTATATTCATTACTTCGGAGACATTTGCCATTTCCCTGCGTTTATCTATAATAGCCAGACCGGCATTGACTTTTCTTGCATAGAATCTCGCCCTGTCGACACCGCCTGCATCAGGAGAAACAACTACCAGATCTTTTATCTTCATTTTCAGTATATGATCAACGCACATAAGAGAACCGAACAAATTATCGACCGGAATATCGAAAAAACCCTGAATCTGGTCGGCATGCAGATCCATTGTGAGAACTCTTTTTATTCCGGAGGTCTGAAGTATATTGGCCATTACTTTTGAGGAGATCGGTACACGGGGTTCCACTTTCCTGTCCTGGCGCGCATAGCCGAAATACGGGATTACGGCAGTAATACTATTCGCCGATGCCCGTCGCGCTGCATCAATTATCAGCAATAACTCAATTATGTTATCGTTAACAGGACCGCATGTAGATTGGACTACAAAAATCTCAGCGCCCCGGACATTTTCCTTGATCTTTACAGATATTTCTCCATCGCTGAATTTTTTTAATTCAATATCCGACAGAGTCATACCAAGATGATCTGTAATGCCTTTAGCCAGTTTAGGATTGGAAGTCCCTGAAAAAATTTTCATCTTATCGCTCATAACCATTTACCCTTTAAAATATAAATTCACGTAATTATTTTATTAATTTTAAAAATTCTTCCCGTGTTCTAATGTCCGCGCGGAATACTCCTCTAACATCGGAAGTTATTGTGAAAGCATTTTGTTTCTGTATTCCTCTCATCTCCATGCAAAGATGTCTCGCTTCCATTACAACTCCCACACCTTTTGGCTTTAAGCTCTTCATTATTGTTTCAACTATCTGCGTTGTAAGCCTTTCCTGTATCTGAAGACCCCTGCTGAGAATATCTACAACTTTTGCAAGTTTGCTTATTCCGACAACCTTGTTATCGTCCGGTATATATGCGATATGGCACTTGCCAAAAAAAGGCAATAAATGATGTTCACATATCGAATAAAACGGAATATCCTTTAAGAGCACCATTCCATCGTGGTTAAGCTCGTGTGTCTCCTGAATTACCCGCGCTGCCTGCTCTTCGGTTCCCGACAGCAGTTCCGAATACATCTCCGCCATTCTCTCCGGCGTGTCTTTAATGCCGGGGCGTTCCGGATCATCACCTATTGCGATTAATAAATCGTATATTGCTTTTTTTATTTTTTCTTTATTCATTTAGGTAGTATGTTTTAATCCTCAACGCAAGGGCCGAAGTATTACGCCTTGAAATAAATTGCTTGTGACCGTTCAGTTTCCCATACGGAGATACTTGATACGGTTACTCCTTCGGGCAGCATTTGCCGGAATTTATTATATATATACTCCGCAATAAGCTCAGCGCTGGGATTGCTGTTTTTAAAAACATCCATATCATTAAGAAGCCGATGATCCATTTCTTTTAGAATTTCCCCAAGAAGTTTTCGCAATATCTTAAAATCAATCAACATGCCCAAATTGTCAAGCTTTTCGCCTTCAACTTCTGCCTCCACCTTCCAGTTATGCCCGTGCAGGGATTCGCACTTGCCCTTGTATCCGTTTAGAAAATGAGCTGAAGAAAAATGATCAAATACTTTTAAACGATACATATAATATTTATCCTGAGAATAACCTGAAACTAATGCCCTTTGATCAGATATACGGAATCTTCTACTTTGTCGGTACCGTTAAGTCGCACCTGCACTTCATCTTTCAAATCTGTTTCAATTGTAAAACCGCAGTAATCCGGTTGTATTGGAAGTTCCCTGTTGCCTCTGTCAACAAGCGTGAAAAGCTTTATCGCTTTAGGCCGGCCGAATCCGGTCAATGTTTCCAGCGCGGCTTTTACTGTCCTTCCTGTAAAAAGCACATCGTCGACAATAATAACTGTTATACCGTTTATATCAAATTCAATACGCGTTTCTTTAATGGCCGGCAGGTATCCTCTGGTGGCAAGGTCATCCCTGTAAAATGTGATATCAAGAATGCCGTTTTTAATTTCCCTGCCTGTAAGCACTTCCAGTTTTTTCCTTAATCTGTTTGCGAGCTCAACACCTCTGGTCTGTATACCTACAATCGCAAATTCACCTTTTAACTTTAAACTGTCAAACATATCATGCGCTGTGTTTTCAATTATTTTGTTTATCGCTTTATTATCCAATATCAGTTTTTTAGTCATGAATCTATGTTACCTCCGCGTGATATTCCTGAATCGACTTTACGGTAAGTTCCCCCTTGGCCTTTACTTCCAACAGCCCGCGAACCGCAGCCTTTGCAGCTGCGATAGTCGTCATAATAGGAATATGATACCTTACGGCAGCCTGCCTGATTGTGTATGCATCATACCTTGGAATTTTGCCTGTCGGTGTGTTCACAATCAGATCAATGCCTTTATTTTTTACAAGATCAATTATATTCGGTCTCCCTTCGCTTACCTTAAATATCCTGTCGCATGGGATCCCGTTATTATTCAGGAACTCCGCCGTACCTTCTGTTGCGATTAAATGAAATCCGTTCTGGGAAAGAAGCCTCATCTCATCCAGAAGATCATATTTGGATTTTCTGTTTACGCTTAAAAATATCGTGCCTTTTTTCGGCAGCATATCACCGGCGCCCAATTCGGCCTTGTAATACGATTCCCCGAAATTTTCTGAAATTCCCATTACCTCGCCTGTAGATTTCATCTCAGGGGAAAGGATCGTATCAACGCCCGGAAATTTACTGAATGGAAGCACGGCTTCTTTAACGCTGACATACGGTATCTTTTTCATTTCAATCAAATTAAGGTCTTTCAGTTTTTTGCCGAGCATTATTTTTACCGCTATTTTTGCCAGCGGTACTCCTGTTGTCTTTGACACAAACGGCACTGTCCTTGATGCGCGCGGATTTACTTCTATTACATACAGTTCATTATCCTTAACTGCAAACTGTATATTTAAAAGCCCTATTACGTTCAGTTCCATTGCAAGCTTTTTTGTAGCATCTATAATATCGTCGTAAATTTTTCCTTTTAATGTCATAGGCGGGATGATACATGCCGAATCGCCGGAATGAATACCCGCCTGCTCAATGTGTTCCATTACCGCACCAACGAAGACATCCCGACCATCGCATATAGCATCCACATCGACTTCAATTGCATCATCCAGGAATTTATCTATTAAAATAGGATGTTCAGGAGAAAGATGCACAGCGCTCTTTATGTATTCGTTCAGACTGTTCTCGTCGTACACAATCGACATTGCCCGGCCGCCCAGCACGTATGACGGTCTTACAAGCACAGGATACCCGATCCTTTCCGCGATCCCGACAGCATCATCCCTGGTGAACGCCATTCCGTTTTCGGGCTGAAGCAGCTTAAGATCGCTGACTACTTTAGAAAATCTCTCTCTATCCTCCGCCCTGTCAATAGAGTCCGGCGACGTGCCGATAATAATTACTCCATTGGCTTCGAGTTCTTTCGCAAGGCGGAGCGGGGTTTGCCCCCCGAATTGCACTATTACTCCGTTTGGTTTTTCCCTATCATAAATATGCAGGATATCTTCCAGTGTAAGAGGCTCAAAATACAGCCTGTCGGAAGTATCGTAATCCGTGGATACTGTTTCCGGATTCGAGTTGACCATTATGGAATCGATCCCCTCTTCCCTTAACGCATAAGAAGCATGGCAGCAGCAGTAATCGAATTCAATACCCTGCCCTATCCTGTTCGGCCCGCCGCCCAGGATCATAATTTTTTTCCGTGTTGATTCCCTCGATTCGTCTTCACTGTCATAAGAGGAATAATAGTAAGGGGTGTATGCTTCGAATTCGCCGCCGCATGTATCCACAAGCCTGTAACCCGGAATTATATTATTCTTGATTCTGAATTCCCTGACATCTTTTTCCTTTTGTTTTCTGGTTCTGTAAAATTCCTTTTGAGCTTCAACACCCTTTTTAAATAATATGTATAGTTCGTTATATGCGGACATACACCCGATCTGCCTGTCGGAATAGCCCAGCATTTTCATTCTGAGAATCTCGGACGTACCCGGTTTGCTGATTTTGATAAATTCGTTTTCTGCGGTTACGAGCTCTTCTATCTGGCTTAAAAACCACGGATCAATGGATGATAACTGATAAATGCTTTCCTTGCTCCATCCGCGCTTCAAAGCTTCTTTAATGTAGAATATCCTGTCAACACTTGGTTTTGAAAGTGCGCTGTTGATAAAGCTCTCCCTGGAATTGGCAGGATGCGCGTCGATTGCTTCTTCAATAGCGAAGTGCCCGTCGGAACCCAGACCGTATCTGTCGGTCTCGAGCGACCTTAGCGCCTTTTGCAGGGATTCTTTAAACGTGCGCCCTATCGACATCGCTTCGCCCACGGACTTCATTTGCGCGCCCAGAGTAGTCTCGGCTCCCTCAAATTTCTCGAATGCCCATCTTGGCACTTTTACAACAACATAATCGATAGTCGGCTCAAAGCAGGCGGGCGTCTCTCTGGTAATATCGTTCGCAATCTCATCGAGCGTTAGCCCCACAGCCAGCTTTGCGGCAATCTTTGCGATCGGGAAACCGGTAGCCTTGGAAGCAAGCGCGGATGAGCGCGACACGCGCGGATTCATTTCAATGACCATCACCCTGCCGTCAGCCGGATTGACTGCAAACTGAATATTGGACCCGCCGGTATCTACGCCGATCTCCCTTATTATGGCAATCGACATATCCCTAAGATCCTGATATTCCCGGTCTGTAAGCGTCTGCTGCGGAGCAACAGTTATAGAATCGCCTGTATGTATGCCCATCGGATCAAAATTTTCTATGGAGCAAATTATTACAACATTATCCTTAGTGTCTCTCATTACCTCAAGCTCGAACTCTTTCCAGCCGAGCACAGACTCTTCCAGCAATACCTTATTTATTGGCGATTCATCCAGTCCCTTCCTTACAAGCTCAACAAAATCTTCCTTGTTATAAACTATATTCGCGCCCGTGCCGCCAAGCGTAAAAGCAGGCCTTATAATAATCGGAAGGGCTATTCTTTTCATAACTTCCAAAGCTTCTTCCATGCTCGAAGCCATACCAGAATCCGGCACATTAAGGCCGATCTTTATCATCGCCTGCTTAAACAGTTCCCGGTCTTCCGCTTTTTTTATTGATTCTATGTTCGCCCCGATCAGCTCAACATTATACTTTTCCAGAATTCCCAGGTGATGTAAATCCATTGCTGCGTTCAAAGCAGTCTGGCCGCCGACTGTCGGCAGAATGGCATCCGGACTTTCTTTTTGAATTATTTTTTCGATTACTTCCGCAGTAATGGGCTCAATATACGTTCTGTCTGCCATTTCCGGATCAGTCATTATTGTGGCGGGATTGGAATTTATCAGTATAACTTTAAAGCCTTCTTCTTTTAAAGCCTTGCATGCCTGCGAACCCGAATAATCAAACTCGCATGCCTGCCCTATAACTATAGGGCCCGATCCTATTATCAGTATTTTCTTTATATCGTTTCTTTTCGGCATTTGCTTATTAACACATATTTCCCGATTATTATGACAAAATATAAAGAGAGAATAATTTTAACAACAATATTTAATCAAGTAAAAAAAATATCTCCCCATACGGGGAGATCTGCTCACAACATGATATTATTATACATTAATTTTTAAACAATCATTATGCTTGTTTAAATAATCAAAACAGAATACCTGCTCAACTGCTATTTGCTAATGACGGACATTACTTAGAGTGCATCCCAAAACCTGTTGTTAAATCGTAATACGAGACAATAATTATAAGCAGATCTTTATTGCCATAGTCTTCTGAAAGATAAATTTTCCTTCAGTGTATAGAAGTCGCTTCCTTTGGGAACGCTGCGCAGCTTTGTCTTCAGCGTTACAGGATCGATAAGTTCCTTAAAAGGCACTGCTACAAGGTCAAAATTGTCGTTTACCGAAACCATTACTCCGAATTTTTTTTCAGTGTAGAATTTATAGGCTCCGTAACCAAGCATGCTTCCTAAAACCACATCGAAACTGATAGGCGAACTGGCGCGAGTTTCGTATCCTATCTGTTTTGCAATTATTTTTATTTCGGAGCCTGTTCTCTCTTTATACTTATTGGTTACTTTATTTGCCAGAAATCTTGATATATTCGCTTTGCCGAACATAACATTGCCGTGCCTGTCAACTTCCTTAGGCAGAAGGCCTTCGGGGAGTTTGTCTGCCAGCCCCTCCGAGACTGCAATGATCCCGTAAGGCTTTTCTTTTTTCTTCCGGTTCAGTATTACATCCGCTATTTTCTCGCTTATTTTTTCCACATCGAGTTCAGTCCCTTCGATATCTTCGCTCGAAAGCATCATAATTGCTTCTGAAGCGATACCGGCAGCATAAGTTATCCAGCCGGCTTTTCTGCCCATAAGCTCTACAATATAAAAGCTCTCCGTAGCCTGGGCGTCCGCTTTTAGGTTTAGCATTATTTTCTGCGCCGTATCCACAGCAGTCCAGTATCCGAAAGTCCAGGGAATTCCGAAATAGTCATTATCAATTGTTTTCGGAATATGTATCACAGGAAATTCCATATTACACAGGAAATTAGCCGTCTTTAGTGTATCGTCGCCGCCTATTGAGATCAAAGCCTCAATCCTGAGATGCTCAAAAGCGTCGATTATATTCTTAAGCTTTTTACTTTTTTCTTTATCTTTTAAATCTTCCAGCTTCTCTATATTTTTGCCCGGGTTAGCCCTGGAAGTTTTAAGGTAAATTCCCCTGTCATTTCTAACCTGGCTAATGTCGTATGTAATATCCGTATAATGGATGTCTTTCCTTAACTGAAGATCGGGTGAATCGACATTAAAATCCTGAAGATATTCATAGCCTTTAAAAATGCCGATCACGGGCACATGGCTGTCCAGAAAATTCAGCGCTGTAGATGAAATTACAGTGTTAGCGCTCGGCGCCGGTCCGCCTGAAAACAAAATCCCGACTTTTTTACCTTTTTGTTGCATATATAATATCCTGTTTTAAAGTGATCTATATGCCGCATTTAAATCAGCATACTATCCAAAACGCGTTAAAGCTTTTTTATAATAAATATTTAAAAAGCATATCATACTATATTTAACAAATAAAATTAGCAACAAAATATTTTAAAGAAATAGTAATTGACTTCGGTATGCAGTTAAGGAAGGCGATTTTTGTAATCGCGCCAGACAGGGTTCGAACCTGTGACCTACAACTTAGAAGGCTGTTGCTCTATCCAGCTGAGCTACTGGCGCACAATTCACAATTTCGGGGCGAGAGGATTTGAACCTCCGACTCTCTGGTCCCAAACCAGATGCGCTACCGGGCTGCGCCACGCCCCGTTAAGAAAGTTGAGAATAAATATACACGTATTTTGCGTCAATTAAAAAAAATACAAATACCGGTTTAATTTTATCTTTTTAACTGTTGCAGCAGGTAGCAGTTTTAATATAAATCAACTATTTTAGTTTTTCAAATATTTGTCGGACAGAAATGCCTTTATTTTGGATTAAGCTTTTAAAATCCTTCAAAAAGGTAATAAAATTTTCTCCGGTGATCTTTTTAAGCTCGCCCGAACTCCTGAGTTTAATCTCTATTTCTTTATTTGTAAAATAATTTTTACCGATTGTGACCCGGACAGGAATGCCTACAAGGTCTGCATCCGCAAACTTGTAGCCGGGGCTCGCTTTTCTGTCGTCGTATATTACATCTATACCGGCATCCTGTATACTCGAATATATCTCATTAACACTCTTTATTTCTTCATCGGTTTTGGCAATACCGATAAGATGAATGTGATACGGCGCAACAGATAACGGCCACACAATGCCGCGTTCATCATTGTTCTGCTCAATGACAGCTGCGAATGTCCTGTTAATGCCTATACCGTAGCAGCCCATAATCGGATGGATCTCCCTGCTGTTCTGATCAAGCACAGTAAGGTTCATCGACTTTGTGTACTTGTATCCAAGCTTAAAAATATGACCGACTTCAATTCCCCTTTTGACTGTCATGGGCTGACCGCATTTCGGGCACATATCGCCTTCCATAGCAACAGTTATATCGGCTTCGTCCTTAATACTGAAATCTCTTCCGGGGTTTACGTTTTTATAATGCTTATCGGCAATATTTGCTCCTGTTATTCCGTTGGCTATATCTTTAACGGAAATATCGAATATTGTTCTGATATTAAATTTATTGACCGGGCCCGCAAAACCGACAGGCGCAGACGTTACTTCCTCTACTATATTATTCGGAGCAAGCTCCAGCTCATTTGCATGAAGATGATTCTTCAGCTTAAGCTCGTTTATCTCCCTGCTTCCGGGTACTACAGCCATTACCGGCTTATTATCTGCCAGGTAAATTATGCTTTTTAAAAATCTGTCAGCAGAGCAGTTGAAAAAAGCCGCAAGTTCATCGATCGTTCTTACATTTGGGGTATCGACTGTTTCAAGATTGCAGGCAGGTTCGGTATTCTTCTGAACAGTTCTCTTATATTCGGCGCGTTCCTGGTTTGCCTTGTACTCGCAGGATTTGCATAAGAGCAGCGCTTCCTCGCCCACTTCGGAAGCAACCATGAACTCCTCGGAGTTGCTCCCTCCCATGCTGCCAGTGTCCGCCTGAACAGGAATCGTTTCAAGTCCGCACCGCTCGAATATGCGCCTGTAAGTCTTTCTCATTGTCTGATAGGATTCTTCCAGTCCTGCCTCGTCTATGTCGAACGAGTATGCGTCCTTCATTATAAATTCCTTGCTTCTCATAACGCCGAATCTCGGCCTTATCTCGTCGCGGAATTTTGTGTTTATCTGGTAAGCATTCAGCGGCAGATCCCTGTAGGATGAAATGACCGAACGGACTGCAGATGTAAACGCTTCCTCGTGCGTGGGCGCAAGAACATACTCAAGCCCGTTCCTGTCCTTTATCCTTATCATTTCCGGGCCCATGGTCTCCCATCTGCCGGACTCCTTCCATAAGTCCGCATTTGTCAGTTCCGGCATTAAAAATTCGAGAGCCCCTGCCCTGTTCATTTCCTCTCTTACAATATTTATTATCTTGCTCAATACCCTGAACCCGAGAGGAAGATAAATGTACATCCCTGCCGACTCTTTTCTTATAAGCCCTGACCTCATCATAAGCTTATGGCTCGATATAACAGCATCCGAAGGATCTTCCTTCATGGTCGGTAAAACAAATCTTGAAAGACGCATATATTATCCTTAAACTACCATTTTCCTGTTTTATTAATAGCCGGCTTCGGAAGTCCTTCAAGTTCGCTCATCGCGTTATTAACTTCTTCCTGTGACATTTCGTGATCCGCAAGCTGCCCGGACATATATTTCTCATAACCCGCAAGATCCAGAAGCCCGTGTCCGCTCAGATTAAATATGATCACTTTTGATTTTCCCTCTTCTTTGGCTTCCTTTGCTTTTCTGATCACTGCTGCGACAGCGTGGCTTGTTTCAGGAGCAACAATTATGCCTTCTGTTTTGGCGAATGTAAGCGCAGCTTCAAAACATTCGTTCTGCGCAATAGCCATTGGGGTCATGAGGCCTTCAACAACGGCCTGTGAAACCAGCGGGGACATGCCGTGATAGCGCAGCCCGCCGGCATGTATCGGTTCAGGAATAAAGCTGTGTCCCAGGGAATACATAGCCAAAAGCGGCGTCATTTTTGCAACATCGCCGTGATCGTACACAAATTTTGCCCTGGTCAATGTGGGGCATGATGCCGGTTCTACAGGTATAATTTCTATCTTAGCACCGTGAATCTTGTCGTTTGCAAACGGAAAAGACAAGCCTGCAAAATTGCTTCCCCCGCCAGCGCATCCTATTACAATATCCGGCTTCTTTTCGCCGAACATTTTAAGCTGCTTTTGCGCCTCGAGCCCGATTATAGTCTGATGAAGCATAACGTGGTTCAGCACGCTGCCCAGTGCATATCTGGTCTGCCCGGTCGGATCAGTGACCGCAGCTTCAACAGCCTCGCTTATAGCTATGCCAAGGCTTCCCGGCGTATTCGGATCTTTTGCAAGTATATCGCGGCCTGCCTGTGTCTCAGTGCTCGGGCTGGGTATGCATTTACCGCCCCATACCTGCATCATCATCTTTCTGTACGGCTTCTGCTCAAAGCTGATGCGCACCATAAAGACTTTGCATTCAAGGCCTACCAGCGAGCACGCGAACGACAAAGCGCTCCCCCACTGGCCTGCGCCTGTTTCCGTAGTGAGCCTTTTAATGCCGAACTCTTTATTGTACCAGGCCTGCGCCACAGCGGTATTCGGCTTATGGCTGCCGGCAGGCGAAAGGCTTTCGTTCTTGAAATAAATCCTTGCCGGAGTGCCGAGAGCCCTTTCAAGATGTATTGCCCTCTGAAGCGGCGATGGCCTCCACCTGTACAGAAGTTCCAGCACGCCCTGCGGAATGTTTATCCACCTCTCCTGGCTGACTTCCTGCTCAATCAGGTTCATCGGGAAAACAGGAGCAAGCATATCAGGAGTAACCGGTTTCCCGTCCGGGCCTAATGGAGGCTGCATGGGACTGGGAAGATCAGCTGCCAGGTTATACCATTTACGCGGTATATCGCTTTCGTTTAAAAAAACCTTTGTGCCTGTATTTACGTTTGTTTTCGGTTTAATTTTTACAGATGTCGTTTTCGATATTGCTTTTAATTTTGCTTTTGTTTTTGTTTTTACTGCTTTTGTTTTTGTTGATTTTGATTTGGATTTCATATTGACCTCATAGTAATTTTAATTTTTGCTATATGACTTGTCATATAGCCTACCCGGCAGATATTTTTTCAATATATAATAAATAATAACTTTTCTGCTGATACAGGCTTATAAATGATTTTTAATTATAGAACCGGCTGAACTAACTTATTGGATTAGTTAAACAGTTTATTGCGAATATCTATCATATATTTAAATGCAGAAATTTTTTTCTTTAATTCTTTTGAACCGCGCGTAATCTTACACAAACTTAAGCCGAGTCTCTCCGATATTTTTCTCTGGCTAAAACCAAGATCAAGAAGCCGCACAAGCTCCCATCTCGAAGAAATTTCCTTGATTTCATTATTTGTTAAAAGGCTTAGGAGGAATTTTTCGATTATTTTTTCATCTTCCGTAACCGCAAGCACGCGGGCTATTTCTTTTATTTGTTTCATAAAGTATACAGGTTAAATAAAATAATATTTGTTTCTATATATAGACTCATAAAATAATTAATAATATTGTCAAGTTTTTAATTATCTGCTATAGAAAGAAGTTGTTGCAATATTATGCACTTATCTCGATTATCTTTCAATTATCCGGTTTTTATAAAATCAATCTGCCAATTCGAAGGAGAAAGTTTCAATTAAATAGAAATCCGTCATGATAAAAAACAAAAGCAATAATCCATTAAAATCTACAGCAAAAGAAATTTTCGGATGGTGTATGTTCGATTTCGCAAACTCGTCATTTACTACTATTATAATCACTGCTGTTTTCAATGCTTACTTTGTAACCGTAGTCGTTTCGGAAGAATTATTCGGCAAAGGATACGGGGAATTTTTGTGGGGAAGCGTTGCTATCCCGATATCCTATTTCCTTGTCATTCTTACAGGGCCCATTCTGGGAGCCATAGCGGATTTTTCAGGCTCCAAGAAAAAATTTCTTTTCGCTTCCTATTTGCTCTGCGTGACATTTACTTCTTTTTTATTTTTTATTAAGGAAGGGGACATAGTGCCTGCCATTATACTTATCATAATATCGAATTTCGGTTTTGCCTCAGGAGAAAATTTCGCCTCTGCATTTCTACCAGAGCTTGCAGACAGGGAAGATATGGGTAAAGTATCTGGTTATGCCTGGTCATTCGGTTACTGGGGAGGGCTTTTATCACTCGGCTGCTGTCTGGCGTTGATACTATTTATGAAAGATCTTAATGATAAAACCCTGCCGATAAGACTTTCAGCTCTCGTCTCTGCCGCATTTTTCGGCCTTGGAGCTATCCCGACTTTTCTGTGGTTAAAAGAACGAAAGTGCACGGAAAAAATGCCGCAGGATTATAATTATTTTACAATAGGATTTAAACGCCTTCACGAAACTTATCAAAGCGTAAAACAATTTAAAGAGCTGATAAAATTTCTTATCATTTTCCTGATTTTTAATTCGGGTGTAATGGTAGTAATTACATTCGCTGCAATTTATGCAGTCCATGTTCTGGATTTCACTATTGAAGAAAATATTATTCTTATTATTATTGTAAATGTGACTGCTTCGGTCGGGGCATTTATTTTCGGTTTTATACAGGATAAGATAGGCTCAAAAAAGACAATAATAATTACCCTGCTGTTATGGCTGGCAACCGTAACGTGGGCGTATTTTGCTTACACGAAAAACAGCTTCTGGATGCTGGCCAATATTGCGGGACTGGCCCTCGGTTCAACACAGAGCGCGTCAAGGGCAATGGTAGGGCTTTTCTCGCCCGAATCCAAGTCCGGCGAGTTTTTCGGCTTCTGGGGACTTGCCGGCAAAATCGGCGCCATAATCGGGCCAATGACATTCGGGCTCTTAGTGCTGGCAACAGACGGAAACCAGCGCTTCGCAATCCTTGCAACCGGAGTATTTTTTGTAATCGGCATAATAGGCATGTTTTTCTGCAACGAAGGCGACGGAATAAAATCCGCAAAGATGTATGACTGGAATCATGAAAATCCTGAAAAGATATTATAAAAACCAATTCGAAAACTTAATAATAAAAAAACCTTCCGGAATAATACCCGGAAGGTTTTTTTGTATAAAACTATTTAGTTTTTCCGTTATGATTTAAGCATATCATCAATAGCCTTTGCAGCTATTTTGCCTGCGCCCATAGCCAGAATAACCGTGGCAGCGCCTGTAACAACGTCGCCTCCTGCATAGACTTTCGGTTTTGTCGTAAGGCCGCCTGTTCCTTCCTGGGTGATAATTGTACCATGTTTCGTGGTTTTAATATCCGGAGTAGTGGAAGGAATTAGCGGATTCGGAGTATTCCCGATCGCTACAACAACAGTATCGACATCGATAATAAATTCCGAACCCTTAACAGGCACGGGACGTCTGCGGCCGGATTCATCCGGTTCGCCGAGTTCCATTCTCAGGCACTCCATGCCTTTCACGAATCCTCTCTCGTCGCCCAAAATCTTTGTAGGCAGAGTAAGAATTTTGAAATTGATGCCTTCCTGCTCCGCATGGTGAATTTCAGCAATACGCGCAGGCAGCTCGTCCATAGATCTTCTGTACACAATGTACGATTCTTCGGCTCCCAGACGAAGCGCTGTTCTCGCAGAATCCATAGCGACATTTCCGCCGCCTATTGTCGCAACGCGTTTGCCTTTGATGATAGGCGTATCATATTCAGGGAACTTATACGCTTTCATCAGGTTCGAACGGGTAAGATATTCGTTTGCAGAAAACACGCCGTTCAGGTTTTCGCCCGGTATATTCAGAAACATCGGGGCGCCGGCGCCGGCGCCTACGAATATAGCGTCATAACCGTCGGCAAAAAGCTCATCAACAGTGCGCGTGTTGCCTACTATGTAATTATTTACTACTTTAATGCCCATCTTGCTCAGGTAATCAACCTCGGACTGAACAATTGCTTTAGGCAGACGAAATTCCGGGATCCCGTAAACAAGAACTCCGCCGGATTTATGCAGAGCTTCAAATACTGTCACTTCGTGCCCTAACTTTCTAAGCTCGCCTGCAACAGTAAGGCCGGCAGGCCCGGAACCGACCACCGCAATGCGTTTGCCTGTGGATTTTTGTATGTTGGGAACAGTGACTTCCTTATGATCTCTTTCCCAGTCTGCTGCGAATCTTTCAAGATTTCCAATAGCCACAGGTTTATCTTTGCCTTTAGCGCCCAGTATGCACAGGCCTTCACATTGAACTTCCTGCGGACATACACGGCCGCAAACTGCAGGCAGAGCGTTCTCTTCTTTTATCTTACGTGCAGATTCCGTGAATTTTCCTTCAGCAATCAGCTTAATAAAATCAGGTATGTAAATATTTACAGGGCATCCCTCAACGCATTTCGGTTTTTTGCATTGCAGGCAGCGTGCCGCTTCCTTCTGAGCAAGTTCAGGCGTATAACCGAATGGAACCTCGTCAAAATTTCTTTTTCTAACCTCAGGCTTCTGCTCAGGCATGGCCTGCCTGGGTATGCGTTCCTTCTTGGGTTTAGTTTCCTTTTGTTCAGCAACCATTTATATTCTCCTTAGACTTTTCTAAATTTATTATTAGTAATTAAAAAATAATTTTTATGATATTATTTTAACCTTTGCCGAAAATCCTGCAGGATTCCTTTTCCTGTTCGTTATAGACTTTTAATCTCTGGCCGAGATTATCGAAGTCTACTTCGTGAGCGTCGAATTCCGGCCCGTCAACACATGCAAACTTTGTCTGTCCCTTTACGCTCACCCTGCAGCCGCCGCACATTCCAGTGCCGTCTATCATTATCGGATTAAGGCTGACAATTGTTTTAATGCCCAGAGGCCTGGTTACGTTTGCCACGGCTTTCATCATGGGCAATGGCCCAATGGCATAAATAATATCCGGTTTTACTCCTTCGTTCATTACCTGTTTTAATACGTCCGTAACAAATCCGTGTACGCCGAAACTGCCGTCGTCCGTTGCTACTACCAGGCGGTTGCTGATCTTTTCCATCTCTTCAGTGAGGATCAGCAGACTTTTTGTGCGCGCCCCTATAATTGAAACAAGATTATTCCCGGCCTTTTTTAAACCCATTGCAATCGGATAAATTACCGCGGTCCCCACACCGCCGCCGATCGTAACCGCAGTCCCGAAATTCTTAATATGTGTCGCAGTGCCCAGGGGGCCGGCCAGATCAGCAACCTGATCGCCAACGCGCAGATCCCTTAACTGCATAGTGGTTTTTCCGACCACCTGAAATATAATTGTAATTGTGCCTGCATCCGGATCCGAATCGGCAATTGTGAGCGGGATCCTTTCCCCCTGCTCATTAACACGCAGAATAATGAATTGACCCGGCTTGCGCTTTTTGGCTATTTCCGGAGCTTCAAGTTCCATTAAAACTACTTCAGCTGCCAGATCTTTCCTTTTTACAATCTTTGCCATAATTATTCTCCCTTATAGTAGACCTATTGAACATAAAATGTATTATGTTAATTGATACTTAAATAAATTTAAAAGTTATTATAAAACCGGACATCCCGAGCCGCTGGCAGGGAATAAACCCCCAAGTTTTTATCGGAGATATAATAACTTTCTCTTCTATATTAAGATTAGTCAATATTTGTTGGAACTACAAAGAAAATACCGGTTTTTATCAATCCTTTTTTAAAAAAAAATAGAAAACAATTATAATGAAAAGCTATTCTACTTGCAATTAATACGTCATTTTGTTCTGAATTGAACGAGTAAATTGTATCTGACAAGCTATTTCGCCGGCCGATTATTTTGCTTGTCTTATATACAAAGAATTTTCACTATTTTGCCTGTAATAGAACTCATCTCAAAATTACGATCTTTAAATTTGACAAATTTTTAAGGCGCCGGTTATTTTTGAGTTCAGGTAAAAATAAATATATTGGTCCTGCACAGGATAGAATTTATGCTGAAAAGAAGGTCTGCCGTATCCACAAGATTTGTCCTGACAATTTCCGTAGTTTATTCTGTTATAATTATATTAATAGTTCTTTCTTTTTTTTATATCCTAAAAATAAATTCAAACATTTTAAAAGAAATAGTATTAAAAAACAATGACTCGTATTTTTTAAAAAAGGCAAGTCTTGCTGCGGAAGGAATATCTGATGATGTCAAGAACCTTAAAGAGCTCTCCAAAAAGCTCAAAAAATACTGTTCAAGGGACAGCGATTATTTATATATTATAATATTTTCAAAAACAGCAGATGAAAATTATTTCAGGATCCAGAAGAAGATATCTTTAAATCCGTTGATAAAAATACAGGCAGAAAGCAATGAATCCGTACAGGAAAGAAAAGAAATCAATTACCTGAAAGCGGGACTGCTAAAACCGGTAATTGATCCTGCCGTTTATTTCTCAAATAATATCTATTATAAAACCGTTTATCATCCTTTTAAAATTAATTCCTATGACTATGTTATTGAATTTATTGTTTCCAGTTCGGAAGTAATAAACACAATGAATGAGTATTCCGAAAAAATAAATAATATTAAAAGATTCTCAATAATAATAGCCGGTTGCGCAGTAATTATTGTGATAATAACAACTTTGCTTTTTAATTATAACTTTTCAATGCTTATTAAAAATCTTTCCGGCCATTTAAAAAAAGCCGCCGAAGGCTCGCTTGATGCCGGACTTGGGCCGGTAAAAGATGACGATCTTAACGAGCTCGCTTATTCCTTTAATGGTATATTTTCCGAGCTGAAATTAAAAAAAGATTTCACAGGGGAACTGTTTAAACAGGGCGTTAAATTCCTTAAAGAACAAAACATCAGCGATGCCATAGCTGTTTTCAAGACGCTTACAATTACAAGGCCGAATGCATTCGGCAGCAGCTTTAATCTTGGTGTCGCGTATGCAAAGAACAAAGAGTTCGATCTTTCCATAAATATGTTCAATAAAGCGCTGGAAATCAACCCGGGACATGAAATTACGCTCGACTACATCACGAAAGTAAAAAGGCTGCAGGAATCGCAGAAAAAAAATGCACAATCCTCTCCTGAAATTAAAAAATAAAGCCGCAGATGCTCCGGTAGATCCCGGAGTGTATCTCATGAAAGATTCCGCCGGCAATATAATATATGTCGGTAAAGCTGCTTCTCTAAAAAAAAGGGTATCTTCATATTTTCAGACTACAGCTCAAAAATTCAACAGCGATCCCAAATTAAGAATACTTGTCCGTAATATAGACGATTTTGAATACGTAATAACGGATTCCGAAATAGAAGCGCTTATTCTCGAAAGCACATTAATAAAAAAATACAAACCCAAATACAACATAAGGCTTAAGGATGATAAAAGATACCCGTACATCGCTGTTACACTCAGCGAAGTATACCCGCGTGTTATAATCACCCGCAGGCTTTTACAAAACAGCGACCGGTTTTTCGGACCGTATACCGATGCCTCGGCTGCAAGGTCAATTGTAGCTACGATCAATGCCATATTCAAACTCCGGCTCTGTAAAAAGGAGCTGCCTTTAAAAACAAACGAAAGGCCATGCCTCAACTTTCAAATGGAGAAATGCAGCGGCCTGTGTAGCGGGAGCATTAGGCGGGAAGAATACTTGAAGATCGTTGAGAATGCCATTAGTTTTCTGGAAGGGAAAATACAGCCAGTAATGAATGAGCTGAATGATCTGATGGCAAAGTACTCAGAAGCGCAGGAATACGAGAACGCTGCAAGGATAAGGGATATTATTTTCGATGTCCGTAAAATATCGGAAACTCAAAAAGTTTACACTCCTATAGGAACAGACAAGGATTACATCGGCCTGCTAATTCATGAGAAAGAAGCGATAATAAATATTTTTGAATTCCGGAACGGCGTGCTGCTTGGCAGAAAAATCTCTGTTTTTGAAAACATCGACTTTTCCGGCAAAGAAGAAATAATAAAATCATTTATTATTGATTATTATAAAAATATGCAGCCTCCGCCCAGAATTATTTCCCAGTATAAAATCAAGGATAAAGAACTTGTTGAAGAATATTTATCGAAACTGAGCTCAAAAAAAGTAAAGTTATCTGTTTCTAAAACAACGGAAGACAACGGCATTATCAGAATGATTCAAAGAAACCTTGATGTTATTGCCGCAGACAGGCTCTCTGAACAGATGAGCCGCGATAAAAGCAGAGGGCTGCTGGAGCTTAAGGAGGTTCTTTCGCTAAAATCCCTGCCTGCAATTATAGAATGTTTCGATATCTCCAACCTTCAGGGCAGGAACGCGGTTGCCTCCATGGTTCGCTTTAAAGAAGGAGCGCCGGACAAGTCAAATTACAGAAGGTACAGGATAAAAGCGTACGATTCGCCAAACGACCCGGCCATGATTCATGAAGCAGTTGCACGAAGGTTGCAGCATATTCTTAACGAAGAAAAGCAAATGCCCGACCTGATTTTAGTAGACGGCGGCAAGGGTCAGCTCGGCAGGGCGCTCGAAGTAAAAAATGCGCTCGGCGCTGATGTGGCTGTCGCAGCAATCGCGAAGCGCTTTGAAGAACTGTTTACGGAACATTCGGCAGAACCCATAGTTCTCGATAAAACATCGCCTGCTTTAAAAATAATTCAAAACATACGCGATGAAGCGCACAGGTTTGCGATTGAATATCATAAAAAAATAAGGGCGAAGGATTTCAAAAAATCGATTATTGATGATATACCTGACATCGGGGAAAAAAGAAAGAAGCTATTATTAAAACATTTAGGATCCGTAGAAAAAATAAAAGCAGCTTCTCTGGAAGAGCTGTTCGCTTTGCCCGGCATAGGCAAAAAAAGCGCGCAAATAATATACGAGTTCTTTCATAAAAACAAATAGATAAAAAAATATTTTTTAGAGGGGATCAAGGGGTGAGGGCATAAAAAACCTCACTGTAATTATTCTTTATGATAATTGTATCAACCGAATGTTAGATTTCTATGTCGTCTTGTATTTTATCTTTATCTCAACAGGATATTTCTTTTTTAATTCGTCTATTGTGCCGGTGTAAAGATCGGTCTTTTTCTGATCGATCAGCTGGCGCTTGATGCCCGGCAGTATTACTTCGGACTCTAACTGCCTCCTGTACGAAGCATCGCTCCCGAACTTCGGCCCATACTGCCGGACAAGCATTTCCGACGAAATACTCGTTCTGTAAATTTGCCGTACTTCGGCGTCCGTGACCGTAACATCTTTAAACACTACATTTTCAACATAATTGCTCGAAAGAAATTCGTCATAAGCCTTATTGAAATATTTCTGATAATTCTCGCTTTTTTCCATATTGATGTTCTTCATTTTATCTTCAAATATTTTCAAATACATTAACTCTTTGGCTGCTTTCATTATCTCCTGGTTGTTGCGGGTGTAATTTGAAGCCTCTGCTTTTCCTATAAGCATTTCAAGATCATCCCGAAAAGATTTCTGATTGTATTTATAATTGAGCTTTTTAATTTCTCCTATATTGGCATCCTTGTCTTTTTCCGGGTATATGGTCAGCCCGTATTCTTTTTCCATTTCAGCTATATATATTCCGGGCATTATATATTTTTTTACTTCCGCTAAAGGCGTATATGATGCAGGTTTAACATCTTCAGCATAAATCAAATGATAGCCGTAAACTGTCTTCACAGGCTTGCCCGTGACTTCTCCCTTTTTCAGGGCGAACGCAGCGTCTTCGAAAGGTTTAACCATCTGGCCGCGTGTAATAAAGCTGAGATCGCCGCCCTGCTCCTTTGAAGGACACTCCGAATATTTTTTTGCCAGTTCTGCAAAATTGCTGCCGTTCTTTTTCAATTCGCCTGCAATAGATGTAATTTTATTCAGAGCTTCCTGCTCCGAATGATATCCGTTTCCCGTCCTGATAAGAATATGCCTTACATGTACCTGGCCTTCGATTTTAAACATTTCCTTTTTCTTGTTATATTCATCTTTTATGAGGGAGCCTGACAGTGGCTTAGTGTCAGGGAGATATGTATTTAGAAAATATTTAATGGTTATTTCTTTTTTATAGGGGATCCACAATTTCTGGATCTTTTCGCTTTTGCCGTAATTTTCTTCCTTGATTTTACAAAGCAGCAGTTGTCTTTCAACTAACCCGTCAAGAATATTCTGTTTAACATTCTCTTTCCCCAGTCTTTCGATTGTTTCCGGGCTCATATCTTTTATCCCTTCAAGCACCTCATTCTCGTAAATAATTATCCCGTTAACTATGGCCGCTTGTTTGTTACCGCATGCTGTAATAAATAAAAAAGCAGCTAATATCAAAAAGAAATATTTTTTCATCAAGGTCTCCATGTATGAATTTAAAATATTTGTTTTATGCCGTTAACAATAAATTGCACAGCAAGCGCAGAAAGGATAAGCCCCATAATCCTCTGGATAACGGATATGCCTGTTCTGCCCAGAACTTTTTCAATATGCGAAGATAAAAACATAACTATCATTGTGATGAGAAGGACAAAAAACGCAATTAACGTAATAATGATCAGCATATACGGCTCATCCTTCACCTGGGAGCTGAACATCATAAGAGCCGCAATGGTACCGGGGCCGGATATCATCGGTATGGCAAGCGGGGAAACCGACACATCTTCCTTTTCAACATCTTCGATATTATCGTGCATAATTTTTGTGCGCGAAGGCCTGGCCAGTATCAGGTCCATCGAGATCAAAAACAAAAGTATGCCGCCGGAAATTAAAAATGCTTCCTGAGAAATGCCGAGATATAATAGAATAAATCTGCCGAGGAAAATAAAAAAAACTGAAACTACAATAGACGTAATAATTGCTTTGAATATTATTCTTCTGCGTTCGGCAGCGTCGTATTTCGTGATAAATATAATGAATATCGGGATCAATCCGAAAGGATCAACTGCAATAAAAAGGGTAAAGAATATGGAAATTATAAAAGATATGTGCATTATATTTTATATTTACAGAACCCTGACCATAATAACATCTTTGATATTTTTTATTTCTTTGAGCACATCTTCGCTGATATTGCCGTCAACATCAATGATATTATAAGCGTAATTGCCTTTGCTTTTATTAAGCATATCTGCTATGTTTATCTTATGATTGGCAAGAATCTGGGTTATCTGGCCTATCATGTTGGGAACATTTCTGTTCGCAACTGTGATGCGCTTTGCTCCTGTAGCTGCGAGAACGCATTCCGGGTAATTTACAGAGTTAATAATATTCCCGTTTTCAAGAAAATCCCGAAGCTGATTTACTGCCATAATAGCGCAGTTCTCTTCGGATTCCGGAGTGGAAGCGCCTAGATGCGGTATCGGAATTATATTTTCCGCAGCAAGGAGATCGTTGTTTGGGAAATCAGTTACATATTTTGCGACAATGCCATTTTTTATCGCGTCCATCAGATCTGCATTGTTTACAAGCTCGCCGCGGGCAAAATTAACCAGCCTTACTCCTTTTTTCATTATTGCAAATTTACTTTTATTAATAAATTCCTTTGTATCCTTATTAAGAGGGCAATGCAGAGTAATGTAATCCGAAACAGAAATAAGGCTGTCAAGGCTTACTGCTTTTTTAACATACCTTGAAACCCCCCACGCCGCTTCAATTGAAATAAAAGGATCGTATGCCACAACTTCCATACCCAGATCGAATGCCGCATTTGCAACCTTTACTCCTATCGCCCCTAAGCCTATTACGCCCAGTTTCTTTCCCAGAATCTCCGGCCCTTCATAGTTAGATTTGCCCTTCTCTATCGTCTTTGCCGCATCAGCTTCCTTTGTAAGCGTTTTAGCCCATGTTATTCCTTCGAAAATTTTTCTGGAAGATAATAAAAGGCCCGCCATAACAAGCTCCTTAACCCCGTTCGCATTTGCTCCCGGAGTGTTGAAAACGACTATCCCGCGCTCCGAGCATTCATCTACCGGTATATTGTTAACGCCCGCGCCTGCGCGTGCAACTGCAGTCAGTGATTTAGGCAAATCCGCCGCACTCATCTGCTGGCTTCGCACAAGTATTGCATCAGGATGCATAATTTCGGAAGCATATTCATATTGTTCATGTGACAACAGATCGAGTCCGTTGGAGGAAATTTTATTCAGTGTCTGGATTTTATACATTTTATGCTCCTGTAATATAGTTCATTTTATTTTTTTTACTCATATAAGTCAATATAGTTAAGACAGGTTCTATCTAAAAATATCTTTATATTAAACTTTAAAAATAATAACAAGCACATTAGATTCGGGTGATGATAATCCCATAAAAGTATGATATTCTTCTTTTAATATGCTTGTAATTTCAGACGGGTGTCTGCGTCTGTTTTCCTTTATAATTTTGCGTAATTGTGTCAATCCAAATTTTTCACCTTTCTGATTTTTGGATTCTATAAATGATCTTGAGTACAAAAAACCTATATCACCGACCAGTAAGTTGGTTCTTCCCATTCCGTAGTTTGTTGAAATATCGGTGCCGAGCGGGAATCCTTCGGTATCCATTGATTCATAAATATTTTTTTCGACCCTGTAAATCTCAAGAGGCTGAAAACCGGCATTGGTGTATATCAGCCTCATTGTGTAAATATTATAATAAAAATAATAAGCCTTAACAATACCGCCTTCATCCTTAGCATAAGTGAACAGCGCCCTGTTTAATTTCTGCATAATTGTGTATGTCGAATGGGCATCTTCAATACAGGAATGGAAGGCCGATCTGAGGATTACAGAGTACAGGGCATTGTTTATGCCGCGCCCGGAGATATCGGTTGCGATCACGCCTGCGCCTATATTTGTCGGGGTAATAAAATCAAAATAATCAATGCCTTCCCTGTATCGCGGAATATAAAACGCGCCGAACAGGATCTCCGGAATTTTCGGGAGATTAACAGGTACAGCTTTGGATAAAATCTCGGACGACAGGTCAAGAATGCCGCTTACAAGCTGTCCCTTGCTCCATTCCTCGTGATCAATAGCGTTTGTTATGTAGACGTTGCTTTCATTATTAAACTGCCGGAGTATTGCAATTTCATCGGACTTATACGAAGCCATTGAGCTTTTTTCTCCTAGACAGACCAGTCCTGTAATCTGTTTATCATTAAACAAGGGAAGAATTATTTTTACATCCAGTCCGCGAAATAAATTTAAAATATCTTCTCTTATTTCGCCGTAAATTTCTTCCTCAATATATATTTTATCCATATTAAGCGGCATATTATAGCGGACAAACCATCTTATAACCTGAGAGTTAATATCTATCGGTTTAATATCCGGATTCTGACCTTTAAAATAAAACAATTCAAAATTTTTCGTATTCCTGTTAAGCAGCATCGCAAAAATATTTTTAATAAAAACGGATCCGTGTAAAATATCCACTACCCTTGTTACAACTTCTTCAACATTCTTGATATACTGTATTTCCCTGATTAAATTATTTAATAATTTTTCAAAGGCATAACGCGGCCTCTGTAATATCCTGTCTAAAAAAGGCTGTATATTAATGGAAAAAACGATGAATATTAAAACGATTATTGCGGATATAAGGTATGACGGTGTTTCGCTGAAAATGAATGATTTATTGTGATACAAAATCATAATAGCCGCAATCGGTGCAATTATCAGTATTGACTGTATGACATAGATCACCGATCTGAGAACAGCTATCCTTATTCCCATCAGATCATAGGCGATTACTGCGTAAAAAAGAGCCACAGCCGAAATAAATCCTCCTAAAGCCGGGCCTACCGTATAGAGCGCGGAATTATTAAAAACCAGCGGCAGTATAATCGAGAAAAATATTGCGAATACAAGCGCCACTGAAACTCCTATAAATACATAGCGCATTTGCAGTTTATAAATACGGATCTTGATCTTAATATATTTCCGGATAAAATTAATAATGCCTGCGAATAAATACATAAATACAAGCACAGCATAGTATTTATAATAAGGAGTGAACTCGCGGATCAATATATCGTTTTCGAAGTACGCTTTGGAAATTGTAATATTTGTAGCAACAATGACGGCTCCTGCAATGAACGACGGAAAAAGCATTAAAATCACTTTTAGAAACGAATATCCGGATTCGGATTTCGGGTATACAATCGACACGGCAAAAAAACTGCCGAAGAAAATTACGGCAAACATCTGCGTAATTTTATTCAACAATGTAAGATCAAAATACTCGGGGTAAGCATAAGTTAAAAACAATGTAAGAAGAAGGCCGATACTCGAAATATTATAATAAATATAATACTTGGTCAGCTGCGATCTCCAGTCTTTTACAATAACAAAAAAGGAAATTACTAACAGGAAAATAGCTGCAACCAGCGGACTTATTATGTTTATAAATATCATAAATTTCAATTTCCCTTAGTATTAATTTCAGCAGATTGAGAATTATTAATTATATCTTTAACTTAATTACGATTTAATAAATTCCTCATATTAATATTTATGCGAACTGGCTGTTTATAGATAAATAATATAAATTATGCAATCAAAAATTATTGACTAAATAATAGAGGTGTTATAGTCTAATTTATTATAATGCTTCCGCAAATGGAAAATGCAGCAGACAAAATCATAATAATAAATACTACGAGGTTAAAGATGGCTATTTTTAAAAGGAAACAATACGTTATCGATAAAAAATTACAGCTGAAGATTTCAATTAAAGCTGTTGCAATTTCGCTCCTGACTGTGTTTGTTTTAGGATGCGTTCTGCTTTACTTTGCCGGGAAGAACAGTAATTATATAAACTCAATCGTTAAGACCCAGGATCAGATGATGGAGATGTTTTTAACAACGCCAGCTCTCGTAAATTCTAATAATCCCGTGGTGCAGGGAGCGGAAAACACGTTTAAGAACAATATCGGGATGCTGGTGGAAATAAAAAGGAACAGCGAGGTAGTGCTCCATTTTATCATTGCTATGATAATCATTCAGTCAGTTATTATCTTTTTAATATTTATTCTAATAACGCACAGAATTTCTGGACCTCTTTATGTAATGGCGAATTATCTCAAGGAGGTAAGAGAAGGAAAGAACCCTGTAGCACGGCCGCTTAGACAAAACGACGAACTAAAACAATTCCATGCCGAGCTTAAAGATACAATCGAATTTTTAATGAAGAAGAATAAAACCAAAACTGCTTCCAAAAGTAAACCCAGGAAATAAACTAAATCTATCAGCCTTTCAGCCTTACAAATCTTCTTTTGCCGACCTTCATAATACAGTCGGCCGGCAAAGGAAGCTCGTATTTATCGCTGTCTATTCTTTCGCTGTCCAAATAAACTCCGCCTCCCTGAATAAGCCTGCGCGCTTCGCCATTGGTTTTTGCCATTCCCGCAAGCACAAGCAGTTTAATAAGCCATATTTTACCTCCGGATTTTTCCGCTTCGGGTATTAAGTATTCCGGAACTTCATCAGGAAGATCCTTTTTAACGAACATAGTGTTGAATTCCGCTTCCGCCTTATCCGCTGTTGCTGTGTCGTAAAACTGTGCGCAAATCTCTTTGGCGAGTCTCACCTTTACATCCTTCGGATGTTTAGCGCCGTTCTTGATCCCTTCCCTGAGCGAGTTGATCTCTTCCATCGGGACATCTGTAACAAGTTCGTAATACAAAAACATAAGTTCGTCGGATATGGACATTACCTTTCCGAATATCTCTCTTGGCGGTTCATTGATGCCTATGTAATTCTTCAATGATTTGCTCATCTTCTGAACGCCGTCCAGCCCAACCAGAAGAGGAGTTGTGACGATTGCCTGCGGCTCAAGCCCGTATTCCTTCTGAATATCCCTGCCCACAAGGAGGTTGAACTTCTGGTCAGTGCCGCCAAGCTCAATGTCCGCCTTTAACGCGACCGAATCGTAACCCTGCACAAGCGGGTACATGAACTCAAGAATCGATATTGGTTTGCCTTCCCTGTATCTCATAGAAAAATCGTCGCGCTCCAGCATTCTTGCAACATTATAGCGTGAAGTCAGGGTCAGCACGTCTGCGAAGTTCATCTTTTCGCACCACGACGAGTTAAACTCCAGAACCGTCTTTTCAGGATCAAGTATCTTATAGACCTGCTTTTTATATGTTTCAGCATTCTGCAGAACTTCTTCCTTGGTTAATCTTTTCCTTGTTTCGCTCTTGCCCGTAGGGTCGCCTATCATGCCTGTAAAATCGCCTATCAGGAAAACAACCGTGTGCCCCATTTCCTGGAACTGCTTCATCTTTCTTAAAAGCACAGTGTGCCCCAGGTGGATGTCCGGAGCAGTCGGGTCAAAGCCCGCTTTAACAATAAGCGGTTTATTCTCGCGTTCCGACCTTTCCAGCTTCTTCTGAAATTCATCAAACGGAATTATTTCTTCGCTTCCTCTTTTTAGCTTTTCTATATCATTCTTGATCATTTTAATTTTCCTGAAAATTGTAATTAGGGGATAAAGCTGATTAAGCATCAAACTCAAATGTTTTTATATAAGGATTTTATAAGTACTCTGTTGTCAATTTAATTTTTAGTAAAATAAAAACAGATGATCTCAGGGAGAATAAAATAACCAGAACTCATCTCAAAAATATCATTTTATAAAAATAGCTGACTTTAAAATAAAATACATTACAAAATTTTTGAGGACGCCTTTCAGGCCTGAAGCAACAACTTTTAAAGACTAAAGAAATTAACGTTGAAGGCCTGATTCCGCAGAAAATTTTGTAATGTATTTTATTTTATAGAATATAAGACTTAATTTTAAGATGACTTGTGATTAACCAAGAAGAATAAGCGAGACAGCCTGCGCAGCAATGCCTTCTTTTCTGCCTGTAAAACCCAGCTTTTCCGTAGTGGTGCCCTTAATGCCGATCCTGTCGGCTGTGAGGCCGTTAAGTGCGCCGGATATAGCCGACTTCATGCTGCCGATATAGCCTTTTATCTTCGGCTGTTCGCATATTACAACAGAATCGATATTTATTATTTCAATATTTTTTTCACGCAAAAGTGTGCTCACGTTTTTCAGCAGCTCAATGCTCGATATGTCTTTGTATTTCAGATCAGTATCCGGAAACAGCCTGCCGATATCGCCGAGATTTGCAGCGCCCAGGAGGGAATCCATTATAGCATGAATAAGAACATCTGCATCCGAATGCCCAAGCAGACCGTATTCGTAATCAATTTTTACACCACCGAGAAATAATGGGCGTCCCTTTGCAAAGGCGTGAACATCAAAACCAATTCCAATTCTTAAATTTTGCATACAGTCCTGTCCCGTTTGGATTGCCATCAACCGATAACATGATGTAACCAACTATTGCATAATTGCAACTTCTTATTGCAAGGGAGCGCTATATTTTTTTAAAAGTGCCAGTCTGTGTGTCAGCAAAGAATTCGCTTTTTTTACATTATATTAACTGGCTTTCTTATGACGATTTCCCTTTTCAAGGAATATAGCTTGACATTTCAGAATTACTTGATTTACTGAAACCGGAAATTGAATAAAATATATTCATATAATTACAGGGTAAATTTTTCTAATGCGTCTTTTCGGCAAAATGATACATTTAAAATTCAAAATAACGGCGCTAGCGGCTTTAACCGCCATACTCTGCCCGTTAATCGCAGGCGATATGTCCGATTGTGCTGCGTTAAAATGGAATATAACACATTTCGCCAAGCAACAGACAAAAAACATACGCCCGTATTTTAACAACAGGAATAATTTTTTTAAAATTAAATTTTTCTCCAGCGATTCTGAATTACCAGGCTGTTACAGGTATGCTGCAGCGCCCGAATTATGTTTTTCACTATCTATTTCCACTTATAAAAACAGTGAACTGCCCGCGTTCAAATACGCGGTATGGTCAAGATCCACTTTCGTTTAAATAGCCGGTACCCGGCAAACCGGACATTCACTTCAATTCTGCAGGCAAGGGCTTACTGCAGTCATAAATATGCGCGTGACTGAATCATGTCCTCTATACGTGTAATCAGAATAATTTCATTATTTAATAACGGAGACCAATACGAATTGCCCGAATTGCGACATCCGGCTACTGCTCATATGTTCATGAATCCTTTCGCAGGCAATTAAAAAATAAAGTTGAAATAAACGGATGTTCAAAATCCGGTAAATAAAAAAAAGGAGTCAGCAATATGGAAGAAAAAGATTTTAATATGATCAAGGATTTCATCATGAAAAAAGGCCCAATGAGGGCAGTAGTTATTTCAGCTGCGGTTTTGATACTGATACTGTTATTTAGGCCCTGGGTTCAAGTCGGGGCAGGAGAAAGAGGGGTTGTTCTTAATTTTGGTGCTGTTCAGGAGACGGTGTTGGATGAAGGGCTGCATTTCAGAATACCGCTTGTGCAGGAAATTATACCGATGGATGTTAAAGTGCAGAAAGTGACTACCGAAGCAGCCGCAGCGTCATCCGATCTTCAGGATGTCAGCTCAACCGTTGCGATTAACTACCATATAGCTCCGAATAAAGCGAATATTGTCTACCAGACTTTAGGCGTGCAATTTAAAGAACGGATTATTGATCCGGCAGTGCAGGAAGTAGTAAAGGCAATTACGGCAAAATATACTGCTGAACAGCTAATAACAAAAAGGCCGGCTGTAAGCGATGCCATGAAATCAACGTTAACAGAGAGACTTAAGGAGCATAATATATCTGTTGTCGCGTTTTCCATTGTGGGCTTCAGCTTCAGCAAGATATTCATGGAAGCAATAGAATCAAAGCAGACAGCCGATCAGCTTGCGCAAAAGGCTCAAAGGGATCTTGAGAGAATTAAGATAGAGGCGGAGCAGAAGATAACCTCAGCCAGGGCAGAGGCGGAATCATTACGTCTGCAAAGGGCGAATATTTCAAAGGACCTGATAGACCTTAGAAGAGTAGAGGCCAACATAAAGGCGATAGAGAAATGGAACGGAATACTGCCGCAGGTGACAGGCAATGGAGCTGTGCCTTTTATTGGAGTAGGTGATTTAAATAATAAATAACCGATTTACGGCATGCGCAGCCTCCGCTGTCATGCCGGATAATAATAAATTATTATCAACAAAAGGAACAATCTTTATTAGAGGGAAGAAGCAGCCTGAAACTCGTTTTTCATTCTGTTTATCCAGTATTCAGGTTTTCTCCTGCACTGACTAAAAGACAGAAACCATATCTTTTTTTTATGGAATGTATATATTATAAGATAAGGAAATCGATTTATTAAATACCTGCGTGTGTCGTCGCTGCGGACAGGACAGCATTCGGGGAATCTTCTTATTATTTCCAGGGAAGATTCAATCTCGCTTAATAAACGCATCCCAAGGCCTTTAGATTTTTCCTCGTACAATCTAACGGCATTCATTAAAGCAAGCTGGGCATCGGAAAGTATTTTAATGTCGGTCACAGGCAATTCTTTTTTATCTTCTGAAATACAGTATTTGCGGAATAAGCTTCTGCGGAGCCGTCTTTAACCGATTCCAGTCTTCTCTTAATTCCGGCTTCATACTTCTGCTCTAAATTGAAATCGTACTCTTCTTCTAAGCTTAATAACAAATCGCGAATAAGAATTGTGCGCTCAATACACGGTAAAGCCAGAGCGTTATCCCGTATGTTCTTAATTGATAGCTTCATATATCAAATATTATAATTGCAGGTTTAAAAAAAGTCAAATTTATTTTTTTATTAAATATTTTTCAACACTGCAGCTTTAAAAAATTCGAACATTTTTACTGCCGTATTTTTTACATTTTTTATAATATCAGCTTCTTCGTGCAGAGGAGTATCGGTTACTATTTTAAACAAAAAGCATCTGGCTCCGAAAAGCCTGCATGCCTGTATAACGGACGCGCCTTCCATGTCGACAAGATCTGCGTGTATCGATATATCGAGCCTGTCCTGCGGAGAGATCACTGGTTTGTCCTGAGTAGCTAACGTCGCTGTGCTGAATCCTTCCAGCATATCAGGTTCGAGTATCCTGATGCCCTTGGAGAAAATTTTTGGCCTGTCATATTCAACTGCTTTTTCAATATGAAAGATATCGCCCAGCTTTTTCCCTGTTGTTGTTGATCCTGCGGCGCCTATGTTAAAAATTATTTTTGTATTATATTTATAAATAAGATACGATGCAGCCATAGCGGCGTTTGCTTTGCCTATACCTGCATTAACAAGATAATAGCGGTCCCCGGAATAAATCCCGAAAGGTTTATTTTCTATCTGCTCCAGGCATAGTCCCTTCACAAACGGTTCCGATTCAATGTTTGTAGCAAATACTAGTCCGATAGGTTCGTTCATTGCGTTATCAAAAAAATTATTTATGATATGTCCATTAGAAGATTATGTTAATCAATATATTACAAAACAATGGTTGTAGGCACGCTTAATCCGCAGCAAGATACTTTTCTATATACTCCGTCAGCTCGCTGATATTCTTATCCAGCATAACCTTGAATGCCGGCGGTATGTTCTGATCTTTCACTACATTGTAATAATTTATAGCTTCACGCACATTCCTTCTTCTGATATACTCATTCGCCTTTTCCAGCATGGGCTTGAACTTATAAAAAGAATATTGAAGGATATTCTGATCCTTGGATAATCCGAACTCATCCGGGAGCTTGGAGAAATCGAAGCTTACTTTTAAAATGGGCAGCTCTTTCCTGACCCTTTTGCCGTGACGCAGGAATTTTCTGTAAAATTGTTCCTCTTCTTTTTGCTTCTCTTCCAGTTCCCTGTCGTTTAAATCGTCCGAGTGAGCTTCATCGCCCTTGTTATAACCTACTATTTCAAAACTTTCGTCTTTCTTCTTGGCAATATCATCGCGTAAAATTTTCTCAAAAATATCTTCATCTGATAATGCGGACAGCTCCTCTTCTTTTTCAAACTGGCTCAGAAGTTCGACTTCTTCCTTGTCGTCTTCTTTGTCTTCAACCTTTCTAAGAACTTCCTCAACCTTTTTCTCCGGTTCTTCCGCTATGGGTTCAGGCTCTTCGGGAGTTTCAGCTTTCTCTTCTTCCAATTCTTCAGGTTCTTCTTCCGGCGGTTCTACTAATTTCGGCTTAGGCACCTGCATCTGGAATTTTGCTTCTTCAAGAGCAGGTTTTTCTTTTTCGGCTTCTCCCGCTTCCCCAGCTTCTTCAAGCCTGGACTTAAGCTCCTCGAATTCCTTTTTGGTTTCCTCTCCCTCGTAATGCATATCGAAAAGCCTGTCCTGCAGCTTCGACAGCCCGTCTTTTAGTTTAGAAACTTCTTCGCTTTTCGCTTTTAAATCCTCAAGTTCGGATTGATCGGCTTTTGCTTCCTTTAATGCTTTGGCAGCTATTTTTTCGGCAATCTCATCAACTATTTTATCAATATCGAATTTGGGAGCCGGCTCCTGCAAAGGCTGTGTTAATGCTATCTCTATTCTATCCGGAATCTTGATAGGACCGTCGAGGGAAAGCTTAATCTCGTTTCCTTTCTTCTCTGTGTTTTTTTCTATTGCCTTTATTCTTGCAGCTTCGCTTTGTTTCTGAATCCGGGCTTTCTGGTATTCCTGCAGATAATCGACATTGGTTCTGATCTTGTCGTTGACCTGCTGATCGATAATTCTCTCGTAAACGCCTTTATAAAGCGATATGGCAGTAGGAAAATCCCCTTTCCTTGCATATATCTCGGAATTCATTAATATTCTGTTGTACACCCAGTATTTAGAGCCTTCGGGAATTATTTCATTCGCAGAATACGGAAGCTTGAAATCCTCGTCTACCTTGCTTATCTCTTCAAGCGCTTCAATATCTTCCTTTCTTCTGAACGGGTGGATTTCTGCGTCCGGGAACTGTTCTTCAATCGCCTTATCCGCGGCTCTGCGCCTTAACGGAGTCTCCCCGGCTTCCGGTTTTGTTTCCTGATCTTTTACAGACCCTCCTCCTTTCCCGAAAAGGGCCCAGATCACCAACACAAGTATAAAAATTAATAATATTGCCAGTAATGTTGTCATAATTTTAATTTGGTTTAAGAGCGCGTCCTAAAATCTACTAAAGTCATAATAAAGCACTCCCGGGAAATATTTTTATATACGACTTTTTTTGTTTAATGTAAATATCACAATATTTATTTTTTCTAATAGTCACACATGATGTTATAATATATATCTTTTTCTATTTATCGGCATATTTATGCCGGATTATTGATTTCTTTGGTATGCTTATTAGGCAGAGGCCCGAAATACTGGTAAAAATAGCATTTGATTTTCCCGTTATAAAGCTTCCGGTTCTTGGTAGATTCTTTTCCGAAGTGCCGTTGAAATTCAGGGTGCGAAGTTAGAATAAAAAACGACCATGTGTCCAGTTTTAAAAAGATATTGCCCATTGTTCTGTACAATTCTTCAGCACTGTCTTTGTCACCAAGACGCTCCCCGTAAGGCGGATTGCATATTATACAGCCATATTTCTTCTTAGAACTGAATTCTTCGATGGGCTTTTTCTGGAATGTTATGCTGCTTTGAACCCCGGCTTTTTCAGCATTCTCCACAGCCTGTTTAAAAACCGTACTGTCCATGTCCGATGCGAATATGGAAAGCGGAATATCCGTAATTTTCTCTTCAGCTTCCGCGCGCATAGTGTCCCAGATCTTCTTAGGAATGGCAGGCCAGTTCTCCGAAGCGAAAGTCCTCCTTAGCCCGGGCGCAATATTGTTCCCTATAAGCGCTGCTTCAATAACTATTGTGCCGGAACCGCACATAGGATCTACAAAAGTTCTTGAGGCATCCCATTTGCTCAGCTTAACAAGCGCAGCAGCAAGCGTTTCTCTTAAAGGAGCCTCTCCCCTCGTTTGCCCGTAGCCTCGCTTGTGAAGGCCGTTTCCGCTTGTATCTATTGATAAAGTAGCGACATCCTTCAGCATGGCAACTTCAATTCTGAAAACAGGCCCGTCTTCTTTGAAAATGTCTTTATTGTATTTGCGCTTCATTGCTTCAATAACCGCTTTTTTTACTATTGCCTGGCAGTCGGGCACGCTGTGCAGCTGTGACCTTACCGATTTTCCTGTAACGTGCATAACGCCGTTTTCCGGAATAAGCTTTTCCCAGCGGACTGCAAACGCGCCCTGAAAAAGCTCCTCGAAATCCATTGCCCTGAACTCTGCCATTTTTATAAGCAGCCTGTCCGCGCAACGCAGCCACAGATTGCAGCGCACAATATCAATATTATCTCCGGAAAAGGTCACTTTCCCGTCTTCTGTCTTTAAATTGTTGTATCCCAAATCTCTAAGCTCGGTTGCAACTACCGATTCAAGGCCGAAAGCGCTTGTTGCTATTAATGTATATAATGGCATTGTAATTACCGCTTTAAGTTAATTTTATAGTGATTTAACTTCCCAATTATTAAAATAATCGAATTTGTGCAAGGTGTCGTAAACAAAAAATTTTCATGCTGCCGGACACTCTCATATAGTATATATGCTTTAGGGGAAAAATATTACTATAACTCATCTCAAAAAAAACTAAAAAATCAGTCAAGCTGAATAACTTATTATTGACATTTAAAATATAACTGTATACATTAAAACTTAAAAGATCAGTTTTTCAACTAATATATAATTCAAAAACATAAATCCGCAAAATTTAAATAAGAAATAGCGGCCTTTTTAATCCTTCAAAAAAGGCGAAATGGATTAGTGCGGGTAATACGATTTCAAAACTAAAAACAAACCGTAAGTCATAACGTATCAAAATCTTGTTTCGAGCATTTTGCATAAGCATTTGACCGGTACCGGTTAAAATTTGTAAAATATCCGATTTTAAGGTAATTTAATGATAAGTTATATCGTGTTAAAAATCATTTCGCCGAAAACTTAATTTTAATCCCAAAAAAATGTTAGAAAATTTAAAAAATATAGTTGACTTTTTTTACCGTATGTTCTACCGATCAATCGATAATTCTACCGATCAATCGATAACTATATCATATAGAGCAAATAACAATCAAACATTTCAATTGCATAAACATAAAATGAAAAGAGTACAAGTCTGCCCAAAAGCAAAAAACAACAGATTAAAAAGGATATGTGCTGAACAGGGCAAATGATTCTGAAAAGCAGCATTCACACAGCATAAAAAATATAAGTAAAATTTTAACCAAAGAAAACCAAATGCGCAATGTAAATATAAAAGATTTTCCGGATAATGCAGTTAAGCAGAATCCGATGGCAGCAAACTTTTTTGTAAAATATTTAACCTCTATCTATACCCATTTTAACAATTTACAATTAATCTGGAGCTACAGCCGGGTAAAATAATTTTTACCGGATAACACTAAATAAGGAGGTTTTCTTATGAGAGAAATAACAAGTCATGCGCCGGGTAAAACTCTTTTATGGATATTGGCCCTAAGCGTAATCTGGTATGTATTTATCCTTCCTGTTGTTATTCAGGATACTACATATCTGCTGTTTGGTTGGATGCCGCTCGTGGTAGTTTTTTACAACCTACAGACCATTGTATGGCTCGTATCTTTCTGGGTTTACACAAGTAAATACTGGCCGTATCGTTAAGTTGCAGGATGGATCATTACAAAAACAAAAAAAACACAAAAACTAGGAGGATACTATGCTTTGGATAATTCTGATACTCGGGGTTCTACTGGTTCTTATAAGCGCCTATGGGTATAAGTTGTCTAACAAGACCGCAGCCGACTACCTTCTCGCAGGAAGGGCGATCGGGACGTTTGTTCTGTTTTTTTATGTATATTTTGCTATTTCGAGCGCGTGGACATTTTACGGCTTTCCTGGAACAATATATAATACAGGTCCGGGATTTATGCTTTTCTTCTCTTTTACTTCATTTGCCTTTTTATACATTATGATAGGCCCCAAACTTTGGGCTGGCGGAAAAAAATACGGTTTTCTGTCGCCGGTTGAATACCTGGGTGAGCGCTACCAGTCTAATACTGTCAGAGTACTTGTAGGCGGTCTTCTTGTATTATTCCTCTTTCCATACCTTGGACTTCAGGCTGTAGGAATCGGCGCAGGTATGAAAGCGGCTCTTGACCTGCCTTTCTGGTTCGGTGCAGCATATATGACAGTCATAATGCTTCTTATATGCCTCATCGGCGGAACAAAAAGTGTGGCATGGCTTAACGTTTTACTCGGTTTAATATTTACAATCACATTCTGGGGCTTCCTTGTTTGGGTTATGGTAGCTACGGACAATACAAGCCTTACAGATTTAGCAACAAAGGTTCAGGAAATAAAGCCCGGACTATTGGGCGTACCGGGACCTGTCGGAGCATGGAAAACGCAGACTTTAATTGGCCTGGCTCTCGCGGGATGCACGGTATTCGCATGGCCGCATATAGTTATAAGCACAATGCAGTCAAAGAGCCTTGTTGCAACACGTAAAATGATGGTTGCGATGCTTCTTTTTGCTTTAGTTTTCTGCAATATAGCAGCAATATGGGGCTATCTTATTTGTCCGGTACTTGTACCCGGTTTAACAGGCAAAGCATCTGATGCTGTTGTTCAGATTGCCATTTCAAAATATCTCCCTGCATGGGCTGCCGGCGCCACACTGCTCGCAGTACTGGCTGCAGCCATTTCGACTGTAGCTACACAGCTGATGGTTTCAGGTGTATTGGTTTCAAGAGATATTCTGTATGCTATAACAGGATCGGACGACCGCAAACTGAAGCTGTATTCAAGGGTCGGAATGGTTGTTGCTGCTATTCTGAGCTTTTTGCTTGCCATCGCACGGCCGGCAGAACTTGGCCTTCTGCTCAGCAATATAGCATCGCCCGGTTTCGCTCTGTGGGCGCCTGCGCTGGTTGGCGGCGTAATCTGGAAAAGAGGCAACAAACAGGGAGCAATAACAGGAATAGTTGTTGGTCTGATATGGCTTATAGTCGGGTCTTTCTTCTATAAACCGGCGCTTCTCGGGTTCCACCCGATTTTTGTGCCCCTTTTTGTTGATATAATTCTTTATGTAGTAATAAGTCTTGCAACTGAGCCTGTATCTAAAGAGACACAGAAGAAGTTTTTTGAAGATCTGGAAGATTATCTTTTGGAGCATTCTAAAGCTGAACGTGCACAAATGGGTGCCCAGAAATAATCAATATTAATAGAATCCAAACCCCCAACAACACCAGAGGTGTTACCCCCCATACACCTCTGGTGTTGGGTTGGATAAAAACATTAATTTTTCTGATTATTAACGCAATGTGCGACTTTTTAAAAAACCTTAATGCTTAATTACTTAAAAAAATATTTATGAATTTCAAAGCATCCGACAAAGCTGCCGCTAACCTTAAAGCAATAAACACAAAAGTTTCACGCCAGGGAAATCAATAAATATTTCGTTTTAATTAAAAAGTCACACATGACGTCAATTATTTAACCAACAGAGCCGCTATATGTCTGAACAGACACTATAATATAGCCGCTTTTAAAGCGGCAATCACTATTTTTCCAATCAGGAGGTTTTTTTCATGGCTGTTAATCCTATTATTGATTCAAGGGACGTTCGGTTCATACTTTTCGAAATGCTTGAAATCGACTCTTTGACGAAACACCAGAAATTCGCAGACTTCGACAGAGATACTTTTGACAGCGTACTCGATTTAGCTGAAACGATCGCGGTTGAACAGGTATATCCTGCAAACTCCACCGCAGATAAAACACACGCACAGTATAAAACTGACACCAAGGAAGTCATTATTCCCGAAGAGTACTTCCCTGGTTTCAAGGCCTATTATGAGGCGGGTTTTCTGGGAATATCAACTGACCAGGAACTCGGCGGCATGGGAATGCCGCATTCGATTTTTGCCGCTACAACGGATTTCTTTACCTGTGCCAGCGTGGCTTTCACAATGTATACTATTCTTTCTCTCGGGACCCTTGCCCTTATTCAGCATTTCTATAACGGGCCGGATAAAGAAATGATCATATCGAAGATACTAAGCGGCGAATGGGGCGGCACAATGTGCCTTACAGAACCCGACGCCGGATGCGATGTGGGCGCACTTAAAACCAAAGCCGTCCCCATCAACGATACGGAATATAAAATAAGCGGCAATAAAATATTTATTACAGCAGGCGACAATAACTACTACAAGAACATCGCACACGCGGTGCTTGCACGCGTTGAGGGAGACTCCGCAGGAACAAAGGGCATATCGATATTCTTTGTTCCGAAAATGAACTATAATCCCGACGGCAGTATAAAAGACAGAAATGATGTAGTCTGCAGCGGTATAGAACACAAGATGGGAATCAGGGCATCTGCCACATGCAGCATGAGCTTTGGCGACGAAGGTAAATGCAAAGGTTATCTCATGGGCGGCCGCCAGAAAGGCATGGCAATCATGTTCCAGATGATGAACCTGGTGCGCCACTATGTCGGCGGCCAGGGCGTATCTGTTTCCAGCGCTGCCTATATGCACGCTGCAACCTACGCAAAGAACAGAGTACAGGGCGCAGATATTACACAGAAGAGCCCGGACGCAAAGGGCGTTCCGATCGTAAATCACCCGGACGTAAAACGCATGCTTCTCTCCATGAAATCCAGAGTGGAAGCTATGAGAAGCCTTCATTATTTCTGCGCGCTTCAGACAGACCTGATGCACGTAATGGATGGAGAAGCGAAGAAAGAAGCTAATGCATTGCTGGAATTCCTTATCCCTATCAACAAAGCCGGAAACACTGACACGTCCTGGGATGTCACTGGTATGGCTATTCAGGTTTATGGCGGGTACGGATTTGTTGAGGAATACCCGGTAGCGCAGTACTCAAGGGACTCTAAAATACTTTCGCTGTACGAGGGTACTAACGGGATTCAATCCATGGATCTGACCATGAGAAAGCTCCTTATGGATAAAGAGCAGTACAGCTATGGTGTTTACAAGAAGCGCATAAAAGAGGTTATAGCAGCAGCTAAAGGCGTTATTGACGACAAATATGCGGCAATTGTCGAACGCGGCGTTGCGGAAATGGACCAGGTAGTAGACAATATGAAAAAGGCAATGGCCGGCGGCAATATCCCGCAAATTCTTGCAAACGCTACACCGCTCCAGGAAGCATTCACAATGCTTACTTATGCATGGTTTACACTATGGGGACTTGTTAAGGCAACACCGAAGTTTAAACAGCTTGCAGGCGATAAAAAAGGCGCAGATCTTCAGGCATTTCTCAAAGACAATCAGGAAGCTGCCTACTATAACGGACGCGTTCTTTCAGGTCAGTTCTACCTTAGATCTGAGTTCCCGAAATATTTCGGAAGAATAGAAGCTCTTCTTAACGACGAGGACTCAGTATTAAAAACCAATGCCACTGTTTTCTGCAACACACCGGCAGAATAATACGGTTCACAGATGAAATGCAAAAATCCCGCGGCTCTTCCGCGGGATTTTTTTATTACGGCTATATCTATTTCACTGTCTCAATACACACTATTGCGCCTCATAATTATGCCCGAAATAAAGCCTGTGAGTTATCGACCTTTCAAGACCGTGAACATCTTCGCGAAACTCCGCAAGCTGAGGATCAGAATTTATATCTTTCTTTACTTCAAAAAGTAAATCTTTTAATAAAAAAAGATCGGAACTTTTTAACAGCTTTCCGCTTTCAACTAATTTAGTTAAATAAGAAAATTGATGACGGCGTATTTGAGCCCTTAAAAAGAAATCAATTCCGTATATTTTCAATATTCTGTCCAGGGGATAATTCTTGCTCTTTGAAACGACATCGGCATAATTTTTTATGCCTGCCGCTTTTTTAACCCCAGCTGATTCGTTTTCTGCAATATCTTCATTGTCATCCTGTTTTCTTTCTTTTTTCGGTTTGTCACTTACATTACCTGCAACAGCTTTGTTGATCTCAATATCCAGGTTCGATTCTTTCCATTTCTCGGTATATTCCTCAAAATTTTTCTCCATCAATCTTTCCAGTTCGCCCATCATTATAGCTTTATTTGCAGCATGGCCCATAGGAGTATTGTTTAATGTGTTTATTATTGGCATAATCTCTTTGATTAATTGATGATAGCTGAGCCTGTTGTAATGCTCGGATTCATACTGCCTTATTAGATCATCCTGAAAAAATATTTTAAGGCGTTTTATCGTTTTAAGATCGCACTCTACATAACCTTCAATACGAGGTATATCGTTCTTCTTATCTTCAGCGGCTATCTCAATTGCGAATATTTTATGTGAATTGATTAACGCTTTGACCAGCCTTTTTGCAAAATCAGGTTCAATGCCAATGCTGATATTTAAATAACGCAAAAAGTTATCAGAATGAGGAATGGAATCGCTTGCACTCTTTTCATTCTTCTTCCTTATTTCCTCAAAAATTTCCTGGGCAATTTTCTTTGACATTTTATTTCTCTGACAGCATATTACTGGAAAATTTATTGCAACATATCTCAAAAACAGTTAATGCTTTACAAACTTGATAGAATTAATAAAAATTTTTTATTGTAATAATATTCTGTTTTTAAAATAAGCTTTGTATTTGCCAATTGCAACAAATTATTGTCCTATTTTTTTAAAAATAAAAATACATGTTTTTTAGTTGACACAAATCTGCGAAAAATTAGTATATCAAACACAAAAATATGGGGTGTTAGCTCAGTTTGGTTAGAGCGCCTGCCTGTCACGCAGGAGGTCACGAGTTCAAGTCTCGCACACCCCGAAGAAAACCCTTATAAAATACAGGGTTTCAGGAAACTACCGGAAAGCTGGCGTTTCTCAAAATTCCAAAATGTAGCAAAAATGTAGCATGGATTTTTTGCTCAAAGGAGAATGAGAAATGGCAGCTTTTTCTATTTATCCGCGTAAAAAAATTGTGAGGCCGTTTACTACGTTCTATAAAAAAATCAAAAAAACCTTAAATTGATTAAAAGTTAATCTGACTCATTAAAGAACTGCTTCTGGTATTGCTTGGGGGTTATGCCGAATTTATCTGCAAAAAGCCTTATAAAGTTGGAGATATTATCATATCCAAGATCAAATGCTGTTTCGGTTACCGACTTGTTTCTAAGCAATTTTTTTGCTTCATTGAGTTTGATGTTAGTATAATAATCGTGAGGCGTAGTCCCTGTGATCCTTTTAAATTTCATTGAGAAGAGAGCCGGCGACATATTAATCGAATGAGCAATTCCCGACAAATCCAGTTCCCGCATACTTCCGTTCTTCATCAGGTCAATAGCTTTATAAATGGGGCTGTTGATCTTTTTCTCAATTACAAGGCTGCTGCTCATCCGGCTTAAAAGTTTATAAATCATTTCCTGGGCATAAAGGTCAATAAGGAATTCCCTGTCCCCGGTTTTTTTTACTGCAGCAGATGTAATTTTCTCAACATCGGATTTAATCAGTTCGGAGTTGCCTTTAAAAAGCGGATGAACATCTCTTCCCAGCGGATCGCATTCGAATTCCTCCTTCATGTTTGTCTTATTGCGTATCCTGTCAAGAAGTATGTCACTGATTTCAAATACAAGGCATCTGGTGGGATCTGAAATTTCCATTGATACCGCAGACTGAGGCGGGAGTACTACATACTCGTCTTTATTATAAATAAAGTTTTCCTTGTTGTTTACTTCTATATGTTTGCTGCCGTTCAGTATTGTGCACAGCCTGTAGTATTCGTAGGATTTATAAAAGTCTTTATAATAATGATCAAACTCATAGTATAACAGTCTTACATAATCAGTCTCAAGACCGTCTGATAATTCGATATGCCGGTCAAAGTTATTCATGACCTTTATATCGGCTGACTTATTGGCATATTCTGATGTTAACATACTCTTGGCCGCCTTTTTTTATTTGTATTTCATTACAGAGCTGTCCATAGAGTTTAATATTTAAAATATGTTTATTTCAATCCGCTAAATGCAAAATTATAAATATAATATAGAAAAGAAAAACATGTGATCTCGCATTATTTTGAATTTATTGTTAAAATTTTAAAAATCAACTATTTTTTTTAATTACCGGTTAGATTTAATTCCTGTTTTATACTTGATTTAATATGAAGAGTCCTGTATAAATATATTATAATTATTATTAAAAAATTATTTTCCCGGTATTTTATTAAACTTCGTTTTCGGGACCTTCGCTAGAAAAATACCATCCAGAGATTCACCATTATTTGAATAAAAATAAAAAGGGGGGATTTCAAAATGCAAAAGAAAATCTTAAACATTAACGGACTGCCCAGGACTATGATTGTTGATCCTGAAGCGAGTCTTGCAAGCGTTCTTAGGGAACAACTCCTGCTGACCGGATGTAAAGTCAGCTGTGACCAGGGACAATGCGGGTCCTGTTCAATTATAATGGATGGTGAATTAGTGCGGTCATGTATTGTTAAAATGAAAAAAGTTGAAAACTATGCCAAAATATTCACAATTGAAGGAATTGGCACTCCGGACAATCTTCATCCGATTCAGGCTGCATGGATGGCTCACGGGGCGGCACAGTGCGGTTTCTGCACAACCGGCTTTATTATGTCCAGCAAGTGCCTGCTGGATAAAAATAAAAAACCTGCAAGAGAGGATGTCCGCGACTGGTTCCAGAAGCACCGCAATGCATGCCGCTGCACAGGATATAAACCGATAGTAGATGCTGTAATGGATGCCGCAAAAGTAATGCGCGGCGAAATGAAAAAAGAAGACTTAATATTTAAACCAAAGGACAATAAAATATATGGGACAACTTATCCCCGTCCTTCTGCTTTGCAAAAGGTTACAGGCACATGGGATTACGGCGCGGATGTAGCGCTGCAAATGCCTCATGATACGCTAAGACTGGCACTGGTACAGGCTGAAGTTTCCCACGCAAATATTAAAAATATAGATATATCAGAAGCCGAGAAGATGCCGGGAGTTTACAAAGTAGTAACGCACAAGGATGTAAAAGGAAAGAACCGTATAACCGGCCTCATCACCTTCCCCACAAACAAAGGCGACGGATGGGACCGGCCGATTCTGTGCGATACAAAAGTTTTTCAGTTTGGCGATGCGATAGCTATAGTCTGTGCAGATACGGTTGAGCATGCGAAGGCTGCTGCAAAAAAAGTAAAGGTAGCCCTGGAAATTCTCCCGGCTTATATGAGCGCCCCAGCAGCAATGGCTGATGATGCGATCGAAATACATCCCGGAACCCCAAACATTTATTATGAACAGGGCGTTGTTAAGGGCGGGGAAACCAACCCGATCATGAGCAACCCTGATGTTGTTACTGTTGAAGTCAATACATACTGCAGCAGGCAGCCGCATCTCGTTCTTGAGCCGGATTGCGGAAACGCATATTTTGATGACGAAGGCCGGCTTACAATCCATTCAAAAAGCATAGGGATACATCTGCATCATGGCATGATTTGCCCCGGCCTCGGCATTGAACCCGAGAAACTCCGCATTGTGCAGAATCCCGCAGGCGGAACATTCGGTTATAAGTTCAGCCCTACAATAGAAGCCCTGCTTGGCGTTGCATGCATGGCCACAGGCAAACCGGTTTCGCTTGCTTTTGACATGTACCAGCAGATCACTTATACCGGGAAACGTTCGCCGGGATTCGTCAAATGCAAAATGGCTGCAGACAAGAGCGGCAAATTGATTGCCATGGAAAGCGACTGGTTTATAGATCACGGCCCGTACTCGGAGTTCGGGGACTTACTCACTGTCAGACAGGCTCAATATATAGGCGCAGGTTACGATATTGCAAACATACGCGGAAAAGGCCGTACTGTATGCACAAACCACGCGTGGGGATCTGCGTTCAGGGCTTATGGCTCGCCGCAATCCTTCCTGGCGTCCGAGATTGCAATGGATGAACTGGCTGAAAAACTCGGCATGGATCCGTTTGAATTCAGGTTTAAGAATATTTACAGGCAGGGCGCAACAACTCCGACACAGCAGACACCTGATGTATTCTGTCTGGAGGAAATGTTTAAAAAGATGCGCCCGCTATGGGAACAAGCCAAGAAACGGTGCAAGGAACTTTCCACAGCTGACAGGAAACGTGGGGTCGGTTTTTCACTCGGAATTTACGGATGCGGTCTTGACGGCCCGGACAGTTCACAGGCATGGGTTGAGCTTACAAAAGACGGCGTAACAGTCGCGACCTCATGGGAAGATCACGGCCAGGGAGCGGATATGGGAGCATTAGCTCATGCTCATGAAACTCTCCGTCCTATGGGCATCAAACCCGAACAGATAAAACTTCTCATGAATGATACTGCCCTGACCCCAAACAGCGGTCCTTCGGGCGGAAGCCGCAATAACACTTTTACCGGAAATTCAATCAGGGTAGCCTGCGAAATGCTTATGAATGCCATGAAGAAAAAAGACGGCAAATACCGTACATTCGATGAAATGGTTGCTGAAAAAATTCCATTGCACTATGATGGAGCATGGACTGCATCCGACTGTTCTGCATGCGACCCTGTTACAGGCAAGGGCAATCCATTCCCTATATATATGTATGAACTATTTATGCCTGAAGTAGAAGTAGACATTAATACCGGAAAGGCAAAGGTCGTAAAATTTACCACAATCGCCGATATAGGCACGATCACCAATCGGTCTGTTACAGACGGACAGATTTACGGTGGTCTTGCACAGGGTATCGGCCTTGCGCTGACTGAAGATTTCGAAGATCTGAAAAAACATACTAATCTGGTAGCATGCGGCCTGCCGTTTATTCAGGATATACCGGATGATATTGAGATTATTTATAATGTAACTCCGCGGCCTCTTGGCCCTCACGGCGCTGCAGGCGTAGGAGAAGCACCGCTGACTGCCCCGCATCCTGCTATTCTTAATGCTATTTATAATGCATGCGGAGCAAGGATATATGCAGTGCCGGCATTGCCTGAAAAGATAAAAAGCGCTCTGGGCAAAAAAAAATAGTTACAGCCATGGATAAATAATTTACATGGAATGTACTTGAGAGCCGGCAATTTAGCCGGCTTTCTGTTAATTACAGGTTGCTTTAATGAAATCCTGATGTTTAAAAATAATTGTCTAAAGATATGGAACAAAAAATATTACATGAAAGGGAAGCCATGTGCATACAGGAGAATCCGCCTGGTTGCACAGCAGGGTGCCCGGTGCATGTAGATGTAAGGGGCATGATAGCCGCCCTAAGGAAGAACGATTATTCTGCCGGATTTGTTTTATTTAATAAAAAGGTGCCATTCCCCGGGATTATCAGCCGCATCTGCGATCATCCCTGCCAGCAGGTATGCAAACGGATAGAAATCGATGAGCCTGTTTCTATTCATGCTTTGGAAAGATTTTGCACAGATAATAACAACAAACCCGCATCTCCGGGCGTGATACCGCAGCTTAAAGATAAAAAAATTGCAATTATAGGAGCCGGACTAAGCGGTTTAACTGCTGCTTTTGATCTCGCACGGAAAGGCTATAAAACAACTGTCTTTGAAGCGAATAACCGTCCGGGTGGCAGTATTCTGGATATTCCTCAAAGCAAACTGCCAAAGGATTTAATAGAAAAAGATTTCGCTGTCTTTAGCGATCTGCCGGTTGAGTTTAAATTTAATGCTACAATCAGCAATCGCTCCGGTGCAGCATTCTCACTTGATCGACTCTGTGCAGAATATAATGCTGTTTATCTTGGAGTCGGTTGCAGGGATGCAGACCCGAAGGATTTTGGATTAATCTTCGATGCTAACGGAAATATAGCCATCGATCCTTTGACATTGGCTACAAGTCATCCGAAGGTGTTTGCAGGCGGAAGTTTTCGTATGGGAGCAGAACACCGTTCACCGATCGCTTCAATCTCAGACGGCAGGATTGCTGCTATATCGATTGACCGCTTGTGTCAGAGTGTATCAATATCCGCCAGCAGAGAAAAAGAAGGACCGTTCACAACTTCTCTTTACACAAATACAAATGGAATTCCTGTACAGCCCGCTACACCTGTTTCCGATCCGGCAAAAGGCTACACGGAAGACGAGGCATGTAAAGAAGCCGGACGATGCCTGCTCTGCGAATGCCTTGAGTGCGTAAAAAAATGTGAATATCTGGCGCATTATGGTTCTTATCCCAAACGGTATGTGCGCGAAATATACAACAACCTGTCGATTGTAATGGGAATGCGTCATTCAAATCAAATGATAAACTCATGCAGTTTATGCGGCCTGTGCGGAGAGCTTTGTCCAAATGAATTAGATATGGCGGAAGTATGTATTGAAGCACGGCAGACTATGGTAAAAAATGGAAAGATGCCGCCCTCCGTACATGAGTTCGCCCTGCGCGATATGCGCTTCAGCAACAGCGATCAGTTCATGCTGAGCAGGCATCAGCCTGAACATAAAGTCAGCAATATTGTGTTCTTCCCGGGATGCCAGCTGGCAGCCTCTGCACCGCAATACGTAAAACTGATATATGAATTTCTCTGTAAAAAAACAGACGGCGGTGTAGGCCTTATGCTGGGATGCTGCGGAGCGCCTGCTGACTGGGCAGGTCAGGAAGAGTTAACTGAGACAACAATGCAGACCATCACGCAAAACTGGCGGGATTTAGGCAGCCCTAAAATAATTACAGCCTGTCCGAGCTGCTTCCGCGTTTTTAACCGCTATATGTCTGAGGCTAAAACTGAAATGATATGGACATTGCTTGAGCGGACCGGTTTGCCGGATAATGCCGGTTCCGGTATACCTCAACAGACACTTGCTGTTCATGACAGCTGCGCAACAAGATATGAAACAGAGTTGCATAACAGCATCCGGAATATTCTGACAAGGCTTGGCCACAAAATTGAAGAGCTTCCCCGCACGCGCGAAAAAACTATATGCTGCGGTTACGGCGGCCTGATGATTTTTGCCAACAGGGAAGTAGCACATAAAGAGATAGATAGGCGAATCAAAGAAAGCCCGGCTGATTATCTGACTTATTGCGCTATGTGCAGGGACAACTTCGCATCTCTGGGTAAACGCGCCTACCATCTGCTGGATCTGATCTATGGAAATGACAAACAGCATTTAGCAGATAAAAAAGGACCGGGATACTCGCAGCGTCAGGAAAACAGAGCAAGACTAAAGAGATCATTATTGAAGGAGATTTGGGGCGAAACTATGGAGGAACATCAGGCTGAAGTAAAATTGATTATTCCGGAAAACGTAAGACAAATCATCGAGGACAGGATGATACTTGATACCGATATCATACAGGTTATTGCTTATGCGGAAAGCACAGGCAGCAAATTACAGAATGGCGATAATGGCCATTATATTGCATATTATAAACCGGCTAATGTTACGTACTGGGTGGAATATTCCCCGCACGGCAGTGAATTCCTTATCCATAATAGTTACTGTCACAGATTGCAGATTAAATAACAGCAGAGAAATATATGAGCGAAGAGACAACAATGCAAGTAAATATACTTTGTTCAAAATGCGGTATAAACCTTACGCCTGGCAACGTAACACTGGAATATCTGGAGAACAGTTTTCCGGTTGAGCTTTACAAATGTTCTCAATGCGGCCTTGTTTTTATACCGGAAAGCCTTGCAACAGGCAAAATGCAGCAGGTTGAAAAGATGCTGGAAGATAAATAAATGAATAATATTAATTCTTTATATTGCACTGAAATTTACGAAAGCGGTTTTCCTGCAAAAATGACTGACGGTCTGTTTCGTATAGGCGGGCTTTCATTGACAAAGCGTTTTGCAGATGCCTGTGCTTTTAATGAAGGATCGATAGTGATAGACATCGGGTGCGGTAATGGAATGACGGTTGAATACCTTCGGGACCAGTATAGATTACAAACGGCAGGAATCGACCTTTCGGCTGTTCTTCTTGGTCAGGGGAAAGAACGATTGCAGAACCTGAACCTGATTCAGGCAGAAAGCGAACTATTACCTTTTGCTGCAGAAACGGCTGACGGAGTAATATCTGAATGCAGTTTATCGGTGATGCAATATTCAGACAGGACACTCGCAGAAATAAACAGGATACTTATACCAAAAGGAAAACTTTGCATATCCGATGTCTATATCCGCAATCAGGAAGGCGCTGCAGCACTTCGCAGGATTAAATGCTCCGGATGTATTTCAGGCGCACTGACTTTTAATGAACTGAAGCAAAAACTTAGGGATAATGGTTTTATCATACTAAAGATGGAAGATCAGTCGGTTTTATTAAAAGATTTTACTGCACGCTTGATAATGGACTGCGGCTCAATAAAACCGTACTGGAACTTAATATCATGTACTGAAGAAAACCGGCTGTTTATATGGGATACAATTATAAAAGCCAGGATTGGATATTATTGGCTGATTGCTGAAAAAAATTCAATGGGGGTCTGTCATGAATGATGAAATTTTCCAAATGATGGAACTATCGCAACAGGGCTTTTACTGCAGTCAGATTTTATTAATGATGGGTCTAAAAGCTCAGGGGAAAACCAATCCGGATCTTATACGCTCTATGGCAGGTCTTGCCGGTGGCATAGGATTCTGCGGAAAGAATTGCGGCTCACTCACAGGAGGAGCTTGTCTGCTCTCTCTTTATGCGAGCAGAGGTACAGCCGAAGAGGTTGAAGACGAGCGGCTCAGAAAAATGATACTAGACCTTGTCGAATGGTTTGTAGCAAAATATTCGCCAATATACGGCGGAATTGATTGCAGTATCATATACGGCGGCGATCTTACTAAAAAGAAAGAACGCTGTCCTCAAATTATTTTACAAACTTATCAACAGGTAAAGGAAATATTAAGAATTAACGGCTTTGACATGTCCGGGAAGGGGGCAGGAGCATGAAACGTCTTTTCAGTGAAATGGTTGATCTGCTGTCTGCAGGTGAAAGCTTTGTAACAGCAACAATTTTCGATAAAGCCGGTTCAGCTCCGCGCACTGCAGGTGCCAAGATGATTATAAGAAAAGACGGATCAATTTCCGGCACAGTAGGCGGCGGCGAACTCGAAGCAGAAGCGCGCCTCCTGGCCAGGCAGGTCTTTGACTCAAAAATCCCCCTGACCAGAAAATTTAATTTAAACGGGAACAGCGCAGGCGTAATGCATATGGTCTGCGGCGGAACCGGTGAATTTTTTATCGATTATCTTAATGCTGCAAATCCGGATAACCTTGCAATATACAGAAATATTATAAATGCTCTGGAAAACAGGGAAAAGGCATGGCTGATTACCGGGCTTGGCAATACTTCCAAAAACCATGGAATGCGCCAGCAATGTCTGATCAAGCAGGATAAAACATTAGTTGGAAAATTTGAATGCGATCCTGAATTCCTTAACAAACTAATCTTAGGCCCGGCAAAAATATCCATCCATTCTGAAGTACTTAACGACCAGCGGGTGCTGGTAGAGCCTATCCGTCATTCAGGCACTCTTTATCTTTTCGGAGCAGGTCATGTATCGCAGAAAACAGCTCTGATAGCTGAGTCAGTCGGATTTAAAACCGTGGTCATGGATGACCGCGCCGATTACGCCAACGAGGAAAGATTCCCAACTGCTGATGTTATGGTGTTGTCCTCATTCGAAAAGCTGCCGGATCTGCAGATCGACAGCGACAGCTACATTGTAATTGTCACAAGAGGTCATCTTCATGATAAAATCATTCTGGGACAGATGCTGCCAAAACCGGCAGCCTATATCGGGATGATAGGAAGCAGAACCAAGCGGGCTGCTGTCTATCGTGAATTGAGTGAAGAACAAGGCTTTACTGACAATGATTTTGCTCGTGTTTTTTCGCCAATAGGACTGGATATTATGGCCGAAACACCTGAAGAGATTGCAATAAGTATAGTCGCTGAATTAATCAAAGTCCGCGCCGCCAGGGAAAGAAGCATTGAAGTACCAAAAATATCTGTTAAAGATTCTGCAATAAAGTATTGTTGATTTTGACTGCTCAACAGCAAACAAGCAAGGAATAATTTACATGCAAAATATTGCCACTGAAAGCGTCTGCCCTGACTGTCTTAAGCGCATTCCGGCTCACAAAGAAATCGACGGCGACAGGATATACCTTGTCAAGGAATGCCCGGATCACGGCATATTCCGCGTATTAATCTGGCAAGGCGAACCCGGATATAGAAACTGGACTGCTCCAAGAGTTCCATCAAGCCCCGGCGTTTTCTCCACAAGGGTTGATTCAGGATGCCCTTTCGATTGCGGATTATGCCCGGAGCATCGCCAGGAAACATGCTGCGTCTTGCTGGAAATTACACAGCGCTGCAATCTTCATTGTCCGGTCTGTTTCGCCAGTACAGTTTCTGATTCTGCCGCAGATCCCGATCAGACAGTTATAGAAAGCTGGTACCGCAGACTGCTGGACAGCGGCGGCAATTATAACATTCAACTATCCGGCGGAGAACCAACTGTACGTGATGATCTGCCTGAAATAATTCAACTCGGCCATAAACTCGGTTTCGATTATATACAATTAAATACAAACGGTCTTCGCTTAGCAAAAGAACCGCATTATGTGGAAAAACTGAGAGATGCAGGATTAAACAATGTTTTCCTGCAGTTTGACGGAATGACTGACAATATCTATGAAGCACTGCGTGGTGCACCGCTGCTGGATATAAAGAAAGCAGCTATTGATAATTGTGCGACATATGGGATAGGCGTAGTGCTGGTCCCGACTGTAGCGAGAGGTATAAACTTGAATAATATTGGCGACATTATCCGTTATGCAGTAAAACGTATACCTGATGTACGCGGTGTTCATTTTCAGCCGATAAGCTATTTCGGGCGCTATCCGTTTGAACCGCCTGTCGAGAGGGCTACAATACCTGAGCTTCTGCGTGAAATTGAGAAGCAGACTGCCGGTCTTATAAAGAAGGAAAATCTCCTGCCTGCAAAAGCTGAAAACGCTTATTGTTCATTTCACGGCAACTTTGTTTTAATGCCAGACTGCAGCTTAAAACCGCTGACATCATATTCAAACACAAAATGCTGTACAAAGCCAGAAATATCCGAAGGCTTGGAAAAAACACGGCTGTTTGTAGCCAAACAATGGTCTGCTCCAAAATCTTATAACACTCAAAAATCAAATTTAAATTTTATAGATAATAAACTGCAAAATGCTGACGCCGGAATAAACACCGATAGTCTTGACGTGTTTATTGACAGGGTTAGTTCTTATTCTTTGGTTATATCCGGTATGGCATTTCAGGATGCATGGACATTAGAACTGGAACGATTAAAAGAATGTAATGTACTCGTATTTCACCCTGATGGCAGGCTCATACCTTTTTGCGCTTATAACCTTACAGCTAAAAACGGAAAGGCTCTATACAGGAACCAAAAGGCAAAAGCATGACTCATCCTTCAGTTCCCATTACTCCTCTGGATGCATGGATAAAAAAGAAGATAGCTTCTCCGGAAGATAACCTGTCGAGAGAATCCATCTCAGATTATCAGCTGAAAAAAATTCAGGAGACAATTGGCCAGGCAAGCCGAAACAGCAGGTTCTATCATGATCGTCTCCAGGGCTTCGCAGAAAAAAAACTATCTAGTTTGAATGATCTAACCCGACTGCCATTCACTACTCAGGAAGATATTCAGGCCAATGCGCTTCAAATGCTCTGTGTATCCCAGGGCGAGATAAACCGCGTGGTAACGCTCGATACATCCGGTACTACAGGCAATCCCAAGCGGTTGTATTTCACAAGCGAAGATCAGGAACTGACAATCGATTTTTTTAAAACCGGAATGTCTACATTAACGGAAGCAGGCGACCGGGTTCTTATACTGCTCCCATGTGAACGTCCAGGAAGCGTAGGCGATTTATTGGCAATTGCCCTCGAACTGCTCGGCGCAGTCCCAATCAGGCATGGAATCGTTAAGAACATTCCGGAAACTATTCAGAAATTTGCGGATACCGTAGCCAATGTAGCTGTTGGAATACCAATACAGATGCTTGCTCTGGCAAGGTTTTACAAATCCGGTGTTAATAAACCGCCGATCAAATTAAAGAAGATCCTGCTTAGCACTGATTATCTATCACAAGCGATTGCAGAAATACTGCAAAATATTTTTAAATGTGAAACATTTGATCACTACGGGATGACTGAGATGGGTCTGGGCGGAGGAGTTGAATGCTGCGCCCACATCGGATATCACCTGCGTGAAGCAGATTTGTTCTTTGAGATTGTTGATCCGCAAACAGGCGAGCCTTTGCCCGAAGGCAGTTACGGTGAGATTGTTTTCACTACACTGACAAGACACGGTATGCCGTTGATCCGGTACCGCACCGGAGATCTCTCACGATTTATTCCTGGCAGATGCCAGTGCGGCACTATTCTGCACAGACTCGAAAATATTAAAGCACGCAGCAACAGTCCGGTATTAATCGACAACGATTATTACCTAAGTATCGCCGATCTGGATGAAAGGCTTTTGCCTCTGGATGGAGTTATTGATTATAATGCATCGGCTGTACGCAAAAAAGAATCCGTTATTTTAAAGCTTAAAATTACAACGCTTAGGATAAAACCTTCAGATCATGAAATTCATAATGCTTTAGATAAAATACCGGGAGTACGGCAGGCAAAAAGCCTGGGTAAGCTGGAAATAGCAGTCGAGTCGGAAACATGCAATGCAGACTATATACCTGCAACAGGCAAAAGAAGGTTCAGACAAAGCTGATAATTCTGCAAAACTTAAATAATATTATATTATATATTTTTTAAACCGGAAATCTGCTTCTCAAGATTGGCAACAGGATAAGCTTTACCATCGATAATAAGCTCATCCTCATTTTTTATAATCGTCTGAACAGATGCATAATCAATCATAATCTTAATGCTGAACAGGGTCTCAAGCGGGACTGACATTATTGTGCAAAGAATGGTACGAATAGCTCCGGAATGGGAAGCTATCACGATGTTTCCTGCGGTTCCGGTTATTATTTCATAAAAGGCAGTAACCGCCCTGCCCCTTACGTCAGCAAAGCTTTCGCCGCCTTTTGTCCGGTAATTTACTATGTCATTTCCACGCCTTTCGTACTCCTCAGGAAACCTGAGCTGCACTTCTTCAAAAGAAATATTTTCCCAGTTCCCCATATGTATTTCACGCAGGCGTTTATCCTGGTTTACAGGCAGGTTGAATTTTCCGGCAATTTTTTTTGCTGTAGTCATAGCCCGGATGAGATCGCTGCTATAGATAGAAGAGATTGCATTCACTCCCAGCTTCTCTGCAAGAGCATTTGCCTGAACTTGTCCTTTTTCGCTAAGTTCAGGATCGGTTTGCCCCAGGTAACGCCTCTGTCCGTCGGAAGCAGGCTCAGCGTGTCTGATGAGATATATTGTTCTTTCCTTCATACTAGGGGATTAATCCTTAAGAATATCTTCTATTTTCAATCCAATAATTTTCTCAATCCTGCTTTTAATTAAAAAGGCGTTATTAAAACGTTTCTTTATATTATTTATTGCCGATCCGTCATGTGCATGCTTAGACATGGAATCAGCAAGGCGTTCTTCCAGCAGAACCGGCTTATCCTCTTTCATTATTTTATCTGCAAGATATAATATTGCAGCTTCGTTTATTTCTTCGAGAGCATTATTGCTGATATCCACATGCTGCGCTATAATGTCGGCAATCCTCTTATATCCGATCCCGGATAATATGTCAGCGCCTTTATGCGCGTGATCATGCTGGCCTTTCATAATATCATGCAGAAAGCCAGCAGCCATTACAAGTCCGGTATTGATCCTGAGCCCTGTGCTGTTCAGATATTCAGCTAAAATAATCCCGATGCGCGAAACCTCTTTTGAATGAGCCACAACCTTTTCCTGAACATTTGTTTTTTTAAGTAATGCCATACATTCCTCTTCAGACGGGAATGGATCTGCGTTATTCCCGGGAAAGCTGAGGTAGTCACTGATCGAATCCATGTCATAGGTAACTCCGGGATCATCAACCGGCATCTCGATAAATTTTTCCTGCTGTTCAAGTAAAGACCGGAGGCCTTTGGAAATATCTTCTGTCAATATTTTTGAAATAAGCCCGGATGAAATTAGCACAGGATGGCCGCGCTGTCCGTGATATGTCGGATAAACTATATTAGTAAAATTTCTTACATATACATTCTGCATTTCAATGATTGTACCAGGCTGTATGAAAGGGCAATCGCCCGGCAGAACAAAAAAAGCTTCTGTTGCATTGTCAAGGGTCGCGACTCCGGCTATTATTGATGAATGCATACCTTCCATATAATTATAATTGACTATACTTTTTACCGAAAGCCCGTTCAGGAACCGCTGAAGAAGATTTCGTTTATACCCGACAACAACTCTGATGTCTGTAATGCCGGCCTGTTTGAATGTATTTACTGTCTTTTCTATTACTAAAGATGATCCGAACGGGAGCAGCGGCTTGAACAATTTCATCCGTGAAGAGAGTCCTGCTGCAGGTATTATAGCAGTAAAATTTCCCACTATCTATTTCATCTCCGGCTATATTTATTTACTGTAATATCATTATGAAATTTCTGAAAAGTCAATTTAATTTCAGACTATTTTTTCGTTAAGTTACTGAAAGAAAGCACACAAAAAATATATCTTGATATCCCCTTTAGATAATTTGTAATATTATATTACTGATAAACTTTCTAAATTAATGGCAATTAATTCTCTCTTTTTGCAGTTATAAAAAAAGTATTTAATTATTTGTTACACTGTACCGGACGAAGGATTTCTATGACAGATGAACCAAAACAATTTAAGCGGCGCGTTCGATATTCCGGGACCCATCCTAAAAAATTCAATGAAAAATATAAGGAACTGAATCCTGAAAAATATCAGGATGATATTGAGAAAATAAAACTGCGCGGCCACACCCCGGCAGGATCGCACCGCCCTATTTGCACTGAAGAGATTTGCACTGCGCTCAATTTAAAAACCGGCATGATCGGGATCGACTGCACCCTCGGATATGGAGGGCACAGCATGGAAATACTGCCGCGCATTATGCCTGGCGGCGCACTCATCGGAATTGACGTTGACTCAATAGAACTCTCAAAAGCCGAAAAGCGAATCCGCAAGAGCGGCTATGATGAATCATTATTTATTACGAAGTATATAAATTTTTCTGAAATTGAAAGCTGCCTTGAATTATATCCGGAAGGATTTGATTTTATCCTGGCAGATTTAGGCGTATCTTCAATGCAACTCGATACTCCGGAAAGGGGGTTTTCTTTCAGGAATCCGGCGCCGCTGGATTTGCGGCTTGATCCCTGCTCGGGCGGGACAGCAGCCCAGCTGCTTATGAACAGCACAGAAGATTTAATTATTAATATATTAATAGAAAATGCAGACGAGCCGTATGCGAAACTTATCGGGAAAAAAATTTTCAGCCATAGAAATGAATGCCACACAACAGACGGCCTTGCGAAAATAATTATCAATGCGTTGTATAAAAAAGGAATAAAACCTGAGGAGGCAAAACAGTCAGTACAGAGGACATTCCAGGCGCTTCGCGTTGCGGTGAATAATGAATTCGGGGCGCTCGATAAATTGCTGCTGTCAATTCCGCGCTGTTTAAAGCCCAATGGGCGGGTTGCGATTCTTACTTTTCATTCAGGAGAAGACCGCAGGGTGAAAAAAAAATTCAAGGAATATGTGACGAACGGCATTTTCTCGGAATGCGTCCGTCGTCCGATACGCCCTTCGTTCCGGGAGCAGCACGATAACCCGCGCTCATCAGGCGCAAAACTTCGCTGGGCGGTAAAGAAATAATATTGCTGAAAAAGAATATCTATAGATAAACCGGGTACCTCTAAGAGTCGCCTTACAATAAAAAATTATATTTTTTTCGTGACAATACACCGGTTTCTGATACAATATAATCATCTCATTCATCTCGCAAAATAAAAAATGAAATTCTATATAATATTTATTTTTTTGCTGTTTCAGGCATGCACATTTGACTTCACCATAGGCAAATGGGAAGACGGCATAATACCCTATTATCTTAAAGGTGAATTTTCTTCGCAGGACGAGCAGAATATTTCGGATGCGATGAGATGTTGGGAAAGCGTATGCGGAGTGAAATTCGTAAAGGTTAGCCCGCGCTCAAGCGCTTATGCAATAATCCGCGTATCGGCGCAGGAATGGCAGTCGTCAATAGGGGAAAACAACTCCCAGTGCCGGATGATATTCGGTAGATCATATTCCGACATTAGCGTAATTGTACATGAACTGGGGCATTGCCTTGGCCTCGTTCATGAACATCAAAGACCGGACAGGGATTTATACGTAAATATTATATGGAACAACATTCTAACCGGAAAGGATTATAATTTTGATCTGATCGATAATCCGCTTTATATAGAACAAAAATTCGAATATGATTATCTGTCAATTATGCATTATGATAAGACAGCTTTCAGCATAAACGGAAGCCCTACAATAGTATCTAAAACTGCAAACCAGATAGATCCAAGCGAAGAAATAACGGATCTCGATGCAGCAAGGGCAAGAGAGATATACGGTCCGCCTTTTATAGATTAAAAACATGAAAAAAATAATAATTTTTACTCTCATAACTTTATTTATGTCGCTGAACCCGGCGCAGACTATGTTCGAGGAAGCCGGTATTTTATTAAGCCAGGCAGAAAATCAAAATGACAAAAACGCGCCCAAAGCAAAAACCATCAGGGAAGAAATTGACGAACTAAAAACAAGAGTGGACGAACTGGAAGACACAAAAACCGAACTGGAAACATTAAAGAAAAAAGTAGACGTGATGAGCGCTCTGAAAATAAACGGATTTTTTGATGTCAGTATTTCAAATTACAAGAACAAACCGAATATCTTTTTGATTGGGCCTTTTGAGCTGGATATCGCCCATAATTACGATCACTTCCAGGTAGCGGCAGCGCTTGTCTTTCACGATGGTGCCGAGTTAAGAACGGGATTTATAGATTATCATTTATTCGGCGGCAACATATCTCCGAGCGGACGGATGTTCAGGGATGAAGGTCTGCACCTTCAGATCGGGAAATTCGATGTCCCTTTCGGGAATGACTGGCGGTACGTCCCTGCGCCGGACAGGATAACGGTAACGCCTCCGTTAACGACAGAGCTAATAATGGACGGCGGATATAATGACGAAGGAATAAGACTACTCTTGAATTTTATATCGGTCAATGCAAGTCTTTACATGCTTAAAGGTATTGAACAGCAATACTCTTACGGCGGGAACTCGTTCGGCGGACGGATAGGGATTACTCCGTTTAATAATCCATATACCCTAAAATCGGCATCCATGTCGCCTCTTGAATTCGGCTTTTCATATATACACGATATTGACAGGGACGGTGCAACTGCGGAAAAAATATTTGCAGGCGATATGGAAAGCAAGGTGGGCCCGGTCATCCTTAGTTCCGAATATTATTACCGCGATAAGAACGCCGGTATATTGCTGTACGGTTACCATGTAACAGGCGCAATCGACTTTAATTATTTCTCCAGGCTGCCTGTTATCCTTTACGGAAGGTACGACAAATATACATCAGAGGAAATTGTTTCAATTAATTACCGGGAAGGCGTAGAGAAAAGCTCTATCAGCAGGGCAACAGCAGGTTTAAATATAAACATTGCCCGTATATCATATTTAAAACTGGAATACATAAAGTACTTAACTGCGTATGAAGAATATGAATCCGATCAATATTATAACGATATGTTATATTACATTCAGCTTGTTATCAGATTTTAACGGAGCAAATAAATGCGTCTCTGGCGAAAAATTTTATTTTTCTTAACCGGCATATCGGTTATGGCTGTTTTTGCCGCAGCTTTCGACAATGAAACGATAAAAATCCATCCTTTTGTGAAGGATGCAAATAATTGCGCAGCCTGTCACAATAAAATCAGTAAAAATATTAAAGTAGGCGATCCGGCACTGGCCTGCTCCCCTCAATGCTTAACGTGTCATAAAGAAATAAAAAATCACCATGCCATAAACAATAAAATCGTTGAAAAACTCCCTGAAGAATTTATATTAACCGGAAAAAAAAGACTAACATGCATTACATGTCACAACCTTAAAGAAAACAGATACGATAGTAATTCGTGGAAGGCCGAAAGTCTTTATGAAAAAATATTTTCCGGTAAACCGCATTACAAAACATATTATTTGATTAAAAAAAACAATAAAGGCCAGCTTTGCAAAACATGCCATTAAGGAGGATTAAAAAATGGATAAGAACAGAAGGCATATAATTCTTATTAATAGAGAGTTCCAGGTAAGGTTAATCTCTAAATTCATTATTATTAATATACTGATAATGATAATATTCGGCTTCTTTTTATATATCTTTTTAAACAGCGAAGTAGAAACCAACTTGCTCTCGGCGCATGTCACTTACAAGAATGTCAAGGATATGCTTTTCCCTATTATACTTACATTATCGATTATTAATATGCTGGTATCCTCAATTATTATTGCCGTATTTGTGCTTTATGCTTCTCATAAAGTTGCCGGTCCTCTCTATCGTTTTAACGAGGCGTTAAAAGACATTTTAAATAAAAATTTAAAAACCTTTACGGCGCTCAGGGAAGGCGATCAGCTTTACGACTGCTCCATTACTTTAACACAGGTATCGCAGGCATTAACGGAAGATATGTCGGAAATAAAAAACGGAATAACCGAAGTGAAAAATTTATGCAGCAAAAGCGGCGGAAAAGAAAAATTAATTAAAAAGCTTAAAGAGCTTGAAAACTTAATAAGCCAGTACCAGCTGTAACAGGAACCGTGCTTTTTAATGATGCAAATTATCCGCCTATTTCGGACATTCTTCTGCGTGAGACCAGCGAGAAACATCCTTCGTCCGGGCTATTGCAATCCATGTTGTGAGCTTTCGGTTTTTCGCTTACAGCGCGCAAAATAAAATCCTTTAACGCTTTATCGCCCATATCCATTCTGTATACGCTTTTCAGGTCGTACTCATTATTTGCAAGCAGGCATGTTCTCAGAAAGCCGTCGCATGTCAGCCGGAGGCGGTTGCATTTCGCGCAAAAATTATGCGACATCGGGGGTATAACACCTATTTTAATAGTATAAATACTTTTATAAATAAGATTATACATAACCGCAACTTTCGTATCCAGGCTGTTGTTCCTCTCAAGCTTACCTCTTTTTCCCAATTCGGCAATTAAATCATTAAATGAAACCTGCCTGCTGTTTTTATCCAGAGAAAACGGCATTTTTTCAATAAATCTTAGAATAGCCTTTTTATCTTTAAAATATTCAAGAAAATCATCCAGTTCATTTAATGTATCTTCACGCAGTACGCAATTAATTTTAACTTCAAAATAATCCATACTTATTGCATTTTCAATGTTTGATATTACTTTGTTAAAATAATCTCTTCCGGTAATTTTTTTAAATTCATCCTGTGATAAAGTATCAAGGCTTATGTTCAGTTTTTTAACGCTTAATCTTTTCAAATCAGGTATTACTTTATCAAGCAGCACTCCGTTTGTAGTTAAGCAAAGTTCAAGATCAGGCGAAGCTTCACGGGTTCCCTCAACTATATCAAGAAATCCTTTGCGAACCAGGGGCTCCCCGCCTGTAAAGCGGACTTTTTTTATGCCGAGGTCTGCAAATATCCTTATAAGATAAATGAATTCTTCATTTCTAAGAACTTCATCATGCTCCAGAAGCTCAAGCCCTTCGGGCGGCATGCAGTAGCTGCATCGCAGATTGCATTTATCGGTTATTGAGACCCGCAAATAATCCAGCTTTCTGGAAAAACTATCTATTAACATTTTATCGTTATCCGTTTACAAAATTGATTTGTGAAATATACAGAAAATTATTTATAATTTAATAATCAGGCAATTACAAATTATTATCGCAATAATTTAAATAATTCAATCTGAAAAATTCATTACCCGGATTAAGCAAACATGCTTTTGAATACATATCGAAAGCCTTAATATTATTGCTTAATTCGTAAATTATACCGAGATTATTTAATGCTGACGGATCATCGCAATTTTCTTTAATAACTTCGCAGAACAATATTTCTGCTTCCGGATACATTCCCTTCAAAGCATAATCAACGCCCGAATTATTTATATCCGCCGCCGGTGTACAGAAAAAATATTTCGTAAAATATCTTTTATGATAAAGCCTGTAATATTTTTGCGGCTCAGCCGGATAACTCTTTTCTGCTGACGCTTTATAATATTTTAATATTCCGTCAGGATTACCGCTTTTTTCTTTCTTAACAATCTTTGCCGGAAAATTTTTCTTATTAATACTTATCTCCGGATAAGTATTGCACGATATAATAAAACAAAATAATATAAAATTTAATCTTATTGCAAAACCAAATGCAGTTTTTAAACGCATAAAAAATACCTGAATATTATTTATTAAAAACGATATTATATATCTCTATCTTTTAATATTAAAGTATTTGGTCAAATAAATTTTTCTTTAATAAATAATCGATTGACTAATCGGCAAAAATTTGTACTCTATTCCATTTTACATTGAATTTCATTATAACCTGAACAGGAGTTACTGTAATCAATGCGACATAAAAGATTAGTTACGTTTATAATAATAACATTAGTGCTTTTTGGCTGCACTAAAAAGACCAACGGCCTTAAACAGGATGAAATTGAACCTCTAATAAGCATTTTCCTGTCAAGACATATTATGAATAATCAATTTACCGATGAAATATCAGAAAAAACACTGAATAATTTAATAAATTACCTTGATCCGGGAAAAAATTATTTTTATAAAAGCGATATCGACGCATTCATGAAACATAAGAATGATATCGACGATTATGTAAATGCAAATGACTTTTCATTTATTTTCCAGATCCAAGAAACATATAAAACAAGATTCCGTGAAAACTTAACAATTTTCAATGAACTTATCAAAATAAATTATGACTTCGACAAAGATGAAAGCATAATTATTGACAGCGAAAAAATCGATTACTCCAAAACCAAAGAAGAGATGAAAGAGAGATGGAGAAAAAATATCAAACTGCAGCTTTTAAACCAGCTCTCTTCGGAAAAAGATATTAAAGCAGCAAAGGAAAAACTGAAAAAGAAGTACCAGATATCTCAAAAACGTATAGACGAAATTAATAATGAAAGAATGCTGGCTATTTTCCTTAATTCTTTTACGACAGCACTTGATCCGCATACAAATTATTTAACCCAGGAAGAACATGAGGACTTCCAGATATCAACGAATTTGAAGCTGGAAGGAATCGGGGTTCTGCTTCGTTCCGAGGACGGCTTCATCACTGTTGAGAGCATAATTCCGAACGGGCCGGCTTCAAAACTTCCTAAAGAACTGCAACTGAAGCCGGACGATAAAATAGTCGGCGTTGCCCAGGCAAATGATGAGCCGGTTGACGTAACGGATATGGCGTTAAGAGATGTCGTCAACCTTATCAGAGGAAAAAAAAGTACAATTGTAAAGCTAACAATATTAAGACAGATAAGCGAACAAAACAAGCAGCAGCGGCTGCTGATTCCCATTACCAGGGAAGAAATAACTCTTGAAGATAAAGCCGCTAAATCGGACATATACCCGATAGTTAAGGACAAATCAGAAGTAAAAATAGGCTATATTCAGCTCCCTTCTTTTTATATGGATTTCGATGCAGTAAACAGTAACGATCCTAACGCAAAAAAATCCTCGAATGATATGAAGGTTCAGATCAATAAATTAAAAAGCAAAGGCATACAGGGCATGGTAATCGATTTGCGGGGAAATCCCGGCGGCGCCCTCAATGAAGCTGTTAATATCGCCGGAATGTTTATTAACGAAGGCCCAATAGTGCAAATATTAATAGGAAAAAATAATGCTGAAGTTATGGAAGACAAAGACCCGGGGGTATATTATAATGGGCCGATCGTAATTCTTATTGATAAATTCAGCGCCAGCGCTTCAGAAATTTTTGCGGGCGCAATTAAAGATTACAAAAGAGGCATAGTAATCGGGCCTGCAAGCACATTCGGAAAAGGCTCGGTACAGACTTATAATGCTTTGCCTGGAAAAAACGGAGCTATGAAAATTACTACAGCTCTTTTTTATCAACCGGGCGGTTCATCAAATCAGTTAAACGGCATTGAGCCCGACATCCTGGTTCCGGATATGAGTTCCATATGGGATATTGGCGAAAGCAAGCTGCGCAATGCATTGAAATGGGAAAAAATTGAAAAAGCGCAATATTTACCCTATGACAAATATTTAACTAATAATGTAATTGCTGCTTTAAAAAGATTATCTTCCAAAAGAATTGATTCAAGCAAAGAATTTATTGAATTGGGGAAAAAGATAAAAAATCTCCTGGCCAAAAGAAAAGAAAAAACAATAAGCCTTAAGGAACAGGCAAAAATTGAGAATCAGGAATTAAAAGATATTGAAAAAAAAGAAAAACATTCGCGTACCGACAGCAAATTAATTGACATAGAACATGACCTGTTTTTAAAGGAAGCTTTTAATGTTACTTATGATTATATTAAAATGACTGAAGCTAAATAAAGATAATATTTTCCACGATTGTTCTCGGGAGCAAATAGTTTTAAATTATTATAAATTTTATAGTTTATTAAAAATTAAACCATCAGCAAAGTAAATATGAGAAAAAAAAATAAAAATACGTATCTTTCCATTGTACTGCCAGTTTTCAATGAAGAAGAAAATATTTCATTGCAATATGAGGATATATTAAAATCGATAGTGCCGCTAAAAAAGACTTATGAAATAATCTTTGTTGATGACGGCAGTACTGACACATCATTTGATCTCCTGAGTAAAATTGCCAAAAAAAATAAAAATGTTAAAATAATCAGATTCAGAAGAAATTTCGGCCAAACCGCCGCCCTTGCAGCCGGAATAGATAACTCATGCGGTCAGATAATAATAATTATGGACTCCGACCTCCAGAACGACGCTGAGGATATAAAAAAACTGACAAATAAAATAGAAGAAGGATATGATGTTGTAAGCGGTTGGAGAAAAGACAGACAAGATAAATTATTTTCCCGTAAACTTGTTTCAAAAATAGCAAACTGGATAATCTCAAGGGTCAGCAAAGTGCATATACACGATATCGGGTCTTCACAGGCATACAGAGGGGACCTGCTCCGACAGGTAAAACTTTACGGAGAAATGCACAGATTCATTCCCGTCCACGCATCGTGGTTAGGAGCCAAGATTACGGAAATCCCGGTAAAACATCATGCCAGGAAATTCGGAAAGTCAAAATATGGTTTAATCAGGACATTTAAAGTCCTTTTGGATTTGATAACTATAAAATTTCTGGGATCGTATTCCACTAAACCGATTTATTTTTTCGGGGGCATAGGAATTTTTCTGCTCTTTTCAAGCAGCATAAGCGGGGTCAGTGTAATTGCAATGAAAATAGCGCAGGATCAGTCAATGATACGCAATCCTCTTTTGCTGTTAACTGTAATGCTCATTATCCTGAGCGTGATGTTCTTTTTACTGGGGATTCTTGCGGAATTGCTAACGAGAGTATATCATGAAACAAGGAACGAGGCTCCATATAAAATCAGGGAAACGATTAATATTTAATTTATCATTTTAATACAAATAAAAAAGGGGCACTTAAATGCCCCTTTTTTATTTAATTTCGAATTTTTAATTCTTTATATCACGGCTATTTACATCATGCCGCCCATACCGCCCATGCCGCCGCCCGGCATTCCTCCAGGCATGTGATCTTTTTCCGGTTTATCTGTAATCAGAACTTCTGTTGTTAACAACATACCGGCAATCGAAGCAGCATTCTGCAATGCGGAACGAACAACTTTTGCAGGGTCGATAATCCCAGCCTTCATCATATCTTCCCATTGCATTGTGGCAGCATTAAAAGCAACTCCGGGTTTTTCCGATCTGGCTTTTTCCACAATTACGGAACCCTCAACACCCGCGTTGGCAGCTATCTGTCTCATCGGGCTTTGCACTGACCTTATAATTATTTCAGCGCCTATCTTCTCATCGCCTTCGAGAGATTTCGCAACATCTTTCATGGCCTTTTCGCTGTTAAGCAGGGTCAGACCGCCGCCAGGGATGATTCCTTCTTCCACTGCCGATCTGGTTGCGGATAATGCGTCTTCTACTCTTGCTTTCTTTTCCTTCAACTCAACTTCTGTTGCAGCTCCGACATTTATTACAGCTACTCCGCCTGCAAGTTTAGCAAGCCTTTCCTGAAGCTTTTCTTTGTCATAATCGGAAGTCGTATCTTCTATCTGTTTCTTAATTGTGCTAATTCTTCCCTGAATATCCTTCTGTGAGCCAGAGCCTTCTATAATCGTAGTATTTTCTTTATCAACAACAATTCTCTTTGCTTTGCCAAGCATGTCCATTGTTGTATTTTCAAGTTTTAATCCAAGATCTTCAGATATAACCTGGCCTTTAGTTAGCACTGCTATATCTTCAAGCATTGATTTTCTTCTATCGCCGAAACCGGGTGCTTTAACAGCAACGCAGCTGATAGTCTTCCTTAATGTATTTACTACTATAGTGGCTAAAGCTTCGCCTTCTACATCCTCAGAAATTATTAAAAGCGGTTTGCCGGCCTGCGCTACTTTTTCAAGAACCGGCAACAGATCTTTCATTGCAGATATTTTCTTCTCACAAATGAGTATATAAGCGTCTTCCAGTACCGCTTCCATATTCTCGGCATTTGTTACCATGTAAGGAGACAGATAGCCTCTGTCAAACTGCATACCTTCAACAACTTCCAGATGAGTCTCAATGGATTTGGCTTCTTCAACTGTAATTACTCCGTCCTTGCCGACTTTCTCCATGGCCTCTGCTATCAGGTCGCCGATCTCGGTGTCGTTATTTGCTGAAATAGAAGCAACCTGGGCGATTTCTTTTTTATCTTTGATTTCCCTGGAAGTTTCTGAAATATATTTCACAGCGGCGTTGACAACTTTTTCAATACCTCTTTTTATATCCATAGGATTTGCGCCGGAAGTAACACTTTTTAATCCTTCTTTAAAAATTTCCGATGCAAGTATAGTGGCTGTTGTTGTGCCGTCGCCTGCGACATCGTTGGTTTTTGTAGCAACCTCTTTTACCATCTGGGCACCCATATTTTCAAACGGATCTTCCAGTTCGATTTCTTTGGCCACAGTTACTCCGTCTTTTGTAACTGTTGGAGCGCCGAATTTTTTATCTATAACAACGTTCCGTCCCCTGGGGCCAAGAGTTACTTTTACAGCATCATTGAGCTGTATTACTCCCTCTAATATTGATCTTCTGGCCTCTTCACTGTATTGTAGCAATTTTGGCATAATTTCACCTTCCTTTTCTTATTTTTAGTCAATTACTGCTAATATATCGCTTTCTCTGACGATTAAATACTCTTTGCCATCATGTTTTATTTCAGTACCGGAGTATTTTCCATAAAGAACTTTGTCTCCAACCTTCACATCTAATGGAACAAGTTTACCGTCTTCATATCTGCCTTTTCCAATAGCTTTTACTTTGCCTTCCTGGGGCTTTTCCTTCGCTGTATCGGGTATATACAGGCCACCTTGTTTCTGAAGTTCGTCTTCAAGAACCTCAATTAATACACGATCACCTAATGGTTTAATAGCCACGTTGGTCCTCCTTAATTTTTATTTTGTAATTTTTATATTATTTTACTTTGTTTAAGTAATATAAAATATTTTAATTAGTTTTATTTTAAACAAAAGTTTTTCGTAACTTCTCAATATATAGCAGGTGACTTGCAGTTATCCTAGCTGTAAGCAGGAATAACCAGCTAATTTGTAAGATTTAACTTTATATTAAATATTTGAGAAGCATTGCGATTAGTTTTGTTAGCACTCATCTTGTTGAGTGCTAACAATTAATTTTATATTATATATTATAATTTCGCAAATTCGATAGAAGCTGTTTATAAATAATATTATTAAATTATGGGCGTTTATTATCAAATATGATTAAAAATTACAACAATAAAATTTTTTTATTTTTGTAATTTTTGCGGTTACTTAATTATAAAATCAGATTTTCCTCCTTTTTTTTCAATAAGTTTAATATTTTCTATTACCATATTTTTATCTACTGCTTTACACATATCATAAATTGTTAATGCGGCAACCGAGACCGCTGTTAACGCTTCCATTTCGACTCCTGTTTTACCTTCCAGTTTTATTTCAGATTCCAACATCACCCCTTCTTTTTTTCTATCCAGAGAGATTTTTACATCAACATGCGAAAGCAATAGCGGATGGCACATCGGAATGAGTTCAGAAGTTTTCTTTGCGGCTATTATACCGGCAATTTTTGCTACTTCAAAAACATTGCCTTTGGGAATCAGTTTGTTTTCTATTAAGTCCAGGGTGGCCGGCTGCATTTTAACAAAAGCGGAGGCCTTCGCTGTTCTAAGCGTAACTTTTTTGCCGCTTATATCGACCATTCTGGACGATCCGTCATCTGAGTAATGCGAAAATTTATTCATGGGTTTATTTTAAACGATACGCAGTAAATATTTTAAAAGTTATTAAATCAGTATTTATGTTCCTGGATAAACTGGATAACAAAACTTAAAAGGCCGGATAGTATATAAAAAGATATAAAAATAAAAACAGTCCATTTTTTAAAGAAGATAACAATAAGAATGATGATGACGGCAAATATTATTAATTTAATGCCGTGAATATTCTCAAATATATATGAGGATTTCGGCTTGGAATACCTGACAGTGGATACCATCAATAGCCCTAATGCGATAAAAATCACGGCAAACAACAATTTGGGCATCTCGATATTATATACATGGAAAAGCGCTATAATTATTCCTGCTGCAGGTGCCGGAAGACCTACAAATGAACTTGAATCGGATAATATATTAAACCTTGCGAGCCTGTAAGCAGCGCAAACCGGAAATACTGCGGCTATAAGCATACCTAAATCTATCGGAAAGCTAAAGAAAGAATTATGGATTCCGGTAAGATATGAATTATAACTTAAAAAACCCGGGGCTATGCCGAATGCAACACAATCCGCCAGGGAGTCGAGCTCTTTGCCCAGCGGGCTTGAGACTTTCAGCGCTCTGGCGGCCGGGCCGTCAAGCCCGTCTAAAAGACCTGCAGCAAGAATTAAAAAACCGGCTATGAAATATCCCTGTTGAGTGCCCAGACTTGAAAATATAAGCGAGATAAATCCAAAAAGCAGATTCCCCAGAGTTAATGAATTCGGTATCCAGACAAGTGTCATAATTTATCCTATTTAACAAATATATCTTTCATATTTAAAACGCATGTTACAATAAATGCTTTAATTTACAAAAAGTAGTTATAATTTAAATCCTTCTGTCAATAAAAAAATACCGCTTAAAGTATCCCCGTTATTCCCCTGCAATTATCTTCAATTTTATCATCTTTATACAAATACGAAACAACTGCATAACATCCGCATCTGAGCGTTTTCAATATACCGATCCTTTCCGGGTTAAGGCCGCCGATAGCAACGACAGGAATATCAGTGCCTCCTGAAACTTCCCTGACAACATCCTCCCCTATCCCGTTAATATTTTGATTATTTTTAGTCTTTGTGTTATACACCGGCCCGATGGCAATGTAATCCGGTTCGCACCTTGCGGCAACAACAGCCTGCTCTCTGGAATGGGTCGAGATCCCGATAATCATATCCATTGGGAAAAGACGCCTTACCTCTATAACCGGCAGGTCATCCTGCCCAAGATGCACACCGTCCGCACCGGATAGATATGCAATGTCCGGATAGTCATTAATAATAAGCAATACATTGTTTTCTTTGCAAAGACCGGATATTTCTTTTGCAACTTCCAGTATTTTTCCTTGCGAATGATTTTTCATTCGAAGCTGTATTATTGATGCTCCGCCTTTGATAAGTCTTTGAGCTGCGTTTAAATATTCTTCATTCTTTACAAAAGAAGAATCAAGAATAGCATATAACGAATTTTTAAATTTTTTATGTTTTCCGTTTCTTATTAAACAAGAGATTAATTCTTTTTCAATCGAATAAAGAGAAAACCTGATTTTCTGAAAAGGATTTTCATCTGATTTTGCGTGCAGCAGCTTATAGAACTCCTCGACGGATCTCATCGCTTCCATTGCCCTGTGCAAATTACTTTTCAGTATATCCTGAAGATTGTCTCTTTTCTTTTCGCTGTCTAAATCAACAAACTTCTGGGAATCGTTATCTACGTCCCTGCTACTCAGGAGGCCTTTATATGAAAATGCTTTTATTGCATCTGCTATATTGTGCCGGATATCCTTCAGCTTAACTGATAATACTTTATTACGCGCGACAAATCGGAATATGTCTTCGCATACTCTTATTCCTTCGAGCGATCTGTTTATGTTCGCATCTATTGCCGCATATATCCTTGAGTCCATTTATGCTTTATCCTCCGCCTACGAACTGTACTATTTCAACAACGTCGCCGTCGGTTACATGTTCAGTATCATAATTATCCTTATCGATTAAAACACCGTTCTTTTCGATTACAACCATTGCTGACTTTATTTTTAAATGCCTTAAAAGGTAATTAATCGATAGGGTCTCAGATTGTATATATATATTTCTGCCGTTAACTTTAATGTCCACCTGCGCTGCTCCATTCATATATAACAATTGCGGGAAACACTATTGAAGCTGTTTCGGCCCTGAGCGATGTAAAGCCGAAAATAACGCTGTTCCATCCGTTTTCTTCTGCCAGATCAACCTCCTTATCCGTAAAACCTCCTTCGGGGCCTATCAGCAAGGAAACATCCTTTGTTTTTTCTTTTTGAGTAAAATATTGTTTAATATCGATACTTCGCTGCTCAGGATGCGCGATAATTTTAGTACCAGACCTGTCTTTCGACACAGCTTCGCTGAAAGTAATAACGTCTGCTACAACAGGGATATCCTTTCGCATACATTGCTTGGCTGCAGCCGAGGCTATCTTTTCCCACCGCGCTTTTCTGCTACTGTTTCTCTCTATAACAGGTATTGTCCGCTCAGTCACCACAGGGATAATTTTGCTGACTCCTGTCTCAACTGCTTTCTGCAATGCAAAATCGAAAGCCTTGCCTTTTAATATACTTGCATAAAGTATTAAATTTAAATCAGGCCCGGCACTGTTGCCTTCTTTAGTTTCCAAAATCTCAACTGTTAAAGAGTCGGCATTAACCGTGCAAATTTTGCCTTTGCAAATCAGGCCGTTGTCGATTCTTAGATCTATCAAATCTCCCGGCTTCACTCTTCTGACTTTGCGCAAATGGCGGAAGTCCTCGCCTTCTATTAAACATTTATTTTCAATAAGATTTGATGATTTTATAAAAAATTGAGGCATTACCGATTTCCCCATAGATTTTAATATATTATTACAACTCAGCTATTTATATTTGTAATTTTAAGATGAGTGCTAATTTATAATAATTTTCTGATATCCTTTAGTATAATATTAGTTGCACCAGTATTTTTTTCAAAAAATATTTTTGCTTTTTGCGCTATTTTATTCCTGTAACTTTTATCACGAATTAAATCAGATGTCTGCTTAAATAATTCATCCTGATCTTTACATACCAGAAGCCCGCCGGCCAGGTTCAACTCCAAAGCTTCATAGGAGTTTTGTATGTAAGGCCCGGTTAAAATTGTTTTTCCGAATATAGCAGGCTCAAGAACGCTGTGGACGCTGCCTTTATACGAACCGCCTACAAATACAATATCCGCCTCCCTGTAAAGAAAAGCCAGTACTCCGAAAGCGTCAATAATTAAAACATCGTTGTCATTAAGTAACACCGGATGAACAGCTTTGCTATACATTACCGGATTATAGCCATAGGAGCTGACCAGTTTATTCAGTCTCAGGATATTTCCGGCATCGATCTCGTGCGGCACAAGGATTAATCTGATATTTTTATAATTCTCGTTTAACTGTTTTAAAACGCCGATCAGTTTTTTCTCGCATACTTCGTAAGTACTGCCTGCCACCAGGTAATCAATATCTTTCTGTTTTTTTATTATGCTTTTTGTATTTACCTGCGCATTATCAATTACGGTCTTTATCCTGTCGAACCTGGTATCCCCTGATATTTTAATGCTATGTTTATTTTTAGCAATCTTTGAAAACCTGTCTGCGTCTGCTTTGGATATAGCGTATATTCTGTCTAAAGCGCTGTAGGCTTTACTGAAAAAACTACTCAACGGGAACTTATGCCTTAGCGATTTTTCCGGCAAAGTGGCGCTTATCAACGCGAGCTTCACATTGCGCCTCCTGGCTTCCACAGTCAGGTTTGTCCAGACATCGTATTTGGAAAATATAATGATTTCCGGATTTATGCAGTTCAGTAAAGCTTCAGCATTTTTCGTATAGTCCAATGGCAGATTAAAACAAAAATCAATCTGTTTATATTTAAGCCCTGCATCATATCCGGAAGGGGAAAAGAAACTTGCGATAATCTGTGCTTTCTTAATTGTGCGTTTAAAATGTTCGATCAGCGGCTTTGCCTGCTCCAGTTCGCCTGCAGACGAAGCATGGAACCATATTACTTTATTTTTTTGATTTTGATAACTGCTGAAATAATCCGCTATTCTTTCGGTTTCTTTCTCCCTTAACGAAAAAAACCTGGCCATTTTTTTATCGAATAAAGCTATAAATCTCGCAATAACTGATCCAATAAATATTACAGATTCATAAAGCATTATTTGTCTCCGCGATCAAAAAAATACATAATTTATTATTATTATTCATTTTTGTTTGTTTTAGCAGCATTTTCCCTTTGATTTGAAAGATTATCCCTTTGTTTTATAGCAACGTCCCTATACATTTTCTCACAGTTGAGTAAACCATATCGACAGAAATATCATTCATGCATTTAAAATGCTTTTTTGGACATGCGGGCAAACCTTTGGCCGTACATGGCCGGCATTTCAGATCGATTTGCACAACTTCGCCTTCGGACTTATATGGAAAGAAACCAAGCTCTTCTGCTGTAGAACCGAACACTGCAACAACAGGAATGGAAACAGCACCGCCTATATGCATAACGCCTGTGTCGTTAGTTACAAGGCAATCTGATACAGCGAGTGCTGTTGCAGTTTCAGCGAGCGTGAGTTTGCCCGCAAGGGACAGCGCGCCCTTCCCGATCGCGTGTGCAATTTTGTCCGCCCTTTCCGCATCTTCGGTTCCGCCGAGAATGCATAGAATGACCCCGGCTTTCTTTAATCTTAGCCCAAGCCCTATAAACTTATCATCCCCCCATTCCTTTGTTTTCCATTTCGCGAACGGCATGATGGAAATCATTCTGCGTTCTTTTTCGCGAAAAAGTTTCCTGCTGACCGGAGCTGCCCCGCCTGCTGCGGCAATAAAGGAAAATTTTGTACCGGCAATTTTATTTATTTTTAGAATTGCTTTTTTGACGTCGTCAGTGTTTAACCATATTTCACTTTTATGTTCGTTCGGGAGATTCAATCTCTTAAGAGTATTAAAATATCTGTTCACTACTGAATAGGGCTTTCTGTAAAAGCGCAGCTTAAAAGCTGTCAGAAGGAATCGTTTAATATAATTCTTTTTAAATTTATATTTATAATCTGCTTTTAAAATTGCCCTGAAGATAAGGCTCCTTGTACTCCTGTGCAGATCGAAAATAAAATCGTAATTATTTCCCCTCAATTGCAAGGCTGTTTTAACAGCGCCTGCTGTTCCCTTTCTGTCAGTTGTGATAAGATTATCTATATAAGGATTGTCTTTAAGCAGTATGGCATATTCTTTTAATGTCAGATAATCCAGTATCAAATCCGGATAACTTTCTTTTAAAGCTCTTATGACCGGAGTTGTAAGTATGATGTCACCTATGGAGCTGAATCTTATTAATAAAACCCGCAGACGCTTTTTTTTTATTATATTGTTTTGCATTAAAATAAAGTTGAATCTAAAGTTAAATTGGCGCAGCAGAGTTATATTGTTTATCTGTACCGGCTGTTCATCTATTTTATTTGCATTCGGCGATCGAACTTATATTACATTGCCATTGCTCTTTCAGCCCCCTAACCCCCTGGAGGGGGCACATTCGGGAAAATATTCATATTATATCTTATATCTTTAATCAGATGTATTATATTATCTGATATTTTACTCTTTATTCGTTGCTTCAAACCTTTTAACCGCTAAAAATAAATATTGTCAATTCAACACCTTTCCAATTATGCCCCCTTTAGGGGGTTAGGGGGCTGGGAGCATACCCGTGTTACAACTAAAATAATCAGCATGAAACATCCCTGCCCCGATAAAAAAAATAACTGAATATAGGTTTGAGATGCGCTCTTAGATGTACTTCTACTCGTCCCCAATCATTTTAATGTCAGCACCTGCGGATTTCATTAAATAAAAAAATTCTGGAAAAGTTACAGCAGCAGATTCGGCAGTATCTATTTCAGTCTGGCCGTCCGCCATGAGTCCCGCAACAGCAAGGGACATTACCACCCTGTGATCATTGTGGCCGTTCACCTGCGCTCCTTTCAGCGAGCTTTTTTTGATAACTAGCCCGTCGGGCAGCTCTTCGATATCGGCTCCCATTTTTTTTAGTTCACTGCACATCACCTTTATCCTGTCTGTTTCTTTCACTCTTGCCTGTGCCACATTAACCAGCCTTGTCTCGCCTTGTGCAAAGCAGCCTGCCACAGCAAGCGAAGGAAGAGAATCTGGGATCGCATTCAGATCGAATGTTCCGCCTTTAAGCATATTTCCTTTTATTGTTATGCTGCTTTTACCAATTTCCGTTTCTGCTCCCATTGATTTTAAAATATTAACTACCTCCTTGTCGCCCTGCGTATCGTTAAAGTCAAGACCATGCAATGTAAGTTCAGTGCCTGTAATCGCTGCTGCTACAAGAAAAAAAGCGGCAGAGGAAAAATCGGCTGGGATATGTTCGTCAAAATTATTATATTTCTGGTTTCCTTTTATTTCGAATGTCCTGTAATTATTATTATGATATTTAATACCGAGTTTATCCATCCATTTTAATGTCATATCAATATATGGCACTTCATTCAATAACGGCACATGGATAGTTGTATTGCCGGAAGCGAGCGGGCATGCTATAAGAAGAGATGAAAGATACTGTGATGTTACTGCTTCCACGCTTGTTTTGCCGCCTTTAATCCTGCCCTTTACAACTACAGGCGGTTTGTTGTTGTTCCTGGTGGAACAAGCCATGCCGCCAAGTTCCGGTATGGATGTTAAAAGAGCATTCACAGGCCTGTTCCTTATCTGGCTGTCTCCTGTGAACACAGTGTAGCCGTCAGCAAGAGAAGCAATCCCAAGCCCTATGTACAGCGAAGTGCCGGAGTTTCCCACGTCTACAATATCATCAGGAACAGCAATCTCCCCTGCCCTGCCTTTAACCCGCCACACATTTTTCTCCGTATAAATTTCGGCGCCGAACTTCTTTACCATGTTGAAGCACGAGTGCGTATCTGCGGACTCAAGCGGCTCCCTTATGACGGATTCGCCGTCTGCAAGCAAAGCCAGAACTAAAGCCCTGATAGTATGGGATTTAGAGCCAGGAACATTTACTTCTCCTGATATTCTTGATGGCTTTACTATGAATTTCATTATTGTTTAGATATTGTTTTTTCTATTCTTGTCAATATATTTTATAAATCACTCTATTTCAACCCATTATAGCATTTTACTAATTATCCAGAGCCTGTCATTTCGAGCAAATATCAAAAATCTGAAAACTTAATTCCAATTAAGGATTTCCCGGCGCTATCGCTCCTTCGTAATAACAATCTTTAATTACTATAGGATCTTAAAACTCAAATGCAATTAATCCCTTGACATCCTGGCAAAATAAATATATTTTTTAATGATTGCCCGTATAATATATTTAGAATCAGCAGAAAAATTAAGCATTAAATCCATATCTGTAAACAGCAATTATAATTATTTAAAAACTATAATTCAGGATATAATTATGGACATTACAGTTTATAAAAGAGCAAAAGACGGCAAAAAAATCAACGACGAAATCAAGACAAAAGCAATCTCAATAAAGTTTAAGGAAAGAAGTGTTGATGTTGTAAAAAATATTTACATCGGCAGAAATGAAGCAAACGCCATTTCAATTAAAGACGATCCGCTTATTTCCAGAAAACACGCGCTCATAGAGCACGTGAAGGGCTGTTATTACATCAGCGACCTATGCAGTACAAACGGCACGTATGTAAACAATCACCCGGTTCCGAAAGATCAGAAAATAGAGCTGAAATCCGGCGATGTTATAAGGATAGGGAAGACCGAACTCAGAGTTTCGTAATACCTGTTATTGGAACATATCCCGGGAATATGTTTTTACATAAATATCTGACTTTAAATGGAAATATTAATTTTAAGATGAGTTGTAATAACGCAGCAAAGAATAATTTAAGAGAGAAAAAATGAACCAATTTAACGAGATTAAAAACTGGCATAACGAAGTTATTTTAAAAGAAGTAAAAGATAATCTGACTAAAAGAGATTTCAATGTAGTTATATTAAATACTATAAACGATATTGCTGATTACATGGTAAAGACAATCCCTGCAAACGCGAGAGTCGGATTGGGCGGATCAATAACATTGCGCGAAATCGGCATAGACAAATTATTAAGGGACCGCGGCAACACTTTACTGGATCACTGGGAAAAAAACCTGACACCTGAACAAAGTCTTGAAACGCGAAAAGGCCAGCTTACATCCGATTATTTTTTAACGAGTGCGAACGCCGTAACCCGGGACGGCAGAATTATTAATATAGACGGAATCGGCAACAGGGTCGCGGCTATGATATTCGGGCCAAAGCACGTCATTGCTGTCATAAGCGCAAATAAAATCGCGAAGGATCTGGATGACGCAATTTACCGCGCGAAAAATACCGCAAGCGCAATGAACACAAAAAGAGGGAATATGGAAACCCCGTGCGCTAAAACCGGCTTCTGTGCAGACTGCAGGCCTCCTAAAACAATCTGCAGGGTTACTACTATAATCGATTACAGGCCAATGCTGACTGACTTTACTGTTATTCTTACACCAGTTGAGCTTGGATTTTAAATATTTAATTAGAAAATAATCCCGATCCCGAATGAATATTTTATACTATTCATTCCTTTATCACTATAAAGAACATGATAATATGAAATCCCTGCTTCAATAAACACAAGCCTGCCCAAGGGAAAATTATAATTAATGCCTGCTGAATAATAAAAATCCGTTGACCGGTAATTCTGCGAAGCGGAGTAAAGCGCATCTTCCTTTACATCCGAGACTGCAATACCGCCGCCTGCTTTTAATCTTACGGAAGATTTCCCTATAACCGGTATCCTGAAATATATGCTTCCGCCGAGCATAATGAGCGACATATCGGTGCGGACAATTCCGGCCCTTTCTTTACCTACCAGAGAAGAATAATTCATTTCAATATCCACTCCTGTCCTGTTAAGTACGGGAATCATGCTCACTGATTTTATCAAAGCTGAATCCGCAGTCAATAGCAGGTTAAATCCAATGAGAGATTGTTTATATACATCTGTCCACGGCGAAAGGAGCTGAGTATAGGAGTAACCTGCGGATATACCGGCTCCGGCATCCCGTGCCATGGTTGAGGATATCCATGGTTTGCCGGACACAATCACCTTTTCCGGACTCTTTGCCTCCGGAGCGCCGGGATTAATAACTACCAGATCGTAATCACCGGCTTCAATCCCGGAAACATCCAAATCAAAATTAATTGTACTGCTGTTTACATATCTGAAGTCGCGTATCTGATAACTTGCGCTTTTGTTTTTAATGTAAATTGCAGCATCTTTTTCAATATCCCTGCCTGAAATTTGCAAATCCTTCTCTTCTGTACCGCTAATGAATTTATTTTTTGAAAGCCCGTATATAACCGGCACAAAAATTTTTTTAACCTTAAGGGGATTCCACGAGGACCAGGTATCCACCTTATTGAACTTGTTGACAGCGCCTATTCTTACTCTGTAGTCGCCCGGAGGGAGGTTGAAATCAAGTTCAGTGTCCCCTGTTTTGACATTCAGAGCTTCCTTTCCGGATGCATCCTGAATTTCAATCTGGTATTCAATAGCTCCCTGTACTGGTTCCCATTTTAAATGAAGTTTATTTATTTCTTCTTCTGCATACCCCATGCCTCCCGCAGATAATAAAAACATAACAGCCATTGGCTGAATAAAAAAAATCAGTATAAATTTTAATTTATTCATTGTTTTATTGTCTGTACTGAATATCCGGGGATATTATTTTAGGTTCGTCGAGTTTTTTGCCCAGTGTTATTTCAAAATAACCTTTGCCCTCAGGGCTGTTGATTGCCTTTGTTCCGTCATCCTTCTCCATGCGGCTGCCTGTTACAGTCCATGAAAACCTGCCCCTGTTCAGCATTGACAGGTTGGTCAACCTAAGACTGTTTTGTATAGTCCTTGCCTCATGGACTTTTAAAAATTCCGTGCCGTGAAGATAATATAATCTTACGATATATACCTGAGCGCCTGTGATCCTGCTCCATGACATTTCGAGTGAATTTCTGTCTCTCATATTAATAATACTTTGATTCTGCGGAACAATCGGCACCGGTTTATCCAGAGTCGGGATGATATGCAATTCACGGACAGGAGTTATTTGTACAATGTTCCGGCGTTCATCCATCGCATTCACTCTCCAGTAAAAAGTGCCGTTTCCTATATCATCAAGGTTAAAAACATTTTCTTTAATTTCTTTTTTTAATATATTTTCTCCGAAGTCCCGGGAACCCGACATTTCAAAAGAACATAAAGCTTCTGAGTTATTGCATTCCCATTTGAACTGAACAGGCAATTTATTCAGGCTAAAAGGCTTTTCAAGTTTTAATTTATCGGGCGGAGACAGAAGGGATATTTTCATCTCCTTTAATACAGAAAAATGCCTGGCGGCCGATGAAAGCCGGAGATCGTTTTTCTGCGTCCAGGATATTACTTTCCAGAAGTATGAACCGGGAAGAAGCTCTTCGAGAGAAATGTAGCTGCCGGGAATAATTTTGCGTATTAAAATATTTTTAAAATCTTTGTCGCCGGCCAAAATAAATTCAGATGAAACTAATTCCTGCGATTTTTCCCAGTTGAAATACAGCCTGTTTTTCCTTAACCACTCAACCTGAAATTTCCTGTTCTCCTCAGGAAAAACCAGTTCCGGTTGTGGAAGCTTTTTCATTTTCAATATTGAAAAGCTTCTTTTAACAGCGCCGGTATCGATATAATCCTCGCTGAAAGGCGTCTTTACGATAACCTTCCAGTACCATGTTCCCTCACCGAGAGTAAAGTCGGTCAAAGTCTCCCCGTCAGTATCTCCTGCAATATGCGCTTTTGAAAAAGCAGCATCTCCGGAAACTACAAGTCTGTACAATGATGCGGTCGGGCTTTTTTGCCATTGAAAGCTTATTGGAGGCGCTGCTGAATAAAATGAAAAGCGCTGTCCATCTGCCGGATGAACAAGCTTAACAGGAGGCTCTTTTATAAAAGTAAATTTAAAAATATCGCTGTAAATTTTTTTATCCGTCTTATCCTGATCAGCCTGCAATCTCCAGTAATAAATACCCGGCCTGATGTTAAGCTCCAGGCTATTCCGGTTAATCTCCCTGGCGACAAGTTTATCACTAAATGATGAATCGTCTGAAAGTTCGAAGGTTGTGCTGCCGGCTTTCCCGTTCTTTTGCCATTTAAAGCTGATATTTACAGTGTCAGATGCGGCGGTTATATATTTGCTGTTTTCAGGTTCGAGCAGGCTTAATGAAACAGGCGATATATGGAGCTCGTCGGAATTTTTAGTTATAACCGCCTGCTCCCTGTTCGTTAGCTTTACAACTTTGTTCCCGCTGACAATGTCCGCGCTTCCTTCGTGCACGGAAACATTCATTGCCGCATCGCTGCGGCCTTTAAGCTGCAGGCTGCTTTGCCCGACATTAAGACTCATACGGCCTGCATCAATTTTTAGTCTCCCGAATTGCTCCGATCCGGCATCTCTTTTTGCGGATATCGATCCGTAATTAAACCCGATATCAATGCTCTCCTTTGAGAACGACAAAATTATCATGCTGTCGGATTCCATGGTTATGCGTGTTCCGTCTTTAAGTTTTATAACAGCTTCGGAAAATTTTTCTGTTCTAAGCGTGTCGCCATTGTATACAGGCATATCCTGCGTAATATCTTCCCAGACCACCTGGCCGCCGTATTTCCTGAGAGCTGACTCCTTTTTAAAGGACAGGACGCCGACATTATCCTTTAACATAATATCTTTTTTTGTACTGTAACTCGAATAAAGCATGGCTGAAAACAGTATTGTCAGTAAAACGCATAAGGTTGTGACAACAATGCTGCTATTCAATAACTTTATATTTGCTTTCATTGAGCACTACTCCTTCTCCCGCGGGCGCATTCGAGTTTGTTCTCAGCAGTTTCCGCAGCTGGCTGAGATCGCCCGGTGTATCCGGATCGTCGGCACTGCCGAGTACTGCGTAAACATAAAGCGGATCTTTTTTACCCTTCACAGTTACTGCAGGCATTTTTACAGCTTTCACTGTTTTACTGATTTGCCTGTAAGTCTCTTCAGTCAGGAGGATATCCGTACCGAATGCCTTGTTCAAACCTTCGATGCGCGACGCGAGATTAACAGTGTCGCCGATCACAGTATATTCCATTCTGTCAGATGACCCTATCTGGCCGGCGATAACAGGGCCGGCATTTATTCCGCACCCCATCTTTATAACCGGTTTACCGGGGATGCCCCTGTCCATGTTAAAAAGCTCCAGCTGGTATCTCATCTGCAGCGAACTGTGAACGGCATTCTGAATGTCATTACCGCTCGAAACAGGCGTGCCCCAGACCGCCATTATAGCATCGCCGATAAATTTATCCACAACGCCGAAATTATCATTTATACATTGCACCATTCGCGTGAGATAATTATTAAGAAATTCAACGACATGTTCAGGGGAAAGGCTTTCCGATATGGCTGTGAATGATCTTATGTCGCAGAACATGACGACCGCATTTTTCTTTTCTCCGCCGAGCTGCATTTCCTGATGCATAGCCATTTCGGCTATTTCAGGGTTGACGAATTTTCCAAAAGCTGTTTTTATTCTTTCGCGCTCCTGAAGGCCTTTGCTCATATCCGCAAATGAATCTGTCAGAATGCCTATCTCATCTTTTGTCCTTGGCTTAAGCCGGACATTATAATTCCCGTTCTTGATTTTCTCGGTTTCGCCGACAAGCTCAATAATTGGCTTTGTCATGGTTTTGCTGAAGAAAAATACCGCAAGTATGGAAATATTGAGTATTATCAAAAGAATATAAATATTTCTTTTCTGAATATTATACACTTCTTCAAAAGCCTTTGCTTCCGGAACAGTTGAAACGATGCCGAGACCGCCTATTCCCACTTTTTTAAAGGAGCCGAGGTATACCCTGTTGTCTTCTCCTCTATATCTCGTCTGGCCGTTGTCGATCGTGCTTGACAACATTTTCTTAATTATGGGACTGTTTAAAAAATTTGTGTTCATCAATAAAAGGTTTGCATCCGTATGCGCCAGTACGTCTCCGTCAAGGTTCACTAAAAATGTTTCCGTAATCCCGGAACTTGAAAAATTTTTTATAAGCCTGTTCGGATTAATATACACGAGAAGGACCGACTCCACCGACCCTTTTATTATCTCAAACGGGAAACTAAGAGCAAGAAGCGGAGACCTGATTTCCCTGGAAAGATTGGCAACTATAATTTCTGAATTGTACGACCTGGAAAATAACTTTTCGCGTGTCAGGCTAAGAACTTCTAGATCCTTTCCGCGCAGACCTTTACCTTCGATATAACTACTGTTGATTATTCCTTTTATTGACCGTACGGATGGAATATGATTTACTCTTTTAGCCAGCCCGACATAAACGAAATCCTTTTCGTCTTTGATCAACAAATCCGCGGAAATTCCTGTTTCCCTGTTCAGGCCGCCTTCCTGAAAGGAAGTCAATGCTATAGACTTTGCTTTTCCGGCAACTGCAAGAATGTCGGTCTTTATCTTGTCCGCCATAATAGTAGATATGTTCAGATTATTCTCCTGCACGCGTGTCTCATTGTCCGATTTAAAGAAATGCGTCGCGAGCAGTATCATTACAAGCATTGCGGATGTAAGCAAACCGGAAACGATCAGCATGAGTTTGAACTGGATTGACTGCCTGAATAAACCCAGCCAGTGTAGTACCGTAGAAAAAGAAACGTGATGTATTTTCAAACCTTCAGCAGGCTTGCCATTCCCATTAACAATTACAAATTTTTCACGGTCTTCAACAGGTAAAATTTTTTTATCCCGGCCATTTGTATTCTCTGTGCGGTCAGATCCGGATACATCTTCAGGGGATTCATTTTTTTTATTCCAAGGTTTGGGAGCGGAATGTTTATGATTGTCCTTTACCGAATGTGCTATAAAATACCGGTAAAAACCATTAATAATTTTTTCTTCAAAACCTGCATATTTTCCGATTGTGGAAAGATGCCTGGCGGTGCTGACAGCCTGCAAAGGAGATTTTTTTATATTAATAAAAAATAAAACAATAAATAAATGCAAAAGCTTGTTATCGTCGAAAGACAGCAATATACAGTTTTGTTTGCCAAGCCGCTGCAAAAGATTATCCGCAGCTTTTTTAATCAGTTTATAATTTTCGGTTCCGCGGAACTGAAAATACAGGGTTATCATCTCTATACCGTGCTTTTTATAAATCGAAATCATATGCCCGCATATATCCTTACATTCATTCCCCGAATATACAACGAGACAGGTCTTTATTCCTTCACGACTCATTCTATCAATCATGAGTTCTTTTTCCAGCTCTGCTTTATTTCTATTCAGATCGGGAATTTTTTTATAAGAATTATAAAAAAGATATTTTTCTTCTTTGCCTTTTTTAAATTTTATGGAGTTAGCCATATCTTATGGATTTGCCCCCCTGCCTTTAAATTTGAACATAAAGGAACTTTCATCTATGTCATTGCTCTCAATTCGAAGCTGGACGAGTACGACTCCCGCTTCGATTGGAGCAAAGCGGCCTGTAAAAGTTGTGTTTGATTGAGCTGCAACAATAAAGGAAGTGCCTGATGTATCCAGGATGAAGTTGCCAATGTCCGGGTCACCGGAATCAAGAGCAATAGAGCTTATATTCAAGACATCATTGCCGATGTTATAAATTGTAAAGGTAACGGCAGAACTGGAGGAACCTACGAGCACTGTCCCGAAATCGTAATTGTATCCTGCAACAAACTCAGTCAGTCCCTGCCTGAGCATTATTTCCGGCTGGGCCGTACCGGCTGCATAGCCCTTTATATAAACAGTATATGAAGATTCGTTGCCATCATCGTTACTTATAATAATACTTGCGTTCTTTACTCCAGCTGAATTCGGGTCAAAGGTAGCAGTAAATGTGGTCTGGCCGCCGGCTATAACTGTAGCAGGCAAAACGCCGGTTGTAAGAGTAAATTCGCCGGCATCAATCCCTCCCAGGCTAATACTATTTACTGTAAGGTTTCCTGCGCCTGAATTGTTAATTGTAAAGACAATTGCGCGGGTCTCCGTATCCAGTATTGTCCCAAAGTCGTATAAGCTGCCCGTATTTAACGGAAATATACCCTGGAATAAATCTATTTCGGGTACAAGTCCGGAAACTGTAGTGAAACTCCATGAATAATCTACAGATAGTCCTTCACCCGCTGAATTTGTAATTTCTCTGGATAAAATTACTGTATAGGTTGTATTCTGGGAAAGGCTGGCCTGCGGCGAATATGTGACTGTTTTTGTATTTGAATCATATGAAATACTTAAAGGTGTCACACCATTATTTACGGAGATAGTAGCCGCATTTAATGTCGATGCCAGAATGTTGTCGCTGAAAGTGACCGTTATAAGTGAATTAGTCGGAACATAGGTTTCATTGCTTGAGGGAGTTGTAGAAAGAACAGTAACAAAATAAGCAGGAGAGTCGGTCCGGTTGACTTTCTCCCACACATTCTCCTTGCTGCATAACGCAAATATTATTAAGGTAACCAGGAAAAGAATACTTATGGCCGGTTTTCTTTTCATTATTAACTCCAGGAAATAATCTAAAGAGAACTGGAGTGCCATGAATCAATATCTATGGTAATATAAAAAATTAAAAAATACAAATAAAATAATTTAAGAAGAAACCGGATAATTTAGAATGTACCCTTATTCAAAGAATAACTTTTAATCTTAAGATAAATATTAAACTCCAACTTCAGTAGATTAAAACATATTCATTGAATGAGCTGGAGAAATAGACTTTTGCTAAGACGATAACATCATCTCCCCGATGACCGGTTCGATAAGAGGTTCCAGCTTCATTATCTCTCCAAGGCGCTTTGCTTCAACTGCGCCGAGAATGCAGGTTGCCAGTCCCAGAGCTGCAGCTGCCAGACTTATAGTCTGATACAGGCAGCCCAGATCCTGCAGAACAAGACGGTAGGCGATCTTTTCGTATTTCCACGAGTTCCGCTGAAAACGAGATGTCATCACTAATCGAAGATACGGAGGCGCTGTGTTCGGTCCCGCAGCATACGGATTGCTGTTCATGTAGGCTTCAAATAATTCATTGTCCGCTGCAACAGATTCCACCTGATGCCGGCCTGGATCATAGCGCCAGACTCCGCTTTCAAGATTTGTGCATTGACGTACAAATAAATATATTTCAATGGAATGCAATGCACCACCGCTGGGAGAAGGCCGCAATGAAACAAAATAACTATGCGTAGAATCGTCCCTGACGCTCTGAATGCGGGCTGATGCAAAAAGCAAAGCGCCTATTTCTTCGAGGGCCGGTGATCCGCATACATTACGGCTGCTGCGGCGCTTTGCAAGCACTTCGGCAAAAGGCGTATTCAGCTTTTTCATAAGCCGCTCATCGGGTTCAGGAAGCGAAACACAAAACCCCGTGATCGCCTTTAAAAGCGGCTCAGGCAAAGATTTATCCTTAAACCTGCAGGTCGCTCCGGTAGCATCATCATGAAAGCCGATGCTTGAATGATGAAAGAACAGCAAGTCGTGGAACTCCCAGGAAGGATCGGAATCCTCATCACATATAAGGGCATTCATCATCCATAATGCCAGATAAAATGCTGAACGGGCTGCATCATTTACAGGCATGGAAATGCTTCCTTGTACAATCTCCATTAGCCAGATAATGCACCTTCCATCATGTATAATGCATTTCTTTTGTGAAAGCGGCATCTCCAGAATAAAATCATGCTCATTCTGCCGTAGGCATAAGCATGGCGAAAGCCTATGCGCTGATGCAGGCAGCTTTCCCTGCCATGCCTGCCACTCCGGGGCAGGTACAACAGAGAACAGGGATTTTTCGTTAAGTGTGCATCGTGCCTTAAGGAGGCCGAGGGAGAACAGCTTTTCGAAAATATAATATATGACTGAAGGATTGGATGCCGATGAGGCTTCCTGGTCAATTGTCGCCTCTGTGACCCATTTGGCAATCAAAGATTCGATAAGCGGATGGTCCGCCGGAATATCCGTACATTTAATCCCGTTTTTAATAAATATGATTCGCCCGTTCCCCGGACGGTCTGCAATAATATCATCGCGCAACCTTACGGAGAAAAAAATATTAGATGCTTGCATATTTGTTTCAATTATATCCTTTGATTCGCTCATTTCTCACCAGCAGAACGGCACCGGATTAAGGTCATCTTCACCTGCTTCCTTGTCAATCCAGCCTGCAGCTTTGGGAACTTCAAATAGACGGCTGCATCCGAAACGCGGCCAAAAATGGATAAGGCCCGGGACGATAACACGCGCTACCGGGAAACCGACGTCGGGGCGGGTCAAATCCATCACCAGCATTTCCAGTCCCCTTTCGCTCAAGTTCCGCACGGTATCATTAATGTCGTCGAGAAAATCACTGCGCTGTTTTTCTGGAAAATCGAAATATGTCATTGGAGTCCGACCGGGATCAGCCCTTAAAAATGATCCTATGCTGCGCAGGCTTTCTGTAAATCTGCGGCCGGAATCGTCCGTATTCATTTGTGTCCAGAGCTGTCCAAGCTCCGCTATAGCACGCTCAAGCGCAATATACGGATCACAGTGGCAGCCTAATCCCATTGAGATAAAACTGTTGCCTTCATCACACATAAAAAGATTGGCTGAGAACACGGGTATGCCGAGATCGTTTGTCAGATCGAGTACTTCAAGTTTCATCCCCATTTTCCTGATTTGTGCATCAACGGAAGCTGTGAAAGAAGAGCCAAAACTTAGCCAATCCACAGATGGTTTCCGTAGTTTATGATACCACCACATTGCAGTGGCATCGCGTTCTACCAGCTCAAAGAAGCCCTGCATTATTGCCTCTTCTATGCAATTGCCGGCAGCCACGCCGTTGCTGCACCCGCGGCAAATATCGCCGCCGCCATCACGCGGGTAGGAATAATAAGCAAAAGCGCTCGGGATGAGCTTCCAGCGCTTCTGAGTCAGCGACCATGCAGGCGACCAGTCAATCAGCAATGAAGCTTCGTAAGGCTCAGGCACATACGAAGTGTCCCCTTTCCGGCGCCATGATTCACGCTCAGAATACTGCCTTTCGCTGAAGCCCATCAGGCTATAAGGATGAATCGCCGGGTCGCCAAGCTCCGCGAAAGATGCTCGGATGCGTGTTTCATAGCCCTCGTGCTGCGAGCAGTAACGCTCTACAGCCTCACCAAGTGCGCTGGCCAGCGCCTGCTGCTCAGTCTTCCCTTTGCCTGTGCTGAAACCGGTAGCCGATAAACGCGCATTATTTTTTCTTTCCGCACTTTCTCCGCTGCGGATAATCCACCTGCTTCTTATCACACTGCCGAAACACGGCGGAATTCCTTCTACTGGTTTTAATTCTCCCACAATGCCTGTAACCGGACTGATCAAATGATTATATTTCTTAAGCGTTTCAACAGCCGAACATATACGTTCACCGCCGTCACGGTGATCCGATTTTGCCCGCGATTGCAAATGCATCGCCTCAGCAGGAAAAACTCCGGTTTTTATATTTCCTTTAATAATATTTCCGCATGCGGGACACTGCGGACGTTTTATAAAAGCATGCCTGTCAAATTTAAAAGACCGGAAATCGATTGTAAACATTCCGCCTGCTAATTCCGATTTACAGTCCGTCGCAATTTTTTCCAGTTCCACAGACAAAAGCCCTGCTGCGACTTCAAACGAATAAAAAGTCTGTCCCGCTGAAAGACGAAGTGATTGCTTTGCTCCATCCTCTCGGATTTGTTTTGCTTCCAGCCGCCTGTGCCCTTTCACCCTGTCAAGCAGGCACTCAATACAGGCTGTCTCTTGCCTATCGAACAATGGCCCTATCCACGGTATCACGCCTGCCAGTTTAACAGGCAGCCAGCGAACTCCGCTTTTATAAGCCAGATGCCCAAAAGCCTCCAGTTCCGGTTCAAGATAATCGGGTGTTACTGCAATGTAAAGGCAGTTGGAAGATATTTTTTCAGTATGCCAGTCATCCGGACGTTCAACTTGCATCAGATCCGAACGTTTCAACGCTTCAGAAAGAACATCGGCAGAAGATTCCGCACCTGCGATCGAAAATATCCTTACAGGCAATGCAGGTTTCCGAAGCTGCCGGCAATCGCTCCCATTCTGCCTAAACAGTTTTTCTCTGAATAAATTAGTTTGCGATTCAGGACGATTATCTTTAACTATTAAACCCAGCTTTTCAAGCTGAACAAGCGCATAGTATATCCGTACCGGAGAAAAACGATCTTCCAATGCAGAGACGAGTTCCTCTTCATCGGCAGGCCCACGGCTGATGAGACGCATCAACCCGGACATTAATTCTGATGTAATTTTCTTTTGGCTTGTTTCATCAAGCAGAAACAAGCTGTCGCCGTCTGCTACTACGGCTTTACCGGTTTTAATTTTATAATAATTCATAACAATACCATGAAATGATGCACGAGCAGCCGGCCTGTTACACAAATCCTGCCAGATAATCGATCTGCCGACCGCCGTGCCGGACCATGCTATATGGCTTGCGGCAGCCTCCGGCGCATCGGGCAACATACTTACAGCACCGGCATTCGTCAGGCAATGTATCAATAGAGGCACAGGCGCATATTTCAGGGCAATTGTAAATCTCGGAAAGCGCCGGGATGCCGTCCGTTTCACCCACATTAAAACATGCCTGCATACGGCCGCTGACATTAACGTTCAGGGCCGCGAAGGGGCCGCAATCCTCCGTTCGCCCGTGAAATATGAATGCGCCAAGGCTTGCCGGCTTTATCCCGCAAAACGGCATAGCCAGGTAAATCCCCTTCGCCTTTTCCGGATAACGGCGCATTAGATCAGCCATCTCCTCGGCAAAGGCCTGTGCATCTGACTGCGTCCATGGACGGGGGGCTGTCGGGCTAGACTCGTAACGCAGCGGCAGCCAGAATAGCCTGGGTGAAGTTTTAACAAAAAGAACGAATTGTTCCAGGCTTCCGTGCAGCTCCGGCAGCAAAGGCGTTAAAAGACTTATGCGTGGCACACCCGTTTCCAGCGCCAGTCCGATCACATTTTTCTTTTTTACAAGCACGTCCTTTCCGCAGGTAAGTTTATCCATACGCACTGCATCAAGAGTCGGCATGCTAATACGCATATCGTATACAACACGAAGAATTTTCCTGTAAAGTTTGTCATCCCCCATTCCGTTAGTATTCAGAATGATAAGGCGTCCCAGCCGGTACGCATAATAGCAAAACATCTCTATCTGCGGATGCATCATGGCCTCCCCGCCGGTAAAACGCACATAGCGCATATTATTATCGACTGCCCAGTCTATCCAGCGCAGAACTTCCTCCTCCGGCATAAAGCAAATATCCGAAGATATCTTCCCGCCCAGAGAACAAAAGGTACAATGCAGATTGCAGTTATTTGTAATTTCAATCTTCAATTCGCGCGGCACAAGGGAAGCAATCACGACAATTTATACCCCGCAAGCATATAGGAATAGTTGATGTGCTGGACACCCAAAGCTTAAATATAACAAATGATGGAGTTTCATTCCTTTAAAAGCTGGTCACCTCACTAAAAAAGCAGTCAAAAACATCACAGACACAACTCTACTTATAACCAGACCTGTTTCTCTAAAGTAACTTTATACGCAACGAATACAAGGTATATCATAGGCATCGTCTTCAGTCATCCATGACCCGCCCTCTGCATCCTCTGGTCTAAATGGTATAACAATATACATAAGTTTTTCAGTTTGCTCAACAACCTTTAATTCAACATCTGCCGGCACAGTAATTCCGTTTTCCGCCAGAACCATTCTCGGATTTGAAATAAGCTTCTCTTTAAACGATTCACTGCTCCATGCCTTGGAGATCACTTTCGCCATCTTTCTTCTGTTTTCTTTTATTTTATCTTCCATATTTTTCTCCTTTGCAAAACAAAACATTAATCCTGTTTTAGGGATTTATTGGCGCTGATGTTTCAACCGGATATAAACTATTTTAAATTCCGACAAATTCTTTGCATGCATAATTTTTATTAATAAATTCCTTCTCTAAAACAACTCTGATTCAGTTGAAAAACAGGATCAAATAATTTTGAGGGATATTTTTTTTAAAACAGTTCTGCAATAAACTTATTTACTTGCACATAAGAATACATATTAAAAATGCGCAGCACCATAATCAGCCGGTAAAAACAATCAACTTAAAAAAATTTACAATTGCAATGTTAAATTGATAGCGTAAAATTATCAAGAATAAATCATAATAGTATACTTTTATTAATTCTATCAAATTTTTTAAGAACCGATTATTTTAAAGCTGAATTTTAAATAATATGCAGGTTCAACCTTTATTATATCTCAGAATAACAAATCTCATATAAAAATTCCGTATCATATTATATGAATAATCCTTGATCTTAAAAATTAACAAAATTATAAAAAGCGGTTTCCAATTTAAAAATTTTTTAATTATATAAATTGAAAATTAGTTGCTATTTAATGAGATTCCGGCACTGTTATCATCCCGGACAGCATCTATAACAGACGTTTGCTCGGATTAAACATATAATCGGACACAGGCAAACAAAATGCAAATCGAATTTCTGGGAACATCCGGACCTCTGACAGTACCTAAACCCTTTTGCAATTGCAAGGTCTGCATTCAGGCGCGGGAAAAAGGAATCCCGTACAGCCGCAGCGGACCAAGCGTGTTCGTACACGGACCGGATGTGCTTATCGATACGCCCGAAGAAATTAAAGATGAACTTAACCGCTCCCGGGTTAAAAAAATCAATGCGTGTTTCTATTCTCACTGGCATCCGGATCACGTCATGGGACGCAGGCTCTGGGAATCTAAATTCAACCTCCGCCAATGGCCGTTACGAATTGACCGGACAGATGTCTACCTGCCGCAGCGCGTCGGCGAAACATTCCGGGATACGCTTGGGACATGGGATCATTTGAAGTATTTTGAAAAGATGGGATTGATTCGTCTGGTCGAATTATCGGATGGGGATACAGTTCAAATCGGGGATACGAACATTAAGCCATTCCGTCTGGCTGAAGACTATGTATACGCTTTTTTATTTGAAAATTCCGGGAAACGCGTTTTAATTGCAATGGACGAGCTTTTAAAATGGGATCCGCCCGCGGAGCTGCATGGACTCGACCTCGCAGTTCTGCCTATGGGAATTATTGAATTTGATCTCTTTAACGGCGAACGGCGCATACCGGAAAATCATCCAATCCTTAAAGGAGAAGCAACATTTCAGCAAACGCTTAAAGTCATACGCAGCCTGAATGCCTCACAGGTAATTATATACCATATTGAAGATGAGATTTCATACGACGATTTAAAAAAAGCAGAAATATTTCTGAAAGACCAGGGATACGGCAATATTACTTTTGCGTATGATACTATGATAGTAAATGTCTAGTACGGTATATTAATTTACCCGGCAAGAATTCAAAATTATATGCTTAGAAATAAAATCTATTCATCCCTTTCTTTGCAAGTGTCTGCGTTTTTGTGCTCTCAGTGCTTAAATATAATTACAATAAAAAGCACTATGCCTTATAGAAATTGGTCATAATGATTTTTAAAATTGTTCCCAAACTTCCTGTTATCTTTGCTTACCTTACAATTTATATTGTATGGGGATCAACTTACCTGGCAATGCGCTGGGCAGTTGAATCATTCCCCGTATATTATCTGGTAAGCACACGCTTCTTTTTCGGCGGCCTGGGATTCATACTCATATCGCTGGCCACGCGAAAGCTAAACAGAATGCCGACCATCAGAGAATTTTTATCCGCCTCATTCTTCGGTATATTCCTTCTTATAGGAGGCAGCGGCCTTGTATCCGCAGGCCTTCTGCGTATCGACAGCTATCTTTCGGCAATTATTATTTCAGCAACTCCTTTCAGCGTTGCTGTTTTCAACAGGATGTTTTTTAAAGAAAAACTGTCCAGAGTCCGTCTCCTTGGAATAATTCTGGGTTTTCTCGGGGTGACGGCAATTTTATATACAGGAAAAAATCCGTTCTCTTCGATTGACCCGTATATCATACTAACATTAGGCGGTTTAATTTCATGGTCGTTTGCGACAAGCATAGGTCACATGCTTAAAGTGTATCCGAACAATTTAGTAAACAGCGGCCTTCAAATGATAATTGCAGGTTTAATTGCATTTGTAATGTCGCAGTTCCTGTATCAGCCGCTTCCTGAACTTATAAGTAATATAAGTCACAGATCTGCTTTCTCATTATTGTATTTAAGTATTATGGGCAGCGCGGCATATTACGCTTACACGTATCTCATTGCGCACGAACCTTCAATCAGGATAGTAAGCTATACGATCGTGAATCCGCTTATCGCAGTTTTGCTTGGACTCGCGCTTGGCCGCGAAAATCCGGCGCCCCTGCTTGCTCTCAGTATACCTTTCATTATCAGCGGGCTTATTTTTATGTTATACGGTGAAAGTTTAGTAGGAATTATTTCAGGGAAACTCAAACGAAAATATAAAGAGGATGAAAGCTTCGATAGCAAGGTTAAGGAATAATTAAAATTGCATCCCATATCCTCAGTAACATAACAAACGAACTTAGGATAGATCATAAATTATTACAATTTTCGAGGACTGTCTGAGTTGTCCTTATTTTGTCCGAGTGAAAATTTTAATACAAGGTTAGATTTCTTTCAGCAGCGTTTTTGTCCCGCAGCGAAAAAGATAGTATCTGACAGCCTGCTGCAAAAATCTCCGGCAGAATGCTTTCTCAAGAAGATAAAACCGAACGGATTCGACATATTCGCCGGAGATCCTGCCGGTCTCATTATTTAATAAGACTCTTGCTTTCACCAAATGGATATACTGGGAATGTCTCAAATATAGTTATATCGATCCAGGCTGCCCTGCTGGCCAACAATCCTTTGGCATCAGTATCAACGACATTAACGGCCCTGCATCCCTGAAGGTCTATGAATTCATAAAGGACCTTTATGCCTTTCGGCCATTTCCATTTTGCCCTGCGTTTTTCAACTTCTTTTTCATCCTCTGGTGCCCATGTACAAATATTCATAAAGTACATAAATTTACCCTCCTTAAATATTTAAGTTAATGGTAAATATTAATAGCTTAATTATAAATGCGGGTCTTTTAAAAATCAATATAATAAAATTATTTTCCAGGGTCACGATTAACTTGTGTAATATATTATAAACAAAATTTAGTTGACTTCCGTTATTGCATTACTAAAGTAATTATTTCTCAGCTTACTCAATAAGCTTATTTTTTTTATTAAAGCATTTTTAAAAAATATAAATTTAATCAGGATTGAATCCCAAAACCTATTTATTGCCGTGTTGAGCATCAGGACAATAATAACACCGAACCGGAGGCTATATGCTTTTTTTTAATAAAGTTAATATTAAATTTCGATTTTTAGTTTTTTTCATTCTTATGATCCCTGGAATTTTATCTGCAAAAACCGCGGCTTTTATCGGGGTGCAGAACCTTTCGCAAAACCCGGAGTATGATTATCTGGCAGCTTTTACGGAAGGCGTAATTTTATTTGATCTTTCTAGTGTGAAAGAGATCACACTGGTTGAAAGGAACAGGCTTGAGAAAATCATTTCCGAACAGCAATTACAGGTAGCAGGCTTAACAAAAGAAGGCCAGGAAAAAAAGTCCATTGAAGCTGGGAAGCTGCTTGCAGCAGATTATCTTATCTCTGTCGAATATACTCTTGTAAGCGGCGAAGTGGCGCTTACCATGCGGATGGCAGATACGACGACCGGAGCAGTTCGCGTATTTACATCGCGCGGCACAACGGAAAACGATATTCATAAACTATCCGAAGGAATTGCAAAATCCCTTACTGGCAAAAATTATAATTTTGTAAATGAAGCCGAGAAAAGAAGCCTGCTGACACTGCGAGACATGATACCTGGCTCAATTTCCCTATTCTGCAATCTGATCAATGCGGAAATTCAGCTTGATGGAAAGTTCGCGGGTTACACGACAGGAAATCTATATGATGCTGTAATAATACGCGATCTTGATCCCGGCACATATACAATGAGAATTCATTTAACAAAAGATTTCGGCGTAGTTAAACTGCCGGAATTTTCATTCTCGGACTGGGAAGAAAAAATCACCGTTAAACCTGGCAGATCCACAACGCTCAGATCTGTGATAAGCCATTTTAACGATACTATTTATAAACAGTCCAGGCTTCTTGACGCTGAATACAATCTTACTGACAAAAAGCCGGACATAAGCGAGAGCAAGTCACTTTCATTCACGGACAGAAACGGCAAAAACATACCGATGAAAGTCACTGTCAGCGGATCACGCAAAGCTGAAGGCACAACAGCATCCTGTATTTTTCATTACGAAGGAAAAGATTATTCATTTAAGGTTTCAAAAGATGAAAATATTAAAAAAGAAAATATCGGTAAGGTTAAATTTGAGCTAAAGCTGAATACATCTTATTCCGGGAAAGATGTAATATCGGTCGAGGTAACACGCACCGATATTTACCAGGGTATGCACAGGGAATAAAAAAATATTATACCATGAGGTATTTTTTTTTCACTTCATCGTTCGCTTCAAATTCTGCAACAGTGCCTTCAAACCGGATGCTCCCGTTGTCGATTACATATACCCGGTTTACCAGCTTTACCGCGGATTTGATGTTCTGCTCTGAAAGCAAAATGCTTATCCCCGCATCCCTGAGCAATAATATCTGTTCTTCAAGACTGCGGACTACAATCGGAGCAAGGCCTTCTATAGGCTCATCAAGCAGAATAAGTTCGGGGCTTCCCATAAGGGCGCGGGCAATAGTAAGCATCTGCTGTTCGCCTCCGCTTAAAAACCCCGCACGCCTCGCTTTAATTTCATTCAGCGCCGGGAATATTTCGTAAATCCTTTTTTTATTCCACTCGCCGCTTTTAGTATAAACTATATCAAGATTTTCATCCACTGTTAAATCTGCAAAGACCCGCCTGTCGTCCGGCACATAGCCTATGCCTTTTCGAAACAGCATATATGGTTTCTGTCCCGTGATATCTTCCCCGTTATAGATTATACTGCCCTTTGCCGGAGGAGTAAGTCCCATAATGCTTCTCATTGTTGTGCTTTTGCCTGCCCCGTTTCTTCCAAGCAAACCGACAATCTCTCCTCTGGACACATACAGCGATTCATCGAATAATATATGGCTTAATCCGTAATATGTATGAATATTCTTTACTTCAAGCATGGCTGCTCCCGCCGAGATAAGCTTCCTGTACTAACTGATTGCATCGAATCGCATCGCACGTATCCTGAATTACCGTTGCGCCTCTGACCATGACCATAATCCTGTCAGCAATACCGAAAACCATTTCCATATCATGTTCACAAAAAACTATTGTCAGACCCATTTCTCTGGATAATTTCTTAATTAGATCAATACTGCGCTGGCATTCATCCTGTGCCATCCCTGCCGTTGGCTCATCAAGAATAAGGAAATGAGGATTTCCTCCCAGCGCCATTGCAATCTCAAGCACCTTGCGGTCGCCGTGAGACAGCAGAGCTGCAATAAAGTCACTCTTGTCTTCAAGCCCGACTTTCCTGAGTATTTCCTCTGTTTCCTGTCTTACGAATTTTGCCGAAGGCACAAACAGTTTCCATGTCATTCTTTCTCTGGCAAGAACGGAGACCTGAACATTCTCAAAAACAGTAAGCTTCTGAAACAGATTAACTACCTGAAAAGACCTGGAAATACCTTTTCTGCAGACTTCATGAGGCAGCACCCCGGTTATGTCTTCGCCTTTAAAAATAACCCGGCCGCTGTCCGGTTTAAGAACTCCGGTTATCAGGTTGAATAATGTTGTTTTACCTGCTCCGTTAGGGCCGATTATAGCTATTATTTCTCCCGGCCTAACTTCAAGATTTGCATTATTAACTGCCCTGAATCCGTCGAATGATTTTGATAATGACTCAACAATAAGCACAATTACTCCCCGGCAGATGATGCCTCTTTCTTCCCGTTTTTCAGATTGTCAAAAAATCCAAGCACTCCATTCGGCACAAAAAATATTACCAGGATGCAGATTATTCCGAGCACCAGAGTCCAGTACGAAGAAAAATCGGCCGATACTCTTTTTAACGAGCTGACCGAAGTTTCACTTAATGCGCCCCCGAATATCCTGATAAACAATGAAGTAAATGATTCCACGAACGAGCCTGCAAATGTCCTGATGAAAATCACGATAGCCGCTCCAGTTATGGGTCCGAAAAAATTATACATCCCGCCAAGCAGACACATAATTATCATTTCCAATGATGCCGTCCAGAACATCATATCCGGGAACACCGTGTTGTCTACTACGATAAACAGCACTCCTGCTATGCCGGCAAAAAATCCGGCAATAATAAGTGTAACAAGCTGATGTATCCGGACGTTTATCCCGATCATCTCGCTGCGCACAGGATTGTCGCGTATTCCCTGAAGCGTGATCCCGAAAGGAGATTTGATAATTCTATACATCAGGAACAGGCTGAGACCTGAAATAATCAAAACGAAATAGTATGCACCTTTAGGCGAAGCGAGCAAATCCGGCATAGGGATGCCGTGAATTCCGTCATCTCCTCCGGTGAAAGAATACCATCTGTACACAACAACCCAGACAAGCGATCCGAGAGATATCTGCAGCATTCCGAAATACAGCTTCGAAAGCCGCATGCATATTAATCCCATGACAAGCGCCAGCAAAGCTGATATTAATGGCCCGCATAGAAAAGCAATCCACGGCGAAACATCCAACCTTGTTATAGCAAGAGCTGCTCCGTACGCTCCCATACCGTAAAATACAGTATGATGGAACTGATATATTCCGCCGTAACCCAGTGCCAGGTTACAGCTTGTAGCTGCTACACCATAGAGAAGTATTATTGAAGCAAGGTATATGTAAAATCTGAAAGTTGACAAGGGTAAAACAGCCGGTAAAAATACAAGCAGCATTATTCCTGCGTATGCCCATATTTTATAACCTGGGGATAAAATATTTTTTAACACAACGTTGCCTGCTACCATGCGGATTTGAGAAGCCCCCTTGGCCTGAATATTAAAACTATTACAACTGCAAGATATGGGAATATAATGCCGAATTTCGGCCAGATGAGTATCCCCATTGACTGCGTCAGGCCGAATATCAGGGCGCCGAGCAGAGCTCCCCATATATTGCCGAGCCCGCCTATTATTACTATCAGGAATGCTTCTATAATAAGTGAATGATCCATCCCGAGTGTCACGCTAATGGTAGGCGCAACAAGCACCCCGCCAAGGCCGGCAAGAAAACAGCCAATAACAAATACGCCTGCAAAAACCCAGCTCACATTAATTCCGACAGCTCCTACCATTTCCCTGTCTACAGCAGCGGCGCGGGCTATCTTTCCGATTTTCGTTTTATTAATAAGAAGCCACATGAGTAAGGCGACTACCGGGCCCACACACAGCAGAAATAAATTGTAGACCGGGAAAGGCAAGCCTCCGAAAAGAGGTACAAATCCCTGAAAGATCTCCGGCACCGGCACGGATTTATATTCGGCACCCCATGTAAGTTTCACGAGGTCGCTGAATATAAGAGAGAGTGCAAATGTGAGCAGCATCAGCATCAGATGCTCTCTTTCATACAAATGACGGAAGAGAGCCCGTTCAGAAATAAAACTTACTAATGCTACAAAAAGAGGCGCAAGTATAAGCGCAATCCAGAAAGAGGCCGGACTGTCAGAGAAGATGCCTGAGACCGTATATGCCGCAAATGCTCCTATCATATACAGAGAGCCATGCGCGACATTGGGAATGCGGAGCGTCCCCAGAATAAGGCTCAGGCCTGACGAGACAATAAAAAGTATTACCGCCCGGCTTAGGCCAACGAAAAGCTGGCTGAATATTGCCGGCGGTATAACAGAATATATTAAATCCACTTAAACAAACTCTTTAACCACACTTGGTTTTATTTATTTTTTTCTTGCTTTTAACACCTGTTCACAGGGAGATACATAGTCCTTGCTTGAAATTACCTGATTGTCAACCGATATAAGGAAATTATATTTCGGATCTTTTTTAGTTTTACCAAAATAAATAGGAAGCAGCAGCTGATGGTCGCATTTTCTTATTTGAACTTGGCCGACAGGGCTGTCAAGCACCATGTCTTCAAGAGAATTTATCAGAGCTTCTTTATCGATTTTCTTTGCTTTTTTGAATCCTTCGCCAATGAACATAGCGGTCATATATCCGGAATATGCGCTGCCTTTCGGATTTCTTTTATATGCTTTCATAAAATCAGCGCCGAAAGTCATGTTAGCCGGAGTTTTCGGGCTGTAAAAAAAATATGCAGCTGTACCGTAAACGCCTTCAGGCGCATTCAAACCCTGCGGTAATAATGTGCCCAGTTCTGTTGCAGTATGCTGATAAAATGGAATTTTCTCGCTCAGCCCTGTTGCCTTAGCAGCCTTCTGGAAGTTTACCATTCCTGAACCGCCTGTAGCAACTATAATAAAATCCGGTTTTGCCGCGATAATTTGCGTAATGTACGGAGTAAAGTCAGCTTCCCCGACTTTCCACCATGATTCCCCGACCTTTTGTACCCTGGGATTGAGTCTCTTAATGTTATCCCATGCAGCATTGGCAATTGCATGACCATATTCGTAATCATCGCCTGCGATCCAGTATTTTATATATGGCTTTTTTGCAAGCGCAACCGCAGCTGCCCTGCCGGCCATCGCTGTATTTTCATTCATATTGAATATATATCTATGCCCTTTTTCACCGGTGATCTTATCGCTCTTGGCATAAGTTACGAAAAAAGGAATTTTCTCTTTTTCAGCAAAGTCAGAAACAGCAAGGGTTGACGCACTATTTATGGTGCCCATAAGAATATCAACTTTTTCTTTAAGCACAAGCTCTTTTGCCATTGCAAGACCGATATCCGGTTTAAATTTATCATCTCTTGTGACATATTCGATTTTCTTCCCAAGTACTCCGCCCTTTGCATTTATTTTTTCTACAGCTAACTTAAATCCGTCCAGTACATCCTGCGTGTACGTTGTAGCCGGACCCGAGTAAGTATCCACAATACCTATTTTAATTGTGTCTGCTGCAAATGCGATAATAGTAAAGGCAAAAAAAGTAATAAGAAACATTGAGAATAACAAAACCTTCTTCATAACGAACGCTCCTATTGATAAATTTTAAAGCCAGTCTATATTAAAGAGTCTCAATGTAAAACATAAGTAAAATTTTTGTCAATTAGATATGTACAATAAATATATTAAAAATTATTTAATTAATAAAAAAAGAACCTTATTGCCAATGAAAATTAAGATGTTTCGCATTAAAAATAAATCTATATGCATTATGCGACCAATCGATCGGTTCGTGTATTAAAAAAAATAGTTAATTGTTAATTAAGGTTGTCTCTGCTATCAACGAAACTCAATATAGCATTTAAACCGCGTAATTTAATAGATACACGAGCATAATTTTTCAAAATATTTTTAAACTCATGAAAATTAAATTGACTTCGGGAGATTATGAACGCTTACTACTAAGCGTTCATAAAAAATTTCCGGTCTATTTATACAAATATTAATATTACTATTTTGTTTCCTGCATGTTTTAAAAAATATCGTGTATTTCCTTATTTGAAATTTGACTGATCATTATGATGCATGTAATTTTCAAAATAACATAAAAGGACGGTGTAATATGGATATATTTACAGCAATGAAAGAGCGCAGGAGCTGCAGGGATTATTCATCTGAATCAATCAGCTCCGAGACGATTGAAAAAATACTTGAAGCAGGTACTTTTGCCCCATCCCCGATGAACATGCAGCCGTGGCAGTTCATAGTCATAACAAATCAGGAAATGAAAAACGAAATTGCCAAAGAGGCCGAACGGTGCCGGGACTGGGCTGCCAAAGATTGCGGCCAAAAATGGGCAGGCAGTTACAAAATGGATTTTGTAAAATCCGCGCCTGTTTTAATCGCTGTCACTGGCGATCCGAAAAAAACTGGCATAGATGCCTTTATGAAAGATGACGGCAGCGTCGGTTATCAGTACGCGTGCGCAGCAGCAATTCAGAATATGATGCTTGCAGCCCATGCGCTGGGAATTGGAAGCCTGTGGTTTACTTTTTTTGAAAAAAAGAATGTTGCAAAAATAATAGGCGTTGAAGAAGGCAAAGCCCTTATCTCCATTGTATGCCTGGGCAAATGCTCCTCTGTGCCTGCGCCAATGCCGAGAAAGCCTGTCAAAGAAAAAACCAGGTTTATATCATAGCTTTTAAAGAATAAACTGCCAATACTATCGCATCGGTCTCCGCCTTCGGCGCAGACGGGATATTTTATTTCAAGGCACCTTGAAATAAAAAAACGCCAGTATAGTTTTTCTATGGATATTTAAATTATATTTATGCTTTAAATATTAGTAATTGCAATCGTCCATGCAATCCGAGTAATCATTCTGGCAATTATTCATGCAATTTATATATAACGCAGATCCCTCGATATATGTCTGCGCACATGAACTTCTGCAGGTTGTTCTGTGTCTTTCACAATCTTCTCTGCATTGGTTATAGGCTTCTTCGTCTTTTTCACAACAAAGAACAGACAAGGTTATTATTAAAATTAAAAAAATATTATTTTTTGTACGCATAAGTATTTTTTATATCGATCTATACTTGCTTAATGCACATAGTTGCAACAATTTTTTTTAAAATTAAGTTATTAGAGTTGTTACATATTTCAAATGTCATTTCGCAACAACTATATTGAATATTAATATCGTAGGATTATCTCGTAAATTTTCTGATGATTTCCTCGTATTGAGGGAATAGCTCAATAAGCCTGCTTTTGCCTGGCATTTCAAAATCTGCAAAATCGAAACCCGGCGCCACAGTGCATCCCGCAAGCGTGTACGAGCTTTTGTCGTTTATTTCTGCTGCGAAATAGCACCCGGCATTTACAATTACCTGGGGAAACTCGCCTTCATCAGCATTTCTTCCGAGTTTTGCCGCATAATATGCCGAATTCAAATCTATCACATGAATCGTAAGTGCTGAACCGTCGTAAAAATGCCACAGCTCATCCTGCTTAATGTGATGAAATGCTGAAAAATTACTTTTATTTAATAAAAAATATATACTTGTAGAAAACACCCTGTCGCCGGAAAAGCGTTCCGGTAAAGCACTCTTTGGAATAATTTCCTGCGATCTGTAAATTTCTTTGAAATAGCCGCCTTCAGGATGCGGCTCCAGTTTTAATTTATCTATCCAGTAATTTTCGTCTTTCATTATTCTTCTGCTGTATTTTTTTTCAATACTACTGAAATTAAAAAATCAAAGTTCTAACTATTTACAAAAATAGGACGTGTTCCATATATCCCTACGATCTCATCATCGGAATTACCCAGCCTTGGCAGAGTAGATGTCCTGCATTCGTAAATCTTATTATAGAAAGGATGTTCAATGTCTTTAACGCGGGAATCTGCAAGTAAAACTTCCTGAGCATGCTCAAGGAACATATCGAGCAGAAATAAATTGTTTGTATTATATAAAACATCCGCAGCAGTAAGCAGGTCGTATCTCTTTGCTTTTTTGCCAATAGATTCGCTCACAGTAATGCTTACGTTGTTCAGTTCCGCGTTAAGTATTGCAGCCTTAAGAGCATTGGAATCAAGATCGCATGCAACTGCTTCGTCCGCCCCGGCCATTGCTGCTGCGACGGCAACAACACCTGACCCTGCACCGAAGTCGACAACGCGTCGTCCCCGTACCATCCCAGGATTCTGTAAAATATACGAAGCCAGAGCGTAACCGCTTGCCCAGCAGAACGCCCAGAACGGAGTATCTGCAAAAATATTCTGTGCTTCTCCGGAAGAAAAACCTCTCTCCATGCCGGACGGATCGAGCAGATAAAGCTTTAATTCCCTGCAAAGCGGAAAAGACGACTCTGCTATCTTGGCGCCTGGCAACGATCTCTGCAATATTTTTTCCAGTTCTTTCATAATATAATGTAAAACCTCAACCTCCTAACCCCGTGCAAAGCATCCCTTTGGGACTTCCAAAAGTAGAGGTAGAGTTCCCCCTTCTCTCGAGGAGAGAAGGCAGGGTTAGGCAGGGCTGCCTTATGCTAAATATCTGCTATTATTATCTGCTTTCGACAACCATGCTTGCATTCCATAGCCATTGCCCTTTCAGCCCCCTAACCCTCTGAAGGGGGCATATTCGGGAAAATATTTATATTATATCTCATATCTTTAATCAGATGTATTTTATTATCTGATATTTTACTCTTTATTAGTTGCTTTAAACCTTTTAACCACTAAAAATAAATATTGTCAATTCAACACCTTTCCAATTATGCCCCCTTCAGGGGGTTAGGGGGCCGGGAGCATATCCAATTTACAACTAAAAAATTTAGCGTGAGGCAGCCCTGGGGACAGGGCGATGATGGTATTAAATATTCTCTGTATTCCTTGCTATGTATATGAAACATCCGTATTTTTTACAGCCCCGAAACGACTATGTTCTTCGGATACTCGACCGAGAACTTAAACTGCACTTTGATCTCCTGCGCCGGCTTTGGTTTAAAGAGCCATTCCAGATATTTGTTCTCGTTTATCTTGAGCGAGTCCGAATCCTTTTTGTATTCTGGTTCGATAAGCGTGACCTTTATCTCTTCATTGCCGGAAATCGGTATCTGATCCCAGACAACAACATCTGCCTCGGATTTTTTATTGTTCTTAATGATGATCTGGTATTCGTACATCAGTTTGCTTGTTTTGCTGAACACGCCTTCTGTAGCTTCGTACTTATTGATAAACTTGTACTCAATCTTCATCCCTTCATCAACGCCCAGAAAAGTCCAGAACTCCTCACCCGGAGCAGCCAGCTTCATATACGAATTCGCGACAAAATTATTATCAAGGAAGATGTTGCTCTCGCCCGGGAGCAGCGGATACTCGGTCTCGTTTTTTACTTTTGCCTTTAAATATGCGAACTGGGCGAGCTTCGGCACGCTTGAGTAGCGGAAATATGCGGAGAAATCCTTTCTTAAAATCGTGACCTTGTGCTGGTCGCTTCCGCTCCCGATCGTGCTTTTTCCCCCGACCGCAAACAGCACCGATGTTGCGCCCGTCTCCACTGTTGCTTCTGCAGGAGCAATAGCAGGCATCCCGCCTACTACCGAATCCATGTCCGCAATCCTGGACGCCTCTTCATCAAACATCTGCCTTGCAGGCGCGGCAGCTTTCTTTTCCTTTGCTAAAGAAGCAGAAGGCGCGTTCCTGAATAAATCCGGCTGGTAAACGCTTATATGCCATGGAGTAAGCTCCGGCTGATTGCCGCTTATGTTCGGCCGCGCCGTAGAAAGCTTTAAGTCTACATCGTTCCAGTCTTCCTGCGTGTTCTGCTGTATTAAAGCATGGTAGGATATATTCATACTCTTGCTGTCTGTTGAAACGCGCAGGTCATAAACAGGGGCCCACGAAGGCCCGTACACAATATATATCAGATCAAGTATCAAAGCGCCCTGCCCGTTCATCAGAACAGACGCCTCAACCTGGTTTTTGCTTTTCTCCCTGGTACTCCCAACCGCCGCAATATCTTTCAGAATTTTTTCCATTTTATTTTTTAAGATATTTTTCTCTTTGTTTGCAGCGCGTATCTCTTTATCGAGCTCGTCGTTTTTAATCCTGTAGAATTCCACCATCTTAATCCATTTATCGGGATTAAATTCGAATGCTTCGGATTTGCCTGTGGAAACAGTAAGGCGCTTTGCTATATCCTCAATAAAGCCCTTCTCTTTTTCAGCGTGCGCGATCTTATCATCCAGCTCGGAGATCGCCTCTGCCAGTTTCAGCTTCTCATCGAACAGGAGCTTTGCGTTCGGGTCCGGAAGCTCTTCGTAATACACTGTCTTGAATTTAACGTCCTTAAGCATGGCGTTCCCACTGCCCCTAACCTGCACGCTGTTCGGTTCAATGTATTCAGGAAGAAAATCGAAAATGAGCACATGCTCGCCCTTATCAAGATTTTCCGACGCAGTTCTTGTAACCTCTGCCCTGTCGTTATAAACTGTTACTGCTGAAATTCCAGATTTGATTATCATATTTGCCTCGCTGAATTATTAACTAATTATTTCGTTCAAACCATCAATAATTTGATTTAACTCGTTATCTGATACTTTAGAGATTTTTTTCCCTATTCTTTGAATTGAAAGCGTTCGGATTTGACTTATTTTTACCCAGGAAGTCTTCGGCAGTTTTAAATTGTTTAGTTGATATGTTAATGGATAACCGGCTTTTTGAGGCTGGCTGGTTAAAGCAATAACTATGACTGTACCCGATTTTTCATTGAAAACATCCTGACTTATTATCAAAACCGGACGCAATCCACCTTGTTCATGTCCGATTACCGGATTTAAATCAGCCCAGTATATTTCACCTCTTAATATTTTGGCCATTCTTCGATATCCGCCGAAAATCCTTCTTCTGCGACTGATTGCTCAAATTCAGGATCAAGTTTCTCACATTCCAAAGCGAGACGGTTCTTTTCAAGTTTTTTAACTTTTTCAGCAACTGCATCCTGAATTGCTTTGCTTCGATTCGGGTATAACTTTGATTTAACGAGGAGATCCAGGCGCTTTAAAATATTATTATCAATTGTTATTGCTATTTTTGAAGCTGCCATTTTAGTTACCTATAGTATGACAATATATCATACTTAAATAAATCGTCAACAATATTTTCAACCTGAAATTCAGCAGAGTAAACTGCGCTGCCGACATTGAAAATAAAATTCCCCGGGGCAAGCCGGCTTCAGGCGGCTCATTACTATGAAGAACTGCTCATCGTTTTGCAGGAATGTGCCAGCTTCTCCAGAAATATATTATTAACGTTATAATCGTCAATGGTATAATAAACCATAATATCATATTATCGAATAATAAAAGCGCCTCGTGGGCCGTCGCATTAAGAACTAAATGGGTGACGTAAATAATGTAATATCCCACAAAAAGGAGACCTTCCCATCGGTAAATTTGATGCCCGGTGAAGAATATCGGTAAGCATGCAATAGAGGCAATTATCAAGATTGGTATATCAAAGTGTAATGCTGATCGGGCTACGGGAACTCCATCAGGCGCTATTATAGCCGTTATTCCCAAGACCGACAAAATGTTGAAGATATTGCTTCCTATAACATTGCCGACTGCTATATCATTCTCCCCGTGTCTACTTGCTATAATCGAAGTTGTAATTTCAGGCAAAGATGTCCCAATAGCTACGACAGTTAATCCAATGATCAACTCACTTAATCCCAATGCCTTGGCGAAGGCAACAGCCCCTTCTACCAGCCATGTCGCACCAAATACCAACATCAATACGCCAATTCCAATAAATAAAAGGTTGAGACCCCATTGACGCTTCGCTTTCGCAGGCTCCTCCCCATATTCCTGTGCATATTCTTTCTGTACACCCGGCTCCGGATGACGGCTTTGCCAGATCGCATATGCAACGTAAGCAACAATGCCCCCAAAAAGCAAGAAACCTTCAGAACGGCTGATTTTCCCATCCAGGCCTAACACATACAGGAGAACAGTTATGCCAATCATCAAGGGCACATCTACTCGTAATAATTTTTGTGAAACGATCAGCGGTATAATAGCTGCACTTATACCGAGAATTAATAGAATATTTGCAATATTGCTTCCAATGACATTCCCCAGCGCAATATCAGCTGTACCGGCATAGGCCGCTTGAAGGGTAACAGATAATTCAGGGGCACTGGTACAAAAAGCTACAATGGTAAGCCCGACAATCAGAGGTGAGATACCTAATGCGACTGCAAGGCGTGACGCCCCACGCACTAATAATTCGCCGCCCACCAGCAACAAAACTACACCCAGAATAAACAATACAACTATCACTTACTTAACTCCCGAAAAAGAACTTTAACAGTTGGCTCAGCGGTTTTTGCGAGTGCTGGCAATAGAGTTTAACTGACTAATGGCGCAACGACTTGAACAAATGTTGAGCTTTTCTATACCTGAAATAGAGTGCAACAATTTTTATGATGAAATTTCATCAATTGGTAATATTTGCTTTCCATGACGGATAGTAAGAATAAATATTTGTTTTTTATAAAACCGATAAATAATTCGATAATTACCATAAATCACTTCTCTAAATTGAATATTCCCTATCTCTGGCACAACCCTACCCATCTCTGGAGATAATGCAAGTAATTCAACTTTTGAAAAGACAATATCTATCCAATTTATTGCTGCGGATGGTTTATCTTGTGCAATATAATCAATTATTTCAGAAGCTCTTTCGAGGGCAAGTGGAGACCATACAATTTTCATTGCTAAACTCGTTTTATAAGTATGGCTTTTGCTTTTTTATGTTCTATCCCGTTACCATTTTCGATTTGCGATAAAGATTTTTGTACATCAGATAACAATTCAAGTTTTTCCTGTATTACTTCATATTCCTGAACATCTAATAAAACAGCTACACCTTTCCCATGTTGAGTAATAATCAATGGTCTTCTTGTATCATGAACTTGCTTTATACAGCTGGCAATTTCCGTCCTGACTTCTGAAAGAGGTCGGATATCTTGGTCAAGCTTTAATCTTTGCATATTGTACCTTATTTATTACTGAATTTTGTACAATTTATTACAGTTTATATCACAAATCAAGCATTTTTAAACCTAACATAGTATTAAACAGCAAAGATACCCTGATATTAAAAAATCTAAATGAAAGTTTTCGCTAATTATTAGCATATTTAAGGGGTCTGTCAATGTAAAACTATTCCACTTATGATTTAACCTGATATATTCTATATATTTACTCCAATAAAGCTAAAATAAATACGATAAAAGTGCATTTTATGTTAAAAAAGCACCAAATGAGTATATTTTAGGTATTAGCATAATCATTTTCATCTCGCGCATAGTTTGACGAAACTCTCGCATGATTATACGAATGATTCGTATAATCATTTTCAAGTGCCGCATTATCCTCACAAAACAATAAATGCAGGAATTCTCCAGAAAACAAAAGACCGGGTTCAGTCCAGAGAAGTTCCGAAATCGTATTTGCGCTTAACGTATTTCATAATGATAGAAGTTTCAATCTGCTCAATGCCGTCTATGTGGCTAAGGCGGTTATACACAAGATCGTTCAGCTCGTCGAGGTTCTTAACGACAAATTCCGCGTTCAGGTTCGACCTGCCTGTAGTAGCTACAATGTACCACAACTCTTTGTATTCCCTAAGAGCGCCGATCACTTTGTCCATCTTTTTCATGTCAACAGTGATATACAAGTCGCCGGTAATCTCAAATCCCAGTTTAAGGGGGTTCGAGACTGCCACTATCTGTATAATTTCATCATCTATGAGGCGCTTAATTCTTCCGCGCACCGTAGCCTCGGACACATCGAGCAACTTCGCAATATCCGTATTGCTTATTCTTCCGTCCGATTGAAGAACAGCGATTATCTTCGCGTCCATATCGTCTAAGTTTCTTTTATCGTTCGACATGTTTACCGGCTTCCAAACACCTGTTATGAAATTTGTTTACTTTTATTATTCAAAAGAATTCTCGGCTGACGGGAATGCGCGTTCCTTAACTTCGCAAATATAAGATTCAAGCGCGTTCTTTGTTGCTGAATATAAATCCGCGTATTTTTTTACAAACTTAGGGTTAAAGTCCTTATCAATCCCAAGGACGTCGTTAAGCACAAGAACCTGCCCGTCGCAGAATTTCCCTGCGCCTATGCCTATTGTGGGGATAGAGAGCCTTTCGGACACTTCTTTACCGAGAGATGCGGGAACCTTTTCCAGCACAATAGAACACACCCCAGCTTCTTCGAGAATCATTGCGTCTTCAATAATCCTTTTTCTCTGCTCTTCGCTGCGCCCCTGAACCGAAAATCCTCCGAGCTTATGAATCGACTGCGGCGTTAGCCCCAGATGCCCCATTACCGGAATCGATGCTCTCGTAAGGGCCTTTATAACATCGTAAAAATCCCTGCCGCCTTCAAGCTTTACAGCGCCTGCCCCTGTTTCCTTTATCATTCTGCCTGCGTTTCGAAGAGTATCTTCCACCGATATATGATAACTCATGAAAGGCATATCTATTACTACAAGCTTCGATGGAGCGCCGCGTTTTACAATAGCAGTGTGATAAATCATCTGATCAATCGTAACCGGCACTGTTGTGTCGTATCCTGCAAACACGTTTCCCAGCGAATCGCCAACAAGTATCACATCGATATTCGTATTATCCAGAATCCGGGCAAAGGCATAATCGTAGCATGTTATCATTGTGACAGGGATGCCGTTTTTCTTCCTTGCCTCAAAATCATTGATATTGAATTTTTTTGATTTAAAATCAGCTGAATACATATAATACCTCCGTGTTTTTTTAAATACGGAGGTATTATATACGATTATCGATAATTTTGTCAATTATATATTCGAATATATAAATAATTTTGATAAAATTATTCTAAAATCGAATATATTTTAGTATTCTGACCTTCTGTAGAATCAATTTTCCCCTGACATGATAATCGCCAATCTGCTTCAGATTCTATTTGATTCCGTATGCAAAAGATTCGCTGTATTTAGCACTTTTTCCAGAAGATAAATTTATCTATCAACGAGTTAGCAGGATAACTTTCAGCTACATGTAATATTTCTTCTGCTCTCTCACAGTAGACTTCGGGTATCTTCCGTAATGATGGCCGGGCCAGATGACCGTGTCATCCGGCAGCCCCAGTATGATATTGCGTATTGAATGCATTATCTGCCTTTCGGAGCCTCCGCGCAGGTCCGTTCTGCCCATGCCTTCCGTAAAGAGCGTATCTCCTGTAAAGATATTTCCATCTGTATACAGGCAAATGCTTCCCGCACTGTGTCCCGGAGTATGCAGCACCTTCAGCTTAATGGAACCGACTTCAATAACATCCCCGTCTTTTATGAAAGATACTGTTTCGGGAAAACTTTTCGTATTTGAAAATTTAGATTTTATTTTTCCGTCAATACAATCTATCGAGTTAGCTTCTTCTTCATGCACCAGAAGACCGGCCCCTGTTTCTTTCATTATAATATCATTGCCGCCCGTATGATCAAAATGGCCGTGTGTATTAATGATCCATTTAATTTTAACATTATGTTTATCAATTACGGAATAGATTTTTTGAATGTCACCGGCAGGGTCAACAAGAACGCCTTCCTTTGTCTTTTCATCCGCGATCAGGTAACAGAATACTGCATAACCTGTTACTAATATCTGCTCAATTATCATTTTTAACTCCTGTAAAATTTATACTGCGCCCCTGCATCTGTATTTATATCGTTTTAGATTTTGGGACACACTATATGTAATTTATAAAACTTTATTTCTTATTTCAATAAGTCAACCAAATTGATAGTTGACAAAATTTATTATTAAATATCAAAATACAAGGAACTTCTCTTGACAAGACAACTTTTTTTTAAAGATTATCGTCTTGTAATCATCAATACAAAATTTTCCATTTTCGTGTGTAATTATATAATTAACTGACTTTATGGAAATAAATATGCCGGCAAAAAAGAAATCTCCCGAAAAAACGAAAAAAAAACAGACAAAAACCAAACCCATTTTAAAACCAGTCGCTCTTATTCTCGCAGGTTTCAATAAAATTGAATCCAGAAAAAAGAAAAAAAAGATAATAGAAGAAATGCAGGAAGCATACGACGGCGAGGTAATATACATAGGACAGAATAAATTCCTGAAAAAGATCGCGGGAAAACCGATTATTGAATACGTTATAAACGCGGTATACAATGCAAAAAAATCGGGCTCTGCAGGCAGCAAAAAATCCGAAAGGTTATACGATAAAATATATGTCTATAACGACATAAAAAGCATAAAACAGGCGATCGATCTTTCAAAGTATCCGCATCTTGCAGTAAACCAGATGAAAAGCTCAGTAGGCGGCCACCTGAAAGATTTCTGCAAAAACTATATTGAATACGGGCAGAGGGTCGATATTTTTTTCGGGGATACACCAAGGATAACTTCAAGCGATGTGGAATGGATTCATGAAGAATTTAATAAAATACTCGGCAGAACAAAAGATCACAGAGGGGTTCCTGTTTCACTTATTTTTAGTTTAGCTGACTTTGCGGATTTAAAAGATAACTGGCTGGAACACAGAATAAAATATATTAAACACGGGCATAACAAAGGAAAGCTAAAAAGCTTTATGGGCTTTGAAAATTTCCAGTCAAGGATCGGCAATTCATCTGCTATTTTAATGGACACATCCCTGGACGGTTTAATTGAATATGAAGCTATAAATGTTTTTTATAATCTGCGTAAAGCATTAACACCAAGCAACATATCAAAAATTTTCTTTCTTTTTTTAAAGACAAGACATTTAAAAATTATCAGGCAAATAAAAAATAAGTGTATCGTCGAGACCGAACTCGTGAACGCTATTATTGATATAATATCCGGATTATATAAAATAGATTTAAGCAGCATGGGTATACTTATTTATCACATAAAAAAGAACGCGTCAAGATGGGAAAACGATGTTGACAGCCCGCTGGACCTGGAAGCAATCGATAATAAATTCAGATCTGTTAAATAACCGGACTCCCCCAGGGATGCCACTCGCTAAAAGAAACCTTGTTTAACTCATCCCCCGCCCCCTTCTCTTTAAAAAGAGAAGGGGAGAAAACAGTATTTTCCCCCTCTTTACGAAGCAGAGAGACCCACAGGGAGGCTGCGCACGGGGAATTGGATGTTTTTTTCTCCTTGACATAATGCGTCATTCAAAAAAAATTCAGACAGCTAGGCGCCCGTAGCTCAGTGGATAGAGCGTCGGACTTCGAATCCGTGCGTCGCAGGTTCGACTCCTGCCGGGCGCGCCTCCGATAATCCTGAGGATTACAGGATTTCCGTAAGAATCAAAAAGCCATCAAAAGAATCATCCGTAATGGAACTTTTTATGCAGTGCCTACTGATAAAGTAATTTATACAATAATAATAAGGAATTAAAAATGCACTTTGAAAACATTATGCTTGGATTAGCTTTTTCACATATTTCAGCCGTTAAATTACCGGAGGAACATCATTCCGATATTACTGTTTTTCTTAAAAATAATGCATCCTGTGTTGTAGACCATAAAGTTAAAGACAGAAAGTCCCTGTTTATGCTTTTAAATGAGTATTCAAAAGCTAATGACATAATAATATTTTTTAATAATGATCATTTACTTAAAAAACGGACGAATTCTCAATATACGCCGATACTTAATCATATATCAAATTATGAATTTATGGAACCGGTTAAATTTGAAATTAAAAATACCGTTTGGGATCCGGACTACGATCAATATAAAATTGCAGGTTTTAATCAGTATAATGGCAGGATGATATTTGTAACGGATTTAAATGAAAATGAAATTAATGAGAGATTGATACAAAAACATTGTTATTTTAATCCGCAGGTTATTACTGAATTAGGGAACATTGAATAGTTTACCGGTGTTCTATAGAATACATTTTTATTTGATGATAGTTAATTCGTCTATATAGATGTTTATTATTTTCATTTTAAATATTTTTGTTAAGTATTGAAATAACAAAAACAATTAGAAAAAAGCGTTAACTGAAGTATTCTATAGCAATTTTTATTGACGATTTTATGAACTTATATATACAGATCACTATGGATTGTTAATGGAAAGCGTTTTCTAAAACTTTGAATCCGTGCGTTGCTGGTTCTATTCTACCGGGCGCATGTAAATATTATTATTATTTGAACTATTATTTTCGGAGAAATGTTATGCCTGGCTCATCAGTTATTAACAAAGAAAAAAGAGATTTTATACGTATGGAAATACAAACTGAAGTAATTTGTAAAATACGCGGGAATAATGAAGAATTTAAAGCTATTTGCAAAAACCTCTCCCATACAGGGATTCAACTTTCAACTTCTAAGCATATAAAAGAAGGCTCCGAGCTGGATATTGCAGTTAAAGTTTCCGGTGGAATTGAACAGCCTCCGCTGCAGGCGGTTTTAGCTGTAAAACGCGTAACAAAAGACTCGGATAATCTGTTTATCATTTCCGGCGAATTAAAAGACGTCCGATAGGCGGCCTATAAATTCATATACTTCGATAACGCTTCCGGTATTTCGATTTTTCCATCAGAAGTCTGGTAATTTTCCATTATTGCTGCCATGGTCCTTCCTGCTGCCAGTCCTGACCCGTTAAGCGTATGCACAAGCACAGGTTTTTCGCCTTTCGCTTTTTTGTACCTTATCTTCGCGCGCCTTGCCTGGTAATCAAGAAAATTGGAACACGAGCTTATCTCCATGTACCTGTCGAGCCCGGGCATCCATACTTCTATATCATATGTTTTTGAAGATGATGCGGATGTATCGCCGCTGCAAAGAAGCATAACGCGGTAATGAAGATTCAGCTTTTGCAGCACTGCCTCTGCGTCCGCAGTAAGTTTCTCAAGCTCATCGGACGAGGTTTCCGGTTCAACGAACTTCACAAGCTCGACTTTCTGGAACTGGTGCACGCGTATAAGCCCGCGCGTGTCTTTGCCTGCTGCGCCGGCCTCGCGCCTGAAGCACGAAGACTGCATTGTTACGTAAACCGGCATGTTCTCCTTGTCCAGTATTTCGTCCCTGTAAAGATTGGTAAGAGTGACTTCCGCAGTAGGTATAAGCGACAGGCCGTCGCGTTCTATCCTGTAAAACTCGTCCTTGAATTTCGGATACTGTCCGGTGCCTGTCATGCTCTCATCGTTCACGATAAACGGCCCGAATATTTCAGTATATCCGTGCTCCCTGGTGTGCAGATCCAGCATAAAGCTTATGATCGCTCTTTCAAGTTTTGCGGCCAGGCCGCGGTATACGTAAAAGCGCGCGCCTGCAAGCTTTACTCCTCTTTCAAAATCCAGTATGCCCATGTCTACGCCGATCTCGTAATGAGGCTTCGGAGCAAATGTGAATACCGGCTTCTTCCCCCATTCGCGTATCACTTTATTTTCTTTCTCATCCCTGCCGACAGGAACGGACTTATCCAGAATGTTCGGCACGGATAAATGCATATCATTGAACCTTTCGTTGAGGCTTTCAATGCCCGCTTCCAGTTGTTTCATTTCTTCGGTAATGGCCTGCACTTCCTGCCTCAGCTGCGAATCGTCTTTACCTGCTCCCTTTAGCCTGCCGATCTCTTTTGACAAGGCATTCCTTTTTTCACGGAGCTTATCTATCTTTAATACATGCTCTCTTCTCTGTTCCTCGGTCTTATGCAAAACATCAAGATCAACGGCATTCGTCATATTCCTGTTCTTTAATAGGATGCGTATACCTTCAATGTCTTCCCTAATCAGTTTTGGATCTATCATTCTATTACCTCGAAATTAAAACATATATGTGAACATTATCTTCAATATTGCCCGGAGCGTCAAGAAAGTTAAAAATTCAAAATTAAGATTTGTAATGTATTGAAATTTTAAGTCAGCTTTTTTTATAAAATTATATTTTGAGATGACTTGTAATCGATGTATATCTATAATTTATCTTTTCCATGCTCCCGATAACAAAATCTAATTTGACATATTCCATAACCAAATAGTATTATTGCATATTTGTTATAATAATAAAGAATTGTGCTCAAATGAATTTATCAGACTGCTACAGAATTATGGGATTGCCGGTAAGCGCCACTGATGACGAGATTAAAAAATCGTTCAAGATGCTTGCGCACAAGTTTCATCCCGACAAAAATCCTGACAGGATCGAATGGGCGAACAATGCTATGTCTGCTCTTAACATGGCATACACAACGCTTATGCAGCTGCGTTTCCAGGAAGAGAAGAAAGAACCAGGAAAAGAAGATGTAAAACCTTCGGGCACACAGCAGAATGTATATGCAGAAAAACCTGTTAAAAAACCAAAATTAAAAAAGAGCTATTACGATCCGGACAAAGAAGCAAATGAAGCGCTTCATCACGATATCCTGACAAAAGAATTTGTTAAAATAAGGGAATCGGCAAAAAACGATCTTTACAGATATTTCCAGTACGGAATATACAATATTGCCAGAAGAAACAACGCGGCAAACAAAAACATATTCGTCAACATCACTTCGAATTTAAAAAAACACTATCACTCCATAATGAGCTTGAATAATAAAACAAAAGATATCGATTTTCTCAAACATTTTGAAGTCTTCAGCGCAATGATATATTATTTTTATATGGCGTCGGAATGCGTTAATGTAATCGATTCTTACAGCGATTCCATAGAAGTGGAAGCGTACAGGCTCTTCAAGAGAGGCGACGACATGCTTCACCCGTGCGAAAAGGAAATATTCTATGACAGGCACAACAGAGGATTCTTCAAAAAAGACATAGCGGACGACCTGCTTCTGAAAGCAGAGATAAATTTTAAAAACGTACTTAAGATATTCCCGCATTCTACATGGGCAGTGGAAACAAAAATAAAACTTCAATACGCGCTTTCAGTTAAAGAGTATTTGAACCTCTTCTTTTCGGAATATTCCGCTCAACGGCACAGCGCAGGGATTTAAAATTAACTGCTCTGCTGCTTCACTAATTAAAAATAATTACCGATAATCAAATAAATGAAACCATTGCTAAAAATAGTAATTATCTTTAGTCTTGTTATGCTGCTGCAGCCTGGACTGCACCCGGAAGACTATCAGTATCAGTATTTTAATCACGAAAAAGATAAATACGTCCCTTTCTCGGATTACATACCAAAGATCAGGCTTCATTATTTTACTGTACCGCATTACCTTGAAGATTTTTATCAGCTGTACGGCATGAAACAGCACTACAACGAAAATTCACTCCGGAAAAATATAGACAGGCTTAAAACCGCCCTCGCCTGCAAGTTCAGACATCCGTCCGAAGCGCTTGTTAAAATCGACTCCGAAGCGGAATATTTAAAATACCGCAGACTTATGTTCATGCATCTGAATATTCTCATTATGCGAAATTATATGTCGATTGCATCACGATACGACAAGCAAAGCATTAAGTTTTATAATTCGCCGTTTGCCAAAGAAATAAACGAAAGTTTCGATATAGCTGAAAAACTTTACAAGGAAGCGATACCATACTGGGAAAACGCAAAAAGATATGCGATGGACGCAAGCGATATTAAAATAACAACGGACCTGGGATTTATTGAATCGGAGCGGTTTTCAATTGCGCGCGGCGATTTAAGTTACGGTAAAATTATAGACGATCATTTGAAGAGACTGTCGCAGAAAAGGCAGAAGTTAAATCCCGCAGAAGCATCCTCGAAAAAATAAAAGCTTATTTAATCCAGCCATTTATTAATACTGCTTATTTTATCGATCGCATCATTTACCCATAGATTATACGGCAGGTCATTAATTAAAACTGCAAACTCGATTTTGGCTCGCAACAATTCCTTTTTTAAAATATCAGCTTTCCCCGTAAGAAATTTGTCCTCTTTCTCTCCGTAATAATCCTCAAAAGCGGATTTAAGTATAACAAAGCCTTTCTTGTACTGGTCGTAAAAAATATCTTCTACTCTTCTTCTTTCAGATTCCGGTTCCGCCTTTTTTAAATTATTGAAATAAATTATTACTTCTCCGGTCAGCAAAGCATCTTTTAAAAATTGATATCCTTCATTAATGCCTGCCATCAGCTTAACGGAATCTTTATCTTTGCTTACATCCGGATGGTTAAGTTTTGCGAGTACCCTGTAGGACGCAGTCAGGTCTTCCATGGTAAAATCATTGCGCAGGCAGAAAAGAGTGAGGTATTTTTCCAGTTTTTCCTGATTCATTATTATAACCGGGCAGTCATATTAACAACTTATTCAGAAAATCATAATAAATTCAATTAAAAATTATTTCAACTGCTAATCCAGTCAAGGGAAAAATATTGAAGAATTGCCTTTCCCATCCGGCCCCAAAAGCATCGCTGGGTGTATGCAGTGACATCCGTATAAAGACGGTAATGATTACCGGTGACATGGTTTTTATATCTATTGAAATTATCAAGATATTTATCAGAAGGAATAAAATACCGGGGGCCTGCGAGGGCGGGTTTCAATCAGGTATATCAGGCTAAGGGATTTTTCCGCTTATGCGCTGATTGAGCCGAGAAATTTCTCATAATTATCCCTGCTTGCTGTGTCCATATCTTTTATCTCGAACCCGACTTTAATTAATTTATTCTCCAGCATTTCCAGATGCCTTACGTCCGCAAGTATTGAAGCTTTTTTATATCTTGGAAGAAGCAAATCAAGCGATACAAAGCTGTCTCTTCTGTAATAAGGAATATATTTTGTATTCTTAAATGCTATGCCGACACCTTTTTCCGAAATATCCCAGACAAGTAATTTATCGCTGGAAACGGAAAACAATTTAGATTTTTTTGTAATATCGTCCGTTAATGCTGCAACTCTTTTCATAACTGAAATCGTTGATGTAGGCAAGGGACCGGTTTTATTCACTTGTATGTAACCATAAGGTATTTTTGAATCAAACAATATCGGCACTGCAACTTCAGAAACAATTTCCTTGTGAATTTTCAAATATTCATCATTATTATAAATGTAATTTTTATAATACTCATGTAATTCATCATTTGCATTTTCCGAATGTATATTGGGGATAAATATAGGTATTCTGCTATTGTTAAAATATTTCATTCTTGCATCATTCATTTCTTCATTGCAAAAAAATAATTTCAGATATTCATATTCATTTAAATGATCGTACGCAATAATTTCCTTAATACGGTCCAGCTTTTCTGCCTGGCTGCTAAGCGATTTATTAATAATATTATCCGAAATAAAATTAGTTATGTATAAAACGGATTTACTGTTTGTATTTTTTATAAGAGACTTTCTTTCATCCTTCCTGTCCGCTTCCGCGATCTGGAATTTAGCCGGATTAAAAATATAAATATTGTCTTCCTTTCTCCCGCATAACTTCAGATAAACAAATATTATATTAGCACCCTGTCTTGTAAATGCGATACAGTTTGTCGGCTCTTCCGTAAAAAAAGGAATCTTTATCACGATCAGCCCATCGGAAGATCTATTAAATTTAACTTCCAGCGCGCCTTCTTTACCATATAAAAAACAGCTTTTATTAAAAAAGAATTTTCCCAATATATCCTGGAACAGGCGTCTGTCTGTAATTGTATTAATACCTTTCATTTTTTCAAATCTCCGAAAAGTAATTAACGGGTGAATTAGGCAGCAAAAAACAATTTAGCACATTTCTTATTATAACAGAAACAAAAAATAAAATCAAGATTTAAATATAATTGACTAACCTACTGTATTTTATTTTTAATACAAAGCAAGCAACCTGCTGATTATAATCAGCAGCTTTCTCATCATCTGATTAGCGGCGAGAAAATTAATAATTATTGTCTCGATGCACAAAACAACTATATATGAACAGTCATTTTCTCAACAAGAGCATACAGTACCTGAAAGGCATAGGCCCCAAAAAGGCTGAAGCGTTAAAATGCGAAGCCGGAATTGAAACTGTTGAAGATCTGTTGTATTACTGTCCGAGAAGATATATCGACAGATCTTCTTTTAAGCAAATTAAAGATGTCTTTGCCGGCGAAAGCGTAACCGTTGGCGGGAATATAATCGAAACAATAATAACAGGCAAAAAAAGAAAATACCTTCAGGTAATCATTGACGACGGAAGCGATTCTGTCGCAGGCATTTTTTTTAATTCGCTTAACTATTTTTCCAAACTTTTTAAACCCGGAGAGTACATATTGTTTTCCGGAACAGTGGAATATTATAAACAGAAACAGATTGTCCATCCGGATTTCGATTTTATTGATGAAGACTCCCAGATAAAATCCATTAATACAGGCAGAATAATACCGCTTTACAGATCCACAGAAAAACTTAAAAGAATAGGACTTGATTCAAGAGGTTTCAGAAGGATTGTCCGCACTATCATCGATGCCGACATTGAATTAATTATCGATCCGTTTGATCCGGCACTCCTTGAAAGACTTGGCATGCTTTCATTAAAGGAAGCGATTTTCTCGATCCACTTTCCGGAATCTATTGAAATAGCGGAAAAAGCGAGAAGAAGGCTGTCATTTAATGAGCTGTTCTTTCTGCAATATTATTTATCTGTTTCAAAAAAATACAATCGCGAAGAGATTCACACTGAAAAAAAACAAATTGATGATTCATTATGTAAAAAACTTTTATCGGATTTAACTTTTAAATTAACAGCAGATCAGTTTACCTGCATCAGCGAAATTAAAGCTGATCTGGAAAAATCGTATCCCATGAACAGGCTGCTGCAGGGCGATGTGGGAAGCGGAAAAACGCTGGTCTCAATAGCAGCAGCTCTTTTTGCCTGCGGGCGCGGTGACCAGGCCGCGTATATGGCTCCAACCGAAATCCTGGCAAATCAGCATTATGAAACATACAAAAACTTCATTGCCGGTGATATTAATATAGCGCTTCTGACCGGCAGCACTTCGGCCGCCGACAGAAAAAATATATATGAGAAAATATCGAAAGGAGAAATCCATATAGTTATCGGCACACATGCCTTATTTCAGGAAAAAGTCGTCTTTAACAAACTCGGCCTTATAATAATTGATGAACAGCATAAATTCGGAGTCAACCAGAGAGCTAGTCTCCGCGGGAAAGGACAATTATGCGATCTCCTGGTAATGACTGCCACTCCGATCCCAAGATCCCTTGCGCTTACTCTTTACGGCGATCTTGACATATCGTATATTAAAGAAAAACCGGGCGGAAGGTTTCCTGTTAAAACCATGTCGTTTCCGGAATCCGGTATAGAGGGTGTTTACAATTCGGTTGAAAAATATATATCACAGGGAAGGCAGGTTTACTTTGTGCTTCCAATCATCCAGGAATCCGAAAAAATTGATCTAAAGTCTGCTGTCGAGGAATACAACAAATTGCACAAGGAAGTATTCAGCCACCGGAGGATTGAACTGCTTCACGGGAAAATGTCCTCCTGTGAAAAAGACACCGTAATGAAAAAATTTAAATCAGGGGATATCGACATACTTGTCTCCACCACTGTAATAGAGGTCGGAGTTGATGTTCCGAATGCGAATATAATGGTAATAGAACACGCGGAGCGATTCGGACTTTCGCAGCTGCATCAGCTAAGAGGCCGGGTCGGCAGAGGGCGGCATCAGTCATTCTGCGCGCTGGTGTATCCGGACAATATTTCATCCGAAGCTAAAACAAGAATAGAAACACTGACAGCAATAGAAGACGGGTTCCGGATAGCAGAGAAAGACCTGAAACTGAGGGGGGCCGGTGATATAACCGGCAGCAGGCAGCACGGCTATGCGTCAGGTTTTGAGTTCGCAAACATTGTTACGGATATTGACCTGATACTCGAAGCAAAAAAAGAAGCAGAAGCGGCTGTATTAAAAATTGAGAATTTAAGCGATTTGCTGAAAGATGTCAGGCTTTCACCGCTGCTGGCAGGCATAAGGACAAAAAAAGTGCTGTCGATTTTATCATAAATGGCTATTTAACCATTTTAAATATTGTGCGTTCGAGAAACCGGTTATATATTAAAATATTAATTTTACCGAACCACTCATCCCATTTACTTTTTAAAATCTGTTCCCTGTCGGGCGGGCTTACGTTTAAATTTGATTTCGCTATCAGATCGTCAAGCCTGCTGTTTATCTTTTCGAATTCGGCCGAGTACTTTTTGGAAACTACCCGCTTTAATTCATTGTACTCAATAATTCCATCGTATTGGAGGGCATTGCTGTTTATATTTTCATTATGCCATTTTAAAATTAATTCTTTGATGAATTCCTGTGGTATGTATTTTACCACATTATTCCCGGTCAAGGCTTTAAAACAATATCCTGTTTTTCCGGACTGAAACGTCAGCAGTAATATTTTATAAAGGCTCAACACGCCAAGATGATAGACGAACAGATGCAGCATATCTTTCTGAAAGCCGAATTCGGTTCCCCAGTCCGCCACCAGCGAAAACAGCCTGCTGCCGATAAATGCGGAATATTCATCAGTAATATTTTTCCCTGAACCCCTGATAAATTTAAACAGGGCCCTTTTCATTTCACTCTGAACGGCCTGTTCACTATCCTGCTCTTTAATAAAGTAAAATGTCCTGGTTAAATCTTTATAATCCGAGTCCAGCTTTTCTTCACTTATTTCAATAACGTACGGCTCGCGGGTATTCCATGACCTGGTGCCTCTTACTTTAAACACGACACTGGTGAACGCCGGTTGTTTTTCGGTTTTTATTGGCCGGGGTTTTTCTTCCGGTTTTTTTTCTGCGGATTTGTCCGGCTCTTCATCCTTGCTTTCGACAACAGCCTGTTTAAGGGATTCTTCAAATTCCCTATTCTTTTCAGCCGGATCATTTGAATCTACATTCTCAAGAAATGATAAATCGGTTGTCTCATGTATATTAGAGGATTCCGCTGGTTTTTCCGGCTTTTTGGGCGATTCTTTCTTTGCCGGTTCCTCTTTCGAAGCTTTTAATTGTCCCTGACTTTCTTCAATATTGATAAGCAAATCATCTATATCGTCATACTTCATAAATGAAATACCTTAATATTATTTTTTATGACTGATCAGGTGCCGTAAAACATTTAAAGAAATTGGCTAATTTAGCTGACTTCTTAATGCTAAATTGTAAAGATCTTTGATAAAGTGATCTAATTTTAATCAATTTCAAGGCAACAGGAAGTTGCCGCTAGCCGCTTCATACAGGATGTATGCATTAGCGGCTGGAAATTGATTAAAATTAGATCACTTTATCGATTTGGCTGTAGTTAATAGTTCAAAAAGCAAGTCAACTTGAAATTATACTCTATAACTCAGCAGGACGCAACTTTTTATCTTCAACTGTCTTTGAATCGTTCTTTTTATCTTTCTCGATCCTGGCTGCCCTTGCCTTGTCCGTAAGCTGTAATGCCGGCAGCTCCTCATTATTCATTATCATATTAATTTCCTGCTCGTTCAGGCTTTCACGTTCTATTAAATACCTTGCGATTTTTTCGACTTTGTCTTTATTTTCCAGAATGAGACTTCTCGCTTTACCTTCACATTCGCTAAGTATAGATTTAACTTCCTTATCAATAAGCTCCGCTGTCGCCTCGCTGTAATCCCTATGCTGGGAAATTTCCCTGCCTAAAAAAATCTGTTCGTTCTTCTTGCCGAATGTGAGCGATCCCATGTTCTCGCTCATGCCCCATTCGCAAACCATTCTTCTTGCTATGTCAGTCGCCCTCTCAAGATCATTGCTTGACCCCGTGGTGACATCATTAAACTGAATCTTTTCGATTATATGCCCGCCGTAAAGCTGAATGATCTGGTTAATCCAGTAAGTCTTTGAATGAAGATGCTTTTCTTCTTTCGGGAGATTCATTGTGAGTCCGAGCGCCCTGCCTCTTGGAATAATAGTAACCTTATGAATCGTATCTTCGCTGCGGAGTAGCTTTCCGAGTATAGCGTGCCCGGATTCGTGAAACGCAATTATTTCTTTTTCCTCATCGGTTATAAGCACAGACCTTCTTTCCGGTCCCATGAGTACTTTATCCTTTGCGTCCTCCATCTCGGGCATGGAAACTCTCTTTTTGTTTCTGCGTGCGGCAAGAAGTGCCGCTTCGTTTACCAGGTTAGCCAGATCCGCTCCCGTAAAACCAGGGGTTCCGCGTGCGATTATTTTAAGATTTACTTCCCTGGAAAGCGGTACTTTCTTTGAATGGACAGCCAGTATTTTCTCGCGTCCCCTGACATCCGGAATATCTACAACAACCTGTCTGTCGAACCTGCCAGGTCTCAGCAGTGCCGGGTCAAGGATGTCGGGCCTGTTCGTTGCAGCGACAATAATTACACCGTCATTCGTTTCAAATCCGTCCATCTCTACAAGAAGCTGATTAAGCGTCTGCTCCCTTTCGTCATGACCGCCGCCGAGTCCTGCTCCGCGCAATCTTCCCACAGCGTCTATCTCATCAATAAAGATGATGCATGGCGCGCTTTTTTTGCCCTGCTCAAAAAGATCTCGCACGCGCGATGCGCCGACACCGACAAACATCTCGACAAAGTCGGATCCGCTTATGGAGAAAAACGGCACATCCGCTTCCCCTGCAATAGCGCGCGCAAGCAGAGTTTTGCCTGTACCCGGAGAGCCCATCAGCAGAACGCCCTTCGGTATTTTTGCTCCTATGCCTACGAATTTCTTCGGCTCCTTAAGAAAGTCTATAATCTCTTTAAGCTCTTCTTTTGCTTCATCAACGCCCGCAACATCGGCAAAGGTAACTTTATTCTTTGTCTCCGGGCTCATCTTGGCCCTGCTCTTACCGAACGACATTGCCTTTGTGCCCGTAGCCTGAATCTGGCGCATCATCAAAAACCATATCAAACCGAGAAAAATAAGCCACGGCACAAAGCTCAACAGCCCTTTCACAAAAAAGTTCTCGTCTGCTTCTTCACCTTCAATCTCAATATTATTGGCAATTAAAGTTTTAATTAATTCGGGGTCATTGTACGGTATAACTGTCTCGAATACAAAAACCTTATCCCCTTTTACATACTGGCCTTTAATTTTAGTCCCGCCTACAATACTTACTCCTTTTATCTTTTTATCGTAAACCTTTTTGATAAAATCGCTGTATTGAAGGGATTCGACCTTCTGTTTATTTACATCATTCATCTTATAAATTGCCATTATTAAAATGACAATCAATAAGGCTAATGCTATATTTTTGACATTTTTATTCATTTAATTATTCACTCCTGAAAATTTTGGGAAATATTAACACAGTTGATATTTTTCTCATTGTATAGCAAGTATTTTTTTTGAATCGCTTTTTACATAAAAATCGGGCGAGACCCTGTTGGGCGGTACATCAATTATACCGGGCATAAAAGCTGCGACACAGGAGCCGATTGCCGCAATAGGGATGGAATGCTTGACATCTGCATCAAGCTTATACTCAATCATCAGCTCTTTGATCTTTTTAGTCCCGTTTTCCAGTTTTATCTTATCGCCTTTGCGCCTGTTTCTTATAATGATATTTGCTTCATTTCCGTTAAGCGCAATAAAAACCTTATTCCCGGATTCTTTTTCATTTAAAAAAGATCCATAATCCGCTTGCTTTAAAAAAAGCGTTCTTTTTATCTCTTTTAAATATATGCTTTGTTCGCCGTTAAAGTCCAGGTCTATTTTATATTCCCAGTCTGCGTTATCTATATTATATTCAATATCCCTGGAAATTACAATAATCTTTTTTTTATTCTCATCCAGTGTTTTTTTTATGATAAGATTCCGGTTGCGGTAAAGGCTCAGATTGGTTTTCTTAGTAACTGCCTTTTTATATATTTCTTCAAGCATTCCGGTTGTGACAAATTCCCCGAAATTTTCCCGCATTGCTTTGGAAATTACGAATTTAAAGAGTTTTTTGTTCCTAATATATGTATCTTTATCCAGAATGGCGCTATTATTTTTAAATTTATACAATTCACCGCGTTCATTTAAAAGCTCGCCGATCAGCAAAGTATATTCCTTTGCAATGCCCGAAAGCGCCAGAATTGACTCACCTGCGTTTTCAAAGCGCGTATTTATTTCCGGGATAAGCGAATTCCGCACATAATTGCGGAGATATTTATTGTCCCTGTTCGAAGCGTCTTCTCTCCATAAAATGCCGTTAGCGCTCAAATGTTCGTATATCTCCTTTGCTTTAAGAAAGAGAAGCGGCCTTATTATGTTCCCGCGCACAGGATCGATCCCTCCAAGCCCATGAATGCCTGTTCCGCTGAAAATCCTCATTAAAATAGTCTCTATGTTATCGTCGCAGTTATGTGCGGTTGCGATTTTATGGTATTTGTTCTCACTGCAAACGGCAGAGAGAAGCTCGTACCGCTTTGTCCTCGCATAATCTTCGAAGGAGATGCCGTGCGGTTTGTTCGTTTGAAAATCGAACCTGTGCGAAAATAGCTCGAGCCTGTTGGCGGCCGCTATTTCTGCAACGAAGCTCTCGTCATCATCCGATTCCTTTCCGCGCATAAGATGATTCAGATGAAAGATGCCGATGTCGACAGAAAGCTCATCTTTAAGATGGAGAAAAGCGTCGAGGAGCATCATTGAGTCTTTACCTGCAGACAGGGCAAGCAGAATTCTTTCTCCGCCGGAGATAAGTTTATTTTCATTAATAAAATCAAGAATTCTTGAGTAAATATCTTTTATAGTTTTTTTCATTAGTATTAATATTTTTATTATGTATGCATCTCAATTATTCCTGCTTCCTGTATTCATTACAAGAACTTTTCAGTTGAGTAACCGGCGGTATAAAAACAACTTGGTAAGATACTGCTGCTTATAATAGCGAACTCTATTGCTGCTTAAATTACTTGACATTTTAATAAAATATAAAATACTATTTTAAATATCTATTACAGGATTTCTCTTCCGGATTGATGATAAGGATACTTCAAATGAAGAATCTTCAACCGCTTAATAAAAAAATAATTTCAATTGCTTCCCTGGATGAATCAGAAGAAGAAAAAAAATACTGGCTGTCAAAAGGACACAGCGAAAGGCTTAATGCTGTTGAATTAAACAGAAGGTTAGTTTATGGCAAAGATAGAGTTGCATCCAGACTTCAAAGATCTATTGAAATTACTGATCTCACACGAAGTTAAATATCTGCTTGTAGGCGGTTACGCGGTAGGATATTACGGTTATCCGAGAGCCACCGGAGATATGGATATCTGGATAGAGGTGAGTGCGTCCAATGCAGATAAGGTTGCATCTGTGCTGCGTGATTTCGGTATGCCGCCTGAAGCAATTTCCAATGATTTGTTTCTGCAAAAAGACAAAATAATCAGAATGGGAGAACCTCCGGTACGAATAGAAATTATAACAGGCGCTTCGGGTGTTGACTTTAAGAAATGTTATTCAAGTAAGGAACTGGCTGACATTGACGGCACTCCGGTATATTTCATCTCGCTCAGAGATCTTAAAAAAAATAAAAAAGCTGCCGGCAGGCATAAAGATCTGGAAGATCTGGAGCATCTGCCGTAAATATAATATAAAAAAAATATACTTTAAATAATAAATTCAGAGTAAGTCAGAAAAAACTGACCGCATATTACAATTAGAAAGAATAATATATATGGAAAACCATATCGCGGAACTGTATACAATTCTGGAATCCTCGTCATTTTTAAAATCTATCGGTTCAGTGAATAAAAGCAGAACTAAAAGCAGGATATTCGGGAACAGGGTGCGGCTGCTTACTGCGCAGGAAATAAAAAAGCTCAAAGCCCAGGGAAACCGCGCCGGAGACTGGAAGAATATCCTGGTCTGCAGCAAATTTAAAACAGAAAACATTTCGGATAATTACTTCGCAGGAAAATGCGTGCTCGGATTCTTCAGCGGAAGAGAAATAAAAGCAGAAGAGTCCGCGGCGCTGCCTTCCGGCATTTATAAAAGCACTATAATAGATTCGGAGATAGGGGACGGCTGCTGTATATGGGAAGCGAAATGCGTCTCGAACTACATTGTTAAAGCAGGCTCTGTGGTTTTTTATACAGGCAGCCTTGTTTGCGGGGGCAAATCGGCTTTCGGGAACGGGAGAGATATCCCGATAGGCATTGAAACAGGCGGACGCGGAGTGCTCTCGTTCGCGGAGATGACAATACCGATAGCGCAGTCTGTATGCACTCAAAGAAGCAATGCTTCATTGCTCGGAGAATACAAAGATTTCGTCAGCAGATATACTGAAGCGTGCTCCGCAGGCTTTGGCATTATAGAAAGCAATTGCGTTATTCGCAATACTGCTAAGATTGAAGACTGCTATATTGGAGCAGCAGCCGTAATTGACGGCGCAACGCTTGTGCAGAACTGCACGATCCTCAGCTCCTCTGAAGAGCCTGTCGAGATAAGCCACGGCGCTTACGTTAAAAACTCGTGCATACAATGGGGCTGCTGCGTCACATCTATGGCAATTGTAGACGATTCAATACTCACAGAACATTCTCATGCTGAGCGTCACGCCAAGGTCACGCAAAGCATAATTGGCCCGAACACGGGTGTAGCCGAAGGCGAAGTGACTGCGAGCCTTGTCGGGCCCTTTGTCGGGTTCCATCACCAGGCAATGCTCATTGCCGCGATATGGCCGGAAGGAAAAGGAAACGTTGCTTACGGAGCGAACATCGGATCGAATCATACTTCCAAGGCGCCGGACCAGGAAATATGGTGCGGAGAAGGAACGTTCTTCGGCCTGGGCGTGAACATCAAGTTCCCGGCTGACTTTACAAATGCGCCCTACTCCATTATAGCTACAGGCGTTACAACGCTTCCGCAGCGCGTTGAATTTCCGTTTTCGCTTATCAATACCCCGTCGCAGCGCTTTGACTGCGAGCAGCCTGCTTACAACGAGATATTGCCCACGTGGGCGCTTTACGAAAATGCGTACGCAGTAAAAAGAAACGAGGCGAAATTCAAAAGGCGCAATAAGGCGAAAAGGACAGCTTTTGTGTCCGACGTTCTGAGGCCGGAGATCGTCGACATGATGGCTGAAGCAAAAAAGCGCCTTAATGAAATATCAGACATAAAGGATTTTTATACAGAGAAGGATATTCCCGGCCTTGGGAAAAATTTCATGGCAGAAGAAAGCCGCGTTAAAGCGATCGGGGCTTATGGAAAATATATTGAATACTACTCGCTGCGCGGGTTAAAAGAGCGCATCGATGAGCTTATAAAAGCAAACGGGAAGGAAATAAACGCGGCAATATACGATGCTGAAACCGACAGCCCTGTGTGGGAGCATCAGCGCAGGACTTTGCTTGACAACGGTTTCGCCGGCCGCACTGTTAAGGATAATCTTTTGCGGCTTGCAGCGCTGGAGGCGGAGATCGCGTTTGACGTGCAGAAAGCAAAGGAGAAGGACGATGTGCGCGGCATAAAAATAATTGCGGATTACAAGGACGCGCACACGGACGCAATTCACGATCCGTTTGTAAAGGAAACGTGGGAGGCCGCCGAGAAAATGAGGGACGAGATAAGGGCGCTTATTAAGAAATTTTAAGAGAGAGATTTGTTTATGAACTATGTTAAGATAAACCTGCCTGAAAAATTCGATTTTGAAACCGAGATCGCCATTGTTTTCGGGGATATCAATTACGGAAATCATTTATCCAATGACGCGATACTGCGGCTGACTAATGAAGCGCGCATACGTTTTTTGTACAGCATGGGACTCAGCGACTTCGACATCAGCGGGGGCAATAATGTTTCCGTAGTAATGAGGAACGCTGTTATTGTATACAAAGCTGAGGGCTTTCACGGCGATATTATAAACGCAAAAGTCACTGTGGGAGATTATCAGAATAACGATTTTGAAGCATTCTTTCAGCTTGTGCGCGTTAGCGATTCAAAAGAGATCGCAAGGGTGCAGACAGGCATTGTGTGCTTTGACAGGATAAACAGAAAGCCTGTTCCTGTTCCTGAATTCTTTTTAAGCAAACTAGATGAGCACAGAAAAAAAATAAAAAATAAATTGACAGGATTTTGATTATTTTAGAATAATTTTAATGTTTTTAATTTAATCGCTTTATTTTGAAATGTGTTTTGCCGACAATATTTACTAGTCAATACGCATTTCTAGTGCATTCCCCTGGGGATTTAAAGCGGCATGTATTAAAATGTTATCATAAACTGGCGTACAGCTTTCTTTTAAGCGCATTTAAGTACTTCCCCTAATACGCCATTAACCGACTTAAACAATACATGCCGCCCTCTTAAATAACAACTCATTAGAGAATATGTTTTAAAACACTAACTAAAAGGAATTTTTGCACCCGCATGTGCATTGTTCGCATAAGAAAAATTCCTAACGGAGGAAATATGTTCTCTTATATTAGTAAAATAATATTTAAAATCTTAAAATTGTCTGTGGATATCACTCTGGTTGTCCGCGATTGCCTTAAAATGAGCATTAACATCAATAAAATAAACAGCAACAGCATTATGATGGGCAAAAGCGAGAGTAGTAAGGGCATTGATCGCAACGCAAAGACAAGCGAGTTTGACAGGTTGGACTGTGACAGCAAGGGGCACGCCAACAAAGTGAAAATTAACAATTACCATAATAACAAGGAGTCTGACATAATTCAAATGACTGGTTACATCGGCTAGACAAAAGATGTCTGCGGCCGATGACTAAGAGCACGGCGGCGGTAGCTGCGAAGTAATTCCGTACTACCCTTTGGTGTTATACTGATCAGGAACCCTGCTGTTGCATACTACCCCCGGGGTTCCTGATTTTTTTTTAATTAGTTCTTGGTGAATAATTCACAATTTGAAATCCTGTTTTATTATTTTAATAATTAAAAAAATATTTGAATTTTTCATCTTCCTGGGTTATATTTTTTGTTATAAGATTTATACTTTTCACAAGTACTGCATTTTCTTTCCATACTTCTTTTTTAACCTGCGATGACATTTTGTCAGAATGCGAACGAAAAGTCCTTTATCAAGGGTTAGAGTTTTGGAAAAGCAAAATAAAACATTTTTAAAAGAAAAGCTTAAACTCGGCAAAAAAGAAGCCAGAGACGAATGGGTTTTAAGCGCAATTGAATCAAGAGATTTTTATGCTTATCATCTGGCAATAATGCATGACTGGCTTAGAACTCTCGTAGGAATGGCATCGGTTCTTGTTCCACTATTCTTCATTCTTGACATTATTCTTATGCCTGCAGTTCTGCTGTCAAGATTCGCAATTTACAGAGCTGTATCAACACTTATCGCGATCATTCAAATTATCATTATATACAAAACAAAGCCAAGCTTGTTGTCATATCTGCACGGTTATTTTTTATCATTTCATGTAGGCGGGGTCATTTGTCTTATGACCGCGGACCTTGGAGGGTTTAGTTCCAGTTATTATGCGGGTCTTAATCTCGTAATCATCGGCGCAAACCTGCTTATGCCGTGGAAGGCAAGGCATACATTTTTCAATTCATCCATAATAATTCTAATGTATGTCGCCGTAAATCTTGCTTATAATAATGCTATCGAAATATCTTCACTTCTTAATAATCTTTTCTTTTTAAGTGGGACTACTGTCCTGTCAATTGGCATTAACTTTGTCCGGTTCAGGCTCATGAAAAATGAATTTAACTTACTCGTTGACCTTGAAGAAATCCAGGACGACCTGAAGAAGGAAAAAGAAAAGGTGGAGGAAAGAACAGCGTCTCTGAAAAGTCTGCTGGATGTTTCGGGCCAGGGATTTCTGTCTTTTGATTCAAATTTTATTATTAGTCCTGAATATTCAAGAGAATGTGCAAAAATATTCGGCCAGGAAATTGAAGGTCAGTCAATTGATGCAATTCTATTTAATAATCCTGAAACCAGAAATGAATTTAAAAAAGGTTTAAGCTTATGTTTTAAAGGCGCTGTCAAGCCTGATGTTATCTTCGACCACCTCGATAATACTCTGAAAATTGCAGACAGGACTTTCAACATAGTATATAAAGCGGTTCACAGCAATAGAGTAATGGTTGTGCTCAGTGACATTACTGAAGAGATTAGACTGCAGGAAGAATCGCGCAAAGAAAATGAAAAATGGAACCTGATTCGAAAAGTAATTATAAACAGGCAAAGCTTTGCAGTGTTTGACCGCGAAGCAAAAACGCTTTTTACTGAGCTTAAAAATAAAGAAAAAGGCTTTGAAAGCCTGCTGCCCGATCTGCACACGCTCAAGGGCAATGCGGGATTTCTTGGATTCAAAAAAACGCACGAATCTGCACACATGCTCGAAGATTTTCTAAGCAGCCAATTTGAGCTTGATGAAGAAGTTCACCCCAAAGAACAGATAGAAAATCTGATGACTTCATTTGCCGAAGAAATGGCAGACGTTACAGATACACTCGGAATGAACTGGCGGCTTGACGTAGACGTTATCGAAATTCCGAAATCAGAATATCTTTTAATTAAAGATCATATTATAACTCACTGCCCTAACCCTGCACTGACAAATGCTATGGATGAGCACAGAAAGAAACCGCTGCCGGACCTGTTTGCCAAAATTCCTAAAATGGCGGAAGAAATTGCAAAAAGGCTCGGCAAACGCATTGCGCCTGTCAGGATAATCGGCGGAAATATAAATGTGGTGCCTGATGATTTTGAAGAACTAATAGAATCTTTCTCTCATATCATCCGCAACAGCATTGATCACGGCATTGATCATCCGCCGGAAAGAAAAAAACACGGCAAACCCCTGACCGGATCAATCAAAATAGAAATAGAAAACAATAACAAAAAAATTACGTTTCACTTCTCAGATGACGGAAAGGGAATTCAGTTTAAAAAAATTGCCGAAAGAGCAAAACAGCTCGGATTTATTAAAGATAAAAGCAAACCTACGGAAAGTGAATTGCTGTCTTATATATTCAGGGATAATTTTTCTACTTCTCCGACAGTCAGTCATATATCAGGCCGCGGTGTAGGTCTTGCTGCAGTGCGTCATGCAGTAAAAAAAATGGACGGTCATATTAAGGTTAAGACATCGCCTAACAAAGGAACAATATTTTCAATCACAATACCGATAAACCAGATGGAACAGGAGGAAATGACAGCATGAAAGCGGAATTTGTTAATATTTTCATTACCAGCGCAGTAAACGTTTTTAAACAGGAAATGAAAATCCATCTTTCCAGAAAAGCCCTGTCAAAGAAAAATTCGCCTGCACCCAATCTTCCTGTATCAATTATTTTTGGAATTACAGGTTATCTCACAGGACAGGTCGTTTATTCAATGGATGATGATTTCGCGTATAAATTAGCACAGGCTTTATTACCAAACAGTCTTCCTGCTGAAGTAAAAAAGATGGAGAACAGCGCAGTCAGCGAAATCGCAAATATAATAACAGGCCAGGCAAGCATAATACTTGCAGGCGAAAAGAACAGAATCAACCTGACACCGCCGGCAGTGCTCAGAGCAACCGATCTGGTAATGGACTTTCTTCAGGTTCCTACAGTATCATTATCGCTTATAAGCGAAATTGGAGAGCTCGAGATCAATATAGCATTGATAGAAAATGAATGAGGTAAACCATGCTCAAAGGAATAATTGTTGATGATGCAGCTATTATGAGACAGCGCTTAAGAACCATACTTATGAATGATTTTGATATAATTGCAGAAGCGTCAAATGGAGCAGAAGCCTTTAAGATGTATTCACAATTCAAGCCGGACTTTGTAACCCTTGATATATCAATGCCTGAAATGAACGGTCTTGATGCGCTGCATAACCTGATATCGGAATTTCCTGATGCACGAATAGTTATTGTAAGCGCAGTTGGCCAGAGGCAGATTGTCTTTGATGCACTTGCAATGGGCGCCAAAGATTTTATAGTAAAACCCTTTGAACCGGACAGGGTGCTTAAATCATTGAAACGTCTCTTTGAATAAAATTCCCCGGGGCAAGCCCCTGGTACTTACGTACCAGCCGCCACCTATGGTGTCGGCTGGGTATTATTATTGTCCCGATACACAACATAGCAATATATAGATATTGAATACGCACATGCAGATAAATTTTTGCTTGAAAAATCAGTCATTTTATTTCAAAATAATATTTATTATTTAGCCACCCGAATTCTAATTTATTAGCAGTTAAGAATAAACAATAATGAATAGACCGGAATGGTTTGATAAATTAAAGCCGTATGCAAATCACGATATTCGTCGCGCAGTGTTTTATATATTAACATCCTTTGTCCCTTATCTTGCTATAGTGGCGATCATGTTCCTGATGCTCATGAGAGGATATCCGTATTGGATTATATTAGTTGTTTCGATCTTTGCTGTCGGGTTTTATGTCAGGACGTTTATTATATTTCATGATTGCTCGCATACATCTTTTATAAACTCAAAAAAAATCTGTACCATACTTGGTCTTTTCTGCGGTGTCTTGACATTTACGCCGTTTTTTGACTGGCAGCGAAATCATGGGATACATCATGCTACTGTTTCCAATCTAGATAAGCGCGGCACAGGTGATGTATGGACAATGACGCTTGATGAATATAAGGCGTCGAATTTCAGAGTCAGACTATCTTACAGATTATTCAGGAACCCGATTTTTCTTTTTATCATCGCCCCGGTTTTTCTATTTGTAATCGTGTACAGGTTTCCTCAAAAAAGCACTAGAAAGAAGGATTATTTCAGTATAATATTTACAGATATCATTCTTGTATTTATCGTTATTACAATGCACTATACCGTAGGCATTAAAAATTATATAGCAGTCCAGTTACCTGTTATATTTATTGCGACATCAGTGGGTGTATGGCTGTTCTACATACAGCATCAATTCGAAGATGTCTATTGGGCGCATGGAGAAAAATGGGATTTAATCAGCGCTGCGTTAAAAGGGGCTTCATTTTACAACCTTCCCGGGGCGTTAAGCTGGTTTACCGGAAATATAGGATATCATAATTTGCATCATATGAATCCACGGATCCCATGTTACAATCTTCGGAGATGCTATAACGAGATATCAGAGCTTCATTATAAACCACCAATTACTCTTAAAACCGGATTCAAATCTTTGCGGCTTCATCTCTGGGATGAGGAAACCGGCAGGTTGATCAGCTTTAAAGATGCTCACAGAAAGATGAAATCAGTGCTCCGGCAGATTGGTTAAATTTAATAAAAAGAGGAATATTATGGCATCTATTAGTGTTGATACCGATCTTTGCATCGGATGCGGATTATGTGTTGAAATATGTCCAAAGGTTTTTGAACTCAGGGAAAGAAAAGACTGGATCATTAAGCCCGGGGTACTGGAACTTCGCCCAAAGGAAGCTATTGTAATTGACCCGAATCCTGATGAATCCTGCGATTTCCAGCTTGCGGTGGCTACCTGTCCCGTAGCTGCGATATTGTTTGAACAAAAATAAATACTAAAATTGAGAAGACAAATATGCATTGACTCCTATAATATGTTTTATTATTATATATAACTTAATTCCTTGAATCGGGCTAAATAATGTGAATATATTGGAAGAATCGGCACGATTCATGAGGATAAAATTTATTTATTCTCTTTGAAAAAGTTAAGAGATACTCCTAAAAGAATCTAACAGCGCACCGAGCCGGCTGAAATTTACAAATAGTATAGATAATCTCAAATGAAAAAATTACTTTTATTGTTAATATGTTTCAGTTTTACCGTTGGCAGTGCAACCGGCAAGATTCAGGTAAAAGAAACTCTTGTTGCTCAAATGTTTTCTCCTTTGAGCTTTACTGCCAAAGAAAACGAGCGTTATGTATCCGTAAATGAAAAAAAGAATAGATCGTTTATCTTAATCGATGGCAGGGAGAAAAAACAATACAATGTTATTGAGAATGTGTTTCTCAGCCCGGATTGCAGACACATAGCATATAAAGCTTTAACAGGAGATAAGTATTGCACAGTGGTTGATGGAGAAGAAGGGAAACACTATGATAAAATTTATTCCGGTATTATTTTCAGCCCTGACAGCAAACACACGGCGTATGTAGCCGCAGCAGACAGTAAATATTTTGTAGTTATTGACGGGAAAGAGGAAAAACACTACAGTGATGTCGAGATATATTCTCTTGTTTTTAGCCCGGATAGCAGGTCAGTGGCATATATTGCGCGCGAAGGGAACAGATATTTTGCAGTTGTAGACGGAATAGAAAAAAAACGGTATGATTATATTGTTAAAGTTAAACAAAATTATCTTACTTTCAGCCCTGACGGCAGGCATGTGGCTTATGTAGCTGTAGCAAATAATAAATATTTTGTAGTTGTTGATGAAAAAGAGCAGAAAAAATACAATGAAATTGTGATACTCTCTCTTGGTTTCAGCCCGGATGGCAAACGCGTGGCTTATGTAGTTGACCCGACTGAAAAACATAATAAGTATTTTGTCGTCACCGATGGACAGGAGGGAAAAGAATACCAGGGCATTGGATATCCTGTATTCAGTCCTGACAGCAAGTGTATGGTTTATGCAGCTGCCTATGCCGATTACTGGCGTGCAGTCGTTAATGGGAAAATGGAAGGCGAGTATGATTTTTCCGAGGATTTTATTTTCAGCCCTGACAGCAGGCACCTGGCATTTACGGCTCAAAAAGCTGATAAATATTTTATAGTCATTGATGGAAAAAAGCAAAAGCAGTGTTATAACATCCCCGAAAATCCGGTTTTCAGCGCGGATAGTAAACATTTATTATATATATGCAAAACCGGTAAAAAATATTTCGTTGTCATTGATGGAAAAAATGAAACAAAAGGTTATGATTTTATTAAGGATGCTGTTTTCAGCCCGGACGGCAAACATGTGGCGTATGCAGCTGTATCCAACAATAAAGAATTTGTCGTTGTTGATGGAAAAGAAGAAAGGCAATATGATAAAATTGTTGCACACACACTTGTTTTCAGCCAGGACAGCAAGCATACAGCTTACGAAGCTGTAACAGACAACAAGCTGTGTGTCGTTCTTGATGGGAAAGAGGGAAATAAGTATGATAATATTAATACCTATGGAATAGGAAAAATATTTTTTTACTCATCCGAAAGCCTGTATTACCTTGCCGTTAAAGACTACGGAGTTTATTTAGTTGAGGAGAGATTGACAGAAGATTAAGAATAAAAATCCAATCTAAACAATTTTGCCGCAAAATTCTTTCTTAAATATAATATATTAAAGTAAATAGTCACCATGAGAAAAAAAATCCGGTATTTGATGATATTATTATCTTTTTGCTTTTGCAGCAAAATGCTTATGGCGCATCCTCCTTCGGGTGAGTACACATGGTATGAGGGCTGCTGTTTAATAATGATTATGCCTTTTCAGAAACTATCAGAATACATAAATAAAAACAGAACTGAAACAATCGAAATAAATGGTGTAAAATTTAAAATTTATGAAAATACTATTGGCCGTTATTATGACATTAAAGGGAAACCTTTTAAAGACGGAAAACTTGCAGGCGATGCAAGTATTCCTGTTGGCGGAGTAAATATTAAATTTCAGAATAATACAGGTATTGAATTTTATCCTGACGGTGCATTGCTTTCAGGAACACCTTTAAAAGAAATTGAAACCGGCATATTTAATAAAAGAATAAGATTTTTCCCGACACGGACATTCTTTAATAAAAACGGATCAATAAAAAAAGGTTTTCTAACAGATAAAATTGATCTTCCGGCCGGAAAGGAGATGATATTATTTTCAAACGATTACATCTCATTCTATCCCAATGGTTTGGTTTTAGCAGGCAGGCCCGTATCTTATGAACTTAAAACAAAATCCGGAACATTAATTTTTAACAAAAATACGCTGCTTGTATTTAAAGAAAACGGATCTATTGAATACGCTTTTAACATTAAACCGCACTGCATCAGACAGGATGAAAAAGATAATCTAAGAGATATATCGGACTACTGTTCCGATAATAATTTTATAGGAATCAGGTATAAAAAGTCGGATGCTGAAATATTTCTTTCGGCAGTTTCACTGTATCCGGATGGACAAATACATCATATTAATTTAACCTACGGCACCATGTTAATGTTAAACATTAATGGCCGCCCATATTCATTCACCAGCAGTAATCAACATATTGAAATTTATAGTGATAATATAGATAAAAATAAACTTGAATCCATCTGGAAACATTCGGTTTCATTTTTTCCGGATGGATTTATAGAAAGCGGATACCTTGCAAATACACAGAAGATAAATATTGACCGTAGAGAGGTCGCATTTACTGGTTTAGATAAACGTGCTTATACAGACTCACTGAAGTTTAAAGTTTATTTTCATAAGGATGGGACACTGATGCAGGGCTCACTTGAACACAACCAGAGTTTATCAACTTCTGAAGGCTATCTGAAATTCTGCGGCGTGAAAGAAAATGAAAATGACCAGGGTAGAAGCATCGTTATCTTTCATAAGAATGGAAAGGTTAAGTCCGGCACTGTAATAAAAAAATTCATCCGGGAGGGTGATCATTATATAAATCCCAATGAACGGAGCAGACTATACACCGGCGATGGTTACTATTATGAATTGTATACTGACAATTGAAAAAAGTATTATATACTCGATAATTATTTGTATTATAAATGCCTGCAACTCATCTCAAAAATAGCTAGTGCTTCGTCCTTTGGATACCGGGTTCTGCATCAAATATTACGCTCTCTCAAGGAATGCTTTGTCGAACATCAGCTTCTTATTTACATTAGATATATGTGATAATTCCAACCTTGTAAAAAAATATAAAAATTCCATCATTGAAGAAGTATATTATTATTTATGGGAATTCATAAGAAAGAAATGCGAGCTGTTTGACGGCAGGATATGGTCGCGTTCCGGAGACGGTTCAATAATTGCATTCAGAAACGACGGAAAAATGATATCCGGCGTTGCCTGCTGTATGGAACTATTATTCTCGCTTCCTGTATTTAACACCTCACCTTTAAAGAAGATCCCTGATGAAATTAATATCCGACTGGGTGTAGACTCCGGAATAGTTAAATTTTATAACGATACAGGGAGCATCGTTTCGGATGTAATAAATTATGCTTCAAAACTGGAGAAAAACGCTACATGTGCAAACGGGCTTTCCGTATCGGAAAATGTTTACAATGAAACATCTCCTGCAATTCAAAAGATGTTTCAATCTAAAAAAGAGTATGGCGGAAAAACTGCTTACACACTCAGCTTCGAATATTCCAAGGCACTATCATAATTGATCGATAAGAATATGAAGTAAGGGCAGACAATTACAAACAGATAATTTATAATTTCGCCTGCAACAACTACTTCTGAGAGTCTATAAACCAGCGAATTGCATACTGCACCAGTTCATCCGAGTCCTTCAGCTTAAGTTTCAACTTTATATTTCTTCTGTGGGTTTCAATTGTATTAATGCTAAGATTTAATTTTTTTGCTATTTTCTGAGTCCCAAGGCCATTGCCCAGGAGTTGAAACACTTCAAATTCTCTATCCGTTAGCCGTTCAATTGAAGGCTCTAACGGTTCTGAAGACCGATGAAGCACTTTAGAAACTATATTCAGAGACGTTTCATTGCGCAGATATAATTTGCCGGCCAACACATCGTGGATAGCGGATATTATATGATCCTCTGCCTCGCTTTTCATTATATATCCCTTTGCCCCTGCGGAAATAGCCCGTTCGGCATAAAGGAAATCATCGTGCATTGATACTACCAGGGCAGGAATAGATGGGTAACGCTGCTGCACCGATTTTATTAAATCCAGTCCGCTCGCATTACTTTCCAGCTGTAAATCGACCAGCAGAAGGTCCGGTTTAAGTTCGCCTATTATTCTTATGGCTTCGTTGGCATTGCCGGTCTCAGCGCAAACAGAAAGATCCTCCTCGTCCTCAATAATGAGCTTAAGCCCCTGGCGAACAACAGGGTGATCATCAATAATAACAATCTTCTTTTTGCTTTTCTGAGACATGAATATACTTTTTTAATTTGATGTGCAAAAAGAATATTATTATTATATTATATTTTTATTTCAACAACAAATTTATATCGTCTGTAAAATTTTTAAAAATTTTTATTAATAACTCCTATTAGATGAATAATTTTAGTAGAAACCCTGATACTCATTTTTAATTATACCGAATTTAAAGCGATAATACTTAACAATATTCGGTTTAATCATCAGGTATTTTGCTATGGAAATGTCGGACCAGCCATAATTTAACAACATATGAATAGAATTTCGTCTTGTTTTCATTTAAATGCTCCTTTTAATATCATTTATTTAATATTATAGATAAGCATTTTATTTAAAAACCCGGATATGTCAATTCACGGCTTCTTTGATTATTAAATAATAGATATTGTTATATATATTCACGATTTTCTAACGTATTCCATTAATATAAAATATGACAGCTATATCTGAGCAATTGCATCCGATATTGAATCCCAGTCTTAAATATAAAATTACAGGGTATATAAACTTTCGTTCAGAAGAATTAGAATAAATAAATTGACATTAATAAAATAAGTAATACTTAAGTGTTATAATTATAATAATTAAAAATTGTAAGCCTGAACATGAGAAGCATCCTTCATATTTAAACGATTATAAAAGATCAGAGATAATTAAAGATGAATGAATAAATTATCAGATAAATGGAATGCCAAGGACAATGCTGATATAATGCTGAAAGTCCGGGAAGCGCAGATTCGGCAGTTATATAAGCAGACATGGAGCGGCCTTGCCGGCATTATGATCATCATGGTGTCGGTTTGCATCGCTCTCTGGCAGGTAGTTCCCCATTATAAGCTTTTACTGTGGTCGGGCACACTGGTTTTACTGAGCATTGTACGGGCTATTTCAATTGCAGCCTTTCAACGCGTGGAGCCATCAGGAACAGGAATCAACCGGTGGGCAAGAACGCACACTATTGGAACTATAGCTTCCGGCATTATGTGGGCTTTACCGTCAGCATTTTTGTGGCCTGGCGATTCCGTTGTTCATCAGATAATCTGGCCTATATGTATTGTATCCCTGGCAGCTTCTGCAGTTGCAAAGTATTGTATATGGACGCCATCCTATCTTCCATATCTTTTACTGACAGTTGTTCCGATATCGCTTAGATTGCTTGCCGAAGGCGGTTCCGTGTATACCATCATTGGAATACTTGGACTTGTATTTACAGTCGTTCTGTACCAGACAGGAAAACTGATGCACGACGCCAGCCTGGGCGCACTTGTAATGGGTATCCGCAATGAGACGCTTAATTCCGTTTTAACAGAAGAAAAGGAAAAGGAAAAAGAGCTTAATATGCAGCTCCAGCAGGAAATAAAGGAGCATACGCGATCACATGAAGAGCTTCAGCAGAGAAACCGGGAACTGGAAAGCTTAAATACTCAGCTTATAATTACAAAGGACAATCTGGAATCTGCAAACAAGGAACTTGAACACGCGCTCAGCGAGGTAAAGCAATTAAGCGGCCTGCTGCCAATTTGCGCATCCTGCAAGAAGATACGCGATGACAGCGGTTACTGGCAACAGCTTGAGAGTTACTTTCATGATCATTCCCAGGTTGAGTTCACCCACGGGCTTTGCCCGGATTGCGCGGCAAAATTATATCCGGAGTACTATAATAAAAAATAATTTTTTTATTATTAATAAATGCAAGTTGGTCTGGTTTTAAATTTGTATAATTATTATAAAAAAAATATAGTTAATATCACAACTATAATAAGTCCGGGCAGCAGGTTTAAAACATTTATTTTTTTTATTTCAAGGATATTCAAGCCTATTCCGGTTATCATTATTCCGCCGCACGCCGTCATTTGCGCGATTATAACCGGAGTAAAAAACGACTGCGCGAAGTGAGCAATTATTGTAATTGAGCCCTGATATAAAATTATAAATATGGACGAGAACAGGACTCCGATCCCGTAACACGAAGCAAGTGCTATTGACAGGAATCCGTCCAGTATTGATTTGGTTAGTATTATAGTTCTGTTGCCGCGTAGTCCTTCATCTATTGAGCCGACTATCGCCATTGAGCCTACGCAGAAAATAAGTGTTGCTGTTATCAATCCTTCACAGAACTTCCCGGAAGTTAATTTTGAGCCGGATTTTGATTTGATGAATTCGATAAACTTTTCAAAATTAATTTCAAGGTTTAACATCTCCCCTGCTATTCCTCCAATCACAAGCGATATTATTACAATAAGGACGTTTTCTGCTTCAAGAAACATCTGGATTCCTAATAAAACGATCGATAATCCCATAGCCTGAAAGATAATATTTTTTATTTTATCCGGGAATCTGCCTTTGAATATGATCCCTATAATACTTCCGGCAATTATTGCGAGAGCATTTATCAATGTTGCGATTGGCATAGTTCGATCCGTTGTTGAAATCAGAAAAATAACAGTTGATGATTAACTAAAGCCTATTATACTTTAACAGGCTTTTAAATGGAATTATTATTTTACGGGAAAATAGATTGCATTTTCCCGTTACGGAAAATAGAATATGTGTGGATTAATCCAGAGCCTGTCTCGGCAGATAAAAAATTATTTAATAAATGCCGTCAACTCATTAACGGATAACAGCATTTAAAAACCGGCGCTGCAAACAGCACATCCAATCCGTAAATATTTTATTAGATAAGGAAAAGAAAAAATGGCAAATAAAATTACATTTGTTCAGGGCAGCCCGCGTAAAAACGGATTGCTCCAAAATATTTTAAATAATTAATTACCCAAGGAGGAAAAATGCGTAAATTAAATTCATGGTTATTGATTGTTGCTGTTGCAATTGTTTTTATTTCCACTAATGTAAAAGCTAAGACAGAAGAAGAAACCTCCACCAAAGCAGCATATGAACTGTTCGACGCAATGGACCTGGCAAACACATTCGGCCAGACAATCGTAAAAATGGTGGATTTACAAATTCAGCAAAATCCGAAAATTGCTCCATACAGAAACGTTATGCTCAGTTTTTTCGATAAGTATATGGGATGGGAGAGCCTGAAAAAGGAGATGGCTAAAATATACACCGACAAATTTACTGTTGAAGAGATCAACAAATTAAAAGAATTTTACCAGACGCCGCTGGGGAAAAAGACAGCAATGCTTCTGCCGGTGTTAACTGCAGAGGGCGCTGCGCTGGGCCAGAAAAGAGTTCAGGACAACATAAACGAACTTGAAAAGATGATAGCTGAAGAAACGGAAAAGATAAATGCCGGCAAAAAATAGTACAATAATGCAGATAAAGTCAGAGTTGAAAAATATTATTAAGAGTGATTACCCTGTCTCATCAAAAACAAATCTGTAACCTACTGCAGGCTCAGTGATAAGTATTTTCGGACGCGAAGGATCCTTCTCAATCTTTTTTCTTATTGCTGCAATATAAACGCGGAGATAGTTGGTTTCACTCTCCATTCCAGGTCCCCATATTTCTTTCATGATCTGTCTTTGCGTAAGAACTTTGCCGTGATTTTTTGCGAATAATTTTAAAAGTTCGTATTCAAGCGGAGTAAATTTTACATTCTCGCCGTTTATTGAAACATTTCTTTTTGAAAAATCGATTACAATTCCCCTGTATTGAAAAACCGGCGCTTGAGGTTCCTGTTTTGTCCTGCGTAAAATTGCCCGGATGCGAGCAAGAAGCTCTCCCATATTAAAAGGTTTAGTAAGATAATCATCAGCGCCATTGTCAAGCAGTTCGATTTTATCATACTCGGACTCGCGCACAGTGAGAACTATCACAGGGGCGTGATACCATTCACGGATCTTTTTAAGGACATCCACGCCGCTCATATCAGGGAGGTTCAGGTCGAGCAGGATGAGGTCGGGTTTCTTCAGTACGGTATTGGTAATCCCTTCTTCGCCTTTTTCCGCTTCGTATACGGTATACCCCTGGCTTTCGAGGCCGATTTTCAGAAATCTGCGTATCTGGATTTCATCGTCTATAATAAGTATTGTTTCTTTCAGCATGTTTATATATGCTCTTTTTTTTCTTTCGTCTCAACCGGCAGATGTATAATAAAACGCGCCCCCGAAGGCATTTTATTTTCCGCCTGTATGCGCCCCCCGTGAAGCTCGATAATGCCCTTGCTTATCGAAAGCCCTAATCCGAGACCGCCGCCCGATTGAGATTTTTCTGCGCGGTAGAATTTACCGAAAAGCTTATCGATATCTTTCAGCGGCAATCCCTTTCCATCATCCTCAATAATAATGGTGATGCCGTTTCCCCGTTCGGCTCTTGATACGAATATCCTGACAGGTGTGCCGTTTTCAGTGTGCACAAACGCATTATGCACAATGCAGTACAGAGCCTGCATCAGCAGAGTGTAATCTACGCGTACCAGCGGAATGTCATCAGGACAAAGTATTGTTACAGGATGAATTTTTAAATACGAATCGAGCCTGTTGAGTATGGTTCCAAGTATATCGGAAATATCGTTCCAGTCCGGATTCAGTTTGAGCCTGCCTGAATCCAGACGGCTCATATCGAGCAGATTTTCCACAAGAGCGTTCAGCGTTTCACCCGCTTTCTTTATCTCCCCGGCAAGTTCAAGCCTGTTTTCCGGCTTGTCCCCGGCGATTTGATCGAGCAGCGTGCTCGAAGCCCCTGTTATTGTGGTCAGCGGAGTGCGAAACTCGTGCGATACGGAATTTAAAAGTATTTTATACAGGCGCTCGGACTCCGTTGCCAGCAAAGCTTTCTGGTTTACAAGAGAAAGATTTTCCCGCTCAAGACGAATTGACAGCTGATAAGCAATGTTCTGAAAAAAAGTCTGCTGTTCAAGATTAAAAACAGATTCGGCATACGGCTGAAAACCTATAACACCTACTACGCTTCCGGGAGAGGCAAGAGGAATATAATGAGCGAGGCTCTGCGGCAGTGTATTCGTAAAAAGACCTGCCGGCTTTTTATTTTTAAACGACCATTCAGCGACTACTCTTTCCTTTTCATTTATATTGAGACTGCTTCCCGGATGAGGATTGTTCAGAGATTCTCCTGATTCATCGGCTAAAAAAACAGCAACCCTGGATTTAAAATAGTCCTCAATATATACTATTGCCGCGCTTATAACTTCGTCGGTACCGAATGCTGTGCTGAGCGCTCTTGAAAACTCGTACAGATCGGAAATCCTCTGTTCGCGTATCCTCAGCGCCTGCTCCTTTAGCCTTAGTTTTGATGTAAGATATCCAAGTATCACCGCAACCACAAAATACATCACAAACATAAGCGCATCTTCAGGTTTGCTTATCTGAAAAGTAAATAACGGCGGTATAAATAAATAATTCCATAATAAAGCGCTTAAGGCTGCCGTTAATAATACCGGCCATCTCCCGATAAAAAGCGAAACTATAACTACGCTTAAAAGATAAATAAGGGCGATTGTCCAGTATCCTGTAACAGTCACAAGAAGCAGGCTCACAAGAGTAACGATTGCGACTGCAGAGATTCCTTTGATGTATTCTGCAAATGCCGAGTCGTATGAATAATTTCTGAACAATCTGGACTTCTTTTTTTTATGAACATCCTCCGGTTGTGTCACAACATGGATCTCAATGTCGCCGCTCGATTTCAACAGGCGTTCTACTATGTTCCCGCCTGAGATAAAGTCGGAAAAATATTTCCGCAAGGGTTTTCCGATTACGATTTGAGTAATGTTCATCTTTTCCGCAGTCCGCAGCAGGCCATTCACGATATCTTCGTCGGCAGTTGAAATAATTTCTGCACCCAGTTCCTGCGCAAGATTTAAATTCTTTGTAAGGTTTTCCTCCGCTGTTTTCGAAAGCTTTTTTTGCTGTTCAATATACAAGGCAATCCACGGAATGTTTGAGTTAAACGCGATTCTCCGCGTCCAGCGGATAAGGTATTCCGAGTACGGCCCGGGCCCGACTGCGACTAAAAGACGCTCACCTGATTTCCACGGACCTTTGATATTCTTTTTCTGCGTGTAATTTCTAAGTTCGTATCCTACGCGGCGAGCAGTGTAATTAAGCGCCATTTCCCGTAAAGCACTTATATTGCTCTTTTTAAAAAAACGATCCGCAGCGAGTCCGGCTTTTTCCGGTACGTATACTTTACCCTCCGCGAGCCGCTTTAAAAGCTCTTCAGTCGGAATATCTACCAGTTCAATTTCGTCCGCGAGGTCAAGGATCGAATCCGGAATGGTTTCACGTATCTTAATCCCGGTTATCTTTTCAACTACATCCGCCTGGCTTTCGAGATGCTGAACGTTTAAAGTAGTGTGGACGTTAATCCCGTTATCGAGAAGTTCAACAACGTCCTGATATCGCTTAGCATGCCGTGATCCTTCGGCATTTGTATGCGCCAGCTCATCTACAAGCGCAATGGCCGGCTTTCTGGCCAATAAAGCATCGATATCGAATTCCTCTATAGTAATGCCCCTGTAGATATTTTTTTTGCGGGGTATAATTTCAAGGCCTTTTAGCAGTTCTTCAGTTTCGATCCGGCTGTGGGTTTCAGCGTATCCGACGACAACATCGGCGCCTTCGCGGGTCAGGCGCTGAGCAGATTCGAGCATTGCATAAGTCTTGCCGACTCCTGCGGCCATGCCGAAAAAGATTTTTAGTTTGCCGGCTCTTTCGCTTTTCTTCTCATCATCTTTTATTGACCGCAGGATAGCGTCCGGGTCAGGTCTTTTGTAATCGTTTGTCATGTTGTTAAACATCTGCCTGTATTTTATTTACAGCGGCCAATTGTGAATATAATCGCAATTGCCATTTCGGCCCCCTAACCCCCAGAGGGGGCACAAAATCAATCTGCAAAATAATTCTATTTTACTCCCGCTTTCCCTATTAATTGGAGAAAACATCGAGACACATTGCTAAATCCTTCCAAGCCGGTGCCCCCCTCCGGGGGTTAGGGGGGCAATTCTTACATAGAATCCAGCGCGATATTCAATTTTAACACATTTACAAATGAATCTCCTGATAATCCGAAATATCGCCTTTCTCTATTCTTTTTGATAAGATCGTTAATAACCGATTCATTTATTTTTCGTTCTCGTGCAATACGCGGCGCCTGCAGCATTGCTGAATCAAGTCTTATATGCGGGTCAAGGCCGCTCCCGGAAGCGAGCGTAAGGTCAGACGGAATTTTTGCGTCCGATGCCAGACCGTTTTCTTTTCTTATACGGTCTGCATAATTAACCGCCTGGTCAATAAGCTTTTTATTTGTAGGCCCGAAATTAGACCCTCCGGAATTAACGCCGTCATAGTTATTTGCGGACGGCCTTCCGTGAAAATATCTTTGCCCCGAAAAATTCTGCCCGATTAATTCGGAACCGGAAACAACATTATTTATTTTGATCAGACTGCCGTTAGCCTTTTTTGATAATGCGATCTCCGCAATTCCTGTCATTACAAGCGGATAAATTACGCCCAGAAGAACTGACATTATCAGAAATATTAAAAAAGAAATTTTAAATTGTTTCATAATATAATCTCCTACACCAGACCTAGTAATGCAATTAAAAAATCAATACACTTAATACCTATAAACGGCAATATAATACCCCCGATACCGTAAATAAAAAAATTCCTCTGAAGCAAGTACGATACTGACGTAAACCGGTATTTAACTCCGCGAAGGGCAAGCGGAATAAGAGATGGGATAATAATCGCGTTAAAAATTACGGCAGAGAGTACTGCTGTTGCCGGGTTAGTAAGATGCATGACATTCAGAATACCCAGTTCCGGATATTTTACCGCAAAGATGGCAGGGATAATCGCGAAATATTTTGCGACATCATTGGCGATGCTGAACGTTGTGAGCGCACCGCGCGTAATCAGTATTTCTTTTCCGATTTCAACTATATCCAGAAGCTTTGTCGGATTGGAATCGAGATCGATCATATTCGCAGCCTCGCGCGCTGCCTGCGTACCGGCATTCATTGCTACTGCGACATCTGCCTGCGCGAGCGCAGGTGCGTCGTTGGTACCGTCGCCTATCATCGCAACAAGATGACCGCCGCTTTGATATTTTCTTATCACGTCGAGCTTTGTCTCCGGTTTCGCCTGCGCGAGGAAATCGTCCAGCCCGGCCTCAGCTGCTATGGAAACCGCGGTAAGCGGATTATCGCCGGTTATCATCACAGACTTGATTCCCATTCTGCGAAGGTCGGATAAGCGCGCTGCAATTCCCTGCTTAACAACATCTCTTAACTGTATGATGCCGATGCATGTATTATTTTCCACAACAACCAGCGGAGTTCCGCCCGAAGTGCTTATCCGGTCAACCTCGTTGCCGATAGCAGCGGGAATTGATGAGCCTGAATTTTTCAGATACTCTTCAATCGACTTATATGAACCTTTCCGGATTTTTTTATTCAGCAGGTTTATTCCGCTCATTGCGGATTCGGGAGTAAAAGGAACAAAGGTTGATCCTTCCGGCTGGCGTATATCGCGTCCGTGTATTCCGAGTTCGTTTTTTGCCAGTACAACAATGCTTCGCCCCTCGGGAGTTTCATCGGCAAGTGATGAAAACAGGGCCGCCTCCGCGAGATCCTTTAGGCATACTCCATCTGCCGGTATAAAGTCGGTAGCCATTCTGTTTCCCAGCGTAATTGTGCCTGTCTTGTCCAGAAGGACAGTAGTCACATCGCCCGATGCTTCGACGGCCCTGCCGCTCACAGTAATAACATTGTGCGCTAGAAGCCTGTCCATGCCCGCGATTCCTATCGCGGGCAATAGGCCGCCTATCGTTGTAGGCATAAGACATACCAGAAGAGAGATTAAAACCGGGATAGATACCGATATTCTCATGTAAGAGGCAAAAGCCGGCAGTGTGAACACGATCACCAGAAAAAGAACCGTAAGGCTTACAAGCAGTATTTCCAGTGCGACCTCGTTAGGAGTCTTTTGCCTTTTCGCGCTTTCAACCATCCCTATCATTTTATCAAGGAAAGTCTCGCCCGGATTAACCGTAATTTTAACTGTTATTGTTCCCGAAAGAACTTTTGTCCCGCCTGTCACACCGCACCTGTCCCCGCCCGACTCTCTTATAACCGGAGCAGATTCGCCTGTTATCGCGGATTCATCCACCAGTGCCGTGCCTTCAATGATATCGCCGTCTCCCGGGATCGTCTCCTGTTCCCGGACGATTATTATATCACCCTTCCTTAAATCACCTGCGGATACTTCTTCCGATTTTCCGTTTTCAGTCTTTTTTAATGCTGTCAGCTCTTTGCGCGTACTCCTTAAAGACTCAGCCCTCGCGGTTCCCTGGATCTCAGCAAGCGCTTCCGCAAAATTTGAAAACAGCACCGTAAGCCAGAACCAAATACTCACCTGAATGCCCAAAGCGTAACTCTGCCCGCTGACAATATATCCGATTGTGATACCGGTTGTAATAACTGCGCCTGTTTCAACAATAAGCATAACGATATTTCTATATAGGATAAGAGGATTAAGCCTTATAAACGCGTCCCTGATTCCCCGTATGATGAATTTAGATTGCCATAATGTCATTGTTTTATCTCCATTAAAATAATTTCATTTCACTAATAAAAAAATGTTCCAGGATAGGGCCAAGCGAATAAACAGGGAAGAATGTAAGTGCGCCCATTATAAAAATCACGCTTATAAGTATTATAATGAACATCGGCCCTGTTGTCGGGAATGTAGTGCTGCCGAACGGGACTGTTTTCTTCTTCGCCAGCGAGCCCGCTACAGCAAGCGCAGGTATTACTGTCGCGAAACGGCCTATAAGTATTGCCACGCCTATTGTCGTATTGTAAAATACCGTATTTGCATTTAACCCTGCAAACGCTGAACCGTTATTACCGTGCCCGGAAGAAAATGCGTATAGTATTTCCGAAAGCCCGTGCGATGACGGATTATTAAGGCCTGAAAGCCCTGCCTTTGTTGAGACTGCAATTGCAGAAAAAATTACCATTGAGATCATGGGCAAAAGCATTGAGATCATTGACATTACCATTTCGTAAGGTCCGAATTTTTTACCCATGAATTCGGGCGTCCTGCCGATCATAAGCCCGGCAATGAACATGGATAATATTACATAGAAAAGCATCCCTATGAGCCCTACACCCACTCCGCCGAAAATCACTTCGCCTATACCGATGTTGAACATCTGTATCATTCCGCCAAGAGGCATAAAGCTGTCGTGCATGCTGTTTACCGATCCGTTCGAAGTAGCAGTAGTGGACTGGCTCCAGAGCGCGGACCAGAAAACGCCGAAGCGTGTTTCCTTGCCTTCCATGTTTCCGCCTGTTATTAATCCGATTTTCGTAAAATTCGGATTCGGCATAAATTCCGTATAGAGTATTACTGTAAAACCGATTACGAACAATATCAGCATGGCATAAAAAAGCGCTCTGCCCTGCTTTGAATTTTTTATCATAAATCCGAACATAAATACAAAGGCCATCGGTATGAATAATATTGAAAAATTTTCGATTATGTTGGATAAAAACGTCGGGTTCTCAAACGGGTGCGCCGAGTTCGCGTTAAAAAATCCGCCTCCGTTAGAGCCAAGTTGCTTAATGGCGACCTGCGATGCGGCAGGCCCCATTGGAATTATTTGTCTGCTCCCCTCTATTGTGTCTGCCGTAACATACGGGCTTAAGTTCTGAACAACACCCTGCGACATAAGCAGGATGCCGACAACAATTGAAAGCGGCAGCAGAATATAAAGTACAGATCGCGTTAAATCCACCCATATATTTCCGACTGTGTCCCTCTCTTTCCGGATAAAACTCCTAATCAGCGGAAGAGCCACAGCCATGCCTATGGCTGCAGACAAAAAGTTTTGCACAGCAAGCCCTAGCATCTGAGTCAGATAACTCATGGTTGATTCCCCGCCGTATGACTGCCAGTTTGTGTTTGTGACAAATGAAACCGCGGTGTTAAAAGCAGTATCCCAGCGAACGCCCGCAAGTTTCTGCGGATTCAGCGGCAGATATCCCTGTATCATCTGAAGAAGCATTAAAAAAATAATGCCGATAATGTTAAAGATTATGAATGCCAATGCGTACGTTTTCCACGGCATCTCTTCCGACTCGTTTACCCCGCAAACGCGGTAAATTGCTTTCTCAACCGGCAGGAGAAACGCGCTCATAAAGCTGCGCTCGCCATTGTATACTCCGGCCATATATTTTCCCAGCGGGATTGCAAGAGCGATCAGTACAGCAAAAAATACGATTGCTGCTATAATATCATATTGATTCATATTCCCTCCTTAACCCTAAAAACACTGCATTTGGTTTGTTTCTCATGATTTTATAATTATTTTACACTGTAGTCAATATAAAGACTGTTAAGGAAACAGCCTGTTGTGTTAAAAAAGTGTTAAAAAAAATTCCCAGGGGCAATCGCACCGGCATCAGCCGAGTCGGAAACAAAGGAATTATGTTAGTGTTTTCATATATGCTTGGTGGATTCAAAAGCATTAAGAGACGGGAGAATTCGTCCCGTAGCATTTGAGCGCCGATTCATATAATCTTAAACTTTTAATAAACATTTCCTTAACCAGCGAAATGTCTTTGGGGCCAAGCTTAGAAGCAGAATCAAAGAGTTCGCATAAAACTTTCAGATATTGCTCAATATTAAGTATTCTTATTTGTTGTTTTGATTTCATGACAGCAGCACTTATATCATTCCAGTTGCCCGACGCCGCCTCAACGCCATGCTCTCTAAGAACTTCAATGAGAACATACTTCGTCATGTACCGGGCGAATTTTCTGTAATACTCAAACAGCATCTCTCTGCCGAACGCGTCCGCCTCAAGATGCTCATTACCGAGAAGCATAAGCGAATACCACTGTTCAATCAGGGCAGGCAGCCTTAACCTTTTGCCGAATGCAAGCAGGGAAGCCTGTTTTTCAATCCGGGGCACAAGTTGTTCCAGCTTTTCCCTGTTCCCGTAAAGCACATCCGAGTCGCGCATAAGTGAAATAAAAAGGGACGGGGAAATGGCGCCAATCGCCTGTTTAAAGTCTGCATAGTAATAAAGATGAATCCCTGTCGGGTCATCGTATATGCGTTTAGAAAGCGTCTCTACCGGCGGTTGCGAAACAAAATCGGAAAAGATATATATGCCGCCGGTTTCTTTGCATATATCTGCAATCTCCAGCTTAGGAGTAACCAGATTAGCGGCATCCTTGCCTATAAGTAAAACATCCACATCATTCGGTTTTAATGTCTCAAGTCCGTTCCTGTATCTTATCCAGCTTCCTGAAACAATGCAGTATTCAATCAGATCGAGTTGTACTGCCAGCCTGTCGACAAGTCTTTCGAGAAAAATATTAACGCGTTCGATCACAAAGGCACCTATAAATACAAGTTTTTTTATTGCGTTCAGATTGAAGATATAGAAATATTGACAGGAAAATTTTAATAAGTCAATTGAATTTTACTAAGTGTGCGTATCATAACTATACGCTTAGGCCGGATAAATTCAAATTGATTTTGCCACAGAGGCACAGAGTTACAGAGAAGACAAATTAATTATTTTTATAATAAAATTCCCCGGGGCAAACCCCCTGAAAAAACTCAGTGTATCTGTGACTCCGTGGCAAAATATAAAGTAAATTATGCATAAGTTTAATAAATGAAACATTTTAAGAAAATATACATTGAGATCACAAACGCATGTAATATGAATTGCAGCTTTTGTCCTCGGAGTAAAAGAAAAACCGAATTTATAACACTTGAATCATTCATAAAAATTCTGGATGAAATAAAACCATTTACTGATTATATCTATTTGCATGTAAAGGGCGAACCCTTTCTTCATGGACAAATCGGCGAAATACTGGACATTAGCCATGAAAAGGGATTTATAGTTAATATCACTACAAACAGTAGCCTGATACACAAGGTTCATGAAATGCTAATCACAAAACCGGCCCTGAGGCAAATAAATTTTTCGCTTCACAGTTATGAGAGTGGATCATCCGGAATAAATGATGAATACATTAAGAATGTAATTTTATTTACAAAAGAAGCTCTTAATAAAACAAAAATTATTATATCATTACGTTTCTGGAACCTTGACCCCTGCAACAATCAGCCCGCAGAGAACAGGAAAAAGTTTGAACTCCTGGAAAAAGAATTTCAGCTTCCATATAAATTAGAAGAAAAAGTAATTCCAGGCAAAGGTTTTAAAATTGCCGAAAGGTTATATTTAAACTCCGATTATAAATTTATTTGGCCGGATATTAATGATGAGAATGACAATCCTGCAGGATTTTGTCTTGGGTTAAAAGACCACGCAGCTATACTTTCGGACGGCACGGTTGTACCCTGCTGCCTTGATGGAGAAGGAGTCATAAATCTTGGCAATATTTTTAATCAAAAATTCAGCGAAATAATCATCGCAAAAAAAGCAAAAAATATATCTGACGGATTTTTATCCAATAAGGCAGTAGAGCTTTTATGCAGAAAATGCAAGTTCAAAGAAAAGTTTCTGCAAAAATTCTGAGTTTACTGCCTCCAGAATAAACCGCTTTAATACTTAAAAATATATTGCATTTATTAAGTGTAAAAAATATTTTTACTATCAGCTAAACAATACCTTAATCTTCCTGTTTTAATTCGTATTTAAATCCGGGAGGAAACATAATAGTAATGAAACGCACATAATCCCTCGGTTTTTTAAGGCGGTTTTTTTACAATGGACAAATTAAACTGCAATAAAAATTCAGGATCATCCGTAAACACCAATTCAGCGGCAATTCCGGGATCCGGGAGCAAAACCCGAGTCGCTCTCGCAGCAGTGCGGAAGGGATCGCCTGAACAGGACATGAAGTCCGCAATCAGGTCAACTATAGAAACAATTACCGACTTTTCATGGCTGTCAAAAGGCGACAATGTGTTTATCAAGCCTGCCCTTAACTCCGGTTATGCTTACCCGGCCACCACGAATCCGACAGCTGTTGAGGTGATGATTAAAATATTAAAGGAGAAGGGCGCTAGCCGCGTAATCGTGGGAGATATGGCAGGTATACAGCACGTAAAACTTTCGCGTAAAGGAGTACTGGGCAGCACCCGGCATCTAATGGTGACCTCCGGCCTGGCAAAACCTGTTCTGACAAGCGGCGGTGAAATACATTTTTTTGAGGAGGCTGGCTGGAATGCTTTTTATGAGGATTTCCCTGTTGCAGGCTCGCACTGGAAACGCGGACTTATGATGCCGGACATTTTAAAAAAAGTAGATCACATTATACTTATGCCGCGCTGCAGCCGTCATATACTGACAGGCAGCACCCTAGGCATTAAAAATGCCGTGGGTTACTGGCGGACAGATACGCGGCTTGAATTTCATGGTGATGCTTCCACTCTTCAGGAGAAAGCTGCCGAAAGCAATACAGTCAGTACACTTCTGAAAAAGCAGCGGCTTGTAGTTACAACTGCAGACAAAGTGCTTACAACCGGCGGACCAGACGAGGGATATGTGTCTCAACCCGAGTACGGCCTTATATTCGCATCCGGGTCCGTAGTAGCTCATGATATGGTATCGCTTGCATGGCTGCTTTATATCAGGGCGAATGTTCCTCTTGGGGGAAAATTATGGTTCGATCCGTATAAAAGCCAGTTGATCGCAGGAGCAGGCAACCGCTGGGTCGTTAACCTTTTAGGCGGCTTGAGACTGGCTTTATGTGCTGAAAAATATATTCGGAACGATATCAGGGACATCTGGGACGACAGGATTCTAAACCGGGCTTATGAGATCTTTGGCGGTGTGCCAAGGCTGATCTTTGTAGAAGCAAACAATATTTTACCAGGAGAGTTAAAGGATCGTTTAATTAAAATGACCACGCTTTAATTAAAATTTTACGGAAAATTATTTAATGGTAAATCTCAGGTGCACTAAGAAATTACTGGAAAAGCTTCATATTACCAAGATCAAAGAAGGAACTATTTCTTCCAATATCCTTGGTGACTGGTATGCAGATTATTTCAATATCGGCCGTAATCAGTTTATTATTTTTACGAATGAAATAACTACGTTGTCCGTCATTATACCTGCAAAAAAATTATCCTCTATAATACCGCGATTTATTCAGTCACTGGAAATATTGTTAAAGTCAATAGGACTCGATAAAGAAAAAATTGAAATCGAATTAAAAGAGTTGAGCAGTATTAATTACGCACGCACAAAAAACAGAAGCCTGTCAGGCAACATGAATAATTTGATTAAAGGCGCACGGATGTGGCTGTTAACCGAGCCGGATGGCGATCTGTCTCACCTTAATATGTATCTTTCGAATTTTTTAATCGGTCCTGCTCCTTACCATAAACCCGGAGAGAAAGTACGCGATCTTTTTCATAATAAAACAGAAATTAATTTCTTTCAGGTCGATAGACAATTTGAAAAGTAATACTACATTATACCTTACCTTCCCCGATGGTTAATTGTTTAGCCCTTTCCGAAATAACCTTTTTTATTGCAGGTTAAATACAATTTTATAAATTCCTTTTGACTTTCATATTATCACAGATTATAATTTACGCGGAATATTTACTGTGTCATTATAATTAAAAACGGAGATAAAACATGCAAGCGCGGGGACCTCTTATGATAGAACACAGGCTGATCGAAAAGATGATCACTGTGATCCAGAAAAAACTGGAAATTGCCGGACAAACGCTATTTATTGATCCGTATTTTGTTGATACAGCAGTTGATTTCATCAGGATATATGCAGACCGTACACATCACGGGAAGGAAGAAGACATCCTGTTCAGTAAGCTTAAGAAAAAAAAGCTGTCGGACAAAGATAATCAGCTGATGGACGAACTCATTAAGGACCATATGCTTGGAAGAAAAACCACACAATCACTGTCCGATGCCAATGCGCGTTACCACAACGGCGATTCGGCATCATTTCCGAGGGTAATAGCCCGCCTTAAAACTATCACCGAGTTTTATCCGAAACATATTATGAAGGAAGACAATATATTCTTTCCGGCTTCCCGGAATTACTTTACTGCAGAAGAAGATCGGGAGATGCTTTCAGAGTTTCGGGAATTTGACAGAAAAATGATACATGAAAAGTACGAGGCATTAGTTGCCGATCTGGAGCTAAAATAAAATTCTCCGGGGCAAGCCCCCGGTTTAAAAATCAGTGAAACTTATCTTATAATTATTACCGGTGTTTGAAATCGTTCGATTTGACAGAATTATACCGGCTATTTTTGCAATGCAGGAGCATCAGCTAAAATACCAGCCAGTCAAGGAGAAACAGTGCTATCTTATTCGCCAAAGGGACGGAAAGTCACGGTAGTCGGTGCAGGGGCGGTCGGATCCGCATTCTGCTACGCACTTGCTCAAAGCGGACTGGCTGAAGATATCGCACTGATCGATAAGAACGAAGATCTGTCCCGCGGGCAAGTGCTCGACCTGGTACATGGTCAGCCGTTCTTTCCGACAGTATCCATCCACACAGGCAATAAATCCGATTACGCAGATGCACAACTGATCGTAGTCACCGCAGGTGCGACACATGGTTTGGGTGGAACGCGACTTGATCTGCTGAAGAAGAACGCTGTTGTTATCCGCAGTATTATGACCGATATTATTGAGCAGAATTCTTCTGCAGTAATACTTATGGTCAGCAACCCGGTTGACCTTATGACTTACGTTGCACTCAAGTCCACCGGATGGGACCGTACGCGGATAATGGGGTCAGGCACTGTTCTGGACAGCGCCCGCCTGAGGCACTTACTTAGCATTCATTGCGATGTTGACGTTCACAACGTTCATGGATATATACTTGGAGAACACGGCGACAGCGAATTTGCAGCATGGTCTATGACAAATATTGCCGGCATGCCTATCGACGCATATTGCTCTGTTTGCGGCCGTTGCGACGATTGGCCCGCCGAACGAGCCAGGATTGAGCAGGCTGTACGCGAATCCGCCTACCACATTATCGGGTACAAGGGCGCTACATGGTTCGCCGTGGGCCTTGCACTTATCCGGATAAGTGCCGCAATCCTCCGGGGACAAAACAGTGTTCTTACAGTTTCAGCCATGCTCGACGGAGAATTCGGACTTCGCAATGTATGTCTCGGCGTGCCCTGCATCGTATCCGGCAAAGGAGTAAGCAGAATCGTCGAGAACAATTTTCCGGAGCATGAGCTTGCAGCGCTTCATTCTTCAGCCGCAATTCTAAGTGAGGCAATCAGTCAGCTTTAAGAAAATTGTTAAGTACGATTGATTTCAGCGACGGACGGATCAAGGTATTTTATGAATCTAAAAGATGAATTTAAAAAAATGATTGGTTTGTTAAGTGCGAAGTATGCTATCCCGCATATTGCGAAAATTTTCCTTCCTCCTTTTCATAAAGGCGGCCAGCCCAAGGATGCCCAGTTCATGGCTATTGTCCTCGAAGGCGGCGCAACCGGCATAAGCTTTATTCTTCTTCCCGACGAGAAGATGCCGGAATACGCTGCATTAAAGCCAGAGGATTTTGCGGGAAAGGACCCGCAAAGATTTGCGCTCGAATTCGGCAATGAAGATCCCCTGAAAGAGATGATCAGCATGGCAGCGATTAATGCTGTCTGCCAGCACGTAATGAAGGAGACAAACTTCCCGTATGATACTGTCACAGATTCGCTTGGGCTGCTTGCGGTCGGGAAAGGTGACAGGATCGGCATGGTCGGACTGTTTGCCGGGCTAATTGATACTATTAGAAAGGCCGGAGCCGGGTTGATCATAATAGAAAAAAAAGAATCTTTGCTGGAAAAATACCGCAACCTGCCGATCACACTTGACGTGACACAACTGGCATCATGCAATAAAATTTTATGCACAGGCGTCACTGTGTTGAACAATTCGCTGGATAATGTTCTGGCCAACTGTTCACCGGATGCTTTTGTTTCCGTTCTTGGCCCTACTGCCGGATATTTTCCCGATCCGCTCTTTGCCTGCGGCGTTGATGTGGTAGGCGGCCGAGTTGTCGGCGACAGCACGGATTTTGTAAAACGCCTTGAGCAGGGAAAACGCTGGGAAGACTCTACATTAAAAATCTGCTTTCAGAAAAAAACCTACAAAAGCATAATCAGTTAATGATAATTAGTTCGTCATTTGGGTTGTTTATGCAGCGGTTACTTATGATTAAAAGAAACCTTTCTAAAAAAACACCGCTGATTTTACTCAGCGGTGTTTTAAAATTATCAAAGTAATTTTTAAGCTTAAAGCTTATTTAACAGTCATAGCTGCAAAGAAATCATCAGTTTCTTCTTTCTTCTGTGCAGGGAGTATTAACCCAAGAACAAGAAGCACTATAAGACCGGCAACTATTGACCAGAATGCAGGCAGCATTCCGTAAAGCATTTCCTTAGGCACTGTCAAAGGTATTATTATTGAAAGGCCTTCAGAAACTACTACTGAGATGAATGCAGCAGTAAGGCTGCAGCGTTTCCAGTAAAGAGCCGCAGCTACAGGGAAGAACATACACGCGAATCCCCCGAAGCCCCACTCAATGATCTTGATAATACCGGCAGGCTGGGTAAGCGATATTAAGAATGCAACAATAGCCAGTGCAAGAACCACCAGACGTGTCATCATTGTATCGCTTTTTTTGGTCTGTCCGTCTTTTCTTAAAGGAAGAACAACGTCCTTCATGAATATCTGGCCTATGGCGATCAGCTGGCTGTCTACTGTAGACATAAGAGCTGAGAAGATCGCTGCGCCCAGAACACCCGCCATCCATGCAGGCGCGTATTTATTAAGAAGCATAGCGAGAATAGCATCCGAAGCCTGTCCCTTTAATTCCGGGAAAGGAATCTTTCCCCACATGCCCGAATATGCCATAAGAATGAACAGGAATACGCCGGCAATAGGATAAATCATAACAACTTTCTTTAATTCCGAAGGTTTCTTTCCGGTAAGTATTCTGGAGAACACGTTCGGGAATACGGGCACAGCCAGTGCGACAACAATGCCATAACTGAAGAACCTCTGCCACGGCATTTTGCTTCTATTTAAAAGTTCCGGATATTTCTCAACGATTTCGGTTGTTGCTGTTTCAAAACCGCCAAGCGAGTAAACTATTACAAGGAATATAGCAAGACCGCCACAAAGGAATATAATTGTTTGGAATGTATTTACCCATGCAGCTCCGCGCATCCCGCCAACAAGAACATAACCGCAAACTATTGCAGTTACAAGAAAGCATCCAAGCCAGTAAGGAACAAATCCCCCAGTAATACCGGCAAGCGATCTGCCGCCGCCTATAATACCGACCATCATATAAGGAACAATATAAAAAAGCAAAAAGAACGCGGATACCCACTGGATACTCTTGTTTCTCCATCTCTTTGCGAAAAGTTCCGATATTGTTACAACATCGTATTTCTTTCCCAGTTTATAGGTTCTTAGACCTATTGTATAAAAGAGAAGCGGAGAAAGCCATGCCCATGTAGTGGCAAAATACGGCCATGTGATCCAGCCGACATGGTACGAAGTACCCGGCAGACCAACCAGCGTTACAGCAGAAATGTTAGCACCGAATACCGCGGCGAACAAAACAAAGAATTTGAATTCCCTGTTTGCCATTAGATAGTCCGATATATTTGCCTCTTTCTTATAGCTCATAAGACCGAGCACCATAACCCCGACTGTGTATGCGGCAAGGATTAAAAGAATCTGAATATTTGATCCAGACATAGATTATTACCCCCTATTTTTTTATGCTTCGTCTTCCGGCCATACAGTAAAGCATATAATATAAACTAATGCAGTACCTGCGAGCCAGATGAAGAATTGATAAATCATTGGTACAGTGATCCAGCCAGCATAGATTGGATAGATCTTTGTCCCCCACCACCAAAAATCGATACGAATAACGCATAGAATAGCTGCTACAACATAAACAAAAGCTTCTATACCTTTTCTATTACTCATACTGTCACCTCCTTCGTGATGTAAGCTACAGCTAAGTCTTAAATTTATACTCTTCCGTGTAAATACCCGGAAAATTTTCTTTCTTCACCTGCCAAAAAAGCAGCAAAAATTCTGCCCGTACACACAGGGAAATCCCCCCCTGATCCTTATTACAGGTTATTTGCCTTGCAGGTGTCCTTCTGTTTAAATTTCACCTCCTTATTAAAAATTTTGCTTTAAACTATATATCTTTCCTGTGGCTGTTTTGGTAAGCTTATATATTGAGCCACTAAATTTTAGGCAGTGTCTGACTGAATCTACTTGTAAATATCTTCCTTCAGATTTTTATCGTCCGGATTTATTATCTGTATGATTGTATGAGCATCGTATTCACAGTTCAAAGTCGCATATCCGGACGAAGGGTTACTGAACTTCTTCTTTTTTAACGTGAATAATACGCAACACGATATGCCATTAAATTTAAAAGTCAACAAAAAAATTAAATATAGCCTTTTATTAACGTATTTTTATTTCCGGACTAATGCGTAGCGGAGCCGGAAAGTTAAGCTAATCCCGATTTTTAATAAAAATTGTAATGAAATAACGAAAATTTCGTTGACTTTTTTTATTGTTGATCGCCAATCATATATCAATATGATTTAGTAAATATAATTTATACTCAAGGGGGGTATCATGCAATACGGAGAAGATTTTTATAACGCGACCGACTGGTTAATTGACCGGAACGTACGCGAAGGCCGCAGCGATAAGATGGCAGTTTATTCGCCTCAAAAAAACTACACTTATAAAGAACTCCAGGCAATGGTAAATAAGACCGGTAATATGCTTCTAAAAATGGGGATAGAAATTGATGACCGCGTCATGATTCTTTTACTGGATGTTCCAATGTTTTTCGGCGTATTCTACGGCGCCATCAAGATTGGAGCTAATCCAATCCCGATCAACACAATGCTGATGCCGGATGATTACAAGTATTATTTGAATGACAGCCGCGCAAAGACTCTTGTTGTGTCCGATGCGCTTCTTCCTCAGATAGAAGCAATTAAAGACGACCTTTTATATCTTCGCGACATTATAGTTTTCAACGAAGTTAAAGGATTCAGCCTGCCATACAGTCATCTTTACAATATGGCTTCCGACAAGCTTGATTGCGCATATACAACAGCTGATGACAACTGCTTCTGGCTATACAGCTCAGGATCAACAGGCGCACCAAAAGGCGCAATACACGCGCAAAAAGACATGCAGACAGTAGCTGATAATTACGCCAAAGCCGTACTGGGTCTGAAAGAAACCGATATAACCCTGTCGGCAGCGCGTCTATTCTTTGCTTATGGCCTCGGCAATGCCGGCTATTTTGCTTTCGCAGTCGGCGGCGGAACAGTGCTCAACTCGGGCGCACCGAAACCGGACGGAATGTACGAACTGTTTAAAAAATTTAAACCCACCGTATATTTCGGGGTACCAACCCTCTACGGCGCAATGCTGGCGTATCAGGATCAGCAAGATAAAGCAAAAGGGCTGACAAATGCAGGGCCAAAAGACGATCACGACGGCAAATCGATCCGCATGTGCGTATCGGCAGGAGAAGCACTTCCTCCTGAACTCTATAACAAATGGAAAGCCCGTTACGGCGTAGACATTTTAGACGGTATCGGCTCAACAGAGCTGCTGCACATATACATTTCCAACCGTCCGAATGATATCAGACCGGGCGCAAGCGGAAAAGCAACTCCGAACTATGAACTCAAGATCATAAATGACGAAGGCAAAGAAGCCGCAGTGGACGAACCGGGCACAATGATGGTAAGATGCGATAGTGCAGCCATCCTGTACTGGAAAAAACGCGCAAAAACACGCACCACAATGCAGGGCGAATGGTTCAACACAGGCGACAAATATTACAAAGACAAAGACGGATACTATTTCTGCGCAGGCCGCAGCGACGACATGCTGAAAGTCGGCGGAATCTGGGTATCCCCGGTTGAAGTTGAAGCATGCCTCATGGAGCACGCGGCAGTGCTTGAAGCAGCAGTAACGGCAAAAGCAGACGAAAAAGACCTTATTAAACCAAAGGCATGGGTTGTGCTTAAAGCCGGTCAAAAACCCTCGGATGCTCTTGCAAAAGAACTCCAGCAATGGTGCCTTGACAAAATGGCCAAGTACAAATACCCGCGCTGGGTTGAGTTTATCGACGCTCTTCCAAAAACACCGACAGGAAAGATTCAGCGCTTTAAACTTCGCGCAAAGTAAGCTTAAAACTTACAATATCTTAGTCAATAATAGACAGCCTCTGCAGTTAGAAGCAGGGGCTGTTTTATTTTATATACCCTGCGCCGTGAGTGTACAAAATAAAAAAGGCAGCTATTGAGCTGCCTTTTAATAAAAATATATTAAATTTTAAATTAATCCAGCTTCAATGTAACCATTTTATTAACAAGTTTTCCGTCTTTAAACATTAAAATAAGCCTGTTACCGTTTACATTATCCCACGTATACAATTCTCCTCCGCCGGTTGTATCTTTCGATGCTTCACCTTTAGACCCGATAATTTTTTCAATTTCCTCATAAGTCATCCCATTTTTTATTTTGTCCAGTGGGCCGCCTGCCGTTTCCGACTTACCTCCGCATGCCAATACCAGACAAAATAAAGCCACTGCAAAGAAACCTGTAATTCTTTTAAACACAACATGCCTCCTGATTGATTTTTTTATACTCTAATAATTCAGTATAAAATCCGTCAAGAAAAATAAAAGTTTATATTTAACTTATGGTTTTCCCGCAACAATCTGTGCCGGAGCAATCCGGCCTTCTTCCGGATTCGATGCCGGATATCTGTTCGCGCACTATACTAATATTCAATAAACAATTACAGAATTTGTGAAATAAAATTGACTTTCTTCATTTTTAACTTTATCATTTTAAAATCAACAAAAAGTCGTACGGAAATAATAAAATTAAAAATTATTATTCGCGAGTTTAAAATTTTTTATAATCAGGAGATATATATGAACTGGTTAAAAAAAGAAAGCTGGTCGCCGTATGCAGGAGGAGTGATAATCGGGCTTTTAAGCTGGATAGCTTTTCTGGCAATAGCGCCGCTCGGCGCGTCAACCTCCTATGTGCGCACATCCGGTATGATTGAAAAAATCTTTGCACCGGAATACGTTAAAAACCTGCCTTACTACATTAAAGAAACACCGATGATTGACTGGCAATGGATGTTTGTGATCGGATGCCTGATCGGAGCATTTATCTCAGCAAAACTTTCAGGTAACATGGCAAACAGGTTCATCCCTGAAATGTGGGAAAAACGTTTCGGAACAGGCAGGCTGCGCCGCTGGCTGTTTGCTTTCGTTGGCGGAATTATACTTATGTTCGGCGCCCGCATGGCAGACGGTTGACCACTGGGACACGGGATCAGTGGGATCCTGCAGCTTGCAGTAAGCAGCTGGCTTACTGTACCTTTTATGTTTTTAACGGGTATCATTACAGCCCGTATAATGTATGGGAAAGGAGGTAAATAATGGCTCCTTTTATTTCATCACCGGAACTTAAACTTATAGCAGGTTTGCTTATTGGTATTATTTTTGGATTTTCGATTCAAAAAAGCAGAATGACCCGCTATGAAACAATTGTAGGCCAATTAAGGCTTAAAGACTTTACAATGATTAAAGTTATGCTGACCGCAATAATTGTTGGCATGATAGGTATTTATTTTTTCAGGGATATCGGCATACTTACACTGAAGCCAAAATCAACTTATGTTGGCGCAAATATTCTTGGAGGTCTTATTTTCGGTATAGGATTCGCCATTGCAGGATATTGCCCGACAACAGGAATAGGTGCTGTTTCCGAAGGCCGGTTTGACGCTTTATTCGGGGCTATTCCTGGCATGCTTGCAGGAGCAGGCATTTATGCAAAAGCCTATTCTTCATTAAAGGATTCATTATTTAAATTGGGATCCTATGGCAAAATAACCTTACCCGATATAGCCGGGTTAAGCGCGCCTTTCCACTGGATTCTTATATTTATTATCTGCGCTGCAATTATCTTCTTCCTTAAATTTTTGCAAAAGCGCGGCCTTTAATGCAAAATAACCTAATGTGTAACAGCGATTGCCTTTACACATTAGGTTACATAACCTGCCCCTAATATGTAAAAAATACTTGCGCATAATATCAAGATAAGCTTTTATCGCAGAAGATGTAAACTGTTATGCAAATGAAAAAAAATAATATTTCAAAAATCAACGCAGGCACAGGAGTCTATTGCATTTTCGGGAACCCTGTTAAACACTCGCTTTCACCGGCTATGCACAATGCCGCTTTCAGGGAGCTGGGCATTGACGCAGTCTATGTTGCCTTTGAGGCGGGCAGCATTAAAAACGCAGTTGCAGCCATGAGAGAGTTAAACATCCGGGGCGCCAGCATCACAATCCCGTTCAAGACCTCAGCTCTTAAATATGCCGATACAATCGATCCGCTTGCGCTGGATATCGGATCAATAAACACTCTCTGTAATGACCACGGGAAAATCTGCGGATACAATACAGACGGTACAGGAGCCGTGGAAGCGCTTGTAAAGAACGGCGTTCAAATAAGGGGACTAAACGCGCTTTTGCTCGGAAACGGCGGCTCGGCAAGGGCTATCGCCTTCGCTCTTTTAAGCGGCGGTGCTAAAGTTACCATTGCGGGCAGGAATAAGAAAAGAATATTGCATCTGGTTAAGGATATCAGAAAAAAACATAAACAAATTGATTATATTCTTACAGATGAACTTAATGAAGACAGCACACGGAAAACGAATGTAATTATTAATACAACGCCGGTCGGCATGCTGCCGGATAAGGACAGTATCCCCATCGATCCTGATCTTATTCAAAAAGAACACACTGTATTCGACATTGTTTATTCGCCTCATGCAACCAGTCTTCTTAAAACAAGCAAAAGCAAGGGATGTAAAATAATATATGGCATTGATATGCTCGTAAATCAGGGCGCACGGCAGTTCGAAATATGGACTGGTAAAAAAGCGCCTGTATCCGTCATGGAAAAAGCCGTAAAAAAATATCTTAACAACACAGTTATATAGCGGATTATCAAGCTTCCGCTAGGACACTTTAATTAAGCCAGACTTATTATGCACCCGATAATAAAAAAATTAGACACTCTTATCAACAATGAAAAATCCGGTAATAATTTTAAAAACTATAATTTAAATGATATTGAAAAACTTCTAAAACTTTTCGGGAATCCTCATAAAAAAATAAAAACAATACATATAGCCGGAACAAACGGAAAAGGTTCCGTAGCCTACATGCTTAACAGCATTTTGATCGCCTCAGGAAAAAGGACCGGGCTTTACACATCGCCGCATCTTGTCCGTATTAACGAACGAATAAAAATAAGCAACATGGAAATACCTTCTCGACAATTGGTTAAATACACAAATGAGCTTTTTACTGTTCTCGCAAAAAACAAAAATCTTCATCCGACCTATTTTGACGCTTTAACATTGTTCGCTTTCAGATTTTTTTTTGAAGAGAAAGCGGAAATAGCAGTAATAGAAGCCGGCCTGGGCGGACGGCTGGATTCTACGAATGTTATATCTCCGGAAATCTCAGTGATAACCGACATATCACTGGACCATACTCATATCCTTGGAAGAACTCTTAATGAAATAGCACACGAAAAGGCAGGTATAATAAAAAAAAATACTGTTGTTGTTACTTCAAATCAAAATAAAAAAATTTTAAATATGCTCGCTCAAAAATCAAAGCTGGAACACTCGGAGCTGTATGCTTTAAAAAAAAATTTTCTTACAGAAAATATAACAACTTTAAACAATAATAAAAGAACATCTTTTGATTATCTTTTAAAAAAAGATAGTAATGAAACACCTAATACTTTCGCTTTTAATAAAGTTGAACTGCCAATCCCTGGCAAATTCCAGGTAATCAACGCATCACTCGCGATTACGTCATCGCTTCTGCTAACGAAATCCGGCATTATAGTAACCGAACGCGATATACGCAAAGGGCTCCGAAACGCACACATCCCCGGCCGCCTGCAGACGCTGTCCGTGGACCCGCTCATCATTTTCGACCCGGCGCATAATACTGCTGCGATAACTTCCGTAGTCAGAGCGATTAAAGAGCTTTACCCGGAAAAAAAATACAGCGTGCTGGTATCATTCATGACCGACAAAGACCATACTTTAATGTTCAAAATATTACAAAAGGAGCTTACTGGGAATATCTTTTATTATGAGCTGGACGATGTTAGGTGCTTTAAAATCCCTGAGTTAAAAAGCAGTAGAAAATCATTATATAACAATATCATTTCCATAAGTGATTTTAAAAAACTAAAGGAAAAGATTCGTTCATCATTAGAACCGGATATTTTGCTCGTTATAACAGGGTCTTTCAGAATTTACGGCATTGCAAAAAAGCTTATAAAAGCAATTTAAAATTATTCTTGCATTTTTAATGTTATTGGATTAATTCAATATGCAAAAATAATCAGGAAAAAAAATCAGCCGGAGAAAATATGTCGAAAGATATTGATAATCTCATTGTATCGGTCAGCAAGTCATTAAAAGATTTTGCAGAAGGCAAACTTTCCCGCAATGATGCATTGGAAGAATACAATAACCTGTGCAGTAAATATAATAATACTGCGAATAAATATAAAAAAAACGAAAGCCTCAACCAGGTAGAAGGATTATGTTATTATAACAACATCGAAAACTATTCCCTGTTATCCGGCATCTACAATTTAAGTAAAAATAATATATATTATATGGCTTATTACGGGGACAACAATCTTAACTCAAACACTATGAAATCGATCGCAGATAATACGGAAACTATTTCGGACAATGAAATATTTCAAATCCCTTCGTCAGATGAAAACTTCCCGTATAACATTTTTGTTTTCCCGGTTTTTTCGGATGAATCAGCAAAGACAGTTTTCGCATCTGTTTCATCATCTGTATTTTTTTCTGAAGATAAATTCATTTTTCTGGCAAAACTGATTAAATATGTGTTCTCTGTTTTACTCGATAAAACGGAACAATTTAAAGATAACTATTTTAACAATGTTTCAAAAGAGGTTGAGAATTACCTTAACAATAACATTGATGATGTGCATTCGGTAAGAGTTACGTTATTTGTTTTCAACATGCTTGAAAAAATATTTAATCATACTGGCATTCATTCTCTCCTTGAAGTTTCTGATGAGGTATTAAAAATACTAAGTGAAAATTACAGGCATAATTCCAGATGCCTTGCGCTCTCAATCAGGGATTATATTGTGCTCGAAAAGATTAATAAGAAGGACACATTTAAAACCAGCGCGCAAAAACTTGAATTTTTATACAAGTCAGTTAATATTCCTTATCATTCAATTAGATTAAAAATAGATACAAAAGAATATATTTACAGCCTGTGGGACAAGCTCCTCACTTTTGAGAATTACCTGGCAACAGGAGATATTCTCAAATGAAATTAAACATAGACGACAGGAAAGGAAGCGATATGCATATCGCAAATTCCTTAAACGAAGTATTTGAATTTTTAGATAAATTTCTGGATTAGCTTAAAAACCATCCAGATAATCTTTGAGCTTTCTTGTTCTTGTGGGATGCCTTAGCCTTCTCAGAGCTTTGGCTTCTATCTGCCGGATACGCTCTCTTGTGACTTTAAAAACATAACCTACTTCTTCAAGAGTATGGGAATACCCGTCATCCAGTCCGAACCTCATCCTGATTACCTTCTGCTCCCTTGCCGGCAGAGTGCTTAACACTGAATCGATCTGCTCGGACAACAAATTATATGCAGCAGTATTGGCCGGTGAGTCAACTTCCTTATCTTCAATAAAGTCGCCTAGAAGCGAGTCCTCTTCTTCCCCTACGGGAGTTTCCAGGGAAATCGGCTCCCGCGCAATATTCTTTACCCCTTTTACCCTGGAGAGCGGCCATCCGAGCCTGTCTGCAAGTTCCTCGGAAGTAGGTTCCCTGCCGAACTCCTGCTGGAATAATCTCGTCTCTCTCATTACTTTATTTATCTGCTCTATCATGTGTACCGGAACGCGTATCGTCCTGCCCTGATCCGAGATGGCTCTTGTAATAGCCTGCCTTATCCACCATGTCGCATAAGTTGAAAACTTATATCCCTTGCGGTATTCAAATTTATCAACAGCTTTAATCAGTCCTATATTGCCTTCCTGAACAAGATCAAAAAAATGCATTCCTCTGTTGGCATACTTCTTTGCTATGGCTACAACCAGTCTCAGGTTGGCTTTGATCAATCCTTTCTTTGCTATGGAAATCTTTCTTTGCCCTAGTTCAATCTGTTTCCCCCATTCCATAATCTGCTCAACCGTGGCGCCTGCTTCCTGCTCTATTCTTCTTATTTTTCTCTCGTTATTTCTGATCTCTTTAACAAGCTGAACCAGTTCCTCTTTATCTTTCAGGCCGAATGCCTTTATGTTCTGTTTGGAGTGCCCGTCCTTTTCCACTTTGCGGGCAATTTGTTTTAATTCTTTAACGGACTTGCCATATTTTTTCGTGATCTCCAGAAACATATCGTATGTATCGTTCAGCCTGCTGACCATTGACTGTATTTTATTGGAAACCTTCCCTATTTCATTCTGATTAATGCCCATTTCTCTGATCGACTCGCAGCTGGATTCGATTAGCTTGTCGATCTTCTCTTTACAGTCCTTCGTCTTCTGAGCATCGTTCCCTATCCTTTTCATTTTATTTTCAAGCTGCAGCACCTTTTTATCATTAGCCAGTATAACATTCATCCTGGACGCATATTTGCGTTCCAGAGCCTTTATGTCGACTGATGAAAAATAGTACAGCTTGGAAACCCTCATAACATCGGTCAGTTTTATCTTACCGCTTTTAACCTTCGGATAATTTCTGATTAAATCATTAACAAGGAGCGTTGAATTAAGAATCGCATTTTCTATTATATTCTCGCCCTCTTCTATTCTTTTGGCAAGATCAACTTCTTCATCTCCGGATAATAGCGACACCCTGCCTATTTCCTTAAGATACAGTCTCACCGGATCGTCAATAGAAGCCGAGTCTGTTGCTACAGAAGACGTTTTTTTAGCAGCGCTTGGCTCCTTCTTCTTTACAGAGGCAATCCCCATCGGTTTTCTGGATGTTTCTTCAACTACCTCAATTCCGAGCTGGTTCAACAAAATAAAAATATCGTCTATTTTCTCCGAGTTCAGCAGCTTATCCGGCAGAATATCGTTTATCTCATCATAAGTTATTTCACTGTTCGATTTTGCCAGCTGAATTAGCTTTTTAACTTCCGCAAGTTTTTCTAACGCGAATTCTCCTTCCTTCATAACACTCCTTCATTAAAATATAAATTTTTATAATATATCAGCTTCTATGCCCCTTAAATAATCCGAATCTTCAGCAGAGTTTACAAATGCGACGAAAGCTTGTCTCTTTCTCTCTGCCACACCTGGTATTCAATAAGACAATCGTTCAATTCCCTGCTGCTTAATTTGCCGGGATTATTTATAATCTTTTCATAGTAATCTATCTTTTTCTCAATATGTTCAACTTTTATTCTAATATATCTTTTTGTATAATCATAATATGCGGCTTCAGAATCATCTACGCTGCAGTTGTTCTTTTCAAGAACCGATTTTTCATCCCCGTCCGGAAAAAAATCGTATATTTTATCTATGGATATTTTCTCGTTATTTGAATATAATTCCGTTAATTTAGTAAAAATATTTTTTGACACCGGATCCGGGAATTCTTCTATATTAAGATCCATTTTTGCCTGTTCTATCAGTTCTGGAAAATTACATAATAACAAAACCATTTCCTGATAGCTTTTAACAAGAAAATCCGACTTCTCCGGTTTCATCCCTTGTGTAACAAATTCTTTTTTTATTTTATTCCCTTTCTTTGAATATTTAATGAAATCCGCTCTGACGGAATTTTCAGGTATGCCAAGAATAATTCCGGTTTTTTTTAAATATTCCTGCTGCTCGGTCTCAAATTCAATATTTCCGATTATTTTAAATATTTCCAATAGAAGGTTGAGTTTATTATCCATCCTTTTACCGTCCTCAACAATCCTCATTATTTGATAGTCAATGGGATTTAAGGCTTTATCAACTATAACCATGAATTCCCTGACGCCTTTTTTCCCGATAAACTCAAAAGGATCATATTCCGGTAGCACTGCGATTTTAACATCCAGATTTATATTTTTAAAAATATCAATGGACCTGACAGACGCTTTTATTCCTGCGGAATCCGCGTCGAAAAGCAGAATAACCTCTTTACAATACCTCGATAATAGTTTTAACTGATCAATTGTAAGTGCCGTACCGAGCGGTGCCACAACATTTTTAATGCCTGCCTGATGACATCCTATTACATCGAGATAACCTTCAACAATTATGGCTCTTTTGTATTCGGAAATATACTGCTTGGCAATGTTCAGCCCATACAGCACTTCCCTTTTTTTATAAATAACCGATTCCTGCGAATTTAAGTATTTCGGCTCCGTCCCGTCAATTGCACGGCCGCCGAACGCAACTACTTCATTTCTATGATTAATAATCGGGAACATTACCCGATTTCTGAATTTATCATAGTAATTTTGTTTATCCTTTGAACCCAGAAGCCCGATTTCGAAAGATAAACCTAAAGGCATTTTATTATTTGTTAAATAATTAGTCAGATGATTCCACGAGTCAGGAGAAAATCCAAGCCTGAATTCTTTTATAGCCTCCTCCGAAACTCCTCTTTTAATTATGTAATTTAAACCTCTGCTACCGGGTTCTGAAACAAGAATATTATGAAAAAAATCCATTGCAGAGCGATTAATAGTTTTAAGTCTTTCTAATTTATCTTCCTTTTGATCGGATTTCCCGTCAGGTTTGTTCTCAACTTTAATGCCAACTAATTCTCCGACAAACTTAACACTCTCAGGAAATGTTAAACCTTCAATCTTGGAAATAAATGAAAATACATTTCCGCCTGCGTTACATCCAAAACAATAAAATATCTGCTTTTCTGGCGAAACGCTGAAAGAAGGTGTTTTCTCTTTATGAAAAGGGCAAAGCGCTGTAAAATTATTTCCGTTTTTTTTTAATGTCGGAACGTAGCGTTTAATAATCTCTTCAATTTGAGCTCTTTCTCTGACTAATTCGATTGTCTCACGAGGTATAGGCAAAATTAATCCTTATTTGTATTTAAATAAAAATTTGAATAAAAATCCAACGGGGTATTCTATTACTCCCAAATACTTTTATTTTTTCAATTTGATATAGTTTATTTACCGGATATTAAGTCCGGGTTAACTGATGCGGTTTCTTTGAAGATGTATTTGAATCATTCTTACAGAATACTCTGTCATTGCAATATAATAAAAAAAATTTAATTCGTCAATATTTAATTTAGAGTATTTTCAATATATAAGCCTGTTTTTTTACAGTTTAACATTATAGGAAATATTAAAAATAAATAATTTTTTAATTGAATTTTTTAAATTAACTTTTAAATTGGCCACAATACATAAAAATATATGCTGCAAAGACCTCCATTGCTTATTCCAGTTACAGAACAAACATTTATATTTTACTCAAAAGAGAGACAGCTTTTACTTAAAAGGTGTAGTAAATGAAAAAATATTTATCTTTAATTACAACGATTGCCTTGTTCTTCTCTGTGACCCTGGCATGCAGCGGCAGATATATCGGTGAATACAAGAATAACTTACGGGATGGAAGAGGCACCTGCATATACCATAACGGCGATATATATAAAGGAGAATGGAAAAGCGATAAACACAATGGTTACGGGACCTTAATTCTTGGAAAAAATTCGGAATGGGTCGGCAATGTTTATAGCGGATACTGGAAGGATGGTTTTAAACACGGCGATGGAACATATACCTATGCCAACGGTAATAAATACATCGGAAACTGGAAAAACGGACTTCCGGATGGAGACGGAGTTATTCATTATTATAACGGAAATAAATTCGAAGGAACATGGAAAGACGGCTGGAAGAATTACGGCACATTCACTATAGATAAAAATTCAAAATGGGCAGGAAATAAATACATAGGTCAATGGCAATATGATTTAATGCACGGCCAGGGGACTTATATATTCTCCAACGGAAATAAATATATCGGTCAATGGACAGAAGGGAAAATGCACGGACCTGGTAAAATGAATTTTTCCAACGGTGATTTATATGACGGCCAATGGGCTTATGACAGGATTGAAGGCAAAGGTACATATACTTATGCTAATGGCAATAAATATACCGGACTCTGGAAAAACAATGAACAGCACGGCCAGGGAGTCATGATATATGCCAACGGTGAAATTTACAAGGGTGAATGGAAAGAAGGAGAACTGATTCGTCCTGCTGGCGATGTTCTGGCTTCCGGGAAACCTGCCGGCCAATGGAAAGGGACTACTTATATTTATCCTAACGGGGATACTTACACCGGAGAATGGAAGGATGGCAAAAGACACGGCAAGGGTGCTTTTATGTATGGCAAGCAATCGCGTTGGGCAGGCGGCAAATACGAAGGCAACTGGAAAGAAGATAAAATGAACGGATATGGAGTTTATACATTCACAAACGGCAATGTTTATAAAGGCGAGTGGTTCAATGATGAACAGCATGGGACAGGAACAATGTTTTATGCAAATGGGGACAAATACGTAGGGAAATGGCAAAACGGACTGAGACAGGGTGAAGGGATATATTATTGTTATTTTGACGGAAATGTAAAAAAAGGCAAGTGGGAAAACGACATTTTTGCGAATCGATGATCCTTTTTAAAATAGTTATTTAAAAAAACCTCCCTTAAAAAAGGGAGGTTTTTTATTGTTATTAGACATTAATATATTTTTATAATAGATTTTATTTTAACTTAGCAAGTTCCTGGTCGCGCAATTCCTTACGTAAAATTTTACCAACATTGGTTTTTGGAAGATCCTTTCTGAATTCTACTACAGCAGGCAGCTTATAATACGCAAGCTTAGGTTTGCAAAAAGCAATCATTTCTTCCTGTGTAGCAGCCTGCCCTACCTTTAAAACAATAAAAACTTTAACCTGCTCGCCGCGTTTGGGGTGAGGAATACCAATAGCGCATGCTTCCAGAACCTTTGGGTTTTCGTATAATACTTCTTCGACATCGCGGGGATATATATTAAAACCGCCTGATATAATCATATCCTTTTTCCTGTCAACTATATAGAAATAGCCCTCCTCGTCCATCTTTGCAATATCTCCGGTATATAGCCATCCGTTTCTTATCGCTATCTTAGTTTCTTCCTGCATCCTGCTGTAAGATTTCATTACCTGAGGGCCTTTTACTACTAACTCTCCGGCCTCGCCCACTGGCATTTCCTTTATCCCTTTATCAAGGTCAACAATTTTACATTCTGTATCGGGCAGGGGAAGTCCAATGCTCCCAATCTTTCTTTTCCCTCTGAAAGGATTAACGTGTGTTACCGGCGATGCTTCGGTAAGCCCAAATCCTTCCACAATAATTCCGCCGGTCCTACCCTCAAAATCTTTTATTACTTCCACAGGCAGCGGGGCGCTTCCGGAGAAGCATCCTTCAATGGAAGTAATATCTGTTTTGTCGATCGCAGGGTGCTCTAATATGCCGATATACATTGTTGGAACAAGCGGAACAAAAGTCGGTTTATATTTTCGTATGGCTTTAAGAAGGGCATTGGGTTGAGGTTTTGGGACTAAAATATTTCCCCATCCTGCGTATATCGCAAAATTCATTGATGTTGTAAGTCCAAATACATGGAAAAAAGGCAATGCTCCAAGCATAATTTCATGATTAGGGACGAAAGTCTTGAACCACTCGCCGATTTGCTGAACCTGTCTGCTCATATTTTTGTGGGTAAGCATCGCGGCTTTAGTCACTCCTGTTGTACCTCCGGTGTATTGATACATAGCGATACTATTTAAATCGATGTGCAGTGATGGTGGATTCGGCGGGTATTTGGTAATAATTCCTTTCCATTTATAAACATCCGGAGCCGGTTTTACATCTGCAGCAAACTTTTGTCTTTTGGCAACCAGCGGGAAAAGCAAACTTTTCGGGAAAGGAAGATAATCTCCAATGGAAGCAATTATTATTTTTTTTATTTTTGATTTGGACTTCAGATCTATCATCCGATTTCCAAGAAGATCAATTGTAATTAGAATTACGGATCCTGAATCATTAAACTGATGGAGAAGTTCGCGGTCGGAATATAAAGGATTATTCATTACGGCAATAGCCCCAAGTCTTAATGTTGCGAAATAACTGACAACACACTGAATCATATTGGGTAATAGAATAGCGACCCTGTCTCCTTTTTTTATTCCGAAATCTGTAAGGCATGTTGCAAAGCGGTTTACCATTTCATTTAATTCTTTATATGTGACTGTATATCCCTCGAAATTAAGAGCTTCCCTATCCGGATACTTTGCTGCAGATCTTTCTAAAAATTCGGGCAGAGTCAATTTTTCGTATTTTATCTCTGTCGCTACGCCTTTTTCGTAAAATTTTAACCACGGTTTATCCTGATATCTTATCTTTTTACCTTTTACTGCCATTGCGGACTCCTGTATTTAACTTTTTTTATTACTAAATTTTTAACTGCTTAAAAGCTCTTAGTACGAGCATTATAATTTTACTTTTTATTGTGTGCGTTCTTTATTTAAATACTAAAGCAGAAATAATGTAATTACACTCTTATTATACATTCTGACTTGAGAATAACAATAAAAAAAGTAAATTACCGGCAGGTTTTTTTGTAAAAAATTATATTTAGATTTACTATAAAGTCAAGGAAAACTTTTTATTTTTTATAACTGGTTTGGCTGGCAATTTTTAAAAGAATATTAGAAGAAACTATATTAAAAATAAAAGTCTGCGAACATATAATTATATATTTATAAAATTTATGATTTGTTCGATAAGATAAATAAGCAGAATTATAACTCAACAATAATTGTAATCTGCCAAAATTATTTTTTTATTAACTAATTCAGGCTCTTTAGACGGACTTTACAATATTATCAATAGTCCATCTCTCAAACGGATTTGTTTTTGATCCCTTGCAATGGAGATTTATTTTACATGGCCGAGAAACGGATGTACAATCCTAACATTCTGATTGTTACTATTGACCCTGAAATATCCAATGTCCTGGAAGTGCTGTTAAAAAATCTTAATTATAAAATACAATTAACAAACAGCGGTAAAGGAGCCATTGAAAAATTAAAGGAAAAGTATTTTGAAGTACTCCTATTTGATATTACACTACCGGGGATGAATGTTCTTCAGCTTATAAATTATATAAAGGAAATTTCTCCCGAGACTTTAATTATTATTTTAGCCGGTTATGCCGCCAATGACTATATTACGGAGTGTTTGAATAACGGTGCACATGATTTTCTAAAAAAACCTTTTGAAAAAGAAGAAATAACCCGCAGGATAAAAAATGCCTTAAGCCAGATTCAATTAAAAAATGAATTAAATATATCTCATGAAAAACTTACTGCTCTGGAAAAGCGGTACGAGCATATGGTTCAGAACTCTCCTGATTTCATTTATGCGCTGGATAAAGATGGAAACTTTACATATATTAATGAATCTGCAAAACAAATCATGGGATGTGGCAAAGAACAGCTTATAGGAAAACATTATTCAAAAATTATTTATCATGACGATATCATTAAAGCCGACCATGTATTTAACGAGAGAAGGACCGAGAACAGAGATCCCAAGACAATTAAATTACGTTTAAAAAAATATGAAAATGAGTCAGTCGTAAATGATTCAAAATCCATAGCAATTGTTGAACTCAGAGCTTGCGGAGTTTATGATAATAACTCAAAAGAAAAGGTATATCTTGGCACTCATGGTATTGCAAGGGATGTAAGCAGCCAGGTTCAAACGGAAGAAACACTTAAATTACAAAGGGTCTGCTTCCGTCAATTATTCAACAATTCCCCTGAAGCCATCGTAATTCTGGACAGCCAGGATCAGATCATAGACGTGAATAAAAGTTTTGAAAATTTGTTTAATTATTCCAGAGCGGAATTAAAAAGCAAACGAATTCATAATATGATTGTTCCAAAAAATTTAATTGAAGAATCAGAATCGGTATCATCTTCCGCTGTCGCAAATGGTTCAGTTGAATTTGAATCAATAAGACTGCGGAAAGACGGCACCCAGGTCAATGTTTCAATTTTTGCTTACCCTGTAAGTTATAATAATAAAACTATAGCAGTATGTCACATATATCAGGACATTGCGCAGATAAAAAATTCGGAACTGGAAATAGAGAAAACGCTTACAAAACTCAGAAAGGCAATGGGTGGGATCATCAATGCAATGGTATCCACTGTGGAAGTGCGCGATCCCTATACTGCAGGTCACCAGCAGCGTGTTGCCGATCTGGCAAGAGCTATAGCCCAGGAAATGGATCTTCCGGTAGACGAAATCGACGGCATCAGAATGGCCGGGACTCTTCACGATCTCGGCAAGATAAATATCCCGGCTGAAATACTTAGTAAGCCCGGCCGTTTATCCGACATTGAGTTCAGTCTAATTAAGATGCACCCCCGCGTAGCATTCGATATTTTAAAAGAAATCGATTTCCCATGGCCTATAGCCAATATGGTTTACCAGCATCATGAAAGACTGGACGGGTCAGGTTATCCGCAGGGGCTAAAAGGCCATGAGATACTTCTTTCCGGCAAAATACTGACTGTTGCGGACGTAGTTGAATCCATAGCTTCACATCGTCCCTATCGGCCTGCCCTAGGTATCGATAAAGCGCTGGATGAAATAAATATAAAAAAGGGCGTCTATTACGAACCTTCAGTAGTTGATGCCTGCGTAAGGCTTTTTAAGGAGAACAGGTTTACTTTCACGGATGATATTAAAAAAACTCATGAAACTGTAAATTTAATACGTTAGTCATGGCATAATAATTCAGAGAAAAAAATACAATGGTAAAAGAATTTGATTATCTATCAAACATCCTTATCGCAACGATTGATCCGGGCATCAGCAATGTGCTAGAAATTCTTTTAAATAATTTAAATTATAAAGTTGATTTAACAAATTGCGGAAGCGAAGCATTTAAGGAACTAAGAGAGAATGAATTTGATTTAATGCTTCTTGATGCCGTTCTTCCGGACATGAATGTTATACAGGTTATTAATTATGTTAAAAAAATTGCTCCGAAGACTCTTATAATTGTTATAATAGGAGAGGAACTAAGCGACAAAGCTGCTGAGTGTTTAAAAAACGGCGCTTATGATTATTTAAAAAAACCGTTCGGGAAAGAAGAAATTTTTAAAAGAATTGAAAACGCGCTGAATCAAAGAAAACTGGAAAAAGAAATTGAGAACATCGATAATTTAATGCAAATAACTGAAAATAGAAATCAGTATTTTTTTCAAAATAGCGATGATATTATTTATACTCTGGATTATGAAGGCAAATTTACTTCAATAAGTGATTCTTTTCTGAAGAAGCTTGGCTATGATAATAATTTTTTACTCAGAAAACACTTCTCAATAATTATTTACCCTGAAGATATCACCAAAGCATTGCATATATTTAATGAAAGAAGAACTGAAAACCGCGATCCAAACGTAACCAGATTAAGATTAAAAAAGAACTCAGCTGCCAATGCCAACCCGTCCGGGAATTCAGATGAATACATAACTGTTGAAGTAAAAGCCAAAGGTGTTTACGATAAACAAGCTGAAAAAAAAGAAAAACTATTTTTAGGCACTTACGGTATTGCAAGAGATATAAGCGATTTTATTAAAAACGAAGAAGTATTAAAAGCACAGAAAATATATTTTAAAGAGCTGTTTAACAACTTACGCAATGCGGCAGTTATTCTTGACAACAACGCGAAAATTATCAATGCGAATAAAAAATTCGAAAAGCTTTTTAAGTATTCGCAGAGAGAACTAAAAAATAATTTTATTAATGATTTAATATTACCGATTGATACTCAGAATGAATACAATGATTCCTTTTTCTTGGAAAAAGAATCGTTCAGAAAATGCAAGGATGGATCCATCGTAAATGTTATAATAAATGATTTTCCTATAGAATATTTTAATAAAAACATCGGGGCGTATCAAATATACAAAAGTGTTGACGAAATAAACCAACATAACGAATACGTGGCAAACCATCTTGAAAAAGTACGCCAATCAATGGGCACTATCTCAAATGCTATAGTCTCTACCGTAGAAGTCCGCGACCCATATACTGTAGGGCATCAGCAGAGAGTATCAAACCTGGCCAGGGCAATCGCCTGCGAGCTCAATCTGTCCAAGGATGATATTGACGCTATCCGCATGGCAGGCACGCTGCACGATCTTGGGAAAGTTAATATTCCGGCAGAGATATTAAGTAAACCGGGTCAATTATCCAATATTGAACTGGACCTGGTAAAAATGCATCCTGTTATTGCTTATGAAATTTTAAAGAAAATAGAATTCCCATGGGAAATAGCCGAAATTGTATATCAGCATCATGAAAGGCTTGACGGCTCAGGTTATCCGCGTGGACTTAAAGGATATAAAATATCACCTGCAGGCAGAATACTTGCGGTAGCCGACGTTGTTGAATCTATTTCATCACACAGGCCATATCGTCCGGCTCTCGGAATAAGAAAAGCTCTTGAGGAAATATCCTCAAAAAAAGATACCCATTACGATTCAAGGGTTGTAGATGCATGTATCAGGCTATTTCACGAGAAAAATTTCACCTTCGAGAGCGATGTCCCCGAAGAAAACGAAAACAATTATTTCAGAGTACCAGCTAATTTACTTCCTAATTAAACTTCCCAGGTTAATTCACAGCTGACACATAATTCTGATCCTGTAAAAATATCCGGTAAATCGAATAAACTAATACATTAAGATTCAAATCCAGGTAAAAAAAAATATATCCTGTTTATTATTCCTTACAAGGGATTCAGCATATTTATTGGCTGTCCGGTTGCAGCCATGACATTGAACCAGAATCTGGAATTCGGATCAATTTGTTTACGCTCGGAAATAACCAGTTCAATCGGTACATGCGTATATATATTATTCCATATCCCTATAATCATATCCGTTTTTCCGGCCATGCCTGCATGAACCGCAAACTGGCCAAGCATTGCGCAAAAAATTGAATCATTTGAATTTGCAGGCGTACTTCTTATCATATAGCTTGGATCAATATATTTTAAATTAATCTTTATGTTTTTATTTTTAAAATAATCATTAATTTTCGTTTTAAGATAATTGCCGATATCTTCGAGCACGGGGTTGCCGGACGCGTCATACATTTTGCTGGAACTATCCTCAAGCAATTCCTGCCCGGCTCCCTCAGCCACGCAAATAACTGCATGTCCGCGGTTTCTAAGCCTTTCTTCAAGATGAGAAAGAAATCCGTTTTGCCCGTAAAGATCAAACCGGACTTCGGGAACCAGCAAAAAATTCACGTCATTCATTGCAAGGGTTGCGTTTGCAGCGATAAATCCGGAATTCCTCCCCATCAGCTTAACCAGCCCAATGCCGTTTTGTGCACCATCTGCCTCAACATGCGCGGAATAAATAGCGTCAACGGCAGTGGAAACGGCGCTTTCAAAACCGAAAGTCCTCTGTATATAGCTTATGTCATTATCAATTGTCTTTGGCACACCAATTATTGAAATTTTACTTCCACGTTTTTGAATAATTTCAGCGATTTTATGCGCGCCTCTCATTGTTCCATCACCGCCTATAGTATAAAGAAGGTTAATCCCAAGTTCTTCTAACCGTTTCACGAGAAGCTCCATATCTTCAACACCTCCACGCGAGGATCCCAGAATGGTTCCGCCTTTAACATGGATTTCTCTGACAAATTGAGGTGTAAGCTGTACCAGATTCAAGTTATTCTTAGGATTAAGACCGCTGTAACCATAGCGTATACCCGTTATGGACTTAACTCCATAACGGTAATGAGATTCCATAACAATTGATCTTATCACATTATTAAGCCCCGGGCTTAATCCTCCGCAGGTAACAATTGCCGGGCAAACTTTTGACGGATCAAAAAAAATTTTTTCCCGTGGTCCTGCAGCTTCAAAACTAACTATATTTTGTTTATTTTCATCTGAAATATTTTTCATGTAACAGTTATATCTGATACGCTGTTCATCCGGGACAAAGAATGATTTCCCTGAAGGGAACATATTGATGAGTGGAGAATCTATTTTACAATCGCCAAGATTTTTAATAATTGTCTTCATGAAAAATTCCCTTTTCTATTTTTTATTAATAATTGAATTACTCACAGATATACTTATAAGAATATTCTGCTAACTTTAACATTATCTTAATTAAGTTACTATGTCAACATTTACAATTATTAAAAATAAATTAAATTGAGTATTGTTCAAATTATAAAAAAAGGTTGTAATTTATTTGATTTTTTCTAAAAATAGAATAAAGTTATAACGTATCCAAACAGGATTAGCTTCAATATATGAAGCAATAAAATTAATCTCGCCAAGCAGATTGAGACAATAACTTTAAAACAGACCTAGCGAATAATTATTTAATTATTGCTGCGTAAGGCATTTTAAGTAAATTACAAATGCCGGAGATTTTAACACATGACTTTATTAAGCGAATTCAGCTATTCCGATGTTTCCCAGAGAAGAATTGTTCTTTTTAACTCTTTAATTAGTTTTATATTACTCGGTTATATATATATATATTCCTCTATTACACTTAATTATTATTTTCTTTACCAGCCTGTATTGCAAATAATATTTATTTCAGCATGCGCAGGAATTTTTTGCGGAAACCTGTTAGCTAAAATACTATTTAAAAAATTTAACAATTATAAACAAATTTATCTCATCACAGAAATTATTTTTATAGTTTCGTGTCTTATATTCACATACAGCAAATTTATAACACCCGGTAATTATAATCCTCTCTTGTATCTATTCAGTAAAAACTGGTTCTATGCGGCGCTGCCTTTATTTGTCATTTCTGTTTTTGCAGGTATTAAAATTAACTACTTTCTGAAAATTGCATGCGGTGATTTTATCGATAATAAAAAAGCAGCAATGCCTTTTTTATTATTCCTGCTTTCAGGAACAGCTGCTGGATTTGCGTTATCAATGATTCTAACTTACAGCAATGCCCACCTTTTTTCTGGAATACTGCCGGTTGCAATACTTCCGACTGCGTTTTTAATAAAACTTTCATATAATCCTGCGCCTATATATGCTCAGGAAATGAAAGAAAAAAATAATATACCGGTTCAAATAAAAGATAATTACAAAAGGGATGACCTTTTCTTTATTTATCTGAATTTTACGTATATCCTTATTTATATATTTCTCGGATTTACAAGTATTGTAAAATACTTCGGAGACTTTATTCATGTTAAAATAATTTTTATAATCATTACCTTTTTATCGATAGCGCTCGGGATAATTTTAGCGCGCATTATAAAACAGGCTTTCTGGTATATTTACGCAGAAATGCTTTATCCGGTTTTCTTTATAATAACATTGCTGTGTTTAATATCCTTTAAAAACGGGATTACTTTTTATGCTGCAGTTTTTATTTTTATTCCTGTCTCGGTAATATTAGGCTTTTCTCTTTTCCGAACAATTAATTATATTTTATTGAACAACAATCATCAAAACAGATTCACTATAATTGATTTTTCCATATTGATCCTGCCTGCGCCTATTTTAATCTCTCTTAATTTTATAAACTTCACATATTTCTGGTTTTTTATTTTACTTTATATTGTTGCTTTGATGAATATATTTATTCCCGGCATTTATTTAATGCAAACTTCTATTAAAGCTTATAAAAAACTGCTGTTTTTTATTTTATCATTAATTGTAATACCACTCCTGATTCTTATGCATCTGTATTTCGGCATCCCTCTAAACAGTAAATTTTTTATAAGCTATGCTGCCGGATTCGACGGTCTGAATCATATCAATTACAATTCACAGTATATTGATAATGAAGTATCTGTATATACATCAGGCATTCCGTCATTCAGTGCAGAAGATCCTTCAATAAGAAACATGAAAAGATCAATTGCGCCAATATTACTTTATATTAACAGTAAAAACTGGAACGAAGTCCTCTTTATAGACGGCAATCAGAAATTCTTTAAAAACCCGATTATCTCTTTATTTAAAAACGCAATCTGTCTGGATTATCTGCCAGACAGAATGACCGATTTTAAACGACTTCCAATCGCTGGTGATCAAAACTATATTCTGGAAAATTCTGAAATTATTACACATTTAAATAAAGTAAAATCTCCCTATAAAGTCATTGCGGACATTCCTAATTTATTTGATCAGGCTGTAAACGCATTCAGATTTTCTGATGAATATTATAAAATAATCAGCAATCATTTGTCCGCGGAGGGAATATTCGTACAAATCGTTGCTTCAAACTGCAGAAAAAGTTTCCTCGTAAGTGCAAGCAATAGTTTAAAAAAATCCTTTAAAAAAACAATATGTTTTTACTTTCCGAATTATTTTGTATTTATGTCTGCGAACAATATAAAAACTCTTGAGATAAGTCAGAATAACATTAATAATTTCAGAGAAGTTTTTGATTCTAAAAATGAGTTAAAAAATATTTTTTATAATGAATTCCATTTATTATCGCATATTTTATTTACAGAATTAGATGATCTTCTAGTTTATACCAGCAAAGATGGCATAAATTTGTCTCCCTTTCCCCGCGACTCGGAAAAATTCATTATGGATAAAAACATGATTGCTGGATTTTACGACAATCATTCAAATTTTTTAAACCTTGTCGACAAAACAAATATGAACATATATTTTTATTATTCCATGCAGAACCAGCTGTCGGAAAACAGATACTTTCTCCCTGAAGTTAAAAAAGCGGAGTTATTTGAAGCAAATAAAGAATATGAAAATGAGGCATTACAGCTCATTAATCTGAAAAGACAATCAGAATATAAAGCAGACTTAAGAAAGTACATCTGGGATATATTATCCTATAAAGAAAATTATTACTTTAACGCCGCGCAAAAATTTGAAAAAGAAAAAAAATGGGAGGATGCAAGGAAACTTTATAAAGCAATCCTGACTATCAATAAAAATAATTTTGAAGCAAATTATCGCCTGGGAATTTTAAGCATAATACTTCAGGACATAGACTCATCATTTGAATATCTACAATATGCCATGATTTTAAAAAAGGATGATCCTAAAGTATTCTATCAGATGGGATTCCTGTTATTCTCAAGCGGAAGGCACAGAGAAGCTCTTATTTACTTTGAAAAAGCTTTGGAGCTTAAAGAAAAAACAGCATCCTTATTTTACCATATAGGATTATGTCATGAAGAACTGAATAACTTACCGGGCGCTCTTAACTACTATAGTCAGGCAATAATTCTTGATCCAAATGATAAAAATATTATTTCCAGCATTGAAAGAGTAAAAGAAAAAACAAATCAAAAACAAGGTGAAACAATAGATAATGAGCAGAATAACAGCACGGAAGTTGAGCAGGGAGAAGACATGCCTCTTCCTGTAACTGAGAATGCTAAAACAGTAAGAATTGAAGAAGATAAAGCCGGACCAAACAAATCCAAAAAAGACGAAAAAAAATAAAGACATATCCTGTGAAGCCTTATACAACCTTCTCTTCAGTATACGATTACGTTTTAAAACATGTCGACTATGAACGATGGTACTCATATATACGGTCTTTAATGTTCAGATACATAGACAATCCCAAAATGCTGCTTGAACTCGGATGCGGTACAGGGAAATTTGGAGCAAAATTTTCCAGAGATAATTTTGAAATATTCGGTATGGATAATTCAATCGAAATGCTTCGGATTGCAAAAAACCGTGCTTATAAAAAATTCCATATATTTTGCTCAGACATGACTAATTTTACACTATCGAAAAAATTCGACTTTATATTTTCAGTTCATGATACAATGAACTATTTTTTGGAACCGGATGAACTTGCCCGGGTTTTCAGATCTGCCCGCAGAATAATGACAAATGACAGCATATTCATGTTCGATATAACCACAGAATATAATATTAAAAAATATTTTTTTAACAATAAAACCGATTACTCTGTGAATGGGATGGAAGTTGAATGGGAAAATAAATATGATGCGGAAAAAAAAATTATTTATTCCATTTTAACATTTAAACAAGGAAGCCTTATAGAAACTGAAACGCATATTCAAAGATTATACACAATAGATGAAATAAAAAATATTTTAAAATCAGAAAATTATAAGCTTATTGATGTCTTCAGCGATTACTCTTTTAATCCGGTAAAAGAAAATACTGTAATGATTAATTTTATTTCAAAAATCAACTAAGAGTCTATTTCAATACATTCCCTTTAAAGGAGTAAAATTGCAGAAGTCGTAAAAATCCATTTTATATAAACTGCCTTTCCCGCCGGATTCATTCGTCATCACAGCTATTTGCTGCTGATAAACAGGCCCCATTGGAAATACAATTACTCCTTTCTCTTTTAAATAAGGCATTAAAAAAAGCGGCCTGCTGGGACACGCGGCAAAAATAATAATACCGTCAAATAATACCGGCATATCATCGAGGTCCATTACATCACCGGTTAAATATTTTACATTATTTATTTTTAATTTTGAGAGTCTTTCTTTAGCCGATATTGCAAAATCTTCATAATATTCGACGGTTACAATCTCACTAAATAGTCTTGAAAGAATGGCGGTTGAATAACCTGACCCGGTTCCTATTTCAAGTATCCTGCAATCTTTGCCGGAAGGTAAATTATTTATCATCTTAGCAAGCACCGGAGAAGCATCGGATTTTTCTCCTTTGCCTATAGGTACACACTCATGAGAATAAAAATAACCGGTAAATATTTGATCAAAGAAATATTTTTGATCAAATAATTTAAAAGCCTCAATTACATTTTCTCTGATGCCTTCATTTTTTAATAATGTAAAAAATTCTTTTTCTGTTTTACTCATAATAATAAAATATTTCTAAAATTAATAATGGATAGTAACAGGTGCTTTTGGGCAGATAAATGCATCATTCAATAAATTGCAGTAAATATGTAAAGAAATAATCCGATACCAGAATTACCATAGATGACCTGACGACCGCCTGAATTGCGGATTTTCCTACTCCCTCGGCGCCTCCGGTTGTTCTGAATCCCTGATAACAGGATATTATAGCAATCTCAATGCCAAAGAAAAATGTCTTTATTAATCCTGAAAGAAAATCAGTTAAAGAAAGATAATTAAAAATATTCTCAAAATATTTGTCAACAGTAATACCGAGCAAAGCCAGAGCCACAAAAGCACCACCCAGTATTCCTACAATATCGGTCAATACTGTCAATGCAGGTGTCATAATAAAGCACGCCAGGAAACGGGGTACTGAAAGATACTGCACCGGATTGGCCCTGAGAGTAATGAGCGCATCTATCTGTTCGGTTACACGCATAGTGCCTATCTCGGCTGCAATGGCGGAGCCGATCCTTCCGGCAAGAAGCAAAGCAGTCAGTACCGGGCAAAGCTCCCTTAGCATGGAAATAGAAACTGCGCTTCCAATAAAAACCGAAGACCCGGACATAAGCTTATCCATTGCTTTTCCTATTTGAAGAGCCATAACCATACCGGTAAAGAAAAGAGTTATACTCGTAACGGGAATCGACCTGTAACCGATTTCCAGCATCTGAACCAGGATATTTTTGTAATCAAAGGGAGGCCGGAATGTCCATTTAAGCGTATCCTTTAAAAAAATCAAATGCCCGCCGATCTCTTCAAGGATATGGACGAACAGGCTGTTCTTTCCGGGTTTCATTCTTAATTTATAGCGCCTTCACGGCTAGTATTGGGTTTTTCCGGGCTATGAAGTTTATCAAGATTGCCGAACCTTGTATGCTGTTCCCAGAATAAAAGGTCCACGCTGCCGATGGGGCCGTTCCTTTGCTTCGCTATCATTATTTCCGCGATTCCCTTTTTATCGGTCTCAGGATTCACTCTTTCTTCGCGATAAATAAAAAGCACAATATCTGCATCCTGCTCTATAGCTCCCGACTCCCTTAAATCGGAAAGCTGCGGCCTCTGGTCTGTTCTGCTTTCAACAGCTCTTGAAAGCTGAGATAAAGCAATTATTGGTACGGAGAGTTCCCTGGCAATCTGCTTTAAAGACCGCGTTATTTCCGCTATCTGTAAATGCCTGTCAAGACCGCGCGTGCCGGAAATAAGCTGAAGATAATCGACTATAATGACTCCGAGATTTCCTCTCTGCTGGAACATCCTTCTTGCTTTGGATCGCAGCTGAAAAACATTTACATTCGGAGTATCATCAATATACATTGGACTCTTAACAAGCGTTTCTGCAACCTCAGTCAATTTTCTTAATTCGTCGGAATCAAATCTGCCTGTCCTGACTTTCTGCGAATCGATCATTGTTTCAATACACAACAATCTCATTCCAAGCTGAGTTGCCGGCATTTCAAGAGAGAAAAACAAAACCGGCTTTTTTTCATTTATTGCAACATTATTCGCAATATTTAGAGCCAGGGACGTTTTGCCCATTGAAGGACGCGCAGCAATAATAATAAGCTCGGACTCATGCAGACCTGTTAAAAGAAAATCAAGGTCGGTAAAGCCGGTTGGCGTACCCGTAATAGGTTTTTTTGCTTCATAAAGTATATGAATATCTCTCATGGTTACTTCCATGACAGATTCGATACTTATAAAATCAGAACTTATTCTTCTTTCAGTTGCTTTAAATATTTCGCTTTCAACTTCATCTATGAGTTCGTCGGTATCCTTTGATTTATCATGGCATTTTTCTATTGCTTCAGTAGACACATTTATTATTTTCCGTCTTAAGCTTAATTCTTTAATGCGGTTTGCATAGAATTCGGCATTAGCGGAAGTTGAAACACTGCGATATAGTTCAATAAGTGCCGGATCGCCGCCTATAGTATCGAATAAATTTTTATCTGAGAGTTTTTGTTTAAGTGTCAGAAGATCAATCGGGGCATTCTTTCTTTCCAGCTCCAGAATTGTCTCATAAATAATTCTGTGTTTATCAAAATAAAAATCGTCCACCTCCAGGATGCCTGTAATCTTTGAAAGAGCATCTTTGCTTAATAGGATAGAAGCAATGCAGGAAGATTCAGCGTCAATATCCTGAGGTGGCAGATTATCTATAGCCATGCATCAGCCTTTTTCAACAATAACTTTTATGTCTGCGTTTAATCCTATGTCAAGTTTAACGGTTAATTTATATTCACCAATATGCTTAATTGGCTCAGCCTGGACAATTTTTCTCTTATCTATCTCAAAACCAAGTTCTTTTAGTTTTTTTGAAATATCTATTGGAGTAACAGCACCAAAAAGCTTTCCCTCATCACCTGCATTAGCGGTAATTTTAATCTCCAGATTATTAATCGATTCAAGTAGTTTTTCGCTTTGTTTTCTGCGTTTGGCTTTCTTTATTTTAATTAATTTATTCTGATGTTCAAGAATTTTTTTGCTGGTTTCATTCGCTATCATTACCAGGTTGCGCGGTAAAAGATAATTCCTCGCGTATCCGTTAGCAACATCCTTAAGGTCGCCGGCCTCACCCAGATTTTGAACATCCTTTTGAAGTATAACTTTCATAAAAATCTCCGTTTTACAGTAATTGCAACAACTACAATTATAAATTTGATTGTTTAACATCCATATCCAATTTTCTAAAATCCGCCCAAAAGTCAATAGCACCAATACTGGATAGTATTATTAGCGAAAACATCATATATTCCATGCCGAATACCAGCAAAGAAAAAACTATCAATAACATTAAGGAGGATGGCAGACCTTTTTTCTTTAAAAAGAATTTTAATATACCAAAAGCCTGAATTAAATAAAAACAAGCTAAAATTAATGCAATATTGAGTCCGGCAATATATAAAAAATAATAATTCATTTTGTCAACAAGTAAAACAATAAACCACGCTGCAATATAAATAAAAATCAGGTAATCGATAACTTTAAATTTTTCGATACCATCAAAAAATATATTTTTATTATTTTCTTCCCCTTTTAATTTTTTTTCCGCGTTATCGGGTCTATTAAATTTCCAGTAAATAAATAAAAATTTCATTATATAAAATCCTGCGATTGAAAGAATAAATGCGCTTAAAAAGTAAGCAAAAGGCATCATATCCTTAACAATATACAATGTTTCATCTATCTTCTGAATCATCTGTTTTTTTTCGGATTCAGTGACATTACTTTCTTTTAAAATATCAGCAAATTTATTTTTGTTTTCCTGAAGAATATCGATATTTTTAACATTCTTCAAATAATAATGATTAAACGCAAAGATGAAGGTTATTGACAATGAAGTCACAAAAATAAAAAATCGCAGATTCTTGTTATTTTTAAATGTATATCCTGCAGCAGCACCTATAATAATGAAAGAAATTATAGAATTAAAAAAGTCATTCCCCGGAAAAATAGCCAGGGCAAAAAGTACGGGAAGTAAAAAAAATAAATAATTAAATTTCCACGGAAATTTATAACAAATTCTTGCCGTACCTACAAGTACAAATATACCAATTATTAAAGATATTAATATGATCACATTTCTTATTTAACAGTAAACGGCAAGACGGCAAGAATTCTGGCTCTCTTAATAGCTCTTGAAACATCTCTTTGATGCTTGGCGCAAGTTCCGGTAATTCTTCTCGGTAAAATTTTACCGCGTTCAGTAATATAATTTCCAAGAATAAGGGAATCCCTGTAATTAACCTTGAAATTTTTATCTAAACAAAACCTGCACATCTTTTTTCTATATCTAGCTTGTCTCTGAGAGTCTTTAGAATCGGAAGAACCGTTTGATGGACCTCTGCCCGGTTTTCTATGATAAAATTTTTTCGCTTGCTCAGGCTTCCCTGCGACAGGAGCAGCAGCATTACTCACTTCAGGAGATACTTCTTCAGCACGAGCGGCTATTTCGTTTTCTTTAGGATTTTCAGCTATTCTCGATCCGCCATTAGGACCTTTGTTTTCGATATTTTCAGCATTTGGTGCTGAATGAACATTCTCATCAGGCATTATCTTACCTCTATATCCTTATTTTTATCTTCAAATTAATTAATTTATTAAAGTTATGCAATCTTTTTACTGCGGTCTTTAATGAAAAAATATCGCAAAATATCATTATTAAGTCGAAAATCTGCGATTATTTTATCAATAGAGTCAGTAGGAGACTCAATAGCCATAAAAATATAATACCCATCAGTTTCATCATCAATAGGATATGCCAGTTTTTTCACGTCCCATTTATCTTCCGAAACAACCGTAACTCCATATTTTTGAAATATTTTTTTAATTAATTCTTTTAAGGATTCGATATTATCTGTAACCCTTAAAATGAGTGTTAATTCATAACTCACGATTTTATTCCTTTTATTTATATTTATTATATTATAACAACAAATGTTGTCAATATATCCATAAATTAATTATGGTATAATCAATAGCTTTATCCCTAATCTGTCAGGAATAAAGGTCTATATTAAAAATAGAGCGATTTTATGACTAAAGCAACAATTAGTATAAACAGACCTATTTTTTCAACAACATTTTTAAAAATCCGATAAAAAACTAATTTTCTTTATCAAATTATTTAACGCTTAATGCGCCTTCTTCAAGAATTATATCAAAAATATATGAATCTCTCCTTGAATTAAGCGGCGTATATACAACAAACTGGCCCTTAAAATCAAAAAAATCGCCTTTTTGAAGCAAGGTCAGATATTCCTGATTATCCGTAAAAATATAAAGCCTGATATTTAAATCCGATGCTTCATTATCTATTGCCGTAATTCTAAAATGTCTGCGATATCGTTCGGTTTTCTCGACTGATTCAACATAAGCCCTGCCCTGAACAATACTGTTTTGCATTTCGTTCAGCAAACTATCCCGCTCTATGGCTTTTAAATTTAATATCTTAGTGTAGAATGCCTGATTCCATTGAATAACCGGTTTTTTCTTTATTTGGGATGAAGAATAATCCGCAAATAATAAAATTAATATCACTAAAACTACTTTTAGATTAGTATATTTCATAGTTCAATATTAATATTCTCTTTAATTAAATTCTATCACTTAAATAGATTTCGAGCCTGTGTTCATAAATTATTTATTTAATTTTAATCGTTTTGAAATTCTACAGTATAATCTCTGGCACCCCTGTGTATCCTCAATTGTGTAATATAATTATTTTTTTTAACAATTTTTAAAAATTCATCAAGGTTAGTCACATTGTATCCATTGACAGATAAAATTACATCACCTTTTTTAAGACCGCTCTGGTATGCCATGCCCATCGGTGAAAGATAGGATATTACAACATTTCCAGTTATAGAATTAATATCAACTTCTAAGCCATAATTAAAATAAATATTTTCAAGCATGTTCTGGATTTTTTTATAAACTTCTTTTTCTCTTAAGAGTAAATTATAATCATAAATTTTTCCGTTGCGCGTAATGCTTATATTTAAGGTTGATCCGATCGGCTTATAGCTGACATAATTAATTATTTCCCCAAGAGTAGCCATTGCTTTCCCGTCTATTTCCTTAATAATATCACCTTTCCGGACTCCGGATAATTCCGCAGGCGAATTTTTAATTACAGATATTATTTCTAAAAGTCTATTCTCTCTCCCGCCGGATATTTGTTTTTCCTGGGCAATAAAACCCAGCCAGCCACGTCTTACCCTTCCGTATTTTAACAGTTCTGAATATACTTGCTTTATAATCTTGGATGGAATTGCAAAACTAATTCCCTGATATCCGCCGGATTTTGTACGTATGGCAGTATTAATTCCAACGAGTTTGCCATCCAGATTGATAAGAGGTCCGCCTGAATTACCGGGATTAATGGATACATCTGTCTGAATAAAGTCTTCTATATCGGCAAATCCTATATCGCTTCTCCCTTTAGATGATACAATACCGCATGTAATTGATTGCTTTAAACCATAAGGATTACCTATTGCCATGACCCACTCGCCTTCACATAATTCATCCGAGTCGGCAAAAGGAATCGGACTAATATTCAATATTTCATTTTCATCTATTCTTAGAAGAGCAATATCCGTTTTTTCATCCGCAATAAATATTTCCCCGTTGGGAAAACTCGTAGCCTGGCATTCTCTTCCGTCGTGAAGAATAATCCTGTACAGGCTGCCTTTTTTTAGAACGTGATAATTTGTTGCAATATAACCTTTATCTGAAATAATCGTTCCTGAGCCGTATCCGGACATAACGAGATTCTTTTCCGAATTCTTTCCTGACTCTTTATAAATTATAATATTAACAACTGCCGGCTTGGCCTTTGCAGCAGCATTCATAAATGGCTTATTAAAATCAAGCTGCGCGGCATTAAGCCTGTTAAATGATATGATAATCGATAAAAATAAAATAGAAATTATTATTTTTCTCATGGATTTCATTTTTAAAATCAAACTAATGCTTATATTTTTCATTTAAATTTTTATAGATATAATATAGCTCTCACTGAACAACAACATCAAAATAGCTGCGACCGGATGGCAAGTTATATTTATCCAATTCAATTTTTTTACCATTAGGTAAATATTTAAATTTTTTATCACAGGGTTTCATCCCGGCGAATAATGAATAAACGCCTACAGCTATACCTTCGGCGATTTCGTCCTGTTTCTTCGTCAAAGTAAATCTGTCCCTTTCATTTTTCAAATAACCTAACTCAATATAAGCAGTAATTGCATTAACTAATATCGGCAAAGACCATATGGAAATATAAGGTTTACCTGGTTTCTGTCCCGGATAAAAATTACCAGACAAAAACAATGAAAATAATATGTACCGGATTATTTCAGCCGAAGCATATAAATTATCACCGCCGAATCCCTCATTTCCTCCATCGCGCCTGTATTTTTCATATATGGATTGTTCCCTGTCCCAGAATTTTCCTTGAAGGATAAAATCCTTAGCTTCTTTAGAATATTGAGTGTTTTTTCTATGTCTTTTCGCTGTGATTTCCCAACCGGAAAAATCACTATACTGCCAGTTAACCATATTATACAAATATCCCATAAATTTGTCTTCAACATTACAATTGCTGTCAACCGGGAAACTTGTAAAATAAACAGAAACATCCTTTAAAAACCATTCGAACCCGCTTCTTTTAACAGATTCGGTAAACCAGTCGCCATAAGGACTATTAAAAAAAAACTTCCTGTCCTTCCCTTTGTTTTGTAAATAATTCAATCCGGAATTTAACACGGGAAAGGGAGCTAAAATAACAGGATTAATCCCTCTATAATATAAGGGTGCCTGCAAATCGCAATGCAAAGAAACTACAAGATGCGGTTTAAACGAATTTATTATTGATATTCTGCCGTATTTTTTATTGCCGTGTTTATTATAAAAATCGAAAAGTCTGTATTCCGAATTTGGATCTTCCCCTTTAATTCCATTATAGTTTAACGATTCCGGTCTGCTTAATTTGATTTTTACAATTATTCTGCGGGGATTATCATCAGTAAATTTATTCAGAATATTTTTAAACTTCCCGAAATTCCCGTTATGCAATGTAAGATCTAAAATTGTTTTAACTTTTTTTGCTATGCTGTATGTTATGAACCGCTCTTCAACATTCAAATAATTCGTTCCGGCAAGATAATCTGACAGATATTTTTTCGATATCGAATCATATCTGTCACCATGCTTTTTTTTCGGAGTAAGAGAAAAACCGCCGTGACCCGGATCAATGACAACCCTGTATTCCGGAAACTCAGCAATATTAATATCGGTCGGGGAAATTACTAATATCAGGATTACGAATAAAAAAAGCTTTAATCTTTTTTTCAGTTTATGATATATTTGCATCGGGATAGTAGTACACTGTCATACTCGTTTTTACTTGTTTATAGTGCCGAAAATTGAAATGTGACGGTCTAGTGGATATATATATGTATAAAAAATACAAAAGGGGGAACAATGTCCCCCCTTTAATCAGTAAACACATATTAAAATACTTTTATTTTCCAGGACTGCTTTGTGGTCCGGGGCTGGTCGATTTTGCTGTTTCCGAACTTAAAATTCTATTTAAATTATCGGCCTTATGAACTTTAAACTGTTCCGCTTTTGTTCCTTCAGGGCTAAGATCCTCAAGAATCTGAATCGCATAAGCTTTGGCTATTCTTAAATGATAAACTGAATTCTTGTATAGACTATCGAGCCCGGCCGAGTCTGCATCGTCAGTCTGTCCATAAGCAATCCACAACCTCATCATATTATGGAAAAGCACTCTGCTTCTGTTTGGATCGAATTTATTTCTTTCATCGAGAGAAAAATTGAGTATTTTCTCGGCGCATTCATCCAGCATAGCAAATGCCTGATCCGAATAAACAGCAACAACCTTCTTGAATAAATCGTTTATATGCTTCTTATTTCTTTCTAATTCAAGTCTTGAATAAATTACCTGTCTTCTGTAGTATTTTGATACTGCTTTTTTATATTCTTCATAAATATCTTTATATTCTTTTTCCCAGCCCTGATCTTTGAAATTTGAAGCAATAACATTAAGCATATAAATGTTTTCCAGGTTATCTTTCATAAGACGCTCTGAAACTTCAATCCCTTTGAATCGCGCAAGATAATCCTCTTCAGGTCTTTGATCAGGAGAGTACTCTTCCCTGGGATGGACTCTCTTACCGGTTGTCTGTTTTGGCTGTTCCTTAACCTGTGATCCCGGTTGAGCCGCTTGCTGAGAATAAACAAGTGACGGAATAACCAAAGAAATAATAAAACAAACTGCTAAAATAATATTTGTTCTTTTAAAAATCATAGAATTACTCCTTAATAAATAAAGTTTTGCCCATATTACAAGTCGTATTTCTTGTGCTGCTTTTCGATTATTTACCTAATATTATAACTAAGACCAAATTTATATGCAACATTTTTTTTATTTTTTTTAAAAAATATAATAATTCAAATTATTAAAGAAAATACCATCCGGAAAGAAGTTTATCTCCGAAAATCCTTAAACCTGATCAGTTTGATTCTCATCAATTCCTCTTTAAAAAAACCAATATTTAAATGAAACATAACTTGTCAAATCTTAAATAATAGTTCATTATATTTAGAATGTTTTTCATATATTGTTATTGAGTAAAAAATTCTAAAATAAAATTCCCAGGGGCAAGCCCCCGGTGCTTTCGCACCGGCTTCCGCCTTCGGCATCAGCGGGGTATTATGTTTCAAGGTCTTGAAATAAACCTATTAACTTTCTGAATAATTATAGATTTTTTAATTTACTCAATTTGTTAAGTAAATTAATTTGACACATAGAGGTTGCCGAAACGCGTAATTTTTCAGCTTCTTTATTCCGGAATTATAATTTTAATAAATAATAAGCAAACTTTAAATAATTTATTTATTTTCAGGATTTAATTTTATGATTAGTTACACAGGATATGAACAAATAATCGATGCAGTATATAAAAATAAACAGGAACAGGTTTTTCACTATTGGGATCAATTAAATAGTAATGATAAACAAAACCTGATTTTGGAATTGAATGATGTTGACTTCGATTTGATGAACAAATTATATGCACAGAAGTCCGCTTTATCCGTTGGAAATGTTGACTTTGAACCTGCTCCTTATATCCCGCTTTTTGGAGGCGGAACGGATGCTGATAGTTTTATTAAAGCAGTAAAAAAAGGTATGGAGTATATTTCTCATGGAAGAACAGCAGTACTTTTAGTCGCAGGCGGCCAGGGCACGCGGCTTGGTTTTGACGGCCCTAAGGGAATGCTCCCCATAAGTCCGGTAAAAAATAAATCATTATTCCAGATACATGCGGAAAAATTATTATTTTATTCAAAAAAATATAAAATTGCAATGCCGTGGCTTATTATGACCTCTAAAGAAAATCATTCGGACACGGTCGGATATTTTAAAAATAATAAATATTTCGGATTAAACCCGGAAAATGTGTTTTTCTTTTCTCAAAAAATGATACCCTCTCTTGATTTAAGCGGAAAATTATTGCTGAAAACACAAAGCAGCCTGTGTTTGAATCCGGACGGTCATGGCGGAACATTAACTGCATTGTCATCTTCAGGGATTCTGGATGAACTATCCCGCAGAAAGATAGACGTTATTTCGTACTTTCAGATCGATAATCCTCTGGTTAATATAGTAGATCCGCTTTTTATCGGATTTCACGTTCTTAACGGATCGGACGTATCGAGCAAAGGAGTAATGAAAACCGATCCCGGCGAGAAGGTAGGAGTATTTGTTAAATTTAATAACGGGAAAACAGGTATTGTTGAATATTCGGACTTACCGCAGGGAAAACAGACCGAAACCGACAATAATGGGAATTTAAAATTCTGTATGGGCAGCATTGCCATTCATGTTTTTAATACAAAATATATCGAGTCAATTATTTCCGGCAGCATTTCTTCGCTTCAGTATCACACTGCGCAGAAAAAAATTAAAGCTTTAGTAAATGGTAAAGATAAGGATGTAGACAGTCTAAAATATGAAAAATTTATTTTTGATACTCTTTCGCTGACTGACAAAAATACAATACTTGAAACAAGGCGTGAAGAAGAATTCGCGCCTGTAAAGAATGCAAACGGTGTCGACTCCCCGGACACGGCAAAAAAACTTATGAGCAATTTACACCGCAAATGGCTTATTGAAAAAAAAATTACTATTCCTGAGAATGTTAAAGTAATTGAGATATCGCCTTTACTTGCAGTGGAAGCTGGCGATCTGCCTAAAAATCTAACGCTTCCGGAAACTGAAAAAGTTTACCTGGAATAAATCCGATAATATCAACAGCAGAAATATTTTTATTGTTTAATTTCATGAACTGCAATTATATTAATGTCATGTGTGAATAATTAGTTCAATAATGTTTTTAATGTATAAATTATTTAGTCAACTTGACTGACTTCCCCCGTAATATTATAGTCAAATTATGGATAAAAGTCTTAGTAATCTCAAGGAGAAAACAAACATTGAAAAAATATATCGAAAAAGTTAATATGCTCATGGAATCATTCCCTTATATTAAGGACTTCCATGGCAAAACCATTGTTATCAAATATGGCGGGAATGCCATGATTGATGAAGAGATCGGGAAATCGTTCGCACGGGATATGGTTCTGTTAAAATTAGTCGGCATCAATCCCGTAATTGTACACGGTGGCGGCCCGCAAATAGGCGGCCTTTTAAAACAGATCGGCAAAGTAAGTGAATTCGTTGATGGGCTGCGTGTTACAGACAAAGAAACAATGGACGTTGTCGAGATGGTTTTGATAGGCAAGGTAAACAAAGAAATCGTTCATAATATAAACATGGTAGGTGGGAAAGCGGTAGGCCTCTCCGGAAAAGACGGGGGGCTTTTAATTGCGGAAAAGATATTCCATATTTTAGACGGGAAGGAAATTGACATCGGGCAGGTTGGAACTGTTAAATATGTTAATCCGAAAATAATTGATATTCTCGATAAAGAAAAATTTATTCCGGTCATTGCCCCGGTAGGTTTCGATGAGCAGGGGACAACGTATAATATTAATGCCGACCTTGCCGCAGGTAAAATAGCGGAAGGATTAAAAGCCGAGAAACTTATACTTTTAACAGATATTGAAGGCGTTAGAATTAATGACAAGCTGGTTTCTTCTTTAAAATACGCCGAAATCCCTGATTTTATAAAGAGCGGGGAAATAAGCGGAGGCATGATCCCTAAAGTTAACTGCTGTCTCGATGCTTTAAAAGGCGGCGTAAAAAAAGCTCATATCATTGACGGCAGGGTTGAACATGCTGTGTTGCTTGAAATATTCACAGATGCCGGAATCGGGACTGAGATTTATAAGGAAAAATAAAATTCCCCCGGGCAGGCCAATTTATTTATTTTTAAACATACTCTAAGAATTAAATTTTTTAATATCCAGAGCCAGCAGTGTTACATCATCCGCAAAAACAGGTTCGGTAACATTGTACCATCTTTTGATCGTTTCTATTATTTTGTCAGTGAACTTTTCCAGTTCATAATTTCCGGTTGCCTTTATCAGCATATGAAAGTTATGCGCGCCGAATATTTTCCTTTCCGTATTTTTTATTTCAATAACTCCGTCTGTGTAAAAAATTAATCTGTCATTAACTTGTAAATCATATTCGCTGTTTTTATATTTTTCTTCCGGCGTGCAACCTAAAGGCATTCCATTCTCTTCATTTATAATAAGTTCATTTGTGTTTTGCCTGTATAGCAGTATTGGCCAGTGTCCTGCGTTTGCCTGAGTAATTTTTCTTTCTTTAAAATCTATTATAGCATAACACGCGGTTATAAACTGCTCTTCAACCAGATTATATATTGCTTCATTAATATTGTTCAGAAATTCCGCCGGATTCTGCGCGTTTTTGCTGTGGAAGTTGCAGATTACCTTTAACATCCCTGAAATAAAAGCTGCCGGTATTCCGTGTCCCGAAACATCAGCCAATAGAATACTGATTCTATTTTCATCTATTTGCGATATCTCATAAAAATCTCCGCCGATCTCGTACATCGGATAATATCTTAGAGCCAGTGAAGCATTCTCGATATCCGGCATCTTGTTTTCTAATAAAGACGTTTGTATTGAATGGGCAATATTCATCTCTCTCTTAATAAGACTTAGTTTAGCCTGAGCCTGAACCGATCTTCTTAACTGTAAAAGACCGTTTACCCTGGCCAGAAGTTCAGCCTTCCCTACCGGTTTTGTTAAATAGTCGTTTGTCCCTGCTTCAAAGCCGATTATCATATCGTCCGGGCTGGTTTTTGCAGTAAGCATAATCACAGGAAGTTCCCCTGACGAATATTTTTCTCTTATCTTTTTGCATACTTCATAACCGGACATAACCGGGAGCATTACATCCAAAATCAACAAATCCGGAACATGGCCGTTATTTATCTTGTTCAGCGCTTCCTGGCCGTTGGCAACAGGTATTATTATATAATCTTCCATATACAGATAGTTAATTAAAATCTGACAATTAACGGGTTCATCATCGACAATCATTACTTTGCTGTATGCCAGCTTATTATTCGGATCAACGTTCTGAGGAATTATCTCATCGTCAAATACAGGGCTTTCGTTATTGTTCTGCAGATCGGGAACATATTTCATACTCCTGTCTTTTATTAAAATTGTCTTTCTATCGCTTCTTTTAAGAGTAAAAGAAAAACATGCGCCTTTACCGGCTTCGGAATCTACTTTTATTTTACCGCCGTGCAGTTCTACAAGCTGCCTGCTTATTGAAAGACCTATGCCTGTACCGGTCTTGTATTTCGATATTGACCCGCCAGCCTGCTCGAACAACTCAAAAATTCTTTCCTGATCCTCTTTCACAATACCGATGCCGGTATCCCTGATGGAGACGACTACTTCATCTTCAATCTCTGAAGATGCGTTTGCAGATATCATGATTTCTCCCGATTCGGTAAATTTAACCGCATTACCGACTAAATTAAGCAAAATCTGCTGAAGTCTGTTTTCATCCGCATACACGAAAAAGGAATCGGGTTCAATGTTTGTTCTGATTATTAATTCCTTGTTTTCTATCAAAGGTGTGCAGATTGATATTATCAATTTTACTATTGAATGTAAATTAATGGAGGTTAAATTTAAAGGGATATCGCTGTGTTTAAGCTGGGAATAATCAAGGATGTCATTTACCAGGCTCGATAATCTTTTTCCGCTGCTTATCATGAGTGAAAGGTTATATTTTGCCTTTTCCTCGAGGTCTCCGGCTACCCCGTCGATAAGCGACTCGGCAAGTCCCGTCATCCCGTAAAGCGGCGTTCTTAACTCGTGAGTGACATTTGCAAGAAAATCATCCTTAAGATTGTTGATCCGCTCCAGTTCTATATTCTTATTTCTAAGATGATTAATTTCAAGTTTAAGCACCTGTGCCAGATGGTTAAATGTGGTTGCGAGCTTTCCGATCTCATCTTTCCCTTTTATATTTATATGATGATCCAGATCGCCGCTGCCTATAATTTCAACTTCGTTTATCAGAGTTTCTATAGGCCCTGAAATAAACCGGCCCAGGATCAATCCTATTCCAATAGTGATAAGCATGCTTATGATTACCGTGACATAAGCGACATGACGCAGCCTGTTAATATTTGAATAAATAGCCGATTTTGAAAAGAAGAGACGCCCGGCGCATTTAAAATTTTTTCCGGATACCGAAGAAGTTGAGATTATTTTATAAACATAGCCTCCGAAATCCGGTATGTATTCTTCTTCAAAGATTTCCTTTGCGGTTAAAGCGGCAGTCTTATTATAAGAAATGTTTTTTGTACCGGATTTATCTTTAATTTTTTCTTCATTGCGGATACTGGCTAAAACGTATCCGTTATATTCCGGATTATTCGACACAAGAACAGCATCCGCATAAATTAATCCTGTGTCTTTTAACGGAGCCAGCATTGATATCATTTCACCCGCATCGACTGATGCAGCCTTAATGTCTCCGCCGTTCATTAAAATAATATTAAGTGCGGATCGCGAAAGCATCCGGCTGTTCATTATCCCCTGATCGATGAGAAGAGAAATTTTTTCATCGCTTTCTCTTCCAAGAATATACAGCGATAATGGCAAGGATCCCACGATTATCACAATTACCATTAAAATAATTATTTTATATTTTATTTTCATAAAAGATACCCGGAAAGTTTCTATTCGAACTTTCGCAGCGCGTTATATCTTATTACAGCCCGTGGGAGATAAATGTTTGCAGATTCATTTTCAGGATTTATCAGCTGCACTCTTCTCATGAAAAAAATGCACCGTTCATAGTCTTCTTTATTGTAAGCTTCAATGCCGTTTTTTACAAGTATATTCTCTTCCTCTTTAAGCCGCGTCCTGACTTCATTAAGCTTTTTATTAGCTTCAATTAAATATTTTTCCGCATCTATTAATAATGGCAGGGCTTCAAAAAATCTGTTTTCCGAAGCAAACTTTTCCGCCTTCTCAAACTTGTCTTCATTTAAAATAATTATTCCCAGATAATTTTTTACATCTTTGTAATCCTTGTCATAGGATGTGACTTTATTAAAATATTCCTTTGCTTTTATGCCGTCGCCGGTTTTAAAATATTTTATTCCCGATTCATAATAGTCGTCTATCTCTATCTGCTTTATGGATCTTTCGGCTTTTTCTCCTGAAACGAAATTATAGGAGTACGATATTCCTCCAAGGTATGTTGTATTCTGAAAGGCTTTGCCCGAAAGCTCGTTCGTCGAATATTTAAAGCCTAAATTGAACGAAATATCTTTATATACAGGAATAAAAAGGCCGGCCTTTGCAGTTAAACCTGCTTTGACAGTTTTTTCTGTTTTGCGCGTTGATACGGCATTCAGGTCAAGATAATTTACGGTTGCCAGCAAGCCGGCATAAGGTTTTATGTAGCGCAATTCAGGAATGCAAATAACAGGACCGAGACCTAACGAATATAAAGAAAGTTTCGATAATGAATTGTTTTCAAGGGAGAGTTCCGTGTAGGAAAGACCGGTTTCTAAAAAAAAATAATTGCTGTTAAAAATCGAATAATCAAGAAAAATTCCGAAATTGTATCCGTCGCTTAGTTTGTTTTTATAATATCCGTGAACATCTGTTTTTCCGCCGAACGCCCCGATTGTAATAGAATCCTGTTTAATTTCTGTTTCGGCGGATAATTTTCCTGTATATCCGGAGATAATTAACATTATAATACATAGAAAATTTTTAGTAAGATGCGCCTTTAAATGTTTCTTCATAAATTATACTTTTTTGCAAGCCCATATAATATAATAAATAACAGGGAAACATTCAAGGGATAATTATATAATTATGAAACCGTAAGTAATTGGCAATAAAAGGGATATGGCTAAACTTTAATCCTGATAATATGGATCGGTTTATCTTTCCCTTTTACGCTTATTGAATCCGCATTAGTGCCCTTATATTTTTTTGCAGCTTTATCAAAAATATTTTTCGATATAAGAACTTCTCCGGCATTCGCTTTTGAGCACAACCTGGCTGAAAGATTTACAGCATCGCCTATACATGTATAAACCATCCTTACCTTTGTGCCGATATTTCCGACAACGACATCGCCGCCATGAATGCCGATCCCGACTTCAAAGATAGGAAGATTTTCTTTTGTCCGCGCTGCGTTTTCATTAGCTACTGCCTTTAATATCCCGATCGCAGAATCTACCGCTCTTTCAACATTGTCCTCCCCCCTGAAATGTGCCATAATTTCGTCACCGATATAATTGTCTATATCGCCTTTATTCGACATAATCACATTAGCCTGAAGATCAAGGTAATGGCTCAGTACCTCCATAACTATGCTTGCATCGTTCTTCTCCGAGAAAGAAGTAAAGCCGCGAACATCGGAAAACAGGAACACAAGGTTTCTCCTCTCCGTGCCGCCAAGCGTAAGCTCTGCGGCGGAGTCGGATTTTTTCCTAATCATGCTTATTGCCGAGCTGGAAAGAAATTTTTCAAGATTATACTTCACGGCAATCTGGTCTATCATGTTATTAAAAATATCGCCAAGCCTGCCTATCTCGTCGTTTGTATTAATTACGATCTTTGTGTCAAGGTTGCCTGAGCTTACAGATGCGGCCCATCTCTCAAGTTTTTCCAGATTATGAATCATGAAATTCAAAATAAACCTGAAAGAGATTAAACAGACAACGATCATGATAAGAGCCAGAACTAAAATTTTATTGACCGTGTTGTCCAGTTCAGCTTTTACTTTATCTATATTAAACGTGACAGCAATCGCCCCAAGACGGCGGACGCTTTCGACCTTTGAGGCAATGACTTCCATTCTGGAAATAATAAGATCGTTTATCTCCTTCGCTTTTATTGAATTATCTTTTAAATAAGCATCCTCTTTCTTTGTCTTTTCCGCGACAAGCCATGCATCGCGGAATATCCATCTCTCGTCCCTGTTCACCCTTCTGTCCCGCAAAATCAATATTTCCCCGAAAAGATCAAGGAACAGAAAATCAATGTCCCCTGCTTTAACGATTCTTCTTAACGGAGTACGCGGCCGTTTCATTTCCTGCTTAAATGCCGCACTCAGAGTGTTCTCGTATTTCTTCCATAAATAGTTATAAATTTTATTTCGTGTCCCCGTGTCCGATGCATGATACTTTTTATAGTTGTCTTTAAAATCCTGCAACAGCTCAATTACGTTGCCTTTGTGAAGAAAAATCGGGTATGTGATCGCGCGCAGGGAAATGCTGCTGACTGCGTTTTCTTTTTTTGTGAAAATATTTAAAAACCTGGTAAAATAATTTCCTTCGTTCGGCTTGTATTTAGAACCAGCGCCCGGAGTTATGTTTTCGTAAAAATCGAAATACTCAAGTTCTTCTCTCTGCTGTCCAAGGGATTTTTTTATATAGGGATAAATGTCTTTCTTTTTATAATCCGCATTATCGGTGCTGAACCGGACATTGCCTTTCTCATCCGTTAATATTATTTTTTCGATATCATCGTTAAAATTTTTATAATTTAATGCTTCCGTGCTGATGGTCTCGTATTTTAAATTCAGCTCTTTGTCAGTAGTTTTAACGGTCTTATCCAGATAATATTCAGCCGGCCCTGCCAGGATGTGAGTAAGTATGCTTGCTTTGGTATTTCTTTCCTGCTCAAGAAGGCTTTTCTGATTAAGATACATAACCACCGACAAAACAGCTATGACGATTATCATTATTAAAGATAAAATAAGCGAAAATTTCGATTTTAGTCCGAAACGGATTTTTCTGATATCGCTCAGGCCCGAGTCGTCTTTCTTTTTAAAAAACGGCATTTGCTTTTCCTTGTTTGTTTTATTGTGTTTCTATTTGTAGATTCTGCAACATATACCGGGAAATCTATTTATTTAAAATTATGTGCTTAGAATATGGAGATAATATCTATTAGTCAATATATTTTAATAATATAGAAGATATTTGGCAGCATGTAATTATTGATCATTTCAATTTATCATGAGGTAAAAAATCGGAATATGCTCGTGACAGACACGAAGACATGCCTGCGAGGGAAACCATCAGTACCGGGAATCCGGCTAAGGACGGGGAACACATAACGTATTTTACTTTCTTGCCTATTCAAGTTACTTTCCTGCTTATGCAACTAATAATCTTGTTTATACAACTCACAATCTTGCTTATGATTAATGCAGTCCGGCAACCATCTCTTTCAGATTCTTTTCCAGCAGTTGTCCGTTTATAATATTTTTACCGGAACCTTCAACCGGATATCTGGTAGCCTCAGTCATAAACTCGACTTCTTTTTTAATATTTTCAAAAAGTTCGACTTCTTTAGTCGTCATTTTAACAGCTTTATCTTCAACTGCGTTATTCAAATTACTGGTATCGGTCATATCATAATTTAGCGCAGTCACTTCTCTAATATCCTGGCATGCGACTTTTATATAATCAACAAGATTCAGCAGCAACTCACGGTTACTGTCGTTAAGCGGAATTGAATCCGCAATATCTTCAATTGAAAGATATTTTTTAAATTTCATTGAAAGGATTATAGTCAGCACAGTTACAATCTGCAGGTTTTCTTCAAATTCATGATGTTTCTGAACAATAAGATCTTTTATTATATTGGAATCCGCATACAACTGGGCTGTAAAGTTATTTACCTTTTCCGCAAATTCAAACTGTGCATTTGAGTTTTTATTTACTTCGGTCGCGACGTTCCACCCCTTATTTGCTTCAGCTATTAAATTATTCAATTCCTGAGTATTCTTTTCATTAATATATTTTTCGGTATTTTTAAATCTTTCGACCATCTTAAGCCCTCTTTCAAGATTGGCAGAAGAGCCCTGAATAGCCTTTTCTGCATTTTGAAGACTTGTGTTTGCAAGGTCTTTCAGCATTACAAGCGATTGCTGCTGCAATTGTTTTCTTCTTTTTAATATCTTATCCATTAGAATTATCAGATTATCTTTTTCAATAATCCTTTGAACGTTGGATAAAGCCTCTTCAAGAGTTTGCATAAAATCCTTAATTAATAAGGATAATTTTTCGAACGTCTCTTTGTTTAACAGATTTTTTTTCTGCAGTTCATTTAAAATCTGTTTTTGATTATCCATATTTAATTTTAATATTTTACATGTATTGAATACAATAGTATCCTTATCTCTTTCCTTCATGTTGGCATCGAAAAAGAATTCAATATCCTTCCATAATGATTCTTCCATTTCGAGGCACTGATTGATATAATTGATCGCTTCCTCGGAGTAGCTTTTTCGTTTCTTTGACGATTCGTTGACTTTTCTTGCTATTTTCCCGAATTCATCGGCAGTATTATTAAGAACATCCATGATTTTTTGATCCATTTTTTTACCTCGTATTGTTTAGTGATATCGTATTAAAAGCGAATCATCTGGTCAGGTATATCCTGTAGAGGCAGAACCTTATCCGCTGCGCCTCGCTTAATAGCTTCAAACGGCATTCCAAATACAACGCATGTTTCTTCATTCTGAGCAATTGTATTTGAACCCGCATTTTTCATTTCCAGCAAACCTGCTGCACCGTCGTCGCCCATACCTGTCAATATTATACCGATAGCATTCTTCCCTGCCGTTTTTGCCACAGAACGAAAAAGCACATCAACAGACGGCCTGTGCCTGGTCACCAGAGGGCCGTCTTTAATTACTATTCTGTAATTATCCCCGGTCCTATCAATAAGCATATGACGGTTCCCGGGCGCCACAAAAGCTTTGCCGGATACTATGTGATCTCCATCCTCAGCTTCTTTTACGGAAACGGCGCTTGTTTCGTTCAGACGTTCGGCAAGGGCTCCGGTAAATTTTTCCGGCATATGCTGCACCAGTACAATTCCCGGAAGAGATTCGGGAAGTTTAGAAAATATATGTTCAAGCGCCTGCACTCCGCCGGCAGACGACCCGATGGCAATTATTTTATCGGTTGAGACTGTAATTTTATGCCCGTCCCACGGGCTAAGCACCGCATCCGCGCTTAACGGCTGTGCGGAACTGGTTATGCTGCCTTTAAGCAGCATCTTTACATTTGCACGGGAAGCCGATTTTACGACATCAATCAGCATCGAAGCGGATTCATAAAAAAAATCCTTTTGCCCAACTTCCGGCTTTGCAATTACTTCTACAGCCCCCGCGGCCATTGCGTCCATTGTCACCTTTGCGCCCTTAACCGTAAGGAACGAACACATCACGACTGGAGTGGGCCTTTTTGCCATTATCTCTTTTAAAAAAGTTATGCCGTCTTTATTCGGCATTTCCACATCAAGAATAAAAACATCGGGCCATTCTTTTTCCAGCGCTCTTTCGGCAATAATCGGATCCGCAGAAGCAGCAATTACTTTAATAGCAGGATCATTTTCCAGAATATCAGTAAGCACAATCCGTACGCTGGCAGCATCATCAACTATATGTACTTTTATTTTATCCTGCATTTCATGATGCCTTTTTCATTTCTGATGTCTGTAAGTATTGTATCAACTTGGGTATATCAAGGATCAGGCCTATCTCCCCTCCGCCAAGTATTGTGGCTCCGCTTATCCACTCCAGTTTTTTAAAAATCTTTCCGAGAGGCTTCACAACAGTCTGAAATTCTCCGAAGGTTTCATCTACTATAAGGCCTATTTTCTTTTTGGAATATTCTATAATTACATAATTCTCTCTGTCGGAATCCCTGTATTCCTGATTAAAATAATTTTTTATTCTTAAAAACGGCACAAGCTCTCCTCTTAAGTTAATGTAATCGCCGTTCTCCGAGATCACTAGCTCGCTTTTTGACTTCGAAATCGTTGCGCACTCCGAAACCAGGGCAAGCGGAAGAATGCAAAATAAAGTGCCCGCCCTGACAAGAAATCCGTCAATAATAGCAAGCGTAAGCGGCAGGTAAATCCGCACCAAAGTACCCTTGCCTTCCTTGCTTTCAATTACTACTTCTCCTCTCAGCGACTCAATGTTCCTCCTGACAACATCCATTCCAACACCGCGGCCGGAAATATCCGTAACCTTATCGGCAGTCGAAAAACCCGGCTCAAATATAAACTGAAACAATTCATTTTCAGTAAGTGCGGATGCCTGCTCGGGTTTTATTAATCCCTTCTCGATAGCTTTATTAATTATTTTATCCCTTCTTAGCCCGTTGCCGTCATCGATTATTTCTATTACAATATTTCCGGACTCGTGAAACGCATTCAAAGTTACTATGCCGACAGCAGGCTTGCCTTTAAGAACACGTTCCTCCGGGGTATCAATCCCGTGGTCAACTGCGTTTCTGACAAGATGCATTAAAGGATCCGTCACCTTTTCAACTATTGTTTTATCAAGCTCGGTTTCTCCGCCGTTCAATATCAGTTCCACTTTCTTTCCCCTCTCACGGCTGATATCGCGCACTACCCGCTCAAATTTTTTGAAGGATTCGCCAATCTGAACCATCCGTATATTCATTACATTCTCTCTAATCTCCGTAATCAATTTTGACATTTGAGAAAGAGCTCTCGTTAATTTAAGGCTTCCTATTTCCTTTGACATCTGATCAACATTAGCGCCGGAAATTACCAGCTCGCCAATAAGATTTACAAGAAGGTCCAGTTTAGAAGTGTCGATCCTCATGGTCTTTTTATTGGTGTCCTCGGCCTTTTTAATCTTTGTCTGTTTGTTTACCGCGGCCTCTACAACAGGTTCCTGAACCATTTTTTCATTTACTACCAGTTCACCGATGCGTCTTTTTTCTTCATCCTTACCCAGCCCTGTTTGCAGCTTTAATACTTCAGCAAGTTCCTTTTTAGTAAGCGAACCGATTTCAGTTAATATCTCTCCTATATAGCGGGGTTCTTCCGGCAATTCTCCTATTAACCTTATAAATTCAGTTAAACTGCTTTTCGGCGGAAGTATTCTTATTACGCAGTCATCCTGTACAAATTCAAATACTCCCTCTATCTTTTCCTTTGTTGAATAACCCATAAAATTTATTTCAAATCCAAGATAACAGCTTTCAGGATCCATTTTATCAATAGAAGGTATAGCATCCGGTATAGCTTTTATTTTAACAATTTTTCCCATATGTCCCAGGTACGAAATAAAGGATTGCGGATCAAGACTATTCCTGAAAACATTCGGGCCAAATCGCAATGAAATATGCCAGCAGTCATTCATTACCTGCACATCGCTCAAAGGTTTATCGGGTTTTCCCTCCGCTGCCGTTTCAACCGGCTGTTGCTCCTCACAATTCGGCATAAATGAATGCAGCTGACGCAGCAAAATTGCGGCGTCGTTCTTTAACCCGGAATCGATTTTACCGTCTCTGTGTTTATCAAAAAAATCTGCAAGTTTTAAGATATAATCATGGCATTGCAGTAAAAGTGCTACAAGATCGGGAACTATTTTAATGACGTCGTTTCTGACATCATCCAGGAGATCCTCAACAACGTGCGCAAAACTGCCGATGTCCGAAAATCCGAACATCCCTGCAGATCCCTTTATGGTGTGCATAGCCCTGAATATGGCAGGAATCGATTCTTTATCCGAATTATCTTTTTCAAGATCAAGAAGCCCGCTTTCCATATCTTCCAGCAATTCCCTGCTTTCAATAAAAAATGTATTTATTGCGTCTTCAAAACTGTATTTTGCTGCTGCCATCTGATTTCTCCGCTGCGTTTTGAAAAAAGATATATCTGTGCATATTGTTATATTTATAATATGCTTCGCCTTTTATAATGCCTCGCCATACAGATTAAAAATTCTGATAATTTCATTGGAAGGATTGATGATCGAAAAAGTTTTATCTTTTCCTGCGAGTTCCTTTTTCAGCATTTCCAGCAGCTGGAATCCTGCCGTGTCCACTTTATCAACTGCCGAAAGATCGAACTCAATATTTTTCATGTTTTCGAAATAGCTCTCAAGTTTATTCTTTAATTCCTTAACTGAATATATGCTTAAATCGCCTTCTATTGAGAAGGATATCTTTTCATTGTCATTTTTTATTTCCTGAATTTTCATTGAATCACCCCCGTTTATTTAACATTACACGACCAATTGTTTAACCGCTTTAACAAGCTGCTCAGGCTTAAACGGTTTTACTATCCATGCTTTGGCGCCCAGTTCCCTGCCTTCTGCTTTTTTATCTTCACCTGCTTCCGTTGTAAGCATTATTATTGGCGTAAATTTAAATGAAGAATATGCCTCGTTTCTTTTTATATTCCTCAGGAATTCGATTCCGTCCATAACAGGCATGTTGACGTCGCAGAGGATAAGATCCACTTTTTTACTGCTGTTAAGTTTATCCAGCGCTTCCTGTCCATTCTTTGCTTCAACCAATTCGTAGCCCTCCTCCTGCAAAATAAAACCGACCGACATACGAATCGCTTCAGTATCATCGACAATTAAAATTAATTTACCCATTAATTTGCTCCTGTTCTTTAAATACATTTTTGCTTATAAAACTAGTCTCTTCCGGTGATAATATTTTTCTGATATTTAAGATAATAATTATTTTATTATTATTTTGCAGCATACCCTCGATAAAATCCGAATCGATCTTTGCGCTGTAATGCGGCGGATACTGGATTTTATCGACCGGAAATTTAATTACCGCATTAACCGAATCGATTGCCAGCCCGATCAGCAAATCATCACATTCAATTATCAAAACAGGCGTAAATTTATCATATTCTTTATAATCGAAACCGCATCTCTCCCTCATATCCACAACCGGCACAATGCTGTCCCTGAGATTTATAACTCCTTTCATAAACTGCAGAGTATTGGGAACCCGCGTCATTCTTGTTATGCTCATAATCTCCTGGATATTTTCCATGTCTATCGCATATATTTCTTCTCCGATAGAAAAGGTAACGAATTCATGTTCTTCGATTATCTCTTCAGCATCATTCCGGCTCTCCGCAGAGTCATTATTAAAAGTTAGCTCTTCCTGAATGCCGGATCTCATCGATATAAGCTTACCGGCATTAGCCTCGAATAATGTCAACTCGCAAAGTTCGTCTATATTAAATAGCCGGTCAATGTTCAGCATTACCGCAAACAGATCGTCAATTTTAACTATTTTGTTTATAAATTCCGGACGAATCTTTGCTCCGAATTCCGGCAAATTCACAATATCGCTTTCGGGCAGTTTCGCAACGTCTCTAACCCCGTCTACAATAACCCCGACAGTAATATCCTCATTGCCGTCCGATATTTCTATGACAATTATACTGGTACTTTCCCTTATTTCAGTATTACGGTTGTATAATCGCACCGAGATATCAATCACGGGGATTACTTTACCGCGCAGGTTTATTATGCCGTAGACCGATTCATTTACTATTGTAATGCGCGTCAAATGGATTAACTGGCTGTATCCAATGACCTCGTGGATACGATTAACCTCCAGACCATAGATGTCGTTCCCGACCATAAAAAGGAGGCATTTAATCAATCCGCTATCTTCTTTAGTGTTTTCAATTGCTGCCGGATTTTCCATATATCTTCCATGCTGAATTTTTAAAACTTAATTAAAACTTAAGTAGTTATTGGTGAATAACAGGATTTTCCCGTCCGCAGGCGGAGCAAATCCTATGTTTTACGGTCTGGACGATTTATTCACCATATACTTATTAAATATTGTAATACCTGTGTCCGAAAAAATCAAAAAAAAATTTGTTTCTAATAAAAAAATCGGTGATACAGATACCGCCGATTTTTTTTGTAAAATGATAAATGATTTATACAAATTTACTTAGCAAAGCTGCGAGTTAAAAAACTCCCCTTACCCCTCCGAGTATATAAATTGTATTGGAATCGACTTTCCCTCCTCCTCCTAAATTTCCTGCCGGCACATCTCTCTTATCTATTGAATGGACATAGGAACATCCTAAATGAATTTCAAACTCCTGGATCACTTTATAAGCAACGCTGAGCGAAGTTAGTGTCTGGTCGAAGTCAGTTTCTGCAAATTTAACGTCCTTATCTCTCTTTGCTGTAGGAACATACATAAATCCTGCGGTTACATTAAGGTCAGAGATTATTCCGTATTTAACACCGCACCCGACTACATAGGCATCTTTCAGCGTATTTGTATTAACACTTGAACTTGCTTCTTCAGCTCCTGCAACTTTCACTGTCTTTTGATATTTGCTCCACAATCTGTATCCGAAGTCCAGGCTTGCGTCCAGATTCGATAAAAATTTATACCCGATACCAGACATAAAGTACCACGGAACTCTTTCAGTGATTTTTACATCTTCTTTTTTATCACGTAATGGCTCTGGTAAAGGTAAAGCTTCAAGTACTGAGTTGTATTCAGTTTTCCTTGTACCTTTTGTTTTCAATTTTGCAGGCGTTTTAATAAGAAGCCCTAAACTTAATTCATTAGTTAATTTTGCGAATAAACCCAGCTTGGCATCAACCCCACCGAACCCATCTGTCTTTTCATCAGTTTTCATATTACCGCCTGACATGGGAACATCAAGAGTATCAACAACATATTTAGCATAAGACTTCCCATAAAAAGTTTCAATAGTCAATCCAAGCGATAAATTAGGCAAAATCTTATATGCTATAGCAGGAGAAAAGCACAAAGAATATGTTTCGCCATGAACATCTGTACTTGTATTAATATTATTTCCCGACAGTGACATTATAAGCGGAACGTTCGAATATTTCATCTCGCCTGTGCCGTTCGCGCAATAAACGCCGAAACCGAAAGCAATATTGCCCATTGATTTTGCAGCAAATACAGACGGCAGAATTATCGGCTCATCGCTTACATGCTCCCTGCCTGTTGTGTCTTCATAAGTAAACTTAGTGAAATTATACAGGACGCAGACTTCCGCGTCGAACTTGCCTTCAGGGATGTTCGTTAATCCGGCAGGATTGTGCGCTACTGAAGAAGAATCGTTCGCGATCCCCACAAAGGAACAGCGCTCGGATTCCTGAAGGCCGATAGTGTTGTTGGCCACTCCTGCTGCGAAAGCGCCGGTACACAAACAAAAAGAAATAATCAATGCATACACTAAGTTTCTACTCATAAACAATTATCCTCTTTGATATTTAAATTCATAGCAAGAAGCGCTTTAAATAAAACTTTTTGCCGTTAAATCCTGTTTCATTTTTTATGCGATTTTATATTTAAACTAATATTATTTAATCAAATTTTGCTAAAAGTCAAGAATTATATGTATAAGCACCTGAATCGGCAGATTAGAAATGATACATTGAATAAGCCGGTAAAACAGACTCTGATCCCCTGCCAATAAAATTTCTTTGACTCTTGATTAATTCAGGAATAAAATCCGATAATGAATTATAATATGATCGGATTCTGCGACAGATAACAGATACTATGCCAAAAAAATTAATAATTATAGCTGCGATGTTTTTATTATTCTTTCCTGAATATATTAATATTTCTTCCAAATCAGCATACATAAACATGCTAATGTCCGGATGCAGACAGCTTTACGCTGCTGAAGGCGAATGGGGCAAATGCATAAGCGGGAATTGCATGGATACTTCCGGAGTATATGTCAGCCCATCCGGCAAATATGAAGGCGAATTCAAAGAAGGCAAAAGACACGGCACCGGAACATTTACATGGACTGAGGGAGAAAAATACACAGGGCAATGGCAAAATGATAAAATGCACGGGCATGGCATTTATACATGGCCTAACGGAAACAGGTTCGAAGGCCAGTGGATGAACAATCAAAAGAACGGGCAAGGCGTGCTCGCATGGATAAACGGCGATAAATACACAGGACAATGGAAAGACGACGCCATGCACGGCAAGGGCATTTACAGCTGGTCCGACGGCATAAGACTTGAGGGAGAATGGATAAACGGAACACGAAAAGATTTCGGGATAATTATATGGCCTAACGGAGATAAGTTTACAGGCTCAATGAAGGGCAATGACATGCACGGCCAGGGAACCATGAATTGGAATAATGGAAATAAATATACCGGAGAATGGTTTGAAGGAAAAAGAACAGGAGCAGGAGTCTTCATCTGGGCAAATGGAGACAAATATGAAGGCCAGTGGAAAGACAACAAAATGCACGGCAACGGAACATTTATTTACAACAACGGCGCAATAAAAAAAGGAACATGGGAAAACGACATTTATATTACCCGCGAAAAAGAAAAATGATTGATATAATGTATTAACATACCTAGAGTGCATCTCAAAACCTAAAGATATTAAAATATTCTTCGGGACAATAATTATTAATTTTAATCTGTTTACAAAATAACAACAGGAGATTTTAAATATTATGTGCGGGATTATCGGGTATATCGGAGAAAGGCCGGCTGCAGGTTTGATAATAAACGGATTAAAGAGACTTGAATACAGAGGATACGACTCCGCAGGAATAGCTCTGGTGAACAGCGATCTTTATGTTCAGAAGAAAACAGGAAAAATCGCGCAGCTCGAATCGGCTGTAGACACATCAAAACTGCAAAAATACTGTACAGGCATTGGGCATACAAGATGGGCCACTCACGGGGTGCCGTCGGACATCAATGCTCACCCGCATACAGACTGTAACAACGAGATAGCAATAGCGCATAACGGAATAATAGAAAATTATAACGCCATAAAAAAAATGCTGGTTGCGCATAATCACACAATAAAAAGCGAAACAGATACCGAAGTTATTGTTCATCTGATTGAATATTATTATCAGAAATTTTCTTTGCTCGATTCCGTTTTAAAAGCAGTTGCCCATCTGGAAGGCACATACGGACTTGTAATAATATCAAAAAGAGAGCCTAATAAAATCATAGCAGCAAAGAAAGGAAGTCCCCTGATCCTCGGAGTAGGCGACAATGAAATGATTGTTGCTTCAGACGCAAGTGCCATTATTGAGCATACTCATAAAGTAATTTATATTGAAGACAGCGAAGTTATAGAACTCGAAAAAAATAATTTTAAAACCTATAATCTTGAAAAAGAAAAAATAGATAAAAAAATTGAAGATGTAGACTGGGATATTGAAGCAATTGAAAAGCAGGGTTTTGATCATTTTATGCTCAAGGAAATTTATGAACAGCCTGAGACAATTACCAATGCTTTCAGGGGAAGAGTACTTGCGGACACCGGGTCAATCAAGCTGGACGGACTTAACTTAACAGCAAACGAGCTTGACAGCATTGAGCGGATAACTTTTATAGCATGCGGCACTTCATGGCACGCCGGCCTCATAGGAGAATACCTGATAGAAGAATACGCCCGTATACCGGTTGAAGTGGAGTACGCGTCGGAATTCAGATACAGAAAACCGATACTCAGAAAAGGAGAGCTGGCAATAGTGATAAGCCAGTCGGGCGAAACCGCGGATACTCTAGCAGGTCTTATTGAAGCAAAATCGCTTGGGGTTAAAGTGCTCGGCATAACAAATGTTGTCGGAAGCACAATAGCGCGCGAAACCGACGGCGGTGTATACATACACGCAGGCCCGGAGATCGGCGTTGCATCAACAAAAGCCTTTACTTCTCAGGTAACGGTTCTTATTTTGCTGACACTGCTGCTTGCGAGAAGAAGGCAAAAAACAGCCGAAGAAATAAAAGAAATTATTCATCTTTTAAAGGAAATCCCGCAAAAAGTAGAAAGTATTATAAATAACGACGGTTATATAAAAGAAATCGCCAAAGAATATAAAGATAATAAAAATTTTCTTTATTTGGGACGCGGGATACAGTTCCCCGTGGCGCTGGAAGGAGCCCTGAAACTTAAGGAAATTTCGTATCTTCATGCCGAAGGATACCCGGCTGCCGAAATGAAGCACGGCCCCATTGCGCTTATAGATGAGGACATGCCGGTCGTAATTATAGCGCCGCGGGACGAAGTGTATTCCAAAATAATAAGCAATATGGAAGAGATAAGGGCGCGGAACGGCAGGATCATTGCGGTTGCATTTGAAGGCGATGAAGAAGTAAAAAAATACTCCGATCACGTAATTTATGTTCCGGGAGTAAGAAAAATGTTCGCGCCTCTTATTACAGTAATCCCGCTTCAGCTGCTGGCATATCATATAGCTGTGCTCAGAGGATGTAATGTAGATCAGCCGCGAAACCTGGCAAAGAGCGTGACTGTAGAGTAATTCTGACCGGAATGTCCAGGTCTTGCGGATTTTGCAGGGGCTTGTCTCATAATAAAAGAATGCCACAGAGACACAAAGATACAAAGGGTCTTTACTCGAATAATGTTATTTTAGTAAGAAATTTCTCTTCAGTTAATACCATAATACTATAAAATAATTGTTAAACTTTGTCTCAGTGTCTCCGTGGCATTCTTTTGATACAATCCCTACGAAGCATACGTGCTTTATATTTTTAAACTCATACCAAAAGATATTGATAAGCTGTAACCCGGGATAATATTTTACAGACTATTATCTAATTTTTACATACTCAATAAGAAGTCCTTTTATTTTCGCGTATATAATCATAAAATAAATTATTTGACATTGATGCTTTTCTTTTATTATTTATATTTATTCTAAATACAAGGCGGTAAATTATGGGCAAGATTTCGCCATCCATTCTCTCTGCTGATTTCAGCAAATTGGGAGAAGAAGTGACAGCAGTTGAAAAAGCGGGAGCAGATTACATACATATTGACGTTATGGACGGGCATTTTGTACCGAACATCAGCATCGGACCCCTTATCGTAAAAGCCGTGAGAAAAATCACTGCACTGCCGCTTGATGTTCATCTTATGATAAGTGATCCGGATAAATATATTGACGAATTCATTGATGCAGGCAGCGATATTCTTACAGTACACGCGGAAGCTGCGACTCATCTTAACCGCACAATAGCACACATTAAAGAAAGAGGGATAAAAGCGGGAGTGTCAGTGAATCCCTCAACTCCCCTGTCTTCACTCGATTATATTCTGGAATTTGTCGATATGGTATTAATAATGAGCGTTAATCCCGGATTCGGAGGACAGAAATTCATTGCGAATTCTATTCAGAAAATAGAAACGCTGCACGCTACTATTGATAAAAATAAACTGGATATAGAAATCAACGTGGATGGCGGGATAAATATTGATAATATTGAAAAGATAGCAAAAGCGGGAGCGAATGTTTTTGTCTCAGGGTCCGGAATTTACGGAACGTCAAACTACAAACAGACAATCAGTCTCATGAAAGACCTTATCAGCAAAGCAAATCAGATGATGGCCTGATACCCCATGCTAAGATTATTCAATTCAATGACCAGATCCATTGAAATCTTTAAACCAATGGATCCAAAAATTGTTAAAATATTCTCATGCGGCCCTTCAATTTATCAGCAGCCGCATATCGGGAATTACAGGACTTTCCTTTACGAAGACCTTTTGCTGAGATACCTGGAATATAGCGGATATAAAGTTAAGCGTTCGATAATTCTGACGGATGTAGAAAATAAATCCATAAGCGAAGCTGCAAAAAACAAAAAAACTGTCAGCGATCTGACGGATAAGGCGGCCGAAAAATTTTTAATGGAAGCAAAACTGCTGAAAATAAAACTGCCTGATCCTGTCCCGCGATCTTCTACCGCAATTAAACAGGCTGCGGTTCTGATAAAACTGCTTATGGAAAAAGGCATCGCCTACAGACATAAAGGAGATATATTCTTCGACGCGCTCAAATTCAGGGATTTCGGCAAACTTTTCAGACTGGACATGAGCCGCTGGCCCAAACAAAAAAGGCGGTTTAAAAAAGACACATACAACGGAAGGCGCTGGAATCTGGGTGATTTTATTTTATGGCATGGATACAATGAGGGAGACATGGCTGCCTGGGATACAGAAATCGGAAGAGGATGGCCGTCGTGGAATATTCAGGACCCCGCAGTAATTACAAAAGATCTGGGATATAAAATCGACATCAATTGCGGCGGAATAGACAATATTTACAGGCATCATGATTATACTATTGCGATCATTGAATCGATATCCGGAAGTGATTACGCGAATTATTATCTTCACGGCGAGCATCTTATTGTAAACGGCAAATCCATGTCAAAAAGCAGGGGAAACATCATTTACCCGGATGATGTATTCAGAAAAAAATACAGCCCATATCATTTACGATTTTTCCTTCTTTACAGGCATTACAGAAAAAAATCATATTTTACATGGGAAAAGTTTAATTTAACAAGCGCGTATATCGATTCCATAAGATCACTAATTCAGAATATTCTGAAAAAAATTAATATTATCCGAGGAATTGACACTGAATCATCAGAATTGATAGACATGATAAAAACCGAATTTAAAAATAATATGGATAACGATCTTGATTTTAACGCGGCAATTGACGGTGTGTTTTTAAAACTAAAAAAGTTAAATATGATAAAAGATAAACGCGGATTAAGTTTAAAAAGTATTAATACTCTTGAAAAAATATTGCGGGATATTGATAAAGCAACAGGAGTTATATTCTGAAATATTAACCAGTTGCCCTGGAAAGATTCGCGGTTAAACCTTCCAGTATATTTCTTCTGTCAAAGATAGTTCCTTCCTTGATCCTTCTTTCAAGTGCCCGGCGATCGCTGGCCCTTCTCCCTGCTTCGATTCTCTCGGACCTTCGTTCTCCCTGCCTTCTATCCGACATTCTTCTGTCGCTTGATACTCTCTCAGACACAGTTTTATTTTTTTTCTGAAGAAAGGCAATTGTGGCCAAAGCTATGATAAAAAAGAAAAAAGAAATAACAAAAAAGACCAGTATTATTGCTTTAACATTATCCATTGGCATTATTCATTAAAATAGTTTAACGCTGCTGATTTAGTATACTATTTCAAAATTTTGGTTATTTGTCAATATTTTATTTGTTTTTTATAATTAAAAATTAAAAATATATTAAAAAATAATGCCTGCCGTAAGCAGAATGCTCGCAGCATTTCCGGAGAACGTGTATTCCCGGTTTTCTTTGCCTATAAATGTATACACTGTAAGCCCGGCTTTGAAATCATTTATATTCTGATAAGACAGACCGGTTGATAGTATAAAAGAATAATCGGAGATATTCATAATGCCATTGATGTTTAATGTGAGTTCGCTCACAAATATTTGTTTTACACTTGTGAATATCGCTGCATAATATCTGGAAAAATAATTCGGTTCATATGTGCCGCTTCCTGCCAGGTAGGCCGCCTTTGTGCCGCCGGGAATTATATGTTTAACTCCTTCCGTATCTTCAATTGTTACCGGCTTATCAAATATATACTCAGATGTATCCCTTAAAAAACTATCATCCGCATAGCCTGCTCCGTTATAGAAGAACTCGAACTTAAGCGAATATCTTTTCGAAATATCGCGGCCGTCGAACTCCCTGCCGAAATCTATTGCAGCCTTTGGAATAAATTTATCTTCTTCTCTGTATGTCTCCAATGTTGGTCCGTATATACCGCCATCCACGACTCTTATCTTGCGTGTATTGCTGCCATACGAACCCGTAGCCTCTCCCACAAGGTCCCAGCCGAATATCCTGGTAGAAAAATCGTAACCTGCCACAGGATGATATCCCTTCTTCGCCCATGCCGAAAAAGCCATTTCCGAATTGCCGATAAGGAACTCCAGCTTGCCTGCTCCGCCTACATTGTCGCCGTTTTCGCTATTATTCATATCAGCAAAGCCGTAAATATTTACCGAGGTGCCGAAAGGGATGGTCATTTTTAAACCGTAGGTTCCTTCCTGGGCGCGCACGCGGTCTATAAAGGCTGACTTCTCGATGTTAATGACATCCGTCGGATTCCACAAATAACAACGCCCCCATTTAAGCACCTGCTTGCCTGCCCTAAAGTAAACGCTTTTTACATAATTGAAATCCACAAATATCTCGCGCACATCCGCATCTGTTGTTTTAGTATCCGGATGATATTCAAGATCAAGGTTTGCGAATCCCTTGTAATTGCCGGTGAGCCTTGCGTCGAACGCGAGGTTTCCGTACATATACGGATCGAGCGAGTTATTTTCATCATTATTCTTAAACACATAATCCCGCGTAACCGTATAAGGGAACACGCTCAGTATCTCACCCGATATCCCGACAGACTTTTTACTGTCTGTTTTGTCGAGTTCGGCATTCATGGGATTCTTTTTTTCAACAGTCGCATCCGGATTCGAAAAATACTGATCCTCGTTCGCTTCGAATTTATCCTGCCCATAAAGCGGAGTGCAAAGGCAGAATAGAATAATAAAAAGCAATATATTACATTTCATCAATATCCCCGTTTACTTGCTCAGATTTTCAAGATACGGTTTTGTAAAAAGATGGTTCTCAAGCTTCTGTGTCGATATTCCGGAGATCTCCACAAGGCTCTTGTTTCCTTTTTCAAACTCATCTATAAAGAGCGATTCGATCCAGACATAGCGGCCGTCAATTATCGTATACTTTCTGAAATACGCGGTCTGCATAAGAGTGCCGGAAAGCGAAAATGACTGCTCCTTTAACGGAAGAAAATTATCCTTCCTGATCCAGTAAGTCTTTTTAGGATAATCGACGTCATTTACTTTCGCGTTTATGTCAAATTTGTATACCGGTATCTGCCCCAGCATTTCTTCCTTAAAAATATCCCTGCCGTCAGCGCCTTTTGCAGGCTCGTACAGCTCGGTCAGCTTGCGCTTTTCGAAATCCTGGCCGCGGGCGTTCGTGCCGCCTATGTTCTCGTCCCTGTTTATGTGCTGGAAAGTCCTTGTATTGCGCCTGTACATCCAGAAGTTCTCTCCGACCCGAAGGTAGCCGTTACCCTTGTCCGATTCCGGCCCAACCATTACTATCAGAAACGAATCGTCCGAGTCGCGACGGTAATATATCATGTCTATCTTTTTCATTCCCTGGTCGACCTTCTGCTGCGTTATCTCGACCCTTGCCCGCACATCCGTCGTGATCTCCATTATATATTCGATCTTTTTCATAAGCTCGGATACAGGCGGGGCAGCAGATATCTCTTTTGAACCGGCCGTAATAAAAATAAAAAATAATATGTATGATATTAATAATTTGTTTTTCTTTTGTTTCATGTCCTACGTCTCCAGGTTTTTAAAATATGTATTTCAATTTTGGCACTATTAACCACTAAAATCGAATATGACAGTGTGCTAGTGCTTTCACCACATGATTTTGAATTAAAAAGTATTTTAAATCAAAGATTTTTATTCATAATGCCTTAGTGCTTCTGCTGCCGACATCTTCGCTGCCCTTCTTGCAGGGAAAAATGCAGTTGCGGCAGCTATCACTATTATCAGAATTATGTTGAAGAGCACTCCTCCGAATGTCGGCAAAAAGTGAAGATGCCGGTTCAGGAGCAGCATTCCCATAGGATTATCACTTACATTAAACGTAATTAAAGATAACAGCCACATTACAACAAAGGAAAGAATCGCGCCGCCGATTGCAGCAATGAACGTCAGCGATATTGTTTCAAGTATAAATATCGAGCCAACGTCTTTGCTCTGCATACCTATGGCGCGTATTGTACCTATCTCGCGCGTGCGTTCCCGTATGGTCATGCGCAGCGTGTTTATGACGCCGAGCACTATTATGAAAAACAATATCAGCACCGCAACAAGCGTAATAAGGTTAAGCGCGCCTTCAAGCTTAAGTACATCGCTCGCTGTTTCGTACATTGTGTTTACGTCAACAGTAGCTGCTTTTATTTTTTTCTTTGCTATTGCGGCATCCTTCTTTTTCGCGTCGTCTGTTGTCGCAGTCCTGTCCAGCAGCACCCACTCATTGCCCAGAGCTTTGTAAAACGGAACATCAGCCTTCGGTAAAAATGCCTTATCTATGTCTCTTGCAACATCCGGAATATTCTCATAATAATTCTTATAGAACAGCGATTCATGCATGTATATGGTGCTGTTCCCTGCAGCCGGAGTATCTTTGAATATGCCGTTGATTTTAAAAGAAAACGACGCGTCTTTATGACCGAATTTCGGTTTATATGCAACCGTAAGCTTTGACCCCGGGCGCACGCCAAGCGCGCCGGCAAGCTTCCGGCTAATCATTACACCGTCCTTTGAAAGCACATCGTCCATCTTCCCGGAAGCTAGTTTAAACGACTCCCTCATTGTTTTCTTTGAATCATTGTCTGCCATAAAAGGCAGAATAGTCGCCTTTGCCTTTCCTGCGGCTTTTACATCAGCGACAATAAACGCGCGGCCAGGCTTCATGGCTTTGTGCAGCCTGTCCGCGATCTCAACAGCGTCCCGCGCCGGGTCCTTCAGGTTTAAGTGAACGTTCCCGCTTTCATGCTCCTTAAAGCCCATCAGCTTTTTAATATTCTGCAATTCAACAAACATTACGCCCTGCATAAATATATTATCGTTTGATATAATTCCTACTATAGTAGCGCGGGCAGCCTGGTCCTGTCCGAAAACATTCCTGTACCTGATGCGTATCAGGTCGTTCATCTTAAGGTTCATTGAGTCGGCTTTCTGCCCGGACAGGATAAGTGGGTTCTCAATATCCTTACGTTTAAGATTTGCATAAGAACCCTCCACTATATGAAACGATTCGTCATATTCCTTTAACTGCTTTGGCGTATATTGCTTCGACATATCAATGCCTACAATAACAACATTGTCTGCTTTACCGTTACCGATCGCCCTGCTGAAAACTCCCACTGCTTCCTCAACGCCTTCGACTTTATCCTTATCGGTATTCTTATGAATGATATCCATAAGCCGCTCTTTATCGCGGAATATCATTACTCTTTTTCCGCTGCCTTCGTTCATATTGATCCCTACATGGCCTGTCATATAAACTACTATCTTGTTGAACATGATATCGGAAATACCATGCGAGAACGAATTCGCTATGATCAGTATCATTACGCCGAAAGCCATGGCAGATCCAAGGAAAATGTTCCTGCGTTTTTGTCTCAGAAGGTTGCGCAAACTAATAGTTAAAAGAAATTTCATATAGTGTCAGTCTCCTTACTCCCTTGCGATCGCGTCAAGGGGAGTAATGCCTTTGGCAACTTTAATAGGATAAATAACCGTAAATATTGTAACAAGCACAAGCTGCATCATAACAAGCAATACATCGCTGAATGAAAGATAAGGTTTAAGCGTATCCCCGCCGTACAAAAGCTGAAGCAGATCGTTCGCTGTAGTAATGCCCATCATCGGAACAATGTAAATGATAACTATACCAATAACAACGCCTGCCCCGCCGAAAATCCCGGACAATATCGCGGTTTCGCCTATGAACATCCCGCTTATGAAACTCTTGCGCGCTCCAACTGCGCGCATCATGCCTATTTCTGTTGTGCGCTCCACAGCAGCCATAGTGAGAGTATTAACAATAATGACTATTGCCACCAGAAAAAGCATCATGACAAATATGAACAGCGCTCCTTTGATTATCACTGCCATGTTGCCGATAAATCCGGATGCCTTTTTCCATGTTACTGCGCGTACATCAATGCCTGCCTGCTTGAATTTTGCGTTAATAGAATCAACCGATTTGTCCAGCGTCCCGCTGTCTTTCAGTTTTATGAATACGCAGTTATATGCCCCGCTTTCGAGGTCAATCCCGGCCTTGGTAGTAAGCGCTTTTTTCTTAAAGTCGATTTTACCGGCATCGGACGACCCTGTATCTGTTACTAAAAAAGAATCCCTGCCGAACATTGCATCAAGATTTTCCGTCTCTGCCGCAAGAAGCTTCTCTTTGGCTTTTGGGATTTTAACTGTAACTTCGGACGCAGAGAAGTATCCCATAGCATTCCTGTACGATTCAATATCGACTATGCTGAAATGCCCCCAGAAAGTGTTGAGCGCGCGGTATTTAATAACGCCTTTAATGCCAAGGCGGATATCCGAAGCAGACGAGTCGTCTTTAAGTCCCATAAACACAGCGTCGTGTTTAACCGACAATTCGTTCTTGTACGGCTTCGCTTCTTCTGAAAGATTTTTTTCCGAGAGTTTAATCTTTTCCGGAATCATCCATATATTCATGCGGTAATACAACTCATCACGCATCTTAACAGGTATCAATATTCCCGGCTCATCATAATTCAGAAGTCTCCCTTCAATGGGAAGAATATTATCCTTAAACATTTTTTTATATTCTTTGAAGTCAACTCCCAGGAGATATATATACCACGGATCGCCCTCATCCTCGTTAAGCACCATAACAACATTTTTCCCTACAGGCAAAAAAGATTCAATGTACTTCTCTTGGCCCAGTACATTCTTAATTGCTTTGTAATCGGGAATTGTATTAATGGATTCACCATATAGTTTAAATAAAATATTATCCGATTTCTCTTTACCGGAAATAATTGCTATGTCGCCCATGAATCCGTTTATAATGTTGGATTCCAGCCCTTTGTTCATACCGGAAATAACGCCGTTGCCGAGGGTCATCAACAGAGCACCCAGGAAAAGTATTACGCCAATTATCAGGCTTTTGCCTCTGTGCCTTTTTATGTTTCTCCACGCGATTTTTAATATTAGTCCCATCGGGTTAGCCCTCAAGTAATCCGTCTTTTATTTTTACAATATTTTTGGCGTACTTTAATACATGCTCATCGTGAGTTGAAAAAATAAATGTTGTCTTTTCGATCTTGTTCATCTTTTTCATAAGCTCCAGTATCTGCGCGCCTGTAACAGAGTCCAGGTTTGCTGTAGGTTCGTCCGCAAGCACAATGTCGGGATTAGTCACGAGCGCGCGTGCAATGGCGACGCGCTGGCGCTGGCCGCCCGAAAGCTCCGCGGGACGGTGCACCGCGTACTCGCTTAAGCCAACCTCGTTTATGAGCTTTTCCGCTCTCTTTGTAACTTCTGCCTTTGACTGATTCTTCATCAGCAGAAGCGGGAACTCCACGTTTTCTGTTACATTCAGCACAGGAATAAGATTAAATGTCTGGAAAATGAACCCGATTTTATTAAGCCGGAGATCCGTTACTTCACGGTCGCTTAAAGCAGTAATCTCGGTACCATGTACTTTAACGCTTCCCTCGGTCGCGAAGTCTATGCACCCGATCACGTTAAGCAGAGTTGTCTTGCCGCTTCCCGATGGCCCAACAATGCTCATAAACTCGCCTTCGCGTATTTTAAGATCCACTCCCCTTAACGCATGTACTGTCGTTTCCCCAAGGGGATAATCCTTTATTAAACCTTTTATTTCTATTATATTCATTGTATTCTCCGGTAATTATTTTTTTTCAGCATAAAATGTTAAAACTCATTTTAATGATTCAATATCTTTAGGCGGATTCTTTAATATCGAAAATATTATCCGCCTGCCGTTTATTATTAAAAGTTTTTTAATATCCAGTTTATTAAACGGGATATCCTTAATATGTGAATGATCATAACTCTTTAAATGGTCCAGTAAACCGATGAACATTGTTGACATTGCCCACAGGCTTACCGCGATTTCCTGTGGATCGGTCTGTTTTTTAAAAATTCCTTTTTTTATACCATCTTCTATAATAGTCTGTGATAGCTTCCAGATATCACTGGTTTTACCGATGATTTTTTTTCCGATCTCTTTTGTCCCGGCTTTGGGCTTTGAATAATTTATTTTATGATTATGAATCTTATTCAGCAGTTTAAAATATTCAGGATATTTATCATAAAAGGCGATATAACCTTCTCCCATACCGCGCAGTTTGAAGATCGGATTATCCGACTTTGCTACCGCATCCACATATATATCATAAAGCAATGCTGTTGCCTTATAAATAATATTCAAAAAAATTTCTTCTTTACTTTTAAAAGAAAGATATAATGCGCCTTTGCTCAGCTCGCCTTCCCTCGCGATTTCGTCCATAGTGATTGCATCAAAGTCTTTTTTAACAAAAAGCCTCTCGCTTATATTAATGATGTGTTCGCGGCGCTGCTCTTTTTCGCGTTCTTTGCGTTCTTTAATGCCCAATGCATGAAACCCCAAAAAAATTCTTAACACACTGACCGTAAGTCAAATTTATGACCACCGGTCATAAATTTGTCAAGTATAATAACTGTTTAATTATAAATTAAATATAAGTAAATTATCAATATTCCGTTCTGTTGCTTTTTAGCGCATCCGCAGGTTTACTTTTTTTAAACTTTGTCTTCTTAACTTTACAATCGATTCACTTTATTATTTCTCTCCACCCAACCTTCCCATTATTTTTTATGCAAAAGTAATTTAAATCGGATTGACTTTAAGAAGAATTCCCATTGATATTCATCTCAGTGGGCTGTTGCCGGACAAATGGCTTATAACTTTTCGGGGAGGTTCACTGGAAATGGCTGAGACATCATTTAAACCGCAACCTGCCGCAATGACAGGCTATCTTCTCGCTGTAGCCGCAACTCTTATCTGGTCCGGTAATTTTATCATTGCTCGTGGGCTAAGCCAGCACATTCCTCCTGTCGGCCTCACATTCTGGCGGTGGTTTATCGCGGTACTTGTCTTTGTGCCATTTGCCATAAGACCTGTTATTGCAGACCGGGCTTTAATTAAAAAACATTTTGTTTATCTCTCTATAACCGCTTTCATAGGCGTGACTTTATTTAACATCCTTATGTATGTGGCAGGCCGCACCACAACGGCCATTAACCTCTCTCTTATAGCAATTTCTTCTCCTATATTTATAATACTCTTTGCCCGCATACTATTCGGCGAATCAATTACCTTAAAGAAAGTCGCTGGGATACTTCTTGCAGTTAGCGGGGTAATACTGCTCATTACGGGCGGGTCGCTCAGCAGGCTGATGAATCTCACATTTGCCATAGGAGATGTATGGATGTTCTTCGCGGCATGTGCCTTTGCGCTTTACAGTGTGCTGGTGAAAAAAAAGCCGGCTGCTATGCACCTATATACTTTTCTTTTCTCCACCTTTGCACTGGGGATAATTTACGTTTTACCGTTTTATATCTGGGAGCATTTCTGCTACAAGGCTGTAATAGTTGACAGTTCAACGATACTTGCAGTGCTTTATTCCGGTGTACTCGGCTCTCTGGTGGCGTTTTTTATGTGGAACAAGGCTATACTTATTGTAGGTCCATCCAAATCAGCATTGATTTACTACATGATTCCCGTGTTCACGGGTATTTCCGCTTATCTTTTTCTGGATGAGCAGTTCAGAATTATCAGCATCCTCAGCATGGCACTGATTGTATGCGGCATTCTGACTGCCAATTATGTCAGGAAACCAAAAGGATAGTGCCTGGGCTGGCGCCGCTTAACGATGCAAATAGTTGTTCCGCCACTGCTGCTTCCCTCGCCTCTCTGCGCATACCGGATGCTTGTCTGCAAATGACGGGAGAGACGGACACGCTTCAATAACCCGGAGCGGTATCTTCTCACGGAGGGGGGCGGGGTACGTAAAGGGAGATTGGATTTTTATATAGCTTGCTAAAGAGTTTTTATATTTTATACCCGATCTTTCCAATAATCAGGTTTTCTATGGAGATTTGCAACTGCAACTACTAATATTTCATTTTCCCTTATCTGATAAATCACTCCATATGGAAATCTACGAGTCTGGCATCTTCTTGTTCTTATGGAATATGGGTGCCATGCTTCCGGAAATTGTCCAATGCGGTCAAGGACTTTCAAAATTTCTATTAAAAATTCGTCGCCAAGCCCTGTAGATTCATAATTGTAATATTCTATTGCATAATCTAATTCGATTTTAGCGATTTCCAGAAAATTTATTCTCATTTTGAAATTATTCTATTTTTTAAGGCTGGATCAAAGAGGAATATTATTTATATTTTTTAAGCACATCTTCAAGAGTAAGAACTTTGGCCTCTCCCCGATCGTAAGCATTGATTCTGTTTTCAACTTCTTTAGCCCATAATTTATCAATTTCTTTATCCGGCTTATCAAGGCTGGAAAGAAGCTTATCAATCAAATCTGCTTTTTCTACGGGTTTCAGAGAAAGCGCTTCTTTGAGTAAATTATCCGAAGGCATTGCTTTATCCTCTATTCGTTCTAAATAATTTTATTGATGATATAAATAATTATTAAAAATAATTTTGTCAAGTTGTTTAATTGTATGACCTTATTGGATTTTTATTATTGTTCAATAACCCGGTGCGGTATCTTATCACGGAGCGGGGAGGCGACGAACAGGATGCCAGTTTAAGCCTGACTGATGTATGCGTAAAGAGAGGTTAGGTTACAACGAATGTCATTATTTCCTGGACTGCCAATACCATGGTTTCCTATGCATATGAGCTATTGCCCAGATGGTTATCATATCTTTGTCTATTGAAAATAATATTTTATATGGAAATTTTGGAATGTATGCTTTATAAATATTATCTGCTTCTATTAAAAACCAATTGGGATTTTTGTTAATTTTTTTTATTTGATTAATAACAGATTTTTTAAATCTTTTTCCTAAACCTTCTGATTGGTTTTAATACCAATCAATAGCGTCATTAAATTCCTTGTTTGCCAGTTCATCAATGCTAATCTTCATAAATATAATTTTTCGAAATCAAGCAGCTTAGCTTTTCCTTCATTAACAGCTTTCATCCGTGAATTAACTTCAGTAAGCCATGCTTTCCGCATTTCTTCTTCTTCATGGTCTATGCTGGCAAGAATTAATTCTGCAAATACCACTCTTTCATTTGGGGGCATTTTCAGTGCTTTATTTAAAAGCCCTTTATCCATAATTCTTTCTCCTGATATATACTTTATATGTTATTCAGAAATTAAATTGCAACAAATTTTCTTTATTAAAATTGAATGACGAGGGCGACGGACATGGATGTCCTAGTGTCGGACACGGACAGGATGTCCGTTTGTGTCCGACCGACGCACACGCTTCAATAACCCGGTGCGGTATCTTCTCACCGGGCGGGGAGGGATGAGTGCGTAAAGAGAGGTTAGATGTAATTGCTCATAAATTTTTTGCTAATAAATAATCTGCAGATGTTACTATATGCTTTTACTACTGTACTTTTAAACCAGAGATAGGATGAAAATTATAATATAATTTTTCACTAGTTTTACTATTTATTTCAAAAACAACACTTTTCCAGTAAGCCTTATTTAATTGAATTTATAATTTTTTTATATGATTCCTTTCCTGCAATATGGCAATTATGTATTTTCAATCAAGTGCTTTCCTGACTCTTTTTAATAAGTCGTCATATGTTTCAATGCTTCTATCGATTATCTTCTCAAATTTTATTTTATTATATTCTTGGTGAATCTTAACACGGCATATTAAGTCCCGTTTAATTTTAATTTGATACATCGCCAGTTTTTCTGGACAATCAAAACCTTCTCTTATGCAACCAGCTAAAGAACCAAAATCTGCAGGGATTACATCTTCAGAATTATTATTTTCGATCATTTTTCTATAAACTAACGGAAATAAACCAAAAATAAAACTAATGCTCGGTAATAATCTGATAATAAATTCTCTGATATTTTTACATTTTTCCTTTTTGTCATCAATCCATTCAGCCATTGATGTAATAGTTTCTCCTCCCATCCAAAGTTTCAATAAGGAACCAATTTCTGGGATTAACATTTCATGGGAAATATTATTTCCTTTTAATTTTGCTTTTAGAATGGATTTCAATTTTTCAATAGGCATGATTTCTGAACAAAATTCTTTATTATTCTTTAACCAAAGTAAAATGAAATCAATCCATTCGATTGTGTTTTTTGTTGGGGTTATTTCTAAGAGAATGTTTTTAATGTTATTTATTATAATGGTTTTAATGCCTGTCTCTGTGGCAATAGCTTCTATCCAGTTATCGAATTTTTCTACAGATAACTTTGAAATTCTATCTTCAATAATTAATATTTTCTCTAAATAATCTTTCTCGGCATCTTTTTGTTTTGATTTATAATATCCGAATGACTTTTTTAATAAATCAGAAATATTATGAGTTTGTAATTTTGGCAATCGTTGTAAAAAGTATTCTGCTTCTCGTTTATTATTTTCAGATTCATTTTGAATCGCATCCAGACAAAGGGTTAATGGATCAATTATTTCAAGACATTGGTCTTCTTGGCTATAAATCAAATTTTTTAATTCAAACCAATACTTGTCTAAGGTAGTAGCATTTGCTGATTCATGAATGGATATTATATTACTAGGTATTAAAATAACTAAACCAGTCGCAACCCAGCCAGCTCTTCCTGCGCGTCCACTTGCATTTAATAATTCATGAGCATTTAATAATTTTCTGCTATCAAAATTTACATCATAACGATCATCACCAGCAAGGATTACTAGCTCAACTGGTAAATTCATTCCTTGTGCTAAAGTAGGTGTAGCTGATAATAGATTTATTCCAGTTGCATCATTACGCCTAAATATCTGTTCAATAAGCCTTCTCTCCGTTAAGAATAATAATCCATGATGACAGCCTGTTTTGTTTTCAATTGTTTCATAAATATTATCCGAAGAACCAATTTCAACTTTACAAATTTCTAATAATTTTAAATCTTCATCTCGGTATTGTATTTTTTTTGAATCATTTATAAGATTTGCAGCTTTAATAGCAATGCTAATGGCATTTTTGGGGGAATCTGCGAAAATTAAAGTTTTAATTCCCATCGCAGAAAAAAATTGCCCTATTTCTGCAGCTACATTATTGCGATTAGCAGTAAGATGCCATTTTGGTCTCTTACCTGATGCAGTGATTAATATTTCATTGTTTAACAAACGTATTTTTGTATAATCTTCAGTTGCATTGGTGTTCCAGGTTTGTTTTAAACAAAATAGGCCTTCAGGTTTTATCAAAAGTTGATTTTGTAATTCATTTGGAGGATTAATAACATTTGTTGTCTTTAAATAATGGGTAATCAAGTTATTGAGATTAGTAATATTATCTTTATCATACACCACACAGCCACGTGCTTGTCTTGTAGGTTTCCATCGTAAATTGAGAGAAAGACACTTTCGTTTTAAAATATTAGAAAGCCAACCAGATAATTCATCTCCATTCGCTACCATCGCAGAAGCTAATAATACATCTGGCTTGATTTCCGGAATTGATAATAGGTATAATAGAGCAAACATCGCATCAATTCCTCTTCTATCAATAAAAGTACCTCCCCCGTGAAGTAAATGACATTCGTCAAAAATAATAAGGCCTAAATTATTAAAAGAATCTTTCTCAACACACAATATTGATAAACACCGTTCGGGAGTCATTACCGCTACTGATGGAATTCCTTCATTAAAATCTATAAAATAGTTATCTTCAATTACTGACCCGTTAATTAAATTCTCTGGGGAAAAGTCCTTAGTATCCGATCCAAAAAGCAGCTCAATTAAATTATCTTCAGAAAAGTATTGCCCAATATTATTTTTTAGATCTCGTTCAACTTGATCTACAAGTGCTTTCGTTGGAGTTAAGTAGAGGACACTTTTCCCACTTATTAAAGTAGAAGCAATTTTAAATTCTGTAATCGTAGATTTTCCAGCACCTGTTGGAAATGTAATAACAGATGATACTCCAGGTGTTAGAAAACCACTCTGAATGGCATCGTAGTGATTTTTCCAAAGGTAAGGTCGTTTTTGAACTACAGTCTTTAAGTAGCCTTTCCATAAATCTTGATCAATCCTTGGAGGGGGAGGTATATTTATTACCGCTTTAAGTAACAATTCTTCTCCCATTTCTAAAAGTAAGTATGCTAAATGGTAGGGGGCAGCAAAATTACTTACAAATTCAAAGTCGCCGTTTTTTTCTCTAATCGAAGCTAAATCGATGACTTCTTGTAATAATGTCCTCCAGGATTGATGAACGCTTACTTCAGATATACCCAATAATATGTGGGATAATTTTCTTATTCCTTCAATAATTTTATTCCATAAAATCTTATAAGCTGCTGATTCCAAATCAGGTTCTTCCATTACATTTGTTTTTATTTTATCTGCTTCTGGAAGTTTTGCAATTTCCTTCAGTTTCCCTGTTACTAAAAAATATATAGCTTGTTCCAATATATTAATTGATGAGAGTGACTCAATTTTAGGTTTTATTTTTTCTGAGGCTTCGTATGCATCCGCTGGTTGTTCCGCTATCATAAAAAGAATAGCAGATAAAATTACTGGAGAAATCGAGAAATCTGAAAATTCATTAAGCAATTGAAAAGAAGTTAGGCCAATTTTATTGGCCTGCCAAATTAAATTGAATGCATTTGCAGCTACGAATGCAGCTCCAAGCTTTTGCTTTTTTTCTAATTTGCCACCCACAGTTAATGCGCTATAAGTGTGAGCAAGTCTCCACAATTTTTGTAATTCTTCATGATCCTTTTTATCGATTGATACATTGGAAAGATTAATTTTTATTCTTAGATTTACAATTTTTGTATACATCTCACTAAGGTATTCAGGAAGACGGTCATGAGTAATACCTTCTAATTCTGGAGCTGACCTAATAATCTCTGCAGAAACTGGATCAAACATTATGCCTCTTATAACGAATTTAAGTAATCTTCAATTTTCTTTGCGAATTGAGTAAACCAATTACGTAAGTCGTGTATTTGAATAGTGTTACCAGTTCTTCTATCGACATTACCTTTAATGCAATTTTCGTAATCTTTAAATATTCGAAATGGATCTTCATTCGTAATCGTAACATTTATTTTATAGTTCCTGGCCTGATCCCAAAAAATACTTTTAATTAATGACTCTGCCCGATTTGTATCAGTATGTTTTTCTAACATCGAAAGAACTTCAGATTCCAGCTCGGAATCTTTTTCACCTGACTCATAAACAGCAAATTCAGGGAAAACTTTATCTCTTATTGTATCCCGTACATTGCTTGTAGCTTTATCTTCACATATAGAAATACTTGTAATTTTATTATTTTTATTTAAATGAATAATAAGATTATCTTGTCCTTTGTCAGCTATTCGACAATGTGGAGCTTTAAGTAGGTCATATTTATTTTTATTTATTGCAGCACATATCCATGAAATATGTTGAAAAAGAAGTCCATCCCGATGGTCTGTATCTATTGCATGTAATACTTTTTTAATAACACTTCTTACTACGGTGTCTTTAATCTTTAATTTTTTATCTTTTTTGTCTGATGAAATAATTCTCAATATATGATTATGTTTTGAAATAAGCGTCGAAGCAACCCACTTTACTAATTTAATTTCATCTACAATGATAGCATGTTGACCTAAAAAAATATTATTTGATGCATGCGAAGTGAATTTAAGTGGCATATTTTCTGGTTAGTAATTCCTTTAATAATTCTAATTACAATTTTATATATTCTATCTTCCCACGAATACCTATCTCAAAACAGACTGCTTTAACTCCTCAGCACGTTCTTTCTGTTCCGTGACCTGCGTCTCTAGTTCGTCTACCTTCCCGAGTAAGCGATCATCGCGTTCTATAATAACGCGTTGTTCTGCAAAGATTAAGGGGTAGAAGATGTAAAGCGAGATTGGATGCAATTGAATGCGTCTTTTCTAATCTTCCCTCTCAATGGAATAAGTTAACGATTTTATCTGATCAACATTAACTTTCTTTTCTGTTTTGGCTGTTAAGCAATCTATGATTTGCTGTTCACTGATTATTATATTGCCTATAAGATCCTTTTCCATGTCATCATAATCGTATACAGCAATGTTTATATAATCATTCTTCCCTAGAATAATTCTGCTTGTTAATACCTCTCCCTGAACTTCGTACTTGTCAGTAAATATCTTTGATTTTATGTTATCTGTTAATGACGTTTTTACTATTAAAAAAATATCTGGTCCACTCATTACATCCCAGTCTCTTCCGTCTGCTTTTTTACGATCAACAACTATATTTTTGATTGTGAGCTTATATTGTCCGGCTATATTTACAAGATTCTTTGCAAGCTTTGTATTGTATTTTTCGAATAACTCATCATTTGATTTAATATTTATCGAATTAATTGCTGTTATCTCACCGGATTCAAGATTAACTATCCTTCCAGTGATTATAAAATAAAGTTTATTATTATCTGTTTTATTCAGGGCTACTGTGCCAATCAGCACAAGATCAGCTCCGAGTAATTGTCCTAATTTTTTTGAGTCAATACTGCTAACAAGTCCTGTTTGATTAAATTCATATTCGCTTAATAGACTGTCTATTCTTTCTCTTTCAAGTAATGTAAATGTTTTTGGATCGAATATTTTTAATTGAATGCTATTTGAAATGAATTCTCCCATTCGAGATTGAATGCCATTCTCATTTACAAATATTATAACTGCGAGTTTCTTTTTAGCTGCTAAAAAATTTGTGAGATAAAGGTTCTTCAGATTTAAAGTTAATTTTTCAATTGCTGTTGAATAATTGTCTTCAATTTGTAAGTTAGTTACATTTTTATTGGTATTACATGAAATAATAAAGATTAACAGAAAAGAAATATATGTTCTTTTACTCATTGGTTTTCTCCGCTATGTATGATATACTTTTTGTTTAAAAAAAATACTCAAATGGCTGACCATAAATGTATGTTATAAATTTACTTAGATCTCTTGAAAACATATCTCTTTTAAGTAATTGTATGTAGGATCGTAGAATTTGTCCTTTCTTGTTGGATCGTCCTTGTCTCCTTCAGGGACTACAATTACCATACCTTGCCTTGCTCTTGTTAGTAAAACTCTATATGCGTTCTTTAAATATCTTTGGCGTTCCTGTTTCAGGATGTGATTCCACTTGTTTCCACGAAACGACCAATATTCCCATCCATTATTAGAAAATCGAAAATCAGCATCCCATGTAACGCAAGCCCAATCCAATTCTAGTCCTTGAATACTAAATTCAGTTGCTACATCCTCAAGATAATAGGATGATCTAATATCTTCTTTTCCATTAAGAAACCAATGAATCGGATCCATTGGAGACTTTATATTAATTGCATATGGTCTTAAGCGTTCAGCTTCAGATGATACAATAATGCCGTAACGTTCAGAACCTCTCGCCTGTTTTTTTAACCAATTTTTTGCTTTTGGTAAATCACGTGTAATTACAATAGGAAATTTTTCTATAAGTTCTATTAAAGTCTTTTTAGCACTGTCTTTGTCTAAATCAAGTAATTGTTTTACCAGTAAAGATACATTCTCAGCTCTAAAAGATCTCATAGAAACTGATAAATGAAGTTTATCTTTGAAAAAGACATTTTTTCTATCTTTTACATTTTGTATTACATCTTTAGCACCGTATTCGGATTCTGTTAAATTAGGCGATATATGAATATGCCAGTCAGGGAATGATCTGTTCAAAGAAATAATCCATTCACTTATCCCAGCTTCTCCGGTATTTATTTCCTGTCCACCTCCAACAAGACAGACAACGACAGCCCAGTCTTTATGCCGGTCAAGACAAGATATTAAAAATTCAGATTCTGATTTATTGAAATTTGGTGTATTTTTTTTACGCTTCATAAAATTTGATGTTTGCTGAACATCCCAAGCCCTTTGAGCCTCATCAAATAAAGCTACATGTTCTATTGGTGGTTTTTCTGTAACTCGTAAACATTCATCACGAAAATTATGAACATTTTGTATAAACATTTTTACTTCACCGGAGACTTCACCCTTTTTTAATTTTTTCCCTGTTGCTTTCTCTCGTTTAATCCTGTCGCGTATTAGTGCCTCTCTAAGTATTTTTACTAAAGGTCCATTTCCAGAAAGAAAGACACTATAAATATCACTATCTTTATCAATATGCGTTGTAGCGATATTTAGTCCAACTAAAGTCTTGCCCGATCCAGGAACACCTGTTACAAAACATATAACTTTATTTTTATTTATTCTTGCGGATTCAATGATTTCAGAAATTGCTTTTGTAGTATAACCTAGGTTAATATCGTCCGATTCACATTTGGCTATTTCTTCAACACTATGCCCATTGTACAATGCCATAGCTGCTTCAATTATTGTTGGAGTTGGTCTATAAGTACCTTTTTCCCACTTATCAGGTTCAATTCTTTCTACATTTGCAAAGGCTAATACTTGTTCTATTACTTTTGTAAGTAACTGAGGATTTGCTTTTATTGGTTCAAGCAGCTTGTCATTTTTTGTTGTTTTTACAACGAATGGATTTGTGTGTTTTGCTTCAGTTGCAATTAGAATTGGTGCAATGAAGAAATTGTGGCTAGTTTCGTGAAAATTTTTTAAATCAAGCGCATAATCCCATACTTGATCTATGTTACTTGCTTTAAAGTCTTTTTCTCCGACTTTAAATTCTAAAATAAAAATTACTCCTTTTATTAATATTACAGTATCTATTCTTTGCCCCATGCGAGGAATAGAAAATTCAAAATAAACAGCACCGTCATATTTTAATAAAATTTGCTTAAGAATTCTAATCTGCTCAGCCCAAGCATTTACTTGTGTTTCTTCAGCCCCAAATGGATTCCGGCTAAGTTTGCCAATTATTTCATTGTCACTGGACTTTAAGAAATTAAGTATTGAGTCTGAATAGAATGATCTGTTCATTTTATATAGCTTTTATTTTTTTTGAACACCGACATTGTAGTTAATTAAAAAAATATTAGTATTTGTATTACTTCTATACAAATCCTTCTAGCAAATATGAAGGCTTTTTTGTCCACAAATACCATCTGTCCAACTCTCAAATTAATATAATTAAAGAAAAGCATAATCTATGAAATCCCTGTGCGAATCCTCCTTTTACTTCGCGGTTCAGACCTTCTTTTCCCCCTCTCCTTTTCTCGAAATGCAAGATACCCCTGTAGGGGCAGGCCTCGCGCCTCCCCTTTAAAGACAGAACTTCCTGGTGCCAGGTACGGTAAAGTTTAGAAAGTCGCGTTTTTGCCGGATAAGGATGTCCATTTGCTAAAAATTTCATAGTGTAATAACTTCTATTTATTCAAGCTTTTCATTAATAATAAAACTCTTCTCTTTGGAATCCATACACAAATTTCACAAATCCAAATCCGGCACAGAAATCCTACCACTGTCTGAACCATGATTAACCTGATTAAAGGATTTTCATGATTTTCGCAAACATTGATTATTTCCGGAGTTCAGTTTTCAGATATACCATACTATTGCAAAACAGCTAATCAGGTTAATCCTATAATCCCATGAATCAAGGTTCAGACATCAGTAAACCAGACTAATCCTGCGAATCATGGTTCAGACGTCTGTTATGCACTCTTTTAAATTCTAAACTCCTTGCCCCGAAATTTATAAGCAATCCTATTTCCATATTATATGCTTCAAGATAATTCATTGCCTGCGCAAGATGTACATCTTCAAGCTTTACGATTGCCTTCAATTCAACCATGATTTTATTTTCAACAAAAAAATCCGCCCTGCGCGACCCGATGCGTTCTTCACGGTAAAATATATCCATTTCTTTTTCACGTTCAAATGTTAAACCTGCATACTCCATTTCAATTGCCAGCGCCCGCTGGTATATTACTTCCTGAAATCCATTTCCTATATCCGATGTACCTGCATCGCGCATCCGATAATTTTTTGCGTTAAATCTTTATAGATCATTTAGTGTTTCATCTATAGCTGAACATATTTTATAGGATAATAAAATTTTTTTCAGACAAAGATTATCTTTAAAGTTCAGTATTCAGACATATCGTACTTCTGTAAAACAGAAAATCAAGTTAATTCTTTAATCCTGCGAATCAAGGTTCAGACATCATTTCACAAGTCCAAATCCGGCACGGAAATCCACTTACCGTCCCAGTCAAGCGTGCCCTTGCACTGGTGGCAGTAATAAATAGTCTTAAGATATTTCTTTTCAAGTAGAGCAGGCAGCACGTCTGATATTTTCTTTGCTTTTGGATACAAGTCGCGGATAAAATCGTATAAGCCCCTGGTGCCTTTCCTAATGTTGCAAGTTCTGCACGCCCAAATCTGGTTATGGATTCCCTGAATTCTGTCGCAGGCAGGGCATCTTTCATTTATGGAAAGAGTTTCAGGAATAATATGTTCCCACTCCCGACACCTCTCCGATCGGTTCACTTTCGTTCGCCTCCTGCTAGCTCACCTGACTCCTTTAATCGAAGCCTTTTAACCGAAACATTAACTACCTTCTCTCTTTAACAAAGCAGCTTCCGGCGGTTTGGAACCTGCTCCTGCAAGCCGATCCCGAAGGGTCATCCTTAACATCCGGACTCCATCATTTGTTGTCCAACTTTCCACGGCATACATTTAATGTTAGAAATTTTTTTACTTTCTCTTCTGCCTCGGTAAAATTTATATTTCCCAAGCGTTTGCTTTTGAAACATTATTGTACAATTCAATCTTTATTCCGTCTCTTCCTTACTATTTTTATCATTTCATAAATCCCATTTAAAAGGCCATACGATAAGGCTCCTATACCGAATACAATACCAAGACTGATTAACGCATCATAGACTTCCTGTCCCTTTCTCTCAATAACGATTCCATAAAAAAAATACAGATACAGAATAAAAATACACACTATCGCAAGCCGTGTAATTTTATATTTGCGCAGAAGAGGAGCTTTTTCATCGGGATTGATGATCTTATGCTTCCAAATAGAGAATGGATGGTAATCATATTTTTTATTTCCTTTTTTTATACCTACCCTGTTTTCAAATTCAAGTGATCCCAGTATAAAAGACATATATCCGCAAAAAAGAGTCCCTGCGATTGTAAGAATGATTGCAATTGTCCAATGTAAATCAGTCCCCGTAACAGCCTTGTTGTAAAAATACAGACTTCCTCCCGATCCCAGGAGATAAAGAACCGGAAATAATAACTGTCTCTTAATGAGGAGGGTATTATTCGCGAGCTCTATTGATAATTCGTCTCTGCATAATTCACAAACATGTTTAATATTTACCGGATGATCATAAGGAATTGGGAATTCATAAGTAAGCATTTGATATTCGGAAGTCACGCGGTATTTAGTTGAGTAGAGATGCTCATTGATCTCATAGTCCTTTGTGCCGGAGATACATCCAATAGAGACTATTATTTTGTTCATTTGATTTTTTTGTTTTCATCATCTTTGAACATTGATTTCAATGATGAAAATCTTAAGATTATCCATGCTATAAGAACTGGTGACATAATAACTGCCATTAACAACCGTGCATCTCCCCGCTCTTCCGGAAATACCGATACATACCCTGGTAAAATGAATACCGCGAGTATATAGGAAAGCCAGAGCCAGTATTTTACAGCCTCAAAGGCTTTTCTTTTATAATTCCACAACCCGGTAATACAATATAAATTTATAGGAATTATTACGGTGCTGGCTATTATTTCAGGGATAGAAGCCGCTCCAAAAATAAACATGATATAATCCACCGCTTTCGCAATACTCCACATTCCAAGAATGATAAGTACTACCCACAAGCCTAATGGCCGGTTAAAGATACGCTTGTCATGCAAGAATACATCGATTTTATTGATTATGTTTTTCATTGATTTAGATAATAAATTGTTTGATAGATTAATATTACCATCTGAGCCAGCATTCCAGTTCCATCCTTCCAAAACCGGGTTCGTTTCCCTGAATCGAAATTTCCCTTGATTCGGGAGGAGCTTCATCTTCGAAACCAAAATACTTAAGTTTTTGAAAATATATTATGCTGCCTTTTTCTACATAGTTATTAAAATGGAAATTTTTAAATTTTTGAGCTGCTTCCGGCAGAACACTCACCTGGGAATATACGACAGGCTCAAGTATGAGTATTCTGTCCGAATCATTTACAACAGCATAACCCGAAGGATTGGTTTTGATCCTGAAATGCTTTCCTTCTACGGAATAAAAATCAGTGCCTTTGAATAATAATACTTTTTCAATTTTAACCGGATTCTTTTCTCCCTGAATAACAATCCAGACTTTCGTGTTTCTTGTTATTTCGTCCTGATAAGCATATAGAAACAAAGATATAAATACCATTGCGATAGATAGCAGATAGTCAATTGCTTTTGACTTTTTCATGTATGTATTTTTTCGCAGCATGAAAAAATATTTCAGAAGTCCAATCGCCAACGGTATAGATAATATGAAAAGTATAATGTATTCTATATATTTCCCGTAAAATATTTTATCGATCAGCATATTAAAGATCCGGAGTTATGTATTTACAATTTGTCTTTTTATTAATCAATAATCCACGGGATAACTTACTGAATTGCACAGAGCCGATTGTCAGAAACACAGATTAAAATAATAAAAATACTTTAGAAAGAACGGTTAGTAACACTATACCAATAAATAAAACGCAATACAGGCCAAATGGTGAAGCATAAAAACAGAAAAAATCAAGAACTTACTGAAATAAACAATATCCCCTGGTAAGCAGAAAAGACTAAAATTATCGCCTTCCAAGATGCAGCATATCCTTTTTCTGTTTCGCAAAGCTCCAGATAAGTTCCGTCAGAACTGTTTTACTCACAGCGCAGGAAATTTCGCGAGTGTAAAGTTTAATCTCTTCCGAAGCATTCGGATTGCCCGCGATGGTAAATCGCCCAACTGGACAACCACCGCCGCATAGATATCGGAAGCCACAGTTGGCACATTCTTCAGAACTATTTACGTTAGTTATCTCAAGCATATCATTGACTACGGATGCAAAAGGAAATTCGTTGTTGTTGATATGGCCGATTTTAAATCGTTCAATCCCCACAAGATATATACATGAAAAAATATCTCCATCCGCGGTGATAACAGGGGTGTTACCATGAGGTGCCCCACATGCCCATGTATTGCGATAACCCGGAACAAGTCTTCCGGTATATTCATTGAATGGATAAAGATTTTGAGTTTCCCAAATGCCTGAATTATAAACGTCCTGCAGCCCTTTTGAGAACACTTTCGGGTCAGGGCATAAATCAGCAGGCAGGGTTTCTTCGTCGGAATCTATAGCATTAAGCGGGACAAAAGCAGAACCGGCTCCGCCGATATCTTTATGCGTTCTTGTAACTTCAAGCATGCGATGCTGATTATATTTTGTAACGGTAGCCCTGAGAGCAACTGATATTCCTGCTTTATTCAGTCGCGAAATATTTTCAACGGATCTTTTGAAGCTTCCGCTGCCGTTCAGGAAAGGCCTGGTTTTATTATGAATCTCTTCCGGGCCGTCAATATTTACAAGAAAAGTAATGTTATACATAAGCGCGTATTCAACGAGATCATCAGGGAATAAAGTCAGATTTGTCGTGAGATGATAATTAACCTTTTTGTCCGGAGAGGAGGGCTTCAAAATACCCTCGCAGTAATGAATCACTTTTTTTGCAAGCGACCAGTTAAGAAGCGGTTCACCTCCGAAAAAAACAATTTCAAGATTGCCATAAGGGGATATTGAATCGTAAACTGTTTTTACCGATTTAAAAGCAACTCCCTCTGTCATCATCATGCCATGATCTGAATTGTAGGTTTCCCGGCCGTTAAGGCAGTATATACATTTCTGGTTGCATGAATGACTGAGCAGCAGATACATGCTGCGGCTCACAGACTTCTGTCCGCATTCGCAGTTATCGCACTTTTTGACTGTATTCTGGAAATTCTGATTCTTCTCAACTATAATGTTATGCTCAAGAAAGAAGTCAAAGAGTTCAGCCGGGCATACAGTTGCGGCTGACTCAGATGTAAACGACCCTTTATCTTTCAGCGACCGGATTATCGATTTTGCATCATCGCCGCCTTGAGGGAAATATACAGGATTTACATTTTCGGCATTAAAGAAAATTGTATCGCCATTTTTATTGAGGTAGACAATTTCAGATGCCGTTTGGAACTTTTGTAATGATTTATTGGAAGACATTGAATTTTAAACTCCGGTTACAGCGGATGTATGTACTTAAAAAATCCTCAGTATACACGATTGGAAGTACAATGAATACTGCGCGATGTTCACCTCGCCGTCATTACAGTACAGTAAGCAGTACAGTATGCAGTACAACCAAATGTGCAACCATACGTACATTTTACTGTACAGCTGTATATACAACCAGTACAGCCAGAGCATCCCGTACTCCCGGAACCCTGATACTTTTTCGCAGCCTGTTCGAGTCTTATCTTCTCGGCAAGTTGTTTTTCGGCTAATTTCTTTTCTTCTTCTCTTCTTACGGCAAGTTTTTTCTTAACACTGGCTGGGGTGTTGCTGTTATTTTCAACAGCAAGTCTTACATCCTGATCAGAATCGTTTGCGAGCTGTTCAAGTACACTTAGTGAGGTTTTCCGGTTAGCAGCAACAGCTTTTCTTATTTCAGATTTTAAATTAGCTGCGAGTTTTTCAAGTTCATTAGCAGATGTATTCTGATCATTTGCTTTTTTCTTATTATCCTCATAAAACTTTTCCCTAACATTATATGGAATGCAATTCCTTACACGCTCTTCAGAGTCATTAGAAAGTTTTTCAAGAACACGTATAGGCGTATTGTTGTTTTGTGCAACGTTGCACCTTATATCGTTATAATGATCACTGGCGAGCTGTTCAAGTATATCAGGAGGGGTTTTGGGATCAGCTGATTTTCTTATATTAATGTCCCTTAACCTCTGTTCTTCATAAGCAATACTTTCTTTTTCGCTGTTGATTCTAGACTTGGCAGCAGGCATAGACTTGGAATAGCCCTTTCCTTCTAGTGAATAATAGATTTTTTTCACGATACTTAATGGTGTATGATTACTATTTGCGACAGCACACAGTACATCAATATCAGAATCGTTAGAGAGTTTTTCCAGTACACTTATGGGTGTGTTTTTATTACTTACCAAATTCCTCCTAACATAAGGACTAGGATTATTAGATAGTTTCTCCAATATACTGACTGGCGTGTTTTCATTTTCTGCGACACTATATGGATCATCGATAGAGAGTTTCTCCAGTAAACTTGCGGGCGTGTTTTTATTCTTTGCGACATCACTTCTTATATTCGAATTAGAATCATAAGTAAGTATTACCAGTAATTTTACAGGTGTGTTTTCACTTGATGCTACGGCTCTTCTAACCCAGGTATCACGATCACTGGCAAGTTTTTCCAATACTCCAACAGGTGTATTCTTATTCTTTGCGACTCCTACCCTAACCCAGGTGTCAGGATCACTGGCAAGTTTCTTTAATACTCCGGCTGGTGTATTTTTATTCTCTGCGACTCCCTTTCTAACCTCAACATCATTGCTTTCAGCGTATTTCTCAATTTTTACAACAGATCTCTCATCTCTTGCATCATAAAAAGTAGCGCACCCACTCGAAAAAAGCGATATCCCCACAATTGTCCCGACAGCTATGGCTTTCTGCCCGGGTTTTAATATTTCATTTTTGAACTGTTCCGAGGTTATTACTATACATTTCTTCTCTTTATGCATACATCACCTCTCCAAAGTTTTTATGTCAATACAGGAAAGTACAATATTCCCATTCAGAAGATCAACTTTTTTTATTGATTAACGAGCATTTACATTAGACCGATAAATAAAACGCAATACAGGCCAAATAGTGAAGAGTAAAAGACGAGAAAAGCAAGAATTATTTAAAATAGGCTACTATTTACATTATAATTCAAGCATTAGGCTGCCTGAAGAAATAATCTTATCTCCTGATTTCTGATAAATTTTATACTTCGCATTTTTTAAATCAAAATCAACTTTGAGAGGATCTCCCTCGTATTTCTTCAGCATATATTCAGGAAGAATTATATTAACACCGTCCTTGCAGTTTCTCTTTTCTATTTCCCCCGTTAATAATTTTTTTCTTAAAAATCAAAAAAAAATCTTATTTCTCTGGTATTTCTAAACAATCCTCATTGTTAAGTCACAAAAACGTGACCTAAAATCGTATATATATATGAGGGGATATTTTATAGCAGGGGATCGAGTTTCCTGCTGTTAACAGGATAAATTTATGGCAATAATAACTCTAAATCCATTGTTCAGCAAAGTAAGCGGACGTGCGGGCAATGTTGTGTGGTATAAAAGACTGAATACGCAATGCATACGCAGCTATATAATACCATGCAATCCGAATACTTTTACCCAGAGAAGGAACAGACAATCATTTGCAAAAGCTGTTAAATCATGGCAGGCTTTAGCTGAAGAAGAAAAAAATAAATATAATAGAAAAGCGCGCAATCTGAACATGAGCGGGTATAATCTTTATATATCGGACTTTATGAAAGAGCGTATTCCGGCAGGATATAAATATAATTCTCTTAACATTATTTCACAACAAAGAAAGATACCCTCTGCCGGAATGCTTCGCTTCCCCTCCGTTTCAGCTTCGCTTCACCTTCGCTTCACGTTCCGGAATGCTGTAAAGCCACATCAATTCAGCTATGGCTGATAAAAATAACTTTCGGGAGAGGAAAATTTTAAAAGACATATTATATACAGTAAATTTGAAAGGGGGATTTGTGCCTCAGTGACTCTGTGGCATTCTTTTGGGACAACTTCTTTTTTGGAGCTGAAGGGAGTCGAACCCTCTACCTCTTGAGTGCGATTCAAGCAAATATGCAATCTTAATTAGGTTTGCTGTAAATTGTTTGAATATGTGTAAAATTGATTTAAAAATTAAACAAAAATTATTAAAAATATAGGAGAAAATTGATATACTTTGCTTTAAATTATTTAACGTGGATTGAGCTGGTCAACTATACGTCAACTTATATTTAAAGTTGAAGTTATGTGTACCACTGGGCATACTTTATAAGATAACGAACTGAAATTGAAATTTTTACGAATTCTCAAAGCTCTCTGGAATTTTACAGTGAGAATTTATTGAATCCCAAAGTATAAATTGATGAAGATGTGTTTTTCTTGCATTTTCAATACTACCTTGTTTAAATTCTTGGATGTTGATTGCCGTAAAAAAGAAATCTTTTGCTGGTTCAACTTCATTGTTACCTACGTAATGATTTGGATGGTTTGTGAAGTATAAATATGCAGGGGGACAGGGTACCCCACTAATAATATCAACTTCAACACGGCTTACTTCTTTCATCAAGCCATCTACCCAACTCTTCTTAAACACTTCTCCTTTTTCAGGGGGCATATTAACATCGATGAAAATGATTCTCGGATATGAAGCACTTTTTTTTAAAGCATCTCTTAGAAGAGTTCCTATCCATAATTTTTGATCATCCCAATTTCTTTGCTCACCATCTTGTCCAAGCAATCCTTTTCTATGACGGCTTTTTGCCTCAACCGAATATTTGTTACCTGATGCTTTATGAGTAGCTACAAATTCACAATGTGAAATCGTCCTATCCGTTTCATCTTCAAATGATATATCAAAACCTGCTTTAATAAAAGATGAAGTTACATATACCTCATAACGAGCACCCTGAAACTGCTTCTTATCTTTTAATCTGGTAATTAGTCGCTCTTGTAAAGCTAAGTGATGTCTCAATATATATAAATCATATGCCAAGGCAAGGTAGGCTCCTACAGAACCAGTGCTATCAGCGGAATATATTTCATGTTTCTCAACCATATGTGCTTGTTGAAATTTACATAAGTCCTGATACCATTGTAATATCGAATGCATCTCTTCATATTTTTTCTTCAATTCCTTATTCGCCCATTCGATACCAAAACAATGCTTTATATAGTCAAAAAGAAAGTCATGGAATGTTTTCCATCTCTCTCTGGGGGCGTAATGTATTTGGTTGCCAACAGCAACTATTTTACGTCCTTTAAATTCAGTACTTATCGTAGGTCGAACATCACCCAGTTTATCTTCTCTTACTTTTTGTTTAATAATTTCTTGATTTATTTGGTTAATTGTAGAATTAAAGATTTTGTTCTTCATGTTTGGTGAACCATGACACTTCTTATATTTTAATCCGCTACCACAAGGGCAAGGTTCATTTCTACCTGTTTTCATTACTGTCTCATTTAACATCAAATGTCAGAGAATAATTATCTGTTTTTTGCATTAAATCTTCTCGATTGAAAATTCTAAAAAATATGCTTTGTTAGTCAGTGTATTATTTTTCTTTAATATAATTTTAAATGCATCGATTACAGATTCAGAATCTATTCTGTTCATAATAGCCTTTTCAAAATCATGAGGGAGTTCTTTCTCTGTTGATTTTTTAAATAATATTCTTATCAAGTGTAAAAATAGTTTAACTGCGTCTTTACTATTTTCTAATTCAAATATATCCAAAACTAATAATAGCTTTTTGGCTATACTGGAACTACCTTCAACATAATAAGAGACGTTATTTGATAAAAAGTTTTTCCCTTTATTGATTTCAGTGTGAGGAGAACACGCAAACCACTCATCATCTATTGAATGTTTATAATGCCCTGTTTTTATTCCTTCAGAATCAAGGAATTTAATAGCAGAATATGGAGACCAACCTTTGTCAGGAGAAACAGATGGGGGATTTTTTTCGATAAGAAGTAGTTTTTTAAAGTTTTCAATTGAAGTAAGTATATCTGACTTTGATGAAATATTTTCTGTGAATAAATTACTTGACCATCTTAATAAATTTTTTGACTTCATGTGAAATTTTATCAATGATTTTATCTTAGCAAATCTCAATAAAGATATATCCTTTAAATGATGTTTAAAATTTAAAAATGCGATTTCATAATCAGAAAATATAGATAATATGCAAATAAACGGTAATATCAATAATGAAAGTATTATTGGGACTACAAAATCGTAGATAGTTTTTAATTGAGCAAATTCATTGAAATTTGTAACTAAACTATATACAGTAAATATTATTACTGATATAACATATAATGCGATTAAAAAATTAAGAGGTTTTAATAATTTTGTGTTTTTATTATTTTTCTCTGATTGAATAAATCCCTGCATTCCGCCAATTATGAAAAAAATTGGTACAGATAAAAATTCAATGATAATGTGAAAAGTATAAAAATTGAATATGAATTGGAGAAAGACTATTACTTTTAAATTATCTTTAATCCATTTTCTTATATAATGAAGCTCATTTGCAATTTCAAGACTATTAAAATATGTTACAACAGCAGTTGTCAAATACCAGATAATTGTATTCTTTATTTGATCGGTATTCCAAAGTCTAAGGTAATTTAAACCATAAATGCAACCCATTATATAAATGGTCATAAATAATAGAGGGATGAGTAACTTTGCACAGAAAAATGCTTTAAGCACATCAAAAATAGATTTTTTTATCTTGGAAAAAAATATTATGCATATAATAAATGAAATTCCTATCCATATACAAATAGATAGTTCTCTGCTATTTAACATTTCCATTTATAATATCTCCGAATATAATCCTAAATAGTTAAAAATAACATTTGTATCGTTTAATTTGAACAATTATTTCTAATTCCTGAACCGCTATATTATGTCTCGTTTTATTTGATGGAAATATATAAAAATATTTATAAATCATCAAGTTCTTTTATAAAAATTTTATTTCAGATAACTATTAAAATAATTACTCTGAAAGAGGATTCAAAAACTGAATTATTTTTAAATTGTCCTTGTAATTTAGAAAATATATTTTTCTATTATTAAAATTATAAAGCAATGTTATTAAAATCGCCTAATTCTAAAACTTTATAATGGAAATAATAATTGGTCATTATCTAAACTCATAAATTAAGAGGTAAATATGAATATAGAATATAGTATTAAATTAATTCCAATAAAGGATATTGAATTAGATAAGTCAAATCCTCGTATTGCTCAATTCTTGGAATTTTATGGTGATGATATCCCAAGTGAACAAATTGCATTGGCATTAGGAGTTGGGGATAGTCAAACGGATGGGAATGGTGTCACTTTTCAAAGTTTAAAGACGTCTATTAAAACTAATGGTGGGATTATACATCCAATCATTGTAAATGATAAGTCTGATAAGAAATATGTTGTAATCGAAGGGAATACTCGGTTGGCAATTTATAAAGAGTTCCATGATAAAAAAATACCCGGAAAATGGGATAAAATACTATCTATTGTTTATAAAGCAATGACACCAGAAGAAATTGATGCTATTAGGTTACAATCTCATCTTGTTGGTCCAAGAGCATGGGACCCGTACTCAAAAGCCAAATATCTTGAATATTTGAGAAACTCTGAGCATCTTACAATGAATCAGATAATTGATTTTTGCGGGGGACGAAAAAAAGAAGTAGAGGATTATATTGAAGCATATTTGGTAATGGAAAACGAATATAAGTCTCAACTTGAAAGTGATTCCGACTTTGATCCATCAAGGTTTTCAGCTTTTGTTGAATTACAGAGAACTCCTGTAAAAAAAGCTATAGTCGATGCTAATTTTACGTTTAAAGATTTTGCAAAATGGGTTATTGATTTAAAATTTAAACGATTAGAAGACGTAAGGAAATTACCTGTTATTCTACCTAAAAAAGAAAGCAGGGAAATATTTATAAAAACAAAGGGTAAAGATGCTGTCCAAAAAGCATTGGATGCCATTGCCCCACCTCAACCAACTGATAATTTATTCTTACTAAATGCAAAATTAGAACAATTAGCAAAAGAATTATCAAATAAGATTATGTCAATGCAATGGTCAGAATCTCAAAAATTAAGAGACGAAAGAGAATCAGCAGAAGTACAAGATTTATTTGATGCAAGAGATCAATTGATAGAATTATGTAAATTTATTGAGTCTTAATATAGATGATCGATGCCAGAATCTGATAAGCATATATTACTTGTACAGAATATAAAGGAATGGATATTCTCAAAATATAATTCAAATAATGTTTTATTGATGAGTGATACATCTGACTCAACAATTATAAACAAACCTAAAAGAATTGAAAATTATTGTCCGGATATATATGCTCGAATAAATTATAGAAGTAATAAAAATTATGTTATTGGTGAAGCGAAGATAAGTCAAGAATTAGAAAAATATTGGAATCATGCAGAAGATCAAATAAAGGCATTTTTAAAATTTTGTAAAAGTAATGAAAACTCATTATTTATTCTTGCTGTCCCTTGGAAAAATTTAAGGAATTCAAATCAGTTAATTAAATACTTCTTAAATGATATTGAAATAGATGCAAAAGATATTAATTATATAATTATCTGTGATATTATCAATTTAGAAATTAAAAATTACTCCGCCATATGGGAAGAATAAAATTAAAAATTGAACCAAATTATAAGGAAAAATTGGCGGCATTTCCATACCAAAAAAACGCAAAAGATGAAATATGTGATTTAGAATATGCAGCAATATTTCACGAACAAGGATTAGGAAAAACCAAAATTGCTATTGATTTAATTTTATACTGGTTTGAAAAAAAGATAATAGACACAGTATTTATAGTAGTAAAAAAAAGTTTGTTAAAGAATTGGGAAAAAGAATTATCTTTTCACACTTATCTGCATCCGAAAATATTATCTCAGAATAAGCACTCAAATTATTATGTTTTTAATAGTCCTGCCAAAGTTATTCTTTGCAATTATGAAGTTATAAAAAGTGAAATTGAAAGAATTGATTTATTTAATAAGACAAGACCAGTTGGAATTATTTTAGACGAATCCGTAAAATTAAAAAATCCAAAATCTTCACTAACAAAATCTTTTTTTAAAATTGCCCCTACGTTTGCACGAAGGGTAATAATGACTGGCACTCCTATTGCCAATAGACCATACGACCTATGGTCACAGATATGGTTTTTAGATCAGGGGAAAAGTCTTGGTGATATTTTTTCAAAATTTAAAAAAAATTTAGATTTATCAAACTCTTTATATGATGATGAAGATAAAAAAAATAATTTTGAAATAAAATTAAAAAATATATTTAATCTGATTTCATCATTTTCAGTTAGGGAAACTAAAACCAGTGGAATAATTGTATTACCTAAAAAAGAGTACAAGAGAATCATAACTCATTGGGAACCGCACCAGCAAGAAATTTACAACAAAATTAAAATGGAAGTAAAATATTATTAAATTCAAACAATAGTAAATGATTTAAAACCCTGTATTTATCTTGAATTGAGGGATGAATCTTAAAAATTAACTAAAAAATACTTGTTTTTGTATAACAAAAATTATAATTTGTATTATTTTCGTAGAAAACAAAAATATTATTAATTAAATATAGTATAAAAACTTTATTCATTACATCGGTTTATTGAAGAAAGTAAAACTTCTTCATTTAGAATCAGTAAAAATATTTTATTGAATATTAACCTGGATGATTAATACCCATATATTCACCAATACTTCATTTTACAATTCATAACATAGGATATCCTATGAATCCTAATCTTTAAAGCTAAATAATATTAGTTTTATATATATGGATTATCAAAAAGTGTCCCATTTAATTCAATTTCTTAACAATAAATTTTTGTTACGATTTATATTAAAAAGTCACTTATATTTATATACAACATATAAACAATGAGCAAAAAAAAAGACCGGTTTACTGAAGATCACAAAAGATATTATTCATTGATATTCAGCACTGTTTACACCAAGGTTGAGAATATAGATGACACTAAAGATATTTGCCAGGAAGTATTTATAAGATTCTTTGAAAATTATGAAAAAATTATTGATAGCCGCAAATGGCTTTATGGCACTTTAAGAAACGTTGTATTAGAATTTTATAGAAAGGAGAAAGGAGATATTGATATCGACGATGTTTTTAAAGATATAAGTTTAACGTTCGTCAACGGATTCAGAGATGCCCGGATAATAATTAGCGAAGCTATGGAAGACATGGCCAATTTCAATAGCGATGAAGAAAAGAATCTATTCGATCTTGTTGCTGTTTATAACTATAGCTATACTGAGGCCGGAAGGCAAATGGGACTTACTAAACGCCAGGTAGAGTATAAATACAGGCATATAGTTGATAAAATAATCGACAATCTCAGTAAAAAAGGCATCAGGAATATTGAGGATCTTCTATGAGCAATGGCATTAATAACATAAGCACATTTGAAAAGCTTTTACTAAGATTCAGATTTAAGCAGTTCCTGCCTAATGATGTGAAGGTATTTATTGTTCGTTATGAACAAAAAGCACTTATTAAAACACTACAGAATTTTGGCGAATATAATTTAATCTATGGCCTGGCTGTCAGGATATTTTTTCTTTCCTATAAACTAAAACTTAGGTTTTCCATTAAACAAAGTAAAATAATATTGGGTATTATTTCAATAATCACAGCCGGAATATTAACAGCAGCAATATTATTTTCCGCTGAATATATAAAGAATAATAACTCTGAATTATCCGACAAGTCCGACAGTCAAATATTGGTTGATTTCAGCGCAGAACAGGATAACTCTAAACATTTAAAAGATATTATAAAAGATGAGAATAAGGCAATTCAAGAAAAATCTATTTTGAGTGATAATAAAAATGTTAAATACAGGCTGGGTGTAAATCTTTTTTCAGCAAAAAATATTGAAAGCAGCTTATCAAAAACTGTAACAGATAATATACATAATGAACTTTTACGCACACTTGGACAAGGAAAGGTTATTGATCTAAGCAAAAACCAGAAGGGACTTAGATTTAACAGAATTCTTTCAGGTTCAGTGTCCGGTCTTGGAAAAAAAATAATTATCACTGCGAAAGTAATTGATGTAGGAGACTCAAAAGTGATTTTCGGCGTTACCGAAACAATTGATTCAGCTAATGAAATCGATGTTAAATGCACTGGCATTGCAGAAACTATCCTTAAAGAAATTGAATGGAAATAAATTTTCTCGAAAACAAAGACTAAGTTGACAATTTTGATTATATATTAAAAATATTACAAAAATATTATAAAATATATATGAATCAGGATATTAAAATGACAATATTTAATCGGCTGGCGTTTTTTATATTTATTTTTAGTATTATTTTTAATAATATTTCTTTATCGGCAAATGAAAAGAAACGGATTGCCGTATTTAATTTTGACGCAAAAAACGCTCCCAAATCATACGCGGACATTGCCAGGGATACCCTTGAAATCAATCTTCATAAAAGCGCTGCGTTTGTTGTTCTTGAAAGAAGCATGATAGACCTTATACTGAAGGAACAAGGCCTCCAGATGTCCGGTTGTACCGATACTTCATGTTTAGTTCAGGTCGGGAAACTGCTTTCTGCTGACCTTGTAGTGGTTGGAAGTCTTTCTAAAATTAAAACATATACTCTTTCCGTCAAAATGGTGGATATCAGCAAAGGCAGCATAATTCTGGCTGAGACTGAAAAAGCTGCAACAGAGGATGATATTGAGGATGCAGTTAAACAAATTGCCGGTAGATTATCGGGAAATGTTGCAAATCGGAAAGAAGTAATAATTACTGATAAAGGAAAAGATGAAAAACCGCTAATAAAAAGTGAACCATCAACAAGAAAAGGAACTTATGGATTTTTATCTATAAGTTTTATTGTCATTTCGGCAGGTTTAGCCGGAACCGGATATTATTTTGACACGAAACTTAAAAGCACAATCTCGGATTATAACAGTCTTGCAGACAGGTACCACACGACAACTGACCCAAATGAAGCGGCCTCACTTCAAAATAGTATGACCAGCAAAAAGGAAGACGCAGATAAGTATGAAAAGACAAGAAATATTTTATATGGAGCTGGCATAGGAACAACTATTTTAGCAGTATTTTTTATTTATAAATATTTTACTTCCAAACCGGTCGAATTAGCCTCTTCCGGAAGTAATTATATGCCGGTTATTCCGTTAATATACACTTCAGGTTTTAATGGATATAATCAAAATAAACAAGAAAATTTCTATGGAGCAGGTTTGTTGATTCGGTTTTAGAATCTTTTATAATAATAGGTTTTATTTATGAATAAGCTGTTATATATTGTATTATTGATATTTACTCTTGTCATTGTTTCCTGCACCGGTTCACTTGAAGAGATTGACTATAATAAAAACACCAATCCATTATCTCAAAATAGCTGGACACAAGCTACAGCAAGTGCGAATTGGAGTGCCAGAAGAACACATGCAAGTGTGGTTTTTGATAATAAATTGTGGATTATCGGTGGATATGAATCTGGGTATAAGAATGATGTATGGTACACCACTAACGGTATTACATGGACTCAGGCTACTGCAAATGCGAACTGGAGTCCCCGAACTGAACTTGTAAGTATGGCATATAATAATAAAATATGGGTAATCGGTGGAAATGGTGGTACTGACAAAAATGATGTATGGTACAGTGAAGATGGCATCATTTGGACACAGGCTACAGCGAGTGCGAATTGGAGTGCACGGTCAGCTCACACATGTGTTGTTTTTGATAATAAAATGTGGCTAATTGGTGGAATGAATAATAGTAGTAGTACAAGGAATAACGATGTTTGGTATAGCGTAGATGGCATTACGTGGACTCAAGCTACAGCTAGCGCGAATTGGACAGCCCGATATTGGCAAACGAGTGTCGTTTTTGATAATAAAATATGGGTAATCGGTGGTTGGGATGCTTCTGGATATAAAAACGATGTTTGGTACAGCGCTGACGGTATTACATGGACTCAAGCTACGTCAAACGCAACCTGGACAGGCCGTGCTTATTATACAAGTGTAGTGTTTAATAATAGAATATGGATTCTGGGTGGATTAGATAATGATGGATTAAATAATGATGTCTGGTACAGCGGAAATGGTATTACATGGACCCAGAGTACAGCAATTGTAAACTGGATTGCCCGTTATTGCTTCAGAAGCGAAGTATATGATAATAAAATATGGATACTTGGCGGATATGATACGGTAAATAATTTTCGCGATGTCTGGTACATATATTAAAATATAACATCCTATATGAAGGTTACATCTATGTTATAAACCATGATCAATTATTATGTTCAAAAGGTAATTCCTATGAAGAGGTTATTTCATATAGTTTTAATAATATTTACGCTTATCATTGTTTCCTGCACCGGCTCACTGGAAGAAATTGACTATAATAATATATCTGGCAGTTGGATAAGAGCAGTTGAAAATACTTCATGGAGCGGACGAATATCTCATACCAGTGTAGTTTTTGATAATAAAATGTGGATAATGGGCGGGTATGAAGGAAGCAGTAGCAACATGAAAAATGATGTCTGGTATAGCGAAGACGGCATAAACTGGCATCAGGCAACAGCATCTGCTCAATGGGGAGCGCGCTATGAGCATACAAGCGTAGTATTTGATAACAAGATGTGGGTAATCGGAGGCGGATTTCATGACAGTCTTAAAAATGATGTCTGGTACAGTGATAATGGCATTACTTGGACCCAGGCGATAGCGTCCGCATCCTGGGGTATCCGGCGTGATCAATCCAGCGTTGTATTTGATAATAAAATATGGGTTATGGGCGGATGGAATGGTAATAGATTAAATGATGTTTGGTACAGTGACAATGGAACATACTGGATACAAGCGACAGCAGCAGCAAACTGGACGGGGCGGAATGATCATCTTAGTGTTGTTTTTGACAATAAAATGTGGGTAATTGGTGGTTACGATGATAGTGATAAAAATGATGTCTGGTACAGTATCAACGGAATAAATTGGATTCAAGTAACGCCGTCTGCTCAATGGGTACCGCGAGACAGGCATAGCATCGCTGTCTACAAAAACAGAATCTGGATTATGGGTGGTATAAATGGAAATATCTCAACTGAATACAATGATGTTTGGTATACCTCTGATGGTATTAACTGGACTCAAACTGATCTAACTACACTATGGAGTTTTCGCTATAGCCATGTCAGTCAAGTTTTTAATGATAAAATATGGTTAATTGGGGGATATGACGAATATCATGGCTTAACCTATAAACGCGATATTTGGTATTTAAGCTACTGATTATAGTGATAATTTAATAAAACTTAAATAGATTAATAAACCCTCAGCTTTTTAAAAATTATATTCCAGCATACTTCTTACCAAAAACACAATTTTTTTAAATAATTCCTCATTTTTTTTGTGACGATCTCCCAAATTTTTTCACTTATACCCAGAAATTTAATAAAAAATTAACAATGGAGATATTTTATGAAAAGCAGGATTTGCCTACTTTTTATTTTTTTCATTTATATATTTTTATTTTTACTTCCAAAACAAATTTTATCCCAATCATCTCTTGAAGAGGCACGAAGAGAATATAATCAAGCATTGGAAGAATATAATAACGCTATTAAGGAGTATAATGAAACAACAGCAACAACAACTTCCGGCGATATTATTATGTCATTGTCAAAAAGTAAATTTGCCCCCTTTACCCGCACTGTAAATAGAATGAGCCGTGCTGAAGCAGAAAGAAAAGTTGAGATTGCAAAAATAAATTTAGAAACCGCAAAGAATCGGCTTATAATTTTAGAGTCTAAGACAAATAATTCAACCAATTCATATAGTTCTACTAATACATCTACTTCCAATACAAATAATGAGAGTAGTTCTTGTTCTAGATGGGGATGGATATTAGCTGGTCTTGCGTGTCTACTTATATTACTAATGTAAATATTCAATTTAAACTACAAGATAACATTTTACTATCTTAACTATTAAAAATTTATTTAAAGAAAAGCAATAAGAACAGTAATTTTTATTTGTTATAAATAAAATAATACAAGTAAACAAAATATTTTAAAATAAATAAACAAGGAGAAAGTTATGAAATTATCTGTAATTAAAAATTTTACTATTGTAAAACACTTTATACCCACTTTTTTTATTAGTGTATGTATTTTACTCTCCTTAAATATTATTTCCTGTTCTGGTGGAGATGCTAATAATAACTCGGCAGGAACAGAGACTATGGGGAAGATTGATTTAAATATCTACTTGAACTTTAATTCGATTACAGAAATTGCAAACCAGTATAATTATTTGACCAGCTCGACTACAAATTTTTATAGTGTTAGTTCCTGTATAAATTTTAATGTTGAAGCTACTTTAACTGGTACAGAGACATATCATAATTATAGCAATACAGGAGCTTGGTGCTCACTTGGAGAATATTTAGACAATAAAAATAGTTCTGTATTGTTATATAATGACTATTTCAAATTAAGAGATTTTAAACCCGGTATTTATTCTTTAAAACTAGAGCAAAAAGAAGATTATGCTATTGAGTTCTGGAGACAGGATGTCTACCTGAATACATATGATATGAATGCTGTTGATACTCTTTATTTTGATTTTGTACAGTCACCAACATCAATTACTTTTGAAATTAAAGCAGGAGAAACTACGACTGTAAACATAAATATTGATAAAGTAGAACTTGAAAATATGGTTACAATTAATGGTAAATCATGGTTAAAAGAGACAGTGGATCCTAATAGGACTGTTGGAGAATACTCTTCAATAGCTCTGGACAGTAATGATAATCCGCATATCAGTTATTATTATCATAATAACAATTATTCTAATGGTAATTTAAAATATGCACGATGGACCGGAAGCACTTGGTCAATATCAACTATAGACACTGGAGTAAATTTAGGTCTTTATACTTCAATAGCTATTGACAACAATAATAGACCGCATATTAGCTATTTGGATGCAAGCTCAAACAGAGATTTAAAATATGCCAGATGGACTGGGAGTAGCTGGTCAATAGCAACTGTAGATAGTGCTTATATTGGATATGATACTTCCCTAGTTATTGACAGTAGTGGGAATCCTCACATCAGTTACTGTGATCTGGAGCTTGGCATATTAATGTATGCTAAATGGACGGAGACTAGCTGGACATTCGATAGTATAGATGCACCATATGTTGGTTTAGATAATTCAATAACTCTTGATAGTAATAATAATCCTCACATAAGTTATTATGACACAAATAATGATTATTTGAAATATGCCAGATGGACAGGTAGTAATTGGTCAATAGCAACTGTGGATTCTAATGATAATGTTGGATGTTATTCTTTATTAGCCATTGATAGTAACGATAATCCGCATATCAGCTACTATGATGCGACTAATACCAATTTAAAATACGCCAGTTGGAATGGAAGTAATTGGTCAATAGTAATTGTGGATAGTAATGGAGATGTTGGTAAATATTCTTCACTTGCTCTAGATAGTAATGATTACCCGCATATCACTTACTATGATGAAACTAACGGAAATTTAAAATATGCCAGATGGACTGGAAATAACTGGTTAATAATACCAGTGGATAGAAATGGAACTGTTGGCAAATATTCTTCAATAGCCCTTGATATCAATGATAATCCGCATATCAGTTATCATGATGGTACTAATGGAAGTTTGAAGTATGCTAAATTTGATTATTAAATTAAAATTGCTGAAGTGAGTCAGATTCGGTTGTGTGTATAATGATGGTATTCACTTGACAGTGGGACACAAAATAAAATGATAAGAATTTACATTTCCTAAGTTGAAATTATTTTAGCGTAATTTTGTTCTTGAGCAATAGTAACGATTTAAAAATGGATAAAAATATTGGAGGATTAGCATGCAAAGGTTTAGGTTTTTATTTGTTTTATTCTTTTTATCATTTATTTCTACTGCTTTTTCTGAGGATAAAGTAACTATCGCAGTTCTTGATTTCGCGCCAAATGGCGTTCCTAAAATTGTATCAAATGCAATATCTGAAATATTTCGCTCAGAATTTATTAATATTGGTAACTTTGTTGTTGTCGAAAGAGCACAAATGGAAGAAATTCTTAAAGAACAAGAGCTACAAATGTCCGGTTGTACTGATTCTGCATGTGCTGTTCAGTTTGGGAAACTTTTATCAGCAAGAAAAATAGTAGTTGGTGAAGTTTCATCTATTACAAAGTCAATTTTAATAAATGTTAGATACGTTGATGTTGAAAGCGGTGTATCTCTATTTTCATCAAGAGGTGAATCTCCGTCTATAGATGATGTTGACAAAACTGCTGCAGATCTCGCAAAGGATCTTGCGCATAGAATCATATCTGGAGATAAAGACATATTAACTCCACTATCTAAAACAGGCTATTATGCAAGAAGCATTGTCCCTGGACTTGGACAATTTTATGTTGGGAGAAAGGTAAACGGATGCATATTTATGGGGAGCTTCATTTTATCAGGAGCTTTCATGGGATATTCTATCTATAATTACACTGAGAAAAGGTCTACATATGAAAAAACACCAGATGGTTCACCAGTAAGTACATATGAAAAAAATTATAAAGAAAGCAAAGATTCAGCAACAATGGCTAAAATATCTATTGGTGCTTTTGCTCTGGTTTATACTTTAAATTTAGTAGATGTATTTTTCTTTTCAAGTCATTACTTAGATAAAAAAATTGGAAAACTAGAAAATGCGAACGAAAGCAGCATTTCATTTAACATAAATCTAAATAATAATAAAAATTATTATCAAGAAAGCTACTTAGGGGCAAGTATCGTTAAGAAATTTTAACTATTCTGGAGATAAGAAGATGAAGATAAATATCTTTAAAAAAATAATCCCCATTATCTTTATAATATTTAATATAATCACTTGTTTTGATACTCCCAAAATGGATATGGTTATACCTGATATACAGGTGAGGCTTAGTAATAATGCTATTCTTCCTGGAGAATTGGGGTACACCTTTAATAGTTTGGCAATAGGATTGTCAAATTATATTGAATTTACAATTGAAAATACTGGTAATTTTGCTCTTAGGATTAATGGAGATATTGAAACAAGCAATAGTGATGATTTCTCAGTTCAACAACCTGCAAATACTATGATTGAAATTGGTGGGAATGAAAATTTCACAGTAATTTATAACCCGAAGAATAAAGGAGAAAGATCGACCATAATAACAATTAATAGTAATGATTCATTACAGGATCCATATACATTTAGTGTAAAGGGATCTGGATTAGGGGGAGGGAGACTGGAATACATTGATAAATATCAATCACTTACCAATGTAGGGCTTTGCCGTTCTGTAGCAGTCTCTCCTGACGGAAGGCATGTCTATGCTACTTCATATTATTATGATGCAGTCAGTTGGTTTAATAGAAATGAGAGCACAGGAGCTTTAACATGGAGTTTTAGATATAGGGATGTAACTATTCTTAACGGGGCAAATTGTGTTGCTATATCTCCGGATGGTAAAAATGCATATGTGACCGCAGAAGAATCTGACACAATCGCATGGTTTAGTAGAAACACAACCACCGGCTACCTCACTTATCTTAACAATTATACTAATTCAATCATTGATCAAGCAAATTATGTTACCGTCTCTCCTGACGGAAAGCATGTTTATGTTATTGGTTATGCTGCTGATACAATTGCATGGTTTAACAGAAATACAACTACCGGAGAGTTAACATTTCGGAATAGCTATTCAAATGTAAATATTGATGGAGTAAATTCAATTGTAATATCTCCGGATGGGAATAATATATATATAGCAGCTGAAGTAGATGGTTCAGTTTCATGGTTTGACAGGGATGCAAGTTCTGGCGATCTTACTTTTGTAGATAAAACGATCTCACATAATATAACTAATGCCCGGTCTGTTGCCATTTCTCCTGATGGTAAATATGTTTATGTAGTGCACTATGGCATTGGCGGTTCAATTTATTCATTCGCCAGGGATACAGACACCGGTGATCTCACTAATAGTAATTATATCTATTATGAAGACGTAGATTATCCTCAATCACTTATTATCCATCCTGATGGGAAAAATGCTTATGTTACTTCAGAAGTTACAGATTCCGTTTTTTGGTATGTAAGGGATGAGTCTACCGGTGAACTTGCGTATACTGGAAAATACACTAATGAAAGTAATATAGACGAAGCATATTCACTTGCTATATCCCCAGATGGAAATAATATATATGTTGCAGCTGACTGGTGTAATGCAGTTATCTGGTTTAGCAGAGATTGACCTTAGTAAACTATCCATGTTTAAGTTTAATAAATAAGGATATTTTTAACATGAAAAAAAATAAAAACACTCTTGGGCAAATAATCCAAATTGGTTTATTAATTATTTTATTTAACATTATTAGCTGTATAGATAATTCTAAACTAGATATGATTGTACCAGATATGGCCATAGAGCAGAATGGTAATAATATAACATCTGGCGATCTTTACGATTTCGGTGATTTATGGTTAGGTGCATCGAGCGAAATAGAGTTTACAATAAAAAATAATGGTAGTTTTGTTTTAGAAATATTTGAAGCTATAACAATAACTAACTCTGATTATTATTCATTAACACAGCCAGCATATTACAACATTTATCCCAGTAAATATCTAACATTCACTGTAAAATTCAATGCTGATAATGTCGGAGAAAAAAATGCTATAATAACTATTAAGAACAATGATTCAACTAAAAACCCATATATAATATATCTAAAAGGAAACGTAATTGCAGATAGCAGACTTTTATATGCTGGCATGTATTCAAATATTGAGTTAGGAGGTACAATGGGTGTTACAGTCTCTCCTGATGGTAAAAATGCATATGGAGTGTCTGTTAAAAAAGATGATAATAGTTGTCTTGTTGCATGGTTTAGTAGAAACGAGACAACAGGAGCTCTTACATATATTGATAAATATTCTAGCACAGAAATTGTAAGCCCTACATCCATTGCAATTTCTTCTGATGGAATGCATGTCTACATAGTAGCAGACGGCTCTGACACAGTAGCCTGGTTTAGTCGGGATAGCGGAACAGGTGCTCTTACATATAGTGGTAGTTATTCAGATATAAGTATTGAAACGCCATGTTTTATTATAGTTTCTCCAGATGGAAAATTTATATATGTCAGTGCATTGGCTTCCGATGCTATTGCATGGTTTAGTAGGAATGAGACTACTGGAGCGCTAACATATGTTGACAGGTATATTGTTTCCGGTTTATGGTGGCCAAATAGTATTACAATATCTTCTGATGGAAAACATCTCTATGTCCCAACAGAAGATAGCATCTCACTATTTACTAGAAATGAGACTACGGGAGAACTTAGTTATATAAATAAATATTCACCAAGTGGCTATTTAGGTGTTGTCACAATATCTTCAGATGGGGTAAGCTTATATGCAGCAAGTACATCCTCACCTTTAGTTTATTTATTTACAAGAAATTTAATCACAGGAGTACTAACATTTGTAAATAGTTATTCAGGTTTTGGGAGTAGTATGGTAACCTCTATTATAGTATCACCGGATAATAAAAATGTTTATTATACTACATGGGGTGCAACAGTTGGTTTATTTACAAGAAACGAAAGCAGTGGAGTTCTTACATATATAACCAATTATACAAATGAAAATATAAATGGGCTAAATTCCGTTATAATATCCCCTGATGGAAAGAATATATATGTAGCAGCTTTTACAACAAACGCTGTTGCATGGTTTAGCAGAGAAAATCCTTAATTTATTATTTTTAATACAATTATTATGTGCAGAATATGAAATGAGTTAGTAAATATGTTAATATAACACCAACCGATTCTTATTCAAAACTCAACCAAAGAAGTACGCAAGCTTCTGCTGAATCATTTAGATACGGTTAACATGGATTTACCGTGAACTGACTACTGGAGCGAAAATAACACTTACTAAAATCTCAACCTCAGTTTTGATAAATATGTTGCAATATTGCACATCCCTTGGTACATTTCGGCACACCCGTACTATCTTATATATATATATTCTATTAATTGATATAGTAAAACATATTCCGATAATAGTTATGGAATATTTTAATTTTTAAAAATAATTTTATGGAATACAACAATCCCAATAGCAATAAATCATTCCTTCTCTATGAGACTTACGACAATACTATGTATGAACTCAAAGATGCACCTGACATTTCACAACCACGCAGAAGATTACCCGGAGATTGGCCAGTAATCCCCAAAAAGTCTATAACAAAAGAAACAACTATTAAGGATATGACCCAATATTTTGATAAAGAGCAAGCTAAAAAATTGTTTAATGCTTTACCTCTATATGAATGGGTAAAATGTAAACAGTATTTCCATACTGCTGATATATATGAAACTATTAAGGAAACAATTGAAAGACTTGAAATCAAATTAAAGAAATTCGACAACCTCACTCTTGAAGAAATATATAATTGGTCAGACTATTATGATGCAGAACATATTGTCGATATATTCAAATGTCCACCAACCAAGGAAAATATAAATAATATAACTGGAGAGTATATTGCAGACATAACCTTAATCATTTTATGTTATGTTGAGTCTCAATGGGAAAAGCGGAATCAGGATATAGATTCGATTATATATAGTGAAGTATTTCCAATACCTTTATGGTTAAAACTCTATCTGCCTCTGTTCTCCGGAGTTGCTGAAGATAAATTTGGAAGAGATAGAGGATTTTTTGATAACCTTGAATTTACTACTCAAAAAGATCAATATATAATAAAGATAGATTATTTAGGCATTACCTATTCTTTAAGTTTGGATAAATCATCTTTAGAAAAATATTATTTTGGAAAATTGAAAGATGAAAATTTTAAAACTGTTGAAAATTTTATAAAAAGTTTAATGAACGAAGCATTTAGTCCAAAAGGACTGCGTTACTTATTAGCAATTTTTTTAAACTTTGAAAGGAAAGGCAGGCAAAGAGAGATTGATGGAAGTATGGCCGATTATTTAAAAGGATTAAAAGCAAAAGGTATTCAGATAAAGGATTATGAAAAGAAAGATTTTATTAAAATTCTATTTGTCTTCAGCAATGTTTATATATTGGCAAAACCAAATAAAAGTGTTAACAAAATAAATATTCATAAATATGATCAAAGGAGTAAAGTATTTTTTTCTTATTCAGGTGATAAGCTTGAAATATATAAATTAGATTTTGAACCAACAATAAATGATATTAGGAAATTTAGATTAAGACTAAAACTGAACAAGACATATTTCGACGAGAATAATTATACTATACTTCCAAAAGCGATTGTTAAAGAAGGGATAGGAGAAAATTACTTAATATTTTTCCTGATGACAAATTTAGCATTACAATGGGTAGCCTGTGAAGATATTATAATATCAGTTACGGATCTTATTAAAAGATGCGGTTTAGATTCATATGCCGAAAAGGAATCTTCTGGGTCATACGGTGCAAAAAGAATCGAAATGTTAGAAGGAACTCTTGAAAAACTTAGGAAAAAGGGTTATATAGGTGAATGGATTACTGTAAAAGAAGAAGATTCATCAAAGATAAAAAATAAAAAATCCAGATTGAATAAGATCAAATATCCAATCATTAATTTAGAAAGTAATACAAAAAAGAAACCTTATAAAGTAATAAAACAAAAACCTTCTGAACTTGTTGATAATCAATGGTCAGAATGCTCCATACATATTGCAAAACCCACTTGGCTATCAAAAAAAATTTCCAATTATAATGATACACATTATTATAGATTATCTAAATTGGAGCAAGAGGTATACTCTGGCTCAGAAATAAGAGAATTCAGAAAAATAAATAATATTAAACAAAAAGACCTAGCGAACAAGTTAGGAATAGCTGCTTCATTATTAGCAAGAATTGAAAAAAAAGATTCAAATCTTCGTAAAGAATTAAACAATAAATTTATAACTATGAAAACTGAAATAGAAAACAGGTAACCCATTTTTATTATTCTTACACAATAATTTACAGTTAAAATCCGCAATCATAAGAAATTAACAAAAACTATACTCTCCATTCTGTTTGTTTAAAATATTATTCCTCCTGATCTTTTAATTAAATTAATAAAAATATTCTTAGTTATATCCTTTCTGTACGTTGATTATATAAAACAACTTCAATGTAGGAGTAGCTTATGAATATTGATAATTCAAAAAGTTTTGAAGAAGCTCAAAACACATCAAACGATCAAGATATTTTTTCAAATCTTGACACGTTAAAAATATCTCAGGATTTCTCTGAGGAAAAAATTATTAAAAAAATCCTAACTGAAATCCAAACTAAAAAACCGGATAAGCAGCAATTTATAAGAAGTCATTCTAAATGGGTAATATCAGCTCTAATAATAAATTTAAAAGAAAAAGGTGAAACTTATTTTATTCATCCTAGCCTAATCTCTGAATTATCCGATGAAGCGATTCAGGTTAAATTATTTACATCAATCACATTACAAGGGGAACTTTTTATCTGGCCGGTGCCATACCCCAGTGACAATCAATGGCATAAATCTGCCTTAGAGGCAGCCCAATTTGCAATTAATAAATGGATCAGAGTACGTTCCAATCAATCACAAAACCGATATCAGATCTACGAGCCTGTTGACAACTTCCCAGAACCGGAATGGCCGGATATTACATTCAATGAAATTCTTAGAATAGCATTCAAAAACAGGACTATTGAATCTGTAGATCATCCAGTTGTAAAAAATCTTAGAGGAATACGATGAAAGATTTTAATTTATCAGGAAAAGAAATTTGGTTTGTTGATTTTGAATTCTTTAATTCTGAAGGTGAATTGCCAATCCCAATTTGTCTTGTAGCGCAAGAGTTGTTAAGTGGTCAGATAATAAGGATATGGAAAGAAGAATTTTCGAATTTCAAATTACCACCATATCCAATAAATTCTAATGCTATCTTCGTTGCTTATTATGCAAGCGCTGAGTTTGGGTGTCATCTATCTTTGGGGTGGCAGCTACCACATTATGTAATCGACCTTTGCATAGAATTTAAAAATCTCACAAATGGTCTCGAATTACCTTTTAATCCTGATAAAAAGAAAAAAGGAAGAAGAGGGTTAATTGATGCCCTGCTATATTATGGTTTAGATTCGATCACTTATCAAGAAAAAGAGGGCATGATAAATCTCATTTTAAATGAAAAATGGTCTGAGAAAGATAAAGAATATATTTGGTCTTATTGTGAATCAGATGTTAAAGCATTGTCTCAACTTTGGTACAAAATAATCCCGCAAATAAACATCTCATATGCTTTATTGAGAGGAGAGTACATGAAATGTGCTGCTATAATGGAGCGCTACGGAATTCCAATAGATCATACATTGTACACAATCCTGAAAGACAATTGGGAAATGATCAAAGAAACCCTCATTTCTAAAATTGATAAAGAATACAACGTTTATGAAAATGGTAAAACGTTTAAAACAGCAAAATTTGAGGCTTGGTTGAAAAAGAATAATTATATTTGGCCAAGACATGATTCCGGACACTTAAAATTAGACGACAAAACCTTTAGTGAGATGTCTAAAATCTACCCGAACATTAATCCACTTCGGGAACTCAGAGTAACTTTAAATAGAATGAGGCTCAATGATCTTTCAATTGGTTCAGATTACAGGAACCGCTTTATATTATCTGCATTTGGGAGCATAACAGGAAGGAATCAACCGAGAAATAATAAAAACATCTTCGGACCATCTGTTTGGCTAAGAGTGTTAATAAAGCCCAGTCAAGGTTACGCTATTGTATATATAGACTGGTCACAACAGGAATTCGGTATAGCTGCTGCACTTTCAAAAGATCAAAATATGATGAACTCTTATTTATCAGGCGACCCTTACCTACAGTTTGCAAAACTAGCTGGAGTCGTTCCCGAAAATGCAACGAAAGAGACTCATCCCAGAGAGCGAGATCTATTTAAACAGTGCGCATTGGGTGTACTATACGGGATGGGCAAGAAAAGTTTATCTATTCGGATTGGTGGAGATGAAAGAGAAGCTGAAAAGTTGATAGCATTACATCATAAAACTTTTCCAAAATTCTGGACTTGGATAGAGAATGTCTTCGATTATGCCCAATTGTATGGATATTTAAAAACTGTATTCGGTTGGACATTGCATATCACAACCAAAACAAAAGAAACTACAATAAAGAATTTTTTAATGCAATCCAATGGTGCCGAAATGATGAGATTGGCATGTTGCTATGCTATTCAAAATGGAGTAAAAATCTGCACACCTATTCACGACGCATTACTAATAGAAGCACCTGTCGAAACTATTGAGGAATCTATAAGGGCAACAAAGCAGGCAATGGCAAAAGCAAGTAAAGTGGTATTGGATGGCTTCGAATTAACGTCTGACGTAAAGAGAATTGATTCTCCTGCACGCTATAGTGACCCAAGAGGTGAAAAAATGTGGAATACTGTAAATGATATTATCAATGAATTCGGATTAGCAGAAAACAGGCTTTCTATGAATAAACTTTCTATCTAACAGTTTAATATAAAGGTTTATTGAAGAGCATTTAGTTAATTTAAAGGAGCACAACAGACAATGGATGATTTTTTCAAAAACATAGAGGATATAGAATTGAAAGTAGATACGGCGATAAAGAAACCTGTTAAACAGGATAAGTCAAAATTGCCAAAATACGGGAAAGGTGAAAGATTTTTAAAAGGCCCGATTCCTTGGAAATGGATAATTATTGCAGGTGGGTTACCGGGTAAGGCTTTACACTTAGCGATTCATATTTGGCACATTGCTGGTATGAATGGCAATGCTAAAGTAGCAATCAATTTATCTCGAATCGGAACTGAATGGGGTTTCGACAGATCAGCTGCTTCAAGAGCGTTAAAAGTCTTAGAAAGTTCTGAGTTGATAGCAGTTCATAGATTGCCCGGACAAAAACCGAGAGTGACAATTCTCGATATTTAATAAGCTCGATTTTAGTTAGCATAATAAGAAACAGGTCGTTTCTAAAAATATAAATAATGATAAGGAGAAAAGTTATGAGTGAAAATTTAAAACACGTTGATGTTAAGTTTGAAGATTTGTCTTTAGGCAAAATTCACATTGTAAATACAAGCCTAGGTGTAAAACCCTTACCTTCGACTTTTACTTGTATCGGCAGAGATATGGTCAAGGGTATATGGGTTTCAATTTTCGTAGATGAAAAAATGTATAACGATATTAAGGATATTGTTAACAATCGAAATCAAAATTTTAAAAATGACAACTTGTATATAACGTTTAGCGAACTTTCCAAATTCGAAGAGAATTTTCTATTCACTAAAAGATTTAAGAATGGTTTCGAACAAGAACTTGTTCCATATACTTGTAAAAATTTTAAGACTAATTTTATTGAGAATTAAAAATATTAAAGTTGTCACTAAATCTGCTGCCTCGATGACAAAATAAGATCATACAAGTGCTGGACTTATAGATGTTTGAAGGTTGCCTTGAAAAAGTAAAAGTGGAAATACTTGATATTAAATACCTCATATAAATAGAGGTGATCATGGAGAAGAAGGAAAAATTATTTGTTAATTCAAAAGAATTAAGCACCTTAATCTCGGTGCCTGTTTATAGCATACAAAAGATGGTAAGAGAAAAGATATTACCGGCTTATTCTTTAAACGGAAGAAGATTCTTATTTAAGTTAGATGAGATTTTATTGATTATTAATAATTCAAAAATCAATTAAAAATTGTATTTGCAAGAGAAGGTAGTATGAATAAGATGTTATTTATAAAGCAAAGTGTATCTCTTCTTCCCCTATGTAAACAATAGGAGAAAACAATATGAGATACGTAAAAAAATACATCAACGAAAAAGCTGACGAATTTAGCCAGTTAACATACAGGTTTGATTACACTGACCCCATCTCAGGAAAAAGATTTAGGAAGCAGGTTAAATGCAAGCCCAGTATTGTTAAATCAATGTATAGTCGTTGGCAAACAAGACTGCTTGAAGACTCTTCAGACAAGTCACCGCTCATTGAAAAAATCGAAAATTTAGAAAAGCAACTGATTAAAACCGAAAGTTCATTTCTTTTATTTGAAAAGTTAAATGAATATCTTGAATTCTGTAAAAATACAAAAACTGAAACAATGTTTAAGTGGGAATGCTTTGTCATTGAAAAAATAGTGAAAACATTTTTCAAACAAGATAAATTGCTAAAAGATGTTAACGAAGGTAATGTAGAGGATTTTATCCTTTATAGACAACAGCTATTTTTTTCAAAACAAACCAAGGCAAAACAATCTGTTGCAAACTCATCAGTAAATCGAACATTAGCGGTCTGTGTATGTTTTTTCAATTTTTGTATTAGAAGAAAATACTGTGTTCATAATCCTTTCAGTAAAATTAAATTAAAAGAAAATAACTACAGGGAAATAAATTTAAATAAGAAGCAGATTAAAGAGCTTCTTGAGAAGGCTGAAGTTATTGATAAAAGATTATTTAACATAATTCAAATTGCTTTACTTACAGGAATGAGAAGAGGAGAGATTTTCAGTTTAGAATGGTCTGAAGTTGATTTTGAACATTCTATAATCCGACTTTCTGCTTTTAAAACTAAAAGTAAAAAGCGTAGGGTAATTCCAATAACACCTATATTAAGAGAAATTCTTTTATCTTTAATGAATGATCAATCTGACTTAGTATTGTCAAATTATACTGTAGCTGTATTCAGAAAGCATTGGTTGAAACTTTTAAAAATCATAAGTTTACATGAACTTAAGAATTTACATTTTCATGATTTGAGACATATCTTTGCTCAGAATCTCTTAAATGAAGGTGTATCGCTGGAACATATACAAGCTTTTTTAGGACATCAGGATTTTGCTACAACTCAAAAAAGATATGCGAATATGGGATTCTCAAATGAAGATTTAAATAAACATTCCATAAAAATTGATTCAATAATCCAATGAAGTCAACAATACGTCAACTTCGACTCAACGATTTCATGAGTTAATGTAAAATCTTTTTAAAACCGCATAAAACATAAAGTTTTTAATTGGAGCTGAAGGGAGTCGAACCCTCTACCTCTTGAGTGCGATTCAAGCGCTCTCCCAATTGAGCTACAGCCCCGCTATATATAAATATATAATACAAACATGATCGAATCGCAGTAAAAGGTCAACTGAAAAAAACAGGCATGAATATTAGACTTATTGCAAATCAAAAGTATCATTTCGACCGAAGGGAGAAATCTATTAACAAAATGATAGATTTCTCGTCGCTAAGCTCCTCGAAATGACAGTTTTGAAACAAGTCTATTATATATTTCCTGCAGATTCAGAATGATACAGGGTTTATGGCTATCAAGAATATCTCTTGACTTATTATCATTATAAGCTTTATTTATGGGACTGAAAATAATAATCAGAGTGATTTTAAATGACTACCGGAAGCAAAAAACAATATAGTTTAAAAGCGCTATTATCATCCATATTTATTTTAATTATTTTTTCTTCGGCTATTCTGTCCATCGAATACAGCCAGAAAAAAAATGCGATATCGTACAATAAAGAAGGCTGGGAATATTTGCAGAAGGGGGATCATTTCAGGGCCATCCTTTCATTCAAAAACGCGCTTAAGCAAAATCCGAAATATAAGCAGGCCATTCTGGGACTTGGCAAATCGTACGTAAAAACCGAAGCTTTTGAGGAAGCCATCGGCCTTTTCAGCGATGTGTTAAAACTCGATAAAGATAATATTGATGCCATTAACGGTCTCGGATTTACCATGACTGAACTCGGCAAATATAATGACGCGCTCGCATATTTTAATACATCGCTAAAGCTGTCCGAAGGAAACACTGACGCGAAATACGGGATCGCATATATTTATTTTCTCATGGACAGAAATATCTGGGCAAAAAGACAGCTCGATAATATCTTTAAATCCAATCCCTATCATTATGAATCGCTGCTTTTAATGGCGAATATTAAAATAAGAGAAAAAAGAGACGAAGAAGCCAAGAGTTATGTCCGCAAGGCAATTGACGCAAACGCGGACCTCGCTGACGGATATGTAAAATTCGGACAAATACTCCTGAGGGATTTTAAAGAAAGCCAGAACGAAGAATACATGGCAGAGGCGATCGATAAATTCGCCAAAGCGCTGGCAATTTTCCCGCAAAACCTTTCTGCAAACAGGAGCATGGGTAATTTATTATTAGTCCGGAAGAATTACGAACATGCTCTTCAATATTTTCAAAAAATCGTTAAAGACTACCCCGGAAACAGTATATCGCTTTACAACATGGCAATCGCATACTCGGGCATGAATGACCATGCAAATTCCATAAGCTCTTTTTTAAAGGCAATGAAGCTGTCCCCGTCGGACAGCCTTCTCTGCGCCAACATGGAAGATTATTTAGTTTTGAACGATTTTGCCGAGGGCAATCCATTAAGAGTAAAATTAAGCGAAGACCATTATAAACTGGCGGCCGGTAAATTAAAAATAAATCTTCCCCAGGATGCGCTTATGCACATTCAGAGGTCGCTTCTGTTAAATCCGCTAAACAGAACAGCAAGGGAAAGCCTGCGGGATATGTACCAGACTTTAAATTATAATGAATTGTATGTTAATGAGCAGAAAACGCTTTTTAGCCTGTATCCCGAAAACAAATACCAGGATATGCTTAAAATCGCTGTCATAAAAAGAAGGGACAGGGTTTATCCCAGGGCTGGTTATGCGACCGAGTTCCCGCCAAGGGATGTCCCGAAAATACTTGTCCTGAATTTTTGTCCTGTTGATCCCGTAAGCCTTCATCCGGATGCGGGGGAAGTAATTGCAAATTACCTTACATTTGCTCTAAGCCAGTTCGGGAGAATGCAGTCTTTCAGCGTGCAGAAAAGACTGGAGATATGCAAAGATCTGAAATACGACAACAAGTATCTTGGCGATAACCTTGAGTTGATAGACGATATGGCCAAGCAGGAAAAAATAGAGAAGCCGGACTTTATCGTTTTCGGGAACTACAGGGAAGGGCTTAATTATCTGGCTATCGATTTTGAGCTGCTGAACTTTCACACAGGGGTTATCATAAATAATTTTACTTTATCCGAAAGCGGTAAAGAAAACCTGCCGAATATAGCGATAAGAAGCGCCAACAGAATATATAATTCAATGCCTTTTAAGGGCCGGGTGCTGAACATAAACGACAATGAAATATTTGTGAACATCGGCCTCATAGACGGCGTGAAAGCAGGGGATTTTATTGTAATATATAAACTTGACGGTTCCGCGGAAAAGGATATCCTTAAAATAAAAAAGAAGCTGGTTTTGCAGGTGAACGACGCAGACACAATGATATCTTCGGTTAAACCTAAACAGGCCAAAGATGTTGAACAGATCGATGTTAACGACCCGGTATACCCGTATCAGAAAAGAAGGGCAAGGCTGATAAAATAAACCCCATACTTAAATGTAAAGTGATTAATCTACCTTAAAAATGGAACGCCAAGATCTTTGCATATCTTTTTTGCCAATATGTCTTTTATTTCAGAATGCCGCGGGACAGCAGATCGCTTATTCATTTTCGGATTAAACCACCACGAGTGTCGCCCTCCCTCGCGCAGTAACTCACATCCATTAGAGCGCAAATGCTTCAGAAGATCATTCCTTTTCATACTGCGATGGTTTCTTCAACAAAACTGGATCCGGCAGCAGAAATAGCATCTTGTTTATTGAATTCCAAAGCTTCTTTAAGTGTGATTTTTAAAGACTCTAATAATTCATCGTGAGAATGTTCCTGGCAATTGACACCTGGAACCTCTTCTACCCATCCGATCCACCACTCCCCATCTTCCTTTATTACAGCAGTATATTTTGTTTCCATAATATTTTATCTGGTAAAAATATTTTCTTTAATTTGTTTATCACGTGATATAAATTTATTATATTGTTTTTTTTATTTAGTCAACAATTTTAATTGACTTTTCCCGTGCATCAAATATTTTTGTTTTCGAGTTTGGTCAGGTAGCTCAGTTGGTAGAGCAGCGGACTGAAAATCCGCGTGTCGACAGTTCGATTCTGTCTCTGACCAATTTTTTTATTAATGCAGGCCGCACAATTCGCCGTACACCTCAATTGTTTTAGCAACGGTTTCCTTAATCGAAAAACCCTGAGCATCCCTAAACGCCCTGGCAGATAACTTTTTTCGCAGGGATTTATTCTTTATAAGAGCGACTATTGCACCTGCAAGCGCTTCAGGATTTTCCTTTTCTATCAGCAACCCGTTTTCCCTGTCACGCACAAGCTCCGGTATCCCGCCTGTGTTTGCAGCTATGACCGGCTTTTTTAACGCCATCGCGTCAATAATGGATGTACCCAGTCCTTCCCATCTGGACGACATCACGAATATGTCCGCGAAGTCCGTTAAATTAAACGCATCGTTCCTGAAGCCGGTAAATACGATGTGTTCTTTAAGGCCAAGGCTGTCGCGCAGTTTTGTAAGCGGATCTTTCAGTTTGCCCTCCCCTGCAATAAAAAGAACCAGGTTACTAAATTGTTTAACTGCAATTGCAATAGCCTTTATAAGAGTCGCCTGGTCCTTTTGCGGAGTAAGAGCAGCAACATTGACCAGTTTTACTTTCTTTTTAATATTATTAATGAATGCGAATTCTTTATACAAATAACCGGACTCAATGTTTTTGTAAGCATCAAGATCAACGCCAGAATGAACAACTTTTATTTTTTCAGCCGGAATTCCGTCACTGACAAGGATATCCCTTATAGCGCCCGAAACCGTAACATATTTATCAGGATAATTATATTTAAGCCTGCTGAATAAATTTTTCTTTATATGAAAGTCGACGCGGCGTGAAACAATATTTACGGGTACCCTGTAAAAAAAACTGCTTAAATAACCCGCAGAGTGCGAATGGGCAGTATGCAAATGGAGAATCCCTGCGCCGGTTCTCTTTAATATACCAGCAATCTTTTTACCCGTAAGAACATCTATGCCATAAAATATTTTAACCGGAAAACAAGGCAGCCTGTTGTCGCGAAGCTTTTCATGCAGCGGAGAACCTTCTCTGCAGATGCAGGATGACAAATATCCTTTTTGATTTAAACAAGATGTCAGATAGTATGTCTGCTTCTCCCCGCCCCGCCAGCTGTCTGCCGTATTCACATGCACAATGGGGATTTGCTTTAATTTATTCAATTGAGTATTTTTCTTTCCGGCTTTTTCATGGAAGATATACAGCTATTTTAAAACTACTTTTTCGTGCTGCAGAAGATATTTTTTAACAGCCGTTCCCGCTGAAAAATTCCCTATCCTGCCGCTGGAGTTGATAACCCGGTGACACGGGATGAGTATAGGAAAAAAATTTCTGGCCATAGTGGTCCCCACAAACCTTGAACCGTTTTTAATGCCGGATTTTTCCGATAATTCCTTATATGATATTGTACTTCCGAATTTTATTTTTTTTAATTCATCATAAACTTTTCTTTCCTTATCGCTATACGGTGTAAGGTCAAGATTCGGCAGTACCCCGTCCTCTCCGATAATATAGCGGTCCAGGAACTCAATTGCTTTCTCAATTTCGTCGGTAACGGCAGACTTGAATCTTTTTTCAACTTCCTTTTTATGATTTATGCTATGCCCGAAAGCTATAAGTTTAATAGATTCTTTATTCCCGAAAATATATAACCTGCCCGTGGGAAACGGGTATGTATAGCAGGAAGTGTCGGTAAAATTTTTTAAATAATTCAGTAGCATATAAATTATGAATGCGTCAAAAAATTAACGCAGCTATTATATTCGCCGTCTCTCAGCTTTTAGAGATTTGCTTCTTTACGTAATATATCCCGTGCAGTTTTTTCATCTTTATGCAATTGCTCAATTAAAGCTTCCGGCGTATTAAATTTCACTTCGTCCCTTATTCTTTCAAAAAATTCAACATGGATATTATTATTGTATATATTCTTATTAAAATCAAAAATATTTAATTCAATTGTTCTCTCTGTTTTTGAAAAGGTCGGATTCGTGCCTATATTCAGCATGCCGTCTTTCTTGATATCATTATTGATGACAGCCTTAACGGCATACACTCCGTCTTTCGGGATAATCTTATCCGCATCCTCAGGTACAATATTCGCAGTCGGGAATCCGAGCTTCGCGCCTCTGCCGTCGCCTTTGTCAACATTCCCGAAAATAGTGTATCTTCTTAGAAGAAGTCCGTTTGCAAATGAAATATTGCCGTCTTCAATCTCGGCCCTTATCCATGTCGATGACACGGGAACCGAATGATAGATCTGCGGCTCTACTCTAGTGATCCCGAAGCCTTTGTCTTTCGCGATTTCATTTAAATAATTAAAGTCGCCGTCCCGGTCTTTCCCGAAAGCATGATCGTAACCCACAACAAGATGGCTTATGCCGATTTTATCTATTATCATCCTGTTTAAAAATTCATCGGCTGGCATGTTCGCAATTTCATTTGTAAATTTTATTATAATAATATTGTTTATTCCGCAGCCGGCTATGGCCTCTATTTTTTCATGCTTGGTAGTCAAAATTTTCGGCGGAGTAGCAGGAGTAAGAATCTTTCTCGGATGACTTTCAAATGTCAGCACAACCGCATCCGTCTGTTTTTCTTCCGCAACGGCTAAAAGTGTACGCAATATTTTCTGATGCCCGGCATGAACCCCGTCAAATGTCCCGATACTTAAAACTGGATTTTTGAATTTGCCGATACTGTCCGGGATTTCATGTAATATATTCATAAACAGGTAAGTTATTCCCTGCAATAAATAAGTCAATAATTAAACAGAATAAAATAATTTATTTATGCTATAACAGCAGCTTTTAAGCGGTTTTAACGCTTTCCAAACAACCTATTATTATTTCTTGACTAATTTAGCAACCGGTTTTATTCTATCATCGGGTTGAAAAAATCCGCTGATGCAATCAGCCGGTATAATCTTGAAATACTCCCGGAAATATATTGATTTTCTGCTAAATAAGACTTACATTACTTTTATCTGTAAAAAATATATTTTGTACTATTTAATCTTATAAAAAAATGCCAGCTCCTTTACCACTTGAAAAAATAATAGATTCACTCAAGGTTATTCCTCCTTTCCATTTGCTTCCCGATGATACATTGAAAAAACTTATTAATGAATTCAGCATAGAATTTTTTCGCAAGGGTGAAATCATTTTAAGCCCGGAAGGCCAGCCGGCACAGCATCTTTATATTATCCGCAAGGGCGGGGTTAAAATGCTTTTATGCAGGAAGCATAAAATTGAAGACGCCAGGGTTTACGATTATTCCGATGAAGGCGACTTTTTCGGGCTATTCTCTCTTCTGATCGGCAGGCCGTCCCCGCTGACAATTATAGCGGAAGAAGACACTATCTGCTATCTGCTTAAAAAAGAAGCTTTTAAAGAACTCATGGAGAATTATCCGGACTTTAATCTTTATTTTACTTCCGGCCCAAGCAAGGACTTTAAGCATTTTGACACTAAAATGAAGAATACCGATTCCGTATTTTCAATAAAACCGGAAATCAATGAAATTCTTTTTGCCGGCAGGGTTAAAGACGTAATGCACGCGGACGTTCTTACATGCCCGCCGGAAGAGACAATCGTGGGCATAGCGCGCAAAATGTCCAACAGGGGCGTAGGGTCGGCAATCATTGTAGATGAACACCGGATGCCTATCGGTATTTTGACGGATAATGATATACGCAGCAAACTTATAGCTTCCGGAAATCTGGCCAATGTGCCGGTACAGGAAATAATGAGCCGGCCTGTTAAATCGATCTCACCGGATGCTTTTTGCTTTGAAGCTATACTCAGTATGATCACTGATAAGATAAAATACCTTACAGTAATGGATGGATTGAAACTTATAGGGATAATTTCGGAAATGGATTTAATGGCCTCCCAGGGGAATAATCCTCTGGCAGTAATTAAAGGAATTCAACAGTCAACGCATATTGACCAGATAATCTGGCAGCGGTCTAATATTGATAAATCCATGAGAATAATACTGGAACACGGAGGCATGGCAAAGGATATATGCGAACTGATCACGACCCTGAATGATTATCAGACCAGTAAAATAATAATGCTTGCAGAAGATGAGATGGTAAGTGAGCGCTTCGGCAAGCCTCCGGTACCGTATGCATGGATATCTTTAGGAAGTGAAGGACGCCGCGAGCAGACCATGAGAACCGACCAGGATAATGCCATAATCTTTGCAGACGTGTCCTCGCCGGAGCAGGAAAAGGAAGTGCAGCAATATTTTTTAACCTTGGGAGAAAAAGTAGTTTCAGGTCTGGAAAAATCGGGATTCCCAAGATGTAAAGGCGGTTACATGGCTATAAATCCGCAATGGTGCCAATCCTACAGTGTCTGGCTGAAATACTACAGGAACTGGATACAGACTGTAAATATGAGCACTGAAAACATTATGCAAACTTTAATTTTTTTTGACTTCAGGACAATTTACGGTACAATGGATTTTACGCCCGGATTAATCGAATGCATAACCGCTAATCTTGATACAGGGAAACTCTTTCTTCATAATATGGCTGAAACAGTGATTCATTATCAGCCGCCTCTCGGTTTTTTTAAAAGACTTGTTGTTGAAAAATCAGGGGAATATAAAAATCACCTCAATCTTAAACTTATGGGTCTTGGCCCTTTAATCAATGCAGTGCGGATTCTGGCTCTCGAGCAGAAGATCTTTGAAACCAATACAATTGACCGGATCAATGGATTAACTAAAGCTGGCGTACTGTCTCAGAAGGATTCGGAGAATTTGCTGGATGCCTTTAATGTTATTATGCTGTTGCGCGTTCGTCATCATGTGAACCAAATGAATGAGGGAAAAGAACCCGACAATTACATAAAACCTGATGATCTGACAATCATTCAGCGAAACATGCTGAAGGAAGCGTTCAAGACAATTGACAGATTGCAGGAATTATTAAGAGTGCGGTATAATATTATCTTATTATAGTCAGTAAAATGGTTTTGGCTTATGATCTTATGGGATAGATTAAAAAAGCGGCTTCGTCCGCTTTATGATATAAAAGAAGATGATCTCCAGCCGTTTCTCAGGGAATATTTGCATTCTTTTGACAGCGAGGATGTTGAAAAACCGATTGAAGAAATTCAATTCACTGTATTTGACAGCGAAACAACAGGCCTGGAGTCTAAAAAAGGCCATCGGATTGTTTCGTTAAGCGCTGTACGGCTTATAAACGGCCGCATCGATCTTTCCGATGTTTTCCACGAACTTATAAATCCGAACAGGGACATTCCTTCCACATCTATAATTATTCATGAAATTGTTCCGGATATGGTCAGTTCACAGCCCTCCATAGAAGAAGTGCTGCCGCGCTTTATTAAATTCATCGGTTCATCAGTTCTGGTTGCTCATCATGGATGGCTGGATATGGGATTTCTAAACAACGAAATGATGCGTCTTTATGGTTTTCCTATACGTAATATTTTGCTGGATACAGTGATTCTGGATAAGACAATTCAGTTTAAAAAATTTCCTTTTGCCGAGGAAACCCCGTACAAAAACAGCAGCACTTTAAAGGATGTGGCAACGCGCTATAATGTCTGCATTGAAGAGCTGCATTCCTCTTTCTGGGACGCCACAATCACAGCACAGATTTTTCAGCAGCTACTTAAGACTGTTCAACAGGATGGAATAGTTAAGCTTAAACATCTTTTAAAGTACGTTAATTATAAAAATAAATTTAATTGACATAGACTGCTGCTTAAGTAAAGCCTGATTAATACGAAATACTTCAAGCAAACAAAAAATTATTAAGCTCGTTCCATAATGTACAGGCCGCAATAAAAATTATTAATTATGTAACAGTATATAATTGAGGAATACAATGAAATATTGGGATGAACGCTTTGAGACAATGTCAGCAGACGAAATGAAAAAATTTCAGTCTGAACAATTGATAAAGACAATAAACCGGACATATAATAAAGTACCGTTTTATAAAAAATTTTATGATAAAATGGGAGTTAATCCGGTAAAAATAAAATCCATTGATGAACTTCCAAAGCTTCCTTTAACCGGCAAAGAAGACGTAAGAAACAATTATCCTTTCGGCCTTTGCGCTGTTCCGTTTTCTGAAGTTGTCCGGATACACGCTTCTTCCGGGACTACAGGCAAACCGATAACAGGCCTCTATACAGCCGGAGATATGGAACAATGGACCGAATGCATGGCACGCAACCTCTGGGCAGCAGGCATACGACCCGAAGATATATGCCAGAACAGCTACCAGATGGGCTTGTTTACAGGCGGTCTGGGTTTTCACCAGGGCGCGACAAAACTCGGCTGCGCTGTTATACCGATATCTTCCGGACGCACCGAACGCCAGCTCATGGTTATGCAGGATTTCGGGGTTACTGTTCTTTTCTCTACTCCCAGTTACGCGTTGACGCTTGCCGAAAGAGCCGAGGATATGGGCATTAAGATCGACACTTTAAAGCTAAGGATCGGGGTTTTCGGAGCCGAGCCGTGGAGAGTTGAAATCCGGAAAGAGATAGAAGCAAAAATGAAAATTAAGGCCCTGGACTGTTACGGTTTAATTGAATTTGCGGGACCGGGCGTGGCTTTTGAATGCGAGGAACAGAACGGGCTTCACATAAACGAGGATCATTTTATCGCTGAAATAATTAATCCCGACACCGGAGAAACGCTCCCGCCCGGATCAAAAGGCGAATTAATACTTACTTCGATCCGGCGTGAAGCCATGCCCATGATACGATACCGCACCCGCGACATCACTACCCTTCACCGCGAAAAATGCTCATGCGGCAGAACGCTTCTTAAAATGGATAAAATTCTTGGTCGCAGCGACGACATGCTGATTATCAACGGGATAAATGTTTTCCCTTCTACTATAGAAAGTTTACTCATGGAATTATGCGCAGCCACACCGCAATATGTTATTTTCGTACGGAAGAAAGGTTATATGGATCAGCTTTGTCTGGATATTGAAGGTAAAAAAGAGATATTTGAAACCGGCCCGCAGAAAATAGCAGAAGTCGAAAGAGCTATCGAATCTAAAATTTTCGATATAGTCGGCATAAGAGCAAATATCAGGCTGGTTCCTCCAAAAACATTACCGCGAAGCGAAGGCAAAGGCAAACGCGTTTTCGATGAGCGCAGGATGTAAGCCTCAATAATTTAATAAGCGCAAGGGCAATGTTGCTAATGCTGCAAAATCCCTGCGCTTATATAGTTTTAAAATTACCTGCTATACCGGCTCACTATATTAGCCGAGCCGTTTAAAAAAAGATGAGCGTTATTAATATAAAAATCGGTATCAGTATGGCGCATGACCATAACATGTAGCCGAAGAATGAAGGCATCTTTACTTCGTTTTCTTCGCATATTGCCTTAACCATGAAGTTCGGCCCATTGCCTATATATGTATTGGCGCCCATAAATACCGCACCTACCGATATAGCCTGCAGAAAGGCCTGAGGAACTCCGACAATAAGATTGTCTATAACACCCTGTGACTGGGCAACGCTTTTTGCTGCTGTCAGGAACACAAGATATGTTGGCGCATTATCCAGAAAGCTGGAAAGAATGCCCGTTGCCCAAAAAAACTTAGCAGGCGAGCTGATGCCGAGTTGGCTACCGCTTATTTCAAGTATTTTCATAGCCGGAATCATAGTTACAAATATACCTGCAAAGAGTATTGCCACTTCTTTGATCGGATGATATGTAAATGCGTTTTCTTCACGTAAAGCAATCGGGGTAAAGTAGACGGACAAACCCGCAGCTGCGATCATTATAATCTCTCTTATGATTTCAGGGGCAAAGAAAGAAGCGATAACCATACCGAGGAATATAAAATTAATTTTTCCGCGTATTTCAATTTTCATCTTTTCATCATCATTAAGAGAGAGGAGAAATGCGTCAGGGTGTTCTTTCTTCATTAAATGGTTGTCAACAAAATAAAAAACAATTAAAATTATACAAACAGTAAAAAGCCAGAAAGGGAAAAGCCTGAATGTCCATGTAAATGGAACGCCTTTCAGAAAGCCGAGAAAAAGTGGCGGATCTCCAAGAGGAGTAAGGACTCCGCCAACGTTTGACACTAAAAATATAAAAAAGATACATACATGGGAAATTTTACTTCTCCACCTGTTTGCCCTGATTACCGGCCGGATTAAAATCATACTCGCGCCAGTAGTGCCCATAAAGCTCGCAAGCAAAGCGCCTAATGCCAGAAATGCGCAGTTTAACTTAACACTTCCGCGTATATAAGTCTTAATTACAATACCACCCGAAATAACAAAAAGGGAACCCAGGAGAATAATAAAGGAAATATATTCGATCACAGCATGGACAAGTGCGATCTTTTCAATTATAATGACAATTATGCCTGCAGGGATAGCAAGCGCAAGTGACACATAGCCGTAATTTTTACCCCACCACTCAGCATTAATTAGCGGGAAAACTGCGATAGAAAGGATTAATAACGCAAAAAATACGACTGACCAGATCGGAAAAAAAGCTTCACTGTGTTCCGACGATGCAAAAAGCATTGTCGGCATCACGCTAAACATAATTGCCAGTACAAAATTCCTGAATATTAACACCTAAATTCCTCCGTATTTAAATCAATAGAGATTGCGGGAAAGGATTCCTACCGTAAGATTATCTTCAACACCTGTTACTCCCGGAACTTTTGACAGCATACCAAGCAGGCGCTCTTTATCATTTTTCCCGCCTATTACGCCTTTGATAACAAGTTTGCCGTCGTCCTTTGCTTCAAAATTAATTTTGCCCTGATGCGTTAAATTAAGTGCAAAAAGGATAAGCTGTGACCTTTTTTCGATTAGCCTTTTTGTCAGAAATAGCTTCGAATTATTATGATCTGCTCTTTTAAAAGCCTTCTCACTGTATTCTGCAATCATATCCAGGCCATCATCAAGGGTCATGCGGCTTGAATTGATTGTAAGATGAAACATGGTTGGGTCAAAAAGCTCTTTATCAAAGTAGTGCTTTATGAAATTTACCTTATGCTTATCTATTTTTTTTACTAATTCAAGAGCTACATCACACTTGATCTTTTCATCTGCTGCCACCGCCCGTACCCTGTCCGAGAGACCTCTGACAATCTGAACGGAAAAAAGGCAGGGATAACCTTCAAGAATAAGGTGTACGCCGCCTCCCACGAATACGAGATTATCCTGCAGCGCCATTTCATAAACGTATGTTTCCAGGGCGACTTTAAAGAAATTCCGGTTACTGACCAGTTCCTTCATTTTTTTGAAGAAATCCGGAGGCGTCTCTGCCTCTAAATTCATGGCAAGGACATCGCTTACATCCTTAGACTCATCGATTTTTTTTACAAGCTCCTCACCGACATATCGATAGCCCATTACCTCGGCAAGTTTACTGGCAAACGAAGTTCCGGCGGAACCGTAAGACCTTGAAACTGTAATGACATTCATAATATACCTACCTAATTATTGATGGGAAATCGGTAAAATGTTGATCGTAGAATACAATCAATTGAATTTACGGCCATATTAAAAATGGCATGGTTGTTTTAGCAATGAATTAAATAACAATCTGAAAAATTTTTTTACAAATAACAATTAAATTTACTTATACTTAGTTAATGATTTAATAATTTCAAACACAATTTACATATTTTTATAGTATTTAAACGATAATTATCCTGTTTTTAATGCTATTCCGAAATTTTGCTTTTTAAATAATAAAAATATGGTTGCTTTATTTTTTTCGATTTTTACATTAGCTTCTATCAAATTTATATTATCCCTGGCATGTTATGTTTATAAAAATAATAAAATTTTGGAGGTAAATATTATGAAAAAGATTTTAGCTATAGTTTTTGTTATGTTTCTGGCAGTTCCGGCATTTGCCGCGAATAATCAGGCTGCAAAAGGCAATATTGTAGTTACTTTGCCGTTGTTCTCTTATTGGACAGGAATGGGCGATCTTGATAATTCTTCCTACTTCTCATTTTTAGCTATGGGATATGAGCCCGAAGTTCAATATTGCGTAATTGATAATCTTGCAATAGGCGGAAAAGTAGGTTATAAAAATGATAAAAGAACAGGCGGGAGCGAAAAAACAACTTCATTCGGCCCGCTTGCAAATTATTATTTCAGCTTTGTAAAAGCTCCGGTTTTACCCTATGCAGGCGCCGGATTATTGATTGAAAAAACAAAACCTTCTGATATTACAGAAACATCTTTAAAACTCCAGGGCGGAGCAGTATATAATTTTTACAAGAACCTTTCTGCTTATGGCGAGGTGTTCCTTTCTTATGTTCGTATGAAGAACGGCGAGACTGTAACAGGCGAAAGAGTAGGATTTGCATTAGGTGTTAAGGCTTTCTTCTAAAAGCCTTATTTTTGAAGCTGGGGATTCAAACAAAAAGGGAAACGCGAGTTTCCCTTTTTTATTTTATATATCTCCGCCTTTTGATGATACAGTGCGTGCAAAAATGCCTCCGCGCGGGCTCCATTCTATTTCGACTGTTAAGCCGACCGGGTCCAGGGCTTTAAATAAAACATCGGCTATCTCTTCGGTTACATATTCCTGCCAGCTCCGCAGGTTGCGCCAGGCGCTTAAATACTCTCTCATGGACTTACTTTCCAGTATCTTTCCCTTTGGTTTATATGTAAGCTTTAACGTGCCCTGGTCATGTCTTTGGGATATTGGGCAGATGCTTTGAAATTCGGGATACACCCATTCTATTATTAAATCGTTGTTCCCTGCAGGAATAAAATCAAACTTAAAATTTTCCGGCTTTTCCGTTTTAGCAGAAGCGGCTTTGGAGTAATCTGTCATCTAATCCCCCTTTTAATATTAATCCGGATATAATATAATTTATACTTGAAAAAATTATTATTCTCTACTTTACATGCTATTACTTAAAGAAACAGTTAATATTCTTTACAATAATACTATTATTTTGCTTCAATATAAATCAAGGAGAAAATAATGCTGGGATGTTCATACGGAAATATTTTTCAGGTCGCTGTGGCTGGCGGATCGTACCAGGAAGGACTTACGACACATATACAGGGAGTGCCTCCGGGTTTTTATTTCAAAGAGCAGGATATATACTCGGAACTCCTTCAGAGAAAACCCGGGCAGGGGGAACTGTCATCGCCTCGCCGTGAGCCAGACATACCTGTGATTTACAGCGGTGTAAATGCCGCCGACACTATGGCCGGGTTTATGAACGAAGGATATACGAACGGCACCCCGCTTGTTATACTTATACCGAACATGGACAGGCATTTTGAGCACATAGAGCAGTACAGAAGCACAAACCGCACACCGCGCCCGGGACATGCTTCGTACGCATCGTATCAGAAATACGGATCGTGGGACGACTCAATAGGCGCAGGCATTTTCAGCGGACGCTACACATCGACCATTGTAGCAGCAGGGGCAATTGCAAGGCGCGTTCTTAAGGATAACGGCATTGAAATATTTTCCTACGTTAAGGAAGCTGCCGGAATAGCCATGAAAGAAATGGACTATCAAAAAGCCATAAAAATAGTAAACGGTTTTAAACAGTTCCGCATTGAAACAGACCCGGTTTACAATCTTGTATTCAAAGAAGGACGCATAAAACCCGGTATGAGATTTTTTGAAAAGATCGCTGTACTTGCAGAGATTGAAAAAATGGTGCCCGATATCAAGCGCCAGCCGGTCAGCAAAAAAGAAATTGACGCTCTTGCGGAACAGGGGATACATCATATCCTTAACTGCCCGGATATAGACGCGGCAAACGCGATGTACGATGCAATAATCAGGATACGCGACGACGGCGATTCCAGCGGCGGCATTGTTGAGGTCGTTGCGACAGGAGTGCCCGCAGGCATGGGCGAACCTGTATTCGAAAAGCTGGACGGAGAGCTGGGCCGGATGATGAGCATTGGAGCCGTGAAAGCAGTGGAGGTAGGGGCAGGAGTCAGGGTTAAGGATATGACCGGAAGCGCATGCAACGACCAGATACGCGCGGAAAAAGGCCGGGTTGTGTTCGGAAGCAACAACAGCGGAGGCATCACAGGCGGCCTTGCAACAGGCCAGGACATAGTTGTCCGCCTTGCAGTAAAGCCGACCCCGACAATAGCGCGCCCCCAGAAAACTATAGACAAGGTATCGGTTGAAAACGCCGAACTTAGCGCGGTAACGCGCCGCGACCCGACCATTGTGTCTCGCATATGGCCTGTGGCTGAAGCGTTCACAGCAATTATTTTGCTCGACCAGTACATGATGCATATCGCATATCAGGGTTTATGCAAAAAAAAATAAAAGAAGCATAAAATGAATATCTTATTAACAAATGACGACGGGGTCCACGCAAAAGGCATAAACACATTATTCGATATCCTTTCTGAAAAGCATCATGTGTTTATAATTGCCCCGACAGAAGAAAAAAGCGGGAGTTCCACCGCCATTTCCTTCATTGATAATTTTAAAGTAATTCATATTTCCGAAAATAAATACGCTGTGCCAGGATTCCCTGCTGATTGTGTTAACATGGGACTAAGAGGAGATATTATCCCGAAAGTCGATCTGGTAATATCCGGCATAAATCACGGATCCAACCTGGGAGATGATGTTCATTTTTCGGGCACAGTGGGCGGAGCGCGGGTTGCACATGTGTACGGAATATCGGGTATTGCGATCTCGCTTAACCGAAAAGGAGAATCGGAATATTTTGTTGACGCTTCAAGATTTCTGCTTAATTATATTCAGGATACTGTTGTTTTAAACAACGGATCTTATTTGCTGAACATCAATTACCCGGATCTGCCCAGCAATAAAATTCAGGGAGTAAAATATTCGTCACTGGGGAAAAGGAAATATAACGATTATTACAAAGTAACCGGCAGAAAAGACGAAGAAATTCATCTGGAGTATAATCACGGTATCGGATCCATACACAACGATATTTCCGATATAACAGAACTTGAAAAAGGATATATTACAATTACGCCGCTGGCGTTGGATTGTACTGATTATAATTTTTTAAATAAAATAACAAATAAAAATTCAATTAAGCTCGACTGAGCTTTGGGATTATATGTCCGCAACCGACCTCAATGAAAGAATTAAAATATTTTTAAATTCTGCCGTTAAAAAAATCTCCGGCAAAGATTACGATAGCGCTATAGAAAAACTCAGCGCAGCGCTTGTTCTCGATAAAGAAAATCCGGAAATATTATACAACCTTGGTATCTGTTATTGCAGACTAGAATTGTATCACACCGCGGCTACATATTTAACAAAAGTCCGGGATCTGCCGCTGACATTTATCGATGTACTGGCAGTAATAAAAATGCTTTCATATTCTTTAATCATGGCAGATGATATTCCGCAGGCAAAAAAAAATATTAATGACGGATTAAAGATTTCAAAAACCGATACTACTCTGCTGAATATGCTCGGATTCATCCTGGAGAAAGAAAACAAGCCGGACGAAGCGCTTGCAGTTTATAAAATGATTATCGAAATCGATAAAGACAACTCAAACGCCTATAATTCGGCTGCATATATAATGTCGGCAAATAACGGCAATCTGAACGATGCTCTTTTATACGCCAGAAATGCGCTCAGACATAATCCCGATAACCCTGCATATCTTGATACAATGGGATGCCTTCAAATGAAAAAAGGCCAGCTCGATACGGCAAAAAGATTCCTCAAAAAGGCACTTGAAAAACTTCCGGATTCCAGGGAAATAAAAGACCACATAAACCAGCTTTTGAAAATCCCTCCTTCAAATGAAAAATTAAAATAAAATTATATATGCAGAAAAGTTGTTGCTGATTTGCATCGCCGGTTGCATGATATATCTTCAATATTGTTGTTTTCTTCCGGTATAATTGTTTATAGAAACTTCATGGGAGTTAAATATGAATAGATTGAAGCAGGTGCAAAATTTCATTGAAAATGATCTAAAAAATAATTTTTTAATCGAGCCGCAAAAGAGATCGGAAGCTGTCAGGGAGAGGCTGTCCGACGTTATCAACACATATAATCCAAAAGTAATAATAAAAGCCGGCATCGGACATGGAGACATTTTACTCGATATAGTAAATAAATTTAAAGCATATACTGTTGTAGTTGAGCCCTCTTTTTCAGCAATTAAGGAGTTTATTCAGGCAAAAGGGAAAGATTGCGACATGCAAAAGTTAAATTTTATTAATGGCGATTTTCACGATTTTCCTGTAGATTATTATGCTGCCGATCTTTTAATATGCGTAGACTATCTGGATTTTTTTGATTCGGGCAAGTGCATAAACGAATTCAAGCGCGCTTTACAATTTGACGGTATCTTTTTTTTCGCCAGCGTAGTGCTGAATAATAACGACATTGAAGGCGTTTACGATGAATTCATAAAATTAATTTTCCCTTTGCATAACGACTATTATATATCCGATGATATTAATACTTTTATGGGATTAAAAGAATTCAAGCTCGTTAAGAATATGCAGCTGGTTTTTAATAACAATTTACAGTCTATGATCGACTATTTTCAAAATATTTTTACTTCTAATTCCAAAGATAATGCATATCAATTTATTAATTTGCATAAGGATGAATTGATCAGCTTTTTGCACATGAACGATAGTTACGATATTTCAGAGCCATATTATCTTGGCGTGTACACAAAGCCCAAACCTGATACCGGTTTATAAAACCTTACGGCGGCATCCTGCCGCCTTAAAATTGATGATTATTATGAAATTTATTTTTAATTTAACAATAATATTACAGAAAAGTCAGCTAAAATGAGTAATTTATAAAGATAGAGTTAAAAAATATATTATGAATAAATTTAAAGGAAGATAATGAGTTTATACGAATTATTCATAGGGTTCAGATATTTAAAAGCAAAAAAAAGCCAGGGAATAGTATCCTTCAATACTGTTTTATCAATTATGATCGTGTTCATCGGAGTATTTATTTTAATAATTGTAATATCGGTTATGAATGGTTTTCAAAGTGCCATAAAGGATAAAATTCTGGATGTCGGATCTCACATCTCAGTTATAAATCATCCCATTTCAAGAGATAAAACCATAAAGAATTATATTAGCCTGAAAAAAGAAATAGAGTCCATAAAAGGGATTAAATCCGCAGAACCATATATTGAAGGCCAGGCCATATTCAGATTCAGTGATAATCTGGCTCCTATTGCCGTAAGAGGGATTGGCATTGAAAAGAATCTTCCCGAAGAAGTCGCAAAATTCGTTACGGAAGGCAAAAAAAATTTCACGGGAACCAATGAAGTATTTATAGGTTCTGAAATGGCTCTTAACAATAATATCTCTATCGGGAACAGAATTGAGCTTTTTGTGCCGAAAGGAAAGGTAACGGCAGCTACGGGCATGGAAGCCGGGAAAGGCATATTCACAGTTATAGGATTGTTTAAAACCCATTACTACGAATTTGACACCAGCCTGGTTGTAATGTCGCTTAAATCCGCTCAAAATCTTTACGAGATAGGCGACACGGCTTCCGGTGTCGGTGCAAAGATATACGACTTATATAAAATGGACTATATGGCCGACAAAGTTCAGGCCGCGACAGGTTATAAATATCAGACACGCACAGCCGAAGAAAAAAACCAGAACTTTTTTTACGCTCTTCGTTTAGAAAAATTAATTATGACAATTATACTTTTCCTTGTTATTTTTTCTGCCCTGTTTACCATTATGGGAACTTTAGTAATGGTGGTCGCGGAAAAAAGAAAGTCTATCGGCATACTTAAATCCATGGGTGCGAAACAAAAATCCATTATGACCATATTTGTTCTTGAAGGATTTTTAATTGGGCTTATCGGTTCCTGCATGGGGGTTGTCCTTGGCCTTGCAGCTTCAATCAACCTTGAGGCAATAGTTGAATGGATAGAAAAAGTAATAAACAATACCATGTCCATGATATATTATTTATTCAAAATAGGATTTTACGAAAGAGTCTCGCTGGTTCCAAAGAACGTTTACTATCTTGATTCAATACCAACGGAAATAAGCCCTGAGTTCGTTGTAACTATTACGATAATCACTGTCTTTTTTTCCACAGTAGCTGCCATTTTCCCGTCATGGCATGCGTCAAAGTTGCAGCCGATTGAAACGATCAGATACGAATAAAAGCGAGGGCAATTGATGAGGAACTCTATTGTTGTTGAAGAACTTGAAAAGGTATACGGTTACGGCCGGAATGCTCTCAGGGTACTGGATAAAATTTCATTAACCATAAATGAAGGTGAAGTTGTTTCAGTTGTAGGTCCATCCGGAGCAGGTAAATCCACGTTATTAAACATGATCGGCTGCCTTGATTTTTTTCAGTCCGGCAGAGTTGAAATATTGGGGAATGACATTACAAATTTCAGCATAGAGGATCTTGCCGGTTTCAGAAATCAGCATATCGGCTTTATTTTTCAGATGCATAATCTACTGAATGAATTTTCTTCAGTCGAAAATGTTATGATCCCGCTTTTAATCAGAAGGATGAAAAAAGCAAAAGCAAGGGAACATGCGCTGGAAGCGCTGGAACGTTTCGATCTGGTAAACAGAGCCGATCACAAACCCAGCGAACTTTCCGGCGGCGAGTGCCAGAGAATTGCTGTTGCAAGGGCGCTTGTCGGCAATCCCAGCGTTATTTTAGCTGATGAACCTACAGGCAACCTGGATACTTTCAATTCAAATCTGCTTATGGATACTCTTTTAAAACTTGTAAGCGAAAATAATAAGACAATTATAATAGTTACTCACGATAAAACCATTGCGGAAAGAACCGGCAGAACAATTACCCTGGTTGACGGTGCTATAAAAAACGATATTAAAAATAACTGATGCCTGATATTTTTTACATTGATTAAAACTGAAGTTTTGCTATAATACTGCAAGGGCAAAATCAAATGACAGACCAGATAAAAACAATTACCGACAGGAACAGCTTTGAAAAAATTCTGGCAAAATTTTTTACAAATGCCAATGTTTTTTTAAAGACAAAGACTGCAGATTTAAGAATAAATTTCATGGGATATTCAGATAATGTTGCCGCTTTTAGAATAGCATTCGTAAAGAGTATTACCGGCAACTGTCTTATTTTTTCATGGAAGGAAAACTTCAGAATCCATGCTCTTGCGAAGTTCAATGAGAAGCAGGGTGACGATGTTTTTTTATTTACAATAGAAAAATTCCAGATCATTTCCAAGGCAAGAGTGGAGAACCGCAAAGCTATGGATTCGATGGATACAGGAGGAAGTAAAAATATTATTTTTGTTGCCAATCTGATATCCTATTCGATTATTGAAAATTCACTTTCAATGGAAACAAAAAAAATAGGACGTATAAAAGAATATATTCAGAAAGAAACATCCGAAGCCTTTAATCATTCAAAAATTTTTTTCTGTAATGAAAGTAAAAACGACAGCAGAATGCAGTATTTTTTAAAAAATAAAAAACCTATTTTTATACCGCAAATAAACACCAGCGAATCCGGAAATACTGAAACAGAGAACCGTAACTTCTATATTAATACAATATACGCAAAAGACCATTTTCTGCAGGGCAAAAAGGAATATATTTCCGAAATATCGGTGCCGCTGCTTTATAAACAGAAAATGCCCTACGGTTATATTCAGGTTAATAATACCAACATATTGACAAGCTCAAATCTTTTAATTGCGAAAAAAATCGCAATGACCATAGAAGAATTGCTTATAAAAGAAAAAGTTTTCCCCAAATCCGATGAAAAACTCATCGTATCCAACATTTCCAAAAAAGGGATAGGTATTGTTTTTAAAGAAAGAAAATATATAAGGTATTTTAAAGTCAATAACCTTATTTATCTCGATATCCTGTTTCCGCAAAAAAAAACAGCCTCAGTAATGGCGATGGTCAGGAATATAACATTACTGGAAAATAATGTAATTATGATCGGATGTTCAGTTGAAGAGATTGATGCTTTAAGCGAAGTTAATTACGATGAATTCCTTGATTCTATCCCGGCCTCAAAACCGGAATCCAGTGAAAATCAGGAACAGCCCGCTAAACCGGAACTTGCAGAAAAATCGGATTAGCCCAAGCTGAAATAACTTTTTTAACCGGAAATATTTTTTCATACTTTTTATAGAAAATTTGTTAAAAAAACATAAAATTGTTGCAATATTACAACAGATAAATTGAAATTGGTGTCTCTAAAAAAATCCTATTGTAATTAATATTATTCGGAGAAGTATATGGCAAAATGTGAAATTTGCGGCAAGGCGGTTCAGTTCGGGCATAGTGTAAGCCATTCAAATAGAAAAACACAGAAAATATGGAGACCTAATATTAAAAAAGTCAGAACTATTGAAAATGGCCGCAGTGTAAAAAAATATATCTGCACAAGATGTATAAGATCGAACAAAATAGTTAAAAAGGCGGTCTAAAATATTATTGCATTCAATGCAGTTAAAACTCTTTTAACTGCATTGAATCAGCAGAAACTATTTCGCAGCAAAGTTACTCTTATTCAGCAATTACAAAAGGATAGCAAAACGGAAGCAGCTCAGAAAGCTGAAATAAACCCTACCAAGTTTATAAAAAAAAGTATCAATAAAAAAAACAGTATTAAGCCTACAAAAATAAACGGCAGTAAAAATGTTACCAGCGATTCGCCAAAACTGATTTGATGGATTTCGGATATACCCTGAATAATAATCATTGCCTGCCAGCTATGAAGTAATACAGTAAAGAACATATAAAAAAAGACAGGAACAAAATTTATTGTCGTAAAGATAATAACTACAGGTAAAATAAAGAATAGCGGGAAAAAAGAGAATGTTACTAAATTTATTATAAGCATTATGCTTCCAGGATGCGCCCGGAATTGACAAAACAAATCCATCAAAGAAGAAAGAACAATTATCTCTAAAATAAAAATTAGAAATACAAATACCCAGCCGTAAGTAATTTTATAATAAAAAAATCTAGTCTCCGAACCAAGCATTGAAAAAGAAATTATCTCGAAGAGAGACACAATAAATACGATAACCAGTCCCATAAGAAAAGGGCTGCCTTCCTTTCTGCCGATAAGATTTACCAGTCTTCTTGGTTCAAAAATGCAGAAGTAAAAATAATCGATCCATTTTAACGATTTAATATATTCCATCATGGCTCAATACTATACTCTATCATTGAATAATTTTTTTGCTTAAGCGTATCTTCAAACGATTTTTTACCCAATGCTCCTTCTATTGACATTAATATTTGTTCAAAAGGACTTCCTGTCTGATCGTAAACAGGAGCATCTTTCGGGAGTTTTGCCAGGCTTTTCGCTTTATCAATAGCGTCCTGATAAGTCCCGATACCGTCTATAAGCTTATATTTCAGGGCTGTTTCTCCGTTAAATACCCGACCATCCGCATAAGGTTTTATATCGGAAATCGGTGTATTTCTTCCGAGAGATACATCCTTTAAAAATTTCATGTAAGATGAATCGATCATCTCCTGCAACAAATCCCTTTCGTCAGGATTTAATTCCCGAAAGCTCGACAGAATATCCTTATACTTGCCGCTTTTAATGACGTTCATTTTTATTCCTAATTTGTCAAAAAGTCCTCTTATATTGGGCGCTGCGGCGATAACACCGATTGATCCTGTAATTGTACCCTGATTCGCAACAATATAATTGCACGCCGAGGCTATGTAATAGCCTCCCGATGCAGCAACATCTCCCATTGAGGCTACAAGTATAATGTTCTGCTTTCGTAACTCCATCAGTTTGCCGAATATTTCCTGCACTGCAGCGATTGTGCCTCCCGGAGTATTTATCCTTAAGACAACGGCTTTTATTCTGCCATCTTCACCAAGTTTCGACAGTTTTTTTACTATTGCATCTGCTCCGCTTGCTCCCATGCCGATAGGGCTTCCGCCGGAGCCCGATATGCTGATCGGGCCATATACTTTAATTACGCCGACTCCGGGGCCAAATTCGGGAACAGGCAGCCTGATTTCCTTCTGCTCAGTAGTTTTAATATTAAGACTAATGTCTATAACAGCCAGTATGCATGAAACGAGAACAAGCGCCAGTATTGTAAAAATTATTCTTCTGTTTTTATCCATAATATCTTCCGGAATTTATTTATTAATATTCGTTATATTTCTCGCCATGTTTAACATAATTTCTTAAATCGAATTCATTATCCTTGTTAACATCCAGATATTCGTTCATTAATATAAAAAACCACATGAAGGTATCTTTGCCTGTTTCAAGAGCTATAAAACTTCTCTTATCTCTCCAGTTCTTGATTATCAGGCCTTTATTCAAAATTACAATTATATCAACTTCCGATGCCGGATCTATGCTCATAGACATGTAATTATCTATCAATACAGATTTTAAATCTGCCAGTTTTAAGTCGGAATCATAAGCTATTGCAAATGCAGGAATCAGTGCAGGTTTATCTTCCCGATCGGTGAAGCGGTTAATTTTTTTTGCCTGCACAATTCTTCTGATTACTTCGTTTAAAGTCTCTTTGTTCAAAACAGGGGTTACATGATAAGTGCTGTATACAAGCTCGCATGGGATAAAACCTCCCATTAAATTAATTATGTCTTTAAACAATTCCTTATAAGCGATTAAATCCACATTTTCAGGCGAATATCCGCTCGGATCAATCATTTTTACCGAGTCAACGGCAAGCTGGGACGGGATAATTTTACTCAATGTTTCCTTTAACGCATCAAGATCAACAGCTTCTTTTTCTTTCTTTTTTCCAGTTGATTTTTCGCTCTTTACTTCTCCTTTTTTTTCCGTCTTTGATTTTTTAATAAGATTCTTTTCAAGTTTATCGAAATATTTACTGAACATAATTATCCTCGCTTAAATGAATTACAATAAATTTGATTCTGCAAAAGTACAGTGAAAATTCGCCCTGTTATAGGACTAATTATTCACCCAACTGATATCAAAAAAATTAATATTTTTATTTTTAATATCACTGGAAAGTATATCTTTTATCTCATTCTTGCAACTAAAATACAGCACCTGCCAGCCGGAATTGCATATTTTTTTCAGAAGATTCATTTGTCTCTCAATTCTATACATATCGGATTTTATGAAAGGATCATCCATAATAAAAAATCCCTTTTCCGGTTTTAGCAATTTATCTCCCAGCGCCAGTCTGATTGTAAGATACAGCTGGTCATATGCTCCGCCGGACAGCTTCCACGCGTCAACAAGCCCGCCATTGCTGTGTTTAACTTTAATTAAACCGTCTTCTTTATCAAATATAACTTCTTTATAATATCCGTTTGTTATTTCATCAAACAATGCCGATAGGTTGTCATCAAATAATTCAAGTACTCTTTTACTTTCATCATTTTCAATTTCATCTATTATTTGTACAGTGTGTATTATTGCATTTCTTTTTTTGTCGTTTTCTTCAATAAAATTTTTTAAACGATTTAAAACTTCCTCAAGATCAACAAGTGTTTTACAGTATATTTTTTCTTCGTCTTCAATAAAAATATCATTTGCTTCCGGCTCTATCCTTGCCGTAAAATTTTCAAAGCGCGAAATATTATCCCTCATATTTTTCAGGCTGTCTTCTGCCGCTTTCTTTTTACCGACCAGATCATCGTACACCTTTTCATTATATACGGTTCCTTTTCCTTTTTCTTTATAAATCTCCAGTTCATTAATTTTAACTCTTACGAGGCTCAGTATTTCTCCCGTGCTTTTCGCATGAATGCCAAGCATGCCTTCCAGTTTATTTGCAATACCGTCTCTTTCTTTTTCCTTCCCCCGTTTCATTTTGAGGATTTCGCTGTATTCCTGCAATGTTTTAAATCCGGTCTTTGTTTTTATCGATAACAGTTTTTTTTCGTAATCATCAATAACATTTTTATGTGCCTGAATATTATTTTCCGTTTCCAGCAAATGTCTCCGCAGAGCAGTTAAATCGGATTCGTATTGACTGTTCCTTTTTATTAATTTTGTATAATCCTCGTCAAATTTTCCAATGGAGCTAAGAATTTCCTCAACAGAATTCCCGCCGATTCTTTGTTCAGCCAGAACTAACTTTATTCTTCCGAATTCTCTCAGAGTTTTTCGCTTTTTCAGATTGAGGCTTATTTCGTAAATCCATAATATTATACTTACTAGAAGCGATAAAATGCCAGCGCTGTATAAATATACGGACGGGCTGTAAAACCAGGAAAGAACTACCGCAATAGTAATAATTGAGGAAAAAACCGATAATCTTTTAAGGAGAGCTAAAAGTGAAATGTCCGGATTTGCCTGGGATAAAGAGTTTTTTAATCCCTGCAGATTTGATTTCCCGTCATCAATATATTTTTTTTTATTGCTCATTAGTTCGATATTTTGTCTTAATTCTATAAGCTGTTCCTCAATAGCTGATATGGAATTTTTTATTTTTCCGGCTTTGTCGCTAAGTTCGATTAATTCTCTTTCGCTTCGCTTGATTTCCCTTTCGGATTCCTGCCAGTGTTCGAGATACTCATCCCTGAAGGGTTCCATGTCCTTTAAAGAGCTGATAGTTTTTTCAATCGCGTTTGAAAGCTCAACTGTTTTTTCCAGCAATGATCGTTTTCTTGCATCTTCATAAAGAACTATCATATCGCTAATGCCGGCAATATCCCTCGTTTTTCTAAAATATCTTACTTCAATCTCCTTGTATCCTTCTTTTATCAGCTCACTCTTTGCGTCTTCAATTGATTTTATTAATATTTCCGCTTTTTTTATTCTTTGCTTTAAGCGTAATGATTTCTCATCGTTGCTGTAATCCATGGCTGGAGTGAGTTTACCGATTTCCAGCAGATTCTTTTTTATTTTTTTAAGATCGGAAGAGCGGAGTCCGACAAGCCTTTCTGTGATCCCGGTATAATATTCAGTCTCTCCGGCGAGCGACAGATCGCTGTTTCTGATTATAAATATGTTCCTGCAGTCGGATGAGGTAAGGGAAGACGACAGCGTCTTTGTAATTTTCGGTAGATCTCCGTCGCCGGGTAAAGTCCTTTCTTTCCTTTCCGGAGAGTTTTCATTTATCTCGACTTTTAAATAACCCTCAGGAAAAAAATCGACTCTTTCCGTCTTGAAATCCTTTGCCTTTTTTCCCAGAAGGAATTTAATAAGCGCATCGATAGTCAGTGTTTTACCGTTCTCATTTTTGCCGAAGAAAAGATTGAATGCGCCCGGCTTGATTACTCCTGTACCGGAGAGCGGGCCGTATCTGTCGATCGAAAATTCAGTAATCTTCATACGAAAGACTCCATCATTGCCCTCAGGAAATATTCCCTCATAGCTGCTTTCTCTGAAAAAGGGAGAGAAGAGAAAGCAGGGGATTTCAGTTTTGCATCAAAAGCCTTGAATACATCATCCTCCAGAATTCTGCTCATATCTATTGCTCTGAAGTTCACTTCATTTATTTTTTTTATATTACTTAGTAATTCCAGTTCTTCATGTAATTTTGTTTCGTTTATCCCGTGTTTCGAACTGTTAATATAGCCCTCAATGGAAAGTAAAATCCTTGCCTGCGCATCCGCTTTATCCAGCGTTTTTTTTATCACAGTTACAGGGTCGTCCTCTACAAATGGATCAAGAACAATTTTAACTGCTTCATAATAAAAAGAATCGACAAATACTTCCCCTGGGCTTTCCCCTGTATTAAAAATATTCACCTTTCTTTTTCCGGTCTCTCTTTTTGTGACCGAAACCGGCGAGCCAGGGATAACAAAATACCCGATCCCGTTAAGCTTGTCAAATTCCATAGCATTAAAGTTTGTATGGAAGTGCCCGGCTAAAACATAGTCAAATTTCAAATCCTTGAAAAAATCAAGTCTTACAGGCATGTATCTGTAATCACCCTCATCTCCGAAATCGTGCCTTGAGTAATAAGCGTCCAGCAACTCGCCGTGATACAAGAGAATATTACACTTATCCCTGCTTAATCTTCCTGAAATGTTATGGAGTATTGAAAAAATTTCCTGTTCATTAATATTTTTGAAAGGTATACCTGAAATAATGACATTACCTGCTTCGTAGGTATCTTCAACTGACCTTAGAACTTTTACCCTTGAGCCGAAAAAGGCTTTATCTTCGAACGATTTGGCATCGTGATTACCCGGAATAACGATTATATCAAATGGAGCATCCGAAAAGAGTTCCCGCACCCTGGCTTTAAGCCTAAACGCATCAATATCGGCATCAAAAAGGTCGCCACTTATTACCATAGCGTTTATTCTTTCTTTTTTAGCAAGAGTAACAATGCCGGAAAGCGCGTTCCACCTTTCAATATTATCTTCGCGCAAATGTATGTCTGCAGTATGGAGTATTTTCATCGCATTCTGGTTTAATAAATTTTATTAAAAGATTTACAGGAAGATTAGAATTACTGTTTAATGGATTATTTCAACAACTTTTTAGACTTAGCTGAATAAATAACAAAGGGAACCGCTATGGTTCCCTTTGATTATAAAATCCAAAATATTTTTCAATATTAAAAACTATAACTCGGCGACATTTTCAAGTCGGATTTTTTCCCCGTTCAAAGTATCTTTGTAGTATTCGCCTGCAATCTCTTCATCCTTTTCCGCTTTATCGGCGCCTGTATCCTCTTCAAGCCCGTCATTTTCTTTTTTCGGCGTTTCTTTTATCTGTTCTTCTTTTATCCTGGGCATATCTTTTGTTTCAGGCAATTTTTTTGTCTGTATCCGGATCAAAAGCTCCTTGGTGCTCATTTCTTTCCAGTTTTTTGCAATGAGCACATATCTGCCGTGAGGATATTGTTCGAGATACACCTGGAATTCTCTTGCTGCCAGGTCGAATCTTTTGCTTATAAAATAAGCATAGCCTTTTTTAATTCTTGCATCTTCATCTTTGTGATAAAATCCGTTGGAAAGGACCCTGTTGAAATATGAAATAGCCTTATCGAATTGTCCTGTCCCATAATATGATTCGCCTGTCCAGTAAAGAGCATTTTCACTGATTTTATCATTTGGAAAATTAGTCAGTATTCTGTTAAAAAATGAAATGCCGGAATCGTATCGTTTATTCCTGAAAGCATTCAACCCGCTGGCATAAGCCTGATCTTTATAGGATTTCTTTACGTCATAAGTATATTGACTTACGGCACCATAATACTTAAGGAAATGTTCATATAAATCATACGCATCATTATCTTTCCCCATCCATTTCATGGATCTGGCCTGTCCGATAATCGCGTCTTCATTGCTGCCGTATTCAGTCAAAGAAATGTCGAACATTCTTTTTGCTTTATTATAATCCTTTTGTTTTAAATAAATGTAACCTAATTCGGTGTATATCCTGCTCCTGAACTCCTTATTAAAATTCGTATTTAAAAGGCCATATAACTGGCTGACCGCTTCTTCTGAATATTGTTTAAGCATGTTTATATGCGCCAGCCGTATAGATATTTCTTTTTTTAATCCGCTGCTGACATTTTCATTATTATTTTTAATAAGATAAATATATTTACGATATGCAAGATCGTGCAGGCCGAGTTTCTCATAGCATCTGGCAATATTGTACCATGCCAGAGGAACATATTTTGAATCAGGATGAATTATGATTATTTTCTTGAAAGCGTCTATGGAGCTATTAATCGAGGCCTTGTCCCCTCGCTCATAAATCAGCTCGCCATCGAGCAGCAATTCCTTAGCTGCTTTATCCGGCTTAAAATAAAAATCGTAATAAATATAAATGCCCAATCCCAAAATAATAAGAATAATTCCTGTAATAATTGTTTTAAGTTTCATAATAAACTCCTGATATTCTATCTATCTATCGGCAAAAAACTAAATAAAATAAATCATCTTAAATTATCATTTATAATATAATTTCCATCATCCGATATTTTTGAAATGGCGTATTCCCTCCAGAATTTTGCTGCTTTAGGATATTGTTCATTTACATCCTTAAGTATTAAATACTTTACTGCTTCTTCATAATTATTAAGTTCAATAAGAGTTCTGCCGATAAAAAATTTTGCCTTGGCTGTATCATTACGGTTATCTGTTTTTTTTATATAATTATGAAGTTCCACCAATGCGTAATAGTACTTTCCTGTAAAAAAATAATCCTGTAATATGGAATCAATTTTTGAAGCGCTTGTTTTTACCGGATATTTTTTTTCCGGAAGCACCTGCTGAGGAATAATTGTCGGCAACGTTGCCTTTGCTTCGGGCTTTATTTGCTGCGGCAGTTCTGAATTTATAATTGCCTGAGATTTTTTTTCGATAACTGCTTCGGTAACATTAATTCCGGATGCAAGCGAAAAATCTTTGCTGCTGTCAACTGACTTGGGAACAATCGCGTAATAATACCTGCCGGTTCCCAGATTTTTATCGATATATTTTGAATCATATATATTCACATACGCAGCGATTTCCGCGTCCTCTAAATCGTCCGGGCTTGTAATTGCGCTCTTTTTACGGAAAATTTTATAATTTTTAGTTCCCAGATTACCGCTTATTTTCCAGGTCAGCTCTATATTGTTAGCAAAGGAGCCTGCATCAAGAGATACTATTTTTATCTCGCTTCCGATCACGACAGGATCAACTGTATAATTTTCGCCTTTTACAAGATCATTCAATACTTTCCCGTTTAAAAATCTTGTAAGTACGGCATAATAAAAATTACCTTCGCCAGGATTCCTGTCAAAATAGACAGTATCATTTGCCGGAACTTTTCCCAAAAATGAAGCAAGACTGATTCTGTCCGAATCCGAAATAGTGTTTGAATATCTGTATACTAAATATTCAGCTACGCCTGAACTTGTCTTGTTCCAGCTGATTCTTACGCCGTTATCAGTAGGCACCGCAAAAATATAATTTACCGGAGAGGGGATTTCAAGGGAAACAAAAATACCTGTTATAGTAAAGCTTTGATCCGGGATCAAATTCAAATCTTCACCGCCTGTAATGTCTTTTGTTGTTATTGCATAAAAATAAGTCCCGCTTTTTGTAATTTTATTGTCGATAAAGCTTTCTTTACTGTCTGTAATTACGCCGAGTTTTTCCGCCTGCGCTAATTTTGACGGCGAATCCAGCGCAGCATTGCCGCGGTAAACAGTGTACACGATGCCGCGGGTTTCTATGCCTCTCCATGTTATTCTAACCTGTGAATTATTGACAATCCTGGCATAGATAAGCGATATTTGCTGCGGCAGAGATTTAAGAGTCTCGCGAACAGGCTCTGCTTCAATAATTGCCGGGATAATTGTATAATTCTGGCCTGCATGAAGTTCTATTGCTTTATCCATTATTCTGGATTTAGCAAGTATGCAATAGTAATAAGCGCCTGCTTTTAAATTCGAATCAATAACATCCCCTTTCGCGCCCGATGGGACCAACTTGATAGAGACAGCCTTTAATGCCTTCTCTACAGTATCCGGCACAATCATGGATCTGCCTACTATATAATCATCATCCGACTCCTTATGAAAATCCCATGTAATCCTTACTGCCCCTTTAATGTCCGGAATTATTTCTGTTCTTATATTTTTCGCAATGTACTTGGAATATTTTTCTTTTTCCCCTGCCGGCTTTCTCTCCTCGGCGGGCTTTTCTTCTTCATCTAAAATAAAATCGGGAAACAAATCCCTGGTCTGGATTGTTATTATTAAAATGACAGGAAGAATAATAGAAATTATATTTCTAAATTTTTTCATTAAATTTATTTATTTTTTAATGCCATGTGCACTCTTTTATCTAGCACATCGCATTATGTTTTAATAAAATTCAACTGCTGTGAATAAATAATGCTTAATTCCCTTCCAAAGCCTTTGCGCAGTTGTATACTCACGTTTTTTATTAAAATTAGTTAATCTGGATTCTGTAAAAGAAATAAATTACTTTACTTTTTATTTTTCGGACGATTTATTATATCACTTAAAACATAAATTAAACAAGTAAAATCAATTTAATTAATAGGATAAATAAAACCTTCTTCTGAGAAACTAAATCTGTAAAGGCACCAGCGAAAATCCCAACGAAGCTGCCTTTTGTTTAAAATTTCTCAATACACGCTCTTTATACATCTTTTCGTAATAATCTGCACCTAAATCTTTATATGATTTGCCAGTCT
>JAZDKB010000018.1:0-293934 GCA_043803405.1 Spirochaetota bacterium | reverse complement strand
ACCAATTATATATTCTTCACGAGAAAGAAGAACTGCTCTTATCCTTAATGCCAGCTTTCTGGCTACAGCAACAATGGCTTTCTTTTTACTGCCACAGTTCTTAACTACTCTGTTAAATTTATCTAATAACGCCGGATCATGCCTTATTGCAACCCATGAACATTCTATAAGCCAGCCACGAACACTACGTGTCCCTTGTTTGGTAATATGTCCTTTGTGATCAGTATTCCCAGACGAGTATTCCCTTGGTATCAATCCTAGAAACTTTGAAAATTCCTCTTTCCTTTTAAATCGTTTTAAATCTCCCCATTCCAACACAAGCCTTATTGCTGTTAATGGTCCTATGCCCGGGACACTTTTTAATAAGTTCGTATTTTTTCTATATTTCTCACTTTTTGCCAATTCTCTTAATTGTTTTATTACTGTCTTTCTTGTTTCCCATAAATAGAAAAGCTTATCCAGCAATACTTTTAAGGAAAAGTATATTGATGGTGATAATTTCATCCTATCAAGATTTTCTTTTAATAATTTATAATCGCTTTGATTCCATACCCCTGATTTCAAATCTTCATCTAGTCCATGAAATTCTAATAGTCTGCGTATCCTGTTATTTTCTCTTATTATATCTTTTTTTATCTGCTCATACATACGGGATATCTGTCTATTTTCTCGCAGTTCTTTCTCAGGTATATTACAACTTCCGTAATCTTTATTCTCAAGATTCTTTGCAAGTCTCCTGCTGTCGATCCTGTCATTCTTTTGGCTTTGGCACTTTTCCTCCGTTACCGTATGAGGCGGCGTCACAATGCAATCCCATCCGTCCGTCTCTAATTTGTCGTGAAGTCCAAATCCTCTAAATCCGGCTTCGTATATTACTTTTATCTTACAGCCAGGAAACTTATTCTGAAAATATCCGCGTAATATATCATATTTTGCCGGCATACTTGTCTCGTGTACTATTATGCCTCCGCTCCTTACACATAATTTCCAGCTTAGTTTTGAATCCTCAAGTCCTACAAAAATTTCTTGATCTTTTAATACGTTCTCACTTATCCTTCTATCCATAAAGGCTGCCTCCTTTGTTTTTTAACTTCGCAACTTAAAACTCTTAAAGAAGGTGGCCTTTATCCTTATTTTGTCAACTCACTACTAACATAGTAAACCCTCTGATATGGAAGTGCCTGTCAAGCAAAAAGAAACAAGTTACTTCGACGATGAATCAATCTGATATACGTGGGTTGGATACCACATGACAATGATTCGTCCGGGACTGTCTATCTCTCCATTGACGTGGGTTAGAGTTTTTAGAGCTCATGCCACCGAGAGGGCACTAGAATTTCCCATCCGTACTTATTTCTCTTTACTTGATTTTCTCCTCACTATATCAAAAGGTCTTTACCTCATTGATATCAAATTGAATTTAAAAAACATTCATAATATTAAAATTCGGCTATAACTACTTTATCAATATTTTTAAAACCTCTTTCTGTTAAAACCATATTATACCAGATAAACCCAATCAGCTCTCTACCTATTGCAACTACTGTTGTTTGCGTTTTCTTTCCATTGAAAATTAAATGATAATACCGTTTATTTAATCTTTTTAATGCTTTTATTGGCGCTATACGAAGTTCTGCTGATGTATTTTCTAAATCCTTTTTCATCTTTGCACTAATAATCGGTTTATGTCTGTAATGATGAGCAGCCTCAACTAAAGCCCGTCTTACCCTTTTATTGCCGCATTTTGTAATAGATCCTTTTCTCACTGTCTGTCCGCTGGAATATTCACGCGGTACCATTCCTAAATAGGCCATGAGTTCTCTCGGACTTGTAAATCTGCTAAAATCCACTACCTCCGATATTATTATCATTGCCGTAAGGGTTCCGATGCCTCGGAATGCACAAAGCGCATTAACCTTTTCCTTGTACTCTTCCGTTAATGCTATTTCTCCTATCTTTTTATCTATATCTCCAATTTGCATTGTTAAAAATTCTATCTCATTTGAATAATGTGACAGGGTATAATTCAGATTCACGTTATCAAATTTTATCCCCTGTATCCATTTGTGATGAGTTTCCGTCCAGTTTGAACCTGTCTAATTAAATCCATGCCGTATTAAAAAATGATTCAATCTCTGCTTTGCTCTCTTTAAATCAGTCATTATGTCATCTCTGCATCTGACTAAATCGCGTACCGGTTCTTTGTTCTCATCAGGTACTGTTATAAAACTCAGTTCGCCTGCTCTGTAAAGCCTCGCCAATTTCATAGCATCTTTTTTGTCCGTCTTTACTTTAATCCCGACTCTAACCGGAATTAATGACGGTGCAATAACATCACAATGAAAATTATTTTTTTCTAATATTCTCATTATTGCATATCCACATGGCCCTGCTTCATAACATATTTTTATTTCAAATTCTTCCGACAGCTTATTCAGATTTTTAAGAAGCTTTTTTATCCCGCTGTCCGTGTTTGGATATTCTCCAGTTATCGATGATTTCCCAATTTCCCGCGATTCTCCCATTACTATATTTTTTTTGTGGACATCCAGTCCAATATAGTTTACTTTTTTCATTGCCGATTCCTCCTTAATTTTTAATGATAGTATATATCATTATGTGGTAACCAACCCACGTTTTTTTGGAGGAATCGGCACTTCCATACTGTCTCCCAGCAGTGCCGTAAAAACAGGCATGCTGAGGAGTTTGTTTTGCGGGCAAAAGATGATTAGTGGAAAATTTACGAAGGAGAGGGGGAGAAGCTTTTATTCCTTACAAAGATTTGTTGTTAAAGAAATCATAAATAAAACAGCATAAGCCAGTCCCCCCTTCTCCTTTTGGGAGAAGTCCCACAGGGAGGCTGCGCACGGGTTAGGGGGATGAGGTAAATGCGCAACAGCGGCCTGATAAAGAATCAGCGTGTAACAGGCAAGAAGAAAAGCAGGTCATTAGAAAAAGTATATGTTGTAAGATAGAATAACAGTTGAAAAAAATTTAAATTTATACTAATATTGTAGTAATAGAAAATTATTATTAAGAGAAAAACAATGAAAGCATACGAAATACCAGTTAAGATTACAAAAGACGGGAAAATAGAAATAACTTCATCTTTTAAAAATATTCTGCCTCATGAAAAGACAATAAAGGCTATTTTCTTAGTTCCCGAAAAATCGGATGAAGATACCGATTGGCAGGAATTATCGACAAAGCAATTTTTTGACGGTTATGCAAAATCAGATGATATTTATGACAGGCTGTAAATATGCATAGCTACTCATTAGGTGAAATTGTTTTATAGCGATTTCCGTATTCGGATAATGTTAACGTAAAAAAACGTCCTGCTTTAATATTAATAGATACAGGAGATGATGATATAATTGCTGCCAGAATTACAAGTCAATATGTGAATTCTTCTTTTGATGTTGAAATAAAGGAATGGGAGAAAGCAGGCTTGTTAACTGTTTCTTATGTCCGGCTGCACAAGGTTGCTGTACTCGAGAAGCAACTAATAGATAAAAAAATCGGGAAAATCCTCGATAATGATTTAAAATTAGTAAAAGATGTTCTTCGCAATCTCTGGAATATAAAATAAACTGACTTCTTCTACGTGAGATCCAAGGTAAGTAGCATGTGCCGAAATATCTGCCAGTCAGGAACAAAAAAAATTGTCAATTAGGCACAGACAGACGACAGCACGAAGCAGCAACAATGTTGTTTTCCCGCCCAGCAATTGTTACGAAATCGAAGTAAACAGTAACAGCGTTCGGGAGCAAACGGGCGGGAGTTATTAGCTGCAGAAGCGAACGGGAGCAGGAGTTGTTGCAACATCTCAAAGCCGAACTGCTTGAAGTGGCTGTCGAAAGAAAAAGCTTTTGTGATGTCGAGTTCTTTCATAACAGAGAAGGAAGCGCAGTCGACGAAGCTGTAATCCTTATCTTTATGAGAATTAAAGATGTTTAATGCTTTAGCTTCAAGCTCGCGATCTACAAAAATATTCCGGATGCCTTTACTCTGGAAAAGGTTTTGCCCAAAAGCTATTGATTCAGTAATACCGATCCTGGCACGCACCAGAGTGATCGTCTCATAAAAAACGAGGTTAGCTGCATATAAACGATAAAGAGTGTTCTCTCTGATCTCCTGGAAAAAATCCAGAGCAATATGGTAATTAGCGTCTTTCGGATCGAATGATGCGTAAAAAGCGGAAGTATCAATAAAGATATTTATCATGATTTACTGAGATGTCCGTAAGCCCGTCTTTATTTTTCGTATGATTTTTTCTGTCGGTAATGAACTTAAAAAACGGGTCTTCCTTACGATCTTTAAGCTCATCCACATAATTTGAAACAGTCTCAATAACAAAAGATTCAATATCGACGTTTTCAGGTGCGATCTGTTTAAATTTATTTACTACATTATCGGGTATTGATATATTCATCGGCATAAAAATTCTCCTCTATCACTTTTAGTAAAGATTAATAAACTTTTTTTATTACCATATAGTTTACTGCCTTAATTAAGGTTGATATATTAAAAATAACACTATTCGTTTAAATACAATAAAAATATTTATTCGATCAGGAGATTTTTCTTTTAAGCGTGTAGTCTAATTTTTTTTGAATATCAGGGAATTCGCGTTTTAATAATTCAATAAAGTCTTTATCGGATAAATTATTAGTTTTTTCGGATATTTTATCCCGGATATCTCTCATCATTTTAACGGAATCAAATTTTTTATTCTTCATTAAAAGAGAAAATGTTTTTAATTCCTCCGGAATTTCATCCGGTTTGGTTTAACATTTTCCGGAGCATCTTTTAATTCAAGCAATGTTATATCAGAAATAACAGCGATTTTTTTACCTGTTTTGAATTCATCAAAGAGTTTATTCGAGACCTCAAAAAATTCATCATCAAAACAGCCGCCTATCACGGATGTATCAATATATACTTTTGATTTCATTTTAAAAAAATAATACTTTTGATAATAAAGTACAAAAAAAATTATTATTTTTTAAAATTTTGCTGGCAAATAAAGCAAAACCGCGCATCGTCATAGGCAACAAAGCTAAGTAACTTATGATAAAGTGGCTTACGTGCGCCGAGGCCATTTTTTGCGGATGCGGCATAAGCCCGCTTGTAAGGGAAGTTACAAGCGGAATATGCGCGATAATTTGCAATAACGCAAAATACTTTGCCCTGCCATGGAAAGTTCTTGATGTGGACATTGTAAATGAATCAACAGTGATCTTTATAGATTGATGTAAAACTACTGACGCCGGATAAATTTTTTATTGCTTTAAAATTAATTTTTTATATGAGGAGAGCTATGAGACTTAAAACAAAACTTTCACTGGGTTTAGGATTCCTGTTTCTGATTATTTTTTCACTAATAATTTTATGTTCATATTATGTTCAGAATTTATCCCGGGATTCGGATAATATTCTTAAGGATAATTACGTTTCCCTTGTCTATTCAAAGAATATGCTTCTTTCAATTGATGATATGAAAACAGCCATCACTTCTGCCGTATTTAATCCTGATAAAAAAAACAAGGAACATTATTTTAAACTGTTTGAAACAGCTAAAATTGAATTTGAAAAAAATAAAAAATCGGAAAATAATAACATTACTGAAATCCATGAAAAAGAATATGTTGATATGCTTAATAAAAATTATGAAATTTTTATAAACCTTTCAAACCGGATGAAGCATGGCGGGAACAATTATTCAATTTACTTTACTGATTATATCTCTACTTACGAAAAAATAAGGCAAACCATTATCAATATAAACGATCTTAATATGCAGGCAGTAGAACGGAAAAATCAGATAACGAAAGATTATGCTTCTAACATAACAAGAAATATGGCGTTAATAGGGGCTTTCTTATTGATATTAGCTCTGGGATATTTCTGGTATTTCCCTTTTTATATTTCCAATACAGTTTCATATTTATCCGAAAAAATAGTAGAGTTGTTAAAAATCGGTAAAATAAAATACGACTTTAAATCAAATGACGAAACATTTATCATGTTAAAAGCGATAGATTTACTTCAAGACAAACTATCAGGCAAATACAGGAAATAAGCAGACCGAATTTATAAAAACATGTATTGTCTTAATGCTATAAAAGTAATACTGAGGTAAACCATGCTAAATGTTAAAAATATAAACGCCCCGCAAGAATTAATATAAAATTATAATAAAATTATTAAGGAGAAATCTATGAGAAAAAATTTCGTAATTGTTATGACTATGCTGTTCTGCCTGCTGCCTGCCAGCTTCTATGCTGCGGAGAAAGATGCTGAGGGGTGCAAGGACCATCCGCTGATTCCCAGAATGACGGGATATTATATTGCCGGGTGCAATAAGGTTCCTGCCGGGGCCGACCTGGACATTATAAGAGGAAATATCACAGAGTCAGTCCGTTTTGAGGGAAAATCCATTGTATTCTTATACAGGCCGCAGCCTGATCTTAAAATAAAACCCAGTGAAGCCCAGGTGAGGAGCCATGTCGGGGATGCCGTTAAAAAACTAAATGGGACTCTCTTCGGCATTACATACGGACAGGAATGGCCTGTCTATGCAGTAGACAAAGATGGGAAGAAATTCTGGATTGTACTGCTGATTAACTCCGGTAAATACTTCACCGGTTCTTATACATGCAGGATCATAGAAAAAGACTAGAATGCGCGGCGATCCGGCATTAATGTTTGGTCTGTTTGTCTCTGTGTGTCTTTCCGATTTACATCCATTGCATCTGTTTGGAGCGGCAATTAGCCAGTTTAATTTAGCGGCCCACGGGGTACCATGCACTTCCGGATCGCATCGATGAGTTCGTCTGCCGGGCCGCTTTTCGTAAGGTAGCACACGGCGCCGGCTTCCAGCATAGCTGCCTGCCGTTCTTCTTCCTAGAACATGGATAACCCGATAATGCTCACTTCCGGGAGTTCTTTGTGAATGATCCGTGTGGCCTGGATACCGTCTATTCCGGGCATGTTGATATCCATAAGCACAACATCCGGCCGTAGTTCACGGATAAGTTCAATTGCCGACTGGCCATCCGAGGCTTCACCTATGATTTCCAGGTCAGGTTCCGTCCGGAGCAGGCTGGCCAGACCCTGCCGCATGACCATATGGTCATCCACTAAAATTATGCGAACCCGCTTCTCGGGACCGGCTGTCGCATCCTGTTTAGAGACCATAGCAACGGATACGATCGGTTGTCTGCCGGCCGGCGATACGGCCGGTTTCATGGATATTGGAGGAGTAATAAGCCTGAACCTGCTGCCGTGCCCCGGGGCGCTGTCTATTTCCATTGATCCGCCCAGATAACTGAGGCGTTCCTGGATACTGAACAGTCCCAAACCGCCGGATTTGCCGCCTTTACCATTAAGCTGGCCCGGATCGAATCCGGCTCCTTCGTCTACAACATCAACTATGATCCGGCCGTTTTCCTGGCTGACTTCCACCCGTGCGGTTCTTACACCCGCATGTTTGGCAGCATTAAACAGCAGTTCCCGGATTGATTGAAACAGCAGGATCAGCACTTCTTCAGGAGCATGCTGGATTTCGCTTTGCGAAACCAGCCTTACCGCAAGGCCGTGCTTGTCCTGCATCCATCTGCTTAACCATTCCAGTGCGGGTACCAGTCCGCCCTGCTGCAGTATCGGCGGGCTGAGTTCGGCAGTAAGCGACCTGGAAGTTTCGATTCCATCGTCTATCAGTTCGGCCAGGTCCCTCGTCAATCCTGCTATATCGCTGATTTTTCCAAAGAGAGCCATTTTGAATTTTGCTGCCACAAGTATTTGCTGAAGACCGTCATGAAGTACCAGGGATATACGCTGCCTCTCCCGTTGTTCAGCCAATGTCAGCTCCGCGGCAAGCTGGCGCAGCTGCAAAGCGCGCCGCTCGGCCTCGGCCGTCCGTTCGGCTACGCGATCCTCCAGCGTTTTGTTAAGGATATGTAATTCCTCCTCGGCTTTTTTACGCGCGGTGATGTTAATACAGATGCCGGACATTCGAAGCGGCTTGCCTGCCTCATCATAAATTGTATTGCCGAGGGCATTGATCCATCGCACTTCGCCCGAGCGAAGTACAATGCGATATTCATTGTCAAGAGCGACTCGTTGCTCAATCGCATCCGTAATATTCTGCTCCGCTATGCAACGGTCATCGGGATGCAACATACTTCTCCATATGTCAAAACTGGACGTATCTTGCCGGCAATCCAAGCCGAAGAGCCGAAAGAACTCATCGGACCACTGGAGAGTGTCCGCTTGTATGTTCCAATCCCAGACGCCTGATCCTGCCGCAGCTTGGGCCAACGAAAGGCGCTCCTCGCTCTCGCGCAGCGCCTCTTCGGCCTGTTTGCGCTCTGTGATGTCAATCGCGGATGATACCAGTACTTCTTTGCCGAGGATGGCTATTGCCTGCGCAGAAAATAGCACAGTCATTTCCCGGCCGCTCTTGGTACGGATGACGCACTCCATGTCACGCACGAGGCCGTGCGCCTTCAACTCGCGCACCATGGCCGCCCGGTCGCGTGGATCTGTCCAGCCGCCATACTCGGCGGTGGTCTTGCCGATGATCTCCTCGCGCCGGTAGCCCATCAGTTCGAGCCAACGGTTGTTGACGTCGAGGATGCGACCGTCCTCGATTTGAGTCAGTGCTATTGAAGCGGCGGCGGACTGGAACGTCTTGGCGAAGGTCTCCTCCGCCTGCTTGCGCTCGGTGATATCAAAGAAGGAAGCTACCGCACCAAGAAGGACGCCGGTGTCATCATAGACCGGCTGGGCGTTGACCAGTCTCCAGATCGTGGTGCCGTCGGACATTGGGAGGCCCATTTCCACATTGCGCACTGCCTGGCCTGTGTTGATAGCGACGATAGCAGGCTGTTCTTCAACGGGAAACAGTGTTCCATCCGGTCGGATGATCCTGAAGCGAGGATCAACCTCGGGAGACTGCAACTCCTCGATGGAATGGGCGATCTGAGCGGCGTCGTTCGCTTCCTGGACTTTGCCATCCGTATCCAGGAAGACAACGCCTTCGGCGAGAGACTGGAACACCGCCCGAATCTTCGCTTCACTCTCACGCAGCGCCTCCTCGGCCCGTTTTCGTTCCGTCATATTGACTACAATAGCCAGGATATCGTTCTCCGGGCCCGGCATCATCACATCAGTGATCAGTACCGGAACCCTTGTGCCGTCACGGCGGATGTATTCTTTCTCATAGGGATCGCAGGCGCCACGATCCCTGAGCTGTGCCAGCGCCCGCTCATCTGCCGGGAGCCATTCCTGAGGCGTACTCTCTATCCATTTTACTTTTCCGGCCCCGAATTCCTGACGCGTATAGCCGAGTATATCCAGGTAATAGTCGTTGGCCTGAAGGACAGACCCATCGGCGCGAGCGATAACAATCCCTATCCCGCCGATCCGGACATCAAAGAACGTCTTCAGTCTGCTATAGGTCTTTGCTGCCTGTTCCTCGGCCTGCTTACGCTCTGTGATGTCTGTAAGCATGGAGACCGTCCTGAGCAGGCTGCCTTCACTGTCCATTACCGGCGCAGCGCTGGAGATGACCCACAGGTCCGAGCCGTCCTTACGCCGAAACCTGAATTCATAGTGAGTCGTTGCGCCGCCGGTGAGATTATGTCTGGCTTTCAGCACCTGGGGTTCCTGTCCAGGTTGCAGAAATTCAGCCGGAATCCGGCCATGCAGCTCATCAGATGTATAGCCCAGCATGTCTGCCATTCTCTTATTGACAAGAATGGTTCTTCGGTCGCCGTCCGTGACCCAAATACCTTCATTTGAAGTCTCGAAGATGAGGCGGTACTTCTCTTCGCTTTCGCGCAATGCTTCTTCAGCCAGTCTTAGCGACGATGTAACAACATTATCAAATGAGGTCTTTCTCGCCCCGGCGCTGCGGACAGCGGATATTATGGCGATTAGAAAATAAATACCTCCTGTATACTGTGAAATCCTGCCGACCCATCCGACTGGGCTGCCGACAGAATTCTGAATAAAGACGGCAATAAAGCAGATTGAATTAAGACCCAGAGCAAGCGAATACCAGTATAGGAAAACCTCTCTGTTCTTCTGGTATGTCATTATAAAAATAAGAAAGGAAAATGCGAACAGAACCGCTGCGGAGCCAAGCACAAACTGGCGCAGCATTGTAGGGCCTTCACCCTGGATAAAAAACGGTGGAGTAAGGCCTTTAAGTCCTGCCAGTGTAAGGAGAACCATAAAAATGATTACTCCGGAATACCCTGAGAAAAGCCACAGCCTCTTTTGCTTTGGCCTGAAACCGGAAAATGCGGAAATAAGAACAATAGCCGAGACAAAATGAAATAAAGCAGCCGCAAATGTCCCGGTATTATGAATTGTAACTGCAAGGTTTACGCCATTGGAAAGCCCTATTGCGTACGCGGATGCGGTTCCCCCTATAGCTAAAACGAGGACTCCGCAGCCCAGAAGCAAAACCTGCAATCTCCCTGTTGACATATAGTTACGCATGGATATAACGGATACTGTTAAACATACTGCTGTAACGAATACTGCATTCAGTGTAAGAATCAGCCACGGGGGATCATAAGACACTGTTGAGCCGAAGATAAATTTGAGAATGAAAATGAGAATAAGAAGTCCAGGGATCGGCAGGAAAGCCAAATGTTTATAGTTCATACGCAGCCCATCTATACAGCAGGGTTTACCCGAATTACCCAAGTACATGTTCAGTAAATGGATTAAATACGGCAGATTGAAGTAATAATTATCAGCAGGATATTCGAAAAGTCAACCCGATTTTATCATACATATTAAATCGTCAATGAAATGATGATGTTGTTTTTCATATTGACAAAATTTAAAAATACATAAAGAATCAAGAGATGGAAAATTGCAGCTGCAATGAATGCATAAGCGCATGTCATAATGATCCCGGACGGCTTGTTCCGGAAGATATATCAAAGTTGTCACGTCTCCTTGGAATATCGGGGAGCGATCTTGAGAATAATTACTTAGTCAGAGTATCTGTAATAAGCAACGGACATACAACCAATGCGCTGGCACCTGCAAAGAAAAAGGGGCAGCGGTTCATAGCTCCGCCGGGTACAATCGCGCCGGATTATTATGCAGAAGAAAAAGGACGTTGTATATTTTTAGACGATAAAGATCGTTGTACGGTTCATGAAGCAAAGCCGTTTGAGTGCGGCGCATATATGGGATGCCGTAACACTTTTCTGGGGAAGCCCTACCGGGCTAAGGCTGTGGAGGAATATTTTTATAAGCGATGGAAGTCGCGTTGGCAGGGACTTTGCGGCGGTAGCTGATCAGCTTCCGGCTTCAGGTTATTTGCGGTGTTGGGTTTAAAAAAATTTTCAGGTTGACTAACTTTTTAAGCAAAATTGCATAGACGAACAGATAAAATGATCAGATTTTAATCGATTTTAAGGCAACACGGATGTTGCCGCCGCCGAAGAGTCCATGGATGGGGTATTTGAGGCGGAAAATTGATTATAATCTGATCATTTTATCGATACTCTCAGAATTAAAGAGCCAAGTTAAGTAAATTACATGTTTCAAGATATCAAGAAAATAGAACAGACCTATAATTTAATAGCAAAAGAATATTCGGATTCCTTTTTGGGAGAGCATGATAAAAAACCAAAGGATCAGGAAATATTGCATAGATTTGCAACTGAGATAAGAACAACGACACCAGTTTGGGATTTAGGTTGCGGGCCGGGGCAAACCACGAAATATTTGAATGACCTTGGGATCAAAATCTCAGGTCTTGATATTTCTGAGAAGATAATAGAACAGGCAAAATTAAATTATCCAAATATCAATTTCAGAAAAGGGAATATTCTCGAACTTGATTTTGAAAATAATTCGATAGCCGCAATTGTTGCATTTTATGCGATTGTTCATTTTTCAAAAGAACAGGTAGAAATTTTTTTTAGTGAAATATTTCGGGTATTGCAGTTAAGAGGAAGATTTCTGTTTACATATCATATTGGAAATGAGACAATTCATATTAAAGAGTTTCTAGGAAAGAAAGCAGATATTAATTTTTCATTTTTCAATTCTGATTTTATTAATAGATCTTTAACGAGGGCTGGATTTGCAAAGATCGAGATAATCGAGCGAGAGCCATACAATAAAGTGGAATATGAAAGCAGGAGAGCTTATGTCTTTGCAACAAAATAATAATAACGCACAAGTTGTATATTTTTCACATGGCGGAGGGCCATTGCCGATTCTGGGGGACCCGGGCCATAAAGCAATGGTGGATTTTATGCAACTGCTTCCTTCACAATTAAAAAAACCGGATGCAATACTTATTATAAGCGCTCACTGGGAAGAAAGCATCGCAACAGTATTAGGCTCACAGGCACCTTCCATGCTCTACGATTATTATGGTTTTCCCGATGAAGCTTATGAAATAGTTTACCCTGCCCCCGGAAGCCCCGGGTTAGCAAAGAAAATTGTTGAATTATTAAAAAAGGATAATGTATCCGCCCGCATTGACACTAAGCGGGGATTTGATCATGGGTTATATATACCGTTAAAATTGATGTATCCCCAGGCCGACATCCCATCGCTTCAGCTTTCATTAATAAAAGGACTCAATCCGGCCATGCACATTGATCTTGGTAAAGGACTACGCGAATTGATGCATGAAAACATCCTGATAATCGGTTCCGGATTTTCGTTCCATAACCTGAATGCATTTTCCTGGGATGGAACTAATACGACCGATCCAGCCAATGATGAATTCCAGAGTTGGTTAATCGAACTATGTACAACTTCAATATCTCAGTCTGAGCGGGAAAAGCGTTTGATTGAGTGGCAGGCAGCGCCTTTCGCGCGTTATTGTCATCCTCGTGAAGAGCATTTAATGCCGCTTCAGGTATGTCAGGGCATTGCAAATAAACAGGCTGCACTTATATTTAATGATTATATTATGGGCAAAAAAGCTGTCGCTTTTCTGTGGTGAAAATAGTGGCCGGAAACCGGTCGTGTGCTTAATTTATTTTCTATAATGGTGCTGGTACCCGTCTTTGGATTTAAAAATTAAAAAAGGTCTTTCAGTGAATGAATGAAAAAAAATTTGATCCCCAAAAGTTACAGAAATTGAATGATCCCCGGAGATTGACGGATATTCCTCCTGATTATATCTGGGAAAAATTACATATAGAAAAACCCGGCGTTTTTGTTGAAATAGGCGCAGGAACAGCATTTTTTAGTGTTGCGTTTTTTCAAAAATTCGGACCTTCGATAGTATATGCCTGTGACATATCAGAAGTAATGATCAACTGGATCAAGGAAAATGTGTCTTCAAAGTATCCCGGGATTATTCCGGTAAAGACAGAAGAACATACCGTGCCGCTTGATGATGAAATTGCCGACCTGGTGTTTATGATTAACCTGCATCATGAATTAGATAACCCGTCTTTGTCACTTGGAGAAGCCTGTAGAATTTTGAAACCTGGCGGAAAAATCTTTATTGTTGATTGGAAAAAGGAAGATATGCCTGAAGGGCCTCCTGTAAGAATAAGATGTTTGCCGGAAAATGTTAAGGAACAAATGGTAAAAGCCGGATTTAAAGATATAGTTGTTTATAATGAATTAAAAAAGCATTTTTTAATTGTCGGTGTGAAGGAGCGGTCTGCCTGATCCTGTTTCCTGCGGCCTTGTTCACAGAATAAATATCAAATAATCTTCCCACGTGCGAAACAGCCTCCGCAAAAGTATTGATTTTTTTCCGGCTCGTTTACTGAACGCCGCGCATCCCGTAAATAGCCTTGAGCAGCTCTGCCGCCGAAGCTGTTTTGCTGAGGAAAGACTCAGCTCCCGCTTTTTTCATAGATACAGCGAATTCGTCTTCAACGTACATTGAAAGCCCTATTACGCGCACGTCCGGGAACTCTTCCTTAATGCGGCGCGTTGCTTCTATGCCGTTCATTACAGGCATGGACACGTCCATTACCACAACATTCGGATGCATTTTCCGCACGCATTCGAGCGCCTCCTCCCCATTGCAGGCTTCGCCTACCACTGCAACGTCCGGCTGCCCGTCAATAAGACTGATGAGTCCCTGGCGTATCACCTGATGATCGTCCGCGAAAAGCACGGTTAATATTTCCTTTACAGGCACGGGTTTTCCTCCCGGTGATTCCGCTGTTTCTTTATCGTTTGTATAATCCAGCTCACTATTTTTTTCCAGATTTAACGGGACAATCAGTGTAAAAGTGCTGCCCTGGCCCGGTGTGCTTTCTATCATAAGACTTCCTCCTATATAACTTGCCCGCTCGCGCAGGCTCATAAGGCCGTAACCCTTCGGCCTTGCTGTCGGATCCAGTATGTGCATATCGAATCCCTTCCCTTCGTCGCTTACTGTGACCGATATTTTATTATCGAATTTTTTTACCGCAACGCGCGCGTTTTTCACGCCCGAGTGTTTGCTGATATTGAATAAAAGTTCCTGCGCAGACCTGAACAGGAAAACCTTTAACGGCATATTATTAAACGGCTCCCCGTCTTCGATTTCAAGCATTATTTCCAGTCCGAACTGTTCTTCCATTTGCCTTGCCAGCCATTCGAGCACTGTTTTCATGTTCGAATGGTGAAGCACAGCGGGGCTGAGTTCATGCGAGAGCCTGCGCGATTTTCCTATGGATTCCTCAAGAAGCTGTCCTACTTTTTCAAGATTCGGATGCGGCTCGCTGTTGCGTATTACTGAATCGAGGTGCATTCGCGCGGCCGCGAGTATCTGCTGCAGGTCTTCGTGCAAAATATCCGCAACGCGGCGCCTTTCCTGCTCCTCTGCTTCGATAAGCTCAACTGCCAGTGCCTGCAGTTGTTTTGCCCTGGATTCGGCAAGCGCCGTGCGCTCTTTTACACGCTCTTCAAGTGTTTCGTTCAGCTTCTGAAGCTCGTCCTTTGCATATACCACATCCTCCATAATGTTTAGGGCAGCACGCCGCGATTCCGTCAGCGCCTTGTTTGCCATGGCGAGTTCAGCCGCATGCTGTTTAATCTCGTCGTTCGCTTTCCTTGCTTCTTCCTCAGCCTTCTTGCGTTCAGTGATATCCGTGAATACTGTAACGAATTTTCCCTTTTCAGGGGAAAACACGGAGATATTCAAATGCTTTTCCATTGGAGGAAAATAAGTTTCGAAATGAACAGGCACGCCTTCAGATGCGACACTGGAATAAATATCGAGATATGGGGGATTCCCTGTACCGTACAGCTCGGATGCCCTTTTACCTATTGAATGTTCGCGTAACAACCCGGTTATCTTCTCGAATGAAATATTGCAATCCGTGATTATGTAGTCAACAGCTTTTCCGTCTTCATAAAGGATATCGTGCAGACAAACTCCCTCTGTCATTGAATCATATAAAGGCTGTATCCGTTCCTCGGTTGCCCTCAGCTCTCTTTCAACCCGCCTGCGTCCTGCTATTACTTTTTCAAGCACTGATTTCGATATTGTAATTGCTTTCAGGTCAGTTGCCATTTTATTGAACGAAGCAGCCAGTTCGCCAGTCTCATCATCCTTTATTCCTTTTATCCTGTGATTGAGATCTCCCGATCCTATCGCCTTTGCGCCAGATCTGAGCAGATCTATTGATTTTATTACACGGCGTAAAGAGATGGAATAATTATAGATAAAAAACAGGCAAATTAATCCGAAAAAAACCAGCAAATAAACAGTCTTGATAAAGGCTATGCCGGATGACTTCTCATTCAATAAATTTAATAAACTTGTGGAATCCGACACAATGCTAAGGGTCTGTACTGACACGCGGCTCCATGAGGTCTGCATCGCTGCACGAAGAGATTGTGCCCCTGCAATATTGGCAACTGTTTCCAGGAATATTTCATTGAGCTTCCGGCTGTTGGACTGTATATTATTTACCAGTATTTTTTCACTTTCCGATTCCGGTTCCAGTGCATTCAGCGTCGCTTTAAATTTGCTGTACCCTGCATTCCACTTTTCAAGCTGCAGGCTTTCCCTGAATATCATGTAATTGCCGGACAGATAATTCAGCTCGCTTGCCCTGAGTGCGATGAGAGCACCTGTCTCCGCCTGTTCCCGTATTTTATTTGACCTGGTATTTGTTGTCATAACGGCAATGCCTGCACCGAGAATCAGGCACCCAAATACCAGCATGGTTAATGTATAACGAGTTTTCAGCAGCATATTTTCAATATCCTAAAATATTTACTGAACCGGGCTTAACTGATTTCAGGGCGTCCGTATAAATAAATTTATAAAAATCCGGAACACTCCCTGCACTTGTTAATTTATTTTTTATCATCCAGCGCGCTTCGTCTTCCATGGCTGCTATAAGTGACTGGTCAAGGCCGATAGAGAATTGATTTCGTTTCCATGCAGCCAGTGTAAATTCATTATCAACTTTCAGCCGTTCCTGAAAAATTGCTTTTGCTCCTGCGGGATTATTCATAATGTAATCCTCGGCCTGCGCCAGTGATTTAATTAATCCAACAACCTGCCGGGGATGTTCTTTTATCCATTTCCCTGAAGATACCAATAGCCCGAACAGATTCTGGGAACTTTGCGCAGGCCAATACACTGCTTTTGCGCCCAGTGTATTTTTTGCCTTGCTGAAAAACGGTTCAGCAGTGACCACTGCATCTGCTTTCCCTTCAATAATTGCTGTTACTATTTCCATCGAGGTCTTGGTGTTTATAATTTTAATATCCTCCATTTTCATGCCGTTAAGGCCAAGCAGCCTGGAAAGATAAAAAACGTGGATAGTGCCGGTGATAATGCCGATCTTTTTTCCTCTTAGATCAGCTATTTTTTCAATGCGCCGGTCTTTCCTGGCAATGATGAACATGTAATCCGCTTTACCAAAGTATGTCAGCACTCGTACATCTTCTTTCGCTAATATTTTACTGACAAAAGGCAACTCGCTTGTCCCTGCCATATCAGCTTTCTTGTTTTGCAATTCTTCCAGGGCAGCTGCCCCTGTATCGGGCTCAGTAAAGGTCACATTAAGCCCGTTTTCTTTGAAAAAACATATATCTTTTGCAACCCATAATACAAGAGCGGACTCGTGACGGGGAAGGGCAATTCTGAGCGGCATGGAACGAAAGAAATTCCCTGCAAAAAAAGGCTGTAATATAAAAACGGCAATAAGGACTATGGCAACAGCCGCAGGAGTAATTATTAATATCTTACTTATTTTTTTCATTGCTTATTAAGCTTTTTTCCTTCTAGCTTCTCGAATTCAAGCGGGTAGCGCTGGCCGAGTCCCATGCGTTTGCAAAGCTCGTTTACCTCTTCTTTCAGCTCTATCATGCGCGATTCCCTGCCTATCATCAGCCGGTTGAACCGTTCGATTTCCTCGCTGCTTTCCTGCAATGCCTGCTCTGCTTTCTTTCGCAGGCTAATATCCCTTCCAAGAACCGTTATCCCTTCAGGCGAAGGAAACGAAGACATGCTGTACCATGCACTTGTATATTTGCCTCCGGTTTCGAAGCGCCGTATTTCACCCTTTTCCATTGAAGCGCGGAAATTCTCTTCAAGGGCTGTTCCAATGTGTTTCGGGAACATCTCCCAAATATTTTTTCCAATAAAATCTTTCGGCTCTTTTCCAATTTTCGCTGTAAAACTCCTGCTTGTGAAAACGAATCTCCAGTCCCGGTCAAGCACGTAAAAGTCGTCCTGAATGCTTTTAAGAACCCGGGACAATTTCGCTTCGCTCTCGCGAAACGCTAGCTCGGTTTGTTTTCTGTCGGTGATATCAAGAACAGACGCGAACCATCCAACTACCTCACCATGGCTGTTTTTATCCGGTATATATGTGACATGCATAAACCGTTTTCCGGCATCACGGTAGGGGATTTCCATTTCGTATACTACTGTTTCACCAAGCAGCACCCTGTCGATATAAGGACGGATAGATTCGAATGCCTGATCTCCCATTATTTCCGGTGCGCTTTTGCCCAGTATCTCATTTAAAGGCCGGTTTAAAAGGCGGCAGCAGGACTGATTCGCAAAAATATATCGCATGTCCCTGTTTAAACGGGTGAGCACCATGGGGGTGAAGTCTGCCACTAACTGTAGCTCTTCCTCTTTTGCAAGCAGCATAGTTTCAACTCTTTTTCTCTCCGTAATGTCGCGTATAGTGGTCAGCAGAAATCGTTCGCCGCTGAATTCTACCCAGTCAACATTCAGGGACAGAAAAATCTCCCTGCCTGTTTTTGTTCTGCGTGCAACCTCGACATCGCGCACAAATCCTTTCTCTCTCAGTATTTCACCGACTTTTGCCCGCGAATCCGGGTCCGCTATACCGAGTTCAACGCTTGTTTTTCCAATCACTTCTTCCCTTGAGAATTCGAAAAGTTGCAGGAATGCGTTGTTTACTTCTGCGATGGTGTTCCGGGGTATTTTTGACAAAGACATGGCGAATGGGGCGTTTTTGAATATTGATGAATATCTCTGCTCACTTTCAGCGAAAGCCGCCTCGGCCATTTGCCTTTCACAGTTGTCTATCATTTGCCAGCTGTTGCCGCGCTTTACGAGGGCGAACTTATGATTGCTCATAACGTCCATTATCTCGGGCGCGCCGCATTTTTCAAGGCTGTAGGTGCAAACTGCAAGCATATTGTAGCTCCCGATCACCTTGTTCACTGCCTCTTCGTAAGCAGTAAACCCTGCCCAGTCCGCGTCTTCAAGCCAGAACGTGTTGCCGGTCAGGCGCAGGCCTTCGTACCCGCGCTTTAACGCGTCCTCCAGCTTATCCACCCATCCCTGCAGCACATCGTCCGCGTTGAAACTGCCGCTCTTTGTATACCATTCGGTGTAATTGAGTATTTCTATCCTGTCATCGCGGATGTACTCGTCAAGCTGCGGCACTGCTTCCCGCAGAGCGGTTTTTGCTTCCGCGGCAGACAGCGGCTCGGACGTGATCCACATGCAGAACTCGTTATCCGCAAGTCCCTGCCGGAAATACGGGACAAGAATATCTATCAGATCCTGTTTTGTATTATAGAACTGGCAAAAGTGCGTGCCCCAGGGAGCATCGCCTATAAGTTCTATTCCTGTGCGCCTAATCTTGTTTGTCATTGCAATTCTCAGGCCGGTATTTAAGGAAAGATTTATTTAATTTCAGATGTAAGCATAAATATATTTTACAGGATATAAAATTGCAAGATTTTTTTGACTGGGAAATTTGCATACTGCTATCCGCTTGATGCTGCAGGTGTAATTTATTTGACACAATGCCTTTCTGACTTTATAATATTAGAAGTAATCTCAAAATTGACAGTGCAATACATAAGTTTTCTTTCCATAGCTATTTGCTGAAGTCATACTGGTAATTCACTTAACAGGACAGTAAAAATGATTCAGGCAACTGAGGAAAGCATTAACCGGCTTGAGCAGGCTCTTTTATCCCTGGACAGGATTGAGTTTAAAAGACTTATGACAGGCCGGGACGGGAACCCTCTTCCGATTCAGGAAATAGAAGCAGTAATTGTACCGACTCTTGAACGCATTGGCAGCGGCTGGGAGGAAGGCCGTATCTCGCTGTCCCAGGTTTATATGAGCGGCCGGCTGTGTGAGGAATTGATTGATGCCATTCTGCCTTTCTCCGATACGGAAACGACCGTCAAACCGAGTATGGCTATCGCAGCTCTCGGAGACTATCATTTGCTCGGCACACGTCTTGTTTATTCCGTATTGCATTCAAGCGGATTTAAGCTGTTGAATTATGGCAGGCAGGATACGGACGCCCTGGCAGAAAAAATAAAAGCTGACGGCATCACTATAATGCTCGTATCCGTGCTTATGCTGAACTCCGCCCTTCACGTAAAGGATCTGCGAACCAGGCTGAATGATTCCGGGTGCAAGGTAAAACTTGTTGTCGGCGGAGCGCCATTCCGGCTTGATAAGCAGTTATGGAGCGAGGTCGGGGCAGATGCAACCTCAAATACCGCAGCCGGAGCAGCTGATACAGTACGGCGTTTAATACAGGAGGCTTGAGTGATGCAGGCAGAGATGACTTCACTTCAACGGGTTCTTACAACGCTCGGCCATCATGAACCGGGCAGGGTGCCGCTTTTTCTGCTGACAACCATGCATGGCGCCAGGGAACTCGGGATTACCATTAAGGAATACTTTTCCAGCGCTGATAATGTTGTTGAAGGCCAGCTCCGTCTTCTGGCAAAATATAAATCGGACTGCATATATTCGTTTTTCCACGCCTCTCTGGAAGCAGAGGCATGGAACGGAGAAACTATTTTTTCTGAAGACGGCCCTCCGAATGCGGGTGCACCCGTTATTGGCCGGGTTGATGATATTATGCGCCTTGAAGCGCCGCATGTCCTGGATTGCAAAGGACTTCGCATGGTGCTGGATGCCACAGGAAAGCTGAAGAAACATGCCGGTGCAGAAACGCCTATTCTCGGCGTAGTAATGTCCCCCTTCTCATTGCCTGTTATGCAGCTCGGCTTTGACCGCTATATTGATATAATCTATGAACGCCCCGATCTGCTTGAGAGGCTTCTGCAAATAAACGAAGAGTTTTGCGTAGAATGGGCGAATTCACAGTTCGATGCCGGCGCTGCAGCTATATGCTATTTTGATCCGGTTACGTCCACTTCAATAGTCCCTATCGATATATCAAGAAAGTACGGGTTTCCATCCGCCGCACGGACTATATCACGTTTTAAAGGCCCTGCCGCAATACATTTTGCATCCGGCCGCTGTCTGCCTATACTGGATGATGTAACCCGGACAGGAAGCCTTGCTGTGGGTGTAAGCTCAGAGGAAAATTTAAAGGATATAAAAGCCGCATGCCTGGGCCGAATTGCCATTGTCGGCAATCTTAATGCCATAGAAATGCGACACTGGTCCCAATCCCAGGTGGAAAACGCTGTTAAAGATGCGATTGCCAAAGCCGCGCCAGGCGGAGGATTTATTCTTTCCGATAATCACGGGGAAATACCCTGGCAGGTGGGTGACGATGTTTTGCTTGCCGTTTCGAAAGCTGTTCAGCGCTGGGGGCAATATCCCCTGGAATGGGTAGACGCCTATAATGGGAAATAATACGGATAAGATTCATCTGCTTGTCTGCCGTCATTTACTGCGTGAGACAAATGCGGTTATTCAATCGGATGATTTTAAAGATGTTGTTGTGCAATCATATTCTCCGCTTTGTATCAATCCAAAGTCATCTCAGGAGCTTGTAAAATTGACATCTGAGTCCGGGAGCGAAGGATGCAGTAAAATCACAATCATGGGAACCTGCTATTTGTATTTTCAGAAACATCTTACAGGTATTCCTCCAAACACCAAAATAATAAATTTCAATCAATGTTTTAATATGCTGGCCGGGCAAAACCTTATAGATCGTCATATTAAATCGGGCGCATATCTGCTCACACCCGGATGGCTCGCAGAGTGGCAGTATATTCTTGCAGAATGGGGTTTCGACATGGCCACAGCCAGGTCATTCTTCAAAGAAAGCACGAGTTCCATAGTGCTTTTTGATACAGGCGTTTACCCCGATAGTTCAGCAACTCTTTCCGACTTTGCAGCATATATCGACATACCATTTATAATAGAACCGGTTGGACTTGATTTTTTCCGGCTGACACTTACCGGATTAATCAATGAATGCAGGCTTAAAAATATACGGGCAAGGACACAATTAATCCGGGAACAAAGTAATAAATTAAAAGCAGATATGGCAATGGCTTTTGATCTTATGGCCGATCTGACTCACATGACGACCGAAGTAGAAGTTATAAATAAGATCATGGAACTATTCGACATGCTTTTTGCGCCTGAACAGATAGTTTATGCTTCAGTAATTAACGGCAGGGTCAACGGCACATTTTCCCGGCACAATTCACCGCCTGATGCCGCAGTATGCCAGGCATGGCTAGATAAAGGAAGAGAGGAAAATATCTGGATTGAAAAAGACCGCAGCTTTTATCTTAGGATTAATTATAATAAACAGACTTTGGGAATTATTGAAGTAAATACAATCGTTTCCCCGGAATACAGGCAGGAGTATATTAATATGGCCGTGCTGATTGTCAGGGTATGCGGCCTGGCAATCGCAAATGCAAGGATGTTCCAGGATTTAAAAACGCTCGCAATAACGGATTTTTTAACCGGGATTTTTAATCGCCGGCATTTCTTCAACATGGCTGAATCGGAATTTTTCCGGGCGCAGAGGTACAACCGCCCTTTAACGGCTATCATGCTGGACATTGATCATTTTAAAAGAATTAACGATACTTACGGACATGCTTCGGGCGACAGGGTCCTGATCGGGGTAGCTGACTGCTTCCGCCGGGAGCTGCGGGGAGAAGACATATCCGGGCGTTATGGGGGCGAGGAATTTGTTTTCATTATGCCTGAAATAGACCAGGAAAATGCCTTACAGGCAGCCGAACGTCTTCGAAAAAAAATTATGGATCTGTCTATAACCGTAAATGATCAAATATTGCATGTAACCGTAAGTCTTGGCCTGGCAACATTAAGCAGTGATTGCCCGACTCTGGAAGCTCTGATTGATCGGTGCGACCAGGCTCTTCACGAAGCAAAATACAGCGGACGAAACCGCGTATGCGTTTTCGATAATGAAAAAAAACTGAATGTCAGCCGGAAACAAAGCAAAAAAAAATCTCCATCACTCATAGCCGGATCAAAAAAGAGTAGGCAGATTTCCGGTTAGCAGGAAAATTGCCGCAGTTAAAAACCTGCTTATTAATTATTGATTGATAATAATTTCGATAGCTGCAGGAGATAACCAGATTTCGGCTCAGCACGGGCAGACTGGGATGAGGCAAAAAAAAAATTAAATCATAATCTGATATTAAGGTTACTCATAAATAATAACAGATAACATAATAAATTGCTTTAACTCACCGATACATAAGCAGGAATAAAAACGTTTTATAAGCTTGCTTTTAAAAATATTTTTTTATTTACAAACATACCCCTCTGTAAACAAATGAACCGGAATCCCCGTATACGCCCTAATTTAATCGTATCGGCTTAATTGTAAAATCAAAATAAGTATTATAAATATGAAAAAAGAAATATCGCGCAGACGCACGTTTGCTATTATATCGCATCCCGACGCCGGAAAGACAACTCTCACGGAAAAGCTTCTGCTTTACGGGGGCGCGCTTGAACTTGCGGGCTCTGTAACAGCAAAGAAAAAACAGAGGGAGACCTCATCCGACTGGATGGAGCTAGAAAAAAAAAGAGGGATATCTATCTCATCTACTTTGCTTCAGTTTGAGTACAGGGATTTCAGGCTCAATCTGCTGGACACTCCGGGCCATAAAGATTTCTCCGAGGATACTTACCGCGTCCTCACTGCTGTTGACGGCGTAATAATGGTCATAGACGCAGGTAAAGGAATAGAAAGCCAGACGCAGAAACTCTTCGAGATATGCAAAAAACGCGAAATACCCATATTCACATTTATGAATAAACTCGACAGGTCCGCCCTTCCGCCGCTAGAGCTGATAGACCAGCTTGAAAAAGTGCTTGGCATACATGCATACCCGGCAAACTGGCCGCTGGAGAACGGAGTGTTTTTCAAGGGAATATTCGACAGGTTAAGCAACCAGGTTCATCTGTTCGAAAGGGTGCCGGGAGGCGCTTACAGGGCGCCCGTATCAACGCACGGCATCTCCGACCCTGTTGTCAAAAAGATCATTAACGAAGCGTCGTACGATCAAATTATAGAAGAGCTAGAGATGCTCGACATTGCCCATGGCGGCCTTGACAGGGGAGAAATTCTCAGGGGAAAAACAACGCCTGTGTTCTTCGGAAGCGCTGCGAACAATTTCGGCGTAGAGCTTTTGCTTAACGGCTTTCTCGAATATTCGAGCGGCCCGCTGCCAAGGATAAGTAAAAAAGGAGAGATCCCGCTGGATAGCCAGGCGTTCTCCGGCTTTATATTTAAAGTGCAGACAAACATGAATCCTGCGCACAGGGACCGGATGGTGTTTGCGCGGATTTGCTCCGGCAGGTTCCGCAGGGATACAAAGGTTTTTCACATGCCGTACGGAAAGGAAATACGCATATCGAACTCGCATAATGTATTCGGAAGGGAAAGGGAGACAATAGATGAAGCATTCGCAGGCGACATTCTCGGGTTTGTAACAAATACGATATTCAGGGCAGGCGATACAATAACAACCGATCCTGAGATAGTATATAATGAAATCCCGCGATTCGCGCCGGAATGTTTCGCGTACCTGCACAATGTTGACGCATCATCATACAAATCGTTCCGCAAGGGAATTGACCATCTGTTAGCCGAAGATATAGTCCAGACATTTCAGATCGACGGGCGCCAGCAGGCAGTCCCTCTTCTGGGTGCTGTCGGCAATCTGCAGTTCGAAGTATTGCAATACAGGCTTAAGGACGAATACAATGCTGAGTCGAGACTGGAGCTGACGCATTGGACAGCTCTCAGATGGATAGAAACATCGATGGATAAGGCTGCGCTAAGGGACGCTTTGCCATACGGCGCTGTTCTCGGAACCGATGACAAAGACCGCCAGGTAGTGCTTTTTAAGAACCCGTGGTCTGTCAGTATATTCGCGGAAAATAATCCGTCGATAATTATACTCGATTCACCCGGGGAAAAGTAACTGCTAAACTGTTTATGTAAGGTGACAAAGATACTCCAACACCTATAGGGATAATACACAAATCAAGAATCACTTTCATATAGTCCTCGCACTATTTTTGTTTGAAGTAAAACAACCAGTGTATTGTCATATTATAAAAATTATTATTCGTAAACCTTAAAACGTGATTATTAAGGTATGTAGCTGACTCATAAGAATGCCACAGAGACACGGAGGCACAGAGTTTAATAATTATTTTTAATAACATTTCAATATTTTACAATAAATTACAGATAATTCTTTAAGTCTCTGTGCCTCTGTGGTAAAAATTTTAGTTCGGAACATCCTCATGCCATGTAATTATTCATATTTAACGTTTAGGAATAATATCTAATATTATTGGATATATCCGAAGATCGTTTATTACTTTTCAGAGGTTCCGGGATGCGCTCTAAGTCTAAAACAGCCGTCCGATAAGAAACGGAAGAGCCGTTTCCACTCTTAAAATTCTATCTCCTAAAGAAACGGGCTTAAATCCAATAGCCTGCAAGGCATTAACCTCATAAGGGATGAAACCTCCTTCCGGACCTATGGCGAGTGTGACTGGAGAATCTGCTCCGCGCGGACACGGGTTTTCAGCTGCAGGGTGAGAAACCAGTGCAAGAGTATCTTTAACAATCGAAGGAAGTTCATCTTCAACGAAAGGTTTAAAACGCTTTCTGATTTGAATAGCCGGCAAAATAGTATCTTTACCCTGTTCAAGCCCTATTATCATCTGTCTTAAAATATTTTCCTCTCCGATCATCGGACTCTCCCAGTAACTTTTTTCCACTCTCCATGTTTTTATAATGTATATTTCCTTAATTCCCATTGCTGTCGCATGCTGAATCACCCTGTTTAAAACTTTTGGTCTTGGCATTGCAAGGATTAATTTAAGAGGAAGCGGCGCCGGTGGAGGATTCTGTATTGTAAGTGTAAGGGCAAGTTTTTGGTCGTTAATATCTGTAACGACTCCCTCTCCCATAAGTCCGTTTAAAAGACCTGTTTTAAGACTATCCCCTATAGAGGGTTTAACAAAAGTAAGAATATGCTTTAGCCTTCTGCCGGTTATTTCAGCCTTTCCGTCATATATTTCATCTTTATTCAGTATGATTAAATTCATTCTTTTTAAAAAGATAAATGAAAAATTCATTTATCAGGATACCAATTTATAAAACTTAAATATGCTACGAACGCGTTTCGAACCTGCGTCTATTCCCGAATGTCCTGTTGCTTATGATTGTCTTTTGAAATGAACGCAAGTATCACTTTAGGGAGAACGGCCGTTCGCCCCTTTAGACTTTTGTCACTGCTATATAATCCCATAATCAGATAAGAAACTTTACATGAAATCGCAGCTTTATCTGTTTAACAGCTGCTTTCAGTTACGGTTTTCTTTTCGGCTGCTTATCCTGTTTCTGTTTTGTCTTTGTGTCATGTTTGATTTTATTTTGTTTTTGGGCTTTGTCCTTATCCTTCTTGCCGCCTTTATCTCCCATAATAATTCTCCTTTTATTATTATCAGTGACATTCCCACTGTGAAAAGACAAGAATACCTGTGCTTCTACTCTGAACCGGTTACGGCTATAATGTATTTTCAATTATCGATTATCGCAGATTATATAATGCGGTAATGAATAGCAACATATTTTTATTTGAATAACGAATTGGTTCCGGAACTTGTCCGGGCGCCGGAATATCATTGCTGCGGATTTTTATCTGTAGGCTTACAGGCAATTTTTCTTCTGTTGATTTCCTGATTTATTAATTCCTGCACTTCCGGAACATAATCAGCAATTCTATCAACTTCCTGAAACAATTTTTCATCAGACCATTTTTTTATTTCATTATAAATTGTTGTTAAATCCGGTTTTGTCATAGTTATCTCCTAATATAAAAAAAATATTTATATCAGAATAAATACTATTTTTCCCAACTAAAAAATTCAGCTATGCGGACGATTATTAACATAAACACAGAAAATAAAGGCATTAAACAATGACCATCAATAGTGTAACTTTCTTTCACGTTTGTCTTTCTTGCCCGGAACTTTATACACAAACCAGTCTTCTTCGGTTATTTCATGAAAATAGTCTGCTTCTTCAATTAATATCTTGGCAGTTGTTTTTTTGATAGCGGCAATTTCCACCCTTACACCTTCTCCTTTAAGGTATGTAACCAAATCCACAAAATCCGAGTCTCCTGACATAATGATAATGGTGTCAACTTTTGAAGCGAGTTGAGTTGCTTTGATGGAAAGCGGAATATCCGCAGATTTATGACACGGAATGACTGTGCCATAATAGTTTTCATGTAATCTCTCAGCGAATTTAGAAGAAATGGACTCTCCTTCTCTGAAGTAAAACAGTCTTTTTAATCCTCTGTTATTCAGTAATTTTGGGATCAGTTTATCAAAATTGATCATTGCGTTTTTTGTTGCCGACAGATCATGAATACTTCGTTCAATATTATTTCCGTCACATAGTATTGCTACAGATTGATGTATTAAAATAGGATCCATAATTGTTTATGCCCTCTCATAACTTAAATATATTTTTATATCAATGCCGGCACATTTTTTACTGACGTACAAAACCTTACCGGTTCGGACTTTATATCAATTTTATGAAACAGAAAAAATACGAGCAAAAAGCTGGCTGTCGGTGCGCATCAGCGTATTTCATTTAAAGAAAATTATACAATTTGGCTTTTAAGAAGTACTTTTACAGAATTTAATTTAATTTTCTTCTTTGCTTCCCATAAATCATAATTTTGCTGTAAGTTTAGCCAATACTCAGGAGTCGTATCAAAAGCTTTAGACAGTTTTAAAGCCATCGGAATACTAACACTGGAATTGTAATTGATTAATTCAGAAAAGGTCTTCCGAGTTACGCCTAATGCTTTTGCTGTTTCAGTAACGGATAGATCTAAAGGAGTTAAATACATCTCTCGTAATATTTCGCCTGGATGAGCTGGTTTATACATTTCCATTTTTTTCTCCTTTAATGATAATCTTTATAATCAATATCAGATACTTCACTGTCATTAAATCTAAAAATTATTCTCCAATTTCCGCTGACAGTTACTGACCAGAATCCTTTTAAGTCACCTTTTAATTGGTGAAATCCAGAACCTGGAAAATTGATATCTTTTAGTTCTTTTGCAGCATTCAGGATTGATAATATTAATCGAATTCTTTTTTGATGTTGCGGATTTATCTTTAAAGGATTCCCTGATTCAAAAAAGATTTTTAAGCCCTTATGCTTAAAAGATTTGATCATGTACTAAATGTACTGTGTTACGTGACACGTGTCAATATTTTATTATAAAAAATATAGAATATCTCCTCGTCTAAGCGTCCGACTTCCCTGCGAGTGCATATTTGACGCTGTCGCTTTATGAAAAACATTTATGGCTTTTTTTCTTCCCAATCCCAGAAGAAATCTTTATTAGTTAGCTCATCTTCATTCTGCTTGCTCTCTTCAGCTCTCTGGAGATTGCTGGGTAAATCCTTGTTGCTGTTCTCGTATATAAATTCAATCTGATCTTCAAGGTCTGATGTTTCCTGTTCCCAGTATTGATCTGTTCCGAAATGCGGGAATGCGGCAGGAAATGCAGGATCATCCCATCGTTTCGCTATCCACCCTGCATAGCGTATATAGCGCAGTGCCCGCAACGGCTCTATAAGACGCATCCAGGATGAATCAAAATCCCTGAATACGCGGTATGCCTCAATAAAAATATTGCGCTGGCGGAGCCCTTCCTGGTCACGGGCAGGGACAAGCATCCAGATATCCTGTACCGCAGGCCCTGTCAGAAAATCGTCAAAGTCCAGAAAGAACCATCCGTCCCTTCCGTTTAAAAGATTCCCGTAATGACAGTCACCGTGTATTCTGTGAAACGGAATGTCCTTTCGAAGCGATTCATATATTTCCACAATCTCCTTAACTGCATTTGCATACCTGGCTTTGCAATGCTCCGGGAGAAGGTTATTCTGTTCCAGGTATTCCAGCGGTTCCAGCCCGTAATGCTGCCCTGTGAGTTCGGCCCTTTCAACAGCCTGCTTTGCCGCTCCGTTGTTGTGAATTCTGGCAAGAAGTCTTCCGAGCATCCTCAGCACTTCATCAGAGGGCTCGTCCGGTACTCTGCCGCCGGTCCGCGGCCAAAGCGCATAAAATATGCCGTCTATTTCGTGCAAAGTTTTTCCATCTGGAAAACACATTGGCGCGCATACTGGTATTTCATCGCTTTGCAGCTCAAGAAGAAAAGCGTGCTCCTCCAGTATTTGCTCCCTTGTCCATCTGCCGGGCCTGTAGAATTTGCTTATTACATGAGAACCGTCACTAAGCTTAAGGTCATAGACCCTGTTTTCATAACTGTTCAACACCATGCAATGCCCGGTTGGGGAAAGCCCGCCTTTTTCAATCGCCCGTATAACTACATCAGGAGTCAGCTGAAAGAAAAAACTTTTGGTATTATAATTATTCATTATCATAAATACAGGAAATGATCCGGCAAAGATATATTGCAATCATAAATTTATTGTAATAATTGCAAAACAACGTTTGTAGGGGCGAACGGCCGTTCGCCCCTACGAGACACATCTGCTGATCCACACAATACAATCTTATTTTAAACATTAAAAATCATTCAATATGATTTTCATCCGATCCCCAATTTACAGGATTGTCAATTATGTATTGCCGTATACTGTTTAGTTCTCCTTCACTGCGTATTATGTGATCATAATAATTTCGCTGCCACACCGGATTCCCAGGTGTTTTCCGCATAATATTTATCTGTTTTGTTACAGATGATTTATATCCTGCAATAAACGATGAAATGGATTTTGGTTTCATTTGTATGCGTGAATTATTGCGTAGGGGCGAACGGCCGTTCGCCCCTACGGGTATTGTATCTGTATTATAAATAATTATTATTCCATGAATATGGTTAGGCATAATTACAAATTCATCAAGTTTAATTTCATTGCGTATTTGTTCGGTTTTTATCCATTCACTATATGCAATTTTTCCATATTTATTTAATACAACCTTTCTATTTTCAATTATACCGAACAAACATTCTCTGTCTTGAACGCTTATTGTAACAAAATATACTCCAGGTCGTGAATAATCATAGCCATTAAGACGCATTGACTGTCTGTTTACATATCCGTATTCTTTGGTGTCAATTCCTGAGGACATTGATGATTCCTGAATGCATTTTTATTATAATACGAGAAAGAAATCTGTATGTTTACATCTGCATAAACGAACGGCCGTTCACACCTGACTTATTTCAGATGACATCTTGCTGCAAATTATTGTCTTTTGCAATGAACGCCAGTGTTCCATTGCTATATCTTCCAAGAAGGCGTTCAGCAGGATCCTAAGTGGACCTTTGCTTTTTGCAAATATCAGGTAATGGATTAGCAAATTGAAATTAAAATTATATTGCAGCCTTTACATAATCATCAATGCGGATCAGCACTTTAAGCAGTTCTTCAACCTTGTCCAGATAATACTGGTTAGTGGCATCGCACAGGGCGCTTTCGGGCGATTCGTGCACTTCCATAAAAAGGCCGTCTATGCCTGCTGCTGCGGCCGAACGCGCTAGCAAAGGCGCGAACTCCCTTTCGCCTCCCGAAGCAATTCCGCCGCCCGGAAGCTGTGTCGAGTGAGTAGCGTCGAATATGACCGGTATGCCGAACGACCGGATTATCCCGAACGAGCGCATATCCACAACCAGGTTGTTGTATCCGAAGCTGTAACCGCGTTCAGTTACTGCATAGCTTTCGCACCCGTGCGCCCTCAGCTTCTCAACAATATTCTCGGTATCGGACGGCGCAATAAACTGGCCTTTCTTTACGTTAATGGTTCTGCCTGTGTCTACGGCGCTTATTAGCAGGTCAGTCTGCCTGCACAGGAAAGCCGGGATCTGAAGCGCGTCCGCAACTGCGCCGGCTTCAGTCGTTTCTTCAACAGTATGAACGTCCGTTATTACCGGAATCTTAAAATTTTCTTTTACCTCGGACAATATCTTTAATCCCTTTTCAAGGCCGGGCCCCCTGTACGAAGAAAGCGAACTCCTGTTCGCCTTGTCATAGGAAGATTTAAAAATAAAAAACAGCCCAAGCCTTTCCGAAATCTCTTTTAATTTTTCGGCAGTCCTCATTGTCATGTCGCGCGATTCAATTATGCACGGCCCTGCAATAAAGAAAAACCGCTGCCTGCCTGTTATTTCATATCCGCAAAAGTTCATGATATTTTTCTCTTTAATATAAATAAAAAAATGAATACCAGAGCATTTAAAATTACAATAACCGCGCCGGTAGGCATGTTTATTATGTAAGATAAAAATACTCCGCATATAACGCACAATAGCGAAATAAGCGCAGAGATTATTATTGTCTGCTTAAAGCTTCTCCCAAGCTGCAGAGTGCTTACAGGAGGGAATATTATCATGCTGGAGATAAGCATGGTCCCGACTATGCGGATGCCTACGGTAATTGTCACAGCAGTTAAAATTACAATAAGATAATTAATGAATTTGCTTTTAATGCCGGAAATATTCGCGAAATCCTCGTCATAAGTTACTGCAAAAAGACTATTGTAAAATATTGTCACAAGAGCGATTACGCATACTGAAAGTAGAATGGATACCATTACATCCGACTCGTCAATAACCAGGATGCTGCCGAAAAGGTAACTGAACAGATCCACGTTGAACCCTTTCCCGGCGCTCGAGACCAGAAGTCCAATTGAGACTGCAGTCGCGGATACGAGCCCTATAGCCGCATCCCCGCTGATCCTCGCTTTCTCGTTCAGTTTTAAAATAATAAAGGAAGATATTACCACAAGCGGCATAGTGAGGATAAGCGGCGATGCCGAAAAGAAAAGCGATATTGCAACAGCCGCAAAAGAAACATGCGCAAGGCCGTCCCCAATGAGCGACCATTTCTTCAATACGAGAAACATTCCAAGGAACGAACATGATATTGCTATGAACGATCCCACTATAAGCGCCCTTACAATAAAGTCATAGCGCATTGCTTCTGCAATAAGGCTCAGCGCGCTGTTCATTGATTGTGCCTCCAGCAGATGCGGTGCTGGGCCTCGAAGCCGAAGTAGTCGGTCATTGTTTCCGATCCGCAAAAATCGCCGTACGATCCGAAAAATACAAGGCGTCCGTCAAGATAAAGCATCTTCTTGGTGTACTTGCCTATGGAGCCGATATCGTGAGACACAAGGAGAATGGTTACGCCGCTCTCTGTGTTGAAATCGGAGAGCAGGGTATATAGCTCGCTGCGCATAACAGGATCAAGCGCGCTGGTGGGCTCGTCCAGTATAAGGAGCCTGGGTTCGCTTACAAGAGCGCGGGCAAGCAGAACGCGCTGATACTGCCCGCCCGAGAGGCTGCCGATTTTCTGTCCGCACAGGTCATTTATGCGCAGCTTTTCAAGGATGGAGTCCACTTTAACGTGATCGCTTTTGGTAAAGAATTTTATACCCCTTTTTGATGCAAGCAGTCCTGTTGAAACGATTTCCTTTACAGTGGCAGGAAAATAATTTTCGTTGCCGGTATTTTTCTGTGGTACATAGCCTGTTATGCTTTTTTTATTTTCACCGTTCAATATGCTTATAGTGCCTTCCGAAACAGGTACAAGCCCCAGGATGGCCTTCATTAAAGTCGTTTTGCCTGAGCCGTTGGGCCCGACCACTCCAATGTAGTCGCCTTCAGCTACGCTTAATGTGACGCCAGTTACTGCACTGAATTTGCCGTAAGATACCGAGACATTTTTTAACTCAAGTATGTTCATTTATTTTTTAGTTAAGCCCTTCCCTTAATCGCTCAAGATTCCCGCGCATAATCGATACATAAGTTACGCCCGTATTAATCTCTTCTCCGGACACATTATGCGCTCCGTGAAGCAAAAGCATTTTTGCTCCTGTCTGTCGCGAAATAACTCTGGCGGCTTTCGGGTCTATAAGCTCTTCATAATATATTATTTTTAAGCCTGTTGCTTTAATCGTTTTTATCAGTTCTGCTATCTTTTGCGGCGAAGGCTCGGCATTCGGAGAAAAACCGCTGTAAGGAGAAATGTATTTCAAGCCGTATCTTTTTGAAAAATAACCGAATGTAAAATGCCCGCCGTGAATAATTGTTTTATACTTTACTTTTTTAAAAAGATCGGTAAATTCCGTGTTAAGCCTGTCAAGCTCTTTTATAAGAGAATCCGCATTTGCTTTGTAGAATGATTCGTTTTCAGGATTTGCTTTTATTAAACCTACAAGGACATTCTCAGCCATTCTTTTTGCCAGAACCGGATCAACCCAAATATGCGGGTCCTTGGTCCCGCGTTCGTGTTCAGCACTTTGATTCCCTTTACCGTGTTCATGACCCGGTTCTTCCGACTCGTCCATCAGGTGAATCCCCGCGCTCGCGTCGACAATTATGAGCGAATTATTTTTTACTGTCTGTATTAATTTTAGCGACCACGGCTCCATATATTCGCCGGTATAAATAAAAACACCGGCTTTTCTTATCTCCGAAATATCTCTGGGAGTAGGTTCATAAGTATGGGCTTCTATCCCGGGAGGGATCAGCAGCCGGACATCGGCTTTATCTTTAACTATCTGTTTAGCAAAATCATACTGTGGAAAAAGCGTTGCAATAACAGTAATCCTGCTGTTCTGTTTGCTGTCCGCGCATCCGAATAAAATAAATAGAATAAAAATCAGGCTGATGTTTCTAAAATTCATAATTATCCTGTAAAATAAAATTCCCCGGGGCAAGCCCCCAGTCCTCGAAATTTTATTTAATTCTATCAAATTTTGAGATCGTAAATACGATCAACAAATCTAAGTACAAATTCATACTATTTTATCAAAATATTACTAATTACAAGAACAATTTAATGCTACGGATGAATTTTCGGAATATGAAAGCAGAATTTGCAACGGTGTTTTTTATAAAAAAAATAATCATAGTAAGTTAACAGTTGACAGTGTCTTTTTTTCTGTGTACCTTGTTTCCGAGGGGGACGAATATGGTTTCGACTGCAACAGTGTATTTACAGTCGCATGCCGAGTGAGCTGTCATCTCGTAAAAATGGCAGAACTAAATTAAACGCAGACAATAGTCTACCTCTAGCAGCTTAATACCTGCTAGCGTCTTTCGGGCTCCTCTCCTCTGGGAATCCGGGAAAGACGTCATATTCAGGGGATAGCTCCGATTAATTGTTCCCGCGAGAGGAGCGAAAATAAGGGAACACCCGGCCGTGTGTTGGCGCCCGTTCACAACACTGGCCTTGCAAAACGAACGGGATAAGCATGTAGAAGCTGTACGTATATTTTGTAGGACGCGGGTTCGAATCCCGCCGTCTCCAATCCCTCTAAAGAAATATTATTATACTCGTTGCTTTATTTCTTTTCGAAGGGCTTGGCTTTATCTTATTTTTATTTTGTTTCCTGCGTCGGTGCTGTTATTATTGAAGAAGCTTCTGAGGTATCGCGGGTTTTAATTTCTGTCTTAATATCTTTATGAGTTTCCTGCGGCTTCTCAGCAGGTTTTTCTACCGGTTTTATTGCACTCTCCGGAGATTTTTCAATCGTACTATTTATTTTCTTTTCAGGTTTCTTTTCTGCAGGTTGTTCACTAGTTTTTTCTGCTGGCTTTTCAGCTTTCTTTTCCGCTTGTTTCTCTACCGGTTTCTCTGTGGTTTTTTCCGGCTTCTTTTCTGCCGGCTTGCTTATCTCAACCGGTTTAGCAATTATCTTTCTCTCGCCTTCGGTTTTGCCGCCTAAAAAATCCATATTATGCAGTCTTTCCATAAGCCTGTCATTTATCTTATCCATTGCCTGGTTCTTCAGATCATTCAAAGAAGAACTTTGCGACTCAAAATAATCTATCTGATGATCTAGGTATGCTATGTTCAAATTTGAATCCGCGACAGCGACAACAGATTCGAATTCAAAGAACTGCATTTGAGTGGAAATAACGCAAAACACCTCAAATATTATTATGCCGTCAAGATTGTTTTTTGAAATAATGTTCAACAGTTCATTCTGATTGTTCTGCAGGTACAGGTTAAGCACACCCATTGATTTGTATGACAGATATTCGTTTTCATTGGAAAGCTGATAAAATCTTTGCTGGGGATTCTGAAAATAGGTAAGCTGGTCGCCTGCGTCAGCTATAACCTTTACATTTCTTTTCTTTTCGTAAACGCTTAACCAGTATAAAAGGTTTTCTGTTGATTCCTGTTTTGTTATTTTACTTCCTTTTGAAATCCTGAAAATAACACCTGCATTTTTTATTTTTTTTAAAGAGGAATTATCTTTAATGTCTGTTTTTACAGAATAGCTTGAACATGAAAGGATAAAGAAAATTATTATAAATGACAAAGGTTTTTTAATCTGGCTTTTCATAATTGATCCTTAAATTATATTTATTCCCCGATGAAACACCGGTTTTGAATTGATATGGATTTAAATTTTTTTGCCGGATTTAAGGTTTAACCAGCGGGGAATAAACGGTAAAGATAAGCAGGTTCTTAATGCACAGGAAATATGCCCAGGGCGGGACTCGAACCCGCACAGGATATTCCCACATGGCCCTCAACCATGCGTGTCTACCAAATTCCACCACCTGGGCTCAAATAAATCTTATAAGTCCACTATATCACAGCGCCCTTATGTCAACAAAAAAATTATATATTTTCGGACTATGCAACAGTACTATATTTTTATCCGCGAAGTCAATCCGGCAATAAATAATATCCTTAAATAAAGCCTGTTTCAGCAGATCAATTATTATCTAAAACGCTTATGCTGCATAATAAATTCTTGACATAAGACGCTTATCAATATTAACTCATTTTCTTATAAAGCATAATTGAGTTGCTGCATCTGTTGAAAATAGTTATATAAAATTCCGGAAAACAATTCTGCAGTAATTATATTGCCGGTCGGTAAAGGATATTAAGTTGAAAAAAATAAATCCTGTTATTTTAATCATTATATATAGTTTGTTGTTCATTTCATGCACAACTTTTTTGCAAAAAGAAGATATTCCGAATATTAAAGATTTTGAGAAAAGAGAATATATACTAAAAGACGACGCCGGAGATGGTGTTCGTTTTTTAAAAAAAGGCACAAGGATTAAGTTATTAATTCAGACAAGCGACGAGTCGGTTAAAGTGTACTGTTACCCTGCAGGAATGGATTTTGTCAAAGCTGAAAGAACGCTGATTTTATATATGTTTGAAGATGACTTTGAAAAATCAAGATTTAAAATGCAGGTATTTGAAGAAAAGCTTTATAAAAAGATCGATATAGCGAAGAAATGAAACGCATAAGCGGTTATTAATAATAATCATATAAGGTGACACACATGTTCGAAGGAGTTTATACAGCGCTGGTTACGCCGTTTAAAGACGGTAAAATTAACTATGATGCGCTGGAAAAAATTATTGAAATGCAGATAGCCGGCGGAGTAGACGGCATAGTCCCGATGGGCACTACCGGCGAATCTCCCACTGCCTCTTTTGACGAGCATAAAGAGTTCGTTAAGAAAGTAGTTAAGCTTGTAGGAAAAAGGGCAAAGGTAGTTGCAGGCACAGGTGCGAATTCAACCGAAGAAGCCATTCATCTTACAAAAGCGGCAGCCGACTACGGTGTTGACGGCGCATTGCTTGTAAACCCTTACTATAACAAGCCGACCCAGAGAGGGCTTATCGCTCATTTTGAAGCTATTGCAAAATCAGTTTCGATTCCCATTATTCTGTATAATATTCCGGGCAGAACCGCGGTAAATTTTCTGCCCGAAAACGTAGCTGAGCTGCTCAAAAGAGTAAATAATATTACAGCAATAAAGGAAGCATCCGGAGATATAGTGCAGATGATGAGGGTCATTGAACTTTGCGGCGATAAGCTTACGCTGCTTTCCGGCGACGACACTCTGCTTCTGCCTGTACTGGCAATCGGGGGCAAAGGCATAATTTCAGTTGCTTCGAATTTTCTGCCCGCAGATGTAAAGAAAATCGTATCGCTTTTTAATGAAAAAAAATTCGATGATGCAAGAAAACTTTTTTATAAAATACTTCCTGTTATGAGAGTTATATTTATTGAAACGAACCCGATCCCTGTTAAAGCTGCAATGGAAATGCTTGGTTATTGTTCTTCGGATGTTCGGCTTCCACTTGTGTCCCTTTCAGATGAAAACAGAATGATATTAAAGCAGACGCTTTCTGCTTATGGATTAAAGGTATAGGGTATGTTGAAAGTCGGGATATGCGGTATAGGCGGAAAGATGGGCAGGGCGATTCTCGGCCTTCTTCTGGAGAAGGGACATTCTCTTGGAGTGGCCTTTGAGATGGATGCGTACCCGCACATTGGGAAAGATGCCGGTTTTCTGGCTCAGGGTGGGAATCTTAATGTAATAATAAACCCGATTAATAAAAACGATTTGGCCGGTATAGATGGAATTATCGATTTCTCCAATCCTAAAGCAACTCTTACACTGCTCGACATTATGAAAGAGATCAAAAAGCCCCTGGTAATAGGTACAACAGGATTTTCCGAAGAAGAGAAAGTAAAAATAAAAGACGCATCCAAATATATGCCTGTGTTTTTTACTCCTAATATGTCATTAGGCGTAAATTTGCTTTTTAAACTTACTGAAATGACTGCAAAAGTTCTCGGTGATTTCGATATAGAAGTATTCGAAGCTCATCACAGGCAAAAGATAGATGCCCCTTCCGGCACGGCAAAGAAATTAGTAGAAATTATCAAAAATACAGTAGCAAATTTAAAGGATGCGCCTTTAGCCTATGACAGAAGTCAAAAAATTGAAAAACGCAGCAACAAAGAAATCGGCATCCAGGTATTGCGTGGCGGAGACATAGTAGGCGAACATACTGTATATTTTGTCGGTATGGGCGAGCGTATTGAACTTACTCATAAACTTACATCAAGGGAAAATCTTGCCAGGGGCGCTGTTTTAGCAATGGAATATTTATCGTCCAGGGATCCTGGATTATACGACATGAATAATGTTCTGGGGTTGTAAATGACTCAAAACGAGTTTGTAAAGTTTGAAGAGAATCCTTATAATCCTGAAAGCAAAGGGCCCGAAGAAATAGTAAGGCTCTTCTATTTAAATAATGTTCCAATCATCCCGGTCGTATCCAAACGAGGACTTCTTCTAGGCATTCTTACCAAGGAAAGCGTCATTTCCGAATTATCCGACCTTGAAAGAGTAGGAAAGCAGAAAATAGACGCTTTTATAATCAAGATTTCAAAAAAAATGACGCTGGACGAACTGCTGCCGGTTGTCGGTAATGTAAAGGAATTCATAGTCATTAATTTATTCGGCGACATATACGGAAAATGGTCAAGGCTCGATCTCTTTGCTGCCTGCGAGCAATCGGGCGGAAAAACCGACAAGGAAGCTCCGAAGCACAGGGAAGAACAGGTGCTCGAATGGATGATTTATCTTGTACTGGAACATATCCCGCGGCCATTATACGCTTTAAACGAAAAAGGCAAAACAATTTTCTATAACAGCCATTTTGAAGATTTGTATAATAAACATTCAGGCAAGGATGTGGATGCAGGTTTTATTGAAGCGACATTAAGCAATCCGGACAAAAACGACTTCTTTTATAAAAAGAAGGATAATAAAGAAATGTATTTTTATAATAAAGACATGATGTTTTATTATGAAAAGATGCAACTTGTTTCAGACGGGAAGAATGTCGGCTATTTGATATATATTGATAATTCCCTGGGCGGAACTTCGGGCGTAAGCTTTCCCGGAATCAATATGAACACAATGTCATTGAATGAAATGCTCGAATCGGCAGAGAGATCAATTATTGTCGATGCCATACGGCAAAATAATAACAGCATTCCGGAAACCGCAAAAAAGCTGAAATTATCCGGCAAAGCGCTCGTTAACAAAATTAAGAAGTACGGGATCAAAGTAAAACAGATTTAAGGAAACAAGAGGTTGCCGACCGCCGCAGAGTCCATGGATGGGGTATTTCTGGCGGAAAATTTATGAATATTATATCCCGCCAGAAAAGTCGCGCAAGATGTTAGATTTAACTGATTATTGCTAACTCTTGTTTTCCACAGGTTCTTTCTTATAATTTTTCTTTATATAATTATTCAAATATTCATTGGGACTTAATACAGCTTCTTTGCTTATCGTAAATGTATCCTTTTCCATAAGCTTAATCCCGAAATGATAATCATGAAAAGAATCGCTGCATATCTGCTTAATACTTTTATTGTTTTTAAGCGCGAAATCCTTTATTGAGTCTATTGCATCTTTTTCAAATTCCAGGAATATCCCGTGATTTATTAAAAAATCCCTCTGGAATTTTTTAATATCATCCTCAATAAAAATTAAAAGCATCTTCTGCAGCTCTTTTTCCGGATTTTCCACTACGTCTTTGTTTATTAAAATCGCCGTTATATTTGTTGACGGCAGCGTTTTTTCAAACTTAATTAAAGCATTCTCAAAAACGCTTAAAAGTCCGCGGGCGCCGGTTTTTTCCTGGCATGCTCTTTTTGCCAGTATTTTTAAAGCTTCATCAGTAAAATCAAGATCGATGCCGTATGCTTTAAAGTCCAGCTTTTTGCCCAGCACAACGCTACTGTATTTATTCTTTAGAATTTTATACAAACCGTCTTCTTCGAGTTCATTCAATAGAACCGTAACAGGAAGCCTGCCGATAAATTCCGATTCAAAACCGTATTTTATGAGGTCTTCGGTTTTGACTTCCCTGAAAATATTCTTTTTTTCTTCACATGCATTATGTTCTTTGTCAAAGCCGATTGATTGCCTGTTGAGTCTTTTCTTGATGATCTCTTCCAGAGAATTAAACGCGCCGGATACGATAAACAATATGTTCCTCGTGTTTATTTTTTTTCTTGTCACCTTGCCTGTTTTCTGGGCTTCCATTGCAGCTTCAACCTGCGAAGCAAGGTCATGAGGCGTCTTCAGATCTACTTCGGCCTCTTCCATGAGTTTAAGCAGATTTCTCTGCACTCCGGTCCTTGAGACATCCGGTCCATAACTGTTGCCAGAAGCTGCAATCTTATCTATTTCATCCAGATAAATGATGCCATATTCGGCCCGGGTAATATCGCCGTCTGCCTCGTGTACAAGCTCCCTTACCAGGTCCTCTACGTCGCCTCCGACATAGCCTGTTTCGCTGAATTTTGTGGCGTCGGCTTTTACAAAGGGAACGCCTATTTTCTTTGCGATCAGCTTTATAATGTAAGTCTTACCGACGCCTGTAGGCCCTACAAGCAGCATATTGCTTTTTATGTTGCCGACTATTTTTTCATCTTCAGGGATAGATTTCTCAATTTCCATCCTGTTAAAATGAGTGCAGACCTTGGTCGCTATAACCTCAACAGCTTCCTCCTGGCCTACTATATATCTATTAAGGTAGCTTTCCAGTTCTTCCGGTTTAAGATTAAATCTTAAAATTGAATCCTTTCTCGGAACACCAGGTTTGGAGCCGACCGGGTCAGCTTCCGCTTTAGCGCTTTTATTTGACATTGCACTGGAAATTTCTTCCCATTCATTTTTCGATTCATATAATGGATTACTCATATATTATTAACCTGCAAATTTATTATGTTATATTGTAACAAACTAAATAAATAATTTAATTTGTAAATTTTACTCTATATGATATTATAAACAATAATGTATTATTCGACAATAAAATATTGAATTTATTTGTTAATTATAATGATTACAACCGGCTGAATGATGCATAGCAACTAATGTGAAGCGGGGAAATTGAAAATTGCCGAAGGAGGGAATCGAACCCTCATGGGGTTACCCCCGGCGGATTTTGAGTCCGCTGCGTCTACCAATTTCACCACTTCGGCAATAATAAAAAAACCGTCTATGTTTTTATGTTATTATTATGCTTTGTTTGTCGAAATATCCGGTTAGGTTTACTCGGGTTGCGGAAATTCATCCACTTCTATGTATTTGCCTTTTGCTCTGGCGACAACCTTGCCCATTTCATTTTCTATTTCAGCTCTGTTTTCAATTACGCGTTTATTTTTTTTAACATGCCAGCCCCTGATATGCAGTCTCTCATTAATAAATGCCGGCTGAAGATATCTGATTGCCAGTTCTCCGGTTAATGCCGTGAATTCAAGGTATTTATTTATGGTTGTCATTGTTTCATCCAGCATTGCGGTTACAATACCGGCGTGAATAATATTGGGTAATCCTTCATGCTGCTGGTTAGCCGTAAATTCTCCAAACGCTGTTTGAGTATCCAAGTCGTAATGCAGTTTTAGTTTTAAACCGCATTCGTTTTCCTGCCCGCAGCCAAAGCAAGTGCTATCTTCGAATTCAATCATGGGCGCAGATTATTAGAAAGAATATATTTTTGTCAATTACTTTTTCCATTCTAGTATATTTTGATATATTTTATTTTTTAGATAGCATCTGATAAAATAATTATTTATTGCATGCGGCATTAAAATATATAAATATATTGACTGCATAAAAATGCCGTATTAACTAATAGAAACGCCGGTAAAAATTTATTCAGGATTAATGAAAATAATATGCCTTTGGAAAAAATTGAACTTACGGTTCCCGAAGAATATCATCTTGAGCGGATAGATAAGTTTTTAACTAATTCGCTCGAAACGGATATATCAAGAACATATATTCAGAAGCTTATTAAAAGTAATAATATTACGGTTAACGGCAAGGGGATAAAACAGAATTATAAGGTTAAATCGGATGATAATATTGAAATTATTATACCCGATCCGGAACAGCTCGACATTATCCCGCAGAATATCCCGATTGAAGTAATTTACGAGGATAACTCAATTGCTGTAATCAATAAACAGCCAGGGCTGGTGGTGCATCCGGGTCCCGGAAACTGGGATAAAACCCTTGTTAATGCCCTGCTTTTTCACCTTAAAAAGCTGTCCTCTATAGGAGGTATAATCCGGCCCGGGATTGTTCACAGGCTTGATAAGGATACCAGCGGGCTTATGGTAATAGCTAAAAACGACATCGCGCATAAAGTACTGTCTGAAGATTTTGCTTCCAGAAGAATTGTAAAGAAATATTTTGCGATAATCAGTGAAAGACCGGATACAGCCAGCGGGGTAATCAACAAACCGATCGGGAGACATCCGAAATACAGGCACAAAATGGCTGTAATCGAAAACGGAAAGGAAGCAATAACGGAATATATTTTAAAAAAAATCTGGAACGCAAAGAGCGGCCTGTTTTCTTCTCTGGATCTGACGCTGCATACCGGCAGAACTCATCAAATACGTGTTCATCTTTCGTCAATCGGACATCCGATAATCGGCGATCAGATATATTCCAAAAAATGGGCAAAGTATAAAGTGCCTTTTCTTATGCTTGCGGCAGTGTATCTGGAATTCAAACATCCGGAAACCGGTGAAAAGATGTGTTTTAGCATTCCATTACCGCAGCATATTACGGATTTTATAAATAAACTTGAAAATAGCTGATGCCAATTTATATTGTTGACACAGCGGATTAATCATACTAGTCTAAAATTAGTTATATTTGTATGCAATAACACTTATTGTATTTTAATTTAAAGCTGTATTAACTTCTAAAACAAATGTGATGTAACATTTGTCAGTTATAAAAAAAAGAGCAAAATATTTAATGAGACATAAAATTTTTTTAGTATTTTTCTTTAAAATAATCCCGAAAAATTTTATATCAAGAGCATTCGGGAGCATTGCGCGCCTTCAACTGCCTGCTTCGGTTATGGAATTTGTTATCCGGCATTATTGTAATGCATATAAAGTCAATCAGTACGAGATTGATTATCCGGCAGCAGGATTTAAATCATTTGATGAATTTTTTACGAGAAAGCTGAAAGCCGGCGTTCATAAAATAGATTTAAAATCCGATTCAATTGTGTCGCCTGTTGACGCGCGGATTGACGAGTTCGGCAAAATAAACCAGTTTAGGATTATCCAGGCAAAGGGCATTGAATACAGCTTAAGAGAACTTGTCCCATCTGCCATGGCAGATGAATTTGCGGACGGTTCGTTTATTACTCTTTACCTGTCTCCTGCAGATTATCACAGGATACATTCTCCTGTCAGCGGAAAGGTCGCAGGTTATTTCTCTATACCGGGAAATTTATTTCCTGTTAAAGAGGCAATGGTAAACGGCATTAACGGGCTATTTTCAAAAAATGAAAGGGCAATTACTTATATAAAAAACAGCAAAGGCATTTGCGCAGTGTGTAAAATCGGCGCAATGAATGTCGGCAGAATTACGCTTAGCTATGCGGATGTAGAAACTAACAGATTATCCGGGGAAAAGAAAGAATTGCTTTTTAATAAAAATGGTCAACCTTCTGTAAAGAAAGGGCAGGAGATCGGGATTTTTCATCTCGGTTCAACCGTTATTCTGCTGTTCCGAAAAAATTCCGTCAAGTTCGCAAGCATTAAAAAAGGCCAGAAAATCAGAATGGGGCAGAGGATTGCTTCATTAAAATAGAGCCGGAAACCGGATTGCATATATATGCTTTAAAATCTATTGATTATTACAATAAAGGCGTTTATTATATAGTAATCGATGAAAAGGAATATAAATGTTATCTCCTTTGAAATGGAAGGATCAGAGCTGCGCTTTGATCCTGAGACTTCGATATTATTATGCCGGTTGAAAGCGGGCGGAAGAAAACTGTGGGTCAAGAAATTAAACGATCTGTTTGTTTCGGATATTATTGAAGACAGCAGGAGATATTATATTGCATGCGGTTCAGGTGAAATAAACGGACAATTCCTTGCAGTTAAAAAAGAAAGCGGGTCAACAAGCTGGTTTATACCGGGGAGATCTTTTTTACATTTATTATACAAAGGATTCCTTTATTTGATTTTCGCTGATGATAAAAACAATTTTTATCTTTTAAAGGTTCACGTGAGCAACGGAAAATCTGCATGGTTTCATCCTGTTGATGCTGATTTAAAAGAATATGTTTTTATGGGAAATAAAATTAAATTAAAATATTTATCCAATAAATTTGAAATTATTTCAGTTAAAAACGGCAAATCGGAAGACTTTTAACTCATTTGAGAATTATTCTGTGAAATAAGCCTTTAATTTATTATAAATGTCGTATATGCCGTACATGGCATTATAATAATTATCATTTGAATTATATTTTTTACCGATATTTAAATCAGGAAGGAGGATTATTATGAATACTTCTGCTGTTCCAATTGAGGTTCTGAATATCTATAATAAAGCGCTCGATTATTCGAATAAGGGCGACGTAAACACTGCTTTAAACGAATATAAAAGAGCGATAAACATCTGCCCTAATTTTGTAGAAGCATATAATAATATCGGTGAAATATATTCCAGGACAGGCAAAAACGATCTGGCAATATCCACTTATGAAAGAGCATTGAGGATAGACAGGAACCCGCGCCTGCTGCTTAATCTTGGCGTTGAATATTATAATCACATGGATTATAAATCCGCACTGAACTATTTTAAAGAATCGCTTTCCAGAAAACCGGATTTCATTGAAGGCAACTTTTATTCGGGCATGGCATCCTTTAATTTAAAGGATCAGCGAATGGCTGAGAAATATTTTAAAAATGTTGTTCAGATTGAAAACAGGCATTTGAAATCAAATTATTTTCTTTCATATATTTACTATGACTGGAAAGAGTACGAAAAAACCCTGTATCACTTAAATAATATTAAAGATATAGCGGATGATAAACTGTTTTTAAACAAGTATCTTGGATTTTGCTATTTTCATCTCGGCCAGTACGGCGATGCTTTGGATTATTTAACAACTGCTGTTAAATCAAGTCCTCATTATTTAAAGTTTAAGGATTATCTGGAAAGCCTTACGATTGAAAATAAACTTAAAGAAATAGGCGATATTGATGCTACCATACTGGAGATGGAAAAGCAGATGATGAATAAAAAGCCGGCAGCGCGCGAACTGACGAAATTGAGCCTGCTATATACTTATAAAGGCGAATTTAAAAAAGCAGAAGATATCCTTGTGACTTATAAGAATGCAAATAAAATAGTGTAAGCTTTATTTCTTTCTTTTCCTGATGATCTCTACAACGTCCCTGACTTGCTGGTTATTGTTTTTGTTTATTACAAGTATATTGTTGCCGGACTCGACAACTACCAGATTTTCGACACCTACAAGCGCTATTGTTTTGCCTTCGGAGAAAACAGAGCAGTTGTTCGAGGCCACAAAAACAGGATTTGTTTTACCCGGGCATCTGTTTGTGTTTGTATCCGGCATTAATATCCTGTCTATGGAATTCCAGCTTCCGAGATCCGTCCAGCCGAAGTCTGCCGGTATTACTGCTTTGTTACCGGCTTTCTCCATGATCCCGTAATCGATCGATATTCCTTTTAAAGAAGCAAATATTTTTTCTTTTAACGCTAAAGCCTTTCCTTTGCCGGAAGCGATTTGATTTGCTTTTAATTCTGTCAGAGGGGCAAATGCTTCGTAAAGATCAGGCATAAGAGTTTTAAAACCTGATAGTATTGCGGATGTTTTCCAGATGAACATCCCCGCGTTCCAGTAGTAATTGCCGTCGCTTAAATATCTTTCAGCAGTATTTCTGTCGGGTTTTTCAACAAAGCAGTCAACTTCAAACACATTCCCGTTTCCTTTACCTGCTTTAATATATCCATAGCCGGTCTCGGGCGATTCCGGTTTAATTCCTATGGTCACAAGCAGTCCTTTTTGGGCTTCTTTTACTGCTGATTTTATTGCTTTTACAAATATTGCTTTTTTGCTGATATAGTGATCCGCAGGCAGAACTATCATTATGGACTCGCCGAATAATTTTGAAAGATATATAGCACTGTAAAGAATTGCAGGCGCTGTGTTTTTCGGCATTGGTTCAACAAGCACTATTCCGTTAAGGCCGGTTTTCTTTATTTCTTTTTTGCTCATTTGTTCGTAATTACCCGATGTCGCGATAATGCAAAAATCGGGGTGCAGCGGCAAAAGCCTTTTAATCGTGGTTTCCAGCAATGTGCCTTCGCCTGTAAGATCATGGAATTGTTTGGGCTTCTCTTCACAGCTTAATGGCCAAAGCCTTGTGCCGGCTCCTCCGGCAAGAATTACTGGTACTGTTTTCATGTTTAATCCTTATTATATAAATATTTATTTCTGTCTTCCATGAAGCTTTTATATATCCTGTAATGAGATGTATCTTCATATTTTATTTGTTTTATGCATGAATCATCGAAATTATAAATAACTGCTTCCGGACATGCAAGAAGAATAGGAGAATGTGAAGCAATAATAAACCGGGCATCATCCCTGCTGTATTTCTTTTTTTACTCGATCGCTTGAAGGGGATTCCGAAAGCAGATCGATTAAAAGTCAAATTTAATTTTCATGGTCTTTATAATAAAATTTTCCGGTAATTATAATTTTTTAATAAAAATCTTGACGTAATAATCGAATTCATTGTTAATTAACTGATTAATTAACACCCTATCATACATCCGAAAAAAAATATTTCAGGAAATAAAATGGAGTTTGAAACAAAAGAACGGATTCTCATGGCAGCAAAACGCGAATTCTCCGAGAAAGGATTTGACGGAGCGCGCATGGGCGCAATTGCCCGCGGGGCTAAAGTAAATCAGGCCCTGATTCACTATTATTTCCAGTCAAAAGAAAATCTTCATGAACAGGTGGTTTTGCGTTTATGCAGGATAGAACAAAAAAACCGGATGATCAGTTTTCTGGATAAATACCAGTTTGCGCCTTCTGAGCGTTTATACATGGAAATATTTCTTTTTGTTAAATTGTACATCAGGCCAAAGGATCCGGACTTTGAAAGAATATTGCTAATGAACATAGGACGGGGAGGACTGGAAAGAGTATTTTCCATAATAAGCAAATTCTTTTTACCGCAATTCCAGCTTCTGGAAAACACACTTAAAAAAGGTGTGGAATCGGGCGAATTTGAAACCAGTAATACTATGTTCGTTATATTTGAACTTATTCTTTTCACCACACATTATGAAAATTTTCGCAAACATTTTACAAACACAAAGTGGTTCGATAATTTCTATGGAAAAGACTATTCCAAAAAAGCTTTTGATTTTCTTATTGAACACACTTTTAAAGCGCTTTGCCCTGCGGGAAAAAAAGTTATAATACCAAGCATTCCCGACAGCATAATTAAGGAAGCAACTGAAACAATTGATTCAATTATTGAAGAGATGCAAAGAGGTCAGGATGTTAAGGAACAGCCTGCTACCTGAAAAATTTTGGAACTCACCCCAAAATAACCGGTGCTTCGAGAATTTGATTTAATTATTTAAAAATATAAATATTGTCTTATTTAAGCAATTGTAAATGGAGGCCAAATGAAATATTACATTACAATTATTGCTTTTACCATAATAATAGTTAATTCCGCTTTTGCTTTGTCGGCAAAAGAGAACGAAAACAATGATGCAAAAAATATTTCAAACGATACACAAGCTATCACGTTAAACAATAAAAATCTGAGTCTGGAGGAAATTGTCTCAATCGTTCTGGATAACAACCTCACGCTTCAGTCTGCCAAATACGATGTTATTATGACTGATACCGACTTGCAGACATTTGACAAGCGTTATTCCACAACAGCGAATCTTGAAGGAGGATACAATTACCAGAAACAGCCTCCTGGAGGTATGACTGCGATTACAGGAGATAAGAGTTACCAGTACAGCGCTTCTGCGTCTCTTTCAAAACTTTTCCCTACTGCGACCAACCTTACAGCAGGCGTTAGGGAAATCTATTACGACGCGAATGATCCCGGTATGCCGGCGTTCGGCGTTGAGAAGACACCTGCTCAGCATAAACCCTCATTCTTCATTAACCTGAAACAGGAACTGCTTAAAAATGCATTCGGATACAATGAGAGGACAGAGAGGGAGCTGAAAACAAATACGGCAATGATGCAGCGCGCGGCAATAGTAGACAAACTGACAGGTCTGGTTTTGAACGCGCTTGTAGATTACTGGAGCCTTGCGGTTAAAAAATCCGCAATGGAAAATGCAGATATTGAGCTAAAATCGGATAAGGAAGTGAGAGACATCATTGCGCGGAATTCGCAGTATGGGCTCGCGGAAAGCTATGACCTTAACCAGTATAATGCGCTTGTAGCAGGAGCGGAAACAAAGCTGGCATCAAGCTCAAAACAGTACCGCGATGCTGTCAGAAAATTTTTAAGAACAGTAAACATGCCGTATGAAACGCAGATAAAAGGCGTAACTGAGCTAAAAGACATGCTGCCCGACCTGGATAAAGAAAAAGCGCTTAATGCCGCGTTCGCAAAACGTACTGATTATAAAAACGCAATTGTCGAGAACGAGAACGCGAAGAAGGACCTTGGAATCAGCAAAAACAATTCGCTTCCTTCCCTCACGTTCAGGGCAGATCTCTCCACTGCAGGACAGGATCCGAATTACGCAAACGCGTTCGCAGATTCAACGTCGTCAAAATATCCTAACTTAAACCTGACACTGAAGATGAGCTATCCGCTCGATGATACTGAACAAAAAGCGAAATTAAGGAACTCGTACTTTAAAGCAAAACAGACTGAATATAATCTGCAGAATATAAAACTTGAAGTCCGGGACGATATCCACAGCAATATTGAAAGTGTTGAACTGCAACACATAACTCTTGCTAAATCAAGAATAGCACGCAAAGAATCGGAAACATATTATCAAAAACTGCTAGTGAGGTTCAGGCAGGGCAAAGTCAATTCGGTTGCCATGAAACTTGCGCTTGACTCCATGGTGCAGTCGCGCCAGCAGGAACTCGAGGCTTTGGTCGGTTACAATATCGCAGTTCTGCAGCTTGACATGGCAAAGAATGAAATATTCGAACGCTATAACATAAATGTGGAAAAATATTTAAGTCCAAAAAATATAAAGGAATAATAATATGAATATCGCGCGGTTGTCGATCAAAAGACCTATTTTTATATGCTGTATAGTAGCTCTTATTGTAATAATGGGATTTATAGGGCTTAAACGCATAGGCGTCGATATTTATCCGCCTGTTGATTTTCCGGTTATAACGGTTACTACATATTATACAGGTGCAAGCCCCGAAGACATTGAAAAACTTATATCAAAACCGCTTGAAGAACAGATAAGCACAATATCCGGCCTAAAGACTCTTTCTTCACAGAATATGGAGGGCATTTCAATTGTAATAGCCGAGTTCACGTATGAAACAGAGATTAAATACGCTGAACAAAAAATGCGCGAAAAAGTCGATCTTGCGCGGAACAATCTTCCGGATGATTTAGAGGATGATCCTCTTGTCAAGCAGTTTGACATAACAGACACTCCTGTTCTTACTCTTGCAATAAGCGCAAGCCTTTCAGCAACCGAACTGTACGACCTCGCAAAAGAACGCATAAAACCTATGATAGAACAGTCGGACGGTGTGGGCGAAGTAAGAATAAGCGGCGGGACCAGAAGAGAAATACAGGTAGAACTTGACCGCAACAAGCTGAACGCGTACGAGATACCTGCGCGTACTATAGCGGACCAGCTTAAAAATGCGGGCGCAAATGTGCCAGTAGGCAAATTTGACAGAGACACTACTTCTACTCTTTTCCGCGCAATCGGAGAATACACCAATCTTGAGCAGATCAGGAAAAGCATAGTAAGTTTTTCCGGAGATGTAAATAAATCAATAACGATAGCAAACCTAGGGACTGTACGCGACGGAGCAGAGGAAGCAACAACCATAACCTCAATATACTCTTCGGTAAGCGATATAAATCAAAAACCAGGTTTCTTTAAAAGAATATTCAGCAACAGTAAACAGGAAGCCAGAAAAATGGAAACAAGGCCATGCATTATTCTGGATGTTTTCAAACAATCTGGCTCCAATCCTGTCAGCGTTGTGGATAAAATCAATGCGCGCATGCCTGCCATAAACGATATTATAAAAAATACGGAAGGGAAGCCAAGGCTGTTCTATGTTTTCGACAGTGCTAAATATATCAGAAACAATATAGACGACGTTGTGGAAACAATGATAATAGGAATAATACTCGCTATTATAGTCGTGTACTTCTTCCTCGGGAATATACGCTCAACAATAATTACCGGAATAGCTATACCGAACAGTTTGCTGGGTGCATTTTTACTGATGTATGTTATGGGCTTCACTGTCAACATAATGACTCTCATGGCCCTTTCTCTAACTGTAGGACTCCTTGTCGATGATGCCATTGTTGTGCGCGAAAACATATTCAGAAAGCTTGAAGCAAAAATGCATCCTATGAAAGCTGCAGAACTCGGCACTACCGAGGTTATGCTCCCTGTAATAGCAACAACGCTTACGATCATTGCAGTCTTCCTGCCGATCGGATTCCTTAGCGGAATTATCGGCCGGTTTTTCAAACAGTTCGGCCTCACTGTTGTGTTCGCAATGGCAATAAGCCTTTTCGACGCGCTGGCTGTTGCTCCGCTTCTTTCCGCTTATTTTGCAGGCAAAGGAGGCAAAGCAAAAAACAGGGCTGTCATGGCCTTTGACCGTTTCCAGGACAGGCTGGATGTATACTACGAAAAAATAGTAAGCTACAGCATTGATCACGTATTTGTTGTTATAGGCATAACGTGTGTTGTTTTCTTTTGCAGTATATGGGCTTTTGGTGCAGTAAAAAAGACTTTTATGCCGGACTCAGATCAGCCGGAAGTTCTTGTAAATATTGAACTGCCGTCTAAAACAAGCCTTACCGGCACATACGAAGTTGCCAATAAAATAGCGGATAGAATTAAAACAATACCTGATCTTAATTATATGACAATACAGGCAGGGAACGCTAATAACGAAAGCAATATTGGAAGCATTGGGGTATTCATGTTCCCCAGAAATCAAAGAAAAAAAGACATGGATGGTTTAAAAAAAGACATCAGGCAAATACTTGCCGAATTTCAATACGCTAAACCATCGATAACCAATTATTCAAGAACAAGCATGGGAAGCTCAAAACCGTATACCCTTAATCTAAACGGCGAAAATCTTGACGAACTGAATGTCTATTCGGAAAATCTAATAGAAAAATTAAAATCAATAAAGGATCTCACTGAGATTTCGTCAAGTTATATAGCAGGCAAACCGGAATTTCAGATTGTTCTGGACGAAAATAAAATGCAGATGCTTGGAGTTGCAAACAAAACAGCAGGCACAGAACTTCGCTATCATATAGCAGGAACCGTGGCGGGCAAACTCCGCGAAAAGGGCCTTGAATACGACGTGCGCTTAAGGCTAAAACCTGACCAGCGCGATCTCTCCAGAACATATATGGAAACGCGCGTGCCTAACATACAGAACAGAATGATACCTCTTACAGCGCTGGCAAAAGGTGAATTAAAAACCGGACAATCCAAAATAATAAGGCAGGACAGGTCAAGAGCTGTTCAGATATACGCCAATATTTCACAGGGTGGCGCCATGGGTACTGCTATAGGCCGTACTGAAGAGATTCTAACAAAAGAAATGCCGCTTCCAAAGGGAGTTACTTATTCTTTCAAGGGCCAGGCTGACGCGTTTAAAGATATGATAATAAATATTATAACAGCCTTTGTGCTCTCGATTATCTTCATATACCTGGTGCTGTCGAGCCTGTATGAATCCTTCTTCACGCCTGCTACAATTTTAATGGCACTGCCGCCTGCACTCTCGGGAGCGTTCTTTGCACTTCTTTTAACAGGCAAGAATATGGATATGTTCGGCATGATCGGTATTATCATGCTTCTGGGACTTGTAACAAAAAACTCGATCCTGCTTGTCGACTTCGCGCTCGAAGGAGTACGCTCCGGGCTTAGCAGAAAAGAAGCGATCAAGAGAGCTGGGAAAATAAGACTGCGACCGATACTCATGACGACTTTCGCTATGCTCGCAGGCACTCTGCCTATGGCTCTCGGGGTAGGTGAAGCAGCGAAATTCAGAACAGGCATGGGCGTTGTAATACTGGGCGGGCTTATAATTTCAACCGGGATTACGCTTATTGTTGTACCTGCAATATTCGAGTATGTTGATAAATTCAGGGAGTTTATTGAAAGCAAATTCAGACCCAAACAAATGGATAAACTGGAAGAAACAAGCTGTGAGGAAATAATGATGCAGGAATTTAAAAAGTTAAAAAAGTCAACTAGCACCAAAAAGAAAAGTTAAAGAATAATTATAAATTCTGTCATTTAGAATCCTGCGCATACATTGCAAAAGCAAAAGAAAGCCAGATTCTAAATGACATATATTTAAGCAAATCCTCTTATTATTTATTTCATCTTTTTCTGCAGTTCCTGCAATTCTCTTATTTTTTCCTGCATATCTTTAATTTCTTTACTGTTTCCGGTTGGAATATCTTTTATTACGCTTTCCGTATATCTGCTTGCTGCAGATGCGCATAAAAGGGCGCTTAAAAGCATAAGAACCGGGATAATTGCAAGCACTATAGACACTATCTTTGCTGTTTCTTTTTTTGCTCCAAGCGCATTTATAAGCGCTATATAAAGCAAATAAAGCCCGTAAAGAGAAATAATTAATGTAATGAACGCGCTGAAAGGATAACTAAAGGCACCGACTACGCTCAGCAATGCGCTTATAGGGCTTAATACCATTAAAGATGCGGCCACCCTGGCATTTGTTTCAAAATTAGTATTTCCGCCGCATATTGCTGAAATAATTAAAATAATTATTCCGCCTATAAATACTGCAATAACCGATCCTATTACAGAGTAAACCAGTACCATAATTCCCGCAACTCCGGAACCGAACATCCCGCCAAGCATGGAAGCGGCAACAGTAAGATGCAAAAGAGACCATATTAAGCTGATAATGCCTGCAATAACGCCGTAAACCAATGCTTTTATGATCGGCTCTACGAAACCGCCTTCTTTTGCCATTGACGAAAAATATTGCTTAGGGTTTGTTAAAACAGTTTTAGAATCATCAAGTATCTTTTGAAAACTAAAACCTGAATCAGCCATATATTCCTCCTTCAAAAGGATATTGTATTATTTAACAACTTATATTAAAATACCCTATAAAACGCATTAATGTCAAGATAATATATTCAGGCTGTTTGTGAATTAATGAATAATTTATTCTTGACAGTAATCCTAATATATCGTGAAAATCAGGGAATATTATGCAATTATAAGTTCGTTAACTTATGTTTTATTGTAAAAAAGGAGATTTTTAAAAATTGAACAAAGAAAATATTAAAAAACCTGATGGGAAACTCGGCATAGTTACTCCGGGCATGGGCGCAGTTTGCACAACTTTTATTGCCGGCGTTCTTCTTGTAAAAAAAGGCCTTAACCTTCCTTTCGGTTCGCTGACGCAAATGGGGAAAATCAGGGTAGGAAAAGGTGATAGCGCAAAGGATATCAACCTAAAGGATTTTGTTCCGCTTGCTAATTTAAATGATATAGAATTCGGCGGCTGGGATATATTTGAAGACAATGCCTACGAATCAGCAGTTAATGCCGAAGTGCTCCGAAAAGAACATCTTGAACCGATAAAAGCGGAACTTTCAGCAATAAAACCATGGAAAGCTGTATTTAACAGGGAATATGTTAAAAGGCTGGACGGGCAATGGGTCAAAAAAGCATCAACATACTGGGATCTTGCCCAGATGGTTAAGGATGATATTATAAATTTTAAAAAGGAAAAGAATTGTACCAGGGTTGTTATGGTCTGGTGCGGAAGCACGGAAATTCATCAGGAGATCGCTCCCGGTGTGCACGATACGCTTGCCAACTTCGAGAAAGCACTAAAAGAGAGCAATCCGAAAATAGCACCGAGCATGATTTACGCTTACGCTGCGATTGATCTCGGAATCCCGTATGCAAACGGAGCGCCGAATCTTTGCACCGATATTCCTGCACTTCGCGAGCTTGCGGATAAAAAAAGAGTTGTTCTTACAGGCAAGGATTTCAAAACCGGACAAACACTAATGAAAACAATACTGGGTCCAGGCTTAAAGGCGAGAATGCTCGGAGTTCGGGGATGGTTCTCGACCAACATCCTCGGCAACCGCGACGGAGAGGTACTGGACGATCCGGGATCTTTCAAGTCAAAAGAAGTAAGTAAGCTTTCAGTGCTTGACCGTATATTTCAGCCGGAATTATATCCGGAATTATACAAGGATTTTTATCATAAGGTTACCATAAATTATTATCCTCCAAGAGGAGACGATAAGGAAGGGTGGGACAACATAGACATATTCGGCTGGCTCGGATACCCGATGCAGATAAAGATCGATTTTCTGTGCAGGGACTCCATACTCGCAGCTCCGATAGTGCTCGATCTGGCGCTACTTTGCGATCTTGCACAGAGATGTGAAATGTACGGAATACAGGAATGGCTCTCTTTCTACTGGAAAAGCCCGATGTATGAAACCGGCATGCAGCCAACACACGACCTGTTTGTTCAGCTTATGAAATTAAAGAATACCTTACGCTGGATTATGGACGTGCCACCGGTTACATTCCTCGGCTCAGAATCGTACGATTAAGAACATAATTAACAAATAAATCTCAAATACAAAGGGCGAACATACCGGTTCGCCCTTCTTGTTTTATGTCTGCAAGTTATATCATAAGTAAATTTTGCTTACTGACGGATAGAATGAAATACATTACGAAATTTATATTTTTAAGATGGATTCTGCATAAAAGCACAAAAATTATATTTCCTTCAGCTCACCGTCAGTCTTATCCCTGCTGTACTGGCATAGTTTAGTAATTCTTAATTTGTAAAACTCATCATAAGTCGTACCTGCAAGAGCAACGGCAATATTGTCTATCCTGACTGAGTTTTCATTGCCAATCGCTATTTTAATTAATATTTTCCTCGTTCCAAGGGCAGTATCTCCATTTTGGATATTACACCAGAATACTGCATCATCAAATTTTATATTTCTTTTTCCTTTGTCCGATTCTTTAACAAAATCATGTTTTAAAGCCGAATTTTTTATAAAATTATAATATAAAATATCGTCGTTTATTTCAATTTCAAATAGTGCAGCAGCAGTTATGCTCATAATTGACTTTTTGTTTTCTAAAGTTATTACATTATGGGCAACAATCCCTTCAGGAAGACAATTATTCAGCTTTGCTGCTACAGAATCCATATTTATATCATCATACAGATCAACATCGCACAGTTCGCATTCGCTCTCAATACCAACCGGAACCGGGAAACCCATTGCTATTCTTTCTCTTTTATTAAAGCCCTGAGTAAATGCTACTGGCACATCTGCAATCCTGAGAGCCCGTATAATTACCTGCATAAAATCAAGATGAGAAATATACTTTGCCATTCCCTGCTTGGCAAATTTTATGCGTATTCTTTTCTTTACTTCGTATTTCCTTTTGAAACTGTTAATCGCTCCGGCTATAGAAACAGCATCCAGTTCTTCGAAAGGCGGCTTTTGACTTACTTGTCTGCATGAAGAGCTTATCTTTTCTCTCTGCTTCATGATAACTTTCTCGAATCCGTTTGAAATAAAACTCCAGGGCAAAGCCGCGTTTTTATCCCTTGCGGCTGTGTACTTTTTCCAGTCCTGTAAATCATCCAGATTTTTTTTCCAGATATCAAACTTAAAATGTTCTTTCCATGAATCCAGCCTGGCGCCGTCAATGTAAGACTTATAAATAACCCGGTTTAAGTCTGAATCGCCTCTTGAGATTATGCCTTCAAGAAGGGAAGCATTAACATCATGCGCTTTTATTGCAAGCTGTCTCGGCAAACCGCGTTTTATTTTTAAAATAGTATCTGTAAAATAACCGGCATCCATTTGTTTTTCCCACTGGAAAGGCGTGTGCGGCTTTGGAACGAACGGCGATATGGTTACATTAAGCTCGCGTTTTCTGCCCCCTGTTAAATACAGCTTTTTCAGCAGCTCTATAATTGCTGCTGCTTCATCATATTCTTCACAGCCGGGCAGGCCTATCATAAAATACAGTTTCAGCAGTTTCCATCCTCCTGCGAATACATGCTCTGCAATGGATAAGATATCATCAGTCTGCAGCTTTTTGTTTGCCATGCTGCGTATCTCTTCACATGCAGACTCCACGGCAAATGTAAGCGAAGTTTTACGTAAATCCGAAATTTGTTTAATTACAGGAAGCGTTCTTTTATCTACCCTTAGGGAAGGCAGAGAAATGGATATGCCTTTTTCTATTAGTGATGGGAGAATTGAATTCAGCAATGGGATCAAATATTTATAATCGCTTATAGAAAGCGATGATAAAGTCATATCAGTATAATATGAATTATCAATTAATGACAGGATTTGACTTGAAAGCATATCTGGTTTACTGCTTCTGTACGGGAGTTCATAATATCCGGCATGGCAAAAATTACACAAGTTTTTACATCCACGTGTGATTTCAATGACCAGTCTTTCCTGTGTTATCCGCAAATTCGGAATAATTGGATGCTGCGGATTATAAAGAGAATCTGCACTAATAAATCTTTTTTTAATTGAATGATACGATTTAACCGCATGAGGCAATATACCTCGGTTTAATTCTGTCTGCTCAATATTTTTTTCATTAAAAATTCCGGTAGGTTTTTTGGAGGGAACATACACGCCTTCTATTCGGCTTAATAAATCAAGAGTTTCTATTCTATGTAAATGTTCGTTTTTTGATGTCCGTATAGTGTTTAATATATCGATTATACCTTCTTCACCGTCACCTAAAAAGAAAGCATCAAAAAAATCACTTACAGGCAAAGGATTCGATACAGCTTCGCCGCCGGCAATAATAAGCGGATGATCAGCCCCCCTGTCTTTGCTGTAAAGCGGTATATGCCCAAGATCGAGAACCTGAAGAACATTCGTGTATAAAAGCTCATAAGCGAGATTAAACCCGATCATATCCAGATCGCATAGAGGCGTATAGCTTTCAAGAGTGTAAAGAGGCATGTTCATGTCTCTTATTTTTTTTTCAAAATCGTCCTCAACAGAAAACACACGCTCGCATAATACATCAGGCTGCTTGTTGGCGATATCGTATAATATTCTTATTCCGTTATTCGACATCCCGACTTCATAAAGATCCGGATAGCAAACAGCCATTCTGATAAAAGGCGTTTCTTTTATTATGCTGTTTAATTCACAGCCTATATACCTGCCCGGTTTTCTGAGATTAAAGACAAGGCGATTTATTATTTTTTTGTTATATCTATTCATAAATAATGACATGAAAATAAATGCCTCTACTAATCAAGCAGATTTTAGAAAGTGGATTGACAATCTTGAACTGATATGTAAATTTTTTGTTATAGAATTTGAACTAATGAAGCAATAATTAATTCGTCTGTACAGGAATGATTTATGGCAATAACAAAAGCCGAAAAAGTTGCATATACCAACTATGTCAAAGAACATCAATCCGAAATTGAAAAAATCAGAGCCAAAATAAAAGAAATAACCGCCAAAATGAAATCAATGCACGCGATTTCCGGATACCTTAAAATTGAAGCAATTATTGAAAGTCTTAAGATCATTAAATTATTTTTAAAAATGAACGACATATCTTTTGATATGCTTGGACAGAAAAACGAAACCTATTTAAATAATGCAAGAAAAGAAGTTTATAAAATTTTGCAATTAGCTGAAGAAATTGTGGGAAACGACCTGGACAGATCATTAAAAGAGAACGAAGATTATTTAATAAAAATTGAAAAAGTTAATCCTGCACAAATATTAAATCTTATGCAATTGATTATGGAAGTAATATCAAAACTCATAAAAGGATTCGGGGAAAGTTCAAAATGGAAATGGTCATTTGTCGATATTCAGGGAAGAATGGCTGTTATTATTAAAAACTTTATTAATTTTACTGCCCTTCAAAAAAGCAGGGATCCAAGAATAGAATTTTTTAAGGAAAGGCGTGATTTACTCAAATTTTGCAAGACCAATTTAAACATGGCAGCACAGCAATTCAGGTCAAGATATGAGATTTCAGCACAGGTGCCGGCTGACATTATTAAATCCATTGAACTGCTGACTGCTCTTAGAAAAATAAATGTATTAACCGGAGAATCAGACGAAGCTGCAAAATTAAAAAACACTATTGACGCATTAAAAGAAAGACTTGAATCCGAGGAAAGGAAAAAGGATTTGAAAAAGAAGAAAAAATAAAAATTTTTAAAATTAAGTAATCAAAATATTTTTTTTGACTTGACATAGCTTTTTTTTTTGGTTAATTTATTAGCACTCGATATGAAAGAGTGCTAATAAATTCTTAGTAGATGTTTTATGGTAAAAGATAATAAACAAAAAAGACAGCTTGATGAAAGAGAATCGTCCGTGCTTAAAGCGATTGTATATGAGTATATTTCATCAGGAAAACCGATAGGCTCAAGATCGTTTGTAATTAAATATTCCTTTTCAATTTCTCCTGCAACCATGAGGAATATAATGTTTGATCTTGAGACAATGGGATATTTAACTCATCCTCACACCTCTGCCGGAAGACTTCCAACAGATAAGGGTTACAGATTTTATGTGGATTCGCTTCCGGATACATACGAATTTTCAATGAATAATAACACGAATATTAACGAAGAAACATTAAAGAGAGAATTGCACGTTGATCAAATGTTTTCTTCTATAACAAAAATGCTTTCTTCAGTATCAAAATATGCAGGTATTGTACTTACTCCAATACCGGATCATTCAATAGTTAAACACATTGAACTGGTTCCGCTGGGAGAAAACACAATATTATTTATCCTTGTTACGAGAATGGGAGTACTGGTAAATCAAAAAATAACGATTTCTTCAAGTTTTAGCCATGACGATCTGCATTCATATTCTAAATACCTTACCAGCGAATTATGCGGTTATTCGCTTTATGATATTAAGAAAGAAGTATTCGATAAGTTACGAAAAAATAAATTATTAAGCGCAAGTGAAGAAATTGCACTGGATATAGCTGAATTGGCGCTGTCGAAAACCGAGAAACCCAATTTATTTATAGACGGCATTGAAAATTTATTATATATCCCTGATATGATTGAGGCAAATCATCTGGAAACACTTCTTTATCTGTTGAAGAAGAAAGATATATTAAAATTTATACTGGAAAAAAACATCGAAACAAATGGAGTTAATACTTTTATTGGGGATGAGATAAACGGAGAAGACATATGTGGTTGCAGTATCGTTTCATCTTCCTATAAAATAGGTAATCAGAATGTAGGTTCGCTCGCGGTTCTTGGCCCTACAAGAATGGATTACGAGAAAGTAGTTCCTCTTGTCGATTACACGGGAAAAGTAGTTTCCGATTTATTAACAAAAATGGCAAAATAAATTAATATTAAAATAGTTCATCTGCCGAATGCACAGATAGATTTTTTTACTTATTTAATTCAGGTAGCTTTTTTAACATAATATTTAAGCAGGTAAGATTGTATGATGAAAATGAAAAAACATAATCCTAATGAAACTGAAGAGATAAAAGACACAGAAGCTTCAACTAAACAAAACGAGCCGTCAGTTGAAAAAACTGACGAAGTAAATTCTAAAGATAATTCCAATATTACTGAACTAAAAGATACAGAATTACAAACTGAACTTGAAAAGAAAAACAAAGAAATAGAAACCTTAACTGAAACAATGAAACGGCGTCAGGCCGATTTTGAGAATTACAAAAAGAGAATGTCAAAAATGCAGGAGGAACAATCTAAACTTGCCATTAAAGACTTTGCTCTTGATGTAATTAACATTAATGATGATCTATTAAGAGCATTTGAGGCTGCATGCAATATAAACAGGGAAAAATCCGTAGAAGATATCTGTAATACATTTTCTGATGGTTTTATGATGATATCGAAAAATATTGAAGAACTTCTGAAAAAATATGGAATTAATGAGATTGATGCATTAAATAATCCGTTTGATCCGAATATCTGCGAAGCTGTAGAGATGGATGAAAATGGAAATGTTAATTGCGATACGGTCACAAAGGTCCATCAAAAGGGATTTCGGTTATCGGACTATGTAATAAGATCTGCAAAAGTAAAAGTCACAAAGCCAAAAAAGCCGGCGGATAATAGTGGACAGCAAAACGATAATAATCAAAATTCTGAAAGCGCAGTTAATGAACCGGAAAAAACGATTAATTAACTAATTTCACGGATTTTTTGTTTTATATGTTAACATACTTAGCGACGTTAAAGTTTGAATAATATTGAAAATAATTTCGAATATATATAAGGAGAAAAAAAATGAGTAAAATAATTGGCATTGACCTAGGTACTACCAACTCATGCGTAGCTGTTATGATGGGAGGAGAGCCTGTTGTTATACAGAATTCTGAAGGGCAAAGAACTACTCCTTCAATAGTGGCGCTTACCGATAAAGGTGAGAGATTGGTTGGACAGGTTGCAAAAAATCAAATAATTACTAATCCCGTAAACACAATCAGATCCATAAAGAGATTTATGGGCCGCGGTTTTTCGGAAATTACGGAAGAAAAGAAGATGATTCCCTATAAAGTAATTGAGGACGGGAAAGGCGGGATTAAGGTAAAAACTGACTTTGAGGAATTGTCACCTCAGGAAGTTTCTGCCAGAATACTCCAGAAAATGAAGCAGACAGCCGAAGATTTTCTTGGAGAAAAAGTCGAGAAAGCTGTTATTACGGTACCTGCTTATTTCAACGATTCTCAGCGTCAGGCAACCAAAGATGCTGGCGCTATCGCCGGATTAAAGGTTGAACGTATTATCAATGAACCGACTGCTGCAGCACTGGCATACGGGCTTGATAAGAAAAAAGTAAACGAAAAGATCGCTGTATACGATTTAGGCGGAGGCACTTTTGACATTTCAATACTGGAGTTAGGAGATGGTGTTTTTGAAGTAAAATCAACCAACGGAAATACTCATCTGGGCGGAGATGACCTGGATCAAAGGATAATGGACTGGCTGATTACCGAATTTAAAAAACAGACAGGTATTAATGTTGTAACAGATAAAATGGCCCTGCAAAGGCTCAAAGAAGGAGCTGAAAAAGCAAAGATAGAGCTTTCCAGCAAACTTCAGACAGAGATCAACATTCCTTTCCTTACTGCAGATCAAAGCGGGCCAAAGCACCTTGTAATTACTCTTACCCGCGCTAATTTTGAACAGATGGTCGGCGACCTTATAAAATCTACAAAAGACCCATGTATGAGAGCGATAAAGGATTCAGGTTATTCTGTAGCGGAAATTGATGAAGTAATACTGGTTGGAGGATCAACAAGAATACCTTCCGTTCAGGAACTGGTTAAGGAAATATTTGCAAAGGAGCCTCATAAAGGCGTTAATCCGGACGAAGTTGTCGCAGTTGGAGCATCAATACAGGGCGGGGTTTTAGCGGGAGACGTACATGACGTGCTGCTTCTCGATGTAACTCCTTTGTCTCTTGGCATTGAAACGCTTGGCAGCGTGATGACAAAACTAATTGAAAGGAATACAACAATTCCGACAAAAAAAAGCCAGGTATTTTCAACCGCAGCTGATAATCAGCCTGCTGTTTCGATCCATGTTCTGCAGGGCGAAAGAGAAATGGCTACTCAGAACAGAACGCTGGGACGCTTTGAGCTTGTAGGCATACCGCCTGCTCCCAGAGGTGTTCCTCAAATAGAGGTTGCATTTGATATTGATGCCAACGGTATTGTACACGTTTCCGCAAAGGATCTGGGTACAGGTAAAGAGCAAAAGATAAGGATTGAATCTTCAAGCGGATTATCGGATGAAGAAATTAAAAAGATGGTTCGGGATGCTGAAGAACACGCAGATGAAGACAAAAAAACAAAAGAACTTGTCCAGATAAAAAATGAAGCAGACACTATCATTTATTCTCTTGAAAAAATGATTAAAGACAATGAAGGAAAAATAAATGCAAGTGAAAAGCAAAGCATCGAATCCGAGATAAAAAATCTGCGTTCAGCAATGGATTCCAATAATGTTGAAACTATCCGGAATGCTAAGAGCAAACTCGAGCAGGTGTCACATAAATTTGCTGAAAGAATATACAAGGAATCTGCACAGAGCGCAGGCAGTACTACAGATACCGGAGGAAGCAAGCCGGATACCGGTTCCGCAAATACCGAATCATCAGGAAAAAATGCAGGCCAGAAAGTTTACGATGCCGATTATGAAGTTGTTGATGATGATAAAGACAAATAATTTAAGTTAAATTATTTTTTTGCTGGGGATTTCTTTAAAGAGGTAGAACTTGGCTACAAAGAGAGATTTTTACGAAATACTGGGCGTCAATAAAACAACGGGCGAAAATGAGATTAAACAGGCATATAGAAAATTAGCCTTAAAATATCATCCTGACAGGAATAAAGATAATCCCGAAGCAGTTGAAAAATTCAAGGAAGCAACTGAAGCTTACGAGATATTGAGAGACCCTCAGAAAAGAGCAATGTACGACAGGTACGGCCATGACGGCATTTCCGGCTTTGAAGGCTTTGGAAGAGGAGCTGCTGCAGATTTTTCCGACATATTCGGCGACTTCGACTTCGATTTAGGCGACATATTTGAACGTTTCTTCGGAGGAGGAGCAGGCGGTCAAAGGGCAAGAGCAAAAAAAGTCAGAAGAGGCGCGGACCTTCAGTACGAGCTCACTATCTCACTGGAAGAAGCTGTTTCCGGCAAAGAAGTGCAGGTGGAAATACCTAGAAATGAAGCCTGCACAACCTGCAGCGGCACAGGTGCTGCTGCAGGGTCTCAGCCTTCTGTATGCTCGGTCTGCAACGGCACAGGCCAGGTGAGACAGACACAGGGCTTCTTTTCAGTAACACAAACATGTTACAAATGCAGGGGAGAAGGAAAGATTATTTCGTCTCCGTGTAAAACCTGCAAAGGAAGCGGCGTTGTATCAAAGAAAAGAAAAATTACTGTAAAAATTCCTCCTGGAGTGGAATCAGGTTCCAGATTAAAGATAACCGGGGAAGGCGAAGCAGGACCGAATAACGGGCCCAGCGGAGACCTTTATGTATTTCTCCATGTAAAAAAACATCCGACATTTGAAAGGCACGGCAACGATCTGCTGAATGTTGTCGAAATATCGTTTCCAATTGCCTGTCTTGGCGGCGAGATTGAGGTCCCGACAATTTCCGGGAAGACTGCAAAAATGAAAATCCCGCCCGGTACAGAGAGTGCTCAAATTTTTAGATTAAAAGGAAACGGCATACCATATCTTGGATCTTACGGCAGAGGCGACCAGCTGATTAAAGTTAATATTCTTATTCCAAAAAAACTTTCTTCGAAACAAAAGGAATTGCTGAAGGAATTTGACAAGCTGAAAGGAGAAAAAGTAGCATTTGAATAAATTGGCGTTTTAGCGATTTAAATTAAGAGAAGTCTTAAAAGATATTTGGATTTCTCTTAATCTATATTAATTTAAAAATTTATTTAATAAATTATTCTTTACTCTTTTTTAGCTCATAAATATAAAACGCAGACCCCAGAAGCGATAATAAAAAGAAAAATATCATAGTATTTCTTGTCAGCAGGCTGCCTAGTTCCCTTCTGTTTAAAAGAATTTGAAGATATATCCTGTCGTTTTTACTAAATTCTTCATTAGTTTCTAATTTTTTATCATAAACATTAATTATTGATTTAATAGATACCGCATGGAAATCGAAATTTTCATATCTTGCAAAAATCTGAGGATCTTTAAGTTTCTGATAAGCTTTTTTTAAATTTTCGTCAATATTATCTTCGCTTAAAATCAGTTCTTTTATTTCCGGTTCTACAATAAATGCAGAATAAGAAAAAATAAGGCCCAGAATTATGCCTATACAAAAAGTAATAATTATAAAATATAAATAAAGTTTACTGTCATTTATTGTTTTCATCAGCAATACCTTGTGGAATTAGTTTAATGATTTTTTGAATCAAGTAAATCCTATTAGTAAATAATTTAAGCGCAATCAAATTATTTTTCTAATGGATATTATACTATTTTTAATGCACAAGCAATTTATCTGCCTGTATGTGTTTTTACTGTTAGATTATAAAAGTGCTATTATTATATCGGGAAATTATTATCGCGGTATATTAAATATTTTTTTCTCTTATCTGAAAAAGAAGCTTTCCCATCTTCAATTTCATCTGAATATTCTTTATAGCTTTTGTTCCTCATCAGGGCATTCCTGAATTTATCAGTGCCTGCCAGACGATCAATATGATATATATTATTAAAAGCCTGCCATTCAAACTCGCGGTAATTGTTCATAATATAGGAAATAAGCTTATACGATATTTCCATTGGATCAAAATTACCGCCTGTATAAATTATCTGAACCCCGCCGCATTTTTCACCTTTATATTTTGAGAAAGTAGGCTCAAAATAAACGGGCCTGAATATAAAATTATTTAAGTTAAGCTCCGACAATCTCCTGCAAAATGATACAGGCTCAATCCACGGCGCGCCTATGTATTCAAAAGGTTTTACGGTTCCCCTGCCGATCGAAATGTTAATGCCTTCCATCAATACAACACATGAATAAATTATTGAACTTAAATATGTTGGCAGGTTCGGGGATGGGGGGACCCAAGGAAGCTTAGTGTCGCTATACAGCATCCTGCGCCAGTATCCTTCCATTGGGATTACTTTTAACTTAACTTTTTTCGAATACTCGCCATTATAATATAACGATGCTTCTCCGATAGTCATATTATAAAAAAGCGGAGCAGGGAAAGAAGATATTTCTTTGGAATAAAATTTCTTTTCCAAAAAAGGTCCGTTAACATATAAAAAACCGAGAGGATTGGGTCTATCAAATACTATCAACTCTATATCAGATCCTGACAAAGAATCCATAATAAATTTTAATGATGAAATATATGTATAACATCTCATACCCATATCCTGCATGTCAAAAATAACAAAATCTGCAATTTTTATTAAATGAATGAATTTTTTTTTATTAAGCAAATGCAGATTATATACTATGGCATTTGAGCTGTCTTCCGTTAAATAAATCTCCTTATCATATTCATTTTGATATCCGTAGAGCCCATGCTCAGGAGCTAGTATCAGCGCTATTTCAATATTTTTTTCTCTCAGCAGATTTATATTAGTACGAAGACAAGAATCAAGACCTGAATGATTTGTAACGACTGCGGCTTTTTTACCTTTATAATCTCCTGCATAATTATTTAAAAAATTATCAAGACCTATGGTAATTTTGCTGTACTTACGGGCAGGTACATTATTGGATTTTACGCATGAAAAAACAAAAAGTATAATTATTAAACTTAAAATAATGTATCTCATTTTAAACATCGTTTACTCAATTTAAGCCGGTTTTTATTTATTTTCGGCTATTAAAAAAATATTTATCCTATAAATTAAAAATATTTGCTATTTTAATTTCAAGTTAACATATATAATCAATATACAGAATATGATTTAATCACCATTTTACGCGGCACTTTAAATAAAAATATTATGGAGTAGCTTGTGCTATTAAAAAAATCTTTTATTGTTTTTTTCCTTATAATTTTAACATCCTGCTCCTCGGCAGATTCCAGGGAAGAAAAAATATTAAAATATTCCGATGACAAGGAAAAACAAAATAAATATGAGATATATCTGGTTAATACGGATAACTATACCACAATAGGGGCTGAGTATCATAACAAGTATTACCAGTACCTTATTGGCATTGCCCGGTCAGTTACAGAGGAAAAAAATATTTCCATCGCGGAAAAAAGTATCGGCTATTACTATGATAAAAGAGAAGATAAAAAAAATAAACTGTATCTTGGCATAGATATCAATGTGCCGCCGGACATTTCTCCGGGTAATTCTCCATATCAGACAATAGCATTGTCCCAACTGCGTAAATACCTGACCGACATTCTTTATATCCTGCAATCCTGCAGGACAATTTTTGTAGAAAAAGAAATAGTCGGTTCTGTTATAGGCGTCAGATGGGTACGCGAAACAGTAACAGAGAGTGTAACGATCTGGATAGACAAGCATGACGTAATGCGTTTTGAAGCAAAGGAGCTCACATTTGACGAAATTATTCAGCGTAATTTTATAACCAATACCGAAGGAAAAATCATCAGACTTTTACGATAGAGCTAAGCTCTGCTACCAGACTTTTTATCTGCATCATTGTTCCTACAGTAATCCTTATATAATCGGCCTGGATAGGCCCTTCAAAGTAGCGCACTAATATTTTTTTATTTTTCAGTTCTTCATATATCTGTTTTGCTTTTACTTGTGGATGCGTAACAAATAAAAAATTTGCTTTTGACGGAATTGTTTCGAAGCCGAGCATCGTAAGCTGATTTTCCAGGTACTCCTTATTATTAATTAGCATCTCTATATTATATTTAAAACTTCTATTGTCCAGTACGGCCGCAATGGCAGCTGCTTCGGAAATCCTGTTCAAATTATATGAATCCTTGAGTTTGAACAAACCCCTTATGATTTCAGAATTTGCGATTGCCAGCCCTATGCGAAGACCAGCCAGAGAATAAGATTTAGAAAATGACCTGGTGATGATGATATTATCATATTCGTTTATCAAATCAATGGCCGATTCGCCGTAAAAATCAACATATGCTTCATCGACAACGAGTAACCCATTGAATTTTTTCAAAAATTTTTCTATTTTATCTGTCTCTATACCTCGGCCTGTAGGATTATTAGGATTAGCGACAATCACGAGTTCATATTTTTTCTTTAAAAATTCATTAAAATCAACATCAAAAGGTTTCTTTAAATTAATTTTATCATATTTTATCCCATGAGCTTCTGCCATAGTATAATACAAAGAATATGAAGGATAAGGAAATGCAGCAACGCCGCCAGGCTCTATGAATCCCCTGAAGATCAGGGTAAAAATTTCATCCGATCCATTGCCTGCAAAAACATTCTCCGACTTCAATCTGTTCTGTTTCGCAAAAGTTTCCCTTAACGATTTGGAGTTGGGGTCAGGATAAAAACGAAGTTTTTCATCGGCAGTTTTTTTTATGGTTTCCAAAACCTGCTTAAAAGGCGGAAAAGGATTTTCATTGGAATTTAACTTTGTGTATTCTTCAACATTCGCAGGCTGTTCGCCCGGAATGTATTCCGTCATTTTTTTTAACTTCGAATTCCAGTACTTCATTTGAATCTCCGGATAGTAATATTTTTTTTATAAAAAAGATATTCTAATATTAATGCGATCCGCGCACTTACTGTTCTTAATGAGCAGCCCCGACAAGATCGTTAATATCGTTAATATTTTCAGAAACCATATATTCGTTAAGTTTTTCTAATAAATCCGAAGCCGTCAAAGGATTAACCAGGTTCATTGTACCTATACTGATTGCAGTGGCTCCTGCCATAAAAAATTCAAGGGCATCTTCAAGACAGAAAATGCCGCCAAGCCCTATTATCGGTATTTTTACTTTTTCATAAATATCATAAACAATTTTGACCGCAATCGGCCTTATTGCCGGGCCGCTTAAACCTGCAGATTTCCTTTGAAAATACGGCTTACGCGATTTTACGTCAATTTTCATTCCCAGGACTGTATTGATAGCAGATACAGCATCCGCTCCAAGATCCTCTGCAATCTTAGCAAATGTGATAACATCTGTTACATTGGGAGACAATTTTACGATAAGGATTCCTTTTGTAACTTTACGTACTCTTTTTAACAGCTGCGAAAATATATGGATATCTGTACCGAACGCCATGCCGCCATGCTCCACATTCGGACACGACACATTTAGTTCAAGGGCCGAAACACCTTCTGTTCCGGAAAGTATAGAACATAGTTCGGTGTTTTCATCGATTGAATGCCCTGCTACATTCGGAATTACCACAGCGTTTTTTCTGAGCAGCAATGGAAGTTTTTCTTCAATAAATGCTTTTAACCCGACATTCTGCAGCCCGATTGAATTTAATACACCGGAAGGTGTTTCTATTATTCTGTGGCCTTTATTTCCTTCTCTTGGATTTAACGACAATCCCTTGGTGAAAATGGCCCCTAGTTTAGACAGATCTAAAAATTCGGATAGTTCTTCGCCATATCCGGCAGTTCCGGATGCAACAGTCACCGGATTTTTTAAACTTAAACTACCAATTTTAACTGACGTTTTCAAAATTTTATCCTAAATGATTTATCATTTATTATTAAATATATTGCCAGAGTAAATAAATATTAATAGCAATAGTCAACTATTTTGCAACTAAATACTGAATTGTATTATTAAAAAAATAATCGCAAAAAAAGAATCTTTATTTCACATTGGACAAAACAATTAAGGATATTTTATGACATGCCTGGCATTTGACATAGATGGGACTATTTTTGACTGCGGCGATATAATTGTAGAAGCTTTTGAAAGAACAATTGCCATAATGATTGAACGTAATCCAAAGGATATTAAAATGCCCTCTCGTGAAGAAATAATATCAACTCTTGGAATACCGACAGATGCAATTTTTCAGAAATTGTTTCCATATCTCGAAACAATAGAGCAAAAACAGATGACGGATCTTTGCACTGATGTGCTTGCTGAGATGATAAATAATGGCGGAGGTTACATTTACGAAAACGCGTATCCAACTATAGAAAAATTCCATAAAGAAGGATACAGGCTTTTTGCAGCTTCAAATGGAAAACTGGAATATATTGAAGCAATTCTGCATACAAGCGGCTTAGCCGGCTTTTTTATAAAGCCGATTATTGTATTAAATGAAATTATTACCAATAAGACGGGAATATTAAAACAATATAAAGATAAAATAAGCGGCCATGATTTATTTATAATGATTGGAGACAGGAGTTCAGACAGACTGGCAGCAGAAGAAAATAATCTTCCTTTTATCGGCTGTTCGTTCGGGCATGCTGTAAATGAACTTGAAGGAGCGGAATGGATAGCAGATAATTTTAAAGTGATCTACGATTTAGTTAAAAATATTGAAAAACAGTACACTAAATAAAGTGAAATCATTTGGGATATGAAGATTAGAGTCAAAACGGGGTCTGCGTAATTATTAAACAACTCAATCCAGATGGGAAAGCTTATTGCCGCGAGAGGGATTTGAACCCACACAGGCATACGCCCACCAGACCCTGAACCTGGCGCGTCTACCAATTCCGCCATCGCGGCATTAATGACTTAGTTAAAACACTGCTTGTAAATTATCAAGGAAAAATAATATATTCTTAAATAAATTTCTCAATAGAATTAATTGTTAAATTTTTAGTCATTTCCCCTATTTTTAAAGTTACCTTATCACCTACTATTTTCCCAAGGAAAGCCTTTGCTATAGGAGAACGATAAGATAAAATTCTTCTGCCGTAATCCGCATCCCATGGGCCGAGGATAATATAATTATTATTCTCATTTGTGTCGGCATCGGAATAATTTATTTTGGTTCCTATATTAACTTTGTCTGTGGATACAATCTCGGGATTTAAAATTTCAGCTTTTTTTATTTCATTATCCAGACGGTTGATTGCCATCTTCAATGTAGTTTGTTTTTCTATTAAAGCGTTATATTCCACATTTTCTCTTACATCTCCGGATACATCGGATGCTTTTGCCAGATCTTTTGAAAGATTTACCATTTCAATATTAACCATCCTGTTCAGTTCGTTCTGCATTCGGTTATATCCTTCTCTGGAAACGATCAGTTTTTCCAGTTCGACTTCCCATTCCTCATCGCTCATTTTTTTATCTGCAACGTTAAAATCGGGATATTTTATTTTAATAATTGAAAATATTTTTTCCTTATGCGAGTCTTCAATATAGCTTATGTTTTTAAACAAATCGTAAATCTTGTTTAAAAAAGTCGATGAACTTTGATTGATAATATTCCTGAATACTTCACAATCATTATCAAACAATAATTCCATCGCCATGTTTTTTAAGCGGTTTCCTTTAATCTCGATCTTTTTCAATTCATTTAAAACGCGAAAATAAGTCAGGATCAAACGCTCTCTTGAATAATCCAGCCAGTAATAATCCCATGCACCGCTTAGTATATTTTTTGCGAGCCAGATAAAAACCTCCGAATTCTGTTTCGCGCCTGTTATTATTCTGTCAATAAAAAGATTAATAATATTAAACGAGTTTGCTCTGATTAAATTATTTACTATGTATTTGTGAATTCTGACCGGCGTTTCAAATAATATTCCGGATACTACACTAGGCCAGTCTTCCCTTGTATTTTCGATTAAATTAATGAAATCCTTTTTATAGTCATAGCTTGTTATTTTTCTTGAAATCAATGGAAGATCATTGCTCGATTTAATGAATTGAGTAATTTTTGCAAGTATGGCATCAAGCTTCAATTTTTGCGAATCGATAAATTTTGAAAATCCATTAAGAATAAAATATGACAATATCTCCTTTGTAGGAGACCCTTCCTTTGTCTGAGAACTGAAATAATCCAGAAAATACTGCGCAACAGGTTTTCCTTCCTCGCTCTCAATATTATTGACAAATTCTATTGCAATATCCAGCTTTTCGCTGAATGATCCTGACTTAATAAAATTGTCCAGCAATTCATCGGCAAATGTCAAAGGTTTGTCCCTGAGTGAAATTAAATCTTTTTTCTTTAATGAAACGCCATAATGAGGATTCTTTTTAATTTCAGTTCTCGCCCTTGCCCACCATTTTGACCATTCTTTAAGGCTTACATATTTCGGGATCAGCTCTTTTTTTATATCATTTAAAAATATATTTCCTTCAAATGAATTTATTAATATTTCAAAAAAATCTATAAATTGATCTTTGAACAAAGCATGAAGGGTTTGCGGGTCTTCATGCTCCATCGCATATATGTGGTTTTTTCCTATGGGCATTAGAGATTGAAGCGCCATCTGGATAGACATTTTATGCCCTGTTTTTTCCTTAAAATCGACTACGATAAATTCATTCTCAATATCGGAAATCTTACCAACTCCCCATGATCTGTGATAAACGTAATTACCTTTATCGAAAACTATATTTTTTTCAAAATCCTGAATAGCGTGCTTCACGGGATATTTGAAATTATTCAATTTTGAAAGTTTTAAAAATTGCTCATATTGAGAATGATTGCCGTATTTTTTTAAATAAAATTTAATCAATTCCTTTCTTGAATTTATATCCTCAGGAGAGTAATCCAGTATTTTCTTTAGAATCTCTATTGATTGATTCGGATTTTCATCATCCTTATGTTTTTGAAAAAGGGATTTAAGCAATGTTGCCGTTAATTCCAGATGTTTGGACTCAACAAGCATTCTCTCTATTCTGTCAAAAAACTGAGTATCTTCATAAGAAATAGAAATTAATTTATTCCATAGTGCTAAAATCTCATTAAATTCACCGTTTTTTATAAATCCTTCTATTGAAAGCTTCATATACTGGGCGCTTTTCTCCGGATCCTCGTCGATAATAGCAAATGCAAGTTTTTTTGCAACCTCAGTATCGAATCTGTCCAGTTTAAGAAGATTTTCCCACACAGGAGTGGCCTCTCTGTTCCTGCCAAGCCGCTCAAGACTTGTAGCAAGCGCCTTTAGAGCAATCCTGTTCTCTCCGTATTCAAGTACTTTTTCCGATAATAATTCTACTATTGCCCATTTATGATTTTTTGTAAAAAGATCTATTAATAATCTTAATTGTATCGTGTCTTCGATTTGTCCCAAATGATGGCCCATGCAGCCAACTAAATATGATGCAATTATTGAGTCAGGATGTTCCGTAAGATATGTTTTGCATTCAACTGATGCATCTTTAAGCAATCCGGCACTTACAAGATTGTTGAAAATATCATCCAGAATTTTGAATTTGGAGATGCCTATATCCTTGGGATCTATTCTTCCCCACTGTTCTTCTTTAAATAATGATTTAAGTCGTTCTAATATTTTCTCTTTATCCATTGTTTTCTCTTTATCCATATCTGTGCCTGGTTAATAATTTAATATTATGTTTCATCATAATTTATAGAAGCATCACTATAATCAGATTCATGGCTTAGTAAAATTCCCTAGGGCAAATCCCCGATGCTATCGCACGCCTTCCGCCTTGAAATAAAAAAATCTGATATATTACAAAAACAGAATACCCATCACAATTAAAGGATGGGTATTTTGCTTCAGGATGTATTATGAAAAAATTAAATATGTTTACTTCTTTTCTTTAGGCGTGCTGCTTGGCGCTGTTGAAGGCGCACTGCCGTCATTAAAAGCTTTATCAAGTTCCTGTCCGTCAAAATTTACTTCATAAATATCGGTCAGCACTTTCAGCTGATCAAAGAATATATATGTATCCTGTGCTGCTGCGTCAGGTGTTGACCTTATTACAAATCTTATTACTTTTAGTAGTTTTGTCTGAGGATAAGTTTCCACTTCCTGCGGAATATAACGAGGTATTTCCGCCATCAAAGGCTTCCAGCCTACATAATTGAGAGACCCGAATTTAAGGATATGCACTTCTCCTTTCCAGTCCTTAACCCAGCAATCCAGATAATAATCATCTCCTCTGCCGTGTACCCACATAGACAATCCTCTTGCCTGTCCTGGCAGTTGAATCGCGTTTTCCTGAATATATTTTCCTGTTCTGGAATCGTATGTAGTAATTTTCCGGCTGGGGTCATCCCATTGTACTTCCAGCGGCGGAATAATATCTACGCGGTTATATCCCGGATATTTGAATCTGAAGTGGACCCCGAGGACTTTTTTCTTTTCCATTCCTTTCTTATCTGCGCTCCATTTTTCAGCCTTCAAATCCGCGGGCCCGCTGTCAATATATTTCAGTTGAAGCGTGGGGACAGGATCCCTCTTAGGATCAGTATTCTTCTTCGGGACTGTCTCCAGCGTATATTCGGCAGGTGTTTCAAAATCCTCGACTACAACAGCCCTTAATTCTTTTGAGCTGATGTCTGCCGGAACATTGGTTATTACTTTTGAATTAGCTGTCTTAGCTCCGGGGAATCCAAAAATTAAAACAGCGAGAAAAATTGCTATTATCGAAAAAACCTTGTATTTATTATTTTTCATATATCGCCTCCTTGTCGATTCTTATCTGCATTTTTATCTGGTATCTGGCAGATTTTACCATGTATCTTTAATGAAAGTATCGCCTGTAAATTCGGACAGATCGGTTAATATCCTGAAGTTATCTAAATAAACATAATAAGTTCCAGGCACTTCATACCGGTCGCTTTCAATAAAAAAGGATACAAAATGAAGGTTTTTATCCAGCATGGCATAAGTTGCAGACTGCGGTATCCATCCGGGTATAATAACCGACATTTCTCTCCATCCCCAGAAATCCAGTCTGCCAACTTTAATTTTATGGAATTTTCCTCTGTAATCTCTGAATTTTACAAATAATGTATGTCTGAACTTTCTGCCTAATGCCCAGACTTTTAATTCTTTCGCTTTTCCGCGAATAATAAATTCATTTGGAGGGAGAACTTCTACCCTGTCAAATCCTCTATCTATAACATAACCCTTAACTCCGAGCACATTCTCATTTTTATGTGTTATTCCGTTTTCATCAGTAATCTCGTTCGGAAATTCAGTGACATTCCCCTGATCATCCATTGGTCTCGGCTTTCCCGGTATTTTTCTTATTTTTGAGTCACCGAGCGGTGTTGTTGAAAGCGCTCTCCAGTCTTCACAGGTTTCAAAATCACTCATCCAGTCTTCATAAAGGCCGGATTGTTGTTTCTGAGCGCTCTGTGCTGGAGCTGTTGTAGTAGCCGGAGCCGTTGTTGCAGGGGCTTGGGCTTTTAGTTGTATGCTGCCTATTCCTATAAATAAAATTAATAATCCGATGGACATTGCCGGCAGTATTGATTTGACCTCCCTTTTCATGTCTTAACTCCTTAATAAATTGTTTTGACGGCAGTATATTACCTGCCGTATATCAGACTTTTTGTTTTAAGATTTTAATATATTTTTGCCCTTCTCAAGGATAAAAATATGAGTATCCTTATTATCAATATCGGAATATAATCTGAAGAAATTAAATATAAAATTATTCAATTTAATTTTATTTTTAATTTAAAGATTTAACAACCATTACCTCCGCTGTTTTATATTAGGTTGGGTAGCCGCTCCAATAAGGCATGAATATTTTAATTAACCGATAGCGCACCCGGACTATTGAAATTTTGCGGTCTAAATATTTAATTTTTTAACTATTTTAGTCTAAATTAAAATTTATAAATGTCAAGAAATTAATAAATTTTAATTTAAAACAAAAATATTTTCCTTGACTAATTTGTCATGTGATATTAATCTATCAAACAGGTATAAATAATTCCGATTATTATCCTCATGATCAAACAGTTTTAAATTTCAAAACTATTTCTTAAATTAACTGCAGAGAAAAAGTTATACTTATGGTTTTAAACTCAACTTTCCCTGTAGAATAATATATAACTTTTATTATTTAACGAGTATATTTTTATTTTATACATCTTCTATAAATATTTATGAGGCAATTTCTCCTTTAATTTTAATGATCTTTATCAAAATCCTGCAAGAGAAAATTAAATATCTGGTAACTCACAATATTTCTTGATAAAATGAAGCCAGGAAACGTTTATTAAATTTAATTGTGGAATACAATATATAACTACATATAATGGATAAATACTTATAAATATCTTAAAAAATACTTATTATTCAATTTATGATTTTAAAACAATTTTGGATTCTTTTCTCGCATATTAAATACTAGTGTGTACATTAATAAATACTGTTCCAAACAATGGAGATAATTTTCTGCATCCAGACTTTCCCTGTTTCTCAGAATAATGCAATAATTAATATATTTTAAAGGTGATTTATGATAAAACCAACTGAAACTGTAAAAGCTGATATAAAAAGCAATGGTTCTAATGGAACGAACGGCGCAAGCGGCTCAAATGGCAGCAACCATTTTGATAAGAAACCTGTTCCTTCAACAGGAAAAAGCAATCCCAGGATAAAAAATGAAAGCCGTGTTGAAAAAAAGAAATCTACAGGAACTGACAGCAAACTGGACCTTGCTGAATTGAAAGATAAGACTATCAGCGAATTATCCGCTATTGCCCGTGAAATGGGCATAGAAGGAGTTTCAAGTTTAAAAAAGCAGGATATGATTTTTGAAATACTCAAAGTGCAGACTGAAAGAAGTGGTCTGATATTTTCAAGCGGGGTTCTGGAAATATTAAGCGACGGATACGGTTTCCTCCGTTCTCCGAATTATAATTATTTACCAGGTCCCGACGATATATATGTTTCGCCATCTCAAATAAGACTTTTCGGGTTACGAACAGGCGACAATGTAACAGGACAAATAAGGCCTCCTAAGGATAATGAGCGTTTTTACGCGCTTCTCCGGATAGAAGCCGTAAATTATGAAAATCCTGAGAAACTGCAGAAACGAGCTCTTTTTGACAATCTTACCCCTCTTTATCCTCAGAACAGAATTAATCTTGAGACTGAAGCACACAACGTAAGTATGAGAATTGTTAACATTTTTACTCCTTTGGGGAAAGGTCAAAGAGCTTTAATTGTAGCGCCACCCAGGACAGGTAAAACAATACTTCTTCAGCAGATCGCAAACTCAATAACTACAAATCATCCGGAAATATACCTTATTGTATTACTGATAGATGAAAGGCCCGAAGAAGTTACAGATATGCAAAGGTCTGTCAAAGGAGAAGTAATTTCTTCCACTTTTGACGAGCCTGCTTCGCGGCATGTGCAGGTAGCTGAGATGGTAATGGAGAAAGCGAAAAGGCTGGTCGAACACAAAAAAGATGTAGTAATTTTGCTTGACTCTATAACAAGGCTTGCTAGAGCATACAATCAGGTTGTGCCGTCGAGCGGTAAAATTCTTTCCGGCGGCGTTGATTCAAACGCTTTACATAAACCGAAAAGATTTTTCGGAGCAGCAAGAAACATAGAAGAAGGCGGAAGCCTTACAATTCTTGCGACTGCTCTTATAGATACCGGCAGCAGAATGGATGAGGTAATTTTTGAAGAATTTAAGGGCACCGGCAACTGTGAAGTAAATCTTGACCGGAAACTCGTTGACAGAAGGGTATTCCCTGCTATAGACATTAACAAATCCGGAACAAGAAGAGAAGAACTTTTGCTTGACGAAGAAGAGCTAAGTAAGCTATGGGTACTCAGAAAGGCAATTGCTCCAATGAGCCCTGTTGAGGCAATGGAATTGCTGGTTGAAAAGATGAAAGCGACTAAAAACAATAAAGCGTTTTTCGGAGCAATGAATTCCGGAGCTTAAACAAAAAGAGAGATTTAAATTCACGATACTATAATTGAACCAATTAGGGAGATAAATATGAAAGAAGGTATACATCCTGCTTATGAAGAAACTACTATTAAATGCGCATGCGGGCAGGAATTCAAAACAAGATCAACTGTAAAGGATCTTCACGTTGAAATTTGCTCCAGCTGTCATCCATTTTACACTAAAAAACAGAAAATTGTAGACAGCACAGGCCGCGTTGAAAAATTCAAGAAGAAATACAAGATAAAATAATCCTGTATCATTCAAATAATTACTGCGAAACAATCCTGTTATAAATATTAAGATTGTTTCGCAGATATCCAACATAAACAAATATCACTATTATTAATTTTAGCCGATTGCGACATGGCCCCGTTCGCCGGAACTTATCCTGATGCATTCGTTAAGGTCCAGAACGAATATTTTGCCGTCTCCGATTTTTCCCTCGCCGGCACCTCTTGTAATGGCCGAGATTGTTTTTTCAAGAAAAGAATCGTTAACTGCAATCTCCAGCTTTACTTTGCGTAAAAGGTTGTCTACTTCTTTAACACCGCGATATACCTCAGTGATCCCTTTCTGACGTCCGCATCCGAGAACTTCGCTTATTGTCATAAGATGGACTTCTTCTTTTTCCAGCTCAGCTTTAACGGCCTCCAGTTTATGCGGCCTGATGACTGCTATTACGTATTTCATATTTTTTCTCCCTACTCCATTAAGGTGTACCCGGCTTCGTGATGCTGTGTGAGATCAAGGCCGATATATTCATCTTTAGCATCCACTCTTAGTCCAATAACAGCATCGACTAATTTAAACAATATGTAAGTACCCAATGCCGAATAGACTATTGCGACTAATACAGTTATTGCCTGCACAAAAAGCTGCGATGGATTCCCGTACAGAAGACCGTCTGCTCCTGCCGTATTAATCGTTTTTGTGGCAAAAACACCTGTCAGAATTGCTCCCGTAATCCCTGCGATGCCGTGCACGCCGAATACATCCAGAGAATCATCATATCCGAATTTTGGTTTTATTTTAGATACGAAAATAAAGCCAAGTACGCTGCCGCTTGCTCCTATAAAAATCGAAGCAATGGGCGTTACATAACCCGCAGCAGGAGTTATGGCTACAAGTCCCGCAACAAGGCCTGTAATCACTCCAAGCACCGTAGGAACTTTGTTTATCATCCAGTCCAGGAACATCCATGTAAGTGCGGCCGCTGCTGCCGCTGTATTTGTATTTAAAAAAGCAGATACTGTCACAGGTCCCACGGAAAGCGCGCTTCCTGCATTAAAACCGAACCAGCCGAACCATAGGAAACCCGCACCCAGAACCGCAAAAGGGAGATTATGAGGCGCTTTGCCGACAGTAAGCCCGGAACGTTTGCCAAGCAATAATGCCATAACCAGAGCTGATATTCCTGCTGTAATGTGAATTACTGTTCCTCCGGCAAAGTCAAGAGCTCCGAGTTTTGCCAGCCAGCCGGCAGGAGACCAGACCCAGTGAGCCATCGGGTCGTAAATAAATGTTGTCCATAAAATAATGAACAATAAAAAACCGCAGAATTTGATTCTTTCCGCAAATGCACCAATGATCAGTGCCGGGGTTATTACAGCAAACATCATCTGGAATAACACAAAAACCTGATGCGGTATTGTCTGTCCGTCAAGAGGAGCCATTCCTACTCCGCTTAAACCTATATAATCAAGCTTTCCTATTATGCTGCCGAAATCCGGGCCAAATGCAATACTATACCCGAAAAGAATCCATTGCAGGGAAACAGCTGCAAGGATCGCAAATGTCTGCATTAATATGGAGAGAACATTTTTCTTCCGGACTAAACCGCCGTAAAAGAATGCGAGGGTTGGAGTCATAAGCATAACCATCGCAGTGGATATCAGCATCCATACGGTATCCACATAGTTTATCATATAATAACCTCCGGCTAAATAAAATATTTTATTATTTTTATTTTAATGTTTAATTTAATATTAAAATAATATTTTGTGTTACTTTTTGATCTATTGATAGACATTCAGGCATTAAGAGTCAACAGCAGAATCCAGAAACACCAGTTTTTAGGATTAAATTTACATTTGGTTAATATGATTGTAATATGTTCGTAACAAACGGAGGGGGGCTAATATTAAGAACTATAATTTTAAAATGACGGTTAGAATATTCTCATCTGATCCAAAGAAAGTCTACCTCACCTTTTTTATCAATAATATCTAACTCATGGTGGTCTGAACTCACTAGACGTGCTTTTCGAATTTTTGCTTCAGCTATTGCAATCGAATCAGCTAGAGAAACTTTATAAACTGCTTTTATCCTTCCAGCTTCTTTAATTAGATCATCTCCTAGAATATCAACAATACTGACAGGAAGGGACAAAACATCACTAAAAGCTTTTTCTGCAGTTTCGCGGCCATCGTCTCGAAGAAACCCATAGTAAATTTCGAGTAAGTTGATTTTATTTATGTATATAATACAATTCCCTCTATTGGCTTTAATTATAATATCTCGGACTTTATCGGACCCGGGTTCTCCTTCAAAAAAAGCGATCAAAGAGCAGGCGTCAAAAACATAAGTCTCCATTATCGATCTAATTCCTTTTCTTCTTGTTTAAGCTGAATAAATCGTTCAGAGTTGAATTTGCTTCCTTTAAAAGAACCATAAATTTTTTTTATATTTTCTTCATTCACGCTTTCTGCTTTATCGCCAGAAAGCATAATAATTTCAACTGGCCCAACAGGAAAGGATGAAGGAATTTCGAGATAAATTTTTCTTTCTTTAGGTATATTTGTAAGTAGTTTATACGCATTCATAACTTATGCCCCGATAATAATAAATATGGCTCAGAATCTATCTTAACAGATTGGAAATTATCCTTTTAACTCGTTCATAAACTATCCAATGTAATAGATTCTTAATATATCGAAGTAAAACTTTTACGTCAAGTTGAATTATAATAACTGCATTAAATAATGGTTAGTAGCAGACGTTTTATTTAAATTTTACAATGCCTGTTAAATCATCCAGGTTGGGGGTCAGCTCATTATTTATGAGCCTGCCTTTAACAGGAAAAGCTCCATCATCAATTAAAGATTTATTTGCAGAAGCGCTCTTTGGATAGTCTTTATATTCAGTTACAAATAACGGCACATTTAATTTCTTTGCAGATTTCGCGGCTTCAAAAATTCCGCCGTCCTGAGCAGCTTCCGTTATATAAACAGCATAAGAGAGAGCGCAAATCAGCCTGTTTCTGATATAAGCATTATATTTATTCGGTTCTGCAGAAGGATAAAAAGGCGAGATTATAAGAATTTTTTCGGGATCATATACATCTTTTAAAAGATCAGGAATTTTAAAATGAAATATGCCATGCGGTAATATCGCAATTGTGGCGCCTCCGTTTAAAAGAGCGCTTCTGTGCGCAATATCCGCACCTTTGGCCATACCGCTTATTACCGCAATCCTGTGCATTGAAAGTTCTTTCGCAGCAAGATAAGTGATATTTTCTCCTCTTTCGCTCAGATCTTTTTCAGCGAGTATTGCAGCGCCTTTTTCTTTAAGGATATTTCTGTTGCCATATATATACAGCACAGGCGGGATCGATGTCTTTAATATGTTATGCAGACGCACCGGATAAGCTTCCTCAAAAAAAAGTAAAGGCTCAACTCCCGCATCAATCAATGAATGATAATCTTCTTCTATTCTATATATGGAATTCTTTGCGTTCCCGATTGCGTTAATTACATTTTCGTGCAAGGCAAATTCGCTTTTGATCTCCGCAGGAGTTAGGTTAAAAAGATCAATTATTGACAGATTAAAGCTTTTTAATTTATCATAAATAATCTTTAGATTCGCGGGGCCTATTCCCTTTGCCTGCTCTAAGGCTATCCAGTATTTGTGATTGCTCATTGTATTATTTATGTTCTTCTATTTCCTTACTCTTTTTGTATAGAAATAATAATCTTATCATGTCAAATGAATTATTTGTTTGATTGACAAACGTACAAAAATATATAATAGCTAACAATGAACTTTCCGGAGGAATTATTATACAAATTAATAAGTACTCTATTCCATGAGATCATCCAATGCTATGAAACATACACAAAAAATTTTTATAATGGCCGGAGAAGCAAGCGGCGATATGCATGGCGGCCTTCTTGTGAACGCCATAAAAAAGCTGAGTAAGGATATCGGGTTTTATGGCGTAGGCGGAGAAAATTTAAATAAAGAAAAAGTTAAGCTTATTTATAATTACAAAGACTTCGCAAGCATGGGAATGATTGAACCTTTGCTTAAGCTCTCTTTCTACAAAAAAGCGCTTAATAATATTCTTGAGTTCGTATTATCGAAAGGGATTAATACTGTAATTTTAATAGACTTTCCGGGGTTTAATCTGCGTCTTGCGGAAAAACTAAAAAAAAGCAACATACAGATTATATATTATATTTCTCCGCAAATATGGGCATGGCATTACTCGAGAATTGAAAAGATAAAAAAATATGTTGATGCAATGATAGTTCTGTATCCGTTTGAAGAGGAGATATACAGGAAGGAGGGTGTAAAAGTTTTTTTCGCAGGCAACCCGCTGGTCGATCTTGTCTCATCCGGTTTATCTGGAGCACGCAGCACTGCTGCCGGGAGCACAGGAAGATGCATAGGCATTCTGCCAGGCTCAAGATTGTCGGAGGTAAAGAGACATCTTCCTGCAATGCTCGACGCAGCAGTTATCCTGCAAAAAAAATACGGTGCTTCTTTTTTGCTGCCATTAATAAAAGGAGAGGCAATTGACTTTGTAAAATTATATATGAGTAACCCCGCCTATTCTGAATTAAAAATTCGCATTATATCCGACAATACATACAAAGCCATTAAGAAATGCGACTTTATAATAATCTCATCCGGCACTGCTACCCTGGAAACAGCAATAATAGGCAAGCCGATGATAGTCGTTTATAAAATAGACCTCTTTTCCGAATTGATCGCAAGGCTTGTTCTTAAAATAAAAAATATTGCCCTAGTCAATATTGTTGCAGGCAAAAGAATTTGCACAGAGCTTCTTCAAAGAAATGTGACAGGCAAAAAAATATTTCTGGAAGTCAGCAGATATCTGGACAACAAAAGTTTATTGAATGATATGATTAAAAATATTGCAGATGTTAAACGCAAGCTTGGGAAGCCGAACGCGATCAACAGAATTGCTAAAATAGTTTTATCGCTGTTAAACGATCAGTAAACCGATAATGCGTTATTCGCTACAACGTAATATTAAATGTACACAAATCACTTTAAAAAAGCGAGTGCGTTGCAGCTTTAACGAATAAGCCGGAAAAAATTTATGATAACAATCGATACATGCATTGTTTGCGGATCTAAAAATTTTACGCCGCAGTTTAAAAAAGCGTCCGAAAGGGGCGACGAATTTACGCTTGTCAAATGCAGCAGGTGCGGAATGCGCTTCCTTTCATCTGTGCCCGATGAAAAAGAAATAAAAAAATATTACAGCAAAGAATATTTTACTAAAAGAACAGAGCGCGGTTATGATAATTATTTTTCCGATAAAGTCAGAAATGAAATTGAACGTGTATTTAAACTTAACCTGGCAGACCTTGACTTTTTTAAATTTGAGGACTGGTTAAAGGGAAGGAAAAACTGTCTTGATATAGGCTGCGCCGCAGGATATTTCGTAAATTTCATGAAAGGAAGGGGATGGGATTCTTCGGGCATTGATGTTTCAAAAGACTGCGTAGCTTTTGCCCGCAAATCGGGAATGGATGTCCGCCCTGGTGATTATCTTAAGATCAATTATTCAAAAAAATTTCAGCTTATAACTTTATGGGCGACAATTGAGCACTTGCACCGGCCCGATCTGGTATTAAAAAAAATTTATAAAGATATGGATGCAAACGGGATTCTGTGCATCTCAACATGCAGAGCCGGGGGTTTAAACTTTATGAGGCTTTTCGGCAAAGAGTGGAGGTTCTATAATTTTCCAGAGCACATATTCTTTTTTTCGTACAGAACTTTAAAAGAGATTCTGGAGAATTCAGGATTCCAGGTTGTTCGCTATAAAACTTATGGAAGCAATTTCGGAAAAAGCGGATCGATTATCAGAAACCTGGCAGATTATCTGGCAAAGAAATTTTATTTAGGAGATATGATGATCGTTTCAGCGAAGAAATTATAATATTATTATACTGCTTTTAAACCCGTTAACTTGAGAAAATGCTTTCAGAATATTCGTCATACATGTTTACAAAGGATCATACTTTACAGTTTTTTGAAACACGAGTGTAAAGTATGATCCTTTTTTTATAAACATATTTCATATTAAGACTTTATATCAGATCTGCAAATATCCCTTCAATGACCTTCGCAAGATCTAAAGGAGAAAGACAGATCTGCATACCGCGAATTCCGGCGCTTATATATATTTTTTCATGAAGCCGGGCAGTTTCGTCTATGAATGCCGGAAAAAATTTTTTCATGCCTATCGGGGAGCATCCGCCGCGAATATATCCGGTGATAGGAAAAAGTTCTTTGACCTTGAGCATTTCAATGTTCTTTGAATATGAAGATGTTGCGGCCTTTTTTAGATTGAGGTTAAAGTTGCCGGGGATCACGAATACTATGACATTATTTTTATCATTTCGCGCGACTAAAGTCTTGAAAACTGTCTCAGGCAGCGCTCCAATCGAGTTCGCAACACTGACGGCATTCAACTCATCCTCATCGTATCCGTATTCAGCCGTTGTATGAGCGATCTTTTTCGATTCAAGGATTCGTATAGCATTTGTTTTCATTGAACAATCACCTGAGGAATTTATAGAAATAAAATCGTGTAATTATTACAAGTCAACAGAAATTTATTCTTTCTGTAAATCATCACTGCATGTAAATTTTTTATCGTTTGATTAGCGCCATTTTAGTTTTGGAAAAAAAATGGAATTAAAACGCAATAAAATTAAAAGATCGGCCAATCTGATAATAAAAGGGAAATTAATTGTCTTGAATTTCACTATGGCAGATAATTAACCTGACAGCATTTCTTCCGGAATACGCAATACCGGATTATTTTACATAAAGGAAATGAAAAATAGCCAAATCATTTTGCCTTAATTAATAGTGGCTTGATTTTTTACTTTTAAAAATATTATTTTATAAAATGAATGATAAGTATTCAGTTTTTTAGTAGTTTAAATTAACGAAATTATTTAACGGAAAAATTATGTGCGGAATTGCAGGTATACTAAACAGTGCGAACGACAGGGGAATTGATTCGAAAACCCTGAGCAGCATGATAGAAAGCCTTAAACACAGGGGCCCGGATGAAAGCGGATTTTACATAAAGGATGAAGTTGGCCTGGCCCAGAGCAGGCTTTCTATAATCGACCTTTCGGGCGGGAAACAGCCCATGTTTAACGAGGACGGATCCATATGCGTTGTTTTCAACGGCGAGATATTTAATTACATTGAACTCCGGGAAGAGCTGGAAAAGAAAGGACACCGCTTGGCCACTCACAGCGATACCGAAGTTATTGTCCATGGTTATGAGGAATGGGGAAGGGACTGCTTTACGCATTTTACAGGCCAGTTCGCGATAGCAATATGGGACGCGAAAGAGAAACGGCTTGTGCTCGCCCGCGACCGGGTCGGGATAAGGCCGCTTTTTTATTCCATGCTCCCGGACGGGACATTTCTTTTTGCCTCTGAGATGAAAGCAATATTCCGCTATCCCGGCGTAACGCCCGAGATTGACATGCGCGGCATTGAGCAGATATTTACCTTATGGGTTAACATTCCGCCGAGGACTGTGTTTAAAAATATTAACGAACTTGCGCCCGGCCACCTGATGACTGTCAGCGAAGGCAGGGCAGCCGCTCACAGGTACTGGAAGTTCGAGTTCCCGGATGAAAACGATTATGAGGACAGGCCTCTTTCGTATTACATGGCGGGTCTTAAAGAGAGGCTGTTCGAAGCGACAACGATCAGGCTGAGGGCCGACGTGCCGGTTGCCGCGTACCTGTCAGGCGGCCTGGACTCATCGGTTATAACATCGCTTGTCAAGAAGTATCATAACAACGACCTCATCACGTTTTCCGTGGCTTTCGGCGATACTAAATTCGATGAGCGCGCTTACCAGATGCAGATGGTGGATTACCTTAAGACCGATCACCGCATTATAGAAGCGAACTATGATAACATAGGAAAAACATTTTCCGATGTAGTTTACTTTTCCGAGAAACCGATGTTAAGGACAGCGCCTGCTCCGTTGTATATTCTCTCAGGCCTGGTGCGCGACAATAACATAAAGGTCGTGCTTACCGGCGAAGGATCGGACGAGATCCTGGGAGGTTACGACATATTCAAGGAGGATAAAGTCCGCAGGTTCTGGGCCAAAAGCCCTGATTCGAAATGGCGCGCGAATCTTCTGTCGTCGCTTTACCCTGACGTATCAAGGGACCCCAGGATCGGGAGATTCTGGCAGTCCTTTTTCAGAAAAAATCTTGCGGATACGAACAATAAATATTACTCGCACCTTATACGCTGGAACAATACATCACAAATTAAAAATTATTTTACCGGGCAGCACAGGGACTCATTCAGCGGCGAGCGTCTCTTTCATGAACTCGATGACTACGTCGATCCGGACATAATGAGATGGCATCCGCTCTGCAGGGCGCAGTACCTGGAAGCAACGCTTTTCATGTCCGGCTATCTTCTTTCGTCGCAGGGCGACAGGATGATGATGGGCCATTCAATCGAGGGGCGTTTTCCTTTTCTCGACCATAATGTAATCGAATTCGCGAATACGATCCCGCCCAAATATAAGATAAAAATATTAAACGAAAAATATATACTTAAGAAAACCTATGAAGATATTCTTCCGGAGTCGATTGTAAAAAGATACAAACAGCCCTACAGGGCGCCTATCAGCCAGTGCTTTTATAACAGGGATAATGATGCCTCAAAAATGATCTCAAAAGAAGCGATTGAAAAGGGAGGTTATTTTGACTCTAAGATTACCGAAGGCCTGCTCAATAAATTATCGCCCGAAAGTAAAAACGTAAGCGAGCGCGACGACATGACGATCGTGGGCATAATATCCATGCAGCTTTTACATCATCATTTTATTGAAAAACTGATTTAATGCCTATTCCAGTAGAGTAAAACTCTTTCACAAATTATTTACTGAGATAGTTTCTTAGCATAAGAATAGTATTCCACGTTAAGTCTGCTTTTTTATTTTGGACAGGATTTGGAAGGCAGATGTTCAGGAGAATGCAGAACAAAAACGTTCGTGGGGCACGGGCGTACGGGAGCAGTGTAATTTTCGGCAGATCAAAAGGATTCCTGATATATGGAAGCAGTATTCACGCGTAGATATAAAATTAATCTCTTATTCTCGCTGATAGTTTCAATAATAACAGCTATAGTTGCTGCTAATGTAGTTTCATTTTTATTAAGAAAATTTTTTCCGGATATGGAAAACCTGACAGGCGTTATCACTGCATCCGTGTTTATATTTCTTCATTTTTTTATTACCAGAAAATACAGAAAAAGAAAAAAGATAGCATCAATTCCATTTCCGGAAAAATGGAAAAAAATATTATCAGATTTGGTTTTCTTTTACAGGACGCTCAGCGATGATGAGAAATATTACTTTGAGAAAAAAGTGCAGATATTTCTTGCTGAAAAAATAATCACAGGCATTGGGACAGAAGTCGATGACAGCACAAAACTCCTGATAGCTTCTGCTGCAATTATCCCTGTTTTTAAAATTGAGGACTGGGAATACGATACACTGGGCGAGATACTTGTTTATCCTGACAGGTTCGATCATAACTATAATTTTAAATCCGGCGACAGGGATGTGCTCGGCATGGTGGAGCAGCATGCTTCCTCTTTAATCATTTCTAAAAAGGAACTATTCAGGGGATTTGCCTCAATGGATGGAGGAAATACTGCCATTCATGAATTTATTCATAAAATTGATGAAGAGGATGGGGTGATAGACGGACTTCCTCTGCTTATGCTTAACAGGGAGGAACTCGGCAAATGGAAAACTATCAGAGAGTCGGAGATGGAGAAGATCGAGTCCGGCAGATCGGATATCGATTCATATGCACTGACAGAGGAAGCAGAATTCCTTGCAGTTGCAGGCGAGGAATTCTTTGAGCATCCGGAAAAGATGAAAAAGAACAGCCCCGAACTTTATGATATATTAAAAAGCATCTTTAAGCAGGATACCGCATCTATTATAAAATCTGAAGCGCTTGCAATTTTTAAAAAGAAAAGAAATAGAAAATAGTTAATATTTTTTATAAGATTTTTTTTAAAATAATATTGACAGTATTTCTCAATATAAGTAAAGACAGTTATAAAATTAAAATAAAAGGAGGTTTTATGTTGAATATAGCAGTAAGGATGTTCCTGTTCAGGGGATTTATTTTATAAAAGCAGGTTTAATAAATTCGTTTTTAAAATAACCCCGTCTACAGAAGCACCCAGATCTTTTCTTCTCTGTAAAACCAGAACAGGACATCCGTCCGTTAATACAACTTTTGTTAAAAAATAATTATTACATAAAAAGTATATACGGAGACAACTATGTCCAGACATAAAATTCAAAGCAACAACGATCCTTTTATTTGCGGTAATTGCGGCAATCCCGTTGCTTCAGCGGAAAGCGGTACGCATTTTCGCAATCATTGCCCCTTCTGCCTTTTCAGCTCTCATATAGATATATGCGTTGGAGACAGGAGGTCCGGATGCCGCGGACTGATGGAACCAATCGGAATATGGGCCGGGAAAAAGAAAGAATGGAGCATAATACACAGATGCATCAAATGCGGCATTATAAGGACAAACCGCATTGCAGGAGACGACAGCGAACTATTGCTGGTGCTGCTGGCAACCAGGCCGTTCATGTCAATGCCGTTTCCGGCTGAAACATTATTGAAAGATACATTCCTGCTCGGTATCAAAGGAGAAAGGCCATGAATCTAAAGCAACTAGGATGGGACGATTTTTTCGAACAAAGATTTTCTCAATACAGAAATCATGGACTTATGCCTGCGAGGATTATACGCGAGACGCGCCATATCTACGATGTCGAGTCTGAGAGCGGGAGACATACGGCCCAGGTCAGCGGCGCGTTCCATTATACTGCGGTTATGAGATCCGATTATCCGACAATAGGCGATTGGGTAGCAATGACTGAAACAGACGGGACATTTGTTATAGAAAAAGTCCTTGAACGCAGGAGTTCTTTCTCGCGTAAAACTGCAGGCAGGGAAATTGACGAACAGATCATTGCTGCGAATATAGACATCCTTTTTATAGTGAACGGCCTTGACGGAGGAAGGAATTTTAATATGAGAGGTATAGAAAGATATATCACCATGGCAGGTGAAAGCGGAGCCAGACCAGTTATTGTCTTAAACAAGTCCGATCTTTGCAAAGACAAGGAGCAGGCAATGCGAGAGGCAACTTTTTCTGAGGATATACCTGTACATATTGTAAGCGCTTTTACCGGAGAAGGGCTCCGCGAACTTATTGCCGGCTGCGCGCCCATGTCAACTATTGCGCTAACTGGACCTTCGGGAGTCGGGAAATCCGCGCTCATCAACACTTTGCTTGGAGAACAAAAAATACGTACGGGTGCGCAGAGGCAGGATGACCTGCGCGGCAGGCACACTACAACACACAAGGAACTCTTCTTCCTTCCGGGCGGACTGATGCTTATAGACACTCCGGGACTAAGGGAACTTGGTCTATGGGCGGATGAAAAAAGTATAGACAACGCTTTCTCCGATATCTCTGTAATTGCAAAAAAATGCAGGTTCAGGAACTGCACGCATCAGAGCGAACCTGGCTGCGCTGTACAGAAAGCGCTCTTTGAAGGAATACTCGATCATGCGAGATATGAAAATTACCTGGGAATGAAAGGCGAGATATCCTTTCTTAATTCGAAAACGGATGTAAAAGCCAGGCTCGAGAAAAAAGCCAGGGAAAAGAAGCTCTCTAAATTGATTAAGGATCATTTTAAAGAACGGTAATAAAATCTTCATCGAATTAGATGAAGATGAATTACTAAATGCAGATTAAAAGTTTTCATTTAAAACGAATTAAAAAATACATCTTGCCAGGCACAATGCTTCTGCATCAGCATTGTGCCGGCTGAATAAAAAATTTATTGAATAAAATAACGGAATAACAATATATAACTTTAACCTGAAATTTTTAAAATAGGATATTTCAATTGAATAATGAGTTAAATCAAAAATTTATAGTAAATTTACTGCAGCGCTTTCCTGAAAATATTAGATCTATAATAGTAACATGTGTTCTAAGTATGGCTGCCGGTCTGGCTGCAGTCAGTTTTTTATTTTTAACAAATCTACTGTTTTCGCATACATATATCTATTTTAAAACAAAATCGCCTGTCTTTTTTATAACAGCAAGTTTCCTTGTCATTACTTCCACTTCCCTGCTTGTCGGTTATTTATTGAATGTATTCAGCCCGGAAGCAGCAGGCAGCGGAATTCCCCAGGTTAAAACAGCTTACTGGAAAGAGCTAGGATACATGAGCTTTAAGCCGGTATTAGTTAAATTTGTCGCAGGAGTATTAAGCATTGGCGGAGGAAACAGCCTTGGACGGGAAGGTCCTTCCGTGTATATTGGCAGCGGCATATCTTCCGGCCTGGATGGATTACTGGGAGCGTCGTTTCGTCAGCGGAGAAGCGCCACTCTGATTGGCGCATCGGCCGGTCTTGCGGCCGCCTTTAACACGCCTATCGCAGCTATTACTTTTGTTATTGAAGAAATACTTGGGGATCTAAACAGCAGGTTTCTGGGACGCGTTGTACTTTCATCTGTAATAGGCGCTTTTGTAGTATATGCCATTCTCGGCAGGCAGCCGGCGTTTTCAATACCGTCTGTTGAAGACATCAGCTGGTTCCATTATCTTGTTGTATCGCTCGTTTCTCTTGTCGCATCTTTTGCAGGTGTAATTTTTCAACGCGCAACTGTCTTTTTCAGGGGAAATTTGAAAAAGCAGAAGAAAATCCCTTTATGGCTGCTTCCGTTGTGCGGCGGGATTATCACATGGATCATCGGGTGCAGTGTCTTCATGGCAACCGGAAAAATTGGCGTGTTCGGTCTTGGCTATCAGGATCTTTCTGCTGCATTAAGCAATAACTTTGAATGGAAAATCGCAGGCATTCTTGTCTGTGCTAAATTATTCGCTACAATTGCCGGCTACAGTTTCGGTGGCTGCGGAGGCATATTTGCCCCGTCTTTATTTATTGGGGGATTAACAGGTTATTTTTTTGCCGGACTGGCAAATTTGTTTATACCATTAACACAGGCTGATCATATTGTGCTTGCTTCTGTTGGAATGAGCGCATGCCTGGGAACGATCGTCCGTGCGCCTTTAACGTCCATGCTTATTGTGTTTGAGATGACGCATCAGTTCGCTATTGTGCCGGGTCTTATGCTGGGGACGATCATCAGCCAGGCGATTGCCCGGCGCTCCGGCAAGCTGAATTTTTATGACGCTCTCCTTGTTCAGGACGGGCATGAGCTTCACAAAATCAGGCCGCCGCTTGATCTGCAAAGCTGGCAGAGTCTACCGGTTTCAGCCATTGCAAGTCCCAATCCTGTTGTACTTGAAGAATTTACAGAAAAAAAGATGCAGGCTTTGCTCGATCAATATCCGTTCAATGCTTTTCCTGTTATTATAAATGAACAGATACAGGGTATAGTTACTCGTCAGCAAATAAAGGATGCTGTTAAAAGGCATAATATTCCAGTGATGCAGGAAATCAGCACTTGTTATTCAGATGAATCAGTTAAGGACGTTGGAAATAAGTTTGTTGAATCTGCTGTTCATGTTTTGCTTGTACTTGACAGGAGCAAAAATTCAGTCTATGGAATAATTACTCTGCATGATTTGATCCGCGCACAGGCCGCGGTGCAGAACTAAACCGGCGATGTTTTAGCACGCACTCTAAGTCTGCATATTTATATAATTATATTTAAAAGATAGTATACGGTTATTCAAATGAATAAGCCTTATTGCGACGATAAAGGCAATTTGATCGACTTTTATGAGATCCTGAATATTCCTTACAAAGCAAAGAAGGAATTAATCCGGTCTGCTTTTTGTAATTTAATTAAAATATATCATCCGGATATTTCGGGAAAAAACTCCGATGAAGAAAAAAAGAAAGTCGATCTTATTATCAAAGGCTACAAGATACTAATAAACGATGAACTCAGACGCGATTATACAAAAGTGCTGTTAAACGGCAGGTTTAGCAGTGAAGGCTATGTTTATCTTCCTAAAAACCGCATTAAATACTCCATATCTCTCAAGGATCTGCTCACAACCAGGCTTCTGAATAAAAAGATCGGAAGAAAAGAAAGGATGCGCGCATTCGGCCAGGATATCGAGATTTTTATTACTCCGAAAGAATCCGAAAACGGGGCAGTGGCTTATGTGGAACTGCCTTCAAGGATGGATTGCCATGTGTGCCGCGGAGAGGACAGATACTGCCATGTATGCAACGGCGTTGGAAGAATTCCGACAGCATCCCGCCTTGAAGTAAATATCCATCCAAATACAAAAGACGGTTCCGTAATCGATTTTAATCTGATGAAGTTAAGGCCCGACAGATTTACTTCTTTTACAATGAAGAACCTCAGAATAAAGATTTCTATTATTGGAAAAACAAATAAATTAAAGTAAAATCTATTCTGCAAGAACGACTTTATTTCTGCCTTCCAGTTTTGCTTTATAAAGCGCTTTGTCTGCTTTTACTCTTAAGGTTTCAGGATCATCGGCATTTTGAGGATATGAGGAAATTCCCTGGCTGATTGTTATCTGCCCGATGTCGCTATTCAGCAATTCCGCAAAGCGTAATTCGCTGACAGCTTTGCGTATCTCGTCGGCAATCTTAAATGCGGACTCCGGATCCGTATCCGGCAATATGGCGGTGAATTCATCGCCTCCGTACCTTGCAATTATATCGTTTTCCCTGAAATATTTTTTAAATACGGATACGACTTCAATTATTAAACGGTTAACCTGGCTTTGCGTAAACATTTCGCTGTATTGTTTAAAATTATCTATGTCCAGCATTATGAAAGATAATGATTCGCCGCTGTTTTTTGCTTTTTCAAAATAATCTGTCAGGGAGTCATCAAGAAAACGCCTGTTGTAAATGCCGGTCAGCTCGTCCGTGATTGCCCTTTTACGCGCTTCCTCCCCCCACTGTACCATGTCCGATAAAAATTCGCTCCTGTCGAGAAGCCGGTCAGTTGTAATGTTAAGCATGCGGTACATTATTTTAATTGCGATTTCCGGGTCGTAAAGTATCAGTTCAAAGAGGTCTCTTTCCCTCAGGGTTAAGAGAGAGCTTTTTTCTTTTGTATAGCAGGTTGCCGATCTGTGCGTGTTTTCAAAAATTGACATTTCGCCGAAAAAATCCCCGGGCTTAAACTCGGCGATCTCACGCTTTGTGCCTTTAGGCAACACTACAAAGCTGGCAACTTTGCCCGACATTACTATAAAGAGTTCGTTGCCCTCGTCTCCTTCTTTAAACAATATTTCATCCGCCTCTTTCTCAACAGGATGAAGTGATTTTATTATCCTGCCCATCTCTTCATCCGAGAGGAGCGAGAATAAATCTACGTTTTGCAGAAATTCAATGGTGGCTTTCATAATAATTACATTATCACAAATAATATTATATAATAACTTATCTTAAAAATATGATTTTAAAACATTCAATCTACTTAATATAAAACTTAATTTTTAAGATGACTAGCAGCATAAGTTGCTACACGCTGATCACGCGGTTGCCGCCTTTTTCGCGCGCCTCGAACATCTTTTCGTGTGCCCTGTCCGCAAGCATAATGTTATCGCTCGCATGGAACGGATAAGTCGAGAGCCCGATGCTTACCGTTATTTTGTTCAGCTCGCCGTTCGTGGCATTTCCTATATCCATTTCCATAATGGTCGACCTTATGTCATCTGCAATCTCTATCGCTTCTTCGGTGCTTGTGTTCGGCAGAATTGCAGCAAACTCGTCTCCCCTGTACCGTACTCCCATATCTTCTTCTCTAAGGATGGACTGCAAAAAGATCGCTAGAAGCCGCAAAACCTTGTCGCCTACATCATGTCCGAAATTATCGTTAATATCCTTAAAATTATCCGGTTTAATCATAATGAGGCTTGTGTATTCCCCGTACTGCGGCAGGAACGCAGCAAAATCTTCTTCAATAAATGTGCGGTTATAAAGCCCTGTGAGCTTATCGCTGTAGAGCTGCCGGCGCAGATCCCTTATCCACGGAGTTCTCTCCGAAATAAGCCTGTTGGTGTTGCGTATTCTTCCTGCGATTATGGCCAAAAATTTATGCAGTATACGCGCCGAAATTTCCGGATGCTTTTCAAGAACATCCTTAAACTTTACTCCTTCCATGGGAAAAATAAGTACTGTTGTATCCTTCTCCGCAACCGCTTTTGCGGTTCTGGATTTATTTGTAAGAAGGCTCATCTCGCCGAAGCTTTCATTGGAAATATAACGGGCAAGATCGATAACACCAAGGTTTTTCTTCTCCTTGCTGATTAAAACCTCGCCGTCCTTAATAATGTAAAGCACTTCGGCATTGCTTCCTTCGCTGAATATAGTCTGTCCCTGGTTAAAAGTATAGTATTCACTGTAGGCCGCGACTATCTCAAGCTCGGCTTCTCTCAACTTTGAAAAAAGACTCGCATTGCGGAGCAATTGTATTTTTTCAATAAGTAAATCTTTTTCTGTCATTTTAAAGTAATACAAATCCTTTATAAAAAATATATGCTCAAATTATTAGATAAACGAAAATATTTTCGCAAGTACTTTTTAGTCCGAATAAAAAAGCGGGAGACTGATTCCCGCTTTTTTATTAAGATCGTATCCCGAAACCTGCCAAAAATAAATTTACTGTTTACATGTTTTGTGATGCGATCTTGTCGTTACAATAGGCAATTTTTATTATCCGGAACAACACGATTTTATGTGTAAATACCGGCAATATAATCGCTTAATTGATTTATTAGGTCCTGTTTTTCCGAAATCAATATTTTTACAATATCGCCTGTAGAAATAAGTCCTATGAATTTGCCCTGCTCGAAAACAGGCAAATGCCTGATGTGTTTCTCAGTTGCAAGAGCCATACATTCTTCAAGAGGACTATCAGGTTTAACCGTATACATTTTCGAAGCAGGAGTCATTACTTCCTCTACTTTCGTTTCCTTTGAGGATTTTCCTTTGATGATAATCTTTCTGGCATAATCTCGTTCTGAAAATATTCCGGCAATCTTTTCTTTCTCGTCCATAACCAGTACGGCGCCGATCCCCTTCTCGTTCATAAGAACAAGAGCATCGTATACAAAAGCCTTCGGTGATACTGACCATATTTCCTTAATTGTTTTGTTTTGAAGAATGTCCTTAACTGTTTTCATACTTCTTCCTCCTGGGGAAATATTATTTATTAAAAAAATTTAATATATCGTTTTATTAAAGTCAAGAACTTAACAGTGTATTTTGAAAGATAATTTAATTGCATTTTTTGTCGATATATTTTAATGTTATAAAGAGATTGTGATTACGGATTATCCCGCACCGGATTGATTATCTGACTTATTAATTCTCAATAATAAAAATTTGTATATTTAAGTGGTAGAGGTAAAATTTTGCAAAAATCAACTTCAACTCTCAGCAGCCTTTCAAGGTTCAGCTTAAAGGACGAGCATCTAGTTACTGACTTACTGGTCAGAAATGAAATAACCGAAGCCTTCATGAACCAGAGATGTTTCGATTTTTCACCCGACTCGTTAATTATATCGGAGTTTAAAGCAGGTGCTTCGCAGGAACAATTAAGCGACCGCTTTATCGCGATTAAAAACGGCATTATTGATAAAATTTCAAACGGCGATGAAAATTATCGTAACAGGTTAATGAGCGACGCAAGGCTCTCTTCCCGCCTGGTATCTGCCGCGCTTTTTATTCATAAGGCAATTGCAGAGGGAGCCCTGACAAATCTTAACAACAGAAGATTCGTAATAATAAAGGAAAAGCCCGGGAAGCCTACAATCTATCATATATCCGAGAGCACTACAGTAATTTCGCATGTAGGCACAGGACCGGAGTGGGATGAAATCCCTTCCATATATCTCGGCCTGAATATTTTTGACGTGCTTGCCAATGAGCAGAAGAAAAACGGCAATATGCTGTTCGAATCCTTTAAACTGCTTCTAATGATCGAATCAAGGGCAATTGAAACCGGATACGCTCATATAGAGATTTTCCCTCCTTACGTGTCCAGAGCTTTAAACGAGCTTGTTGATGAACTGGTGAAATTAGCTCCGGAAAAAGTGGAAATAGTAAAAGTTAAGCCTGTAAAAATAACCAGGTTCACTCACAAGGAACGTGAAATTGCTTTAAGCAAGCTGGATGCGAGGATGCCCGGCAATGAAATGCATTTTAATTATAATATAAATATGGAGGCGATCGAATCGCTTGAAAAATTTGCCAGGTTATACAAAAAAGATGGCGATGCGGAATCCATAAAGGAAATAGTAAGGCTTCTGGTTTCGGCTTCCGGTCATGACATTCACGAGATAAGGAACAGGGCGAATATTATTCTGGAAAAGATTTTTTCTCCAAAGGAATTCGATGCGCCCATGGCTGAGCGTTTTGTAAATATAAGAGCTGGTTTAAAGTCCAGGCTGGATTTTAAACTGCCTGCCGGAAAGCAAAAATATTTTGTAAGGATTTATAAATATAATATTTTAAACAGGATATCACTTGAAAATTCCATAGAGTTTTTTGATGTTCCACTGGAATATGACGATACAAAGAAAATACATTTTGCAGATATGATGTTTGATCAGCTCGGGCATTATGATTTTCTTGTGTATAAAGATAAAAAAGAACAGGGATGGCTTAACATTGCAGGCTCAAGCGGCAGAATAAACATAGTGCCGGACATGAGAGGCGAGATCATATTTGAAATTTTTCCTGATATACACGGGCATACCGGCAGATTCTGGAAGGACGGCGACGGCCATCCGGGACTTGTTTTTAATGAACACGGCGAAGTAATACGGCTAGGCAACTTTTCGGATATTACAGCTCACCTTGAGCATCTTAAAAGCCGTTATTATATTACATCCATTTACCTTCTCGGGGTTCAGCTGAGAGGTCATAACAGGGAAGACTGGGCGCCGGGCGCTACATCGCCTTCCCCCTTCTCGCCTATGAGCCTTACGGAAATCGAACCGAACCTCGGCGGCGAGGCTGAACTTATCAACCTGATTAAAAAAGCCCATTCCATCGGAATAAAAATAATAGTGGATATTGTCCCGCATCTGAACAGGAAGAGCAACTTCCCGGCCGATAACATAGTCAAATGCTACAACCACGAAGGGCAGCTGGTTGAGCGGGCGTCAACCGACGGCCGCTACGGGAGCTGGGACGACGGCAGGCTTCACAATTACAGAAAGTTCGAAGTATGGGAGTGGCTTGCAGACTCCGTCGCATTGCTTATAGATAAATTCGATATTGACGGCATCAGGTTCGATTCCGCCCATGCGGTCCCTATCATGATGAAGAAAAATAACTATCCATTCATAAACGGCAGTAAAAGAACGCATGAAGAAATGGTTGAAGGCAGAATAATTGTAAACGACAGGGAAGACGGGCATTTTATCACAACAGGTTATTACGATTCGGCATGCAGGGATACTATGGCTGTTCCTTTGCATTATTTTCTGATGCTGAGTATTGAGAAGAAGCTTAAAGAGAAAAATAAAAATTACTTTTTAAATATAGCGGAATGTTACTGGGGCCATGAAAAATATCTGACCCGCACAGGCATAGTTCCTTATAATTCCGCTTTATTTAAAATTTGTGAAAATATTATTCACGGGAAAACGGATGTAAGGGAAATTTATCATATTTATGATCAGCATTATCCTTCAGTATTGCCTCCCGGAACCGAGCTCCTGGGAATTCTGGGGAACCACGACGAACGAAGAGCTTTAAATACGTTCGGGCACAGGGGGCTTCGCGCTGCAGTAGGGCTGACAATGTTCATGAGCAGCGTAATTATGGATTACGAAGGAAGCGCCGAAGGCGAGGGCTGGAAGGTCTTCCTTGACAATATTTATGTGAACTGGAACCAGTTCGAAAATGCGGCAAACCGCAGCGTCTCGGGATTTTACAGGGAATGGTACGGATTCCACAGAAAAATAACCGGCAAAGGCTACCTGATCTGGACAAATAATAACATGGTTGCCGCGGCAATCAATTTCTCCGAGGATATTACATGGATCGGTGTATTCAACTTCGCAGATTCAAACCAGTTTGTTTCGCTTCAGTTCGATAACCCTGTTCTTCCGATAGACGATGATGCGTTTTACAAGATCGTGGATCCGTTATATTCGCATATTACCGGAGAACACGGATTCTATACCGGGCGCGAACTTAAAACAAGCAGGCTTACATCAACAGTATCATTCACTGAAAGGATTAAACTGCTGCAGCTGGTTAAAGTTGACGAGATCGGCGAATATTATGATGATTTTTTAAAGGACTCGTTTGCCAGAATGAGCAATATATCCGATGTGCGACATTTTAAATCCAACTTTGCATTTAATGAAATTGCGTCTAAAAGTTCCACTTACGAAAAATTTACAGACATCCTGCTTACACTTAAACCTTTATTCAATGCAGATAAAATCAGCATCCTGGAACTGGGAATAAAACGCGCGCTGTTCCATCTTTCAATTAACGATATACTGAGTAAAGAAATTGTGATTAATTATATAAATCTGTTGTCAGCGCATCCTGATGATACTTTAAGGAAAATTGCTGAATATATCAGGTTTCACAATAAAAAAGGAGCCATTGTATTTTTATCGGCAGAAGCCGAGCCGTTTTCAAAAAGCGGCGGACTTGCAAATGTAGTATACGAACTGCCGAGAGAGTTTGCCAGAATGGGTGAAGAAGTATATGTAATATCAGGTTATTATAAACATGGAGATGACAAAGCAGTAAAAAAAATGGCAGAGGCGGTCAAAAAATATAATATTTCTTATACCGGTAAAAATATAAAATTTAAGATTTTAGGGGATGAATATACGGCAGGTGTTTATTCCGGTATAGTCGACGGAGTAAAATATTTTCTGTTGGACCATCATGAATTTTTTGACGGCCTTTACTGGGGTATTACTTCCTCGGAAAAGATAAGGAGAAGGGTTGCGTTTTCAAGAGCCAGCGTGGAAGTTATAATAAATTTCGAGTTAAATCCGTACTTCACTTTCACGAATGACGCTTACGCGGGTTTATTTAACGGGATTGTCCGTTCCGATTCCTTTTATGCAAATAATCCTAACTTTGCAATGACTAAATTTCTTCATATAATACATAACGGCGGATGGCAGTATTTCGACTCATTTCATTTTTTTGAGAACGGATTTAACATATTTAATCTTTTTAATCTTCCGCAATGGAGAGCCGGCGATTTTGCAGATCCCGTGCACCCCGACAGGCTAAACTGTATGGCAGCTGCGGTCCGGTTTGCCGATAAAGTAATAACTGTAAGCCCGTCCTATGCCCTGCAGATCGAAAGGGCATGCGACGGACTTGAACGCATAGTAAAAAACGTTCTGGGGATAAGCAATGCAATTGGACGTGATTTCCGCAAAAGAGTTAATCATCATTATAAAAGCTCCGGATTTTTTGAACAATATTATCCATTGCTGATCGAAAAAATAAAAAAAGAAAATCGTCTCAGGGAGAAGATCGAGACAAGGTATCCTGAAATTATAAAAGGCATAAAAACAATTAATGATATAGAAGATGAAAAACGTAAGTATATTATAAAAAGATTAATTAATAAAATGATGCTTCAACTGGAAAAAAACCTGAAAGTAGATCCTGATATAATGCTTTTATGCATGATTCACCGGATATCGGAACAAAAGGGTTTTCAGCTTTTGCTTGAAGCTTCCGAAGGAATATTTACCCGCCTGGGGTGCCAGGCAATAATAGGAGGAGCTGTCGCTTCGGGCGACAACCGGGCCGAAGAAATAGCTCACGGGCTTTACATTCTGGGAAACTGTTATCCGGATAATGTACGGGTTTCCTTCGGATTTCAGGATGTGCGCATACCGCTTTTATCTACCGATTTTTTCTGTATGCCGTCAATGAACGAACCAGGCGGAATATCCCAGCTTGAGGCTCTTGCATGCGGCTGTTTTGTAATAGCGCGTGCGACAGGAGGCCTCCGGGATACCGTATTTCCCATCAGCGTAAGCGGGGACAGGGTTCAGGGGAGCGGATTTTTGTTTTCGGACTTCAGCCCATGGGCATTTTACGACGCAGTGGAAAGAGCATCGGCTTTTTTTAAAAACAACAATGACGAAATCGTATACAAGGCAAGGATTCTTGCGGAAAAGTCGGTCAGTTACTGGGATCTGTCGGCGCAAAAATATATCGACGAGATGTATAAATTCAGGGAACTTTTAAGGACAATATAAATAAAAAAACGGGATAATTTACATATCCCGTTTTTTATTTTATTATCTTCATTAGTTTGTAGGTGTTTGAGTGCAACAATACAAAATAAGGAAGACCTATAACTTAGAGTATAAAATGATATACTGATATTATCGGATAAATATCCGGTTCCATTAGAATTTTTTTTATTGATTTATGAGGTTTATAATGTTTTTTGTTTTTTTAAACAAAAAAATACTAATTACGGCTGCTTTTTCCTTTATTGTTTTTTTATCGGGCTGCGTTTCGGACGAAAACAGGAAAGATCATTCAGTTAAAGATGTTTTAAAGAATTTTAAAGGCGAACCTGTCGTTCCGAGACAGGCAAATAAAATAAGCGTTCCTGTATTTAACAATTTAACAGGATTATCTTCCATATCCGAGGAACTTACGGTCAAATTAAGAGAACAAATAAGGCTGGACGGACGGCTTGCTGTTGTATCTGAAAATGAAAATGCGGATCTGATCCTTAGCGGAATAATAAAAGAATATCAGGTGCAGGGTCTGGAATATAACGGTTTCGATAAACCGGTTAAGAAAAGGCTCAGAATTACAGCTTCAGTAAAATTATTCGATATGAACAATAAAAATGAAATATTTTATGAAAAGGAGATACAGGCATTTAAGGAATTCTCGGAAATAAAACCTCCCATTTCTTCTGAAACACTGACTTTGGAGAAAGTTCTTGACGATCTGGCAGGGAGAATAGCCTTTAAAACAATAAACGGATGGTATACGGAATTAATGACTCCGGCTGAGAAAGGGAAAAAGTAGGATGGCATATCAAAAATTTCCGAATTCAAAACAGCTTGCTGCAGAAATAAAATCCGGCAAGCTTGAAAACATGTATCTTTTTCTGGGTGAGGAAGAAGGAGAAAAGGAAAAGATAATCAGCAGAATTACCGATATAGCGATTACCGGCCCTGATGAAAAAGAATATTCAGCCAGAAGATTCCACCTTGAAAGCGGCGACTTTAAGGATGCGGCAGAATTTGCGCTTTCCGCTTCCATGTTCTCCGATAATAAAGTCTGCGTAATGCTGAACATTAATTCGTTAAAGGCAAAAAGCGAAGACCGTCAACTCCTCAAAGAAGTTATTAGCTCCAAACCTGATGAAACTATTCTGATTATGACAAGCCCTGAAAATAAGATACCGGCGGTAATTGACAGCAAAGATTTAAAATTTATTAAAGCATATCAGTTCTGGAGATTGTTCGAAAATGATATATTAGGCTATATTACAGCTTCATTTCGTAAAAACGGTTTAGAGATGGAAAGATCGGCAGCAATTCATTTAATCGATCTGACAGGCAGGGACATTCATAAAATCGATGAATCCCTGGGAATGATTATCGATTCAGGTGAGAAACACATTACAAAGGAAATCATTAATAAGTATATACAGAATTCAAAGGAGTTTTCGGTCTTTGAATTTATCGAGTCATTATTTAAAAAAGAAAAAAGCAGTTATTATAAACTCGCCAGAGTTCTTGATAACGGGACGCATGAGCTTGCAATATTAAAACTGATAATGAGACAGACTGAGCTGATTGAAAAATACTATGATTTAATTAAAAATAACTTGAACAGCGAAGCTGCAATGAATGAAATAGGAATAAATCCGAGGAACCAGGCTAATTTCAACGAAAGCCTGAAAGCATTTTCGCAAAAAAGCATAAAAACAATATTCCCTTTGATCTATAAAACAGATAAACAGATAAAAAGTTACAGTTATTCAAATAACGTCATATCCAATCCGATATTTGAACTTGTTACTGAAATTATTTTGCAACCTGCGGAATAATTTTTTTGAGTAATAATATTATTAATAATTTTGACAGCAATAAAAGAACATATTAAAACAAATTATGGAATTTTTGGAACAAATCGAAAACAATAAAAATAAATTTCTGGAATTCAATAAAATTAAATATCAGCGTTTCCAGCAATTTGTAGGCAACACAAATACAAAAAAAGTTATTAATTCCATTCCATTTTTTCTAAGCGTTAATCATAAAAAATTTCCGGGATATGTTGATGGTAATGTCCCGCTTGGAATAGCCAATTACGAACTGGATGAAGATACAAGAAGATTTATCCGCGGAAAATTTCCTGCAACTACGGTGGAAATATCACAGACCAAACGCCCTTTTATTGAGATGCTGGCCATTATGGGCAGTATAGGAACTATCGCGTATAACAAAAAATCCGACTTCGATTACTGGGCATGCATAGACCTCAGAGAAACATCTCCGGAATCTTTTGAGCTTTTCAAGAAAAAAGTAGAGGCTGTTCAGAAATGGGCTGCTTCGGAAATAAAACTGCCTGTACATATTTTTATAAATGATGTTGAGCTTGTTAAACAGAATATTTTTGCGGTAGATGAAGTAGAAGCATTCGGTTCAACAGTAGGTGCAGTTTTGAAAGATGAATTTCTAAGAAGCTCAATTATTATTGCAGGAAAAATACCGTTCTGGTGGGTTGTCCCTCAACTGATAAAAGATAAAGAATATAACGAGATGTTCTCAAGGCTTCCAAAGGAAATGATTGAGAAGGATTTTGTCGATCTTGGAAATCTTTATGAAATATCCAGGGAAGATTTTTTAGGAGCAGCCCTTTTCCAGATAATAAAATCGCTTGGGAATCCTTTTAAATCTATAATTAAAATAGGGCTCCTTGAAAAATATCTTTCAATTACTAACGACTCACCGCTTATGAGCCAGAAGGTTAAAATTAATGTGCAAAACAGCACATTCGACAATACCGTACTGGATTCGTACTTAATGATGTTTAAGGAAGTTTATGATTTCTACAGCTCAAGGATCAGGGACAAAAACCTTCTGGAGATGCTTAAGAAAAATCTTTACCTTAAAATCGATCCGCAGCTCTCAAAGTACCTGGGGGTTAAAGACAATAAAAATATTCCGTATAAAGTTGAAATAATGTTCCAGTATGTCAAAGAATGGCAATGGAACATGGATAAAATATCGGATCTCGATAATTTTGACACATGGGATTTCAATAAAGTAATGGAATTCTGGGACTCGGTAAAAAAATTAATGCTCTTAAGCTATAAAAATATCACGGAACAATTCCCGACATTGAAGCTTGCGAAGAAGGTTACCGAGAATGATGCGATGATACTGAACAGGAAACTTAAAACTCATTTTAAGCGTGAACCTGATAAAATTGAACAGTTCATTACATTTAAGGATACGCCATCCGAACCAGTATTATATATTGAACCTGTCAATCAATCTGTTAACAACATAGAGTGGAGATTGTATAAAAGAAACACCGTAAAAACCGACAGTTTTATAACAACCACACTGAAGACTGAAAGCAATTTGCTGAAACTTTTAATCTGGACATCTCTTAACCAGATATTTTATCCGGGTTTTACCAGGGTGAACATACAGTCTGGATACACAAGGATCAATCAGCAGCAGGTACTGAGCTTTCTCGATCAAAGTTCCAATTTTTTTAAAGAAGAGAGGATCGTTTTAAGAAATGATTATTTTCTGAGTCCTGTTTTTAATCTGTTAAATTTCTTAATAGTTAATTTTAATATTGAAAATCCCGAAGAAATTCAGACACTGCATTTTCTTTATCATACAAGCTGGGGCGAATCATATTTAAAAGAATATAATTCCGAAGAAGATCTCATTAATATACTTTTTACTGTTTTAAAAGACGGCAATAAATTAAAAAAAAGTTTTGAAGATCATTGCGCAATTAACACGCCTGATCCATATAAAAAACCGTTTAAAAGAATAATCAGCTTATTTAAAGAAGCCTATGCTGCCATAATCGAAGACAGGAAAAAAACATCAGCCGGATTTATCGCAAATATCGGAACAAAACTGGTGATGGTAATAAGAAACGGTGAAGAAATAGAAACCGGTATTTATCCGAATATAATCAATCTTTTAACTGCCATAACTATAAAACCGAAAAAGCAAATTGAATACGGTTTTTTCTCCGGAGACCCGGTATTTACTTCATTAAGTGCGCTACGCAATATTTCTGAAAACAATATTCTTACGGCTGCGTATGAAGAAAAAGGAAATCTGTTTTTTACTTATATAGTTAATGAAACCGGGAATTTGTTTTCATTCATAAAACCGATTGCAATGAAGGAGGAATTCCTGACTTATCTGTATGATTTTTGCCAGAATATTGTTAAGCGCCTAACCAAAACAGCACAGATTTCGGAGAAGAAAAAGAATACATTTAAAATTAATAAGCTGCTGATCGACAGGTTCGGGGAATTGTCTGTTGTTGATGAAACGGCAATAGTTAAAGGAAAGCTGATTTTAATTTCGGAAAATAAACGCGCGCTTGCGGCTCTCATTGAAAGACGCGATAACGAAACATTCTATAATATTATATATCAGGATAAAACTTCCTCAGGGTTTGTGTCTTTTAAAGATTTAGGGAGCATATCGGCAAAGCTTTTGCAGGATAAAAAGAAAGGCATGAATGTTAGCGTTATTGTAAGAGAAGTAGCATTTAAAAATCTGAATAAAAACGAAAGCGAAATGGGCAGCACAATCTATTTTCTGGAGAAATATAAAATTGAATCGATGCTTGAAAAAGGTATGAAAAAAGCTTAAATAATTTTAGTAATCCCCGCCCGGAAAATTATCTTTAAAGAATCTGACCTTCTTCCTTTCTTTATCAAGTGAAGTCTTGTTAAGAGAGCCGTTCTCAAGTGCAACGTCCAGGAGCTTAATGCTTTCATCGCTTATGCTGTCTTCATCATCTTTATTACGCATCGGGCCGGCTAATTTTTTATCAATAAGATCTTTTTCTTCTTTTAACCTGGCGAACTTTTCGTCTATTAAATCCTGCGTTAAAATGCCAATGTCGTCAATGTCCTCTATCTCATCCGTTTCATCGCCTGCTTTTACTGAAGACTTGTCTTTTTTCGGCTTTGCTTTTTTTACCGATTTTTCCGGTTTTTTTTCAGATGCCTCTTCAGCCTCTGCTCCTTCAATATCCTTTAACATGTCAAGAGGAGGATTTGCAATCTTGAGCTCAAGCATCTTAATTCTGTCTCCCAGCAATATATTTATCTGCTTTTCAATTGATATATAAATAGGTGTTGAAAAGGACTTGTCTTTTTGCAGAGATTTTTCGAGCTTTCTTAGCTCCTTAATATCCTCATCTATTGATTCTATTTTTTTAATTATATGAATTACTTTCATTAATTTACTCCTGCAAATAATATTATTGGGTCGTTGCAAAACCGGATTTAACTTTAAAAAATGCAACCAGCTTAATATTATTTAAATTTTATAGCCTTACAGATAAATTTTTAATATATTATTATACTCTACTAAAAGTATAAAGGTAATTTCTGCAACAAAACCTATTTTGATATATTCTGATGCATCAAAAACAATTGACAGTTTAAAGGAGAATTAATCTCCTGTTTTAGACCGTTGTTATGTTAGGATATGTATTTATATTAGTCAATTATCTTATTAAAAAAATACAGATTTTATTCCCCTGTAGAAATAATAAGTATTTACAAAATATGAATTCACTCGTTATAGTGCAGAAGCAACTGTTTGGAGGAATAAATGACGGTATATGATATAGGAGAAAATAAACCCAGGGAAGAATGCGGCGTTTTTGGGGTATACGGACGTGAAGATGCTTCAAACCTGACTTATCTTGGTTTATACACTCTTCAGCACAGGGGGCAGGAATCTGCGGGCATAGCATCCTCTGATGGCTTGCACATATACAGGTATGCAGGCATGGGTAAAGTAACCGATGTCTTTGGCAAAGAAGAAGATATCACAAATCTGCGCGGCCACATGGCCATTGGGCACAACAGGTATTCCACAACAGGTTCATCTTTTCTCCGGAACGCGCAGCCTCTAAGAGCGGATTCCATACTTGGTCCCATGGTATTATCACACAACGGGAACCTGGTCAATACGGCAGAATTAAGGAACAGGCTTGAAAGCGAGGGCTCATTATTCCAGACTTCTATTGATTCGGAAGTCATTATTCACCTGATGGCAAAGTCCGGGTTTAAGGATTTCCTGACAGCCCTGATACACGCTCTTAAGCAGATAAAGGGAGCTTATTCGCTTCTAATAATGAACAAGGATACGATTTACGCGGTGAGGGATCCGAATGGCTTCAGACCGCTGGTGCTCGGAAGCCTTGGCAGCGCTCATGTTGTTGCATCCGAGACCTGTGCGTTTGACATTATTGACGCCGAATACGAAAGGGAAATAGAGCCGGGCGAGCTTATTGAGATATCGAAGAACGGCGTTAAATCGTATTATCCTTTTAAAAAAGAAAAGCACTCGCTTTGTGTTTTCGAATATATTTATTTTTCAAGACCGGACAGCATCATCTTTAATCACTCGGTCTACGATATGAGAATAGCGCTGGGAAGAATGCTTTACAGGCAGTCGCCCATTGAAGCGGACATCGTTGTTCCCATCCCGGATTCTTCCATAGTCGCAGCGCTTGGATTTGCCAAGGAATCCGGCATACCTTATGAAACCGGAATGATACGGAGCCATTACATAGGAAGGACTTTTATTGAGCCGTCCCAGAAGATAAGGGACTTTGGTGCAAAAATAAAGTATAATGTCATTAAATCCGCGATAAAAGGCAAAAGAGTGGTGGTCGTGGATGACTCCATAATGCGCGGCACCACAATGCGTAAAATTATGAAGATGTTCAGGAACGCCGGCGCAAAAGAAATTCACATAAGGATATCCGCTCCGCCTACAAAATTTCCGTGCTTTTACGGGATCGACATTCCGACGCGCAGCGAACTGATTGCAGCAACTCATACGATCGAGGAGATTAGAAAATATCTCAGGGTGGATTCGATAGAGTATTTAAGCACAGAAACTCTGATGAAAGCTATTGATAAACCTGAAATGCAGTTCTGCATGGCCTGCTTTAACGGAAATTATCCGATCCATTTTGAAGAAAAAGCCGACAACCAGAAATATTTATTCGAAGATGTCCTGATGGGGAAGTATTACTAAGAGCCTGTTTGAACAGATAAAATATATTTTAGGATTCTTTTGGCTTATTCACGAATTATTCAGTGATAAAGGTTTTTAAGAAATAAAAGAGATTTTTTCGGGATGCAATATTTATCCGGTTATTTACTTGACAGATATATATTTTTTTATTTTTCTGTAATTACGTATAAATATCCATACAGGCCACTAGCTCAACTGGTAGAGCATCGGTCTCCAAAACCGAGGGCTGGGGGTTCAAATCCCTCGTGGCCTGCATAAAATTGTTTTTATCGGGATTTCTCATCCTGGCGAGTGCCTCTCATATTTAATGTTCTATTATCTATCCATTGCCGAACAACGCAGCTTTTATTCCGGCAAAGAACAACGGTGAATATTTTCCTTCCTTAAATCTCGTATCTCCGTCATCATTATTGAATTCGCTGTCATATATATAACTAAGACCCGCGCCTGCAAAAACCGAGATGCGTTTTGTAATATAATACCCGATCGATATTCTTCCCTGCAATGCCTGCTGATCAGTGTTTTCTTTAACCGAGAAGATCTTGTCATTATCTATATGGATAAAACCTGCGTCAATGTCCGTGTAAAAAGAGCTTACCGGTATATGGACACCAAGATGAAATCCATATGCAAAGGATGTATCAATCTTTTCATCAAGATTATTCCAGCTTGCTGAAAATATAGTATAAATATAATGCGAACGGAACAATAAACCAGCGTTGCCTGCCATAAACGTGCTTCCCCATGCTGCGATTTCTATGGCGCCGTTTTCGGAAAAATTAATGAGGCCAATAGGCAATCCGTTCTGCGTTTTCGCGATATTTATGACGCCCAGCTGAACACCGCTGAAATCCTTTGCAAGATTGAATGTAGCAATCTGCACTCCGTTTGCGTTACCCGAAATATTTGCAACACCGGCAATCTGTGTTCCATTTACATCATCGCCGGAATAATTGCAGACACCGGTAAGCTGCAGGCCTGTCATTTTTTTTCCTGCGTGGTTATATACTGCTGATATCTGCGTGCCTTTAACGTTTTCGCCGGAATAATTATATACAGCGCTAAGCTGCAGACCTGTAATATTTTGCTGCGCATGATTAAAGATGCAGGAAGTCTGTGTTCCTTTTACGTCTTTACTGTTATAGTTGAATATTGTGGAAACCTGAGCCCCGGTCAAGTCGCCTCTTGAAATATTAAAAATTTGTGATACTTGCGCTCCGGTTGTATTGCCTCTGGCAATATTAAAAAGATGTGATAATTGAAGACCTGTAATATTTCCCCCGGAATAATTGCCAATAACGGAAAGCTGTGCGCCTTCAACTCTCTCACCAGCGTAATTTCCAAAAATGTTCAGCTGAATCCCCTTTACATCTTCCTTTACAATGCCGGGACCCAGTCCAAAGCTGAGTCCGTTTAACCGGGCGCTGTAGCTTCCAAAAAGATTAAACGTAAAATTATTAATTACGTTTCTGTTCCTCTGAAACATCGGATAAAGAGAAAATTGCCATTCCACTGTTTCGTATTTGTTTTCGCTGTTATCTGCATCTCCGCGGGCTACTGTTTTGTCTTTAGCTGATTTTTTAAAGTCATTATTCGAAAGAACTACTTCTTTGCCTGTATTAAGTGTTATATCCGCTTCGTACAGGCTGCCTTCTTTTATGTATGTGATACTGTATGCTCCTCCCTCCAGCCCAAGCTGCATGGCGCGCCCTGCGGATTTTCTTAATTCGCAAACAAGGCTGTTCCCACTGTCCCTGATGAACAGCTTGCCGGATATCTCCGTGCTTATAATCATTAAAGAAGAGCTTTTACGTATATCCGTCATTACGACATCGCCGGTTCCCGACATCTGTATATTGTAGTTCGGGTGCTGTGGCCCGCTCATTGTCTTCTCCGTGCCCGCAAGGGTCTCGTTATAGGCAAACTGGTATGCTTCGTTAAGAGTGATGCGGCCGTCCTGGGTCATGTCCGCAGCGCCTCTTAAACCCGCGACTAGATAGTGCGTAAAGAACGAGCCCTTTATTCTTTCAGATTCCTGCGATGCTTCGTCGGGCGAGCTTGAAGTCATAAACGCGTATCCCTTCATGTTAAATGCGGAATCCACGAGAAACGGAGAGCGCATTTTACCTCCCTTAAGCCTCGTGAAAGCTCCAGATGAACATGAGTCGAGTATTGCAATGCGCACATCGGAAGGTGTGCTGTTTATGAAATCCTTTATCTCCTTGTAGGATATTTTTTCTTTGCCGAGGAGTATGGATTCTTCGTCTGAGTGTCCTGAATAATAAAATATTAGTTCTTTTTTATCCGATGTTTTTCCTGATTGCTTTATTTTTTTTATAACAGAATCCATTCCTGAAAAAAAAATTTTTCTGTCAGGCTCAATCAGAAGTACGCTGTCGTTCCGTGTAATGCCGCCCATTTCGTTAAGCACTGTCAGAACTGATTTTGCGTCCGAAACCGAATACTTAAGCTTTGGCCTGGCAGGGCCTCCGTCATTTGCCCCCACTATTAAAGCAAATCTGCGGATGGTATTTTTTTCAAGGCCGGAAATATTTATAATATAAAAAAAACAGAAAAATATTATACAAATGACATTAAATATTTTTTTCATTTAAGCTAATCCTTTTTAACAAGTACAGAGACCTGGTTAATCGATTCATTTTTGAGAGACTGAAAGGTTAAATTTTCAGTCATTGCCTTTTTCCTTTCAACTGCAAGCATCTCTGCGGAAAATACAACAGATGCTATATTTATCTCGTTAGATGATGTTATAAAAAAGAAACGTTCAAAATCCGGCGCGTCGTCGAGCTCGTATGAATTTTCGAGCAAGTGTTTTTTTCCTGCAGGCAGCTTTGATGATTGCTTCTCATTAGCAGGATAATGAAGGGTCACCTTCCCCCTGCCGTCTATCGATAAAATCACGCCATAAGAATTTTCCATTGTTGAGTAACCTATTTGAATCAGATCGCCTGTTTTTGCGCCCGAATTGTTTTTCATAAGATCAATTTCGCCGTTTCTGTTTTTTTTGTACAAGTAAAGCGCAGTTTCCTTTCCCTTGATCCTTGTAATGTCATTCGTATCTATAATTGCCACATCTTTTTTAACAGCCGGAAGCAGTATAAAAACAACAAGAGCTGCAGCTGCGACAGCAACAGGCGGGATAATGCGCAGATATTTTACCGGAATGCGGCGCTGTTTTTTCCAGGATATATTCTGTGTATTATATTTATGCGTTATCTCTGCCGTGATCTTGTCATCAGGATACGTTCTCAGTATTTCTTCGTTTGACTTCCTGATCTCCATTATCCTTGAGGCTATATCCGGATCAGTTTCACTAAGCACGCGGATCTCGTTTGTCTTTTTCGGGTCAAGCTCTTTCAGAACATATCTTTCAAGCATAATATCGGGTATTCGGTTATTGTTCATATCTCTTCCTCCATATCCAGAGATTTCGCTGTTTCAGTTAATTTTCTCAGACGCTTCCTGACCCCGGAAACAGACATCCCGGAAATTTCTGCTACTTCATTAAGCGTCATTTTATCCACATAGTGCATTACAGCAAGTTCGCCTGTGGTTGCTTTTTCTTTTGCGAATATTCTTTCGATATAATCCCTTACCGCGATCCTGCTCTCCATGTCATCATTGGCAGCAATGTAAGCCAGAATGTCGCCGCAGTCTGCCTGCGGCCTGCTTTTATCGTAACGTATAATATTCAGACACACGTTGGTTGCCATTCTGAAAAGCAGGCTCGAAGGATATGTGCCGCTCAGCCTGTCCTGGTTCTGCAGAAGCTTCACAAATACATCCTGCACGGCGTCCATTGCCCTGTCTTCATCCTTAAGAAGCAATCTGCACCTTCTGAGCACCATTGGCCCGTATTTCCTGTAATATTCAGCAACATCGATCTGCATCCTGAATTCCTTTTTAATCTCTGTTAATTAAACATCTGAAACCGTATTATTTGTTACCCTGCTAAAAAATAATTCCGCTTATAAACTTAGATACTCCTATACGCCGTCATAAATGCCAGGAATTGAAATACATAACAAAATTTTTGAGGACGCTTTTCGCACCCTGAACTAAAAGCCTTTAATTAACTGAAAAGCAGAAAAAAAGGGTGCGATTCCGCAGAAAATTTTGTTATGTATTTCAATTCTCTATACGGAGTACTGCTAAATTTAAAATTAAACAATAAATCAGATTTTAGCTCATTCTGGAATTATCTAATGGATTTGAATCATTCACTATTAAAATTTAATTTCAACTCCTAAATTCGGCATAAAATTAAGAGTATCTTCCGATTTGTTTTTCGGATTGTTGCCTTCACTATACGGTCTGTCCCAGTACCACTTTTGTGTGTTTACCTGCTTTTTCATTAAACAATTGATCACTTCTACGTACCAGCTTACATTGCCCCATGAATAATTTGTCTTATGCGTGTATCTGAGATCAAGCGAATAATAAGATGGAAAATTTTTTGCATTCCTGTCGCCGGATACAGGTATATACCGGTCTTTCCCAGTAGCAGTATTATAATCTTCATCATAGTCATGCCCTGTAATAGGCGTATACGGATATCCCGAACAGTACTGAAAACGTCCGCTTAAAATATGCCGGTTAAGCCTGTAACCTGCGACAAGCTTGAAATTATGCTCCTGCTCGTACTCCGATGTGATCCATTTGTCGCCGTATTCGTCTCCAATATAGCCCTGATCGACTCCGTGAAAATTAGCAGTAGTAGGCAGGCCGCTTTTAAATTTTGCGCGAGTATATGTATAGCTCATCCATCCGAACAGCCCGTTATTGCTCTCTTCAGAGTCCTTGCGAAGCATTAGTTCAAATCCGCGGGTTTTTTCTTTACCTGAGCATAATCCCTGGAAATATGTGCCGTCTGCTTCATAATGAGGATACGCCATTGGCTCATCATAATAATAATTCCTGAATCCTTCAACTTTAAATGAAAAAAGCCCGATTTCCTGTTCAATGCTGACACTTGAATGCCACGCTTTTTCGGATTTTAATTTTTTACCCATGCCTGCGACATCCGTGTTTTCACCAAAGATGTACGGGTTTACCTGCGGGAAATAACTGTAATGCCCGCCTGCTGCACCAATAGTTGTATTGGTTGGAAATTTGCAGCTCGCCATAAGTCTCGGGTCAAATGTTGTCTCGCCTGTTCTTACAAGATGATCTGACCGTATGCCCGGAGTGACAGTAAGGCCGGAAAAAATAAATTTATTCTCAATGTAACCGCCGTAAACATGGTTGATGATTTTTTCATCAAGGTTGTATCTTTGAAATGCGTCTTCATCGCCGAAATCAAGTACAGGAGACATTCCTTTGTTAATAATGGAATTGCCTTTTGCAGTAAAATGATAAAACGTGTATTCGGCGCTTCCGCTAAGTTCCGCATGTCTGTCCAGCCATTTTGCTTTATACTTATCCTTTAGTCCGAATATCCAGGGCTTTGTATGCAGTCCCAGATCCTTTGCCCATGAGGCAGCGCCTGTTGCAGGAAAATCATAGTATTCATTAATATCAGTAAAAGAGCTGTATAAAAGGATCCTGTTGCTTAAGTCATTGCTGAATTTCGAATCAAAATACAGTCCCTGATTATGCGATATCCTCTCGTATCTCATTTTCGCATTCATCATATACGGATCATCCCCTGATTCCATGAGATCATCGTTCATCAGTATGCGTATAAAATCCTTGAACCCGAAAAGAAAAATTGTAGCCGAATGTACAGTGTTGAAATTATATTTCATCTTAAACTGGTAATCCCAGTATTCGGGGGATACAGGTGTGTCATTGCCTGTCATCATATCCGAGGCTTTTATGGCGAGGCCAAGATAGCCGTACCTTCCGGACGCAATTACAAATCCTGCATTCTGTATATCATTATCCGCTCCGGTTAAAGGCCTGTTAAAAACAAGGTTATTGCTATTGTCCTTCAGTATGGGAGCTTTTAAAAGCGTGTTAACGGAAAGAAGGCTTACGTCGAAATATCCTCCATAATCATTTACCCTGTCTATAGTGGAAATATTGATAACGGCAGATGTAGCTGATCCGAATTCAGCCGGGAACGCGGACGAGTATACGTCTATATCCTTTATTAAGTTCGTATTGATTACAGAATGAATCCCTCCGAAATGCAGAGGATCATAGAGCGGAATATCATCGACAAAATATTTGTTGCCCATGGGATCGGCGCCCCTGATCACAAGGTCGCCGAATATGCTCCCTCCCTCGCGCGTTATTCCCGGAAGCGAAGTTAGAGCGCTAACCGAATCCCCGAATGAAGCAGGAACCTCTTTCATGTCCTCGGTAGTCATTGTCTGGCGCGAGATGCTCTGTATGTCCGGCTTCTTCTTGTCGCGCGCCTTTGAACCGCGAATCACGAGCGGCTTTAGCACAGTCTCTTTGCTGTCTGTTTTTGCCTTTTCATTTTCAGCCGCGTTCTGTGAGGAGGGGTCGCCCGGCTTTTGCGCTTCACTGTTTTCAGCAATGCCTGCTTCTTTCACGGGCTGTTCTGCCGCAGCAGGAGATTCATCTTTTGCTGCCTGCGCATGAATGACAGAGACTTTCATAATAAAAAAAATAATTATGACAAATAAATAAAAAGATTTGTTTTGATATAATGACATATCGCTGGCCCTTTATTGAATGAATAAAATATTAAATTTATCTTTTTATTATTCAACACGGGAGGGCAGCGAAAGTGTTACTATTCCGGGATGGACTCTTAATGAGATTTCTACAACTTATCTCAAGATTATTAATTTATAGGAACTATTCAGGATTGATTAAAACACAATAAAATCTAATTTTGAGATGAGTTCTAGTATGCATCAGTCTTCCAGGGCAAATACCAGGGGCATGCGCGCAAGCATTTTTACAGGCCTGCCGTTTACCTTTCCGGGCCGAAAGCGCATCCTTGAAAGCACTTTGACTGCTGCCTCGTCAAAACCGTATACTGAAGCTGCGGACAATAGCCTGAAATTTTTAACAGAGCCGTTCTCGTTTACCTGGACTTCAACAAGCACTGTGCTCCTGTGAATGTTCGCAGATCTTGCTGCCTGCGGAAAAAAATCGTCCGGATTAAAATCGATTATCGGCACTGGAGGATGGTCCGCGAGATCCGCGAACATGTACCCGTCCGGGTCAGTGCCTGTGCCTGAGAGCTTGTTTATATTTACGTCTGTATTGCCCGCATCGGGCCTGCCCCTGCCTGTGCCCTCCACCCATTCTTCCTTCTGTACCGGAGCCGGGTTTGTGTCACCGCCCAAAATAACGGAAGGCGGAAGATCGACAAAATCAACTTCCGTATTCTTAAAGCTTATGTTCCGGCTGTCAAAGACTTCACCGGCATCCGAGCTGAAAGCAGGCATACTGGAAAGATAATATGTACCGATAAATAACAGATGAAGGCTGAATGAAATGCTGACGCATCGCCTGAAAAGATCCATCATTCTGAACTTTTGAATTATTTGATGATATATTTTTATCATAATTTTATATGCATCAGCGCTTTACGGACAAAGCAATTCGCGTAACGCCCGACTGGCGGATAATGCCCATCGCGTGCGCTATTTTCCCGTATGCAAGGCGCTCATCAGCGGAAAGCGTTACCCTCACATTCGGCCTGTACCTGGCTTCCTGCGAAAGCCTTGCTAGCATTCTTTCTTCAGTGATTTCGCTGTCCTCCATTAAAAGCCTGCCGTTGTTCGTAAGCGCAATCTGAACTGATTTCGCGATATTGGGATCAGCCGAGTTAACCTTTGGCAGGTTTATGTTTACGGATTCCATCTTTAAAAAATTCGCTGTTACCATGAATATGACAAGGAGCACAAGCAGAACATCTACCATTGGAGTAATGTTGATGTACCCTATCTCGTCGCTTTCCGAATTTGAAAATATTGACATTGCAATTTACCTCTTTTGTTTATTCACTCTTTGCATTCTTTTTTTTTGCGCGAAGGCTCGCGTTTATTTCTCTGGAAAAAATTTCAAGATGCTGGGTAATGATCTTCACTTTTTTTGAAAAGTAATTGTTTGCCATGACTACGGGTATGGCTATGAACAGGCCTGCTGCCGTAGCAAGCAAAGCCTTTGAGATGCTGCGCATTACCACTTCCGCGCCTGTGCTGCCGAGCGTGCCAAGCCCGTAGAATGCTTTAATAACGCCGAGCACTGTGCCGAGCAGGCCTATGAAAGGCGCGTTGTTTCCAAGAGTGTTCAATATTGTAAGCCGCTTTTCGAGAAACATCTTTTCCTCTATTATTTTACCGGACATAAGTTCGGGCAGATCGCTTCCGTATTTTTCCGCCTGATGCATTGAAAAGTCCGCAAAACGTGTATATACGTTTTCTCCTGTTTCCTTTACCAGCGCGGCAGCGGCTTTAATGTTGCGGCTGCGGAACAGCTCAATTAACCGGCTGACGAACAGATCTATTTTTTTATTTGTATTCCTTTTGAATATTACAGTCCTCTCTATGCCTACTGCCAGTGCTATTATGCTTGCCGCAAGAAGCATAATAAAAACAAAGGTTTCGGCATAACCTACAAGGTATAATGTATCAGACATTTTTTTTTCTCTCTTGAATAATTTATTTTTAAGCTATTTATAAATTTAAATCGTTTGAGGCGAAACGGCTACCCCCCTTTTTTATTTAAAGGGGGGTAGGGGGGATTTACAGCAAAAATTATCATAAACAAATCTGCTTTTTTTAGCGTGATACAGCCCCTGCCCCTGTATGTGCTATTGCCCTAGAACCATCCGAAAGCTGCTACCAGTTTAACATTCGCGCCGTTGAAATGCCTGTCTTTATAGGTATCATTATCCAGGCCATTGATGTACCTGTACGAACCGCCTATGCCGACGCGGCAGAACCTTGCAAGATTTATGAAAACATTCGCTTCTGGCTCCACTGCGAAAAATTTATCCCCGCCCCTGTTGTCATTGTCATCGTCGTCATCCCTGTCTGACGAAAACCTGAGGCTTCCTCCGCCGATCACAGTGCCTATTGAAAAATGCACCAGTTTTTGCGGGAAGAAGTAATATTCGACCATTGCGCCTCCATAGCTGAAGTCCACGTAGTCTTTCCCGTCCGTATATGAATTATCCCCGAAGTCGCTCCTTTTATTCGGATGCGCAAGGCATGTGCCGCTCAGGCCAATTACCAGGTTATCCAGTATGAGTCCAGCACGGAAGCCGGGCAGGAACGCATCTTCTCCTTTGATCCTTGAGTATGACCCCGTAAGCGCACCGTAACCGGAAATGTAAGTATCCTTCCCAATGCCTTTAAAAAGCGCACTCACCTCGCGCTTCGGTTTATCCTGCGTTTCGCCGGTGTTAGTTATTTTTTCCGCTTCAGTTGCGGCCTTTGCCGCTTCCTGGGCAAAGATTCCGGAATTGCCAAAGAGGAATACTGCTAAAATTACGGCAAAAAATTTTGACATGCTTTTCATTATGACCTCCTTTTTAATTTTATCAGCGCACACAGCTAATAATGAAAAACAACAGAACACTCATGCGCTGAATTGCTTTATTGATTAAACAAATATGAAGGATATTAATGTCACTTTCCGCGGAAAAATTTTTTAATGTGTGAAGGCGCTGTACAGGGATTGTTATACTGACATGCGGATTAAAAATATGCAGGATATTTTAATAAGGATATTTTCCGGTTAGACAATTATAAATGCAGTGTGTTCCGGCGGTTTTAAATTGCCTTTTTCTGTTGAGAAAGCGCGAATTCCGGCAGGGATGCCAGGTACACCATGTGTTATCTCGCAGATGTTCGGAAACAGGGATAACAATTGATCACTCCGGAAATTTTGCGTTACCTCCTTCTATCGGAGCTTCTGAATATTGATAACTGTATATTGGATTGCTGTACTTTGCCCAGCATTACTCAATAATCTTGTTTAAATTTTGTTTGTAAAAAAGATTTAGCATATATATAATATGCAGGGTTATCAATCAATAAATCAGGAGGAGAAGATGACTAGAATAAAGACAGGTGATTATTTTGAAAATTTTTCATTAAAAAACCAGAATGATACAATCCTCGATACCGCCGCATTGGAAGGGAAAAAAATACTGATGTCCTTCCATCCTTTAGCATGGACTGATATTTGTGCAAAACAGATGCAATCACTTGAATCGAACTTTGAGACTTTTAAAAAATTGAACACTGTTCCGCTGGGATTATCCATTGATGCAGTACCCTGTAAAAAGGCATGGGCAAAAAGTCTTGGCATAGAAAGAATAGATTTACTATCCGATTTTTGGCCGCATGGCGGACTAGCTTCAAAACTCGGATTATTAATTGATAAGTTAGGTTTCTCTGAGCGGGCTAATGTAATCCTCGACGAGCAAAGAAAGGCTATCTTTGTCAAGGTTTATCCGATTAAGGAATTACCGGATATTCAGGAAATTATTAATTTTTTAAAATAAAGTTGCATCAATAATCCGGCCGTTGCCGGCCAGAGACCTTCTGTATTCATCAGCTATTACTTTAACTACAGGCTGATCCTGGGTTTCCGCAAAACTTTCAATTACAGTACCGGTTTCGAAAGTGCTTAACAAAATCACACTTCCAATCGGATACTTAGCAACATTATTTATAAATACATCGACAATCTCCTGATCAAATCTCACGCCTTTTGCGGCAAGTATACTGTGATAAGCGTCATGATGATATGATGCAGGCCTGTATGTGCGGTCAGCTGTTATAGCGTCATACATGTCAGCTACTGCTGTAATTTTCGCATATTCATCGATCTCATCACTGCACAGTCCGGCCGGATATCCCCTGCAGTTATAGTTCTCATGATGCTGCAGTATAATGTTACCCGAACGCGGCGATACATTCCCGGTTTTCTCCATAACAATTTCGTAACCCAGAGTAACGTGCTGTCTCATGATCTTCCAGTCATCGCCGACAAGTTTTGAAGGCTTGGAAAGAATTTCATCCGGAATCAGAAGTTTTCCGATATCATGAAGAAGTGCACCTACGGACAATTCATGAAGCTGGGTATTATTATATCTCATTTTAATTCCGGTCATGATCGAAAGCATGCACACGTTAACAGAATGGCCGAAGGTATAATCATTGTGCGCACGGATATCAGAAAGATGAATAAGCAGATTCCTATTACTTAACACACAATCGACAATCATTTCAGATATATTGTAAATACATGATAGATTTAATTTTTTATCTGATCGTATATCTGCGCATTCACGGTGAATTATACTTGTTGCTTCAGCTTTTATTCTCTCAATTTCCCGGTCAAATGGTTCTAAACCTTTTATATGCGGATTCTGAACATATATGGAATCAAAACCTTCCTGTTTGAGTTTCCTTATATAATCACCTGTCAAGGTTGTGTTTATCGGTATAAGCAGAGTCCCGTCGACTGAATAAATGTTACCGGCGGTAGTCATTCCCTGACGGACCAAATTAATATTAATCCGTATCATTGAATACCTCGCGTAAAATTTAAAACTGAATTATATTATATTAAATTATATTTTATTATTAAAGAGATTTTTCCGGGAAGAAAAAGGTACCTGATAGTAAAACGCAGTCACAGAAGCAATGGCTTTCCAACGCACTCTCAGGATGATAGGCGTTCGACTGAAGAATCACCTCTGGATTTTTGCTAAGACGGGGACGGGCCTTACGGTGACTGATAATCTTTCGGAGTCAGCAGGGACGGACTAAGCAGGAAGAAGGTCTACTTGGAACTAACAGAAAAAGCCGCAACTCACTGCCCTTCCATAGCCAGAGCTTTTTCGTTCTTTTCGTAATGCGTCTCAGGTTCGTAAGTCCATCCGCACGAGAGCCTGTGCGCTTCCTTCGCGATCTTAAAGTACACCCACATACCCACAGCAGGCGCGATTATCCTGACAATGATCCCGAATTCTTTGTAAATATCACGGAGTATTTCCGAAAGCTTATCATACATATATTTATTTTTTTTATAATATTTCCTCATTGCCCACACGGCGCCCGGGTACACATCCCTGAGCCTGCGTGTTTCCCAGAGAATGCGCGAGCGCACGCGCATATCAGCATGGTCCTTGTGCTGCTTCCACGCGTTAAGCAAAGTCCTGATTAACCGCGCAATGCTGGGGCCGTTTGTTTCAAAGTCCTTTTGAAATGCCTGCAGAAGATATTGTATCTCCTGTTTATTTTTAATATATTTATGCTTAAAATTAAAACGGTACTGGCCGTGAGTATCCGGAAGAGGGCATTCTTTTTCCGGAAGAAGTGTTTTCTTTTTTTTATGCTCTTCGTACAAAGCGGTTCCCGGAATCGGAGTGTAAAGCATAAACTGATGAAAATCCGTGCCGTGGCTCACCGCGTAATCGATAACGCTTTCAATGTTTTCCGGAGTGTGATTTTCGAGCCCGATTATGCTTGATCCGAGCACTCCGATCCCGATGGACTGGAGATGTTTAACAAGCGAACGGGTATCGATCTCCTTTAGCTTGGTGTACTGGCTTCCTTTACCTTCAAGCCCCATCCAAATCCACGATACTCCTAGACCCAGAAGCTGTTCATCGGAATACGAGCTAATGACCTTTGCGGAGCTGAATATATAGAACGACCAGCTTTTTTTGTGCTTCTCTATAAGCTCCAGAAGCCTTAAAGCACGCTGCTTATACAGCAGAAAGTTCTCATCCATTATAAAAAATCTCTGCACATTCAACTTGCTTTCGATCTGGAGTATCACGTTAAAAAGCTCATCACCTGTTTCATAAAAGTTCACGGATTTGCCTTTGCCTCCAAAGAGATGCGATGTTGAACAGAAGTTACAGCCCATAGGGCAGCCTACTGAAGGGATGAGCGTAGCAGCAGTGTCCTTGCCCGGAAGGCGTATGCCGAAAATGCGGTTGCCGAATCCCGAGATGACAGCAGGGTGCTTAACAGGCGCTTTAGTATCCTGTCCCAGATATTTTCTGAACCAGCTTATGCCTTCGCCTTTTACTATAAAGTCAGCATCGATTATTTTGTGCAGGTCGGGAAGGTTTGCTATATGGCCGCCTACTACGATCTTGACGTCCGCAGCATGTTTGCGTATAATCTCGCACATCTTTTTTACTTTGCCTACATTCGGAATAATGGAGCTTATTCCTATAATATCATAAGCCTTTGTTTTTATTTCTTCTGCAAAGCGCTCCAGCGTTGGGAAGTCGAGAAGTGTGCACGGTGCGTCTACGTTCTCCTGTATAAGCATAAGCCCGAACGAGCGGTGAAACATACGCAGGGAGAACGGGCCCTGCACGCGCGTTACCTGGTTGTGGTAAAGCTCCATAGGATTGATTGCGCGGCTGCCGTATTCGTCGTCCCGGGCATATGGCCCGAAAACGCTGGATAAAAGAATACGCGCGCGTGTGCCGAGCGGATGAATATTGTTATCGTTCTTTTTCAATTTAATTCTCCTGAAGTATTAACTCATCCTGATAAAAAATATCATATTGGCAAGTATTATTTTAGCAGCATTTGCTGCTCCCAAGGGAAGCTTCAGTATGGGATTGAATGCAAAGAGGAAATATCCGAAGTACAGAGGAGTTTATATGCCTAAGCATTAAAACTCCCCTGATCGATGTATAATGATACTGTCCTCTATTTTGAAAGTCCAAGCATTCTGTCTATTCTTAGCTTGTTAACGGAAACCACTTCCCCTGTTTCAACGCGCAGCAGCTTTAAAAATATCTCATAATTGGCTGGCTTTTCGTAAATATTTCCTGTAATTATCATTTTTGCGCCGATGAGTTTGCCTGCCTTAACAGCGCTTTCATCCTTAACAAGGCCTGTAAACTGAAGTTCAAGCTCTTTAAGGATTTTCTGCATATCCTTGCGTTCAACTATTTTAAATGTCTTGTTCCTGGCAAGCGAAAAGGCCATCTGTTCTGTAAAATACTCGGCATTTGATTTAAGCGCTTTGTTGTCCGAAGCAAAGGGAATTACGCTTACAGTTGTACCCAAAGGAATGCCTATTGACGAATAATCAATAAGCTGTGCAATGCACATGTCATTAAGCTTTTTAAGTGTCGCTTCGTTCTGCTCGTCTTTTATTTTAACAGCCTGAATAAATTCCTCTCCCTGTTCCAGAGGCTTATCCGACTGAAAAGAAAGCTCTTCCTTTGCAAAGCGGATGATTATGCTCTCGAGCTTGTCGGTCTGAAAATTCGCGCCTGTGTGATGGCTCACGCTGCCTTCCTTCCCGCCTTCAGCCTCGCCTCTTTCGCCGTAAGTAAGGAAGATATACTTTGAATACGTGTATTGCGACAATTGCCTTAAAACGTATTCGCCGTTTATATCAAGGCCGCCTGTGCCTACGGAGAATATCTTTATTCCTTTTTGTCTCGCGTCACGGGCTGCGTTTATATAAGTGTATTTTTGCCCGTAGTCAATGTGAGGGGGAGCGTCCGTAATAATAAAGCTAAGGCGTATGCCGTTATTATTCCATTTTATTTTAGTTAACGCATCCGATAATGCGGACTGGAGATCTTCCGGCCCGTCTCCACCGCCGTTGGCCTCAACTTTGTTAAGCTCCTCCCTGAACCTGTCAAGATCGTCAGTAAGCGGAATAATTTTTGTCAGGTATTCTTCGTCTTTATCCCTGTACAGAACCATGCCGAAACGAACCTTCGGCTTGCTTGAAATGGACGCGATGTTCATATTGATTATTTCTATTGTGTCTTTAAGCCTGCTTATCTCTTCGCCCATGCTGCCAGTTGTGTCCAGAATGAATAAAATATCTATAGGAATATTTTTCATCTCAGGACGAAGCCCGTCAAAATTTACGTCAATTTCACGTTTGCCCTGCCTGTCTATTTTTATTTCTTTTGATTTCTGCTGCGATGTAATTACAGCCCTGTAAGCCGCAGGCTTATTCCCGTACTCTGAAGGAAAAAACAAAAAGCTGCCGTCCGCGTATGTTCTTCCGGAACATAATTGTTTTTTGTCAGCAAAAATATCGATCTTTGCATTGGCTATGCTTTTGTTTTTGAAATCAAATACTTTAAGTATAATGCGTTCCTCAATATTTGCAGGATAATGCTTCGCAGAGCCTTTGTACTGTTCAAGAAATTTTACAAAGTAATTGAATTGCTTATTGTCGTCCGCAAAGCCTGCCTTTAGTCCTGATGATGACGGCACTGTGCTCCTTCCGCCGCCAACGCCTGCTCCGGCAGACGATTCACGAGGAGAAGGCGCTCCGGCCGGAGCTGCCATGTCCGCCTTGCTGTCCCCGTTCTTCTTCTTTTTCGAGGGCGATGCCGGCTCAGATGCCTTCTTTGCTTCCTTGTAGCCGGATGCGTCTTTTTCTTCGGAAGAAGCCTTTGCCCTTTCCATGTCCTGTTTGGCCGAAGATGTGTCTGCAGCCACTTCATCTCTTAAGCTTTTATCATCGGACGATACTTTTGCCATTTTTGAATCAGCGCATCCGAATATAAAAACAAATGCGATTATCAGAAATAGTAATTTTTTCATTATAATGCCTCCGGTTTTTTATTATATTTTTTAGACAATAAAGATCAATAAAAGTTCCGTAGATCAGAAAAATAGTTTATAGTGTGATACTAATATTTTTAAAAAGTCAAATAAAATACCCTGTAGTATTCCTCCGGTGTTATCGCACCAGCTTTCGGTGCAATCGGGTTATTATGTAATAATATTTTATCTGTTGACAATCTCCCAGGTATTTTTTTTAGTCACAGACATAGTATATTCATTACAGGTAAGGACGCTATTTATGGAACACAGAATAGATGTAAAGGTATATTACGAAGATACGGATTGTCTCGGTATTGTATATCATGCTAATTATCTTAAGTATATGGAAAGGGCCAGAAGCGAATTTGTATCCAGGAACGGCAAACCAATAAGCCAGTATAACGCGGAAGGATTCAACTTTGCCGTATATGAGATGAAAATAAAATTTTTAAAGGCTGCAAAGCTGGGGGATAATCTTCAGGTTGTGACAAAAGTCGGCCAGGACAGGAGCGAATTCAGGCGCAGGCTAATTCAGCGTGTTGAGCTTAACGGCCAGGGAATGGTGGAAGCAGAGGTTGATATAATATGCATGAACAATAACAAGCAGCTCATACCAATGCCTTTGGGTGTTCTGGATTAAAATTTTACGGCAACTAATGCAGTCGTAATTATCAATTTATAAAATTAGCTTGTTATAATTTATGTAAAAATATATAATACAAATTGATCTGCATTACAGGACCTTGCATAAAGTATCTTTTAAATAAAAACGCGTTTTTAATAATTAAGCCGATTTAATAAAGATCATTAAAAACAGAAACATCAGTTTCTTTAAAATTAAACATAAGGAGAAAATCAAATGAAAAAATCAATGATTTGTTTTTGCTTTGCATTGTCCCTAATATTTTGTTCGGCAGCTGCAATGGCAGCAGAAAAGGTCGGAGTAAATGACGCAGTAAAAAAAGGTATGTTATCAATAACTGTTTTCGGAAGGGCAAACGGTGAACTAGCGGAATTAAGGTTCAAACGATTAACGTCAGCACCCATTATTATATTATTAAACAAAGGCAGAACTGATATTATGGGAGAAGTTTCAGTTTTATCAAAAGACGATCTGGAGATTGATTTAACCAGCAAATACGAGGAAGCAATTGTTCTTAAACAGACAGGAGCAAGCAGGGTCACGCGCGGTAATGTATTAATAGATGCAAGCTCAGGCAAATAGAGTTAAGCTGTCTTTAGAACGCTTGAAGGCCAAAGACAGCAATATTTAATCATACAGGGAGAAACTTAAGCATGTCGAAAACAGAACAGAATTTAAAAGAGGCCTTTGCAGGAGAATCACAGGCAAACAGAAAGTATCTTGCTTTTGCGGCGAAAGCAGACCAGGAAGGGTATCCCCAGCTAGCAAAGCTTTTCCGCGCAGCTGCAGAAGCAGAGACTATACATGCGCACAGTCATCTAAAAGTGCTTAACGGGATTAAGAGCACAAAAGAGAATCTTCAGGAAGCGGTTTCGGGCGAGACTCATGAATTCACAAGCATGTATCCTGAGATGATTGAAGCTGCAAAATCCGAAGGGAACAAGGCTGCTGAGAGGACATTCTCGTTCGCAAATTCAGTAGAAAAAATACATGCTCAGCTTTACCAGAATCTTCTGGACAGTTTAGGCAAATCTAAGGAAACATATTCATATTACATTTGCCCTGTATGTGGATTCACTGCCGAGAAGGAAGCGCCCGGAACATGCCCGGTATGCGGAGCTAAAGGTTCGTTGTTTTGCAAGATAGATTAGTACATTAATAAATATAAGGTCATTTCGACCGAAGGGAGAAATCTCAATAAGAATAGATTTTTAGCCCTGCTTTCCAGCGACTTCGCCTGGGAGGCACAGGGTTCGAAATGACATTGTATTATCTAGGGACATATCCAGGGTTCATTTGAAATATTAAATCTTATAAAAAGTCAGATAACTTGTCAGATTGACATTGATTTTTAATCATATTCCTGCATCCGGATACCCCTCTCACAATTTAATAAAATTCCTGAAATAAACTTTATCGAACATATTTTATAAAAAAAATCAAAAATAATATTGACATAAAAGTCAATTTTTATCACTTGTTATATACTTTTAGCTATATACTATTATATAGATATTATCATTGGAGACTTAAACAATGTCAATTAAGTTTGCTATGCTTGGGATTTTAGCCGAGAAAGCCCTGCACGGATACGAATTAAAAAGCAGCTTTGATGAAAAGGTCGGTGATTTCTGGAGACTCAACTATGGCCAGATATATACTACGCTGGACCGCCTTGAGAAGGAAGAGCTTGTTACCTATGACAGGCAATCCCAGGAGAAGCGTCCTGATAGAAAGATCTACAGTATTACGGAGAAAGGACGCCAGGAACTGGATGAATGGCTGACTACGCCTGTGAGTAAAGTTCGGGCGCTTCGCGATGAGTTTTTTATTAAGCTCGTATTTATGGATAAAAAACATCCTGAGCCTGTACTTGAACTGATCGAAAAACAGAAAGCAATGTATCTGAAGCAAATGAACCGCCTTACACGAAAAAAAGTGGCTTTAAAAAAAGAGCGCCAAAGCCTTAACGGCCTGGTAACGGAGCTGCTAATGGACGCAGGCCTGTTTCACGCGGAGGCAGACATTAAATGGCTGACTCATTCTGAAAATAAAATTCGCGAATTCAATTTGCGATAGGAGTATAGTATATGATTAAATTAAAGAATGCTACAAAGACATATAAACAAGGTGAAAAAGAAGTTCATGCGCTGAACAATATTTCCTTAACTATTAAAAAAGGCGAGTTTTTAAGCATAATGGGGCCGAGCGGTTCCGGGAAAAGTACGCTTTTAAATCTGATGGGAGGATTGGATCAGCCGACATCCGGCGAGGTCTTTATCGATAATGTTGGGCTTCACGGGATAAGCGACAACGAGCTTACGCTCATCAGGCGTAAACGCATAGGCTTTATTTTTCAGTTTTTTAATCTTCTTCCACTGCTTACAGCAGCAGAGAATGTCGGCATTCCTCTTCTACTCGACAGCGTCCCTTTTTCGAAGATAAAACCGAAAGCTGATGCGCTTCTGCAGAAGGTCGGGCTTGGAGAGCGAACCGGGCACAGGCCGGAGCAGCTTTCCGGCGGCGAGATGCAGAGGGTAGCCATTGCCCGCGCCCTGATCACAAACCCGGATGTGCTGCTTGCAGACGAACCCTCCGGCAACCTCGATTCCCATACGGGAGAAGAGATATTCCTGCTCCTCAAATCCCTGAACGAGCAGGGCCAGACCATAGTCATGGTGACACATGACCCCAAAGCTGCGGCTTATGGCACACGCATAATAACACTTAAAGACGGAATTTTGTCAAAAGACATCTCCCTGGGGGAGGATGCATAATGAACCTTGGAAATCTGCTTCGTCATATAAGTTTTAAGCATATTAAGCATCAGAAGACTCAACTGATAGTTGCAATATCCGGTATATGTCTGGGTGTAGCTGCAATGATTTCCCTGGATATCGTGAACAGGAGCGTTCTCCAGTCCTTTGAGGAATCCATGAATCAGATTATGGGAAGGGCAAGCCTTCAGGTTACCCTGGCTGGTTCCGGATTCCCGGAAGAAATGCTCGACAAAGTTCAGAAGGTTCAGGGTGTGGAGTACGCGGTGCCGGTCATAGAAGCAAATACCAGCCTTTCCGGCGGCACCGAGCGCGCGCTTATGATACTTGGCATCGACACACTGCAGGACAGCAATGTCCGCAGTTATAGTATAAAGGACGAATCTGCAGATATTCCTGATCCATTGCTCTTTCTTGCAAAACGCGATTCTATCCTTATTACGCAGGCTTTAGCAGACAGGGAAGGCATTAAAATCGACCAGGAAATAAAGGTACAGACTGTTCAGGGCATAAAGCGGTTCAAAGTGAGAGGCCTGCTAAACCCCGAAGGCCCGGCAAAGGCTGCGGGCGGCGACATTGCTATAATGGACATCTTTGCTGCTCAACTGGCGTTCGGGAAAGAAAATCGTATCGATCGTATAGACATGAGTTTGCTACCGGGAGAAACCATAGATACAGTGAAGGAACGTATTGAGCACGCACTTCCCAAAGGGTATAATATTGACACCCCTGCAGGCAGGACAAAGCAGGTTGAGATACTGCTGGGCAGCTACCGAAATTTTATGAGAGCTTTTAGCCTAATGGCACTGATAGTTGGAATGTACCTTATCTATAACGCAGTCTCGATATCAACTGTACAACGCAGAAAGGAAATAGGGATACTCAGGGCTATCGGAGCCAGAAAGGGTGAAATCGTAAGGTTGTTCCTGGGGGAGACATTTCTGTTCTCTGCACTTGGTTCTGTGCTTGGAGTTGTTCTTGGTGTTTTATTTGCAAAGCTCAGTATTGGAATGGTAGCCAAATCCCTGACCGAGACATATATTAAGATTTCGGTTGATGGACTTATTATTTCGTGGATAGATATCTTACGTGGCGGCAGTATTGGAATATTTGTCAGTCTTGTCTCAGCTGCGGCGCCGGCTTTTTCTATTTCGAAAATTTCACCTATCTCAGCTATCCGCTCTTTACCCTATTCAGGAGACGGTTTTTTCTTTTCCAGAAGGATAAAGATAATTTCTGCTTTCTTCTTTTTACTTTCAGTTCTTATTATTGGAATCTATAAAATAGCAGATATTTCATCCTCTTCCAATTACTCAGGTTTAGTCTGGCTCTCTACGCTTTTTCTTATGATTGCTATTTCGCTTCTAAGTCCGTATTTTCTGAAGTGGTTTTTAACGCTGATACATCCATTCCTTTCTTTTTCTTTCGGATCTCTTGGAAGGCTTGCAGGCATGAACCTGCAGAAGAGCCTTACCAGGAATGCTGTAGCTGTTGCAGCCATCTTTTTCAGTATCTGTCTTTTTGTCAGTTCTGCTAATATCGTAAACAGCTTTCGAAAGTCAGTGTTTGACTGGATTGAATCCATAGTGCGGGCAGATATCTTTATAAGCTCAGGTCATCTTATGGCTTCAGGCGATGCACCTACTGTACCAATGTCTGAAGCAATGCTAAAGGAAATTGAGAAGATTCCAAAAATTCTGACAGTAGAACCTTTCCGTAAGAATAATATAAATTACAAGGGTAGCAGGATTATTCTGCACTCCATTGATGTGGCCATGAGGATGGGATACTGTCCTCTTATGATCGCGGAAGGCAGAAGGGAAGACGTACTGCGGCTTCTACCGGGTAAGGATAACCTTACAGTGAACGAAAGTTTTGCTACAAGGTATCACATAAAGCCGGGAGATACAATTATACTTCCAACCCCTATCAGCCCGATTCGTTTCAGCGTAGCTGCCATAATTGCAGATTACTCGTCTGAGTTTGGCAGTATATATATGGATACGTCCACTTATAAAAAACACTGGAAAGACAATCTGGTAGATACCTATGAAGTGCGTGTAAAATCTCCCGGAGATCTGGTTAAAGTAAAAGAGGCCATCCTGGAACAATTCGGCAAGGGAAGGAAGCTATTTGTACTTTCAGGTGTAGAATTCAGGGCAGAAGTACATAAAATGTTAGACAGCTTTTTTGCTCTGTTTAATGCAGTGAACATACTTACTTTAATCATTGCAGGTTTCGGCATAGTTATCGCGCTTCTCGCATCTGTTATGGAACGAACACGGGAGATAGGCATACTTCGATCCATAGGTATGAAGAGAAGCCAGGTGTCGAGAATCATTCTTATTGAGTCCGCGGTTATAGGTCTTACAGGAGGGCTGATGGGCACAGTGGTTGGAATATTGACCGGCTGGATAATATTTGACGGGTTTTACCAGGCTGCCTTTGGTGCAAGTATGAAGTATAATCTGTTTTATCCTGCATTATTTGCGGCCATTATACTTTCTGTCGGGCTTTCTGTGCTGGCAGGGCTTTACCCTGCCCGGCGGGCAGCAAAGACCAATATTGTGGAGGCACTTTCCTATGAATAATAAATTAAAAATGATAAACATTTTTACATTAAGCAGAATACTTGTTTTAATCATTCTGTTCCCGTCATCTGTTTTTGCCATGTCCGGCAGGGAGGTATACGAGAAGTTCCATGAGCAGCGCTCCAGGTGGCTTGATCATAAGATCGATGCAACCATGGTTCTCTTTGATAAAGGCGGAGGAAAGCGTACGCGCTCTCTTACTCAATACGGCAAAAAGGCCGACCCTGAGGCATACAAAAACCTCGTAATATTCAACACTCCGCCTGACCTGAAGAACGTCGGATTCCTGATCCACGCCCATACGTTCTCAGAACGCGACCTGTGGGCGTATTTCCCTGAATTCAAACGTGTGCGCCGTATAGCGAACAGTTCGCAGGACGACTCGTTCTTCGGATCCGATTTTTCCTATGATGATTTCGGCGGCCCGCCTAACCTGAACGATTACAAGTTCAGCATTCTGAAAGAAGATACCATTGACGGGAAACCCTGCTATGTTGTCGAGGTGACTCCGAAGGTTCGCAGAAAATTTACCAAGTACATTGCATGGGTGGCAAAAGATCTGTGGATTCATTTTAAGATTGAATACTACAAGGATAATGATATTTACAGAGCCGGCGTATTCAAAGATGTAAGGATCATTGACGGAATTCCAACTCCATTCTGGATGGAGATGGAAAACAGGAAGACAAAGCACAGGACTGAACTCACTCTCGACAAAGTTCAATATCATACACATTATTCAGATGATCTTTTCACACAGCGGTCGCTGGAAAGGGCTGGGAAATAAACAAAGACAGATTTAAAAATATTCTTACATCCACAATTTCAAATGTGACGGTGTACTAATGTGTTTATGATAAAACTGGCATTCATCTTAATATACATTATATTCATCTCTCAATCAATATACGCCGACGACATATACACTGTTTCCGGCAATCTGAATTTGCGCGGAGTTGAGGCTTCGGACAGCGACAATGTGAAAGAATATCCTGGTGCTGCAGGACGCGTCAAACTTGATGTAAGCGATCTGTCATGGAAGTTTCATTCATGGCTCGAAGGCGGATGGGACGGGAGCGTGAAACGGCCTGCGCGTGATAAAAAGCTATTTAAGAACTATAGCGACGTGTACCAGAGTAATACCCCCTATCTTGAATTTAAAGAGTTCTATTTGCAATATTCTTCTGCTGCACTCGATCTCAGGGCAGGCATCCAGCGCTTTGCATGGGGCAGGCTCGACGAATTCCCGCCGAATGACATGCTGAATCCCTGTGATTATACCCAGTTTCTTAGAAAACCGCTCGAAGACCGGAAAATCGGCGTTCCTTCCATGTCTGCGAGCATGCTGATAGATAAATGGACATGCGATATGGTATGGATACCGGTGCTGGTACCCTATCGCCTCTCCATGCCGGATGAGCGCTGGTCGGGCATATCAAACACAGCGTTCCTGCAGATCCCGGGCACAGAGATCGTCCCGGGCGAGCCCGACTTACCCCAGCGTAGAATCGGGAACAGCAATATCGGCATGAGAGTAAAACGCACAGGCGACATCGAATGGGCACTTAACCTGTACCGCGGTTATGATCCGCGTCCTGTATTCAAAACAACCTCGCTTAAAATTATTCCACAAACCGATATAATAAAGATCGATCCCGGCTATGTACCGGACTTCCGCAGGATCACTTCGATCGGATTAGATGGAGCCGCAGTGATGGGAGACTGGAGCCTGCGGGCTGAGGCTGCTTATATCATGAACAGGTATTATAATATACGCAGGGAGCTCTGGGGGTATCCTACGACTACTTCACCCGGTGTTTATCCTCTGAACACCATCGGGTATAAGACCGACGTGCTGGACTATGGAATCGGCGCGGACTACAGGTTGTTCGAAGACGTTACTCTTATAATACAGGCACAGCAGACTGTAATTCCGGACAGACCTGAAAATTTTTACGAAAGGAAAGTGGAGACAATTCTCTGGGCTAACATCAAGGTAACATGGATGAACCAGAAGGTGGAAACGAATGCAAGCATTGCGTATAACCCTGAACACGGAGCTAGCATGGCAAAGGCGAATATCAGGTATATTTTTACTGATGCATGGAAAGCTGGCATTACAGCAATCATTCTGGATGGGCCTCCGCAATCGGTGTTCGGAAGATACTCGAAAAATGACCAGGTTGAGGCTGAGTTGATGTATTCATGGTAGGAAGGGAAGCCGTACCGGATGATTCTGCCGCAGAATTTTGAAAAGTATTCAATCTGCCTGATAATCCTTTATTTCTTTATCCGAATAAACACTTTAAAAATTTAATTTTATTTTTATATGGCGGATAACGAAGCGGTAGATCAATGCTCCGCGGGCTTTTCATTACAGCTTTTATGTGCGAAAAGGTATCAAAGCCCGCTTTGCCGTGATACTGGCCTATCCCGCTGAAACCAACTCCCCCGAAAGGCAGATGATGGTTCGCGACATGAAGCAAGGTGTCGTTTATCACCATACCTCCGCAGGATATTTCATTGCTGATTCTCTGCTCTATATTCTTACCCGAAGTAAAAAGATAAAGGGCCAGCGGTTTTGGCATGGATTTAACAGTCGATATCGCTTCGTTAATATCGCTGAATTCCAGCACAGGCAGCACAGGCCCGAATATCTCTTCCAGCATCAAAGGATGCTTCAGCGAAATATTCTTTGCTACAGTAGGGGATATATATAGCTCTTTTTCGTCTGTACGACCGCCGAAAACAATATCCGCTTTTTTTAAAAGATTGCTTATCCTTTTAAAATGTCCCGGGCTTATAATGCGCGCAAAATCCGGGCTTTGCTTCGGGTCTTTGCCGTAGAATATTTCCACATAATGCTTAATTCCTGAGACCAGTTTTTCGCTTATATCTTTATGTGCCAGTACATAATCCGGCGCAATGCATGTCTGCCCCGCGTTGACGAATTTTCCCCACGTGATCTTTTTTGCTGCCATGTCGATTGCGGCATCGCTGCTTACGATTGCAGGGCTTTTGCCGCCAAGCTCAAGGGTTACAGGCGTCAGCTCCTTTGCTGCTGCCTGCATAATTGTTCTGCCTGTTTCAGTCCCGCCTGTAAAAAAGATGTAGTCGAATTTTTCAGTAATTAAAAACGGCGTTCTTTCCGTTCCTCCTTTAACTGCGTAAATATACGCCGGATCAAATGTTTCCGAAATGATTTTTACGATTACTTCCGACGTATAATGCGCGAGTGAAGAGGGTTTTACTACTGCGCAATTGCCTGCCGCGATCGCGTCGATCAAAGGAGCCACAACAAGCTGAAGAGGATAATTCCACGGCCCTATTATGAGCACGCTGCCGTATGGCTCGGCTACTGTCCGGCTTCGCGCAGGACGCAGCGAAAACGGCGTTTTGGCTCTTTTAGGCTTTGCCCACTTTTTTATATTTGCCAGTGCGTAATCTATCCCTGAGTAAAGAACACCCAGTTCGGTTAGATAAGATTCGAAGTCTGATTTTCTAAGGTCTTTATACAATGCCTGCATTATTTCAGGTTCGTATTTTTTAAGCGCGCTTTTTAATTTTTTAAGCTGTTCTATACGAAATGATATTTCTTTAGTGGAGCCTGTATTAAAAAAATCTCTCTGTTTATTAATCTGATTGCGTATCTGAATAAGATCTTTTGAGATATTTTGCTTTTTATTTATTCCTTTTTTAATGCCCACTTTAAATTCCTCCGGAAAAAATTGATTTAATCATTATCAATAATAAATCTATTAATTCAGAAAAGTCAATAACTAATGAACAGTGGCCTGTTGGAGAATGTTTTTTATCTTGACTTGGTCAATGAAATACCTGTATTTAGAATCAATCTCAGCAGACAAAATCGCAGTCTGTTGTATAAGACAAACGAATCAAAGCATCTTTTAACCGGGTTCGAAGATAATTCAAATTTTTTTACCAGTAAGAAAAAATAAAATTATATGATCGATGTAGCTATTGAAGACATACTTCCACACCGCGACAGGCTGAAACTGTTAGACAGAATAGTTGAGGTTGAAGGAAAGCGCGCTGTTACGGAATCCGTTGTTTCAGAGAAATGGCCTTTGTTTAATGATAACTCCGTCAATCCGATTATTATGGTTGAGCTTGTCGCGCAAAGCACAGGCATTGCAATAGGATGTAAAAAATTAAAGGAAACAGGCAAGGGAGTTTTCGGATGGATAGTAGGCGTTAAGCAGGCTGATTTTTTTGCTGGGGAAATTGCTCTCGGCACGCGGCTATTAATAAGGGTTGCGCCGCGTTTTGATGACGAGAACTATGCTGTTTTTGAAGGCAGTGTTGAGAACGCATCAAACAGTGAAATACTTTGCAAAGTAGTTCTGCAGGTTTTCAGCCCTGTGTAAGACAAGATTATTTTTTTTATAAATCATTATTACCAGATAAAAATCATAATTCCATGGGAACTGAATTAAAAGAATGCCACAGAGACACTAAGACACAGAGATAAAATATTATTTTTAAAAAAGAATTCTCTGTGCCTCCGCGCCTCTGTGGCCAATTATCCAGGGAATATAGCGTAAAGAATAAGGAGTAAAGAATGAGCGAGCAGCAAATAGCGGTTGTCACAGGAGGAAGCCGCGGCATTGGCCGGGCGATTTGTGTTGAGCTTGCTGCGCACGGTTATTATGTAATTGTAAATTACAGGTCCAATGACGAAGCAGCAGCACAGACTCTTGAAATGATAAAAGCCAATAACGGCGCTGGCGAAATAATGAAATTCGATGTTGCGGATTATGAAAAGACACAGGAATGCGTAAAGGATATTATCTCGCGTTTTAAATACGTGAGCGTTCTTGTCAACAACGCGGGCATTACTGCGGACGGGCTTTTCCTGATGCACAAGAAAGAGGACTGGGATTCGCTCATTGACGTTACAATAAAAGGATTTTATAATATTACAAGACCTATTCTGCAGAAGATGGTGCCCAAGCACAGAGGCTCTGTTGTTACAATAGCGTCCGTATCCGCGCTTATAGGCAACCGCGGGCAGTCCAACTATTCTGCTGTAAAAGCTGCGGTAATTGCCGCGACAAGATCGATCGCTACTGAAGTTGCGCGTCTCGGGATACGGCTCAATGTGGTCGCGCCGGGGCTCATTGACACTGAAATGATAAAGGACGCGCCTAAGGACATGATCAAGCAAATGATACCTATGAACAGGATAGGCAAACCTGAGGAAGTGGCAAAAGTGGTGCGTTTTCTCTGCTCTGACGATGCCTCGTATATTACTGGTCAGGTCATTTCCGTGAACGGCGGCATGTTCTGAAAATTTATTTGGGGGGGAATGCTATTTCTATGAGTGCAAGAAAATCCCCCGGCTCGCTTTGCTCGCCACCCCCTTTAATGAAAGGGGGTCAGGGTGGATTTAACTTAGCAAATAATAATAAAATATAAAGAATGTATATCTTCCAAAGAAAATTTCGTACAGGAACGATCATGAACAAAAAGACAATTATCATACTAATAATTTTTTTATGTTTTAATGCTTCGGTCGCGTATACCGATGACTGGGAGGAAATCGGCAAGGTCGCGAAAGCAATAAAAACAGTAAGCGCGAAATTCACACAGGAAAAACACATGAAGATACTCGTTAAGCCGCTTGTGTCCGAAGGCAGGTTCTTTTTCAGTGCTCCAAAGTCGCTGAGATGGGAATATGTTACACCTGTAAAAAGCATTCTGCTATCGCATAACGGCAGGGTCAAGAGCTACATTGAAGGCAGGAACGGTCTGACCGAAGACACACGTGCAAAGGCACAGGCAATGGAAATCGTTATGCAGGAGATCACTTCGTGGCTTGCAGGCCGCTTCCATGATGACCCGAATTTTAAGGCAACCTTAAGCAAAGGCGCGGTTGACAGGATTATACTTACTCCGAGGGATAAAACTTTCGCAGGCATTATAAGCAGCATAGAGCTTGCTGTTTCAAGGACCGAGGGCGTTGTTAAAAGCGTTAAGATAAGCGAGTCCGGCGACTCGTACACTCTGATAAAATTCAGCGCAATTGAGCACAATAAAAATATTGATGAAAGACTGTACCGGAATCCTGAATGAAAAAATACGCGTTTTTATTATTTGCAGCAGCGGTTCTTTTTCTCTCGTGTAAAAGCCTTCCAGTAATTGAACATCCGGGCCGGTACAAAGAGCATATGGCCGCAGGTTTTTATCTGAAAGATAAATATCAGCTTACTCATTCAATTAAGGCAGAGCTTCCAAACGGGGACAGGCTTTTGCTCATCGGCGTGACGAGTGTCGATCCTGCGCAAAGATCGATACGCGCTGTGATGATGAGCGTGGAAGGGCTGGTGCTCTTAGACGCAAGCTTAGGCAACAATGCTGTTACTGTTAACCGCGCAATACCCGCATTTGAGTCTTCCGATTTCGTAAAAGCTTTAATGGACGACCTGAAGCTGATCTACTTTGCCCCTGAAGCCAGGAGCCCGGTTTACGGGAAGCAGCCGGACGGAAAAAGCATAGCGCGCTTCGGCTGCGCCGACGGCACAACAATAGATGTGATCACGCAAGGCGGCGAAACAAAGATAAACAAATACGACAGCTCTTACGGTTTAACGCGGACTGTAAATATCATGCAACTTAACAGCAAGGGCCTGCCGCAAAGACTTGAGCTAGTAGCGCACGGGCTTTTCGGTTACACGCTTTTCCTTGAGCTGATCAGCTTTGAAAAGATGTGAGGTTTTGGCCTGGCAGGAAATACTGGTTGACAAAAAATAAAAATATATCGAATATTAAGCCATAATTTTTATATAAGTTGTATTTAACTAATAAAATTTTATAGGGGATTATTATGAGAAAAAGCTTATTTATTATTCTTCTTGGTTTTGCAATGTTTACATTTGGATGTACCTCTTACTGGGGCGTTGTACAAGAAACTAAAGTCTCAGGCGACCTTAAGAAGTATAAGGTAATAAATGTCGGATGGCTTGATCTGAATGAGAACAAGTGGAAAGATTTTGGATATGAAAAGAAAGAAAAATGGGTAGAAGCTATCAATTTCATGAATCAGAAAAACATGCCTGATTACTTTAATAAACTTATAACTGAAAAGAAATCTACAGTAGTTGCTTCAAAAAATAATCAGCCTGAAAATGACGGGCTTGTTATTAAATTTTCAAACGTGGAATATGTACAGCGCACAAGCACAGCGGCGAAGATTTTCTTTGGAGCTATGGCAGGATCAGATACACTCGACCTGACTATACATTTTATTGACGGAAAATCCGGAAGAGAATTATACAAGGTAACCGCGAGTATTTATTCAAAAGCTGCAATGGATGTTTCCGGTTGGGGCTTTGAAGGCCGCGTAAACAATTGTGTTTACAACCTGGTTTATTTTATAAATGAAAAGATAGAGCAATAATTAATAACAACTTATTATTTATACTGATTTATAAGCTCATTATAATATAATAAACTTGATAAAAAATACTCCCTCCATCAAAATGGAGGGAGTATTTTTTTGGAGCTGTTAATGAAATTCAAACTCATATATCCCGCGTGGAAAAAGCTGACAGGGCAAACGGAATTCCATCTGCCGCCTCACGGGCCAGTAACAATGGCAGCAGCGCTGCCCGATTATGTTGACATCGACTTTACTGACGAGAACGTGGAAGAGCTGAACTTTGACGATACGGCCGACTTTGTGGGCATTTCAATGATGCTGACCTGCCAGATAAAGCGCGGTTGGGCAATTGCGGACGAGTACAGGCGCAGGGGCATAAAAGTGATATTCGGCGGCATAGCGACAATGCTTCACGCAGAAGAGACAGCGGAGCACGCTGACTCTGTTTTTCTGGGCGAGGCCGAAGGCAGAATGGAAGAAATATTTATTGATTTTAAAAACAACAGCCTTAAAAAAGTTTATAATTATTTGAACGACTTTATGCCAATTGAAATGGTAGGCCCCGCGAGAAGGGATATATTAAAAAAGGAGCTGTATAATTATAAAGGCATACAGATGGTCGATCTCTTTCACGCTTCGCGCGGATGCAGGTTCAACTGCTATCCATGCTGTACTCCGTATCTCGGCGGCAGGATGTTCAGGCCAAGGCCAATAGACAGGGTGCTGGAAGAGCTGGAAAGCATTGACAACAACAGGCTGTTCATAGTGGACAACTCGCTCGCGCAGAACAAAGAATGGGAGATGGAGCTTTTCCGCGAAATGATCCCGTTAAAGAAGAAATGGTGCTGCCACCCTATCGAGGACGACAACGAGGTGCTGGAGCTTGCCGCGAAAGCGGGCGCGTGGTACGTGTACCAGGCTGTATTCGACACGTCCGATTACATACGCAGCAGGATTAAGCGCTACAAGGATTTCGGGATAGGTGTTGAGGGCACAATACTTCTCGGACTGGACGACCATACCGAAGATTACATAAAAAAGCTTATCGATTTTCTGCTGGAGATCGATCTGGACCTTGCTGAGTTTACAGTGCTTACTCCGTTCCCGCATTCGAAAGCTTATGAAGACCTGAAGAGAGATAACCGCATTTTTTCATACGACTGGAATGAATACAGCGCTGACAAAGTTGTTTTTCAGCCTAAAAATCTCTCTCCTGAAAAGCTTCAGGAACTATTGCAGTACGCATGGGACACGTTTTATAAAGACGAACCGCAGTCCTATAAAATGTTCAAGCTTATCAAAAAGGTGGTTGAGAAAGAAAAAGCAGACAACACGTTCAGGCACAGGGAGAGGAAGCTGGCAGGTGCGAAATTCGGAAGAGTGTAAAGAATTAATATTTATTTTTTCAACCTAGACTGCGATATTTATCCTTGAAGCATCTCATAATAAAAAATTTGCCACAGAGGCGCAGAGACACAAAGGATTTTTATTCGAATAACGTTGTTTTAATGAAAAATATCTCTTATGGTTAATAATATCTTAAACTATTTGAAAAATTATTATTAAACTCTGTGTCTCAGTGTCTCCGTGGCATTCTTTTAAGACAACACCATGTCAGCCGAGCGTCAGCAATGGCCGGGTGGGGGCATTAATTAATAAATCTCTCGAAATGAAACCATTCGTAAGGATACTGGCGCAGATTTGCTTCCATTATTTCAGCATAATGCTGGGCTGTTTTTTTTATGATTTCTTTACGTCCTTTGCGGGATGCGGACCTGATGTACATGGGCTGCGATATTTTAAAATGATACTGCTTTTTGCCTGTGCGGAACGTGAAGAAAAAGAATACCGGGGCTCCGGAAAGAAGGGCGAAAATATACGGCGTTTCCGGAACAAGCGCTTTGTGCCCCAGAAAACTTACTCCTACAGCTCTCTGATCTCCTCTCCAGATGCGGTCGCCTGTGAGCGAAACAAGGCCGCCGTCTTTCAGGAAGTTAATGCCTTCCAGAATGTCAAACGGAGAACTCTCTTCCTGCATCACAGCTATTATTTTAAGCCCGCTTTTCGCAAGGCTCTCTTTCTGTGTGCGCTCAATCTGTTCTTTCTGTTTAATGCCCATGTAAAGAAGCATGTTTATTTTTTCGCGCCTTAACAGATGCGCAGCAACCTCCCAGTTGCCTATGTGCGACATTACCAGAATTCCGCCTGTCTTTTCACGGGCAGCATATTCAATATGCTCCCATCCCTCGGACGTGTATGTAATATCGTTAAAATCGTGCAGAATAAATCTGTCAATAAATACGTTCGTGAAATTGTGGAACTGCTTCCATGAACAACGCATACAGAAGAAAATACTTTTACCTGGAAAAAGCGCTTTGTAAAAGTCCATGCTTATTTTAACGCGTCCAGGGAACAGGAGGAAATATCCTGTAGATATCCACCAGGCCGCAGTGAGGAAAATCCAGATGCCGAAAAGCCTGGATGTTTTTGACAGATAGTTGTAAACTAATCGTTTCATTTCTCGGCAATTATCCACGTCTCTTCGCGGTTTTTCTTTGTAGGTTCAGTCAGCTTAACTTTAAGTCCTGCTTCTTTTATCATCTTTTCGAGCTGCGCAGCAGTTCTGAAATATGCTTTTGTCTTTAACAGTTTCACGCGCAAATGTTCCAGCATCCTTTCCCATGGGAATTTTTTTTCCGTAGGCATCGTTACCCGTATTATCAGCTTTCCTTTTTTTGTAAGATATTTACAAACCCATTTTAGAGTAGCGCGAAGATCGCTGTCATTCAGATAATGTATCATGTCGAGAAGGAGTGCTGTGTCGCATTTGTTCCCGACAGCAGGAAGATCCGGTGCGCTCCCGACCGCGACGCTCCCGCGTTCTCCGATAACTCTGGACGCGATGTAAACGCGTCCCGCGTCCGGGTCCAGCGCGTGCACGCGCGCATCCGGATAAATCGCGAGAAGCCATGCGGACGGAACACCGTATCCGCACCCGATATCCAGTATTTGCTTCGGCTGCTTTACAAAATCGGCAAGTCTCGGGAACATCGGGTCGCACTTCATTTTAAAGCGCGCGAAAATGCGCGGGTAAGCTTCAATATGCCTGTATCTCTTCATAACATGCTTAAAATGCTCTGCCGAACCGGCGATGATGTTTTCATCTGCCTGCAATTTCTGCGTAAACACGTATTTCAGCATAGGCGGCACAAGCATCACAGCACCTATGAACGAATATCCTATGCCAAGGCCAAGGCTGAGCCCCGCGCTTTTAAGAAGCGAATGGCTGGATAATGCGAGAAGGCCGAAGCCCGCAAATGTTGTCGCGAACGACAAAAACACCGACATGTGCACAAGCCTTAGAGATGTATTTTCCTCATCCATGTATCTCTGGTAAGCCCTTACAAGATAGATCGCGTAATCAGTTCCCATGCCGATGACAACCACTATAATAATGATAGTAGGAATACCGAGAGGCTGATTTAAAATATTTAAAGTGCCGAATGTGCAAATAAGAGAAAAAATTGTCGGGATAACTGAAATCAAAGCAAGCTGCCAGTCCAGCAGATACAGTAGAGCTACAATGACAGTTATGATGCCGACTATCAGTGCCATCTTAATGAATCCGGACATAAGCAGTTTAGCCAGACGTTCGCTGAAAAGCCAGGGATCGAAAAGCTTAATCCCTGCTTTGCTGTATCTTGAATAAAAATCCTCGCTTTTATAATCTTTCGCAGTAGTCAGAATCGAGAACTGCATCCATTCCGTATCGCTTTTTTTGGAAACGCCGAACATGCCGTGAAATTCGGCAGGCATTGGGGCAGCTTTATAGTCTTTTTTCTCTATCATGTCAAATAACCTGCGGAACGCATCCTGCGTAAAGCCGGCCTCATGCGCGGCAGCGTATATGTTTTTTTTAAATTCGGCAGTCCGCTTTTTGTTCCAGAATTTTTTCCACGCGCTCAGGTTTTCGTTTGCCCTGTCAGTGCCCGGAAAAATCATTGACGGCATAAAAGCTGAAGCAACGACGCCGTTTTCAATGTCCTTTTCCAGCATGCGAGCAAGCCTGTCGCCCCTGTCCTGTAATTCCTCAGCATCCATGCCTTCGCTCATCAGGTATATGCGGTTTAATATGTTGCCCCATGTATCTTTTACCATATTTTCGGATTCCAGCGTTTTGTCCGTTACCGAATTCATTGAACTTATATCAACTTGAAAAACAGGTTTTGCGAAGAACAGCATTATTATGCAAAAAACAACAGCTGCAATGAATCTGTATTTTCCGCCGGAGAATATCAGTTTTTTAACAAAAGCCAGTAAAGGCAGAAAACCTTTTCGTTTCGCAGGCGGCATTACCGGAAATATTACAGGGAAAAACAGATGAACGCATATATAAGTAAAGAGTACACCAAGAGCCGCGAATTCGCCGATCTGTGCGAGAGCAGGAAAGCCGCTTAAAAAAAGGAACGCGAAAGATACTGCCGTAGTCAGCATTGCGAGGAGCCCCAGAGTCCACACCTCCTTTGTCGCTTCGAACCCGTAAGTCTCGTAAGGCCGGTCGAGGAATAAAAGGTACGTAATCCCGTAATCGACTGTAAATGAAATGATCGCGCCCCCGAACCCGACTGCCAGTACCGATATGGAGCTGTGTATAAGCGAGTACACTATGAACGCCAGTGCCGTGCCGAGTATAGACGGTAATAGAGCGAGCAGTCCAACAAGCGGCCTGGGAAAGCCAATAATAAGCAGGATCGCGATTATTATCGTGGAGATCGTAACAGCCCTTTCAGTATCCTTCTTTGTCGCGGATGAATTATCAAGCACAGCGCGATATGCGCCTACAGGATTGACTTCAAAGTTATATCCCTTCTGGCTATAAACCTTTTTAAAATCCGCGGAAATGCTATAAATTAAATCGTTTATCTTTTCCGAAGTCGCAATATCAGTTCCGGAACCGTTTAGCTCAGTAACTATAAGGAGGTGTTTTTCATCCTGCGAGATCAGTTTTCCTCTGTAAATGGAAGCTTTTTTTGAAGGAACCAGGTCCGAAAGCTTTGATATTATATGACCTTTAAAATCCAGCGGATCGTACATTATAAATTCAGATTGCCCAATGCCTTCAAGATTCTGCAGTTGCGCCAGATTTTGATTAAGAGCTTTTTTTATGTTTTGCCTGGAAAGCATCGGTTTAATATCACGCTCCAGCTCTTTTGCCGTAAACAGGACAGGAAGATTTTTAGTAATATGCATTATAAGCGGAGGGAACAGTTTCTGCATTTCGTCAATGCCGACATTTTTAAACAGGCCGCTCTTTCTCAGTCTTTCTTCAAAAAAATTCGCACCTTCAACAAGGATGTCCCTGTCTATCTTTTTAAGGCAGAGGTCGATTACAACTTTGTCCTGAAACGGCAGATGCTTGATAACAGCACGCGCATCCGTTAAAACTGCGTCATCATGAGGCAGGTATTCGATAAGGTCAGTATCAACTGTAAAATACTGCAGCCTGTAAACAAAAAGCAAAGCAATGACTGCTATCAAAGAAATAATAAAAGGCCATCTGAATTTTAAAAATGTTTTGTTCATTGTTTGGTAAAACCATTTATGTAAAATTGTAAGTTTAACAGATGAGTAATTTAATTATGAAGTGAATACATTCGAGTCAATCAAAATAATCCGATGACTTTTATTAAACATAAAATTCTTGCTTTTATTTGCCAGGTGGTTTATACTATAAATCAAACAGCATCAATAATGCTTCGCTTAGCAACCTGCTTATATTGATATCCTGAAATATGTAATTCAGACAGATTAACGAACAATCAGATCTAAACATCATTTATAATTATCTGTTAGTTTAAATTTTTATAAATTCAGCATAAAAGACGGAACTTCTTTTATGAAACTAATACTAAATACCGGTTTTATAAAAATATTCATTCTTGCTGCAGGGCTAACTTCCCTGGCAATCGGATGTCTGGGGCTGGCAGGCTGGATATTTAACCTGAATATTCTCAAATCATTTATTCCGGGCATGATGGCAATAAATGCTCTTCTCATTATAATTACTGTTGTTATCCTTTATGTAAATGCAGTTCAAATGAATAAAAAAGAAAATGAAATGCACGACAAGGAAAGAATGGAACGCAAGCAGGCTGAGAAATATTCCAATCTTACAAAAAATATTATGGCTATATTAAACGGAACTGAGAACACGCTGGAGGCAATACGAAATATCTCGGTTGAAATCAGCAATAATATGGGATTCGAATGCGTAGGCGTCAGGCTAAAAGACGGGGAAGATTATCCCTATTATCATACAAAAGGATTTCCGGACTTGTTTGTGAAAGCCGAGAATTACCTCTGCGCGTTTGACCCTGGCGGAACAATAGTCCGGGACACAATGGGCAACGCACATCTGGAATGTATGTGCGGAAATATTATCTGCGGCAGAACGAATGCCGGTTTTTCATTTTTTACAAAGGGCGGGAGCTTCTGGACAAACTCAACTACCAATCTCATGGAATCTGCTGAAGGAAAGGACAGCAAGCCCAGCCTCCGCAACAGGTGCAACGCCGAGGGCTATGAGTCGGTCGCTCTTATTCCGTTAAAGAGCATGAAGGAGACAATCGGGCTGCTCCAGTTAAATGACAGGCGGCGGAACATGTTTACATCCGGGATGATAGAGTTTTTCGAAGGAGTTTCAAACATCATAGCTTTTGCGCTCAGCCGTAATCTTGCCCAGGAAGAGCTGAAGGAAAGTGAACTCAGGTACAGGAGGCTTTTTGAAACAGCAAAGGACGCTATTGTAATAATAGATCCTGTTACGGGAAACATCATTGATGCAAATCCAATAATTCAGGAAAAGCTCGGTTATTCGAATAATGAAGTAATAGGAAAAAAATTATGCCAGCTTGATTTATTTAATAAAGAATATATTTCGGAATATTCATTCAGCGAACTTAAAAGAAACAAATACCTTCGCTTTGATAACATACCCCTAATGACAAAAGATGGAAGGGTTCTTATTGTGGAATTTATCAGCAGCATGTATCCGGTACATAACAAAGAAGTAATACACTGTAATATACGCGATATCACTGAGCGGAAACAGGCGGAAGAGGATTTACGGAACAGCGAAGTACGATACAGGGAATTATTTGACAATATTAGCAGCGGTGTAGCCATCTACCAGGCATTAGACAATGGAAACGATTTTATATTCAAGGATTTTAACAAGGCAGGGGAAGCAATAGATAATGAGCAAAAGGAAAATCTAATCGGAAGAAGTATTCATAATGCCAGGTTATCAATAAAAGAATCCGGTCTTGTTGATGTTCTTAAAAGAGTGTGGGAAACCGGCAATCCCGAGCGTTTTCCTATAACTCAATATAAAGACAATAAACTGTCCGGCTGGTATGAGAATTATGTATACAAGCTGCCTTCAGGGGAAATTATAGCAGTCTCTGATGATTTTACCGAACGCAAACGAAACGAAGATGAATTACTGAAATACCATGAGCATCTGGAAGAGCTTGTTAAAGTTCGCACCGGTGAACTCGCGAAAGAACGGAATCTACTTCGCACTCTCATAGATAATATTCCAGATGAAATCTACATAAAGGATAAAGAAAGCAGGTTCATCACTACGAATTATCATGTTCTGCGGATATTCGGCAAATCAAATGTAAATGATCTTACAGGTAAAAGCGATTTTGACCTTCTCCCGTATGATAAAGCTGTAAATTATTATAAAGATGAACAGGAAGTATTAAATTACGGAAAGACAATGAACTATGAGGAAATTATCAGGCATCCGGATGAAAATGAAAGATGGTATTCAATATTAAAACTGCCTTTAAAAGATTCCAGCGGAAATGTTTCAGGGCTTATAGGCATTAACCGGGATATAACTCCTTTTAAGATCGCCGAGCAGACGCTTAAAGAATCCAAAGAATTGGCGGAAAACGCCAACCGGGCTAAAAGCACATTTCTTTCCAACATGAGCCACGAGATACGAACTCCGCTTAATTCGATACTCGGATTTTGCCAACTAATGATGTACGACGATAATCTTAATCCGGAACAGGTCGAATCGCTTGAAACAATAAACCGCAGCGGGGAACATTTGCTGTCCATAATAAACGACATTCTTGAAATGTCGAGAATAGAGGCAGGGCAGGTAACACTGAATGTTTCGGAATTTGACTTGCGTAAATTATTATCTGATGTTGAGGCAATGTTCAGTCTAAAGACAAAAACCAAAAATCTGAACTTCGAGATGGTATATCCGGAAAGCCTGCCTGGGACTGTTGTTGCCGATGAAGCAAAGTTAAAGCAGATTCTCATTAATCTTATAGGTAATGCCGAAAAATTTACGAACGAAGGCGGCATTATTGTGAAAGTTAATACTCAGGGAATAAGCAAAAATAAATGTGTTCTTAAAATTGAAGTGGAAGATACAGGCCCAGGTATTCCTGAATATGAAATCGGAAAGCTGTTCCGCGTGTTCGGGCAAACCGAGGCCGGAATAAACGAGGGAGGCACAGGTTTAGGCCTTACCATAAGCAGGCAGTATGCCCTGTTAATGGGAGGCGATATTACTCTTAAGAGCGAGACAGGGAAAGGTTCATGTTTTACAATTCAGGTTAATATTGAAACCGGAAAAGAACTGCAAAAGAAAAAGAAAGTACGCAAAGGACGCATTGTAAAAATAAAACCGGGAAAAAACAAATATAAAACTCTTATAACCGACGACAAGTCCGATAACCGCGTTCTGCTTAAGAAAATACTGGAGCCTGTAGGTTTTGAAATTCAGGAAGCATCCAACGGGATTGAAGCAGTTGAAAAAACAAAGGAATGGACTCCCGATATTATACTGATGGATATGAGAATGCCTATGATGAACGGTTACGAGGCCATAAAAGCTATCAGGGAAATTAAAGATAATAATATATCTATAATTGCAGTAACAGCAGGCGCTTTCAGCGAGGATAAAAAGAAAGCGCTGAATGCAGGCGCAAACGCATTTTTAAGAAAGCCTTTTAAGGAGCAGGAGCTGTTCGATATTATTGAATCCTGCCTTAATGTAAAATTTCTATATGATTAAGAAAATAAGGCGATTCACCAGCTCCCGGATGACCCTCCTCCACCGGACGATCCTCCCCCGCCGGAAAAGCCTGAGCCTCCCGAACTCCCGGACGACCATGACCCGCCCGATCCTCCGGATGAAAACACAAATCCGCCTATGGAAGCTTTTCCCTTTGTGCGCAGATCCTTTTTTGCTTTACTATACCACTTGGATTTACTAATGAATAGTTTAATTATTGGGAAGGCAATTATATATGTTATAAAGCAGACAAATGCTCCGCCTGTACCTAAAACTACAATCGGGAACATTGCCCAGAACGGAATTAAGAACAAATACAGAAACCAGCCTATGCCCGGAGTAAGTATTCCTATTACAGTAAAAAGCCCAATAATTCCGAAAATAAATGCCCCGAAAAGAATGCGTTCAGTGATAGACATGTCAGGACCCTGAATATTTAAAAAGCCGGATTTTTCTTCGGTATTTTCTTTATTAACAGCAGTTTCCTGTACCTGCCCGCCTTCCAGCACATCAATGACTGCTTTCGCACCTTCAGCAATTCCGGAATTATAATCCCCGCTTTTGAATTTTGGAGTCATGATATTCTGGATTATACGGCCTGCCATTAAGTCCGTCATTGTCCCTTCAAGTCCGTAACCGACTTCAATGCGCATACGCCTGTCATTCGGCGCAACAATAATTAGGATGCCGTTATCCTTGCCTTTCTGTCCAAGTTTCCATTCCTTGAAAACCCTGACAGCGTAATCTTCAATGCTTTCGCCATTTAACGTGGGAATCGTTAATACCGCAATCTGATTGCTTGTGCGGCTTTCGTGCGCTTTAAGGCTTTCAGCAAGCGACTTGCGCGTTTCGGCAGAAAGAAGCTGCGCGTTGTCCGTAACACGGCCTGTAAGGTAAGGGACATCCGCAGCGCCTGCGATAGACGCAGACAGAATTATAGTTGATATGAATAGTAATAAGGATGTCTTTTTCATACGCCCTTCTCCTCAATGATTTCATTGGACAGTTCATCTTTGCCTGCACTCTTAATTGCTGCGGATGCTGTGGCTCCGAGAGTTTTGCCGATCTCCTTAACACCTGTCTCCATTGCGCCTGCAATTTCATTTCGTTTAAGCTGAGCGGTCATTTTTAAAATGATGTTCTGCATTGCATTTTCGCTTAATCTATTAGCCAACCCTTTATCCGGAAGAATAACGATTTCCCGCTCGAACATACTGATAAGCATCAGGATGCCTGTGCGCCCGCTCGTGGCGAAAATCTCGCGTGAAAGAAAGAGCGACTCGGCGTATTGCCGTACTTCAGTTTCAGCTCTATCGGCTGATAAAAAAAGCCTGCCGAAAACAGGCAGCACTATTGCCAAAAGCGCGAATGCAGCGCCTGCAGCAAGTATGCTCGCAACCGAGACAAGAACCATTGTGTCTGAACCCCATCCTGGTGACAGCAAATCAAAATAAAAAACAAGCAATCCTGCAACAGACGCGCCAAGGGCAAACGCCTTCCATGGCAGTTCGGCATAGCTGTCACTGCGCTTAACAGCAGCAAGCACTATCTGGGCATTTGTGCTTTTCTCTGCTTCCTCTACAAGCTTATCCAGCCTGCCGCGGTCGTTATCCGATAATATCTGTGCCATTTTATTTTTACCTCGTAAATATATATCCGTAATACTTTTTAAATCATCAATAAATGAAGTATATTCTCGATAACATAGATAGAAATAATAATCAACGAAAATTTACTCAATAACAACTATATAGATTATTGAGTTAAGTATTAATAGATATTAATATTATTATTTTTTTTGCAATATTCAGATAAATATTATTCGGAATACTTGATTTTTCTGCGCACATAAGCCGGAATAAAAATTCTTGAGCAGATAAGCCTGGAGAATACGCATGAGTTGCGCATAAAATCGATAAAAGGCCGAAAATGGGAAACGCGCTTTGTGCCTGGCGAATAAGTTACGCTTACAGGAGCTTCAATTACAGGGATTTTTTTCCAGTGTGCTTTTACGAGCAGTTCCAGTTCAAACTGGTATCGCATTGCCTTTGTTTTTATGGCAAGCATTTCCGGCAAAGGATAAATCCTGAACCCGCTCTGCGTATCGCAAACAGCAGGCCCGCCAGAAAGCCTTACCCAGAAGTTTGAAAATCCGCGGCCGAACCTGCTTGTCCACGGCACGTCGCTCCCGAACATCTTCTCACGCTTGCCGATCACAACAGGCCGCGAGCCCTGCGGGATCGCGTTTATCAGGGCAAGAGCGTCCTTTGGATTGTGCTGGCCGTCGCCGTCAATAGTAATAGCCCAGTCGGCAGTTTTGGCTGCCTCTTTAAATCCTGTCAGTATCGCGGCGCCCTTCCCTTTATTTTCATTATGTCGCAGTATCTTAATGCCTTTTATTTTTTTTATATTCTCGAAAGTATTATCTGTTGATCCGTCATCAATCACGAAAACAGGAAAGCCGAGTTGAAGTGTATTTTTCACAACACTGGCTATCATTTCTTCGTGATTGTAAACAGGTATAATAACGGCAAATTTGTTTTTATTCATTTTTTTCATTTTAAAATTATTAAATCCTGGAATTCGTTTTGATTGCGTCAATGTCAAGATACGCAACTGCCCATGTGCCGGGGCCCGTATGAACACCTGTAGTGAGCGAGAGTGGCTGAACCAGTATTTCGGCATTCGGAAATTTATTTTTAATTTCTGTTTTTAATTTATTTTCGACCCAGCCGGGATTGTCTGTGTACTCAAGCATTATAAGAGCTCTTGCGTCGTGTTTAAGAGCGCTCTCAAGTTTCCTGAAAAGAAATTCAAGCTGATCTTTATTGTTCCTTGCTATACCGATTTTCGCAGCCCCGTCTGAATGCGGGCTAACAATGGGTTTTACGTGAAGCATGTCTCCGAAAAAAGCGCCGGTCCTGGACATGCGGCCTCCTGCTGCGAGATAATGCAGTTTTTCGAGAAAAATGAACTCGTCGGCAAAGGCAATAGCTTTTTCGGCAAATTTAATTACCGATTCAGGGCTTGATACTTCGCGTGCGTATCGGGCAGCAGCAATTACAATCAGTCCAAGCTTTCCGGACGCTGTCCCTGTGTCGATTACAGTAAGCCTGTTTTCCTTATCGTTCTTATTCTTCCAGTCCATAGCGGTCCTGTAATTGCCCGTATAAACAGAACCTACGCAAAGATACAGCGCTCTTTTATGCCTGCTAAGTACGCTTTCATAATGCTGAAATCTTTCAAAATCGGACGCCTGTGATGTAGACGCTTTTACTCCGCTAAGCATTGATTTATAAAGCTCGTTATGATCAAAATACGTTTCCGGTGCGCACGCGCTCTCTGCGGTAATGTAGCTGTCCAGAAGCGTAATGCCGAGATCCTTGACGTCCTTATGAGTAAGCGACCCAGCAGCGTCACTCATAATATGTATTGCCTGCTTTTTATGCGCGCTGTTAAAATCCAGGATCTGCGCGCACAGATCATCGTCTGCCCATTTAACAAGTCCGAACGATTCAAACTTATCACGCGCTCCAAGCTTGTCGTCCGTGTGAATATGTATTTTTATAAAATCGTTTTCTCTTATTATTACCGCGCTTTTATCGGACTGCGCTTTTTTCACGGCTTCCTCTGAATTAGAGTCTGCCTTTAATATTAAATCCACGCAATAGCCTGCTTCCGGTTTTTCATGAAACGCGTTTGAAACTGCAAGCTTATTCTTAAAAATTTTCATTATGGGACGATATTTGCCTGTGCCGGCCAGAGCGTTAAAAAATCCTTCGAAATAAATGAACATGCCGAGAGCGCCCGCGTCAACTACGTTCGCTTTTTTTAAACGCGCAAGCTGAGCAACAGTAGCGTGAACAGCGTTTTCCAGATGATCGAGCAATTCAGATACTGATTTTTCGTCAGCTTCGAATGTCTTTTTGCGGAGAGTTTCCGAAAGTGCGTCAAATACCGAAAGCATTGTGCCTTTGCGCGGTTTGCTCACAGCTTCCCACGCTGCGTTGCGCCCGTTCTCAGCAGCATCAGTAAGCGCCTCCATGCTTTCAGCAGCAAGAAAGCCGGAAAAAAATCTCGCAGCAATGTTGCCAGAGTTGCCGCGCGCAGCAAAAAGAAGAGCTTTAATAATATCTTTGCGTTCTTTTCCAGGGAAGCGCAACGGGGAAAGGCTCACTGTAAGGTTGCGACCTGTGTCCCCGTCCGCGACCGGGTAAACATTTATCCCGTCCAGAAGGTCGGCCCACGCTGCAACGCGTTCAAATCCTGTAACCAGCGCTTTATTAAAAATATCATCCATTATTCAAAACCCAGGGCAGAGCGTATTTCGTCAGGGATGCTGAACATGATTTCCATTTCAGGATATTTTACGGCAACCTGTTCGGTTTTCCCTTTAGCACATAATTTATTGTCCTTAAGCAGGCGTATCTCAAAAGAGAATTCCAGCTTAATTTTTGCATCCAGCAGAGTGGCTTTGCAGATAAATTCATCGCGGTGCCTTAACGGCGAAATGTGCTTTAACGAAGTTTTGATAATGGGGAAAACGTATTTTTCTTTTCCGAAATACGACTGGAGATCGACTCCCAGACCGAAAAGCAGTCCATCACGTGCGATCTCAAAATATTTAAAGTAATTGCCGTGCCAAACAACCTGCATTGGATCGCAGTCGTGGAATGGAACCGATATTTTAGCTTCGTAAGTATGCAAGGTGTCTTTAGCCATTTATTAATATTTAAAGAACTCTTCAAGTGATAAGCCGGTACCCTTTGCAATGTTGACAAGAGTTCCTTTTTTTAAATCTTTATTATGATCAGGTACAATAACTAAAAATTCGTCTTTTGTATAAATTTTATGACTGCCTTTTGGGCGATGAAATTTGAATCCGAGTTTTGACAGAATTTTGATTACATCTTTAGGTTTAAGAGAGGGTATTTCTTTGCTCATAAGGAAACGCAAACTTCCGAAATATGTGTATCATCGGTTTTGATAATTTTATCCTTTTCTTTTAATGTTTCTAAATATAATTCTATCGCCTCTTTAATATTAGCCAGCGTTTCATCATATGTATCCCCTTCAGATACACATCCCGGCAGTTTCGGAACATATGCCGTATACCCACCCTCTTCCTGTGGTTCAATAATTATTTTATAATAATAGTTCATAATTTTTATTTTACCTGGTTAAAATAGCATTATTTTTTATCTTTAGCTTTGAACTCAAAATATATTCAATAATAATATCTTTAAAAAAGATATTCAATACATATTTGCCTGTTAAGCGATTATATTTCTTTTGTCAATATTTTAAATTGTTCCCAAACACATTAAACGGAATAAATAAAAATCGATTGCATTAAAAGTATTACTGCTTATTTGATAGTCAAATTATTCTTATATTTTTTTACCGGCATAATCTATTTTCATGAAATTCAAAAGAAAAATAGCGGAAAGGCTTTTAAAAATTCCTTTTGTTTATAAAGCGGTACAGGAGAAAGCCGATTTAAGCAACTTAAAAATTATACCCGAAAAACGGACAATTATAAAAAATTTTATCGGATTATTTCTGATATTATTCAGTTACGTGATCGGCTGGCCTCTGGTGATAGCTCTTGGCGTAATATCGATTTCCGAAAGTGAGCCGCTTCTTCTAATTATAGGAGGGCCGGTAGCTTATGGCCTGTCTCACCTGGTTTTCTGGGCAGGGATGTATTTAGCAGGCGCGCATTATACTTATATTATTTTACGGTGGGCAGCAAGAATGGCAGTTGAGAAACTGACAGGCGATAATAAAACACGAAACGATTAAACTAATTCTGTAATTCAATAAATTGTTAAAAATATATGGTTTATTGTTTTTAAAAATATAAAAATCCGGTGCGGAACTTATGAAAACAAAAAATATGACCAGCAACACAGCTGACGGCAGGCTGGCTTCTCTGCCGTCAATCCAGAAATTATTCAGTAAAGCCAGCAAAAACGGCCTTTACAAAAAGAAATACGCGGGACTCAAGCTGAACTCATGGGAGGATTTCTTTAAGCTCCCGCTAACTTTAAAGGAAGATCTGCGCGGGCTTGCTCCCGAAGATACGCTTGCCGTACCAAGATCGGAAGCGTGGCATTACCACGAATCTTTCGGTACTACCGGCGCTCCGGTTGCGTCTTGGTTTACTGTTGACGATTATGAACGTGAAGCAACAATGACCAGCAGATGGACATCCGAAATAAAAAAAGGCATGCTTGTGCTTAACAGGTTTCCTTATTCTTTCGCAGTCCCCCCGTTTGTACTCGAGATAAGAACCAGACAGACTGGAGGTATAATAGTGCCTGCAGGCTACCTCAGCTGGAACGTCACTTATCAGCGGACACTGGAAATAATCAAACGGCTTAAGGTTGAAGCAATCGGGTGCCTGCCAAATGAGCTTATTATGCTGGAAATGGTTGCGGATAAATGCGGATATGACCTGAAAAAAGACCTTGGATCAATCAAGCTCGCTTTAATGTCCGGAGCCGTTGTACCGCCTGCGCTTAAAGAATACATCGAGAACAAGTGGAACGTTGCTGTAAGGTCGGTTTACGGGAGCACGGAAACCGGCGGCATTGCTTCAACATGCAAAAAGGGGAATCATCATCTTCACAGGGACTCTTTTATAATAGAAATACTTGATCCGGAGACAAAAGAGCCTGTAAAGGCCGGGGATTCCGGAGTGCTTACAGTTACTTCATATTACAGGGAAGCAGCCCCGCTTTTCCGTTTTTACACTAGAGATATGTGCAGAATCGTCCCGGGAAAATGTGCGTGCGGCGATCCGGCCCCGGTAATTGAAATTCTAGGCAGAATGGATGATGAAATAAATCTGAACGGCAAAAAGATATATTCGTATAACCTGGAACAGTCAATTCTTGAATTTGCAAAGCAATTTGACAGCGCCGTATACTTCGTTATAGTGACAGGAAAAAGGCTGCATATACGCGTTGAGACACATAATAATAAAAATAAACCTGATGATAGTACATTAAAAGCGCTTAATGAAAAACTGGGTGTCCCAATTAAAGTACACATTTGCGCAAAAGGCGAGTTATTGGATGCCGGTTTTCTGCTGCGCTCTCCGGAAGTCTATAAGCCGGTCCTGATATCGGACTGGCGTACTGAGCCTATCAAATGCTCAAACCTTACAGAAGCACTCATCAAATGGCCTCAGGTGGGTGCTCAGGAATTCCTGGATATAATAAGGCGTTTTTTCAAAAGTATAATATTGAGGAAGATTTTAAAATAAAAGCATTGGTATGCTTTCAACTAATAAATATTATTACCTTAATAAAGTGTTAATATTTTTTAAAAATGATATATCACTGAACATCTCAGCCCATCAAGCCTATTCATAGTTAAACTTTTCTCATCTCTTGGTTGATAATTTGAAAATAAAATAGGTTCAATATTTAGACTTACACTATCTTGTATAAATCCATTGTATGCAAATTTTTTATTATAGAAAGAGACAAAATTAATCCCTCCTACTAAATCCGCAGCCGCTCCAACTCCATATATGGTAAGACCGACTGCTGGTTTTGCTATACATACTAATAAGCCGGTTATTTTTAGAACACATGGAATAATTCCTATCCCGTTATTATCCAAACCATACGCCATGCCGCTTGTGACAGGTAATATTGAATAAAAAAAAGCTAGGCCATACGACTTTTTATTTGCTTCTATTGCATCTTTTCTTTTTTGTTGGCTTATTCTCAGTTGTTCATTTTGTATCCTTTTCCTGTTTAACTCCTCGCTAGAAGTATATTTTGGCTGATTTAAAAAATCGGCTTTGCCGTTATAATACACAATTAAATCCCCGGTGCTGTAAGCCTCATTTTCTTTAATCAGCATCGCAGCATCTGCCATTGTGCTTTTCATTTTATCATAATTTTTAAAAACATTAAAGGTTAAGGCTGAATCAATGAAATAGTAGACGCGGTTGGCAAGAAAGTCCTGTCCCGCTTTATTGACAATTTCTATTTTTCGGTTCAGTTGTGTAGTCGATGTTTTTGTCTTTTTTTGATCGATAAAATATACACTTGATGCAATAGCCTTATTGTAATAGGCAATGGCTTCAGTAAACTTCTGACTGTTATAGGAAGCGGCGCCAAGTGCAGAATAATGATTTACAATGCTTGCTGCTATTAAATCATGGCGGTTGTTGACCTGATTAATAAGGATATTTATATTATTTGTTTTATAAGCTAATTCTGTTCGATTTAAATCATGCAAAATAATTGAATATAATTCTTTAAACTTCTCCATCTGATCTAATTTCGGTGAAGGCGCTGCATTTACCTTTCTGTCTGTTTCTTCCACTCTTGCGGCAAATTGGGCATAAATAACAGTTCCGATTCTTTGCTGAATTTTCTCTTTAAGAATTTCAATATCTTTCGTTACTTTATCCGGAGGAATATCATTTGTCACAGTATTTAAAGTTTTATTATAGTTTTCTAACGCATTATTATAGTCTTTTAACTCATATCTTTCATCACCTTTCCTTATGCCATCTTTTATCATCGGAAGTATATCATTTATAAATCTGTCTGTTGTAGTAAATTTCATTATTGAGATATCCAGATCTTTAACCTTTTGCATTTTAAGTGTTCCTACAATAATTCCTTCAGAACTTATATCGCCGATTCCGGCTTCCCGCACTTTATATTGCGGATTGAAAAGTGATTTTGTTAATTCTTTGCTGTAATATTCTACTTGATTGCTATGGCATTTCGCGTAGTTTATCCTGATTGTTTTGCCGCTTTTATCATTTAAATTAAGGGCTATTCTAAACATGTCTTGATTAGCATCCCGATATATCTTCCCTGTTATTGTAAAATCAGTCCGCAGCTGTTCGGCTATTTTTTGTCTGCATTTTTCATCATCGCATCCATAAGCCTGTTTTAATTCTTCATTGGACATTGTGGATGCCAGCGACTCCTTGTCGGCCATGGTATATTTCTGGCCGTATTGTTCGGTAATTGCAGTTTTAATTGAATCAATAGCAAGTTCCGAATACTTTTGAGGCACATCTTTAACATCAATATTCTGAACAAATATACTAAGCTTCTTTTCATTCTGAGCGAATGAATTATTAATAAATAATATAACAATTAAAACGACAAGCTTGGATACACGAAATACACACGCCAGTCTCATTTGGTTGCCTCCAAAAGTGAATAAATTATTTTAATATTTTTTTCCGTATATCCTTCGATACGGTTAAGGACATCACCGTTTTTTGAAATCAGTATTGTATAAGGTACGCTTTTAACATTCTGCTCCTTTTTTATTGTAGAAAAAAGATCAGTGCATACGTTGATTAATTCATTATTTTTAATGCCCAGTTTTAAAGCGTCATTAATTACTTCCTTGTTGTTGATTTCAGAATAAATATAAATAATTTTTATTCTGTTTTTAAATTTATCGCTTATGTTCATTAATTCCGGGATTTCTTTTTTACACGGCTTGCAAAACATTGAAGTGAAATTAAGAATAAGGTATCCTTTGTCCGGCAGGTCTTTTAAAAGGTCTAAAATTGAATGTCTATTGTCGTAAACATCAAAAACAGGGAAGTCGGGAATTTTTTTATTTTCTAAAGTTTGTGCGTTAGCTACACTGAAAAGCAATGAAAGTAAAATAATTATTTTTATATTTTTCATGATTAAGAATAATATGGAGTTTTTAGAAAAAATTATTTTAAATATTAACATTAAGTCAAGGATATTTTACTATTAAGTTATTTCGTCAATAAAAATCCACATAAAATTATGTGTTTGATCGATCAGTTTGTCGGATTAATCAATTGAAGCGATTTATAAAATAAATAAGCTTAGAACCGCAAAAAGGTGTTTATTACGCAAAGATGAAACTAAAATAGCGGAAGGAGAGAAATTAAATAAAATTTGTTTGTGAGGTAATCTTATTAAATGGCCTCAGGTTGGTGCTCAGGAATTCCTGGATATTATCAGGCGTTTTTTCAAAAGTATAATATTGAGGAAGATACTGAAATAAAATTCCACTGAGACAACCGGCCACAAAATTATCCGGCATTGTATGCAGCATAACCGGCAGATAATTATCTATAACTGTGCAGTCCTGAAAGCAGAAAGTTTACTCCGAAAAAGGTAAACATAGTGGAAATATATCCAGCTACTGCAAGCATAGCAGTAATTTTTCCCTTCTGATTTCTGATTATCCTGAAATGAAGATAAAGCGTATACACCAGCCAGGTAATCAGAGCCCATGTTTCCTTGGGATCCCACGACCAGTAATTTCCCCATGCGTAATATGCCCATATTGCCCCGAAGGCGAGAGCTCCGGCAGTGTAAACCGGATACCCGATCCCTATAAACGTATATGTAAGCCTGTCAAGGTTATGTTTTCTTTCTTCGTTTTTGCTTAGTAAAAATAATATGCCGGAAAAAAATGCCAGCGTAAAAAATGCTTCGCCAACAAATGTAAAGGCAACATGCAGCACAAGCCAGTTAGAACGAAGTGTGGGAATCGGGGGAAGCATATCTTTCGGTATTAACGGTGACGATGCCAGAGAAAGCAGGATGATGCTGACGAAAGTGCACCCGAAAACGATATGCGTAAGAGCATTCTCTTTCTGCCATTTTAAATAAAAAAATATTATCAGATTAATAAGCGCGGAAAACAGAATTAAAGCCTCGAACATTCCGGTTACTGCTACAAAGGATATCTTAATGCTTCTGTAAATTGTCTCACTTAGCAGAAGCAGCGAAGAAGCAAGAAAAAAATAATAGATAATAAAATTGATATTTCTTTTTGTGATAATAAAAAATATCTGAACAAAAAGCAGAATAACCTGAAGAAAAAAACTAGCTGTAGCCATTACTGTTTTAGTTCTCCTCTTTTCTGATAGAAAGTAACAAACAGGCCGCAGCAAATAACTATGAAAGACAGTATTGCGAATTTAGTACCCGGATCATATACTGCTTTTAAGCCGGACAAATATCCGGCGGATATTTCAGTTAAAGTCAAATCATCTATGCGGTCACCGGCTTTTATAAGTTTTGTTTCAATATCCCTGCTGTTATCCCAGACTGTTACAAGAGCTTCCCTGTTTTTAATTTGCTGAAAGTAAATATGTTTTGCAGATGTTTTTAAGCTTTCCTTATTTTTAATCGTGAACGATTTACCCCGACTATTTTTAAAGATTAAGGCTTCAAAACCAGAATATGATTCCTGAAAAAAAGCGTATTTTTCTATTTTTAGCGGTTTGTTGACTTCAATGGAATACCTGTTTTGCTTCCCTTCTATATTTTTAATTATAACTGTACTTATCCAGCTTTTAGGCCTTCCATCCGCATATTTCTCAAAGTTAAATTGTTCCAGTACAAGGTCAAAACTGTCTGTAATATTCAGCTTTTCACCCTTCATAAGAAAGAACATTTTTTCCTGTCTCGCTGCGGAAGAAAGAAAACCTCCTATAAAGAGGATCATTATTCCTAAATGGATAATATCCGGGCCAGGGCGCAATGGAAGCTTTTTCTTAATACGGGAAGAGAATCTGTGAATGCTGCAAAAAAGAAGATTTATAAAAAAAACAAATCCTGGGACTAAAAAAAAAGCTGAACGGGAAAAATCATTCAGCCTTAAAAATAATATTATATTTCCTGCAAACGGACCGTAATAATCAGTATAAAAATTTATATTTTCATTCTGAGGAATCAAAGTTGCGGCAATAAAAAATATAATTAAATAACTTATCAGCCCAACAGAGAGTTTAACGGATCTAAAAAAATTCATTATGTTATATAAAATTAAAATTCGACAGGCTTAACGCCCCAGATATCATCTGCGTATTCTTTAATAGTCCTGTCCGTAGAAAATTTACCCATCCTGGCAGTATTCATTATGGACATCCTTGTCCATAATTTCGCGTTCTTATATGTTTCGCTTACTTTTTCCTGGCATTTAATGAATGAATCATAATCAGCAAGCAGCATATAATGATCGTTCATATCCAGAAGAGAATTTGTTATGGGCTTAAAGAGATCACGGTCATGGCCGGAAAAATACCCGCCCTGTATCATATCTATCGCAAGCTTTAGCTCCGGATTAGTAATATAACAATCCCACGATCTGTATCCCGAAGATCTTTTTGCGTTCACTTCTTCAGTGTTAAGTCCGAAGATGAATATATTTTCGTCGCCTACTTCCTCTTTTATCTCAATATTTGCGCCGTCAAGAGTGCCGATCGTAAGAGCTCCGTTTAAAGCGAATTTCATATTGCCTGTGCCCGATGCTTCCGTGCCCGCAGTGGAAATCTGCTCGGAAAGATCGGCTGCAGGAATTATTTTCTCTGCGTTTGAAACGCAATAGTTCCTTAGGAACGCGACTTTTAGCCTGTCACCCACGCGTGCATCATTATTGATAGTCTGTGCCACCGAATTTATCAGCTTAATGATAAGCTTTGCCATATAGTATCCGGGCGCAGCCTTTCCCCCGAAAATCACTGTTCGCGGCACGTCAGATTTTGAACTGTTTGTCACGAAACGATTATATAGCGTAATGACATGAAGAACATTCAGAAGCTGTCGCTTGTATTCATGTATTCTTTTTACATGACAGTCAAAAATGGAATCAATATTAACCTTTACATCAGTATGTATCTTTATATATTCCGCGAGGAATATTTTATTCTCTCTTTTTACTCTGCACCAATCTTCCTGGAAAGCCACATCGTCGGCAAATGGGATCAGTTTTTTCAACTCGTAAAGATCGGTAACCCATTGATCACCTATTTTGGAATCGATTAATGACGCCAGTTTCGGATTGCAGAGTTTAAGCCATCTGCGCTGTGTTATGCCATTGGTCTTATTGTTAAATTTCTCCGGCCACAGCTCATAAAAATCGTGAAAGACCTGATTTTTTATTATTTCGCTGTGCAAAGCTGCGACACCATTGATCGAATGGCTTCCTATTATTGCCAGGTTTGCCATGCGTACTTTTTTCTCCTGGCCTTCTTCTATGATCGACATTCTTGAAAGCCGTCCGCTCTCGTCCGGGAAAGTCCTGCTTATCTTTTCCAGGAAGCGCCTGTTGATCTCATATATAATCTGCAGATGCCTTGGCAGAACCCTGTCAAACAGATGAACAGGCCACTGCTCCAGAGCTTCGGGAAGAATTGTATGATTTGTATATCCGAATGTATTTTTAGTAATATCCCATGCAACATCCCAGTCAAGTTTCTCGATGTCCACTAAAATCCGCATTAGCTCCGCTATTGCAACAGAAGGGTGAGTATCATTCATCTGAATTGCGACTTTATCTGAAAATTCATTAAACGAATCATGAGCTTTTTTATAACGACGCACAATATCCTGAAGGCTGGCAGAAACAAAAAAATATTCCTGCTTAAGCCTCAGTTCCTTTCCTTCAAAAACATTATCATTCGGATAAAGCACTTTTGATATTACTTCCGATTCCGCTTTATCCTCAACAGCTTTGTTATAATCGCCGTAATTGAAATATTCCAGGTTAAATTCCCGCGTTGATTTTGCAGACCACAGTCTCAAAGAATTTACCGTATTGTTTTTGTATCCCGGAATCGGCGTATCGTATGCCATAGCCATAACCTGTTCGGTATTTACCCACTCATTTCTCAGATTCCCATGTTCGTCGTTATACTGGTTCACATTCCCGTAAAATTTTACAGGGTACAGATATTCCGGCCTTTCAAATTCCCAGGGATTCCCGTATCTGAGCCAGTTATCCGGAATTTCGACCTGGTAGCCGTCCATAATCTGCTGAAAAAAGATGCCGTAATCGTAACGAATACCGTAGCCGTATGCCGGTAGCTGCAGAGTTGCCATTGAATCCAGAAAACAGGCAGCGAGCCTGCCAAGGCCGCCATTGCCGAGACCGGCATCCCATTCCGCATCGCGAAGCTCTTCCAGCGAATATTCCATCCCTGCAAACGCATGCGAAGCCTTTTCGTACAAGCCGGTATTAATCATACTGTTTCCGAGCGCCCTGCCCATTAAAAATTCCAGAGAAAGATAATATACCCGTTTGGAATCGTAATTATAATAAGCCTGCTGGGTTTCAATCCAGCGCCTTACAAGCCTGTCGCGCATAACATACGCAAGGCTTTTATAGCAGTCATGTTTTGTAGCTGAAAACTGATCTTTTGCCAGTGAATACTCCAGATGATTTGCAAATGAATCCCTGATGGAACTAATATTATCATTTGATAACTCATACGGTCTTGATGTAAGTTTTATTTTGTTATCGGAACTTTTCGTCATAATGTTTTCCTCCGGGAAATTATTATCTGCAGAACCGCGTTTGGAATTTATTCAGAAATATTATACTTGTGTTTTTTTATTAAACGCAGAGAACGCAAAGCAATCATTGATTCGCAAAAAAATAAGGGAAATGCGATCAGCTTTATTTTTATTTATACTATATTTAATTTTTCTGCTACCTTTTGGTTATCCGCGCTCTCTGCGTTTAATACATGAAACCGGTTAAATATTTTGTTTAATACCATATACCATTTTTGTTCATAAGTCAAGTATAATGCAATTTTATATAAAATGTAATAATCGGATTGATTTTAATTGTCCTGGATTTTAAAAAAGTGCTGAATCCGGAGGAAAATAATTACAGCTTAGCTAAAAAACAGCCGGTGCTTTTTAGATGAGTTCTAATTCTTCTTTGAATAAATTATATGCTTATCCGTGCATGTAATCCGGATAACTTTATTCAATGATTCCAGGTATCGCAGGTGCGACAGGGCTTCGGAAAAAGCAAACCATTTCTGGAAAACAGGGAATTCCTCCATAGTATCGTAGGACATGTCCCATTTCATCTGAGATGCTATCTGGTAAGTATTCTGATTTTGTGTATTTAAAATATCAAGTATCTCATTCAATCTTTCTTCGTGATGTTGTTTAAGCTCGCTTACTCTGCTGTGGAAATTCTTAATTATGCTGCGGTGGCCCGGAAGGCACAAGGTAACATCAAGTCCGCTGATTTTATCCAGGCTGGACAAATATTCCATAAGCGGGTCCTCATCGTTTAATCTTGAAGAGATATTAGGGCTGATATCTCCCAGCACATGGTCGCCGGAAATCAGTATCCTGCGCGATTCATCATACAGGCATATATGGCAAAGGCTGTGTCCGGGTGTCTCAATGCACTTAAAAGAATAATCGCCGGCATTTATAATATCTCCTTCTTTTACAATTGTAAATTCAGGATAAATAATATGATAATGATCTTCTTCAATAGCTATCTCAGCTTTTATGTCATTGCTCCACGCTTCAAAAAATCCGTGAAGAGAAGCCAGCGACATTGCTTTGTTGACCCAGTCTGTTAAAGTAAAAAACCGTGTCTCATAAGATTCAGGGCTGTTGAAATAGCATTTAGAATTAGGGGAAAATAACCTGCTTACAAGGCCTATATGATCAAAATGAAAATGTGTAATAAAAAAATCAGTTTTATTAAGGTTTATTCCAAGCTCCCTTACTGCTTCGCTGATTGCATTAAAGCACAGGCTGCGGTTCATTCCTGTATCAATAATTAAATTCCGTTCAGGAGACTTTATCATATAAGAATTGATGGATCTTAACGGATTATCGGGAAGCGGGATTTCGACCCTGTAAAAATTTGGCAGGATTTCTTCAATAATCGGCTTTTTATTTGCTGTCATAATATTGATTGAATTGCAAGTGATCAGTTTTTGTGGTTACAAGTGCTTAGACCGTATGATCTTGAATTAAAAAATATTTTAAATTTTGTCATAGAGTCACTGAGTTTTTATAAAAATAATTAATTCATCTTCTCTGTGACTCCGTGTCTCTGTGGCAAAATCAATTTAAATTTATACGGTCAAGACACTAGTACCCAAAATTGAAATACATAATATTTATTTGACATATAAATCTACTTCTCAGCGCTGTCTAGCATAATTGTCACAGGCCCGTCATTGTGAATTTCTACAAGCATGTGGGACCGGAAGCGGCCTGTTGCAGTTTTGACGCCCAGTTTACCGGCTTCGGAAACAAAGTTGCTGATTAGATCTTCGGCAATATCAGGAGCAGCAGCGTCAGTAAAACTCGGCCTACGCCCCCTTCTGCAATCAGCAGCGAGCGTGAACTGGCTTACGACAAGAAGCTCTCCTTTTATATCAAGGAGCGACAGGTTGAATTTCCCCTGTTCGTCCTCGAAAATCCGCAGGTTAACCGTTTTTCCTGCAAGGTATTTAACATCTTCCAGTGTATCCCCGTTAACAACTCCGACAAGAACAGCAAGGCCTTTGCCAATACTTCCGACAACCTCGCTGCCAATGCTGACAGATGCGCGGCTTACACGCTGAATTAGCGCTTTCACAAAATCCTCCTTAGTTAATCAACGCGTCTCATTTCAATGCTTACCGCATTTTCCTTATCCATGCAGTCGAACTTCATTATTTCTCCGCTCCATGCTGCGGGGAATTTTCCCCCGAACTCCAGCATAATAATGTACGGGTAAATATCATGATAAAAATAACCGCAAAGCCCGTCCGGTGTATAACCGCTTAGCTCAAATGTTTCACCGACCTTATGGCCGAATGCACATTTGCCTTTAATGCCTGTAATGCGAGCTGCAACCTTATATTGCCCTTCTTCCATATATCCCTCCGGTTTATTATATTTGTTATATCAACAGTTGGCTTATATCTTAATTTACATTCCCGGCCTGACATACTTAATTCTATGGTGGGAGCTTTTCTTTTTGTGAATTAAATGCGTACCGTAAAATACTGTTTCTTTGCCTATTAATTTAATTCCCTTTTCAAGTAAGTAAGCATAAAATTAAATACTATTAAAAATAATAGAAATATTACCGGAAAGAGTCAATAAAAATACACAGATGGGAAATACGTCTTCATATAATCCGGAACAAATTTTCTGGATGAATAACTTCAATGTCAGCTAATGAAGTTCATTTTAAAAATCCTGCAATATCCTTCCAGTTATAAACATACAAATGGTCTTCGCTTGTCAGCAGGCAGAAATATTCGCTGCCGGAGAATCCCATCTTTTTGGGATGGCCGTCAAAACCGGCAATAGTATACATTATCTTTTTGGTAGCAAGATCGCGGATACGTATAGATGACTCATCGCCCTCAAACAGGTATTTATTGTCTGCAGAGAACATGAGGCATTGTATATCACTTCGAAGATTCGTAAATTCCCACAGAACCTTTTTGGTGTTTATGTCATAAATCAATATTTTTCGTATATGTGTATTATAATTCCTTACAGCTGCAGCAAAACATTTATTATCCGGAGAAAAAGCAATATCGAAAACATTGCAGTTTTTCATTGAAGCAGTCCATATCTCCTCGCCTGTTTCAGCAGAAATAAAGACAATCGGATTTTCGGATGATGAAATGCAAAGCATTTTGCTGTCATTACTGAAGCGCACTGTATCCGCATGACCCTGATAGCGCTTTTTTGCTTCAAGCTTAACTGCGCCAGTTTGTACGTCAACGAACCTGGCAATACGTCCCTTGCCCCAGTCGTAAGTATCGTATTGGTACAATGCCAGGAGCCTGCTGTCAGCAGAAAACGCGCTTTTGCTTATCCTGTCTTTATTAATACTCTTTTCCCATAAAAGGCTTCGTTTCTGAGAATCCCAGACAGCGATTTTATCTTTATCAGAAACCGATATCCATTTGTTGTCAGGCGAGCTGTCAAGATTATCATGAAAATTACTGTTAAAGCTTTTATTATACTTCAGAGTAGCTGGCGAGTACTCGGAAAAATCTCTCCATGAAGAACCATGTATAATAAGCTTTCCTGGCATAAAGGCGGCTGCATCAATCTTAAATTCATTGTCAGCATAAAAATCCTTAAAGCTCAGCCTGTAATCCCTTGTTATGCCTTTCTGGCCTGAGCAGTTTATAATCCGGGTTTTTCCTTTGAATATTTCCTTAAGGTCCCATTGCTTAATGATTCCGTCATTATAGGTAAATAAGCTTTCGGAATTACCGCTAAAATCAAAACCTGGATTTTCATTTAAAAGCAGCACGTTTTTTTTAGTTTGAAGGTCAATCACAAGCACCTGTTCTAACCCGACAATGCCATCGCCCGCGTACTTTCCCCTGTATATATTACATGCTGCATACCTGCCGTCAGGCGAAAATACAGCCTTATTATACCTGGCATTATTCGTCGCTATAGAAAAAAGTATTTTATGATTTGTTTCGCAGAAATCAATATTCGTGTCATCCTTTATAAGCGCGATATATTTGTCGTCCTGCGAAAAGACAGCGTTGTTTACGAAAGAATTGTCGGTTACAGAATAACGCGTAACCTCATAAGCCCACTGATCTGTTATAATATATTCACCCTTTAATTTATAATCCTTAAACTTATTAAGAGTATTCCCCTGTAAATTCTTAAGCTCAGGATACGAGCCTTTTTTATGATAAAGATAAACAGAGCCTGAATTCCCGGATCCCTGATTACCGTAAAAATCAAAGCGATTCTCGCGCAGAATTGATCCATTTCTGTCGAATGAGATTATCTGTCCTGATGAAGACGCGATTATCTCTTTACCGTCTTTTGAGAACGCTATGTTTTCAACAGGGTTCGTACACCCGAAAAAAGTACCTGTAAGACGGCCGTTTCTGTCCCAGAGGCATATCTTCATATCCTTGCCGCCTGTTGCAACCAGGCTGTCGTCAGGTGAAACAGCAATCGCGTTTACTTCGTCGGAATGGTATTTTGAGTAAATGATTGTACTGAAATTATCCGGCATAAAGCAGATGTCATTATCCTGATTAACATATACCAAGAAATCGCCTTTATGTGAGGAAGTCATAAGACTGATTTCCTTTTCAGGTGTATATATCATTCTTGAGCAATTTCCCGCGGGACTTTTGTCTATCTCCTTTTGCCACGACTCTTTTGTTAAATTGAAAACAGCAGGGGAAATATTTCTGATTATCCGTCCGTTAAGATTGCACACATATACTGTCTTTTTAAACGGAACGTTAAAGGCAAAATAATCGTCACTCGGGCTTAAACAGACTTGTGTAATGTCAGATGTCTTATAATCTTTTCTGGAAAATTTTCCTGTCTTTGTATCGATAAAATATATCCATCCGCCTGATGTGCCTGCAATAATCCTGCTTCCAGACGCGGACGCTGTTACACATAAAGGTTTATACACATCGTCATCAAATGGAATGAAATAGTCGCAAATGATTTTCCCGTATATGCTGCGGATTTTAATTTGTCTCTCTCCCTCTGCAAAAACAAATACATTGTTTGTGTAGCAATGAATATCGGAAACCTGCCCTGAATCTATTTTTGCGTTCAGCGCTCCGAAGCGGTTCCATGAAACAATACCTGCGCTATTCAATGCAGTCGTAAGAATTGTATTGGAGTCAGGGGAGAAATATATTCCTTTAACCTTATCTCCATATGGCAAAAAACGGCTGCATGGCACTGCAGAAACAGCCCCATTAACAATAGGATATACCGATATACGGAATTCCCAGTCTTCAATTGCAACGAAATGCCCGTCGGGAGATACTTTATACTGATATACGGGTGCAGGCGGGTAAAAAGTAATTTCTTTAGCACCAGAGATTTCGATATTTACAGAATAGCTGCTTTTTTGCAATGCCAGTTTTTTAGCTACAGCCTGTTCTTTATTTGCTTTATAAGCTTTTTTTAAATCATCACGAGTGTACAGCAAAACAGATCTGCTGCCTTTCAGCCATGTGCAGTTATACACTGCAAAGCACTCACCGTAATCTTTATGTGTCAGGAATTCGCTTATTATGTCTGTATCTGCACCGCGCCCGCTTTCCCTCTTAACTATAACGCCGCCATAGAACGGTGTATCGTAAATTTCGCCTTCAATGCGAAGAAAGAAGTAAAGCTCTGAATAAATAGTGTATATTGATTCGTTCTTCTGCACTGAGTTCGAATATTCCCATGCAGCCCACTCGCCCGACTGAGCAAATTGAAATTGGTCACTGTAATGTTTTTTCCCTTCAAATGCGCTGACAAGCGGTATAGCCTTTGCGTTTTTAAAATCCTTTTTCCAGGAAATATTTATCAGAATTCCATTTTCATTCATGTCCTTATATTCTGATGAACATAAAATACTTCTGCTTTTTTCATCGATATTTTTATAATGTATATACTGTATCTTTTTGTTTGTAAGCATTCTGGTAAGATCATTTTCAAACTTTTGCGCAAAGGTATAGTCTCTTAAAAACCATTTTTTTGTTTTACTTTCATGTACCAGCAAATTCCCTTCCAGGGGAAGAACAAGGCAACCCGGAGTCTCCTGCTCGTGAATTACTTTGTTTGCATTCATGTCAACAATAGCGTAATATGAATGGCCGCCTGAATCGTAAACTTCTACAAATACCAGTTTCTTTTCTTTGTCCAGAAGATGAATATAATCCGACTTAACAACTGTTGAGCCAAAGCCGAATATTTTGTAAAACTTTTTGCCTGTTTCGCTGTCTTCAATATGAACACCCCGCAGGCCTTTCACATACCATGAAATCGGATTTGATTTTTGTATTATTTCTTTTGCTGAAAAATCGCTTATTGGAATAATCCGCGGTATAAGTTCCAGCTTTCCTGCCGGTTCCTTATTATTAAGATACATGCTGCTAAAGATTTTATTTTTATCGGCATCGGTCTTGATTGAATTTGGAGTGTTTGTGCAGACAATAATAAATAAAAAAATAAAATATGGCATTATTTTTTTTAACGCATTAACCATTGCTGCATACACTGGAAACTCCTATATAATATATTATTTCTTCAATATAGCTTATATCTTGATCTTCATTCCCGGCTTTACATACTTAATTCTATGATGAGAGCTTTTCTTTTTATGAATTAAATGCGTACCGTAAAATATTGTTTCTTTACTTACAAGCTTGATTCCCTTTGCTATTATTTCTTTCTCGCTTAAATGAACAGGATTTTTATCCTCAGGCTCACCTGCAAGATCAACTAAAACCGCTTTGGGATTTTCTTTAAGCATTGCTTCAATATTCTCCGACCATTTCGTATCTGATATATACGACAGGGAACTTCTCCCATTATCATAAAGAACGAATCCGTAATTCTCCCTGGAATGATCCATTCGGAAAAGCCTGGCTTTATAATTCAGCAAACTGATCTCAGGATTATCTGAAATATTTACAAATTCTATGTTTTTATTGATCCAGTCAATGCACGGGTTCCCGGCTGACAATGCCTTTTCAGTTAAATCAATTAAATGTTCCTTTGCTTCTTTTACCGAAAAAAGCCTGAATTTAACATTAATTTCATTGTGATAAAAATGATACACGAAAAACGGGAATCCGAAACAGTGATCGCCGTGCAGATGCGAAATAAAAATTTCTTCTATCAAAGGCAGATTCACTTTTTCCCTGTGAAGTGAAACCATTATATCCGGAGGACATTCCACCAAAAGCTTTGAATTAATAATAAACGAATTATACGGAAGTCCTTTGTTTACATATCCTCCGTTTCCGAGAATTTTTATTTTCATTGGATTGTCCTTTTAAATATTTGTTACAAATTATATTAAAAGATAAATTTATTTAAGTAGGTATAAAAAAAGTAGAATCATTACAGGAAAGAGTCAATAAAAATACTTCGTTATTATTTACAATCGAATTATGCTCATCTTTATTCCAATTCGTCATACTGATTTTAAAATCGCGAATAATTGATCCGATCGTTTTTGACATACCTACACCGTTGTTTGACGGACACCTGCAGGGGCAATGTCTGTAGGGATGAAAAATTTTTGCCCCTACATATGTCCCAGTATTGTCTATAGGGACATGTCCATCTGTAGGGGTACGGCATGCCGTGCCCCTACATGTTCGATTTTAATTATTATATAACCCGATAAACGGCATATAAATAGAAAAAAATATTGCAATTGTCGCTAATCTTTACTATACATATTCCAGAAATGAAAATCAGAGATATTATTAAAATAATCGAATCAGATGGCTGGTTTCTCGTAACAACAAAGGGAAGTCATAGACAATATAAGCATTTGTATAAATCCGGACGTTTAACAATCGCCGGCAAACCATCTGATGATATTGCTTCCGGTACATTAAACAGTATTTTCAAACAAGCTCAATTAAAGAATAAGGAATAACTTATTATGCAAAAATTTTTAATAATCATAGAAAAAGCAAAAAAAAATTATTCTGCGTTTTCACCCGATTTGCCCGGATGCATTGCAACTGGAAAAACCATAAAGCAAGCTGAAAAAAATATGTATGAGGCAATTGAACTTCATTTACAAGGCCTGGCCGAAGATAATATTCCGGTTCCGGAATCGACAGCGATTGCCGAGTATATGATTATGAATAACTAAGCAGAGAATCTATCTGGTAATGGACACGATTTGCCGTGCCCCTACATGTTAACGATTCTGATCATTACGTCATTGCTGGTTCGCTCGCTGTTGCTACTTACACCCCCTCGGCCGCTTTGCGGCCGTTCCCCCTTGGTAAGGGGGAACAATCTTTGCTGAAAAACTTATTTTATCTCTTTCAGTCATTTGCATAAATTCCCTTCCGGCCTGCGGCCGCCCTTATGCTTTTGCTCCTGCAAGTACAGGCTCTTCTTTTTCCCTTTCTGCGCCGCCTCTGCGGTTAAGTATCTCGGTATTATACTGGCCGGATTTAAGGCGGTTGCCTGTAAATACTTCCTGTCCCATTTCATTTATGTCTTTTATCCTGTAATATAACAGCCCCTGCTGCTCCGATCGCCTTTGCTTTCCCGGACGAAAGCTCCCGTACGTCTGTGCCGTCAAGATAATCTCTCAGCTATGTTAGTCTGTAATCTCTCTGCTGCGCACGAGCGCTGTTGCTGTTTTGAGCTCTCGCACTTTTTTGCTACTCCATTGCTTCATTGCATAAATGTCATTTTTATGCTATCGTTATTGTCATAATCAATACTTTTTGACTTGACTAATTTTTTTGAACTATATAATTTAAATTCAATTGACTTACATTAAAATTTACTATTATACTTAATAACAAAGGTAAATCATGAATTCTAAAAATATAATAATTAAAGAAATAGAAAACCTGCCGGAGCCAATGCTTGCAGAGGTGCTCGATTTTGTACGCTTTCTTGAACAAAAAAAACTGGACAAGCTCGATACATATATTCTTTCTGAATCATCACTTGAAAAAGACTGGCTCTCGCCTGTAGAGGACGAAGCATGGAAAAATTTGTAAAAGGAGATGTTGTCGTTATTCCTTTTCCATATTTCGATTTAACGAACGCAAAACGAAGGCCGGCTCTTGTTCTGACTAACTCGTCTAACAATGATCTGATTCTCTGTCAAATAACAAGTCAGAAAGTTTATGATTCACTCGCTGTGGGGTTATCCGCTGATGATTTCTCTGAAGGCACTATTTTTAAAGAGAGCAATATCCGGCCAAATAAAATTTTTACAGCTGATTCAAAAATCATACTATATAAAATTGGCTCACTTAAAGTTCAGAAATTCAGCGAAATAATTAATACTGTTATAAAAATCTTTAAAGGCTGAAATCCGAAGGTCTGTGCCCTCACTCCGCCCCTGCTGCTCCGATCGCTGTTGCTTTCAAGAACGAGAGTTCCCGAAAGTCTGTACCATCCAGAAAACTTTTCAGCTATGTTCGCCTGTGTCCGTCTTTGCTGCTCAGCACGCTGCTGATAAGACTGCCCGCACGCCTGTGCTTTTAATCCGTCTTTGCTGCTTCCGGTCGCTGTTACAAGTGACAGCTCACGACGTTTCATGCTTGTCTGCGATTGCGCTATCTGACAATATCGTCTCTCATGAGTAATTTATTGCAATTGCTTGCTCTGTTTGTATACCAGTTGATATAAATTTTACCAAATAACTTTAATTCTTATCTTACCATTTCCCAGGCTTATAAATAATTCCATGCTTATCTTTCATTTGAACTGGAAATTGACATACTGCGAGAGTACCAAACCTTATCTGTTTCTGGAAAAGAGCATATTTGCCAAGTTCACGGCTTGGTTTTTTATGAGGATTAATAATTCCTATTTTTTTATTAAATTCTTCTTTAATTATTCGTAAAGGTTCCGAAAGATCAGAATCATTTGAAATAAGCACTGCCAGATCATAAAGATTTTTATAAGCATCATGCAACATATGTACAGCAATATTTACGTCCGATTTCTTTTCCTCTGTTTTAATTACTTTTACATAACCTGTTCCATCTGCAAGAGGCATAACGACCTCATGAGAAAGAAAATGGCCTAAGATGATCTCAAGATGAGGTATAGTTTTAAGAGCCCGTAAAAATGTTTGCTGGCGACTAGTCTGGTCTGGATCATGGGGTCGTGCTTTCACAAGAGCAGTAAAATATTTTATCTTTTGAATATCGTTTTTTGCTGTATTAAGATACGCTTTGCAAAGTGCATCAAGATTCAACCATTTATAAGGTGTACCCTTTATTGTTCCATAATAAAGATTGAAACCATCAATATAAACAACAGTTCGCATGGGAACCATTAGATTACCCTCTTAAAATAGCAAAGGCCGTCTCGAAAGACAGCCTTGCGCCCGCCGCCGAAGCAAACGGGGTGATCTATTAATATGGTCGTAATTAATGCCCTTAAAGTCAAGGGGAAAATTATATTTTTTACACTTTCTAGTCATTAGATTTTTATAACCTTTGCCGTTGCTTTTAATCCGTGCTCTGCTGCTTCGATCACTATTGCTTTCAAGAACGAAAGCTCCCGAAAGTCTGTACCATCCAGAAAACTTTTCACCTATATTCGCCTGTTTCCGTCTTTGCTTCTCAGCACGCCTTTGCTGCTTACACCCCCTCGGCCGCTTTGCGGCCGTTCCCCCTTTTAAAGGGGGAACTATCTATGCTGAAAAATTTATATTATATCTCCCAGCTATTTGTATAGAATCCCTTCTGGCCTATTGGCCATTTTCCGCATCCGGCTTTGTACCTTCGGCCTTAGCAGTTCCACAGTGAGGATTCGCACTGGGAGTAATATTATCTTCTATTGCTTTTGTTATTTCTTTAACAACATTTTCCGGATTATTTTCTACTTCGCTGTTTGTAAATCGCAGAACTAGTATCCCGGCTGATTTTATAAACTCATCTCTTGCTTTGTCGTATTCCAGCGCATCGCTGCTATTGTGCACATTCCCATCGATCTCTACTGCGAGCTTTGCCTGCGGGCAAAAGAAGTCTGCTATGTAAGGTCCTATGCTGTACTGTCTTCTGAATTTACAGCCTTTTATGTTTCGTGTTCTCAGTTTTGTCCATATCTTTTTTTCTGCTTCTGTAGCACTGGTTCTTAGCGCGCGCCGTTTTTCGAGTTCGGATGAGCGATTGAAGACTTTGGTCATTTAACCCCTTCTGTCGCTTTCCCTCGTCAAGCTCGGGACTGCGCGCGACATCTTCCCCTTTGTAAGGGGAGAAAATAGTATTCTCTCAGTATCGAAACCTGACTCACAAAATTTAAACAAGTCTATCACCGAACCTCTTCACTTAAGAACTCACATCCCTCTGTCCCTTTTCAAAAACCCCTATCCTCCGACCCCTTTCCAATAACCCCTAACCCTCAGTCCCTTTCCCCTTTTCAAGGGGCAAGGGAAGAAAAACACGTCATTGCATACACATCGCCCTATCAGCACAGTTGCTTTCCCCTTATTAAGGGGAAAGTGGCCGAAGGCCGAAAGGGGTGGCCGCGTTCCGCGGCCGAGGGGATCGCCCTTGTGTGCTGTGTTTGTAAAAACAGCTTTTCTCTGATGCTAAGCTTTCAAGTAAACTGTAAGATACTACTGATATTGGAAGATTAATACATTAATCTATTATAAATGTAATTTCTTTTTTAATTTTTTTGCCTTCTCATAAATTTTCATAGTTCCAGTGACAGGACGACAACTCCAACTCATAGTATTTATAATACTACTTATACCACTATTTATATGATTACGACCAAAACTATACGCTTTATTAACCATCCAGGCTGCTGCATTGTATGCTGCTATTATTGTTCCAGCATAGTAAGCATAATACATTGAACCTATAAAAAAAATAAGATATACAACCTGGCCAAATTTTGTATCTGTTCTAGCCCAGTGCAATACCTTATGCCCAGTCCATTTATCATAGTTTGCTAACCAGTTATCATGTAAAACAGCTACTGGATGTCCCCATGTTCTATCACAAAATTCCATTAATGCTGAATCTTCACCAAGTATCGCATATGATATTTTTCCTCCCCAATATTTACCTGATTCCCATATATGATGTCCTATAGTTTCGCCCCAATCCCAAGTCAAAAACTTGTTATCATTATGATACTTATGTTTACTTCTACTAGGTTTACTATGAATACCGAAAACTGTTTCTTCATGACCATCACTGTTAAAAGTTACTGTCCCTTTATTAGTATGACCTTCATCAGTATTTAGCTCGTTATCTATTTCAGGTACATCTGTAGCATGTCCACTTGGGTCATTATTATTAACAGGATTCCCTCTCACATACATATATCTGTTAAAATCCTGAGTATTTTCCAAATTCGGTACTATCGAGTCAGCTGTAATAAAGCGCCCGCAAGCCGGGTCATAGTAGCGCGCATTATAGTAATACAAGCTTGTGCTGTTGTCTTCCTCCTGCGATGTGTACTTGTACTTCGACACTTCCGATCCCGACGACTTGTCTGAGAGCATTTCCCCGTATGGTTTGTACTTGTAACGCGCAACTATTGTAAACACATCGTTTTCGGTTTTTGTGATCATCTTTACTGATCCGTTATGATTCGGATGGAAGTAGTATACGCCCTCAACAACTCCGTTCGGGAACAGCTCAAAGCAGCCTGTAAACCCAAAGCTTGCAAAGAACACTATAAGCAGCATTGGTATTGCGTGAGCCATCCAGCGCGGTATAAGTATTGTGTGTCTCTTTCTGAAAAATACTGTGTAAATAAATATGCACAGGCATCCCAGAACAGCAAGCATCATAAAGGCTATGTTCAAAGCCCTTATGTTTTTCGGGTTTTCTACAAACGCGTTTGCTGCTGCGTGGAGCTTAAGGAACAGCCCTTTCAGGTCTTTCCAGTTATACATATCCTTTGCAATCGGGTAAATGCTTGCACCCGTGGTTGTTGTGCCTGCTATCTGTGCAACAAGGTCGCCGCTCATGCCGTAAATATAATTTGTGTAGCTCATTGCTGCCTGGCCTGGCACAATCCTTAGCTCGTGGAGCCCGTTCACATTGTAAACCTTTGTTCCGTCCGCAAACTCTTTCTTGACTCTAAAGCCCGCATAATCGTACGTGTATTTTTCTTCTGTTGTGCCTGTTCCGCTCTTTATTTCAATAAGGCGGTTCTTTGCGTCGTAAACAAGTGTTTTGCCTATGCGCGATGTCATGTTCCCTGCAGCGTCGTAGCCATAGCTTTTGCCGTCGTAGCTTGTTACTGCATACGGGTGCGCACTGTCGCCGTAAGTTAACCCAAGGCCTTCCTTGCTTGTAAGGTTGCCGTTCGCGCTAAACGCATAATTTGCTGTTCCGTAAAGCCCTGCAGAAACAGCTTTTGTTAAGCGGTTAATATTATCATAAGTAAATGTTTCAGTATCATTAATACTGTAATCCTGGGGATCAGTAGGATAATTGTCAGTTATATTGGTTATGTTCCCGATATTGTCGTGTGTATATGTTAAATCTTCCAGAGTGCTGGTTCCATGCACTGTTTTAATTGAAACAGGCCTTAAGTTCGCAGGATTATACCCTATTGTGGTTATCACTCCATTGCCTGTGCGCCTCTGTATAGAATTTATGGAGCATGATTCGCGTGCATATTGAACGTACGCGTTGTCATTAATGTCAGTCACTGCCTTTAAGTAGCCTGCGTCCGCGTAATGGTTTCTTACAACTGTGTGATCCGGGTCCGGATACGTTAAAGCTGAAACGCGTTTCTGCCAGTCGTACTGCATTGCAACAGCAAAATCCTGATCCATTATGCCGTCGTGATTGTCGTCTATGCTCTTTATGTAGCCTGTAACATTGCCCCTTTCGTCATAAGAGAATATTGTTTCTCCGGAATTGTCCGCAACCTTTGAAAGCCTTCCCTTCGAGTTAGGCACTACGCTCATATCAAAGTAATACTGCGTGCTTACTGTGCCGTCCGAAGAAGATTCGCTTATAAGCCTGTTTAGCTCGTCATAGCCGTATGTAAGCGTTATACCGCGCGCGTCTGTCTGTGTTTGCACATGCCCGCTGTCTGAATATGTGTACGAGGTTGTGCCTGTGTTCGGGTCAATTATTGATGTCTTTCTGCCTAGTGTGTCATAGGCAATAGTTGTCAGCTTTCCATCACTGCCGCTTGTCGTTATTAAGCGACCAAGCGTGTCGTAACTGTAACTCATATAAGCAATGCCTGTATCCGTTCTGTTGCGCAGTTTGCTGCGCGAATCATACCTGCTGTAATGTGTGCTGTTTTTTCTATCCACAAGCTTAACAACCTGCCTGTTTGTGCCGGTTTCAAAAGGATATGAAATTGTGTCGTACGCGCCGTCAGGATATATCTTTTTACTAATGCGCCCTGCTGCATCGTACTCAAAAGTTGTATAATATTTTGTACTATCGCCGCACCCTTCCATGTACGGATTCGACTGCTTATACAACCTGCCGAGAGGATCGTATTCATAAGTCGTTATTTTATTGAAACTTTCGTATCCTTCTGCAACTGTCTTGTATTTGCGCTTTAAGCCGTCGAAATACTCGCGCTCAAAGTAATAGCCTTCGGTTGAGCTGTCGCGCATCTGTGTTTCAACATACTGTGTGTTCGGGTTGCCCCAGTTCTGGTACGACATCTTCTTTGTCCAGCCAACTCCAGGTTCTATTATATCCGTAAGCCTGCCGAAATTATCGTAAATATAGTTTGTTGTATTTCCGTTAAAATCTGTTACATACAGTTTGTTTCCGTTTGCGGGATTGTAGTGCGTCTGTATTTCATAAGCAACTCCGCCCTTGTAATTTACTACTCTTTCAGGGAATGTCTGGTAATTGGCGTCATAGAATATGTATGTTGTGCTTGTTGTTCCAATAGCGTTCGGCGCTGTTATGCTTGCCACATTGCCCCAGCTGTCGTAAGTAAAGCTGGTAATTATCCACTTTGAGCCTCCTGCCCAGTCTTTTTTTGTTTCCAGTTCATTATTCGCATTATATGTGAATTGTTGCCATTTTAACACTGCGCCGCTAGTAGAGTCCCTGTATTGTTTAATTTCGATTGGCCTTGAAATTATCCATGCGTTTATTGCAGCCGAGTCTGTCGAGTATGTTGTCTGTGTTATAATATTGTTTAACCCGCTTGCGCTTTCTGTTACCTGCTTCGCGTTGCCGTAAATGTCATAACTATCAAAGGTCGTTGTTCTTGTGAAAACCAGGTTTGCTGCACCCGTTTCATAAGTATTTTCTGTTATGCTTGTAGGCCGTACCCATGTTATTCCAGTATTCGGTGTTGAGTAAGTATACGCGTACTGTGTCTTCTTCATCAGGTTATTGTTCTGGTCATAACCTTCTACTTTGTCTATTTTTCCTGCAAGGTTCTGGTCGTTAATTTTATAATAGGTCTTTGTGTAAGGCCCTGTGCCTGTGCGTTCTGTTACGCATTCAAAGAACAGGTCTTTCCGCTGATACGGGTACCCTGTGTATATTTTACCGTTGTCATACGAGTAGCTTGTCGTATAGCTCCCGCCTCCTGTTCTGCCATCGGTCGTTGTTACGCTCGCAACAAGATTTCGCGGGCTACTGTTTGCTATGTACTGACCGCTTGAGGTCGTCGGATCAACTGCTTTATCCTGGCCAAAAACACTATCGTCAATAGTAATTGTGTCTGCAAACTGAGGGGCAGGCTTGTAATCAATGGTCGTTGTGGTGCCGAGAGGAGGCTGGATAGATGTAAGAAGTGATGACTTGCTATTAGATAAAAATATAGGTGTGGTCGGCCAATTGAGACTAATATTTTGAAGTATAAAGTCAGTTTTTCCGTCGCCGTTAAAATCTCCTGTTATTATTTGTGTTCCGGGCGAATTTAACCAACTACTTGCATTAGTTGACTCACAAAATATAGATGGGTTGGTTACCGTAAATGTACCATTTCCATTAGATAAAAAAATGGGATTTGTTGCCCAATTATAACCGCTGGTACTATTATATAGTATAAAGTCAGTTTTTCCGTCGCCGTTAAAATCTCCTGTTATTATTTGTGTTCCGGGCGAATTTAACCAACTACTTGCATTACTTGACTCACAAAATATAGATGGGTTGGTTATATCAAATGTTCCATCACCTTTTGATAAAAAAATAGGATTACTGCTCCAGGCACTGTTTTTAATTAGAAAATCTGTTTTACCATCACCGTTAAAATCTGCAGTAATTAGTTCAGAACTATCCGGATTTACCCATGCACTACTGAGATTAACTGATCCAGACATTATAGCTGGGTTGCTTATATCAAATGTTCCATCACCTTTTGATAAAAAAATAGGATTACTGCTCCAGGCACTGTTTTTAATTAGAAAATCTGTTTTACCATCACCGTTAAAGTCTGCAGTAATTATCTTTGAACTTGCTGGATTTATCCATGCACTACTGAGGTTAACTGATCCAGACATTATAGCTGGGTTGCTTATATCAAATGTTCCATCACCATTGCTTTGCTCCCACGTGAGATCCAATTCTCCATCCGCGCTTCCGCTGTCTGCAACGCTTGTAAGCCTGGTTCCACCTACTGTCCCGCCATTGTCATAGTAGAGTGTATAAGTACGCGATGTTGTACCATCGAGCTTAACATAAATGTACTGCAAACGTTTTTGTGTTTGCACAGAGCAACCGAACGCATAGCTAGGGTAATAATCGCTTCTGTTCTGGTAACCGAATTCCACACTTCGGTCGTCGCTGATTGGGAATCCAAGATTTTCTGTGTATGTTATCTTAGTTGGATAATACTCACCGGAGGTATCCTGCGAGTATTCGATAGAATAATAATTCCCGTGAAGATCTTCAACTTTCGAAAGCGCCCACGCGCGTAATTGATTACCTTTGCCTATTGCAGCGATCTTTGAATCGCTTGTAGAGCCGTAATAGTACTTTGTACCATCAGGTTTGGTTTCCAGCCAGTAGCTGCCGGATTCACCGATAGTTCCGTTAAGTTCAATTCGGCAAAAGCTTTCGTTTTCGTAGTGATAATCCCCAGATAAACTGCCGGTTGTGATTAGCACAAGCCTACCGCCAGGGCCTACAAAATAGTCGCTGCCGTTATAATTGATCGGGTGCGTAGTGTCGCGCGTAATTGCGCCAAGGCCTGCGAGGTCCCAGCCCTGTCCAAGCATGCCGTTGCCTGCGTTCGAATTGTAAACCAGGGCAAGTTGCGGCGCGCAGCCTGCTGTGCCCTGCGGCAGCTCAATAGGAACGCTGTAATTGAACGAGCCGTCCGGGCCAACGTTTGCTTTCAAATTATTGCTAAAACCAAAAAGCAAACAAACTGAAAATACTGCTGAAAGAAACAAACGGATGATGGGTTTCATAAGAAACGACCTCCTTGGTTTTTTTTATAAATTTTATATATAATAACGTATTGTCTGTTGTAGGGGCACGGCATGCCGTGCCCCTACATAACACCGTGCCCCTACATGGTACAATGCCCATACGTGACGCCGTACCCCTATTTTTTCTTTACGATTTGTTCGCGATAATGTTTTCCGGGTTATTCTCATCCTGTTCCCATTTTGCAGGGTTATTGATTATATATCCGCAAATATTGTTTAATTCTTTTTCATTGCGTATAATGTGTTCGTAATAATTACGCTGCCATATTGGTTTGTTTTTTAAAATAAATGCTTCATTGATTTTTCTGGTAACTGCAGATTTAAATGAACGAATGATTGTTGCAATTGATCCCGAAACAGGTTTCCCGAATTGTTCTGTATTGTCTGCCGTAGGGGCACGGCATGCCGTGCCCCTACAAATTGCCATATCCCTACATAATACAACACCCATACATGATTCAACGCCCATACACAATGCCATGTCATTTTGTGCTGTGTCCCTACGGTCTATCTCAATTTCATTATTATCCACAATCGTAATGATTCCGTGCACATGGTTCGGCATTACTGCATATTCTTTCAATTCAACATACGGGAAATGACGCTGTATCTCTCTCCAGTATTTTTCTGCGATCTTACCGTATTCGTTTAACTGCATTTCGTTATTCATAATATTTCCAAATAGACATTCCCTGTTATACGCGCATATTGTAATGAAATACGCACCCGACAGGCAGGAGGCCTTAGTGTCGGGTGCGGACAAGGATGTCCGTTTGCACCCGACCGACTGCGTATAATCAAATCCCTTCTAAACGAATCGAACGCCTGTTTATATATCCATATTCTTTGCTGAATATCCCGAATGACATGTAATTTTATCCAAAATTTTTATCTTTTGTAGGGGCACGGCATGCCGTGCCCCTACGTGGTACAACGCCCAAACGTGATGCAACACCCCTGCAAGATATCGTGCATCAACATTTATCTCAACATTCGCCCCTACATAACACAAAGCGCCTTAATAAATATAGTACGCGTCTTTTAAAATTAAATTATTTTTATTTGCTGCTTGGGTTTGGAGACATTAGAGCATAGGTATGGACTAACACATTTATCCCCCTGTAAAGTCTTCCCGTAGGTCTTCTCTTTTTTATCAAAGAGAATGGGTAAGGTAACAGGTAAAGTACGGAATGTACTATCCGGCGATGCAACAGGCTGTCGCGTCTTTAACCGGCCAGGATGCCTCAGTGTCTCTAAGCCATTGCGGCAATATGTTAATCCACTATTGGAATGCTGATAAACAGAAGGAATCAATTATTGAAAAATAATGCGTTATCAGCTTTAAAAATTAGTATGTTTATAAAAGGAATTAAATTTATATAGTTTAAATTTGTCAATAGAAAATTAATAAATTTCGTGATTATTCAGTTTTCTTAGTAAGCAGCCTATCAGCTTTTCCAAAAAATTTTTTTTATTTCTTCACTTCCGCAAATATGCGCCTTGATGCCACAAGCCTCTGTGCCCACCACTTTTTACCGAGATCGTCGTGCACAACGCCTTTGGTGCTCGCGTGCGCAAACTGCCCGCCCGATGTCGCCAGGCCGACATGCGTTATTTTTTTCTGGTCAGGTGAAGCGGAAAAGAACACAAGGTCGCCTGCGCGTAAATTTTTTCTGCTCACAGCTGAACCGGTTTTACACTGATCTGCAGAACTGTACCCTATCATGTCCGGCGGCACGCCGACCTTCCTGTTTACAAGCACAGCCCTGGTAAACCCGGAGCAGTCTATGCCCGGCTTTCCTGTTTTGCATCCGTATTTATACGGTGTTCCCAGCCACGGCCTTATACTCTCGTAATAATTATTTATCTTTAAAATCTGCCAGTTTTCGTTCCCAGTACCCGGGGATTTATCGTACACAATAATTCCTGCTTCTTTATCAATAAGGTCGTTTTTAACAGTCTGTTCGGGAATGCTTACTTTTTTTGCCGCATTCACGGCAGAATCGCTTCCGGATGATTTTTGTACAATGGTTTTAAGCCCCTGCGGCGAGTTCTCTGTTCCTGAAAAGGACTTCTGTGAACTTGCCAGATTATCCATCATAACCTTTGCGTTTTTCTCTTTTATCGACTCGCCTATGATACTTTCAATCACAGCTACGATGGAGGCAACGTCTGCTTTAGCGCCCTTAGCAGGCAGCTTTTTAACAAGCAAAGACGCAGTTTTGTTTATATCAAGCCCGTTCATTTTAGCGAGGATTAGCCCGCGGCCGCCTGCAAATATTGATACCCCGTCCCAGCCCTGTGAGAATGTATATCCTAAAAAAGCATCGCGTATAGCTTCCGGAATACCGGCAATCTTTGTTTCTTTATTATACTGCACCATCAATACGAAATCCTTTAACGGAATATCGCGCTGTGCGACCAGAGGGATCAGATCCTCAGCATCAAGATATGCTGCACCTGCTTCGTCAGCATGGTACATGTACACGATTATCCGCGCAACCTCGGGCGGAGTTAAGCGCTCCATAATTGCCCATGGAATGATCCTGTCCGTAATGGCTCGTATTTTATCCCTGTTCTTTTTTACATTCTCAAGTTTGAATTTTCCTGCTTCGTACGAAAACAGCCTTTTGTTTACTTCAAATCTTATCTTTATTGTTTCCTGTTTTGAAAAATCGCCCTTTAAAGCATCGTCAATGGAATCCGCAAATAGAAAATCCGAAAATAAAGCAGCAAACAATAAACTAATAAATATAATTACTTTAAATGAAGAATGCATAATCCGATCCTCCTGATAAAATTTAATAAATAATAACTAAATTAATATTTTCATTCAACTTATTTTTATCGGAAAAACAATAATCCTTTGGATAATAGCAGAATATTTTATATAGTACAGTCTCAAAACGGCTATTTTTATATTGAGGAAGACAATTATTTAAAAATGAGTTGATTGTATTTTCTCAGCCTAATAAAAAATAGATTGACGTTCGTTATAACGTACGGTACGTATTTCGAATACGCTAAAATTATGAAAACAATATCAGCAACAAAAGCACGCGAAAAATTATATCATTTAATTGATGAAACTAAGGAACTGCACGAACCGGTTCAGATAACTGGTAAGCGAGCAAATGCAATACTGATTTCAGAATCGGACTGGAATTCAATTCAGGAAACATTATACTTGATTTCAATCCCAAAAATGAGGGAATCAATAATAAAAGGATCAAAAACGCCTCTTTCCGAATGTTCTGAGAAGATTGAATGGTAAAATACAAACTAGTTTATACCAGACAAGCTCAAAAAGATGCAAAAAAACTAAATCAATCCGGCTTAAAAGAAAAAACGATCGACATACTGACTCTACTGGGAAAAGATCCGTTTCAGTCATTCCCGCCTTTTGAAAAGCTTGCAGGAGACCTGACAGGGGCTTACTCAAGAAGATTAAACATTCAGTATAGGATTGTTTATCAGGTTTATAAAGAAGAAAGAATTATTAAAATAATACGCTTGTGGACTCATTATGAATGACATAAAAAATTAATTAATTTTATAGGAGAAAGAAATGAAAGTTAAGGCAATTTTACGGCATATACTTGGATATTTTTTAGGTATAATTATTTTTGTATTTATGATTCCCTGCGATATATATTTAATTACAATAAATACAAAAGATGTTATACCGTTCAGCATACCGGATAACTATTTCTTTATACATATAATTCCCGGATTGCTGCTTATTATCGGCCTGTTTTTTGTTTTATGGTCAAATCTGTTTCTTTTAGCCAAAGGGAAAGGCGGGCCTGCCGATTTGTTCGGACTCACAATAAGTCCAAGGACAAAACACCTTGTAATTACAGGCCCGTACGGTTACACAAGGAATCCAATGGTCTTCGGCTCGTTCCTGTGCTATTTCGCGTATGCAATTTATCTTAATTCAATAACAAGTATTTTTGCTTTAATATTGCTTGCGGTTATTACGGGAAGATACTTAAAGAATTCTGAAGAAAAAAGACTGGCTGAAGATTTCGGCGACGAATTTGTTCAATATAAAAACCGGGTGCCTATGGTAATCCCGTTTTTAAAAAAGTAAAATAATATTTTATCGGTGCTCCATCTCTTTTTTTATATATATGCCTCAATTCAAATTAATATCTAATTTCAAGCCTTCGGATGACCAGGAAAAGGCGATAAAGCTATTGGCTGACGGAGTAAAGTCCGGCATGAAGTTCCAGACTTTGCTTGGTGTAACCGGGTCGGGCAAAACATACACAATGGCAAAGGTTATAGAAAGCGTGCAGAGGCCGGCGCTCGTGCTTACCCACAACAAGACTCTCGCAGCACAGCTGTACAGCGAATTCAGCCAGTTCTTTCCCGAAAACGCGGTAGAGTACTTTGTCTCGTATTACGATTACTACCAGCCCGAGGCTTATGTTGCATCCCAGGACCTGTACATAGAGAAAGATTCATCCATCAACGACGAAATCGACAGGCTGCGTCTCAAGGCAACATCTTCCATACTCGACAGGAAAGACGTTATAATAGTCTCGTCCGTTTCCTGTATATACGGCCTGGGCACCCCGGAAGAATTCGAATCCATGCAGGTGCGCGTGAAAATCGGTGATACAATCGACAGGGACGAGCTGTTGAGAAAACTTGTCGCTATATACTATGAGAGAAACGACATTTCATTCGTGCGTGGTACATTCCGGGTTAAAGGCGACATTGTCGAGGTTTTTCCGGCTTATTTGCAGGATGCGTTCAGAATAGAATTTTTCGGCGACGAAATTGAAAAAATAAGCAGTATTGATCCTTTGACTGGTAAAATAAAGCAGAAACTCGAAAGCGCATTTATTTATCCTGCGAAGCACTTTGTTTCGTCGCAGGAACGCATGAAAAATATTGTGAATGATATTGAAACAGAGCTTAAGGACAGGCTGGAATTCTTTAAAAATCAGGGAAAGCTTCTGGAAGCCCAAAGGCTTGAAAGCAGGGTTAAGTACGATATTGAAATGATGCTTGAGATGGGATACACAAGCGGCATTGAAAATTACTCGAGAATAATAGCAGGCAGAAAACCAGGCGAACGTCCCGCCTGCCTTTTCGATTACTTTAAGGAGCCGTTCCTCACGCTGATAGACGAATCGCACGTAACTATCCCCCAGGTGCGCGGCATGTATCACGGCGACAGATCGCGCAAGCAGAACCTGGTCGATTACGGATTCAGGCTTCCGTCCGCTCTGGACAACCGGCCGCTATATTTTGAAGAGTTCGAAAGTATAATGCACAACGTAATATTCGTATCCGCAACCCCGCAGGATTACGAACTAAATGTAAGCAAACAGATAGTTGAACAGATAATACGGCCAACCGGGCTTCTTGACCCGCCTATAGAGGTTCGGCCTGCGCAGAACCAGGTTGACGATCTTATCTCGGAAGTCCGAAAGCGCGCCGAAGCAGGAGAACGCGTGCTTGTTACAACGCTCACTAAGAAGATGTCCGAGGATCTGAGCAAATACTTTGACGAAATCGGCATAAAGGCAAAGTATCTACACTCCGAGATCGAAACCATAGAACGCGTCGAGCTTATACGCGATCTGCGTAAAGGCGAATTCGATTGCCTCATAGGCATAAATCTTTTACGAGAAGGGCTTGACATCCCGGAGGTATCTCTGGTAGCTATACTCGACGCAGATAAAGAAGGATTCTTAAGAGCAGAACGCTCGCTTATTCAGACCGCAGGCAGGGCAGCGCGCAACATCAACGGCAAAGTCATTATGTATGCGGATAAAATGACAAAATCCATGGAAGCTGCAATCAGGGAAACGAATCGCAGACGCAAAATTCAGGACGATTATAATAAAAAACACAATATCATCCCGAGTTCAATTGTAAAAGAAATATTTGATATAATAGAAAGAGAATATAAAACAGACGAAGTATATGTTTCATATATCGAAGAATACAGGAAAGATTACGGTTCAAAAAGCCCTGAAAAGCTGAAAAAACTAAGGGATATTTTAAAAGAGAACATGCTTAAAGCTGCGGAAAACCTGGACTTTGAAAAAGCCGCTGTACTGAGAGACCAGATGATCGAAACCGAAAATAAAATCACATTACTGGAAAGGACAAAAAAATAATGAGAAGCTTTCTTAAGGAAAACGACATCCGGCCTATAATAATTCTGGCATTAAAAGAAGATATCGGCAACGGCGATATTACAACAAACGCCATTTTCAACGGCAATGACGAATCAGAAGCTGTTATAATAGCAAAAGAAGACGGCATTTTCTGCGGCGGAGATGTTGTTAAGATGGTCTTTGCCGAGATTGATCCTTCTGTGAAAATAACTATTCAGAAAAAAGACGGGAAAGAAGTCAGCAAAGGAGAAAAAGTCATTAAGATAAAAGGCCGCACAAAAAGCCTGCTGACCGGAGAGCGGACATGTCTTAATTTTATACAGAGAATGAGCGGTATTGCCACGGAAACCGAGAAAATCGCATCCCAATTGCAAAAAACCAACATAAGCGTGCTGGACACAAGGAAGACTTCGCCCGGGCTTCGCCTGCTCGATAAATATTCAGTTAAGTGCGGTGGTGGTAAAAACCACAGGATAGGCCTGTTTGATATGATCCTGATAAAAGATAATCATATACAGGCAGCCGGTAGCATCACCAAAGCTGTTTCGCGCGTTCGTGAAAAGTACGGGAAGAAATACAAGGTAGAAGTCGAGGTAAAGACGCCCGAAGAAGCCGCGGAAGCTTCACGGTGCAAAGTTGACATCATAATGCTTGATAATATGAACACTGACCTTATGAAAAAAGCGATCGGCAGTATAAACGGAAAACCCAAAATAGAAATATCGGGAAATATCACAAAAGACAGATTAAAAGAAATATCAGCCTTAAAAATAGACTTTGTTTCAATAGGCGCCCTTACTCATTCCGTAAAATCATTTGATCTGTCAATGAAATTTATCTGATCCGGTACAATCAAAGTGTCAGCAAACCGCAATACTCATCAGATAATCTTACATCAAAACCTTCATAATTAATTTTTTACTTGCGCTAATAATTTAATAGTTTATAATTGGTAAGCTCTTAACTGATAAACAGCTAGTTGGTCTCAAATGGCTACAATTTAAAGTATATTCAATACTAATATATCATTTTGGATATACACGGGCCATACAAATAAAAAACAGAGGTGAGATTACTTATGGGTGAAAAATCGTTAAAACAATTACTTGCTGATCAAAAAAGAAAAAAAGAAAAAGTGAAAAAGCTGGAGTCTGAATTAAAAGCCGAGAAAGCGCTTGTTTCGCAAATTGACAAGTCCATTGCGTCAAAAAAAGCCGCTCAGCAGAAAAAAGCTCCATCGAAAAAGAAGTAAACCGGGATTGCTCCTATATTTATTTTTATAAGGGCTGTCTAAAGAAAATAATTTAATTTGCCGCAAGTTTATATTATCTAGTGCGGGAGATGACAAAATAATCCGCTCTATTCCTTATCGTTAGAATCTAGTTCTATAAGTATGATAAAACATTGCAGCATAATAGCTATAGTAGAACAGGGAACAGAAATCATCTTTTTATACCCCATGGCATAAATAATTATTAGACAGCTCTTATAAATATTTTTACAATTAACCGCGCAAAATGCCGAATATATCCATATATTGTCCTTTTCCTTCTCTTATCAGCAATAGTATATTAAACTTAATTTTAAAAAACAAAAACGGACAAATCACGTGTTAAACGTTAAACAAAGAAAAGAAAGATCATTCAATGACCTTGAGATAGAGTCAAAAGAAGAGATCTTTGCTTTTATTAAGTCATTTTTATATGACAAACCGCTGCTTATAAAAGCCGCACCCGATTATGGCGAAGTAAAAATAAATGAATTTCTGGATGATGGAACCTTAATGGTTGTAACGCATCCGGAATTTCATCCCGATTCCCAGTTTTCCTTATACGGATTGCTGGATAAATATATCGAGATCGATCTTATTGTTGAGGAAGTAAGAGGACCTGGGTATTTTAAATGCGGTATAAAAAAGCTAAAAAGAGCTGAATCTATCAGAAAAGAAATCCGGTTTAAAGTATCCCAGGAAAAGGTTGTCGCCACAAACTTTAAAATATCAAAACAAACAATCGATATTTCGGGTTACAACATACCGACGACAATTAAAGTTTTACTCGATCAATTCCAGTCCCAGAATTCACGGTTAAGCGATATTGTCAAAGTAGATATACTTAACAACGACGATGTTATTTTAAGACATATAAAAAAAACAAGTGAAACATTGTATATTGAGGACATTTCGAATCCGGAAACACACAGAGCATTGAGCGATGATTTTGTGGATTTGCCTAAATTACTTGGCGCTGATATGGAGAATTATGTTAAAAAAAATATCGAAAAGGGATATAAATCCATAATAATTTCCCCTGTTATTTATCTGACCAATTCCGAGCACTCTGTCCCATTCGCTTATATTCAGTTAATATCGAAAACCCGTCTCTTTACTATTGATAAACTCCTTGAGTTAAAGGATCTTATTTTTAAGCTGATAGACAGGATAAGGGATGCCAATACCATTTTAATCCAGGTCCATCAGGAAATTATTGATATCAGTAAAACAGGCGCAAAATTAAGAGTAACAGACAAAAATCTTAAAAAATATATTTCAAAAGTTAAAGGATTTGTTTTCGATATCGTATTTAAGCTGCAGGCGCCCATTACTATTTACGGGGAAATTAAAAGCACTTATACAGACAATGATGACGATTTATTTGTCGGAGTGGACTTCGCAGGCAATTCTTCAAGAGCAGACGAAATGAAGAGATTTTATTCAATGATTGATCCCATGATAAAAGATTATAAAAACATGCTGATGAGAGAATATAAATCGAGTAAAAAATAATTTTCTAATGTTATTATAGTATTCCCTCTCTGCTTTTTGACGATTCCTTCACAATCTCTGCATCTGTTTTTCTCGCGTAAAAAGGCAATACTTTATTCAGATCATTGTTATCCGGGTTCCCTGAATATATTTTTTCAACAAGCCTGCATATCATTTTTCCCGACGGTTTATAATCCGCTAATAATTCCTGGTTTTGAATTCCGGATTTGATCTCAGAATAATATTTTTCACAACCGTCTCCAATAAGCACGGTTTTTTCTTTTGTATTTATATGCTTTAATAAATATTCAATATGATAATCACCTGGTTGGATAATTTCAACAGGTTCCAGTTCGTTTCCCGATTTTGCATAAAGAGCGCCGAAAACCCTGCTTTTCTTTGCATCAAAAGCGATCAGGATATTTTCTCCGGCATTTAGGCTGCCCCCGGCTGAGACAGCATACATTAGATGCGTCTTAATGCCTGCCAGCGGCAAGCCGAACAGCTGGGCAAACATCCGCGCTGTTGTGACAGCAATTCTTATGCCTGTAAACGAACCCGGGCCAATGCCAGCAGCGATCAAATCCAGATCCTTAACTACCAGGCCTGCTCCCTTTAAGGCCAAATCAATGCTGTCGAAAAGAGTCACAGAATGAGACTCTGTTACTGTTCTTGTTTGATCCGAAACCAGGCTGCCGTTCGATGCTGCGGTTATTTCGACAGATGTCGCTGTATCAATTACCAGGATATTCAATGTTAATTCTCCTTTCTGCGCCGCTAATCCATTCCAGCTTTATTTTAATCGCGTTTGCCGGAATCTTTTCAGCTGCTTTTTCCGCCCATTCGATCACCGACACGCCATCTCCGTCCCAGTATTCCTCAAAATTCAGCTCATTCAGCTCTTCAGCATCATCAATCCTGTATAAATCAAAATGATAAAGCTTTAATTTTCCTTCGTACACTTCCATCATTAAAAAAGTCGGGCTTGTTATATCCTCGTCAATGCCGAGGCCTTTGGCTATTCCCTTTGCGATTATAGTTTTGCCAGTGCCCAACTCTCCGCAAAGCGCAAATACGCTTCCAGTCCCGGCCGACATTCCAAGCCTCATTGCCCAATCGAATGTTTCCTGTTCGGAATGTGTAATTATTTCTTCTCTCATATTTAACAATTACAAAAAAGCGCGGAATTAAGTTTTATTTTCGAGGCGTTCAGCCACCCAGACTTTAATAATAGATTGACGCGGTACCCCAAGCCTCTTTGCCTCTTTATCCAGCTGATGTATCATCCAGATCGGGAAATCCACGTTTACTCTTTTTTGTTCCTGCTCCGGCCTTCTTGCTTTTGATTTATCAAGATATTGAGAAATATCCTGATTTTCATCAAATAATTTATCAAATTCTTTAGCTTTCATATATATCAACCTCTTCTTTTCTTGCTCTCCGTATAGAAATAATCCTGATGTTTTCGTTCCTGTAAGTAATTACTCCTGACCATATTTTATCCGCAATCCGGCCGATAACTAAAAATCTTTGCTCATCGCTTGTTTTTACAGGTATTTCCATTAAATCAGGATCATCCCAAAGTACTTGCGCTTCGATAAAATTAATGCCGTGCTTTTGTTTATTGATATTACTTTTATTCAAATCGAATTCGAATTCCATAGTATAATAAATATACCTATTTTATATATACTGTCAATATAATAATTACTCAAGATGACTGACTTTTTCATTAGATAATTTGATATATTTATTTATTCAACATTATTGACAATAATGCATTATAGATATATTTTTGTACTGAAATTAAATATATATTATAAAAATAATTAATATTATTAAAAAGACCTTCTTTCCCTTCCAAAATGAATATTTACAGCATTTACTATAAATCCTTTTAAAATTACTCGAGGTAGTTTTATGAAAAACAAATCTATTTTCGGAATATTACTTTTTGCATTCATATTGTCTTTTACGCTACTTGGCTGTTCCCCCGAAGGCGTCTCAAAAGTCACAATCACTATTGATCTCGGATTGGGAAACAAGTCTGCTTTTAACACTCCCGAAAGCTCCATTCTCGACCGCGTGTTGCGCTTCTTTGCAAAGGACGCGGAAGCAGCACCTTCAAACATTACTTCGCTTACTCTTAACATTACCGGTTCCGGCATGGATACTATTACGCAAAGCTATACAACGCTCCCTTTGCCGGACACCATTACTGTAGAAGTCCCGTCCGGCAACTCACGCACGTTCGAAGTGCTCGCGTACACACCAAGTGCTACTTTACGCGGAGCAACAACGCGCAACTTAACCGGCGGAACAGTTACTATTCCTGTAACAATGGGGCTCTATGAGACGAAAATTATAGTTCCTGATTATATGAATAGTAGAATTGTACAAATTGATGATATGGATGGAAACGGATGGATTGAAAAAAATGCTTCGAATTTAACGAGCCCAAGCAGTATTAGTTATTGCCGCCCGTATGATATTGATTTCGACTCAAATGGAAGGATATATATATGTAATCCAGGTGCAACAGCCGGGCCGCCTAAAATGTTTAGATTAAATCATATTAATAATACATCAAATAGTTGGGAATTAATATTAAATGACAGTAATCCCGATGTATATGCTATAGCAATTGACAGAAATTTAAGTTATATATACTATGCTACCACAAGTGCGCTATACAGATGTAATCTTGATGGAACTGGGATATCTCCATTAACTTTTACATCGATTGGTACAATTAGTGGTCTTGCAGTTGATAGTGACGGGATACTCTATATTTCACATCACGCAGCAGGAGCTCCGGTAAGCCAGATAAGTAAATATAATCCCTCTTCTGAATCCGAAATAACTTTTAATGACGATACTATAACCATGAAAACTGCGATGCATGTGCTAGTAAAACCACCCTATTTATACGTCGCGAATCTTACATCCTCAGGCACTGACAATCAAATACTTCAACTTGATTTGAATACCTTAGCATTAATACATGGATATGGGACTTACGCATTGAGTACAACTCAAGGAAGTTTTTACGGAGCAAGTCATTTCGTGGCAATATTAAATAGAAAAATCACTATTGTTGATGAAGCCTCACTTGGTAATAATAGCTCTAAATTGATCAATATGGATGATATTGCAGGATCAAATTGGGGCACCTACGGCATTTATGGCTCAGGTGTTGGAATGTTCGATTTTTATCATGTCTGCTGATTTGTGAAAATCGTCTATTATACTTCAGGCATTACCGGTTCCGGCCGCGTCATTACCGGCATTGCAATAGCCAATGCTTTTAAGAGAAAAAGTATTCAATGTGATTACTCCATTATACACAGTTCTGACTTTGAATTTTTTTCAAATGAAATAAAATTTTTTAAAATCCCGGTTGAAAATGAAGAAATACTTTTAAAAAAGGATTATCATATATCTTCGCTTTATAAAATACTGGAAAAAATTAAACCCGATGTTATCCTGTTTGATCTTATCTGGTTTATGACCTGCAATTTCATCCATGAATTGAACTGTAAAAAAATTCTTCTCTGTCGCCAGGTTTCCGATAAATACTTCTCAATTCCTCTTCCGGATCAAAAATTAGTCTTTAATCCGGATCATTTTGATTTAATTTTTGCAACAGAACCATTTAAAAGCACAGTAGAAATGCGGCAATTAAATCCGCTTATCATCAGAAACAGAGACGAAATTTTCACGCGTGATAAAGCATTAAAAAAACTAGGTATTAAAAATAAACGTTCTGTATGCCTTCTTGCATACAATGGCGAACCGGGCGAATACGAAGCGATTAAAAAAAAATATTCCTATCTCACAGACACAGAATATCAGATGCTGTATTCCACAAATTATTCGGATAAAAGCTACTTCCCGATAGTAGACTACTTTAACGCATTCGATTTTATAGTAAGCGGTGCCGGATATAATGCCTTCTGGGAAATAATCTATTTTAACAAAGAGGCGATCTTTGAGCCAGTTCCAAGACAATTTGAGGATCAGTTCTGGCGAGTGCAGAACTGCCAGGAATATTATTTCGACGAGAACGGAGCAGATCAGCTTGTGGATATTATAATGAATTTGTAAATTTATCCATTATTTTTATTATTATCCTATAAATTAAATCATTGTAAACCGTCACATTACTTACGAACAAATTCATATTTAAAAGAAAAACTAATCCCTTAATTTGACCGAGAAGGCAAAATAATCTTGACTCTTATTGAAAATGTACCATAACAATGATTAGAGGGATATAAGCAAATATGGATTATTTCAGCAGGTTTATGGAGATTCTGGAAGCGCTCGAAAAAGAAAAAGTTGAATATATTTTAATCGGCGGATTTGCCATAATCCTATATGGATTACCCAGGCTAACGGAAGATATTGACTTGTTTATAAAACAGGATGATAATAATATTTCCCGCCTTAAACACGCACTTTTATCAGTTTTTGCCGATGAAAGCATTAACGAAATAAATCCGGAAATGTTAAAAGAGTATCCTGTTATAAGATATGGTTCGCCGGATGGATTTTATATAGATATTCTTTGCAGTCTTGGGGAAGCTTTTAAATACGACGATCTGGAATATACTGAAAAAGTAATTAATGGACTTCGCGTTCGAATAGCCAGTGCAGAAACCCTGTATGCTATGAAAAAAGATACTGTAAGGCCTATTGATAAAGAAGATTCTATTTTTCTGCAAAATATTATAAAACAAAAAAATGAAGAAAAATAATGCCTATATATAAATATAAATCCTTTGAAGATGCAAGACGCGCTTTATGGACATATAATCCGGATGCTGTATACTTTAAGCGAATTGCCCGGTTGTTCGAGATCGGATTCAGATTGTCACCGCCTGTATGCAAACGCGGAGTTTTTCCTTTCCACAGTATTGAAGAAGCGAATTCATCACTTAACAGATCATAACTACTTCTTCAATACCAGATAGCCAGTCTAACTTTCGCCCTTATCCTTTTTTCCGCTTCTTTTTCTGTTTTAATGATTCCACCATCTGCGCAAAAAGCTCATGAAATTCTTTTAATTCATCGTTCTTTCTAAGAGGCCTGATATCAGGATATTTCCCATTTATAATCTCCCTTATATATGCGGAAATATGGTAGATAGGCCCTGATATCTGGTGAGTTGTTCTGATAAGCAAGAAAAACATAACAACAGCCTGTACTAAACTGAAAAGAATAATTCCATACAGCAGTTTTGAATTATTTTGCGCTATGCTGTTTATTGCATCTGAATTCTTATTTATTGCTTCCAGGTTAAATTCAATGTTTTTTGATATTTCATCACCGGCCAGCTTCATGGTCTTCCAGTTTTTCTCTTTGGATAATACTCTTAGAGCAGACTGAACATCTTTCTGTATCTGGATAGCCGTCTTCTGTCTTTCCATAATCTCAGAAAGCTTTTTATTATTCGAAGCTGCGTTTATAACTATTGCAATTACTACAATCGCAATTATTGAATAAACAACTCCGATTATTTTAAAAATAGTCTTAAACTGAAATTTTTTATCGATTATTAGTTTCTTTCTTTTTGCCATAAAAATTCTCCTATTTTACAGAGTTTTTTCATTTGTTTATCACAGGAAAAATAAATATGCAGATTCGGTATAATAATTTATGCAGTAATATAGATATATTAATTATAATTATAAAAGTCAATTTATTTTATAAATGATTCAATCCCTAAGATAATTTTTCTTTTAAACTGTTTTTATATATTTACTATATTATCTTTAAAAAAATTATCAGATTTCTCAAATATCTATTTATCAGGAATAATAGTATACATTATTGACAATAATATATTAAATATATATTTTAATAATGTATTGGACATAGCTCTTAATTAAGCGTTTATTGATTACTAAAATGAGATTACAGAATAAGTATTCGAGGTGCAGTTATGAAAAATAAATATTTTATAATAATATTAATTTTAGCAATTATAATATCAATATCGATTCTCACCTGCTCACCCGAAGGCACTTCAAGCGTAACAATCCGCATAAATCTTGGTCTGAACAACAAGGCAGCCTTTAATGTTCCCGAAAGCTCCATTCTCGACCGCGTGTTATGCTTCTTTGCTAAGAACGCCGAAGCGCAGAGCGCGCCGTCGCACATTACTTCGCTTACGCTTAACATTACCGGTTCCGGCATGGATACAATCACGCAGAGTTATACAACACTCCCTTTGCCAGATTCCATTACCGTAGAAGTCCCGTCCGGCAGCGCGCGCACATTCGAAGTGCTAGCGTACACTGCCAGCGCTACTTTGCGCGGAGCAGCAACACGCGATCTTGCTGGCGGGGAAACTGTTGATATACCGATTACCATGGGGCTTTACGAGACGAAGATTGTGATACCGGATTATCTGAATCAAAGAATTGTGCAGATTGATGGGATGGCAGTTACTGGCTGGACTGCATTGACCGGTACAAATGTTGCAGCTTTAAGTACTACTGATCCATTTACAGCATCAACTCAATTTCGCCCATATGATATTGATTTTGATTCAAACGGCAGAATATTTATTGCAAATAATTATGGCGGAAGCGGAATGGGTGTAAATTGTGTATTAAGAGTTGATAATATATCAGGAACAAATTATACTAACTTTTCAGAGCCTGAATATGATTATGGGATTACTGCCATAGCTGTCGACAGAAATAATGATTTTGTATATTATGCAGTATCTGATACTCTAGCCAGTTATATCTTATATAGATCTGATCTTGATGGTAATAATGAGACCGGATTAAATATAACTTCAAATGTAAATGTTAATTATCAAATTACATCTATATTTGGAATTACTGTAGATGATAGCGGAGTGTTATATATTGCTGGACTGGATAATACTTCTTTGGCACCAGTACAAACTGTATTTAAATATAATCCGACTACCCAGCAGGTATTAGCTTTTTATCAAAACAGCTTCACAAATTTATTTGATATCCATATTAAGGGAAATTCTGTATACGTTTCTTCTTATTATAACTGGACTCCGGCCAGTAATTATGTTTTCAGCCTGGATACAAATCTTCAAAATCAGCAATCATTACTTGAAAATCCTTTAAATACGAGTGACGATTTTTATGGTCCCAGACGATTCGTTGCTTTAACAAATAGAAAAATTTATATAACAGATGAAAAGGATGAAACATTAGACAGATTAGTAGCTTTTGATGACATTTCCGGATCAAACTGGGAAACATATGGGACATCTGGAACCGGCACAGGAGCTTTTAATTTTTTCTGGAGTGCAAGTTAATCCATATTCAGAAAATATTGATTCTAAATATTTTAAAAAATTATTTTTCTTCCCAATGCCTTAATTTAATAGCTTTTTTAAAAAAATCCGTCCATTGGTGTATAATATTTTTCCAATTAAATTCTTTTTCCATCTTTTCTCTGACTTTCATTCCCATTTCCGGAAGCATGTCTTTATTTTTAATAATATACTTTAACTTATTAAAAAATGCTTCCTGCGTTCTTTCCACAATAAAACCGTTCACATTATTCTCAATAAGTTCAGGTACAATACCGACATCAACGGATAAGGTCGGCACTCCGCATGCGGCAGCTTCCAAAACCGGACGCGGAGCACCTTCGCTTTTTGACGCACAAATATACAGGTCCAGACTATTATAAAATTCACGCATTATATCATCATCTTTTATCCACATTTCTTCTACACATTGAACTTTCAGATCTATTTCATCAAATCTGCTGCACACAGGTTTTATAATATCATGAACTCCTCTTATCAATCCGTTATTAGTCAAACTCCCAGCCCACCCAACAACTAATTTTCTATTTTTTATAAATTTATCAGGATAGAATTTTTCAAGATCACATGTATATTTAGTATGAACTATTGGAATATGCGGACTGAATAAATCCCATAGCTTCCGGCATATAGTATTTACTCCTGCAGCTTTACGAAGTTTTTTAATATCACTTTTCGGAGGCTTTACATTATTTCCCGGAGGTAATGTTTTTTGATTATCCCACGACGTATAAGACAAAACTCCAGTAATAGCCTTGTTCACAGGAATATTCCTTGCTAAAAAGTCGTAAAAAAGTTTATTTACCATCGGATATATTAAATCATATTTAACTGATATTTTTTCCCAATTATCAATAAATTCATTAAAATACATAACATCTATCACCAGATCAGATTTATTATATTTAATCAGATCTTTAGCACATTTATCAACCGACCAGAAAGGCATGTTTGGGATGAGGAGGATTTTTTGCGGCATATTTAATATCCTTTTAGAAAAGTGCTTCTTCAAGTTATTCTTTAAAATATCTTATTTATGTCAAACATTTGTTAGAATAGTAAAACTACTTCGAGGAAAACGGAGCTGATCAGCTTGTTGATATTATAATGAATTTGTAATTGGCATCATTATTCCAACCCTCAATTATTACAAAAATTTTATATCTTTTTTTTGTATTTCTTAATTTTATTATTATATTAAAAAGATATACTTTATAATAATAAAATTAGTATCCGGAGAAGATAATGAAGAAATTTATCCCGATTATAATTATTTTATTTTTCGCAAGTCTTTGCTTCTGCAGCAATAATACCAATGATTCTGAAATACAGCAAACCCCGAAATGCCAGCCATACTTCTATTCCTCCGAAACATATATTAATCTGAACGGCCCCAGTGAAACAGGCAGTGTCAGTTTTGCTCAGGAATGTGAATACTTGTATATTGGAGGATTTGCAAATCCTCCTAATGCTTATTTATATAAGATCAATATAAGTACACATGAACTAATTTACAAAGCCATCCCCCAAAAAGCATATCGAATGGTACTGGTTGGAGATTATTTATGGACAGCAGGCGGCTCCACTGGCGCCGCAGGTATTGGCAGTTTTTATCTCCAAAAAATAAATAAAAATTCTCTGGAAAGTGAATGGGAAGATCATTCTACATTTGATGATGTCAGAGCTCTTGCTTATGACGGCAAATATATATGGGCAGCAGACAGAGGAACAACTAAAAGATTGCACAGAATTAATCCGGAAACAAATGAAATATATTCATACGAGGGAATAATACTCGACGGCGCACGACACATGTGTTTCGATGGAACTTACTTATGGGTCACCTGCAGTTCTTCCGGTTCTATAGTCAGGATTAAACCTGAAGATCGGAGTTTTACAGTAATAAATGGACTATCTAATGTATGGGCAATATGTTTTGACGGCATCAATATAATAGCTGCATGCATGACCGGCAATATATATAAAATAGACACAGCCACTGCTGCCGTTATTCAAAGCAGTACTCTTACAGATTGTTTATGGCTGTGCCATGCAGATTATGACGGCAAGTATATCTGGATTACCGATAACTCAAATGCAAATGTAAAAATAGTTAATCCGTTGGACTTAAGTCTTATTGATACAATAGATACTCTAGCTATGCCGCATAAATCTCATTATGATGGCAAGTATCAATGGATACTGCATGAAGATAATGTTCGCTTGTTTAAATTGTCAAAGTGATAATGAAATTTATTAAATTGAATATTTATAGAAAATTCGATTGAATTATTTATTTTTTTACTGTATATAAATATTATATATGTATCGTTTAACGGATCGATATAAATTTGTTACTAAATTTATCAAAAATATAATGAAATATTTTAAATTAATATTACAAAGCAGGTACGATGATTTCAGTTAATACAGACAAAGAATTTTTAATTACAATACTTGAAGAAACAATTAGTAACAACAATGCTGTGACTATTTTAAAGGATTTAAAAAATGCTGTATCGATAAAGCCAGATAAAAAAATAATTATTGATTTAGCAAAAGTCAAATATCTCGATTCAGCGGGCATTGCCATGCTTGTTAATTTTGTACAGTTTATGGAAGGATCGCAAAAAAAGATGTCCTTAATAAACTTAACTTCAAAAGTAAAGGATACAATTAAGGTATTGAACCTGAATAAATTCTTCAATCTTGAATGACAATTGAAAAGGGTTCTATTATTGAAAACCGATTTAATTGTATAAATCCGATTGTTTGCAATTATCTTGCGCCAGTCACATATTTCCCGTATCAGCAATGATTGTTCCCCATTATTAAGGCCGAAGGTACAGAGCTAAAGGCGGAGTAGGGGAATGGCCGCGAAGCGGCCAAGGGGGTCTTTATTTCTGCGCCAGCTTTTGCTTCTCCACCGCTTTTTCCAGCTTAGAAAGTCTGTCTGCAACGGCAGCATCCAGCGTCGCAAGCCTTTCCTTTGCTTTAACTCAGCATTCTCCTTGCTAAGTGCGCTTATCTTCGCGTCGCTCTGCGCCTTCAGCTCTTTTACTGCTTCCACGAGAACAGCAGTCAGCCTGTCATAGCTCATTGTCTTATAGCCTTTGCTGTCTGTGTATACTAGTTCGGGTATTACTTTTTCCACTTCCTGTACTGACGTGCCTATATGTTTTAGAATAAAATATATTTACAATATTTCTGAGGAGAGATTTTCAATATGTTTAAAGTGCAGGTCTTTTGATAGTAATGTTAACGAATATTGTATAGCTATTGAGGCAATCCAGATATCATTTTCCGGGATAGGTTTTCCTTTTTTACTTAATTCACTTTTAGTAAGTCCATATATTTTTGATGTATCAATATTAGAATCAGGTATTGAGGAATTAATAACAAACTCTTCTATTTTTTTTATATTTTCATCTTTTTGCCTGGACTTAAACGATCCATAATAAAGTTCACCAATAGTAATATTTGAAATAAATATTTGAGGAATAGTTTCCAGCAAATTTGTTATTTGCTTTTTCCCATTAAAAAGGTCGATAACAATATTCGTATCCAGCAAATATTTACCATTCATTATAATCAACCTTACTGCAGCCTTCGTCGATTATTTTACGTAATTCTTCAGCATTATTATCATCGATTATTCCGGAAAATTTTAATATATCCCGTCCCGGAATACCTTTCGATTTTGTAAGCAATAAAGTATGCGTAAATTCTTTAACTTTTTTTTGTAATTCAATTGGAAGATTACTTAAATCATTTATTATTTCTTTTTGTATTTCCGAGTTAATCATTTTTCCCTCTATAATTATATATTAACTTAAGAAATATTTATAAAATTGTCAAAGAATATTTTTTATTCTTAATAAAAGAACAATGCTGCCTTTCGGCAGCATTGTTCTTTTATTGAAAACCGATTTTGTTGTATAACTCCGCAATATAAAGCCCACGGCCTACAAAACCGTGGGCTATCTGTAAGATTTAATTTGCCATGTAGGGGCACGGCAAGCCGTGCCCCTACATGCTAGACAGTAATTTCATCTTTACTTCTGCGCCAGCTGTTGCTTCTCCACCGCCTTTTCCAGCTTAGCCAGCCTGTCTGCTACGACAGCGTCCAGCTTCGCGAGCCTTTGCTTTAACTCTGCGTTCTCTTTGCTAAGCACGCTTATCTTCGCGTCGCTCTGTGCCTTTAGCTCTTTTACTGCTTCCACGAGAACTGCAGTAAGCCTGTCGTAGCTCATTGTCTTAAAGCCTTTGTCGTCCGTGTACACTAGTTCGGGTATTACTTTTTCCACTTCCTGTGCAATAAATCCCAGCTGTTTGTCTTTGCTGAAATTCTTGTCTTTGTATTCGTCTGTTTTCCAGAAATAGCTCACACCGCGAAGTCCAAGCACTTTCTCTAAAGCGTTTGAGTATGTTGAAACGTCTTTTTTGTAACGGACGTCTGAGGAGCAAGCGTAACTTTGAGAAGTATGAACACCTTTTGTTCTAACATTACCATTTGAATAAATAATAAAATTATCAGCATTTGTATTATCATGAGAAAAAAACCGTAAACAGTTTTGAACTACTTCTTGAGTCCAACCTTGATAAGTATCTGCACCCTCCCAAATTATCCCTCCTCCACTTTGACTATCTCTTTTTGAAAGCCATAACACTCCGCTGCCATAAGTTCTTAGTGTCTTTGCATACAACGTATTTTTTTCACTAACATTGCCTGTTGGTGGATCGGTATTAATAACTTGACCCGGAGTTGTTGGATTATCATCAAGCCATCCTGCCATCAACACAGTCCCGCTTACTGCGAACGCAATTATAGCGAGTGCTATTACCAGCACTCTTGTCGTAATTTTCTTTCTTAAAACTTTGCTTTCTTTCTTAAACCAGTTCAACATAATATAACCTCCGTTTAAATTTGACCTCACCCCCGGCCCCTCTCCCAGTAGTGAGTTTGAGTACAGGAATGCAGGAAAGTATGTCTCGCATACTAAAATAGATTTGTGTTAATCGATCGGGGGAGAAAAAATTCTCCCTGCAAAGTCTCCTTCGATTTATTATAACCGTAGGGGCAGACCTATGTGTCTGCCCTTCCTGTGTATATAGCCCAATAAACAGTCTTAAAGTGACAAAATTTTTCTTTAAGATTTAAAAAAAGTAAAAAAATATTATATTCTAAATTTATTGACAAATATTCTTTTATAAAATACCTTCTTAAAATAAAAATACACATATTTTTTTTGCAAGCAGGATTAACAAATAAATAATCTACTCTATAATAACAGGAATAATATAAGCTTAACTCAAGAACAATTATTGATAAACCATTAAAGCTTAAACCTGTGAAAAAATTTATTGTTATTGAAGCATTAATAAAAAGCCTGGATATACCGGATCCAAATATAGAAAAAGCGTAGGCAGATGAAGCAGAAAGCAGGTTTAAAGCATATAAAGTAGGAAAACTTGAATTGATCTCTTTTAAAGATATGTTTATATGAAAATCAATATCCACTCTCCCTCTTATTTAAGAGTCTTATTGCGCAGTATTAATATTTTTTTGTAGACAAAAATCTAAAATAATTTACCCGTTTTACCAGCGATTCCTTCTTTGAGTAACGAATAATTATAATAAGGGAACCTCGAAAAATCAGGTTTTTTATTGTTTCCTCAAATAAAAAAACCTGATTTTTACGCTGATTCGTTCCCAATGGTTACATCAAAATTTAAATTTTAGAAGTAACCATAATGAATTTCAAGGTACAATAAATTGGCAGAGCGCGATTACAGGGAAATCTCAAAAGAGCTGAATAATATTTACGAGAAGGCGCTGCATTTGTTTGAATCTTTAAATATTAACAGCTTAAAAAAAGATCTGAAAGAACTGGAGCAGGAAACATATAAAGGAGAATTTTGGAAAAACCAGGAAAAATCGACTGAAGCAAACCTTAAAATAAGCAGGCTGAAAAAGAGAATAGAGCCGTGGGATAAGCTGATCAAGGACATTTCCGATGAGAGGGAAATGATCGAAATGGCAATTTCGGAATTGGACGAAAGCCTGCTGAAAGAAGCATCTGTAAAGCTGGAGCAAGTCATTAAAAGGTTTAACAACCTGGAAACCATTGAGCTTTTTTCCGGAGAGAACGACATAAACAATGCGTTCATTATTATTCATCCGGGAGCTGGAGGAACCGAGTCCCAGGACTGGGCTCTCATGCTTTACAGAATGTACCTGCGCTGGGCGGACGAGAATGGTTTTGGGATTGAATCGATCGATTATACTCCCGGCGAGGAAGCTGGCATAAAAAGCGTTACAGTGCTCATCAAAGGCGATTACGCGTACGGCCATTTGAAAAGCGAACGCGGCATTCACAGGCTGGTCCGGATTTCTCCGTTCGATGCCAACAAGCGCAGGCACACATCATTCGCCTCTGTTGAAATTATTCCCGAACTGCCGGACGACATTGATATCGAAATAAACGAAACCGACCTGCGCATAGACACATACCGTTCTTCCGGAGCAGGCGGCCAGCACGTAAACACTACGGATTCGGCAGTGCGCATCACTCATATGCCCACAGGCATAATAGTGCAGTGCCAGAACGAAAGATCTCAGCACAAAAATAAAGCCTTTGCCATGAAAGTATTAAAATCAAAAATATATGATTTAAGAAAGAAGGAACGCGAAACCGAAAAGCAGGAAATGCTGGGCGAGAAAAAGGAAATATCGTGGGGGCATCAGATAAGGTCTTATGTTTTTCATCCGTATACTCTTGTGAAAGACCACAGGACGGATGAAGAGACCGGAAACACTGCAGGCGTTCTTGACGGCGATATAAACAGATTTATTTACGCTTATTTACGAAGCATCAAAAGCAGGACGTAATAGACTTTTAACGGTTAATCGCTTTTGTAATTTCGTATTATTTTAAAAGCCCGAATATCCAATTTTAAATCCGCGAGCTTTTTTTCCATATCATGTATCAGCATGTCCCTCTCTTTTATAAGAACAGACAGCTGTATATCAATCTCGGTTTTAAATCTTTTTATCTCAGGTAACGGATCTTCATTTCTGCCGAGAAAATATTCTTCGAATTTAGCTATGACTATTCCGGTTGTTCTGCAGATTAGTTCCGTAATGGATCGAATGTCGAATTCAACGGAATCCAGCCGGATAAATATTTCATCATCGGCCAGGAGCGCGTCCGGAATGCCGGACTCATTGCCGGATTGCAGCAAATATCGCAAATTAATTTCGTTGGATTTTAATGTATCAATACAGCGCAGTTTTTCTTTATACAGAGAAAGCAATCTTCCGAACAGACCGGATAAATCATCCCTCAATACTAAAACTTCCTTTTTTTGTGATATTTGTATTATCTGTGGGGCTTTCTTTTGCAGAAACTTTATTCCAGGAATCCCTCAGCAGGCTCATGTGGACGATCACTTCCTGAATTATATCCGGTTGTTTCTGGATATTTGCTTCCAAAAGCCTTTTTTTGAAATATAAATACAAATTAAAAAGATTCGAAGAAATTTCTCCGCCATCCTTCATGTTTAAAGAAAGAAGAAGTTCTGTTATTATATCCTGGGCTTTTATAATGTTTGTGTTTACTACATCGTAAGTTTTGACATTCATATTTTCAACTGCAGCCTTTAAAAACTTAATTGCTCCGTCGTACAACATTACAATAAGTTTTCCCTGGTTTGCAGTGTTTATTTCAGTCTGTTTATATTGATTATATGGGCTCTTTTGAGGTAATGCCATTAACTCCTCCCGATTTTTTATACTGCCAAAGCAATATCCGCTGTAATATTATCGAAAAAAGGAGTCCTTAACTTGATTAAATTACTAGCTTGTTTAAGAATTAAATATTTTTTATAAAACCGACTTTATTTTTTGAAGGATTTCCTCATATTTTTTCCTGGTCTTGTTTACTATTTCATCCGGCAAAGAAGGCGGAGGGGAATTTTTATCCCAGTCTGTAGTTTCAAGGTAATCCCTTATTATCTGCTTGTCAAAACTTGCAGGGGACTCTCCTGTTTTATAAGTTGAATTATCCCAGAATCGCGAGCTGTCCGGTGTCATTGCTTCATCAATCAGAATTATTTCCTTGTTCAGTATTCCGAATTCCAGTTTGGTATCGGCAAGCAATATGCCTGCTTTTTTCATTTTTGTTCTGCCGTAATCATATATTTTAAGGCTTAACTCCGCAAGACTGCCTGCAATATCGAAACCTAGTTTTTTCTGCATAATTTCTATAGATACATTCATATCATGCCCGCTGTCCGATTTTGTAGCAGGCGTAAAAATAGGCGAGCCGAGTTCCTCTGCCATCTTAAGCCCTTTCGGCAGTTTAATCCCGCATATTTTGCCGGTCTCATTGTAGTCCTTCCATCCGCTTCCTATTATATAGCCTCTGACCACGCATTCAAAGTCGATTCTTTTTGCCTTTTTTACAATTACCGATCTACCTTTAAGCAGTTCCGGAAAATTACAAAACGGTTTCGGGAAATTGGCAAAGTTTGTCTCAACAATATGATTTTTTACAAAAGTTATATTTGAAAACCATAAATTCGATATTGTATTTAAAATAATGCCTTTACCTGGGATACCATTAGGGAACACATGATCAAAAGCAGATAACCTGTCTGTTGATACGATTAACAGATGCTCTTTGTCTACTTTATATACGTCCCTTACTTTACCGCTGAAATTCTTTTTTACTCCGGGTATCTTTGCAGATAAAAGCGCTTCCATATCTTTCTCCAAAATTCACTTGTAATATAATTTACGGTCTAGAGTCTATTTCGCAAGATAATTCAAGAATTAGCTAAAATATTTTTAAACAGCAATTTAAGATTGCCATGATTCTGCTCAATCTGTATAAATGAGCTATTCATTTGTCAAGAAATTTGATCAGATGATTATAGTGTAAAGCTAAAATATAGTTTAAATTATGGCGACTGATTTACCTGAAAGATTAAAGCAGTTTAAGAATAAAATAACAAAGCAAAGGCTGATAGCTGCGCTTGTTTTTATTTTCATTCTGGTTTCCGGTTTTGGCATTGGACGCATTATAGGCTCGCAAATCATTACAGGTATTTTTAAAGGCAGCAGAACTGCACTGTTGTTTTACAGACCTCCTTTTAAATATATATATACCGCAAAGCTGCTGTACAGCAGCGATGAATTGCTCAGGCTGGAAGGCTATTATTCTCTTCTGGATAATAATTTAATAGATACGGATTTATTAATTGAAAGATACGGAAAAGAATCGGACTTCATTAAACCTGTCATTATCTGGATATTCGGATATTCATCCGATAAATCCGATGTTTTGAAATTTATTTCGGAAGAATATAAAACCTCTGATAAAAGAATTAAAGCAGAGATAATAAGAACAATGAAAAGAATAGACGAAGATTATTATATTAAATTCGCAAAAGCAAATAATATAAAATAATTTTATTTGCCTTCCCTGTTAAGACTGACTTTAAGCGCTTCCCATTCATTTTTAGACATAAGGAATTGTTTTTTACTCTGTGAAGTTTTTGTATGCTTTATTTCATCGGTTAAATATTTAATTCTGCTGTCGAAACTCGGATGCGAATTAAACCAGCTTAAAACAGCAGGCATATTTTTATTTTTATTTAATCTTTCAAAAAATTTCATTATCCCGTCCGGACTTATGCATGCATTTTGAAGAAGTTTAACTGAGTTCAGATCCGCTTCCTTTTCAAATTCACGGGAATATTTATTATAAATGGCAATATTGGCTATTTCGCTTATTGTTTCCGGTATCTCAAGTCCCTCGATCCCTGCGCCTACAACAGATGATATTAAATAGCTGATCCCCAGAACGCGAATTAATTGCCGAAGCCCGTGCCGCATTTCAACATGGCTTATCTCATGAGCAAGAACGCCTGCAAGTTCTTCAGGTGTTTCTGTCCGGTCTATTAATCCGGTGTATATTAATAAGCTGCCGTCAGTAAGCGAAAAGGCGTTGATTTCAGGATTCTTTATAATAAATATCTTGTAGTTATTAACGGTATCTTTCGGGGCAATTTTTTTCGTTAAATCTTCAATAAAATGCTGCGCTTTTCTGTTTTTAACAACTGCTGCGTCCTTTAAAAAGATCTCGCCTGCTCTGGAACCGAGTTCTCTGTCGACAGACAGCGGAAAAAAAATATATGTCCTGTTCAGGATCTGCATTATAATTAGAATTGCAACAGGAGCGGCAATAAGGGCAAGGGCTGCCTTTTTAAAATTCGAAAGGCCCGAAAGTTTTACAAACGCAGCGTAAAAAAAGTTTTGTTTATTCGAACTCCAGTTCCTGTATATTATTTCATATGTTTTTAGATCGCTGAAAACTATAAGCCTGTTTGCGCAGTTTTCATCCGTCCCCGCGAATTTAATATCGGATTTATCTCCTGTTTTTGAAATCTCTGTAATTTCGCTGTATTTAACATAAACGGTTTCCCTGGCGCCGGATTCGCTTTGTGTTTCAATCTGAATATTGTCTGTATACGGTATCATTTTACCGTTTTTCGGCACAGGCGAAATGCCGTCATAAAATAAGATATCTGTCATTGACTGATTTTTTCCTTATTTATATCTTATCTACATTGATATCATACTGCTTCACTTTTCTGTGAAGATTAGTTCTTTCTATTCCAAGCTCCCTGGCGGTTGAGCTGATGTTATTATTATTTTTCTTTAAGGCTCTGATTATATACTCTTTCTCGAATTCCTCTCTTGCCTGTTTAAGCGTGGATGTGTCTCCTGACATCACATCTTCATAATCGTATGATCCGATATGCCTTGCAATATCATCTTTATCGATTACATCCGACTGCACCATTATAGTTAAACGTTCAATTATATTCTTAAGTTCGCGCACATTGCCAGGCCAGTTATGCTTGATCAGGAAATTCATGGCATCATCTGTCATTTCCTTTTCTCCAAGCCCGTGTTCCTTGGAAAATATATTAAGAAAATATTTTGTAAGAACCGGTATGTCTTCTTTCCTTTCCGCGAGCGACGGCACATGAATTGGAATAACGTTCAGCCTGTAATAAAGATCTTCCCTGAACCTGCCTTCTTCAATAGCCTTTTTCACGTCAATGTTTGTGGCTGCAATTACTCTTACATCTACCGTTACCGGGTCATTGCCCCCGACGCGTTCGAATTGCTGCTCCTGAAGAACCCGGAGCACCTTTGCCTGCGCGCTTGCGCTCATGTCGCAAATCTCATCAAGAAAAATTGTGCCCCCGTTCGCAATCTCGAATTTCCCGAGTCTTCTGTTCGATGCTCCGGTAAAGGAGCCCTTTTCATGGCCGAATAACTCGCTCTCGATAAGCTCATCAGGAATAGCAGCACAGTTTACTTTTATCAGAGGTTTGGAAGATCTCTTTGAATTTTTATGAATTGCCTTTGCTACCAGCTCTTTTCCAGTCCCGTTTTCGCCCGTAATAAACACCCTGGCGTTTGTTCCTGCAGCTGTTTCAATTATATTGCGGACTTCCTTTATCCCGTCGGCTTCGCCGATCATCTCATCTTCTACTATCGCTTCTTTCCTGAGCCTTATGTTTTCTTTTTTCAGCATAACGCGCTCAAGGGCATTATTCAGCGAAGTTATTACTCTCTGCATGGATAAAGGCTTTTCGAGAAAATCCAGAGCGCCCATTCTCGTGGATTTTACAGCAACATCAATGGAGGCGTGCCCTGATATCATAATCACTGCGACCTCAGGATTCGACTGTCTGATCTTTTCTAAAACCAGCGTCCCGTCGATATCCGGCAGCCAGACATCCAGAAAAACGAGATCGCATTCGTTCCTGCTTAAAAAATCGATGGCACCTTTGCCGTTTTCGCTTGAATACGTATCATGACCTTCATCCTGCAAAATGGCTGAAAGCGTTTTTACAATGTTGATTTCATCGTCAACCAGTAATATTTTTGCCATTGATATCCTCCAGAACAGGAAGCTCAATTACGAATTCAGCTCCTTTGCCTTTAACCGAATGAAAAAATATTCTGCCGTTATGTTCAAGAATAATTTTCTCCACTATAGCAAGCCCAAGCCCGGTCCCCGTAATCTTTGTTGAAAATGTCGGATCAAATATTTTTTCCAGATTCTCCTCGTCAATTCCGGGTCCGTCATCCCTGATTGATACTTTCGCAATTCCGTGAACCTTGTCGGCATATTCCGATTTTACAAATATGTTTCCGCTTCTGCCGAGCGCGTCAACCGAGTTCTGTATAATATTTGTCAATGCCTGTCTTAACAAAACCTTGTCTATAAAAAGTTTTGGTATTGAATCGTCAAGACTTACATGAAACGATACTTCATCGTGCCCCATAAAAAAATTAACGCAGTTCTCAATAACCGGATTAATATCGCGGTATTCGCCGCGCATTTCCGGCAGCCTTGCAAATCCGGAAAATTCGTTTAATATTCTGTTTAATACTTTTACTTCTTCAATTATCGTTTCAGTGCCCAAAGCGATTATATTGCTTATGTCGGGATTACCTTCACGGTATCTGTTTTGAATTCTCTCGGCTGAAAGCCGTATAGGAGTAAGCGGATTTTTAATTTCATGGACAATCCTTCTTGCAACATCCCTCCATGCTTCCAGCCTTTGTGCGTGAAACATTAACTTCTTGCTTTCATCGAGCTGCCGCACCATTTTATTGAACGATTTAAAAAGAAGCGCAAGTTCATCGGTTGCGTCTCTTTTAAGCTCTATGTGAAAGTCGCCGGAAGCCACGTGGCCTGCGGCTTCGGCAAGTTCAAGTACAGGTTTTGTAAATCCTCTCGATAAAAAGAAGCTCACACTTACGGAAATTAAAACAATTATTATTGCAATGGAAAGAAGAAGCACTCCGATCCCTGTTTCAAAATACGGTTTCTGAAATTCGCGGTTTTTATATCTTTGTATTGAAGATTTATACAGATTTGTTCTGCTATAAAATGTCCTGGGTAAATCTTTTGTTACTGCAATAATAAATCCGTTATAATATAGCTGCCCTAGTAAAATTGGATTTTTATCTATTGAGATATGTGAGATTTTAGGTATTGAATCCAGATCGGCATTTTGAAAAAATTTTGTAATACCCCCGGTATAATTTTTTATGTTTTCTTTCTGTAAAATATTTAATTTATTGGACTCGTCATTTTTTTCGTAAACTTTAAATACGGCGCAGCCCATGCCTTTTAATCTGCAATTCTCCGCTATATGTATTCTGTTGCTCTCCACTCCCGGATTAATCATTCCCTTTCTGACAAAATATTTAATGGACTTTAATTCGCCGTCCACACTGTCATAATAATTATTTATGTGTTCATTTGCCAGGTCTATTGATTCTTCAAGAGAATATATGGTGTCGTCCGTAATTAAATTCGAAATAGCCGAATTTATTATATGATTTGATATTATAATTATTGTAAGCGAAGGGAGGATGGCTACGGAAATAAATGCCAGCATTGTTTTAAAAATAATACTGGAACTGAAATCAAAAGATCTTGAATATAATTTCCTGCTGAATGAGATAAAAATAAAATATATGGCAGCCATCATTGGGATTATCATTATCAGATAAATGAAATATTCCCTTTCAGCGCCTTCTTCAATGTTTGCATCAGGGAAAAGCCCCAATACCAATGCGGCAGAAAATGCAAGTATCCCGCTGATTAAAATTATGTCCTGAACCCTGGATTTCTCGATTACATTTTTTTTAAGATTTCCGGTTATCGACATAATAGATAAAGCTTAGTTTTCGCTCTCTTTAAAGTCGTTTTCAATTAAAGATATAAGTTCCTGCACTGCTTTTTCTTCATTTCCGCCGTGTGCCCTTATTATAAGCTTTGATCCTTTCGTAATGGCAAGCGCAAGAACGCCCATAATGGATTTGGCATTTGCTTCAACATCGTCTTTTATAAAAAAAATTTCGCACGGATATTTCATGGCTGTCCGCACAAGCATCATGGCCGGCCTGGCATGTACCCCCGCATCGCTATTAATAAAAACTGCATCCTCTACCAAATTTACTCCTTTTTGACTATGTCCTGAATTTTTAAATCAAGTTCCTTTGCCGAATAAGTCCCCATTTTTTTTAACCTGTGATTTAAAGCCGCTGTTTCTACAAGTATTGGAATATTGCGGCCCGGCCGGACAGGAACCGTTATATATGAAAGATCAATATCAAGTATGGTGTATTTTTGCTCGTCTATCCCAAGCCTGTCATATTCTTTATTTTCATCCCATTCTTCAAGTAGAACAATAAAGTCTATTCTTTTTCTGTTCCTTACGGAAGCTATCCCGTATATCTCCCTTACATTAATGATGCCTAAGCCTCTTATTTCCATATGATGCCGTATTATTTCGGCGCTGTTACCGAAAAGAAACAGCTCGTCGATTTTTTGTATTTCCACGACATCGTCGGCAACAAGCCTGTGCCCTTTCTCGATGAGTTCCAGGGCGCATTCGCTTTTCCCTACGCCGCTTTTGCCGAGCAGTAAAACACCTACGCCGAATACATCAACCAGAGAACCATGCGCGGTCATTATTTGCGCAAAATATTTTTCAACAGCATGCGTCCACAGACTTACGAACCTTGTTGTGCGGTATTTTGTCACAAAAGTAGGAATGTTCCTGCTGTTCGCAAGATCGATAAACATTTCGTTTGGTCTTTCTTCATGTGTAAACACGCAGCAGAGAATATCGTATGAAAAAAATGAGTTCAGCATTTCTTTCATTTTATCATCCGGGAGATTTCTCATAAAAGCGGTTTCGCCCAGGCCGAAAACCTGTATTCTGCTGAAAGCAAAAAAATCGAAAAAGCCCGCAAGGCTTAACCCTGGCCTGTTTACATCACCGCTGGTAATTTCCTTATTCAGGCCATGTTCTCCTGCAATAAGTTCCAGCTGGAGATCGATATCGATAGTGCCGTCTACCAGGTTATTTATATAGAGTTTCTTTTTTGCCATTGTATTATACTTAGCCGAATCCAGTTATTTTTTGTCTTTGTCGGACTTGCTGTTCTTTTTTAAAAAATTCGAAAATCGCTTTAAGTCTTCGGGCTTGAATTCTGAACTTAATGCAGCGATATTTTCCAGTTGTATTTCTTCATATACTTCTTTTCTGTGAACTGCGATTTTTTTTGGAGCTTTAATGCCGAGTTTAACCTGGTCGTTTTTTATCTCAATAATGATTACTTCTATTTCATCGCCGATCATAATGCTTTCGTTAAACTTTCTGGCCAATACAAGCATAAATTTATCCTTTTGCCTGCTCTATATTTTTCATCTCATCAAGTATTTTATGTTTAACGCAATATTTATCGCTTAATGAAATAACCTGTCTGCCTATTTGTTTCTTTGTATTTATAATTATTGGACCCTGTAGGTTTGCCGTCATGTCCGAAGGGTTGGAAGGGATAGTAACTATTACAAAAACAAGAAGTGAATTTGCGTCCTGAGCTTCAACAGCTTCAATGTCGCTCTGAGAAATAATAAGTTCATAATCCGGCTTAAAAAAAACAGGCTGTATAATAATGAAAGCCAGATCGGGTTCTGAAAAAGCCTGCATCCATTTAAAAGGAGAATTTTCCTCGGAATCAAGAATAACGAACTTCTTTACAAAGTCGAATCCGAGTATTCCGTCCGGGAAATCGACAATTTGTTTTGTTTCGACTTCAATTTCTCCAAACGGCTTGGTATGAATAGTAATTCCCAAGTCAACCCCCTTTTTTGCATATCTTTGTTCTTACACGTACTTTTTTAAAACTATATTAAAACGTATATCTGCCGGGATATTAGAATTAATCCGATTTTATTCATATTTAATTATTAAGCAAACATATTTTTAAGTTAAAATTTTATTTTAAACACATTAATTTTTTATCAAAAAAATATGTGGACATTAAAAAAAAATACTTATATCATAAAATAATTACAGGAGTATTTACCTCATGAGTGTTAAAAAAGAGATAACAAAAAAAATCACTTACGATAAAGCATTTATTATTGATATGGACGGAGTTATAAACAAAGGGAAAGTGCTGATCCCCGGAGCAATGGACTTTGTCGGAAGATTAAAAGACGGAGGATTCAGATTTTTATTTTTAACAAATAACTCTTATTTCACTCCGGAAGAATTAAAAGAACGTATGAATAAAATCGGTATAAAAGTCGAAAAGGAACGTTTTTATACATCCGCAATGGCAATGGCAAGTTTTCTGCTTTACCAGGTGCACAAAAAATCAAGATTTTCAGCTTATGTGATCGGAGGAAACGGATTGCTGAAAGAACTGAAAGCAGCAGGCGTTAAAATAACAAAAAACAGACCCGACTATGTTATAGTCGGAGAGACCGAAGAGTACGATTATTTGACTATCAGGGAAGCTTCCCTTCTGATACAGGAAGGAGCAAGGTTTATTGCAACAAATCCCGATATTACAGGCCCGACAAAGAGAGGGCCAGTGCCGGCATGCGGAGCCCTGGTGGCGCCCATTCAAAAAACGACCGGCATTGCTCCCTACTTCGTAGGCAAACCGAATCCGATAATGATGTATTTAGCTCGAAAAAAACTGGGAGTCCACTCCGCCAATTGCTTTATGATAGGCGACCGGATGGATACGGACATAATCGGCGGGCTTGAATCCGGCATGACCACTTGCCTGGTTTTATCCGGGGTTACATCAAAAGAAAGAGCTGCTCGTTTTCCGTATCAGCCGGACTATATTTTTAATAATGTCGGTGAGATCGATCCTGCAACAATTCTCTCCCGCAGAGACCGGGTTTCTACTTAACTCCCAATTTTTCTTTCTTTTTCTTTCTCTTTAAGCGTTTTTTTGCCTTTTTTCTTTTTTCTCTTGCATTGTACTGTTTTGTCATATTCTACAGATCCTGATAAAAATTTATATTATTTTACTCAGCAGCATGTAACTTATTGTTTTAATGTTGCGGACAGGTCAATAATTAAATGGAATTTATATTATAAAAGCTCAAAAAAATATTTATAATCCTAATTATAGCAAATTTATCGCCGCATACGCATACAGCATTTTTAAAGTTTTTTGTCAACTTTAAAAAATCGCTATATCCCCCTGATCCCGCAGAACCCGGAAAAATTTTTTACGTAATCTTTAAATTCATTTAACACGGATTCCGTGTAAGGTGTGCATTCATGCAAAGAAGGATCGAGTGTATTGCTGTTAACAAATTGCTGAAGAAAGTATTTTTTTACATTCCCGATTTCATTTTTAATGCTTATAAAATCGTCAATGTTCACATAAGATGGGACACAGGTAGTTCTTACTTCATAATCGATCCCGGACTCTTTTACTAATTCTATTGTTTTAATAATTTTATTAAAATCAATATTTACTCCTGCAGCAAGTTTGTACTTTTGCGGGGAAGTTTTAATATCAATAGCAATATAATCCGGAATCTTTCTATTTAACAGGTTTTCAATAACATCCGGATTTGAGCCGTTAGTATCGATTTTAATAAACAGCGATATTTCTTTTATTTTTTCAAGGAAAGGTGACAGTTCCTGAAAAAGTGTGGGTTCACCGCCTGTAATTACCACAGAATCAACTAATGATTTGCGGTCTTTTAATAAATTAAGAACATCTGATTCAGAATAAGAATTGAGATTGTTATCATTGCGGGCCAGTTCGGGGTTATGGCAATACCCGCAGGAAAAGTTGCATCCTCCGAAAAAGAGAACAGTGCTTAATCTCCCGGGATAATCAACAAGCGATGTTTTTTGTATACCTTTGATTTTCATTCAAACATGTACCGATGATTGCTTCCGGTGTAAATTCAAACCTTTCGCTAAACTCTTCCTGCTTGCCTTTATTCCACTGATTAACAGGTCTGAAATAACCGACAACTCTGGAGTATACTTCCACCGGGATTTTTTTTCCTTTTTTCATAATTACCTCTAAAGAAATTTTTTAATTTATGCAATACACTTTTAAAATTATCATCAATTTTGTCGTCCTGTATAAAATAGTGTACGGTGGAATCAAACTATAAATCAGCTCACTGCTTTAAAAACAGTCTCTGCTTTATTATCATTATCGGCATCGATTCCGTAAGCTTCAAGGTCTTCCTCGCTGTGCTCATGTGGACAAAACTCATGGGAGCCGGGCAAATAGCCGTGAACAGGGCAAATGCTGAAGGTCGGAGTCAGCGTAAAATACGGAACAGAATAATTCTCCGCAATTTTCTTTACTAAAAGCATCACCATTTTCGGATCGTCTATTTTTTCGCCAAGAAAGCAATGAACGACTGTACCGCCTGTAAACAAAGCCTGAAGCTCATTTTGATGAGCAAGAAGCTCGAATACATCCGCTTCTTCGTTAACAGGCAAATGAACTGAATTTGTATAATACGGCTCGTTCTTGCCTGCTGTAATTATTTTCGGAAAATCATTTTTATCGTGCTTTGCAAACCTGTATGTAACGCCTTCTGCGGGAGTCGCTTCAAGATTAAACAGACTGCCTGTTTCTTCCTGATATTCGGACAGCCTTTCTCTCATGAATTTTAACACTTTTATTGAAAAATCCTTTCCTTCTTTTGTTGCAATATTTTTCCCGATCAGATTCAAACAGGCTTCATTCATTCCGATTATTCCTATCGTGGAAAAATGATTGATCCAGTATTTGCCTGTTCTTTGACGGATATCGGATAAATAATATTTTGTATAAGGATACAGATCGTTTTCCGTAAAGCTTTCGAGTACTTTTCTTTTAACTTCGAGAGCGTTTTTCCCTAATTCCATTAAATGCTCAAGCCTGTCAAAGAATTCGTTTTCATTAGCGGAATTGTACGCAAGCCTCGGCATATTGATCGTTATAACGCCTATGCTGCCTGTAAGCGGATTTGCTCCGAATAGCCCCCCGCCTCTTTTCCGCAATTCGCGGTTATCCAGTCTCAGCCTGCAGCACATTGACCTTGCGTCTTCAGGATCCATGTCGGAATTTATAAAGTTGGCAAAGTAAGGAATCCCGTATTTTGCCGTCATTTCCCACAAATGCTCATGCTTGGGATTATCCCAATCAAAATTTTTTGTAAGATTATAAGTCGGGATAGGGAATGTAAAGATGCGGTTTTTCGCGTCGCCTTCAAGCAGGCATTCCGTAAAGGCAGAATTAAAAATATCCATTTCATTCTGAAACTCGGCATATTTTTTATCTTTAATTTCTCCGCCAATGACCACATATTCTTCGCCAATGTTAGAAGGCACAACAATATCCATTGTCACATTTGTAAACGGTGTCTGAAAACCTACCCTTGTAGGAATATTCATGTTAAATATAAATTCCTGCAAACACTGTCTTACTTCCTTATAGGATAGATTGTCATATTTAATAAACGGAGCCAGATAAGTATCGAAATTAGCAAATGCCTGCGCTCCTGCGGATTCCCCCTGCAGCGTATAAAAAAAGTTTACAACCTGTCCCAGGGCGCTTCTGAAATGCTTAGCGGGCCTGCTTTCGACCTTTCCTTTCACTCCGCCGAACCCCTTTAAAAGGACGTCCTTAAGATCCCAGCCTACACAATAGGCCGACAGAAGCCCGAGATCATGAATATGCAGATCGCAGTTTACATGGGCCTCCCGTATTTCGGGCGGGTATATTCTCTCAAGCCAGTACTTTGCGGTAATCGCAGACGCTATGTGATTGTTCAGTCCCTGAAGAGAATAACTCATATTGCTGTTTTCATTAACACGCCAGTCCGACCTGTCCAGGTAATCATCAACAAGGCTTAAGCCTTCGTCAATAAGAGCTTTTGCTTCTCTTATTTTTCTGTGCTGTTCCCTGTAGAGAATAAAAGCCTTTGCGACTTTTGCGTGGCCTTTCTCAATTAAAATCTTTTCAACAAGATCCTGAACATTTTCTACAGTAGGGATTCTTTCATCTTTGCAGACTATATCGAGTATTCCTATTACCGAATCCGAAACGCTTTTTGCCGGATCCCTGTCATCGCCGCCTACGGCCCTTGCTGCTTTAAAGATAGCTTCTGTTATTTTTTCGGGGTCAAAAGGAACAATTCTTCCGTCTCTTTTACGTATATATTTCGAGGCTGAATCCTGCTTCATTTGAAATGCTCCATAAAATAAAGGCTTTGAAAAAATCTGAAAAAATTATTTTATTTAAATATGTTTATTCTTAATGAGTTGCTGCCTTATAAAGGCGGAGTGATTTATACTTGAATTGAATTTAATAGTAATTTTAAAACATATATGAATGAATTAGTCAATAAAAATATTATGTCGCTTTAAAATATTTGCAGGACATAAAATAGAAAATGTTAAGTAATTGCTTGGCAGCTGAAAAAATGAATTTATGGAAGAGGAGAACGGAAGTTAAAAATTATAAATATCAGTTTAATTAAAAAGTAACTAATTAAAATTCCGAGTAAAACCATTAAATACAGATTCATTCTGTGAAGAAATTTTTTTGAAACCGATTGCTGCATTTTATTCAGTATTGTTGCAATAAAAATCAAATAACCTACAAGCCCTGCGCATCCTGAAATAATAAAAATTATTTTAATAAGCGGGGTGATCGTATTAAAAATATCGAAATCAATAAATATTTTAAATCCGATTATCCACCAGATGATCATTCCGGGATTTGTTATTGCAATTGTAAAACCCGTTAAGAAGGAAATCCTTTTTTTGTATACAAGACGTTTTTCATAATAAACAATACCACGCCTGTATTCTTTCATAGAACGGATAAAAAGGAATAAAAGTACAATAATGCCGAGAATATACACTCCGATTTTAAATTCTATATGAAAAAGAAACCCGCCGAGGCCGAAAAGAGTTAAAACTCCGTAAATGAAATCCGATGTTGCGGAACCGACAGCTATAGCAATAGCAGGAATCAGATGACCATTAATAGCCTTCTTTGCAACCTCGAGCTGAACAGCACCTACGGGAATAGATGATAAAAAGCCCATTATCAAACCAATGATAATAAGCAAAATAAACTTGAGATAAAAAATACATTCCATAGAGGTCACATTTTTATTTTTTTTTCAAAAAAACCTAACTTAACAAAGTAAAAAATTAAATCAACGAAATTATTAATACGTATATTTTTTTATTGCAAAGAAAAATTATGTTTATAAAAACTATTTACATTGAATTCTAAAAAAATTTTTTTACTCACAATCTCAAATTTGACAGTGTACTACAATGATTATTACTTATTAAAAGTTACACATTGAGTTAAAGTATTAATATTGAAAAACACTGGATTTATTATCGGCATATAAAAACAATTTATGGAAATATTAAAACCGGACGTAAAACTAATCGCAATTACTCCGAATGCTGAAAAGCTTATCGAAGAAGCCGGCAGAACATGCTATCTGTCCCTTGACAGAATTACGGATGAGAGCGAAAAAAATTTTATCAGGAACAGCATAAAAAGAGGCCATCTTTCAATCATTGAGCATGCGTCGGCGACTTTCAGGATAAGGGGAGCGTCCAGGGCGTTTACCCACCAGCTTGTAAGGCACCGCGTTGCGAGCTTTTCGCAGCAATCCCAGAGATATGTGAACGAATCGGATTTTAATTATATTATTCCTCCAGGTATTGCGGAGAACGGCGAAGCCGGGAAATTATACAAAGATTTTATTGAAACATCAAAAAATACTTATGCCGCTCTTATTGAAAAAGGAATCAAAAAGGAAGACGCCAGGTTTGTGCTCCCGAATGCCCTGGAGAGTGAAATTGTTTTCTCTGCCAATTTCAGGGAACTGCGCTTTATTTTTTCATTAAGATTACAGAAGAACGTGCAGTGGGAATTCAGAAGGGTTTGCATTGATATGCTGAAAATCCTGCGCGAACATGCGCCTTCGGTTTTCGGAGACTTTTTAATAAATGAGTCCGACTGGACTGCAAAGTCGGAATTTGAGTAAATAGCTTTAGGACATACTCACAGGAAAAATATTAATTAACAGGAATACAATGGCAAAAATAGGTATAATTATAAATCCGCATTCGAAACGAATAAAAAGAATGAAAACTGATCCGGTATTGTATTATAAAAATATCGGGTCCGAATTTGCCGATGTAAGGTTAACGCGGAATTCAGATGACATCATTAAAGCTGCAAAGGACTTTAAAAAGCAGAATATTTCGTATCTTGCAATATCCGGCGGAGATGGATCGATTCATCTTGTAATTTCGAAATTTATATCAGTATATAAGAACAGTAAGCTCCCGAACATCCTCATACTCAGGGACGGATCAATGAACAATATTGCGAGATCGTACCAGCTGAAAGGAAAAGGCTCATTTCTATTAAATAAATTAGTAAACGCAATTCGCAATAAAAATGAAATACGGATAGTTTACAGAAATACAATGAAAGTAAACGATATGTATTGCTTTTTATTCGGGCTGGGTTTTACCGCAAATTTTACTAATGAATTTAACAAGGGGGGAAATAAAAGCCCGTTAAAAGCAATTAAAGTGATTTTAATTACAGCTCTTCAGACACTGATTAAAAAAGACAGCGGGATTTTTGAAAGGATGAATCTCAGGGTAATCGCTGACGGTAAAGAACTGGGCTTTAACGATTTCTTTGCGATATTCGCTGCTACTATTGCAAATCTCGCAATTAGTTTTACTCCAACACCGCGCGCCTATGAAAAGAAAAACGCTTTTCATTTAATCGCATCCGGCATAACGCCCGGCCAACTGCTTCTTAATTTTAACAGGATACGCAAAGGCATTCCCGTAAAGCTTCCGAATCATTATGATAATGTCGCTTCTGATTTAAAAATAATATGCAAAGGAAAATTTCTTTACCAGATGGATGGCGATATTTACGAAGCAAATAAAAGCCTGCATGTAACACCAGGCCCGCAGATAGGATTTGTCTCTTTTTAATTTATTGTTATTTGATTACTCAACTTGTAAAACTATTTTTATAAGATAATAAATATAATAATTATTAATGACGAATGCTATAAAAATAAGTAATTTTAAGGCGGCAGGAAGCCGCCGCAAGCCGCTTCTTACAGGATGTAAGCATTAGCGGCGAGAAAATTACATATTTTTATAGCATTCGTCCAGTATTTGCCTCAAATTATTTTAAAAAGTCAGCGAAGTTGACTTACTTAACTTTTTTCTCGGATTTTTTATCTATAAGAATACCGTTTACAAATTCGCCTTCAAAAACCCGTCCGTCAGGGTAGATCAGCCTTCCTTTGCCCTGCATAACATTCTTCTGAAATTCGCCTACGTACTTTGATTTATCGGGCCACAGAAATATGCCCTGCCCGTCTGCGCAGCCGTCTTTTATTTCCCCGATATATTTTTTCCCATCAGGATAAATAAGCTCCCCGTTCCCGTTCATTTCGTTATCTTTAAATTCGCCGGAATATTTTTTGCCGTCTGTGAAAACCAGTGCGCCCTGTCCGTGCATTTTGCCGTCTTTATATTCCCCTGTATAAATTTTCCCGTCAGGATATTTATATTCTCCGGTTCCGTTGAATTTCGCGTCTTTAAATGTCCCGTAATACCTTGCACCGTCTGTCCATATATACATGCCTTTTCCGTTTACACAGTCTCCGTCTATGCACCCGGTCTTTTTAATGTTTTCCTGTGTACTTTCGCAAACTGTCAGCGCCATTGCGCAAAATAAAACTGCAATTATTGATAATAATTTTTTCATAAATATACCTTCTAAATAATTAACTTCGAAATCAAATTATATTGATTCACTAAAACAAAAAAGTCAAGATATAATTCAGCAACATATTAAAACGTTTTTGTAACCATGAGATTATATATACGGTCATGATCCGGGCCTGTATTAAATCCCATGTTTAAAAATGCCGGCTCTATTTGTCTTTCTTTTTCAAGATTATAAAAAGAATATGAAGTCCTTATTATATAAGCATAAATAATATCCGCCAGCTTTAATGCTCCGAGCGCTATTAAAGCGCATTTGCCCGATTTTTTTTCGTAGTTATAAACTGCATAGCCGGCAGCGCTCATTTCCGAAAAATAAAAACCCCAGCCTGCAAGCCTGTGCGCTTTATAAAAAAGGCCTCCTCCTGGAATAAACAGTGAAAACACTGCTGCCATATTATCCTTATCATTGAAGAAAGGCGGAAGATGTTCAGTGGACCTGAACTGATTTGCCAGCTGGTCCATATACGCGGTTGAAAAAGTGACAGGCAGCGTGATCCAGAGGAATTTTTGCAGATCCTGCATCCTGCCGGTTTTGCTGCTGTCCTGTTCCCAGGGAAAAAAATTTATTTTAAAATCCGTCATTAATTCCGGGAGTAAAAACTGCATTCCGATTACTGTTGCCGAAACAGTTATGCCGGGCCAGTCGGGCTTCGGATCTTTAAAGCCGAGATAACTTGTGGATAAAAAAGCACCGTAACCAGGCACGCAAATATTGCCACCGATGTTTACAACACATATCCCTTCAAGAAGCCTTTTCCCGTCCGTTCCCTGGGCAAGTTCGTATCTGTTTACGGTATTTCTGGAAATATCGTTATCCAGTTCCAAAAATATTTTATCGATATCCGGAAATATTTTTATAACAATAGATTCGCCCTCTTTTTTTATTGCCGGACTTTTTACAATTGATTCAAAACGCCCTGTTTGAATTACCCGGATATCCGATTCCGGCAATTTATATACTTCATCATTTTTAATTCCCTGCCATTGCCCTGCGCTGATAAGATAGGTCTCGTTCCCGAAAGATTTTACAACAGACGCGTTTACAGGAATATTTTTATGGAGCAGCGCAATTTCAATACCGGCTTTTAAAGGAATATTCAGTTTGATTTTGCTTCTTAATTTAACTATTTTTTCCAGGCTTTTATATTCCTGGTTTACAGGCACTACAGCGACATCCGAATAAAACATATTCCCGGTCTGGTAGGAGGAAACTAGCACATAGATGTCGCAGTTTAAAAACTGCGCAGTTTTATTAAAAATGTCTCTCCCGTCTCCGCCTGATTCATTTTTTGCTTTATTAAAAAGAGCTTCCGGGATGTCGTCAACAGGCATAAACCGGCCGCAATCAATAAAAACTTTTTTTATTTTATTTGCCGTTTCGGCAGTCAGAATAATGTCGGAATTATTATTATTTGGAATAGTGAATACTGCTACAGCTTTTGGTGATATTTTAGTCTGGGCAAAACCAAAATTCATCTGAAGAAAAAAAATAATTTGAAAAATAAAAATAAATAATTTTATATGCAGGTAATGTTTTTTCATTCTATATTTTTTGAAACTTTTTTCAATTTGTAAAACCACCGTCAAGAGAATAAGGAATTCTATCTAAATATTAAAATTGACTTTGCAATACTATGAAGGACAAAATAAAAGTAAATCATAATTTGGATAATATTTTTTTATTGCATTATTGACGCAGTGTGTTAATAGTGTTACACTTATAATAAAGAGGATAAAAATTATGCCGACAAAAAATCCGAGAATAAACGTAGTACTGGAAGAACCTTTATACGCAGCCATACATGATCTTGCAGAAAGAGATAAGGTATCGTTATCGCTTAAAATACGCGACCTTGTAAAAGAAGCTCTGGAGATAAAAGAAGATGTTGGCTTATCCTTATTCGCAGAAGAAAGAGATAAATCTTTAAAAAAATCAAATGCTCTTAAACATAATGAGGTCTGGTAACATTGGCTTTTGAAATCAGATATCATCCTTATGTAAAAAGCATTGACTTGCCGCTCATTAACGAAAAAATAAAAAAGCGTATTAAAGCTGCTATTGAAACACGGCTTACAGAAGTTCCGCATCACTATGGTGAGCCTCTGCGAAAAACACTTAAGGGTTACTGGAAACTGAGAGTCGGAGATTACAGAATAGTTTTTAAAATTAAAGGCAATTTCATTTTTATTCTGGGCATAATCCACAGAAAAAAAGTATATGAAAAGATAGGAACACGCACTTAATCACAATTTAATTATGATAAAGATATTAATCTTTTTATTCCTGATATTGAATTCCTACGCGTATGCAAAGAACGCGGACGATCTGTACAGGGACGGGCAATTTTCCGAAGCGGAAAAGGCGTATCAGCAGGGAGATATGGACGACCCGAAGGATTTGCGCTACCGCTATAACAAAGGATGCGCTGCTTATCAGAACAAAGATTATCAGGGTGCAGAAGCCGCGTTTACAAGCGTTCTGAGAAGGTCGAAGGACAGCGCAATGCTTTCCAGAGCGGCATACAACCTGGGAAACACTGCATTTGTACAGGATGATTTTGCGGCTGCAGCGGAATTTTACAAGCAGGCAATCATTTACAATCCGGATAATTCGGACGCAAAATATAATCTGGAATTATCCTTAAAGAAACTTGAAGAAGAGAAAAAGAATCCTGATAAAAAAAACAACAAAGATAATAAAAACGAAAAAAAGAATAATCAGAAAGAAGATCAGAATCCGCAAAAAGGAGAAAAGGGAAACGACAGCCGGAAAAACAAAGAGGATAAGTCCGGGGAGAGCGGCAGCCCTAAAGATCTTTCCGGCAAGCTGAATTCCGCTAATCCGATGGGCGAAAAACCCAAAGAAGCGCTTAGCCCTGCACAAATGCTGGAAAGGAAAAAAGCGGAGGCTTTGCTCGACAATGTAAAGGAAGACAGGGCAAAGATCTTGCAGATGCAGTCACCTAAAGATAAAAGAAGGACAGATTCTGGGAAAAGCTGGTAATTTATATTATGAATTATCTTACAAAATTTATTTTTATTATCTGTGCTGTTATATTTTTCCAATACAGCGCGTCGGCAGAGATATCTGTATCTTTAAAACTCAACCGGTATGAGTCCGCAGTTACCGACTCTGTTAAACTCGTTGTGGGAATATCGGGCTCAAGAGACGCGGATGAACCTCAGGTCAGGGGGCTTGAATATTTTACCGTACAGAAGACCGGCAGGTCCAGCCAGATACAGATTATAAACGGTCGCATGGCCTCCAACCTGGATTATAATTATATAATCCAGCCAAAGGGGATAGGGATTTTCGATATAGGCCCTGCATTTGTAAAAATAGACGGCAAAATGTATCAGAGCGGGACTGTAAGGCTGACTGTAAAAAACTACGTTGATCAGAAAGGCGGGGTGAATGCTCCTCTTTTTCTGACTGCCGCATTATCTTCCGCAAGGGCTTATCTTGAAGAAGAAGTACAGTATACTTTAAGGCTTTATTATAAGAATGATATTTCAAATATAACGCCTGTAATTCCGGAGGCAGACGGGCTTTCATTCAAACAGATCGGTAAAGCAGTAGAATACAGCACAACTTATAATTCAAAGAATTACCAGGTAATTGAATTAAAATTTTCCGTTGCAGCCGCCAGGGCCGGGCGTTTTAACATTAATCCTGCAAGAATGACCATGCTTGTAAGGATCCCTCAGCGCCGGCAGGATGATGACGAACTCTTTTCAATGGACGATTTTTTCTCAAATATAAGGGGCAAACAGGTTACGCTTGCAAGCAATCCGCTGGTTCTGGATGTTCTCGGTGTGCCCGAAGCAGGCAAGCCGGCAGATTACACAGGGCTTATCGGCACATACAGCATTACATCGGAGCTTACTCCCGGCCGTATAAAGGCAGGCGAATCGGCCACGCTAACTGTTACTGTCAAAGGATCGGGCAATGTCAACAGAATACCGGATTTGAAAATGCCGGATATTAAAAACGCGAAGATATATTCCGACGAGCCGAAGCTCGATATTCAGCAAAGCGAAAAAGGAATAGCAGGGATAAAAACAATGAAATGGGCAATTGTTCCGGAAAAACAGGGGCAATACATTGTGCCATCGCTTACAATAGCTTATTTTGATTCTTTACAGAGATACTACTCAAGGATAAGTACAAGACAGTTTTTTCTGCTTGCCGATCCCGGTTCTGCAGAACAGCAGCAATCACCGTTTGCAAAAGAAAGAACACGGTCTGCCGGCAAGGAAGAAGTCGAAGAACTCGGAACGGATATTCTGCCTGTACACAGATCGGCCAGGAGCCTTGCAAAACAGCAGGAAGGATCCGGATGGTTTTTATGGCTTTTGTTGCTGGCTCCTGCAATGGCTTTCGGAGCTGCTGCAACAATATACAGACTTACAAATAAAGGGATGGAAATATCCAGAATTAAAGTATTCAGGGCGGCAAATAATTTTTATAAAACATGCAGGGATAAAGACCTGTCCGCAAATGCGCTTTCAAATGCTTTAAAAGACTATTTTAATAACCGCTTTAAACTGGAAATGGGATCGCTTACTCCCCAGGAATCATCGGCAATTCTTAAACAGAAAGGCTGTAAAGAAGAAACTATCAACCAGATGGAATGGATATTGAAAAAAATTGAGATTCTTATATACACTGGGAAAGGCGATGATCCCTGTGATCTTTCCGAAGAAACCGTCATTATTGTAAAAAGCATAGAAAAGGAAATTTAGTGAAAAAAATATTTATTATCATATTGCTTTTAATGCCGCCGGCTTTTGCTGCCCCGGAATTAAACAATAAAACCGGCAAATATGAAGAATTGTTCTTTAAGGCAAATCAGCTTTACAGGGACGGTAAATATGAGAACGCTCTTAATGCATATCTTGAAGTGCTTGGGTCAGGTTATGAGAGCGGCGACCTGTATTATAATATGGGGAACGCGTGTTACCGCCTTAAAATGACCGGCCATGCCGTGCTGTATTATGAGAGAGCCCGCGCGTTCATTCCGCGCGACGCGGATCTGGATTTTAATCTCCGTTATGTAAAAAAACAGACTGTAGATGCAGTTGATGCTCCGTCGGATATTATCTCAACAATACTTTTCTGGTCCGGTTACATGACGCGTGATGAATTATTAGTGCTGTTTTTTATAGTCAACTTTTTATTTTGGAGCGCACTGGTTTTGCGCCTTTACTTTAAAAAAGAGTGGACTTATTATCTTCCTGTAATCCTTTTAGTTTTATGGTTTAGCTCTGCATGTACATTCGGATGGAAACATTTTTCCGAAGCAAATGATAAACGGGCTGTAATTTTAGCTGAAGAAACCGATGTGCTGTCCGGGCCTGATTCAAGAGAAACGGTTCTCTTTAAACTTCACGGCGGGACAATTATTATACAGGAAAATGCGGAAGACGAATGGAAGCTTATAAGACTACCCGATAACAAAAGAGGATGGATCAGGGACAATACAGCGGAAACAATTAAACCCAAATAATTTTTTTATCTGCAAATACATCAATCTGAATCTGGTTTTTATGGAGGATGAATTATGACAACAAATGACACAATCCACCTTGACGAAAAACGAAAAATACCGTCTGTCGGCTTTTTAAGTAAAAAAGGAGTTCTGCTTATACTTTCGGAAAACTTTCTCGGGAAAGCATTTATACTTGATAAAAATGCAGTGACAATAGGCAGGGATGAAAGCTGTGATATAGTAATTGCGGATAATTTAATAAGCAAAAAGCACTGCAGAATCAATATAAGCAATGAAGGACATTACATTATTGAAGATCTCGATTCAACCAACTCAACATATCTTAACGGCAAACGTTTAAAAAAGCCATTTCAATTAACATACGGCGATAGAATAATAATAGGCGACACAATTCTGCGTTTCTTTCATGAAGAAAAATTCGATGGCAAAGAATGATAAAAAAAATACCGGTAGTCTCAATTGTAGGAAGACAGAATGTCGGGAAATCTACGCTTTTTAACGCTCTTGCAAAGCAGAAAAAAGCGATCGTAGACTCGTTTCCCGGATTAACAAGGGATATATTATCAGTAACAGTAACGCATAATTCAGCCTCTTTCATTTTATCCGACACGCCGGGGCTCGATATAAGCGATTCATCCGAACTCTCGCTCGCTATACTTGCTAACGCAAAAAGCTATCTGGAAAAATCTTCCATAATTATTTTTCTTCTGGAAAGTCCGAATCTTACTCCCTTTGATTTTGAGCTGTATGAACTTATCAGAAAAACATCCATTCCTGCTATGGTTGCAGTAAATAAAATGGATTCAAATGCAGATCTTGAAAATATGTCGAATTTTTACGAACTGGGATGCGCCGACATTCTGCCTGTTTCAGCGCTCAGGAAAGTGAATATAAATCTATTGCTGGATAAAATAGTCGAGCTATTGCCTGTAAAAAAGCAAAGTACGGAAAATGTCGATTTAAAAATAGCTATTGTAGGCAAACCGAACTCAGGCAAATCAACTCTGCTAAATTCGTTTATCGGCGAAACGAGGGCTGTTGTATCGGATATTCCGGGTACAACAAGGGACTCGGTTGACGAAGATTTCATTTTTTACGGCAAAAGAATAAAGATTATAGATACTGCAGGTTTAAAAAAACAAAGCCGTATAAAAGGCAATGTCGAATTTTATTCCAAAACAAGAACAATTGAGTCAATAAAGAAGTCGGATGTTGTAATACATTTGCTTGATGCGCGCGCAGGCATAACCGAAACGGATAAAAAAATATGCGATGAAATTCTGGAAGCAAACAAACCGCTTATTATCGCGTTAAACAAATGGGATCTGATCCCGAAAAGCAACAGCACTTTTAATGAATTTAAAGGCGAGGTAATATTCAAGCTTTACCGCACTGAGGATTTCCCGATTATTTCAATTTCCGCAAAAGAAAAACAAAGGATACATAAACTTCTGGAAACCGCGTTAGAGTTACAGGAGAGGGCAAAAAAACGGATTGATACTTCAAAACTTAACAGGATACTTGAGGGTGTTCAAAAAAAGAAGAGACTTCCGATTTTAGGGGAAAAATGCAAAATATATTACGCAACCCAGATAGAAACGGTGCCTCCAAAATTCAAATTATTTGTCAATAACGCTGAATTTTTTAAAAAAGATATTATAAGGTTTCTCCAGAAGCTTTTACAGAAAGAACTCGATATTAAAGGCGTGCCTGTTGTGATATATCTTGAAGGAAAGAAAAAAAACTAGATCTCCACTCTGCCCTCGAGAGACTTTAGAATTGTGGCAGCGTCTGCAAACTCGATGTTCGAACCGACCGGAAGCCCGTGCGCTATACGCATTACTTTAATGCCGAGCGGCCTAAGCTCCTTGGCAAGATACAGCGTTGTTGCGTCCCCTTCTATTGTGGGATTTACCGCGATGATTGCTTCTCTGATGATGCCCTCTTTGCATCTTCTCAGGAACGACTCTATGTTCAGCTCTTCAGGGCCAATGCCGTCCAGGGGCGATATTACTCCTTTAAGCACATGATAAAGTCCCCGGTACCCGGCGCTCTTTTCAATAGTAATAATATCCCTTGCTTCTTCAACTACGCACACAATACTTCTGTCGCGGTTTTCATCCGAGCAGATGGAGCAGGATGCGGCGGAATCCGATATTCCGCCGCATATTTTGCAGAAAGTTATATTCTGTTTAAGTTCAATAATTGCTTTCGAGAGCCTCTCAACTTCGGACATAGGCTGTTTTAAAATGTGGAATGCCAGCCTGCCTGCGCTTTTAGGACCAATGCCCGGGAGCCTGGAGAATTCTTTAATTAGCGCGTCTAAATATGCCGAAGGGCTGCTCATAGTATTTAATAAGTCATCTCAAAATTAAGATTTATATTTGATACATAGAAATACATTACAAAATTTTTGAGGACGCCTTTCAGGCCTGAAGCAATAACCTTTAAAGAAATTGAAAGACATACATTGAAGGCCTGATTCCGCAAAAAATTTTGTAATGTATTTCTATGTAAATTGTGTTATTTATATAAAATCAAATTTTCAGGATGAGTTCCGGTTATTTCATAAATTTGTCAAGCCCGGGAATATTCATCCCGCCTGTAAGCTTGCTCATTTCCTTGGCTGCATATTCCTTGCTGGATGCTACAGCCTTATTAATTGTTGAAACAATTTCCTTCTCAAGTTTATGTTTGTTGCCTTTTTCAAGCAATTGCTCATCAATACTGATATTTACCAGGTTAAATTCGCCGTTCACAACAGCGCTTATTAAACCGTCGTTGCTTTCTGCTTTTGCTTCTGCCTTTTTTAACGCCTTCTGTACAGCTTTAAGGTCTTTTTGAAGTTTAAGCATATTGCCAAGATCTTTCAACATTTCTTTTCTCCATAATATTAAATTTTATTCTATAATTTCGCCATGAAACATACTTTTAATATTGTCAATGGCTAAGTCTTCGCTGTTAACTTTTTTTGCCGGCTTTGCCGCTGCTGCATTTTCCTGTCTGCCGCCGGCACCTGCTTCGGAAATTTTTTTTATTATAGACGCGATTGAAGGGCTTTTCTTTGCATTAGCCATATCCAGGAGCGCCATCTCAAGATTTATTCTTTCATTGGTTGAATACTTAAGATTAGCCTGAAGGTCAAGAGCGATTTTATAAATAATGCCAAGCTCTTCATCTTTATAATTTTTTCCCGTATTTTTCAACTGAAGAATTTCTTCATCTGAAAAACCCAGAATCTCAGCTAAAATAATTCCATTATTAACGAGCCTTACTGTCCGTATAATATCGATAAAACCGGCTGTATACCTGGGGATATCCACTCCAAGTGTTACAATCCTGTCCACTTCTTCAATTAGTTTTACAGGTTCATTGTTATTAATAAAGTTCAACAGGCTTAAAAAGCTCTCAAGAGTTACAATACCAAGTATGGACAGCGCGTCCTGTTCGCTTATATGGCCGTCCGAAAATGAGATAACCTGGTCGAGCAGCGACTGCGAATCTCGCATGGAACCCTCGCCTGCTCTTGCGATCGGGTAAATAGCGCCTTTGTCTATTTTGTATCCTTCTTCATGAACAATTTTTTCAAGATGATTTGCTATTGCTTCGACCGGTATTTTTTTAAAAAGATATTTCTGGCACCTGGATAATATTGTTTCCGGAATGCGGTGAACCTCGGTTGTCGCGAAGATAAACACAACATGTTGCGGCGGTTCTTCGAGAGTCTTTAAAAGCGCGTTAAAGGCCTCTTTTGTAAGCATGTGGACTTCGTCTATTATATAGACTTTATAGCGCGCTTTTACAGGAGCAAGATTAACGTTCTCGCGCAGTTCTCTTATGTTGTCTATGCCGCGATTGGACGCACCGTCGATCTCTATTACGTCAAAAGAATATCCTTCCCTGATCTCGACGCAGTTCTCGCACGCATCGCACGGGGTGTCAGTAGGGCCCTCGCCCGAAAGGCAGTTTAAGGCCTTGGCCAGTATTCTGGCCATGGTAGTTTTGCCCACGCCCCTGGGTCCTGAAAAAAGATAAGCGTGGGAAATCCGCTTCATTTTAATGCTGTTCCTGATCGTTTTTGAAATATGATCCTGGTAAACAACATCCTCAAATTTTTGCGGACGCCATTTTCTTGCAATTACCTGGTACGCCATTTAATATTGTCCTGATATTCAGGTATATAAAAAATTTGCCACAGAGGCGCCGGGATACAGAATTTTACTGCTCTCTGTGTCTCTGTGTCGCTGTGGCAAATTAATATTTTCAGTAAATTCGGAGAGGGAGGGATTCGAACCCTCGGTAGCTTTCGCTACACACGGTTTCCAACCGTGCTCCTTCGGCCTCTCAGACACCTCTCCGTTAACATAAAGCTTATTGAGCAAAAATAATGCAATTTGTCAACCAACAAATCAAGTACAGATAATCCGGAGAGAGAGGGATTCGAACCCTCGGAGGAGAAATTCCCCTCAACGATTTTCGAGACCGTCCCATTCGACCACTCTGGCATCTCTCCATATAATTAGCGAGATAAATGCAATTTAGAATAATCAGTATGTAAAGTCTTTTTTAGGAAATATGTTTTTTTTATAATTCCTGTTGTTCTGATTTAGAGCATACATAAAACAGCAGTTGCTCATGAGGCTTTGTTTCCGAATGATTTTAAATATTTTAAATCAATTACAGCAAGTATAACAGCAGCCACTGAAATTACAACCGCAATTACAGGAATAAAAAAATAAGCCCTGCCTGTAAGACAAATCGCAAAAAATGCGATTGAAAAAAACTCTTTCTTTGTTATATACTTTAGCTTCTGAGTTATAAACACAAACGGATCGTTTTGCGGGAGTTTCTGCAGAAATTCCCTATCATAAGCCACAAGTGACCCGGACTTGCTGTATCGTTTTAAATACCTGAACATCATGGCAATCATGACCGCTATGCCGGCCAGCACCATTATTATTAAAATCACAGGTAAAAATCCGGAAGAATTAATATAATAAAGATAAGACAAAACAACAATAAAAAGTATAAGTGTGGAATTATCGCTTATTGTGTCCAGCCAGCTCCCGATTTTTGATACTTTTAAAGTTAGCTTAGCGACCTCGCCGTCCACACCATCCATTACTGATGCAGTCTGGAACAAAAATCCCCCCAGAACCGTAAGCCAGTATGAATTAAACAGCAGAAAAAAGCTGCTTAAAAGACCGATTATCATGTTTAATATTGTCAAATAATTAGGATGAATTCGAGTTTTCACCAGCTCCATGCTTATGGGCATCGAGATCCTTTTATTTATCTTTTGTGCAATAAAACCGCCGGTATTTTTAATAATATAAGTTTTAAGTAAATTAGCGGCTTTTTTATATTGTGAATTTTCAGAAAGTAAAAACTGATCATCTCCCATAACAGGTGTAAAGACTTTGCCCTTTTGCTTAAAATATCCGGACGATTCATTATAATAATGAGCCTGCGAAAAAATATTTGAAGGGATAAGGAAGTATTGTGATCCGATACCTGCCTTGGAGCTGAAAGCGATCTTTGTATCCTGAAATTTTTCCACATAGCGGGATACATTTGCCTGGTAAAAAGACCTTTCTTCTTTTGAAAGATCGAGAAATATTTTTTTTACACCTGCTTTTATTAATAAAATGATATTTCTTTCAAGAGGATAAAGGCCGCATATCCTTTCAGAATAATTATATCCTGCCTTTTCACTCCTGATTAAAGCAACATTGGGGATCATGATAGCACACTCCGATTTTTTTGCAAAAAAGACGATTACTGAGTTACTCAGCCATTATCATCCATTAAAATAATAAACATATGGTTTGACAATAAATATATTTAACTAATCAATAAAAGCTTTTATTAAAAATATATTAATAATAAATCCATGAACCGGAATTTCGATCGCTGTTCACGAAATAATGCGCGGAATAACAATTTTACTTGACTTGGAAATATTTTGCAGCATAATATACACAAATGTTCCGATAAATATATACAGATATCATTACATTTACAGGAGTTGAGAAATGACAAAAGGAATAAGATATTATATTGTATTTATTATTGTATTATTTTCTATATCTTCAGTAAACGCTCAATTTGAAACTGCAAAAAAAGAATTTAATACGCTTTATATACCGGATGATGTCGTAAAACAGCTAAGTTATGATAATTTCAAAAGAATTAAACTGCTGCACAGCGCCATTTTAAATTACGGCGGCGGTAAGGAAGAATTCGACAGGGTCGTAGACACTTATGCAGAAGCAAGTGCGCTTTATTTTCAAAACAAAATTGTCGAATCTGCGAACTTATTTACAAAAAATAAAAAAGATATTGATGATATTGCACAGAGAATCGCTAAGGTTTACAAGAATGATACTGACAAACTCCATAATAATATAATAAAAATGCACGTTAAATATAAAGTTAAAATGTCCATAAAAGGAGAACGTGTAAGTCCTCAGGCAGAAGTTGTTTTATCCTCAGCCGGAGGCGGAGTTCAGATGGCAAACGATTATCTTGACAGATCAAAATATGTTGAAGCGATAAGCTTTTTCAGGAGAGCGAAGGATAGCTGCTTTATGGTTTATAAAGTCCTTGAGGTGCCCCTTCCGGAAGAATTCAAGAAAGATGTGGTAGATAATAAAAACCAGGTATATATCTCAAAAGAAAAGAAAATGTAGTCATATTTCAGGTTAATCCGCTTCCTGCAACTCTTTATCTTTTTTTAAAACTCCGAGTGCGGAAATTCTGATTTCCATATAAGGATGAGTCAGGAAGCCGATTAGCTTTTCGCGGATTGTTTTATCCAGCAGGTAGCCGTTTATTGCCTTTAAAGACGCGTTTAACAGATTGACCTTATAATAATTTTCTTCATTATTAATTATTGCCGATATTTCCGAATAAATCCTCTTATCCTTGATTTTTACATTTTCCAGTGTGGCAAGCCTTACATTTATCCGGCTGTCATTCAGAGCCTGGATAATATAAGGAACCGAGATTTGTTTAATCAGCATATCATCTATCATCAGTAATCCCTTTATCGATTCTTCTCTTATTAACCAGTCATCGCTCCTGAGACCCCGCACAAAGACCGGAGCAGTTGCCGGATCCCTGTATTTCGAAAGTGACAAAATTGCGGACATTCTGACGTTATAATCACTATCCGATTCTGCTATTTCTCTTATGGTTTTTTTAGCTTTGGACGATTTTTTTGTTTGAAGACAGTTTAATGCTTCAATTCTTACGGCAGGGTGAATATCGCTAAGGGCTGTAATTAATAGATTTTCCGCCTTGGGTGATTTATACGGACAGATATTTGTGATTACTTCTTTTCTGGTCTGCCAGTTTTCGTTTTTATAGGATTCTGATAGAATGTCCGTTACTTTGCGCTCTTCCTCACCGGTAAGATACACGCTTGAACATCCGAAAACATGGAAAGCAAAAACACACATCATTAGCGGCAAAATCCGGGGAAAAAGTTCGGCTTTAATCAAAATTTTCTCTTCCTCAGAATATAATCGAAAATTCCCGTATCCTGCTTGCCTTTGATTTCTATTTTGTTTTTATCGACGACCTCATAATAATCCAGCCACGAATCCAGTATTTCCTGAGGCAATACTACCGGTTCCGAAGGAGATCTGTTCTGTTTAATGCTTATTTCTTCTTTCTTTTTTACAATAAATGATTTTATTATAACCCTGTTTGAATTTGCCGCACTGGCTTCGCCTTCAAAAACAACAGCTTTTGTTTCAATATCGGTAGTTATAATACCAAGATCGGTTTCAATGTCTTTTACTCCTATGATTGCAACATTGGTTTTAATTATCAGGTTCCAGTTGCTGAATGATTTATCAATTTTTATTCTTATTTTTCCTGTGCTTAAACTGATAGATGTCGGCGATTCCTGCGCTTTCATTCTTAAACTGCCGATTTGTATTATGGAAAGTTCCCTCATGAATATTTTACTGTTATCATTCAGCAAAATTTCGATATAAGCTTTTGCTCCTGTCCGGATTTTATGATATTCCTTGATTTGAGAACCTACTCCCGGAACAATCCTTATTCCGGAATTTATGTCCGTTAGATCCACATCTCCGATTACCTGTATAATTTTGCCGACTTCGGATTTCGCTTCTGCATTGAAACAAAAATACGCAGTTAAAAAAGCAGTAAATACTAAATATTTAATTAATCGGGATAGCGGCATACTTTCCTCCTGCGATTTTTAAGTAAATATTATCTTACAATTCTATAAAAATCCAGCAAATAAGGAAATGCATCCTATTTTATTGTACTGGAAATAATAATCTTTCTGACCTGTTCTATCAACGCCTGTATATCATTGCTGTATTCTGAAACATCAACCGGTTTATGAATAATCATTTTTACTTTTCCGGGGAAAACATCGAGCGAGTGGGTTGGTAAAATGTTTCTTGTTCCGATTATCGTAACAGGCAGAACAGGCACTCCCAGATCGAGCGCCATTTTGAAAGCTCCTTTTTTAAAAACTCCGATGTTTCCGTCTTTGCTTCTGGTACCCTCAGGGAAAAACATAACAGAAGTGCCGCTAACAATTTTTTTCTTTGCTGCTTTCAATGAGGCTACAGCTGACATTGAATTCGACCTGTCAATAAAAATATGCCCAAGCCTTTCACATGCTATCCCAAGCCCGGGGATTTTTCTAAGTTCTTGTTTCATTACCCATCGGAAATCAATGTTAAGCCTGCCGTAAAGTAAAAGAATATCGTACTGACTCTGATGATTGGAAACAATAACGTAAGACTGCTCAGGGTCTATATTTTCCCTGCCTGTTACTCTGACAAACATGGGAGTAATAAATGCTATAATTCTTGCCCATTGCACACCTGTCAGCATAGATGCAGTCCTTGGATTGACTATGAAAACCAGGATTGCCGCAAGGCTCCCTGTTATCAGAGTCAGCAGGCAGACAACAGGCGCCAGGAAAAGCCATTTATATGGCTGGTACAATATCCATAACAATCTATTGATTTTTTTTTCCGGAGTATACATAGTCAAATACAAAGCGAATTTATAAATTTTATAAAATTTATTATTATACGAAGCATAAATCAAGCAGTAATTTTTTAAGTTGACTATATTAAATATTAATAAATCATAAGCTAAATGATTTAATCAAATAATCAATTCTTTCCAGAAATTTGGAAAAGCATAATAAACAGCATTATAAATTAATGTTTCTATTTGGAGGTATTCATGAAAATTATACTATTAGGCGCACCTGGAGCAGGAAAAGGCACTGTTGCCAAATTGTTAACAGAATATGACGGTTCTGTGCAGATTTCTACAGGTGATATTCTCCGTGCCGCTGTAAGAGCAAAAAGCGACCTCGGAAAGGAAGCTAAATCGTACATGGACAAGGGCGACCTTGTGCCGGATGCGCTCATAATGAAGATTATGGAATCGCGCTTACAAGAACCTGATTGCGCAAAAGGATTTATCCTGGACGGTTTTCCTAGAACGATTCCGCAGGCAGAGTCATTAAAAGGCCTGCTTAAAAAGCTTTCGATAAAAATGGACATGGTAGTTAATCTTGAAGTCCCGAAAGATGTAATACTTGACCGTTTAACGACAAGGCGTACATGTTCAAATCCAGACTGCCAGGAAATATATAATATTAAAACAAAACCGGCATCGGCAGACGGGAAATGCCTCAAATGCGGAAGCCCTGTTGTTCAGAGAGACGATGAAACTGAAGAAGCGATCAGCTTCAGGCTGGAAACATACAATAAGAAAACCGCGCCTCTTGTATCTTTCTATGAAAAAGAAGGATTGCTTAAGAATTTTGTTTCAATTAGCAGCACCGACACGGTTGATAAGATAAAAGCTGCATTAAAAAAGTAATTTGAATTCGCTCTTATAGTCTGAAAGCTAAACTTTCAGACTATAAGCAGTTATGCACTACCCGATTTTTATGCGCACATCGCAAACTTCTATGCCTTTGGATGAGGCGAATACAGGATTCATATCCATCTCCCGGATTTCCGGATGCTTTTCCACAAGACGCGACACCTGAAGAATGAAATTCTGAACAGATGAAAGATCGATCTTTTCGGATCTCGGATTCTTTAATATTTTATAGCCCTGGAGATCTTCCATTATTTCCCGCGCGTCCCTGCTTTCCAGAGGTATCAGCCTGAATGAAACGTCATTAAGCGCTTCGACAAAGATGCCGCCTAAACCGAACATTATTACCGGGCCAAATTGCTTATCTGTCATTGTTCCGACTATCAGTTCAAGTCCTTTCCCCTGTTGTTGCACCATAACACCATCGATTTTTTTGTTGGGATTATCTGCAGTAAAAGTCCGGACAATATCCCTGAACGCCTCTCTCACTTCGCTCTCGTTTTTAAGCGAGACTTTTATGCCTCCGGTTTCTGTCTTGTGCACAACATCCGAGGAAGAAATTTTGAGAGCAACTGGATAGCCTATTTGAGAAGCCTTAGCCGCAGCTTCATTTTCATCCTTTGCAAGCACTGTTTTCAATACAGGGAATCCTTCTTTCTCAAGAAATTGAAAAGCTTCTGTTCCAAGCAATAATCTTTCCATTCTTATTCCCCCTTTGCTGTTAATAGATTGACTTTCCATAAATTACTTAATGCTTTTGCAGCGCGTTCAGGAGTTGGCAGGATCGCCATTCCTTTTTTCCGGTCCATCCCTTTTATACCTTTGTCCCATACAAGCGGCGGAGCAGTAATAACGCTGATAACCGGCTTTTTAAAAGCAGCATTATCCTTCATGTATTCTTCCATGAGAGATGCCAGCGGAAGATTTGCCGAAGCGTACATGTTGATAAAAATAACGCCGTCTGTTCCGTCATCATCAATAACTGAATTCAGGATGTCGAGCATGGCTTTAGGATCATACCAGGCAGGACCCATATCGACGGGATTGCTGCGTATTGCGATCGGCGGAAGGAACTCATTTATTTTTTCCTGTGTTTTTGCCGAAAAACGTGAGAGAGTCAAACCGTACGTTTCCAGCGCGTCTGCCGCAATAATTCCGGGGCCTGCCTGACCGGAAAGCACTGCTATGCGTGTGCCCTTTGAAGGGGCGCATGAATCGAGCGCTTTTGCCGTATCAAGGAGCTCTTCTGCTGATGTAACCTCAAGGATGCCGGCCTGTTTAAAGGCGCCCTTCCATATTTCATGATTGCCTGCAAGCGATCCTGTATGGAACTTTGCAGCACTGTCGCTTTTTGCGCTTTTCCCGGATTTATAAGCGATCACAGGCTTTTTCCCGCGGAGCGACCTGGCAGTATCGAGAAGCTTTCTGGGTTCATCAAGGCCTTCTATGTAAAGGGCGATCACCTTTGTAGCAGTATCTTCCTCGGCAAAAAAGCGCAATGCTTCGGGGAAATCCACGTTCAGCCTGTTCCCAAGGCTCATCAATGCAGCCACACCCATTCTTTGTTCTATGGCAAGGAATCCGCACAGGTGGCAAATCCCGCCGCTCTGGCTTATGAGAGTTACGCCTCCTTTTTCCAGTTCGCAGAACTCGGATGTAAACGAGGCATCCACACCCGAGGCGATGTTTGCAAATCCGAATGTATTCGGGCCTATTACAGGCAGATTATATTGTTCGCAAATTTTTCGGATATCTTCCTGAAGCACTTCTCCCTGCGAATCTTCAATTTCCCTGAAGCCCGCAGTTATAAGTACAGCGCCTTTTACTCCCTTTTTCCCGCATTGATGCAGCGTCTCCGGCACATGCGCTGCAGGCACTACAATAATGGCAAGATCAACATTTCCGGGAATTGCGCCTATAGAAGCGTAAGAGTCAATATCCCACACTTTCCCGCCTTTTGGATTTACAGGATATATTTTACCAGTGTAATGACCGACCAGGCTTTTCATAATATGATAACCAAGTTTATCAAAGCTATTTGAAGCGCCTATTACGGCAATTGACTCTGGAGAAAAAAGTTTTTTTAAATTTTGCATCATAAGCTATACTCCTTCCTGAATATTGACTTAAATTATTTTATTGAATTAGTCAATTTGGCTAATTTATAAACAATCTATTATGTTTGGCCACCTTTCGGTTACAATTATTCTTATGATGTGTAATATCTAACGAATTATCAAGCTGTTCTATTCGACTTTCTTTTTAGGATACATACCGGTCGATCTTTACGCACTATACGGGCATTGCGTTATCATCTCGTCGTAGTTACAAGGGGGTAATCCGACGGATAAATGCCTGCTAGAGCCAACACATTATAATTACATATTATAACACAATGCCCGTATAGTGTGCAAAGATCTTTTTTTTGTTCGTCATCGAACAATTTATTTAAATAAAAAAGAGGTTCCCCTCTCTGATTAGCCTATTCGGCAAGATTTTTCATCATTCTCACAATTAACGACTCTGCTGCTTCCTTCTCTGTCTCACTGAATCCCTTATACAGTGATTCATTAAGCTCGCGGGCTAAATCGGCAAGTTCCTTCTCGAAATCCCTGCCTTTGTGCGTGATGTTTACATAACAAACGCGACCGTCCACAGTACACTCGTGCCTCCTGACAAGTCCCATGTTCTCGAGCTTATTTACGAGTTCACTAACGGTCGATTTTGTTCTGTCGAGCCTGTCAGAAATTTCCTTCATTTTAAGTCTTCCGCCTGCAGTAAAAAGCATAGCAAGAATACCACCGTGACTCGGGAAAAGGCCTTCATAACCCAAAGCCGTAAAGCGTTTCAATATGAATTTCTCAGCAAGATCTTTTAGAGTATTGATCTGCCATATAATATGAGTTGGAGCCATACAGCCCCACTTTTCATTAGTATTGTTCGATGACGAACTTTTGTCAATATCTTTTTGCATAGATACGATTTATTTTAATTCGCTAAATAATTTGCAATACAACTAAAAATAATATCTTCCCTTTCGCAGGAGAACGAATGCTATTTTTTAACCTTGACTAAATTATAGCAAGTATATTGTCCTAATATATCCAATATAATATTTAATTTATACTTATTCTGCTTATTTATCTATATTTTTTATTTATATGTTGACAAATTATATAATGTTTATTATATTAGCCGGTAAGTGACTAAGTTATTATAAATCTTCTATAATCTTACCGATCAAAAATGTTTCTTAGGTAATCTTCATAGTAGTCTTACAACTAATTCACAAACAATCACACAAATACACAGGAGTAAAAGTATGTCTAAAGGTACAGTTAAATGGTTTAACGACCAGAAGGGTTTTGGATTCATTACCGCAGATGATGGAAAGGATTATTTCGTTCATCATTCAAATATTATGGGGAATGGTTTTAAAACACTGTCCGAAGGTGCAGAAGTACAATTTAATATTGAAAAAAGCGAGAAAGGCCTAAGAGCAGTTCAAGTTTCTTTTGTATAAATATACCGTATTTTTCATCTAAAAAAACAAAAACCCGATTCTAACAGATCGGGTTTTTTTATTATTTACTTATGTTTTAAAAACGAATTACATTTTATACGCTATATTTAAAATTATCCACAAGCTTCTTAAGATTTTCAGCCATGCCGGAAATCTCTTCTGTATTGGCAGCCATTTCTTCAGTTGCACTTGAATTCTCCTGGCTGACGCTTCCGATTTTTTTAATTGCTTCAGAAATGGTTTTAATCGACTGACGGTGGATTTCCAGCGAGTTATCGATTTCCCCGGAAATTGTCTGCATTTTTTCAGATTCAGATGTAACTTTCTCATTATGTTCTATCTGCTTGCGCATAAAACTGGATATTTGATTAATTAATCCGGTAATTGCCGCTATATCTACAATTATTTTATTAATTATCTCGTTTAAATACTTAACATTTTGCCTGCCCTTTTTAATTTCCTGGTCATTCCTTCTCACAAGCAACTCAAAATCCTTAATGCTCTGCGCCGTCTTATCGGCAAGCTTGGATATTTCATCCGCAACTACTGCAAATCCTCTGCCGGCCTCGCCTGCGCGCGCGGATTCTATTGCAGCATTAAGAGACAGCAGATTTATCTGATCCGAAATATCATTAATGAATGACATAATATTTGTCATCTCGCCGGAACTTGCTTCGATTGCTACCATTGTTTCGTTTGTCGATTTAAGAGCAGTTTCCCCGTCCGTTATGCGCTCGGTAATGGATTCGGTCAGTTTTAACGACTTATCCGTTTCCTTATTGAGCTCGGTAATGGATTGGGAAAGCTCTTTTACTCTTTCCGTAAGCATTTTAAGCACTATGGAGCGCGTCTGGGCATTGGATGAAAGCTCGTCAATGCTTGCAACATTGCCTGCGCTTGCCTGTACAATCTCTTCTTCCTTGGCAGCCTGAGTATGCGAGTTCTCGGCAAGCGACATTGTGGTAGCAGACATTTCCTGAATTGAAGAAGCAAGCTGGGTTGTAATCTGTTTAACATTCTCAAGTAAATTATTTGTTGCGTCAAGATTTTCATTTGCAGTCTGGCGCGCCTGCTCAATTTTAAATATATTTCTGTTTGTAAACGAAGCCATTAAATATAAAAAGTAGGTGTTGCCTGCCATAAAAAGTATCAGCGCTCCTTCCGTAGGCAGACGCAGCGAGTTAGGCGTAAAGATCAGCTTTGCATCGGTAACAAAGACCATGTTCCCCTGAGTAACACCCAGGGCAATAAGAGTGGCGTAACCTGCAATAGTAATGGCGCCCAGATACAGGTTAAGAGCTTTATTAAAGCGCAGTCCGTTAATTATGCAGAATAATATTAATAAAATAAATGTAGAAGGCTCTTTAATGGTCAGTCCCCAGCCGTTAAATGGATCATTATGGAATCCGAATTTAACTATTAGTATATTCAGCATTTCAACTGTTGCAGAAAAATAAATAAGCGACTGCGGCATCTTCTTTAATCGAAGAAATATTGCGTTTAAAAAAACAACGAAAAACTGAACACCGCTTCCGATAAGTATTGACTGGTAAACAGCTTTTTCAGATCCCGAACGGATTGACAGCAGGCCGGATACCAGAAAAAACAATCCGAATAAAATTCTGATTCTGTTGATGAGTTTTTCCGCTTTGAATTTATCCATTATGATTTCCTGTGCTTATTTTTATTATCAGTTAATTTAAATAAGTATTATACTCTATTACATTTCTAAATCTTCGACTAAAAATGGAGAACATCTTAAAGCAATGCTTCCTTTCTTTACCCATATTCTTACCATAGTTACCGTTTCGCCGTCCATATTGGTAATATTCGGAAGCTCTTCCACATGTAAAATATCTGCTGTTTTAAATTCATAATATGAAGTACTGTTGTTATAGGGATCAATCAATAATATCACTTTTTTATGATCGTACGGATGTTTCTTGGGAGAACCTGTAAATGGTATATGTGTTTCTCTAAATTCTTTCGGGTCAAAATGCTTTTTATATGACTGGATTTCAAATTTTTTGGACTTTTGAATAAGATCTGTAAGAGGCATTGGCCACTCCTTTTATAAGGTTAAGATTAATATATTAAATAAATCTTTAACCAGACAATTTAAATATTTTTCAAATATAATTCAAATAGGCAACAACTAATAATATTATATATATAAAATTATATCAATATTATTTTTGGGGCTCTACAATAACCTTTATGGAATTATGCAGAATGGGCGATGCCACTGCCTGAAATCCCATAACAGCTTCTTCAAGTTTTATCCTGTGCGTTATAAGTTTATTAACGTTAACGGTTCCGGCTTTGATCATCTTAAGAGCAAGAACACAGTCGCTGGGGCTGCCCGCGTAAGTGCTTGTAAGGGTCACCTCGGTTCTCCAGAATATATCGTTTACCTTTGCCGGAATAAAAGCATCTTCCGGCGCAGATGCAAAGAAAAGAATGGTGCCGCCTTTTTCAACAGTATTCATTGCAACAGGAATAAACTCCCCGTGACATATAATCACAAGATCAGCCAGCATTCCCCCGTTCACGCCGCGTACAAATTCACCAAGGCTTTCATTTGCTTCTGCGGCAATATCTGCTCCCATAATCTTTGCCATTTCAAGGCGCTTTGGCAGAGTATCGGCAGCTATAATAAGTCCTGCGCCCAGGGCCTTTGCAAGCGCAATGTGCAGAAGCCCTGCTATGCCGCTCCCGATTACAAGCACAGTCTGCCCAGGCTTAAGCCGGGCACCCTTTTGCCCTCGTATAACGCATGCGAGCGGCTCCATAAAAGAAGCGTCTTCATAGGATACACCGTCCGGTATGTGAAAAGTGCCCCTGTCCACATTGATCTCCGGAATTCTTATATATTCTGCAAAACCGCCCGGAACAAAGTAAGTCCCTTTCTGCAATGTTTTGCACGCTGTATGATGGCCGTTAAGGCAGTAATGGCATGTATTGCACGGAACGTGATGCGTTGCCGTAATTTTATCGCCGATCCTGAATCTGTCCACGCCTTTACCTATTGACACTACTTCGCCTGCCACTTCGTGTCCCAGAACCAGCGGCACCTTATCCTTCCTGTACCATTCCATTACGTCGCTTCCGCATATTCCGCTCGCTATAACGCGCATCAGTATCTCACCGTCCTTTATTTCCGGAACCGGAATTTCCTGAATACGTATATCATTGTTGCTGTAGTACATTGCGATGCGCATTCTTATCTCCTGTTAAATGCAAAAATCTTGACTTTAAATATATAATCTTTTTAAGATATAATACATGGCAGCCGCCACGCAGACGCCGCAAATTTTCCCTGCGCCTGCGGCGCATATTCAGAAAGGCTGTGTGAAGCATAATTAAAAAAATTTTATCCGTAATGTCAATATTAAAACATAAACTAAACACAGATAAAATTTAATAACAGGAGAAATTTCTCAATGACTGAATTTATTTTAATTTTATGCACAATTTCATCAAAAACAGAAGCAAAAAAAATCGCCAATGAATTAGTACAGAAAAAGCTGGCGGCATGTGTAAATATAATTGAAGGATTAACGTCTATATATGAATGGAAAGGAAAGTTATGCGATGAAAGTGAATGCCTTATGATAATTAAAAGCAAAGAATCGCTTTTTGATAGTATCAAAAAAGAAATCGTATCGCTTCATCCATATGAAGTCCCGGAAATCTTTTCGTTTAATATATCTGATGGGCTGGAATCATATTTAAACTGGATATGCGAAAATACAAAATGATTTGACTTATGTCAAAGACGGGTTTGTTAAAATGGATTATTATATTTTTGTAAAGAGGTAAGCCAATGAAATGCCCTGGACAGGATACCAGATACTGGGACAGTAACGCTATATTTAACGTTAATTGCCCATCATGCGGGCATCCTGAAGAATTCTTTAAGGACGAGAGCTCAAGAAAATGCAAAAAATGCGGTTACAGGATTATGAATCCTAAAATGGATAAAGGCTGCGCTGCGTACTGCAAGTTCGCAGAACAATGCCTCGGCGAGCTTTCAAATGACAGGCCTGCTGATGAATTATCAAGCCTTAAAGACCGCGTTGCAGTGGAAATGAAACAGTATTTCGGGAGCGACGCGAGACGCATAAATCACGCAAACAAAGTAGCCCAATACGGTGAACAGATAGCTAAGGAATTAAACGCAGACATGGCGGTTGTTTACAGTGCAGCATATCTTCACGATATCGGCATTAAGGACGCTGAGAGAATATACAACAGTAATTCTGCAAAATACCAGGAAGAACTGGGGCCTGGTATTGCGCGTGGAATATTATCACAATTAAATGCAGGAAAAGAACTGATCGATAAAGTCTGCGATATAATCGGCCACCATCATCATCCAAGAGAAACCGAGACCAGTGAATTTAAAGCGCTTTTTGATGCAGATCAGATTGTAAATATTGAAGAGGACGAAAAAGACGCTGATAAAGAAAAAATAGCCCGAATGATTGAAAATAGATTATTAACTGATTCCGGGCGAGTGCTGGCAAGGAAAGCTCTATTATAAGCTTTGATTGTTTTATAGATTTATTGGAAATTTTTACGGAAACTTCAGTTGAAATATAAAAAAAATATTTAGAGATTGTATTTATTCAAGGACATATCATAAATTATTTTAATTTCCTGCGGAACTCGGCCTTCGGCCTCAGACAGTCCTCGAAAATTAAAATAATTTATGATATGTCCTAAGATCGTTATTGCTTTTTTTGGTTTTTGCAGGAATTTATAGTTATGAACTTTTAATACTTTAAAGTATATTGCGCGCCGAAGCCAAGCCCGTATGCATCTTTGTATACTGCGGGCTCAAATCCGAAGCTTTCTTCAATAACTGTCCCGTTCTTTATATTATCCTTAACAAGAATTACGCGTGTAATTTCTATAATTTTCACAATCGTGAGAGCGCCAAGATATCCGTAACCCTTTTTTTTGTCTCCGTTATGTTTACTATATGAGTCAGTCGCGCGGTTATAGATTTCAGATGCGGAAAATTCTTTGATTGCCATATAAAGCAATATATTATGCAGATGAAAATATAAATAGCCTTCGGGCCTGTATCCTTTGTAGAACATGCCGCCTCCGCCCGATATCAGGGAAAGATATACAGCAGACATAGTGTTCCCGATATAATGCTGTTTGCCCTGGTAGCTGGCTGCCATAAAAAGCATCCTGTTGCTGAACGCGTCTATTACGAGCGGCATTCCCCCGCAAAAAAGCATGTACAGGCCGAACCTGTACTGAGCTGCGGTCTGCCTGGAAATATCTTTATTGTCTTCTTTGTACGAATCCGGGCGGTTCGTAAGTCCTTTGTATTCCAGGTATAAATATGGAAACGCATTCAATGCCCATAGCGACAAACCTGAATAATCGCAGTTCTTATAATAACCGAGCGGCGCAACTAAAGGCATTAAAGCGCTTGCAGGCACTGTGGAAAAAAACAATACTGCCGTATCTGCATAAGGTTTGTTCTCAAAGACCAGTTCGCGCTTTCTGCCTATAAAAAAGCTGTCAATAAATTCTGCTTTTTTATTGAAGTTTAAAAAAATAAAATCATTTTTATTTATGACAATCTTGTTGCCGGAAATAATTTTTACGTTTTTATTATCAATGCTGACTTTGCCTATGGTTTTATATGTTCTGATATTTTCATTATCGGTTTGATTATTATCGTCATATCTATAGAGGTCAAAATTGCCGTATACATTTTCTTCATAGTCAACAGCAGGCAAATTGTTTATAATATTGATGAATTGCTGGGATTTGTAATTACGCAGCAAGCCGGCAGCAAAATACGCCGCGTGCTCTTCGGCTATGTAGTTGTGTTCAGTCACTGAAATGCTAAGACCGGAGAGAGGGATCTCGGCTCTGTATTTATACACGATCTTTCCGTAATATGGCGGGTCAATGCTTTGTGAATAAATGTTAAATACTAATGAGTTCCCCTTGTCCTCGACATACGCTTTAATTATTAAATTGATTTTTGCAGCCCGCGCAAACGCAAGAATGCATTCTTCGTCCGTACATCCGTATCGTGTCAGCTGATCTTTTAACAGATCGGGGTTTAAAATACTGAATGAGCCTGTGCTGTTGATTACGCTTATCAGCTGATTTTCCAGTATTTGAGATATGCTGGTTACACGCAGGTTTTCCGCTTTAACCCCTACGATTCCGGCAATGGGCTTTGCTGCAAACAAAGGCATTTTTAGCAAAGTAAAACAAACAAGTAAAATGATAAATTTTAATCTATGTGATTTAAAATATAACATGCTTTTTTTATCTTAAAGTGATATCGATCATGCTGCAGATAATCTGCTGCCATCAAAGAGCAGGCTTTTTTGTTTTATAATCATGTAAATATCGCCTGTTTATTTATTAAGCAATACAATTTTAAGACAGCTTATAAAAAATTACTGACATATTAAAAAGGACATTGACTATATTTTATAGCAGTACACTGTTATGTTTGAAATTGTGAGTAGAAGAATTTTTTTAGAATTGAATGTGATAGGATTGCAGGATATCCCGCTGAACACAGCTGCTGTCTAATGAGAATAAATAAATCATAAAAAAATATAAACAATGTATTTAGAAAAAACCATATTTGAACTTGTTATGCTTATATGCTTCGGGATTTCGTGGCCGTTCGCGATAGCCAGGACTTTGAAAACTAAAAACGTTAAGGGATTAAGCGTAACATTTTATTTATTTATTGTTGTGGGATATGTCAGCGGAATAATTCATAAATTGCTGTACAGTATGGATTATGTGATTTATTTATACGCACTTAATGCAGTTATGGTAGCAATACAGATTTTTCTGGTATTTTATTACAGGAAGCCCGAATAAAAATTTTATATATAAGAATCAGAAATTTTCTGTTCAATTTTTTAATAATATAAATTGATTCAGAGATAGTATCTAATACCCGTTCGGGTTTGCTGACTGCCAGCGCCATGTGTCAGCGCACATTTCATCAATATCCCGTACCGCGCTCCACCCCAGCTCGTTTTTTGCTTTAGAAGGATCGGCATAGCACGCTGCAATGTCGCCCGGACGCCTGCCGGTGATCCTGTACGGTACGCTTTTCCCGGAGGCTTTCTCGAACGCCTTTACCATGTCGAGCACGCTGTATCCCCTGCCAGTGCCCAGATTATACGTAACAACTCCGGACTTTGCGTCGAGTTTTTTAAGCGCTGCCAGGTGCCCAATAGCAAGATCCACAACGTGTATGTAATCGCGCACCCCTGTGCCGTCCGGCGTATGGTAATCGCTGCCGAAAACGCTCAGCATTGAAAGCTTGCCAACAGCAACCTGCGAAATGTAGGGCATAAGGTTGTTCGGGATGTCGTTCGGCGACTCGCCGATGCGCCCGCTCTTATGCGAACCGACCGGGTTAAAGTAGCGCAGTATCGCAATGTTCATCAGGTTGTCCGATACATACAGGTCCCGTAGAATGTCCTCGATAATAAGCTTGGACCTGCCGTACGGATTTGTAGCAGACAGCGGAAAATCTTCTGTAATCGGCACCTTGTGAGGATCGCCGTAAACAGTGGCTGAAGAACTGAACACAATGTTCTTTACGTTAAATTCTTTCATTACTTCACAGAGCATCAGTGTGCCTGTAATGTTGTTGTGATAATACCTTAGCGGTATCTGCACGGATTCTCCGACAGCCTTTAAGCCTGCAAAATGTATCACAGCATCAATCTTTGCTTTGGCAAAAACAGTACGCAAGGCTTCCCTGTCCAGGAGATCGGTTTTGTGAAACTCCGGCATTTTGCCTGTGATCTCTTTTACTCTTTTCAGCGACTCTTCCTTGCTGTTGCTCAGATTATCAACAACGATGATTTCATATCCTGCGTTCAAAAGCTCCACGCATGTATGGCTTCCTATATAGCCTGCTCCCCCGGTAACCAGTATTTTCATAAAATCTCCCTGTAATTAATTCGGAAAATAGATAGACATGCATTAAAAAAGCGTTATAAATTATAAACAGAATTGTGAATTATTTCAACATATTTAAAATATAATTGCTGCTGAACCATAATGAAAAGCTTAATAATTATATGTATGATAACTCTTTCGGCAGTTGCTGCCGAAAACAATAATACTCTTGGCATTAAGAACGATAAATCTTTGATCGCGCCCGGACTTGGAGCAGAGAATATACTGCTTAACCAGACAAACGACGATCTTCTTGCGTTGAAAGGATATCCTGATAAAATTTCAGAACTGAAAGAAAAAAAAGAACTTTTCAGCGATGTCTTTAAAATAAGCGCTCCTGTTAAAATTATTTTTGATAAGATATATTATTATAATTTTCAAAAGGCGATATTTTTTTTAAATTCGAATACCGTGTGCGCTATTGCAGGATTAAACGGGCAGAGAGTTACAATTGATTCTGTTGATATCAGCAGGGGCGTCGATTATTTTATTTTCAGCTACGGGAATAAAAACCTGCATATACTTAAAAAGGATAACGGCAGTAAAGATATTATATATTTTTTCAGCAACGGCATTGCTGTTGTTGACGATAAAGGCGACGATAAAATCGATATGTATATAATATTTCCCGGAAGTAAAATCCCTTAAAATTAATAAATAGAACACACCTTAAAAATATTAATTTATTAGATGAATAACTGACAAAAATCGGGATACTTCACAATATTTATGAGGACGCCTTTCAGGCCTGTTGCAATAGCTTTCGAAAACATGAAAAACTGACCAGGAGGGCCTGATTCCGGAGTAAATATTGTGAAGTATCCCGATTTATTTAAGTATATAAGTAAATTTTTGAAATGACTTCCGGTAATTTATTGCCTGCTTTTACTGATCCACGCCGGGAATATGGAAATGCTCAGGAACCCGGAACTGCGAGCAAAGCAGCAGCACTTCTTTACCGACTTCTTCTATTACTTTTTCATTGTCAACGTTGTCCGCGACTTTGCTGATAAACTGCGCTATAAAGTCCATCTGGTCTTCTTTCATGCCGCGCGTCGTAACAGCCGGAGTGCCCAGCCTTATTCCGCTTGGATTGAAAGCAGTCGCTGTGTCGCCAGGCACAGTGTTGTAATTTGTAACAATACGTGCCCTGTCAAGAGCCTTGGCAAGCTTTTTGCCTGGGATATTTTTATTCCGGAGGTCAATGAGAATCAGATGATTGTCAGTTCCGCCGCTCACCAGGTTAAAGCCATAGCCGGTAAGCTTTTCGGCAAGGCGTTTCGCGTTCTTTTTTATTTGTTTTGCGTATTCGACAAACTCCGCTGTATCTGCTTCAGCAAGAGCAACGGCAAGAGCAGTTATGGTATGCATGTGCGGCCCGCCCTGAACTCCGGGGAACACGGACTTATCGACTTTGTCTGCGTGCTCCTGTTTGCATAACAGCATGCCGCCTCTTGGCCCGCGAAGCGTTTTATGCGTGGTTGTGGAAACAATGTCAGCGTGGGGTACCGGGCTGTTATGAATGCCTGCTACAACTAGCCCGGAAATATGCGCTATGTCGCTTACGTGATATGCTCCGACTTTCTTTGCTATTTCGCCGAAAGCTTTAAAATCGATCTCGCGCGGATACGCAGTCGCGCCCGAAATTATGATCCGCGGTTTATGCTTTTTTGCCATATCTTCAATCTGGTTGTAATCCAGTCTTCCTGTAGCAGCATCTACCGTATATTGTACCGAATTGTAAAATTTACTTGTAACGCTTACGTTCCAGCCGTGGGTCAGATGCCCGCCGTTGGATAATGACAGACCCATTATGGTTTCACCCGGCTTAATCAAAGCATTATATGCTGCAAGATTCGCAACAGAGCCGGAATATGACTGCACATTCGCGTGATCTGCTTTGAATATTTTCTTTGCCCTCGCAATCGCGATAGTCTCTATCAGATCCGTAACCTGCTGGCCTTCGTAATACCTTTTGCCAGGGTAGCCCTCAGCGTATTTATTTGTAAGACAGCTTGACGAAGCTATCATTACAGCCTGCGATACGTAATTTTCCGACGGTATCAGCCTGATGGAACCGCTCTGCCTGGCTTCTTCCTGTCTAATCAGTTCATATATCTGAGGATCATATTTCTCTAATGCGGATATCATAAAACCTGCTCCTTCAATAATTCATAAATAGTAATTTTTTAATCTTAACATGGCTTGTTTTCAGCGAAAGAAACTATTACATTGACCTTTGCAAGGGCGAGATTAAAAAATTATTTCTGGTTTGTTCTATTATCAGCCCGATATTTATCAAGCAATTTATAGATTTCCCATAAAGAAAAGAATAGACTTAGAAGTACCGGGCCAATTATTACTCCCAGCAAATTAAAAGTATTAAGGCTTCCTATAAGCAGAAAGAAAAATACCAGGGGATGAAAATTCAGCCTTTTGCCGAACATTCTGGTCTTAACCACATTCTCCAGAATTAAATATCCGAGAAGACACCATGATCCAAGTAAAATCCCGCTTATATATGATTCTTTTGCGAATAAATATATTACAGCAGGAACCCAGACAATAGCTGTACCGACAGCGGGTATAAGCGATAACACTGAGGTTAAGGTAGCCCATAAAAGCGGCGCACTTAAGCCACTAGCCCAGAAACCTATACCAAGGACCATCCCCTGTAAAATCATAATAAATAAATTGCCTGCTACCAGCACTCTTATTACATCATTTAACCTGTGGACAACGTCCTTTTCCAGATCTTCAGGGAAAGGAAGATTATTGTAGAGTCCTGCAGAAAGCTTTTCTCCTTCTTTTAGCAGGAAGAAAAGAATTAAAAGCATAAGGAAAAGACTGATGATAAAATTAATTGAAAACGTTATAACTGCGGACACATTGGAAAAAATATTCATGGATGTTTTACTGATAAAATCGAAAATCTGTTTTGAAAGATCAATGTGGCTGATGTCAATATAGTCGAGTATTTCTTTTATTATTATGTTGCTTTGCAAAATTTCATTGAATACCCCGGCTTTAAACTGATGCTGAATATATTGATAAAATTCGTAGGCCTGGTCAGCGAGCATTAAAAGTATAAAGAACAGAGGGAAAATAACAAACACTAATATGGAAAAGATCACTATTGATGAACATAATGATTTATTTTTGAAGTATTTCAATAAAAAATTAAACAGAGGTCTTAGTGAAATATAAAGAACCAGCGCAAGCAATGAAGGCCAGACAAATGATCTGAATATATATATTACTAATATAAAAACTGCCGTAAGAATACCGAAAAAAAGCAGTCTTAATCTTTTATCTTCTATTATTTTGGATAAGGATTCTTGTTTATCTGCCATAATTAATATATAATCGGGGGCCGTTTAATTCGTTAGGATTAAATAGTGTTTAATAAAATTATTATTCTGCTCAATAATTTTATCGAATTATTTAGAGCCTGTCATTTCGAACTAATGTGAAAAATCTAAATTTCTAAATTACGGATTTCTCAGTTGCTCTTCGAAATGACAAATTCACTAATTCTAAATATAAAAGCCCCCGATTATCCCAACCGCATCTTCTTTACTTTGTCAGATAGCGGGATAAGTCGGAAGCGATCTTGTTAATCGCGTGATCCAGATAAAGATCGTCTGAAATTTTTTGCTTGAATTCCTCGATTTTTGAGGAGCGCTGGATTGTTTTTTTCTGTTTTATCTCACGCTCATCCTTGTTCATGAGATGCTCTTTATTCATAGATATCTCCATAGGTCATAGCAGTTCCTCCTTGAACATAAGTTCTGACCTATTAATTGCATCGGTAGATCGATTGATCTACTTAACGATTCTTTTTGAAAAGAAACAAAAATATAGGCAGCAAATTATTATCGATTAAAGGATTGCCGGGACTTCTGCAAACTTCACCCGGTTGTCATCCATCGTTCAACAGCAAACAAGCTACCATATAAAGACACGCTAAATCATGCTAATCCCTTAATCCAGCGAATCCCGGTTCATCTTTTTATTATGCAGCCTTTTAAACTGCAGACTTCTGGAACCGAAATTAATCAGTAACCCTATCTCCATTTTATATGCTTCCAGATAATTAAGCGCCTGTGCGAGATGGACGTCTTCAAGAGTGGTAATAGCTTTAAGCTCCAGCATAACAAGATTTTCTACAAAAAAATCGACCCTGCGCGTGCCGATATTCTCTCCGCGGTAATATATAGGCATTTCTTTTTCTCTTTCAAAGGATATGCCCTTACAGGCAAACTCAATAGCAAGCGCTCTTTGATAAATGACTTCCTGGAAGCCATTACCCAGAGCCTTATGCACTTCCATAGCGCAGCCAATAATTTTTTCAGTAAGCTCACTGTGCTTCATTGAATATTTTACCTTTAATTTATTGTCTGAACCGGAAATATTGTCTGAACCACGATTCATAGGATTAAAGGATTGCCGGGATTTCTGCAAACCACGTCCAGCTATCATCCATCGTTCAACAGCAAACAAGCTACCGCATAAAGACACGCCAGATCATGCTAATCCTTTAATCCTGCGAATCCCGGTTCAGATATCTTACTGCGCCTCGTACGCTCCTATGTCGACAGTAAGTCCGGTAATGCGCGGATTGCCGGCAAGATCAGTAGCTGGCATTGTGTAACCGGGAATCGTGCTTAATCCCGAATTACGAACGCCTGAAGTTTCATTTGGATAGAGAAAGTAACTATTATTCTCATCAGTGCTTACAAAGGGAGAGGTTATAGAATTGATGCAGCCTGCGCCAATGGTAGTCCCGGTTAATCCGCCATCATAAAAACAATACCAGAGTGAAGAAGTTGCTGTGTTTGCATAAATATTATATCGAATTGCTCCTATATCAGGATTGTTATAAATTACAGAATTATATACTGTATGACTACCAGCATCAAAGTAAATCCCGGCACCATTATTTTCTGCTGAATTCCCAAAAAAAGCTAAATTGACGAAGCTATGTGAATCTCCATCTGCCACATAAAGAGCTCCGCCAAGTCCACCCTGACCACCATCACCTGCCGAATTATCATAAAACCATGAATTAACAATAGACAAATTAGTAATTGTCAAATGACACACAGCACCGCCATTACCATCGTCCGTTCCATTGCCATTAAACGTACATGCGCTGATTGTTGTTTTTCCAGAAGATGAAGAAGAGTATAAAGCTCCGCCGTGATTACCTGACCTATTGTCATTAAACTTACAATTACTCAGCTTTAACTCTTCTGTACTGCTGTTGTATATTCCACCTCCATTTCCAGAGGATGTCTGATTGCCGGTAAAATAAGAATTTGAAATAGTTACAATTGAATTGCTTATTGCGTAAATTGCTCCACCATTAATAGCTGCTGAATTATTTGTAAAAGTACAGTTTGAAATCCGGATGTTACTATCATTCTGAGCATAAATCGCCCCACCGGAATATCCGGGACCAACATGATTTCCACTTAAATCAGAATTTGACATTATTATTGAAGCCCCATTATTTACGTAAATTACTCCACCGCTGCCTGCAAAACAATTATTAAACGAGCATTGCGAAATATTTAAAGAAGCTTTTTCGACAATTCTTAACGCTCCTCCATCAACAGAGGAAGTGACACTAATATTATCAAATTTACAATTATTTATAGTCATCGTAGGACCGGAAACTCCATCCCCTGTCATATCTATATGATATCCAGTTAAGGTAAAACAATCGAGTAATATCACTTTTCCTATTGCCGAACTTCCAATAGAAACAAAATTTGGATCGGATCCATTTATTATTGTTAAATTGTTATTTATGCTTCTTCCGATTCGACTCTGTTCAGTGCCGTTAAATCCGCCATAAATTGATACAGACTTGGAAATGGTAACTGGAGTTGATAAAGTATACGTCCCTGCCTTCACCCATATCTCTGCTCCATCCTGTGCTCTGTCGCTTGTCAGTGCGGCTTCAATCGAAGGATACGCATTCGCCCACCCGCGTCCGTCCGGATTAGATGCAGTGTTCCCTTGAACAACGCATATCGGCACTCCAGCGTTAAGCTCGTCAATCAAGTCGTTGATGGCGTCCGTACACGATCCGATCAACAAAGCTGTAATTACAGCAAGTAATATCTTTTTCATCTCTACTACCTCTTTAAAACTTCATTCCCGCAAACGGCCCGACTGTCCAGAAAGCGATCTTCCTCGACTCTTCGAAAATATACCTGTAGTCGCCGGACACTCCAAAGAACCACGGCGCAATGTCCCAGCGCACTGAAATCCCTGCGCCTATAACAGGCTCGTATGCTTTGTCTGTAACTGTTTTCTTTGCAGACGACGGAATGTCAAAATAAGTGTATCTGGTTTGAACATAGCATATACCCGCATACACAGCAGGCGAAATCCGCAGGGCTTTGAAAGGATATAACGAATAACCTGCGGAAAAAAGGACAGGAACAAGGACTATGCTATCAACCGAGTTTTCCGGCGTTGCAAAACCATCCTTGCCTTTAAAATAAATGTACGAAGCCTCCAGTTTCAAATCCAGCCCTGTGAAATAGTAATTCGACATACCGCAGCGCAAGGTAACACCGTAGCCATATTCAGCGGCCTTTTTAAAATTCTGCATAGGCATAGCGTAAATCGGCTGCACCGCGATATTGATCTCCGGGCGCGGGCCAAAGTATGTTGGGGTGCTGTCGAGCGACTCTGTATTCAGGTTATCAAAGCTTTTAATAAAAATACGGTCGAATTTTTCTTTAGCGGAAACCGTATATGCCGTTTTCGATACAATAGCCAGAAAAGATGTTTTCATGTTAAGTATTTTATACAGGTGGTATCCCTTTATTGTTCCGTCAGGATCAACTGCCGAAGGCCATGTTAAAAGAAAATTGCCGTCCGGCTTTGCTTCAGTAAAGCTGTCTTTAGGCGGAAGCGGAGGAATGTTCTTTGTAGTAATCTTAAGCTCATTGCTCGGCGACGATTCGTAACCGTCGCGGTCAACGCTCTTTACAATAAAATAATACTCGGTATTGCTTTTAAGGTTTTCAATTATAATTTCTTTTTTTGAAGCATTGCCGGCCTTTTCGTATTTGCCGCGCCTGCCTGTCTTCATGTAAATATTATACACGCTTACAGGGTCATAAGGCGGGAACCAGGCAAGCTTTACAAAAGTCATGTCAGCTTCGCCCTTTAGGCCGGACGGATTTTTCTCAGCGACAAAAAGCACGTCGCTTCTTTTCAGAGTGAACTCGGCAGGAGCGTACAGTTCCTTTCTGCAAACATAACCTGCCCTGTCTTCATCCACAATATACGCAATAACACTTGTGCCGTCGCGCTTCTGAATGTAAACCCTGCCCATTGTAAGATCGGTATAAAGTATGCGGATAATATCCGCGCGCCTGTATTTTTTTGTTTCGGCCCCGACCTTTGCGGCAATTATATTCGCTTCGTCCGCAACTATGGTTCCCTGAATTATCTTTCCGTCCTTCAGAAAAATATACTCAGCGAAAAGATCACCGGCATAAAAAAGCAACAAAATTAATTGTATGATAATTGCCGCTTTGCTGTAAGTAAGTTTCATTTGCCGGCACTCTCTCCTTTAACGCGATCCTGTTTGTTTAATGCTTTTTGATTCTATTTCGATTGTCCCATCAGGAGTTATCATCTTTACTTTATTTCCGCGCGATAAGATTGCGCCTCTGTAAATTTTGCCTGTATAAAGCTTTACAACATCAACCCTGCCGTATTCGGATTTTATTTCATCAAGGGTCATCGATTTTTTCAGAAGCTTATCTATTTTTTTATCAATGCGGATATCATTCTCGAATATCCTGTTACCTTCATTTTCAAGCTGCTCTTTGCCTATAGAATTTATATTTTCAATCACTGCAGTCTCCTGAATTTTCCGCAGGATAAGCTTTTCAACAGTATCAGTTTTTCGAGTGTTTATACTGTCCGTAACCACAGCAGCAGCATCTGCCTCAGCCTGGGTTTCCTTTTCCGAAGATAAATGCTTTATGTTTACTTTGCCTTCGGCAACAGCCACTTTAGCGACGCTGTTATTATATTCCGTAAAAAAAACAGTGCCGCGCACAGATGCAGTCGCAGTGGGAGTTTTAATGATATACTGCTCGCCTTTCTTAAGTTTTGCAAGTTTTGACAATACCAGGCCTTCGGTTAAATTAAGCTCGTTTTTGCCGTATTCGGTTATAGAACCGATTTCCATTTTCGATTCAGCTTCAACTCTGAACACAAGAGCGTCTCCCATCTGGACAACAATGTACGATTTCTCTCCGGTCACAACAATATCCCCGTCGGTTAACACATCGCGTACTTCAGCTTTACGAATATCGCTTTTGCGCTGTATTGTAACTTCGCCCAGAACAAACGTAACAACAGCCTTTTCATTGGCCTCCTTTTTGCCGCATCCAGAAAAAGCTATAAGCATTGCTGCAGTTATTACTGCGAATGACATTACCTGTTTTTTTAGCGCTATCATAATATTTCTCCTTTATTCATCTTTCATCTATGCCTTTTAAAATTATTCCAGTATTGTCCTGCATTTTACATCTTTCATCGGTATTTTTTTATATCCGCCTACAGTCACCATTCTGTAAAAATCGTCAACTGTAAGCACAAAGCCTGCGTACTCTTTACCGCTGAAAAGAGTAACGATCTCAACCCTGCCGAATTCCCTTTTTATTTCCTCGTTGGAATTAAACTTAACGTTTTTATAAGTTTCCTCCAGGGATTGTTTCGGAGTATTCTTTTTCCCTGCTATACTTATAGTATCAGCAGGCTGCTTAGTGATTGCGGTTTTATTTTCGTTTGTGCTGCTGAATAACAATAGAAATAAACCGGCCAAGAGAAAAAGCACAGCCAGTATCAGGCTGATAATAATTATTCGTTTTAAATTTAGTTTCATGTTTTGCCTCCGAAACCCCCTTCCGACCTGCGGCCGGCTTTCCCTCTTAACAGGGGGAACAATCTTAGCAGTATAGGTTGCTTTCCCTTTAAAGAGCGTCTACTTTATTATCCTCACATTCTTCACGTCTTTTGCCGGAATCTTTTTAATGCCTTTTACAGTAATAAAAGAATAAATTCCGCCTCTGGAAATAATCGCCCCTGTATATCTTTGTCCGTTATAAAGCTGTACCTCTTCAAGCTTCCCGTATTTACGCTTAATATCTTCCAGTGTTCTTATTTTAATTTCATCTTCTTTTTGTTCTTCACTTTCCCTATCCGTTGCTAAAACCGCCTCAGCAAAGTCATTCATTTCTTTATCGCTCTTATCAATAACATTGTTCATGTATTCCAGTTTGCCGAATTTTTGGAGGATAATTCTTTCCGCTTCTTCCGCGTCTTTCAAATTGATCACCTCTCCGGCAATCACTGCAGTCTTTCCTGCATCAACCTGAATTGTTTCATTAGTCATTAAATTGACTGCCTGTACAGCCCCTTTAATTACAGTGATTGTTGTTTGCCTATTTTCGTATGTTACGCTGAACTGCGTTCCTGTAACAAAAACCCTTGCGTTTAACGTTGTTACATTGAATTTCTCATCCTTTGCCATATCCTGAACATTGCAAAGAACAGTGCCCTGGCGCAGGACTATTGACTTTACTTTTAAATCGATTTCAACATTAACCGTGGTTTCCGGTATCACCCGCACCAGCGTTTTCTTTTCCAGTTGAAATACTATTGTCCCGTCCGCGCCTGTAACAATCTCATCTCTTGTGATCAGCCTGTCTTTCGCTTTTAAAGCCGGAAGCTCTTTGTCGTCCCGTATAATTTTCAGTTCGCCTCTTGCTGCCAAAACATAGCCTTTCCGGTATTCCTGCACCCCTATGCCGGTCAGCGCGATTATGAACTGCGACACTCTGCCGTAATTGTAAACAAGAGCCAGCGATGACGAGAAAATAATGAACAGCGAAAAAACCGCAGCTCCGGCAAAGACCCTTGCCCCGCCTGCAAGGCTTAATCTGAAACCTAATCTGTTGAACAGGTCGCTTAAATACACTGCGGCAGACACAAACGCGGAATCATATCTTACGGATTTTAAAATTTTTACCAATATCTTCCTTTTCGATTTAAGTATTTTTCTTCTTTTGAAAAACGGAACAGGGGACGTCAGTTTATATTTTGCGAGTATTTGTCCTAATCTTTTAGATTCTTTCATAGCAGGTCTCCCAGTTCCTTTATCCCTCTTTCGCGCAGACGGGACATTATCTTTTCACATATTCTGTTATACCTGTACCTTGTCTGTTTGTAATTCAATTTTAAATGCCTGCTCGCTTCGACTATACTGTATCTGTAAATAGCTATAAGGTTGAATATCGAAGCATCGGAACCGTCCTCTTTGTCGCTCTCATCACTCACTTCCTCAATTATCTGAGAAATTACTACACGCGCTTCTCTGAAGCCGTTCACATAGCCCATGCTTATATCGTTAAAAAGCACGTCAATATCTTCGTCTTTCCTGTTCTTCTGTTTGTAAAAATCCAGCACAACGATGCGCAGACATCCTAAAAGCCATTTCCTCGGATTTTCTATCTCGTCAAGCTTGTTGTAAAACCTGAGAAAAACCTCCTGGCAAATATCTTCAGCATCGTGATAGTTGTTTACCTTTGAAAAAATAATGCTGAACACCAGCGAGTAAAACGAATTATAAATCCTGTCAAAATTTTCAACCTTTGGATCTGAAAGTCTCAATGTAAGCACCTTTGCTTTACGAATGTATAGTAGAAAAAACTGGGAAAAATTCCCCAAAAATTTTAAAATAATATAATTTAGCAAAAATAACCTCTCCCTTCATATAAAATTCGACTCATTTTATCAAGTATATAATAACACACAGAAACGAATTTTTTGCGGAGAGTAATTTCCTGTTCCGTTGATACAAGTTATACTTATGTACCGGCAATAAAAAAGAATTATCCTTTTTAAAATATTATGCTTGTGCCGTAAAAATAAAATATGTTAAGCTGGGCGATTTTTCCGAATCAGGTTTTTGAGCCCCCTTAGGCGCGGACATTACGGACGCGTTTACCCGCAGGTAAAATCAAGATCAATAATTTATGAGGTAAGAAGAACCCTGAGCTCGCTCCGAAGTATCTTGATGCTGCTGAGTTCACAAGGGACATGAATGCTGTTGAACTTTTACGCGGATTCGAGAAACCGCTTGAGCAGCTTCTTATGGGTGTCACCGATACCAGGCATCTCGCGGGTGCGGACGCGTACAAAGAGGCAAGGTCTTTTTACAATGCAGTTAAAAACGCCAAGGACTCAAACATGCCTAAGGCTGAGGCCATTTACAATGATCTCTCTGCGAGGTTTAAAAAATCTCAGGATGAAACCGGCAAAACTGAAGACGGCGAAGCTAAAAATGCCTGAAAGAAAGTATTTACCTTTGAAACCGGAGCTATTAGCTTTAAATTTGGAGCTTTTAACCTGAAAAGTGAAACTAATAGCTCAGCTTGCGGACATATAACCCTGGAATCCGAAGGCTGCAGCTTTAGGCAACGGAGCTATTAGCTTTGAAGCCGGCAGGTCACCATTGCCATTAAACCTGCTGACTCGAAAAGCGCGGTATGATACGTCTTTACATGGATACCTCACGATCATTCTTAAAAGGACCGGGCAGCCCGGACTTGCCAGTAATTATTCTTATTGCCGCCGAGCTGGGTGCCATCGCCGAAATACTGGATTCGCGCTCCGTCAGCAAAGTACTCTGACGAACTCCAATAGTAACTACTGTTGAAACCGCCGATAAGTCCCCTGTTAAGGTATAGCATATTCAGCTCATCAGCCGACGGCAGATACCAATCTGAATAGCCGCCGCCATTATATGCGCGGGCAAGACCTGCTGCGTAAGCACTCCCTTCACCGTTTTGCGCTATAATGTTATTCGTATTTGCCGAACCAGTCCCGAGGGTCCAGCCCGTTCCGCCCGGCACTGATGTTGATTGATATGCTGCTAAAGCCCAGTTGATTCCTCCACTCTGGTCAGTTGCTGCCGCTATGAGTCCATGCGGCACATTTACGTCATACCCGGGATCGCCGGCCTGAAGAATATATGCCAGCTTCCCTCCGCGGTAGTCCATGCCTATGGTCATATTGGCAGCTGTAAATCTGTACACCAGCGCGGTCTTTGGTGTGCCTGTAATTGAATATCCGGAGGGACTTGTAATGGTAATCATCACAGTCCCTTCATTGGTAACGTTAATATCGGAAATCGCAAGACTTCTCGTGGTTCCTGTGCCGGTCAGGGCTCCTTTTGCAGCCCCGTTGACAGTGATATTATCCGCAGTCAAAGTTGCCGGGTCAGCGTCAAAGGCCAGCGTCAGGCCGGTTGATTCTGCTGTACCCGATGTTCCGCCGGTCTGTGTCGCGCTGAGAAAAGTGACGTTAACAGGCGCTCTGTATATCACCGCTGTCTGCGGAGAGCCGGTGATCGTGTATCCGTCAGGACTTGTAATAGTTACTGTTACTGTTGCTCCATTGGCAACGCCGATATTTGAAATCGCAAGACTTCTCATTGTTCCGCTGCCAGACAGAATACCTTCCTTTACAGCCCCGGTTAAGCCAATATTATCCGCAGTCATGGTTGCCGGGTCAGCGTCAAACTCTAAAACAAGGCCTGTTGAATCTGCTGTGCCCGAAGTACCGCCTGTCTGAGTTGCGCTGAGAAAGGTGACGTTGATGTTTGTTACGCCTCCAGTGCCGCCGTCGTCATCCCCGCCTCCGCAGGCAAAAAAGCTTCCGAGCAATATTGCTGCTAAAATACTGATGATTAATTTCGTTAAGTTAATTCTCATTGATACGCTCCTTTCTAAATAAAATTTTAAAATAACTACTGAGCTATAATGATTCAGTTCATCCCAATAGTTTTAAAACGACCGGACAGCGCGAACACAACAAGCCGGGCCGGCCTTAGTGCAATGCGCAGGGGCACCATTGCCAAACCACTTTACCCATGCACTTATGACACCATACTCCGAAGAACTCCAGTAATATTGACCGGCATCGAAACCACCGATCCCTTGAGATTTTAAGTTCAAATACATCTGATCGACTTCGTCATACGATGGGAGAAACCAGTCGTCAAAGGTAACGCCGCTGTTTACGATACTGTAATTAGCGCATTCATCTGCAGCTTTGTCGGCTGCTGCGTCTCCGGCAATGATATCAAGCGTATTCTGTTTCCCTGTCCCGATTGCTGTTCCGTCAGCGCCTGGTACTGTATAATCATAAGTTCCCCAATTTTTAGATTGTTGATCGCCTGGAGCAGCTTCCATATACCGCCAGCTGTCGGAATAACTGCCTTTATCATAGAATATCAGTCCGCCTGCGGGGCCAACATCTCTTAATGCAAAAGGAGTCCACTTCACATATAATGTAATATTTGCGTTTATAATAAACGTTCCCGAGCCCGCAGCATAATCGGTTCCGCTTCCATCTGCTTGCGTATTCCAGCCGTCGAATTTATATGAAACCCCGCCGGTATTTATCTTTAAAAGATTTCCGGTGTTGAGTGCTACGGTTACGGTTGAGCCCTGGTTATAGCCTGCGCTTGCAATTGGCACTGTTCCATTTGTATTTCCATTCCCATTATAGATTACAGTACATTCAACAGTCACAGTCACTGTATAGTTCGCAGTTGAATTATCCTCGGCGGTTATAGTATAGACTACCGGATAAGTAAAATCATTGGCAGTCGCGCCGCTTACCTGTATCGTTAAACCCACCTGTACGCTTGATCCGGTAGTGGTAAATGTCGCGACCAAATCAGTGACCGAAGGCACATAGGGAACAGTAACGGCTATAGTCTTCGCGTTTTCATCAATAGAGCCGGTTGCCGCCGGACTTGTAATCGCGAAAGCAGTAATGGCTTTATCGCTGCTCTCTGAATCACCCCCGCCGCCGCCGCATGCAAAGAAACTGCTAAACAATATTGCTGCCAAAATACTGATGATTAATTTCGTTAAGATAATTCTCATCGATACGTTCCTTTCTAAATAAAATTTTAAAATAACTACTGAGCTATAATGATTCAGTTCATCCCAATAGTTTTAAAAAGACCGGACAGCACGCACATAGACGGGATTGAGCTTTAGGTTGTCGTTATGAGTGCCATCGGAGAAATCCTGGAACCACGCGTAGCTAGCAAGGGACTCAGACGAATTCCAATAGTAGATATCAGTGAACCCACCAATGGCTACTCTATTAAGGTATAGTTTGTTCAATTCATCTTTTGATGGCAGATACCAATCAGTGTAGCCACCACCGTTATAAGATCGCGCCAACCCTGCGGCGTAGGTGCTTCCTACTCCGTTCTGTGCAATGATCTTGTCAGTATTTGCCGAGCCGGTTCCGAGTGCGGTTCCTGTCCCGCCCAGCACTGAAGTTGACTGATATGCAGGCAATGCCCATACTATCCCCGTACTCTGATCTGCTGTAGCTGCGATAAGCCCGTGTGGTACACCGGCGTCATAACCCGGATCGCCGGATTGTAGAATATAGGCTATTTTTCCTCCAAGATAATCCATACCAATAGCGAGTAATCTATACACTACCGCAGTCTGCGGCGTACCTGTGATCGTGTATCCATCAGGACTTGTAATACTTACTGTTACCGTCTCTTCATTGGCAACGCCGATGTTCGAAATTGCAAGAGTTCTTGTTGTTCCAGTACCTGATAGAATACCTTCCTTTACTGCTCCGGTTAAACCAATATTATCCGCAGTCATGGTTGCCGGGTCAGCGTCAAATGTAAGCACCAATCCTGTTGAATCTGCTGTGCCTGAAGTTCCGCCACTTTGCGTTACGCCGAGAAAGGTGACGTTGATGTTTGTTCCGCCTCCGCCATCGTCTCCCCCGCCGCCACCGCCGCATTCTGCAAATGCAATTATCACAGCAATAGAACTGAACAATATTATTAATCGAATTTTCATATATCCTCCTGATTTGACATTTTAAGTAATTTTACTTTTCCTGTTTCTTAAGTAGGAAAAATCCCAATAAATTCCTCAAAAAAAATTAATTATTTAGAGAATTTTACAGAGATTTTCATCATATCCGTTAAGGAAAAAAAGGGCTATGACTTCGGCACGCGGGGTCATATCGGGATTTCTAGAGAAGAACTTCATGAAAGACAATAAAATTTTCCTGAAAGATTAACAAACCACTGAATATGGCGGAAGCAAAAACTCAGATTGGATAATTCAGACCGTAATTCAAAGCGGCGCAAAAAAATTGCTTACTGAAGACCTTGCGAACGGCCAGGTTGTTGACGGAGTGAAAATTGAAAACCCGTTTGTGTGAATAAATTTTGCCGGGGATTTCCGCTAACAACGCTTTTTTCCCAGAACATAGTTTATCAGCAAACAACGCACTGCATAAAAACACGCCAATCATGCTAATCCTTTAATCATGCAAATCATGGTTCAGATTACTAATCAAAATACGCGGTCAATTGCTTCGTAGATGGTTTTTACTGCAACAATCTCGCGGTTAAATGCCTTTTTTGCTTCGGACGCGTCATTTTCCGGCACTACTATTCTTTTGAAACCCGATCTCGCGAACTCCTGCGCCCTTCTTGCGCATTGCGACACAGGACGTATCTCTCCGGACAGGGATATTTCTCCCAGAAAGCCTGTATCGCGCGGCACAGGCTTATCCTTAAGGCTGGACACTATCGCGATCGCAACAGCCATGTCCGCACAGGTTTCGTTTACCTGGAACCCGCCAGCAAGGTTAATAAAGACATCGTAACTGTTAAGCTTCATAAAACCGTGCTTTTCAAGAACAGCTGCCAATAGTATAAGCCTGTTTATGTCGAATCCGTCCGACATGCGCCGCGGGTTGGAAAAGTTCGTGAACGCTACCAGCGACTGCACCTCAAAAAGCATTGTCCTCGATCCTTCAATAGCCGCGGAAATAGCGCTGCCAGGCGCGCTGGAGCTGAACGAGTTTAAAAAAACGCTGTTCTTATCCTTAACCTCTGCAAGGCCTGCGTCCGTCATCCTGAACAGGCCGATCTCATTCACTGAACCGAACCTGTTCTTTAACGCGCGTATCATTCGGAATTCTTTTGAAAAATCGCCCTCAAAATAAAGAACAGTGTCAACAAGATGCTCCAGTATTTTCGGCCCTGCAATGCTGCCTTCTTTAGTTATGTGGCCTATAAGTATAACGGGGATGCCCGTTGTTTTCGCAAGCTCTATAAGGCGCGCTGATGATTCCCTTATCTGCGTAATTGATCCTGCCGAGCCTGGCATTCCGGAAGTATAGAGCGTCTGCACCGAATCCGCGATAATGCAGCCGAATTTTTCCAGACCCGCGGCTTTCACAATTTCCTCTGCGCAGGCGTTCTGCAGCACAAGTATGTTTTCCGCTCCAAGTCCAAGCCTTATCGCCCTGTGCCGCAGCTGCACGGCAGACTCCTCGCCCGAAACATATAACGTTTTAAAAGTGCTCGCGATCTGAAGCGCGAGCGTGGACTTGCCTATCCCGGGCTCGCCGCTTATGAGTATCACTGATCCTGGCACAATTCCGCCACCGCAAACCAGGTCAAACTCTTCAATGCCTGTATTCACTCTTTTCAATTCATCCGTTTTAATGTCAGATAACGGAACTACCCTGTTTTCTCTCCCTGCACGCGCAGGCGCGGCGGATTCGGTTTCAACAATCGAATTCCATTCACCGCACTCCGGGCATCTGCCAAGCCATTTGGCATGCGCAGAGCCGCACGAAATACACATAAATATATTTTTCTTTTTGGACATGATTACTTTTTCGGACTGAACAGCAGTTTGGACGGGTCCTGATCCAGCGAACGGAAAAGATGCTTGGCGCTTAAAGACGCGTCTTTTAGGTTATTGTATATTTCCTCATCTGCAAGGAGTTTCCCAAGAGTACCGCGCCCGCTGTCTATTCTGTAAATGATTTTGTTCAGGCTGCTGGTTGTTTCGGATATATTGCGCAAAGTAATGGAAATATCTTCCTTGTTCCTTTCCGAAAGCTGGGATAAATTCTTTGTAAGGATATTAAGCTGCTCCATAAAATTTTTTGTGTCCTCATTCAGGGTTGACATCATTGTCTTTATAAGAAGCACGGACTTTTTTATATCATACCTGTTTTCATCCACAAGATTATTCAAATTAGCAACAAATTTGTTCGAGTTCTGGAATATCTCTGCAAGGACCTGCCCCCCCTTCTTTTCCTGGAAAAAACTCTGAAACGTAAGCATCATCTGGTCAAAACTAGCAGGATCAATGCCGTAAACCATATCTCCGTCCAGATAAAATTTACCGACATCGGCGGACGGCGGTACAAAAACATTTATATACTTTTCTCCAATTAATCCTGTCGTGAAAATAGCGAACTGGGATGCCTTAATAAGTTTATATTTATTATCTATCCAGACCTCCACCTCGGTTTTTTCGCCGCCCTGGGTTATGGACTCAACCTGGCCTATCTTAATTCCGCCCCCGATCTTAACAGGCGCGCCCTTTCTTAAATCGTTCAGAAAACCGAAATGTATCTTCAGCTTGTATCCGGATTGCGATACGTTTATTTTCGCAAGCACACCCACAAGAACGATAAATATCGTAAAACTTACAGTGATCAAGAGCCCCACCCTTGCTTCGTCGCTGAGTCTCATTTAAAGCCTCCCTCATGCTTTCTTGTAAATAAAATTCCAGTGGCCGGATTGCTGAAATTTAATGGCTCATTCTTAACGATATTTATTGAAGAATCAATCTAAATTTTAATTCCGGTTTATAATTTGACTTTTATTTTTTAATAGAATATAATAATAAAATATTTTTAAAATTGCTTCTGACCCTGTAAAAATTTCTCCCTGCATGATCACGGACTTCTCCGCAGGGATTTTCACTTTTATATGGAGAAAACAGAATAATTATGATGAACGCAAACCGGGAAATTAATACAAACGCAAAAAATAATTTTAAAAAAAAAGAAGACCGGCCAATTGAAAAAAATACCGGGCAGATGGAGAAGGCAGTCGATTCCTTAACGGAGCAAAAAAAGAAGCTCGATATTTCCATGTATTACACTCATCAGGATGCTGATAAGGCAAAGCAAATGGCTTCCGGCACATATAAGGATTTATATGTGGTAAAAGCTAAATTTTCAGTATCAACAACTTATGGAGCTTTTCTGTTTTTCTTCAGTATCCCCTATTCTTCACTTATACATTCTTACGCAATAATGAGCCATTCTTACGAAGTTGATGATCTGAAATCCAACACCGGCTGGCGCAATTTTGAAGAAAACATGATAAGCGTAAATGAACATGGCGGACACGACAACGAAATGACTTCCAAAATGAAAACGGAGCTGGCACAGGCATTTTCAACGCAAAAGGGGGCAAGTCAAAGGGCACTTGAACTTAAAAAATACCTTGAAGCGAATGATCAGATAGCTGCCAATAATATAATTAAAAAATTTATTCAGGACAAATTTGGCTTCATAAACATCAATCTGAGCATTGATTATGAGCAAACCTCTTCCCTTGACATGGAACTGTCATCAAAGACAAGTAATAAGCTCGATAAGGAATTAGTATCTGAAGCTGAAAAGAAAAAACAGGAAAAGGGAACAGAATCAGCGGACGCAGATGAAGACATCGATGTCGATAAAAAAGATATTCAGCTGATACTTATGGGAAATCTGGTTTTATCCCCGATAAAAGGCAAAGCTATTTCGTCAGTTGAAACAGGAGACAGAATAAAAATCAACCTGGATACCTCAAATTCCAAAGCAATTACAGTGGCAAAAGCATTTAAAGCTTACGAAGAAGGAAAGATATTCCCAATTATGGGCAGAGTAGTGTCCATCAGACATTTGTCCAAGGGAGGCTATAAAATATTCTGTTTAATCGCAAAAGGGATTTATGTTAAAATTGAGGAAGAAGAAGAGGATATAAGAATAGCCTCGGAAACACCGGGCGAAGTCAGGGAAGAACATAGTTCGAACACAACAATTTTAATTGTTATTGTAGTAATACTTTTTATACTGGTAGTAATAGGCCTGGTCTTTATATTCAAGTAAGCTGCATGTAAATTTCATCTGCAACAGTATCCGGATTTGACGCTGCATATAGCAATATTTTCAACCTGAATTGTAGTATGGTTTATCCCGTATTCCGATTCAAGCATCGAATTAACCTTCTTAATGATCTCGTCAGTGTTTATATTTGCTATGTTCTGATCAATGCACACATGACATGAAAGAAAAACCTCCGACGAACTGATCGACCATATATGAAGGCCGTGAACGCTCCCTACTCCTGTTATTGCCTGAATGCTGCCGTATACTTCATCTGGGTCAATTCCGTGCGGAGTGCCTTGCAAAAATATCCTGAACGATTCCTTTACAATATCCGTAGAACTCCATATCATCATAAATACTATTATTATACTTACAGCGAGATCTATCCAGACAAGCTGCGTATAATATAAAACGGCCCCTGCAATAATTACAGCTACGGACGAAATTGCATCGTATAAAAGATGCAGGAACGCGGCCTTTATATTAAGATTGCTGTTTTTATTTTTTGAAAGTGCAATAATTGAAAGGGTATTTCCAAGAAGAGCTATTACAGCCACAGGAATCATTACCGCGACATCAATAGGGACCGGATTTATAAACCTGGCTGCAGCTTCGTAAACAATATATATTCCTACGGCAGCCAGACTCAAAGCGTTTATTAAAGCGATCAGCACTTCAAAACGCTTTAAACCGAACGAATATTTTTTACTTGGATCGGTTTCCGAAACTTTTTCGCCCGCGTAGCCCAGCATGAGCGACAGCACATCGGAAAGGTTGTGCCAGGCATCCGATAAAAGAGCAAGGCTTCCGGACAGCAAACCCCCGATATATTCAGCCAGCGTAATAACTGCGTTAAAAAATATTACAATCGCTAATTTCTTTTTGTTGGTTATGTGCGCATGTTTATGGTGATGTCCATGCTTATGATGATTATGATCTTCTTTTTCTTTGTGCTTATGAATCATATAATTGAATTATTTTTAGTTTATATATACAATAATATTAAAATACTAACTTTTTTAAAGCACTTTTATCAATACATTTAAAAAATATTTGATTATATTTCAAAAATTATTATTTTATATAGATAGTTTTAAAAATTATATTATTATTTTAAGACATCTCAATTATAAATATAAATAAGAGTACGTCCCAGAATCTGCATAAGCCGCATTATCCATTGAGACATACTCGAAATACATCTTTTAAGGGAGACACATCATGGAAAAAAACTTTAACGAACTGCCGGAAATAATCAGACAGCATCTTAAATCAATAACAGAATCTTCCGGCCTTCCGGATACGGAAGAATCTCTTCAGAAAATCACGGATACATGGTTTGAAAAAAAAGAAATGTTCGAAGAGCAGATCAAGTCCCTAAACATGACCGAGATCGATTCATTTGCAAAAGACGATAAAAGAGCAGCACTGATGCTCACATACTCCGGTTCACTGATAAGCCTGGGCACCCTGCGCGGGGATACGAGATGGCTCGAATACTCCAGCATAAAACTGAGAAGCGATGTCCCCGACATTTTAATTAATGACGATGTTAAAATAGCACAGGATACAGGCACAGACAAAACGCTCGAATTCGAAAAAGGCCCGATTAAAAGCACCTCCTCCCTGCTGAAGATAGCAGTCTGCAAAGACGATGTAAGCCTTGAAGACCAGGACTTAAGGATCAGGGAAGCTACCATCTTTTTAACAAACGGGTTCATTAAAATCAACAGGAGCATTTCAATTCAGGACGGTTCGAACATTTCTCAATTTACAATGAAATCAATAATCGGCCATGTCGCAGGAAGAAACGATATTACACATACTAAGGCAAAAAGGATCATTGATGATTATTTATGCATGCTGGAATCCGGAATGCTTCTGGGTGAAAGAGTCCCCATGGGAAGGCTGGGCAGAATGCGTTTAAAGCTGCGCCCTGCACAGAAAGCGCGCGTCGGCAGAAATCCCAAGACAGGCGAAGAGATTACAATCAAAGCAAAACCGGAAATGCCTGTTCCCAAAATGGCTTTCAGCAAATACTTTAAAGAAAGATCCGCAAATGTGAAAGTAAACACGCTTGTTGAAGGAGAAGGGGGAGACGATGATGACTCGAACGACATAGAAGAAAATGAATAGATAAAAAATATCCATGCATGGACATATCATAATTATTTATAATTTTCGAGGACTGTCTGAGGCCGCAGACCGAGTTCTGCAAAAAATTAAAAATAATTATGATATGTCCGAAGACCGCTTTATTCCGATTGTCATTACTGATCCCCGGTTATTTTTTTAATATCATAGCTGTCTTTAATAATAACGAAAGCGTCTTTTCCTGCCAGCCTGTCGCTTACTGCTCCGCACTCATTTTGCGCATCGGAAAAATCGAGCCATAATCCTGTTTTAACATCAAGAGGAACATAAAGCAAAATATTTGTAAAATCTTTCTGTGAAGCAGGCGAACCGTTCTTTGCATCAGAACTGCCGGCCGCAAATGCGATGTACGATTTAATACCGAATTCCGAAAGAGCGGATAATGCAAAAATTACTTTATCTTCAGCGCTGCCTTTCTTTTTAAAATACGTATCCATTGCTTTATGAGGCGAATACAAAGCGCCGGGCTGAAGCTTAATTTGCCGGGAAGTAAAATTATATACTGCCTTTATCTGCTCAACTGATGTTTTGCCTGTAATGCCCGGATTCACTCTATCGATCTCAATATTAAAAGCTCCCTGAAGGAGTCCCTTATACCATACTATAAACTCTCTGATATCTGAAGGTTTGTTTTTATCCTTTTCTTTAATTTTACCGCTCAATCCGCCGTCCAATAACTTAAACGGATTTCTTTTCCCGTTTTCAAAATATTCAATCATACACTTAAGTAAATAGTCAGATGGATCGGCAAACAGGGCTTTCTGCCAGTACATTACAGGATCGTATCCCTGAATATAATTTAGCTCGCCAAGTTTGATATTATAATGCGGATCATTCTTCACTGACAGCTCATATAAAATAGCTTTCCTGGCATTTTCATATTTCCCTGAATCAATTAATGCCTCGATTAAATCTTTCCTGTAACGACCTTTTGTATCATATAAACCAATTGCTTCAATATTCTCATATCTTCCCTGCTCTTTGTATATTTCTATAATCTCTCCAAGAGCCTTTTCGGATGCCTCTATTTCAATGATCATTTTATATAATTCGATTGATTTAAAAACATCTCTGTCTTTATAATATTCTGCCAAAAGCAGAAGAGGCTGAACCGCATGCGGAAATTTTTTTCTCAGTAAATCTATCACGCTCTCAAATTCCTTTTCATACCCGCATATTAGTAACCAGCGCGAGTAATCAATTCCCATCAGAAGATAGTTTTCAATATATCCCGAATTCCTGCCCCCTAACCCCCAGAGGGGGCACAGGTCTGGAATAAAACAACCTAATATTCCTTCATTATTTTTCCCGATCTTGCCCCCTTTGGGGGTTAGGGGGCAGAAGAAGCACTTAGCCCCCTGACTTTCTGCCATTTCCCGGATGTTTCCCGATATGTGGGTATTAGTCAGCCCCAAAAGAGAGGAGGAGTATTCACCCATGTTGCCCAGTGCGAATCCTCCTTTTGGTACTCCATAAAGCATCTTGAACGATAAATGCTGCGCTGGAATAAAATCCGGGTGTTTCACAAGTTCGTTTACTATATCCCTGCTTTCAATGTATGCTGCTGATTCTCTGTCTCCATTGCTTAAATCAAAAAGGCATTCTGCCAGGAAAAACAATTTTACTGGATCTTTTTTATCATCAGCAGCAATTGCTTTTCTGAAATAATTAGCAGCTTCCGGACTTCCGGCTTCGCGGAAAAATTTTCCGAGCCTGCAATATGCATTGCTTTTATTTTGCGAATTTTTTAATTCCGCATTATAATAATCGTAAGGATAATCCGTTTGTTCAATAAAATTAAAACCGGAAAAATTCATCTCCGAAGCATCAGCTTCGGTTTTTAAGATATTATCATTTTCATCAGTAACAATAACTCTGAGAAAATTCCCGTGTTCTTTAACATGTAATTTAATCATTAAAGTATACTTTAATGAATCGGAAACTTTTATTATCCTGCATCTTCTGTGGATTTCGTTTTTCAGATTTCGTAATGCCTCTTTTCCGTTTATAAACAATTTATAAGATGAATCCGAATATAACCTTAGCTTTAAAGGCTGAACTGCACTGACAGAAGTAACGGCATATACAATGCCGTTTTCCGGAAACAGATATCCGGCAGGATGAAGAATGCCCTCCGGATGTTGTATAACAATATCTTTCTTCTTTATTTCAGAAGAATTTATTTTAGTTATTATCTCAGGCATGAAAGGATAATCAATATCCCCTGTCCCGAACCTGGAATAAGGTCCAAGAAGAGACCATCGTTTTATAGGATAAAATTCTTCGGATATTTTTTTTGCTTCAGGTAAATTATAACCGTACAATAATTTTTCAAGCTCAAGTTTTAATGACAGGATATGCAGATTTTTTTTGCTAAGCCTTTCTTTGCTGTTAACGGAATTGATCAATCCGCGCAAAGTCTCAAGGCTTCTTTTGCTTCCATTGATATAATTCAGCCTTCCGATCTCAGGGTAATATAATATTGATTCAGGTTCAGCCGAAAATGCTGATAAAAGCTTTTCGATATTATTAATAAGCTCGTTTTGATTGCCGGAGTAAAAACTTTTGAAGATATTTCGCTCCAGGTCGGTTCCTTTCCAGTTATTCATTTCCCCCGATCCCCATTTAGATAGGCTTTCAATCTTCTTTAAGTCCCCCCCTGTGGGATTTGGAGGAATAATGATGAGGCAATTGTTAATATAATTTTCTATCCATTCACTCAATTCATTCTTTATATCATTTTCCTGAGCTTTTCGCAGGTAGTGCATCGCAAGCTCATCTTTATTCAGCTTGTGATAAGCAAGCCCGATCTTAAGTAAAACCAGCATATTATGCGGCGATATCTGTTTTGCGCTTAGCAAATAAGGAAGCACTGTTTCGGCGCTGTTTCTGTTTTCGTCGATCTCAGCAAGCTTAAGTCTTAACGCAACATTGTTCGGGAAAATACCAGCGCACTGAGTCAGTAACCCTGCAGCCTCATCGTATCTGCCTGTTTTTAGCAGGCATTCGATTAAATTATCAATATTTCCCGAATTATCTTTATCTGCCCCGAACAAAAACCTGCATGCAGGCAATGCCCTATTATATTTTTTTTCTGCAATATATATCTGCGACTCCAGTTCATACCCTGCAGGCTTCATTTTTTCCATCAAAGCAAAAGCCTGTTTCAGTGCTTCATTATACCAGCCGCAAATTAAAAACGTCTGCGCTTTTAATTTATTAATAAATATTGATCCAGGATTAATATCCGCGATATTATCCGTTATCCGGTATGCTTCATATAATTGATTTTTTCTTAATTTAATTTTAGCCAGTTCATTCAGGGATTCAATATTTTCCCCGGATATCCTTACAGATTCATTAAAATATGATTCCTTTTTTTGAGAGTCTTTTGCGATCACTCCTGAATAATATTTTGCCGCAGAACCTGGCAAGCCCTCATTTACTCCGGAAAAAAAACCTTCAGCTTCTCCGTCTTCTTCGCTGTTCAAACCGGAAATATAATACAGGTATCCTGCATTAAAAGCAGCAGGCCCTTCAGCAGGCTTTGTTTTTAATATAGCCTCCAGAGAATAAAAAAGGGAGGTGTTTACAGGTCTTACTTGTACATCAGGAGAAACGGATATATTTGATATGTAATGATCAGCAGCATTATTTACCGCCCTGCCCTTTTCGTCGGTAAGTCTTACTGCAATCCCGGCGCCGCAGATAGAATCGCCGGTTTTAATCAGCAAATCATGCGTTCCTCCGGACAGCGCTACTGTAATACAGTACTGGTCAAACAAAAACCCGTGTTTCATTCTGCCCGAGAAAATCCTGCCCCCGTCAATCCAGATATCCGTATAACCGGTCTTTCCGAGCCAGAGAAGGTAGTTTCCATCCTCCGGTACTGTAATGCTGCTTTTTAAATAAAACAAACATCCTGAGACTTCACCGAAAAAATCCGCCAAATCCACTTTCCCGGAAGGATCGGTTTGCGCATTAAACCATTCTGTTTCTGTAACCTCCGCATTGGCTTCATTTTTAAATAGTTTGCCGAAATCTCCTTTATTTTTAACCGGCGCTGATATCCTGAACTTATTTATGAAACCGAGATTTGCTTTCACAATAGAAGCGTCATACATATTGCCTTTTTTCAAATAAAGCAAATTTAACAGTATATTCGCCCTTGCTTTTAAGGCCGGATTGTTTTCTACGGTTCTATTGGCAAGTAACTTTTTAAAAAGTCCGGTTGCACTATCCGTTAATTCAGGATATTTGCTCAGCTCGTAAATCCTGAACATATTCATTTCGATTGTTACAGGATCGTTCTCAATGAACGTCCGGTCTTCGAGCGTTTTAAGCGCGCCTTCGTAATCGGACAGCGCCTTTTGTTCAAGGTATTTATCTATTGAATCACTGAGCGGATATAAAACTGACGGGAAAAATATGATTAAGTTAAAAAGCAAAAAACCCGCACTTGCTTTTATTGTTTTACTTAAAAAAAATTGATGTTTTAATATAAACATCTTATTACTCTTGATAATTTATTTTGTTATTACATTTCAACTTGACTGATTTTTTTATCATATTATAGTCAAATTTAGGATCAATGTCCTAATAATCATGGTTTCAAGGCCTTGAAATAAAAAAGTTAATCAAACTGTGTTATTTACTTGATAGTCTTAATAAAAATCATATATAATATTTAATTATAAAACTAAAATGACAAACAGAAAAATATTATACAGTAAAAAAATTAAAGCCGTGATATTTGCAGCCAGCATGTTCTTTGCACTGCGCCTGCACGGAGAATCCGCTTCGGATAATTTTGCACCCGACATTACAAATCCTTTTCACGATGTCTTTTCTCTGTATTTCAGTAATGATAAATCCGCGGCAGTTAAATTACTAAAAAAAGAATTTTCAAGTAAACGGCTAAAAAATAAGGCATATATTAATTACGGACTTATACAGGAATATGAAAACAATTTCCCGGAAGCTGAAAAATATTACAGAATGGCGCTTGCGGACAATGAAAGGCTTTCAATTCTTTATTTAAATAATCTTTATAATAATTACAACAAGGATAAAGTTCTGCCTCTTCTTCTGGCTGTTCAAAAAAACGAAGAGAACTGCTGGACTCTTTACGAACAGGCGGCTCTTCATGCTAAAGCAGCAGACAAAGACAAAGCATTCGACTATTTATCCGCTGCGATCGACATGGGATTTTCGTCGGTGGACTTGCTTAACAATGATCCTGCCTTTGATGCTATAAAAGATACTTTTAAATTCAGCAGGCTGAAATACAAAGCAGAAAAAAATTATTCCAGATCGAAATCCATTACTCAAATAATGAAATACGCAGAGTATGAATATGAAAACGATAAACCGTTCGGCACAGCAGGTGAACTCAAGGCAGCATCAAATTTTGAGAAAGCAGGTAAAGATAAAAAAGCACTGGGCATTCTGAAATCCCTTATAAATTCTAACTTGTCTTTCAGGGATAAAAACATTGCTTTGTTCTGGTCAGCAAGGTTAAGCGCAAAGACAGGCGAAGAAAAAGATGCTAAAAAATATCTGAACGACTTTATCGCGCATATTTCCGGACAGGAAAAAGATAAAACCGGATATAAAGAAATAATAAACGCTGTTTACAAAGATCTTATTTTAAACGATGAATATTTAAAAAAACTGAGTAATTAATTTACTTTTAAAATTAAGTTAAGGAGAAATTAATTATGAAAAGAAAAATCTTACTAAAACATATTCACGTTAAACAGGCCGATATTACAAAGGAAAATGCTGATGCAATAGTGAACGCGGCTAATCCTTCGTTGCTTGGCGGCGGCGGTGTTGACGGCGCAATTCACAGGGCAGCAGGGCCAGGACTTCTCGAGGAGTGCAGAAAGCTCGGCGGGTGCGGCCACGGTGAAGCAAGAATTACGGCAGGGTATAATCTCAAAGCAAAGCATGTGATCCATACGCCCGGGCCAATCTACAGGGACGGCAAAAGCGGGGAAAAAGATATCCTTACAAATTCATATTATAATTCCATGCGCCTTGCAAAGAAACACGGCTTAAAATCGATTTCTTTCCCCGCAATTTCGTCAGGAGTATATGGATACCCGAAGGATGAAGCCTGCAGAATAGCAATCGACACTGTGCTTATGTTTATTATCGAAGAGGACTATCCAATTGATGTTTATTTTGTTCTCTTTGATAAGGAAAACTATGATATTTATAATAAATATATAAAGTTATTATTATCATAAAAGGATTTTCAAAATGAATTATCTTGAAAAACTAAAGCAAACATCGAATAAATTCAACAGCATTGTATCAATGGGACTTGATCCAGTTATAGAAGATATCCCTATAAAAACAGGAACACTTAAAGAAAAGATAATCGGATTTTACGAATCTATCCTGAATAAAATTATTCAGCAAAAAGTTTATCCTGGAGCTGTAAAACCCAATTACGCTTTTTACGCACAATACGGTATTGAAGGAATAGAAGCGCTTTGTTCCGTTATTGATATGTATAAAAATCAGGGTATTCCTGTTATACTGGACGCAAAAAGAGGTGATATCGCAAAAACGGCTTATGCATACGCAAAGGAATGCTTTGATTTTTTTAAAGCGGACGCAGTTACGCTTGCGCCTTACATGGGATACGATTCCATTGCTCCTTTTATCGACAACTATCCGGACAGGGGTTTTTATGTACTAAACAAAACATCAAATAAAAGCTCCTCCGATTTTCAGACTATTTTAGTAAACGAAAAACCGCTGTATCTTCACGTATCGGAAAAAATAACCGAATGGCACAGGCCGGGACTTGGCGCAGTTGTGGGTGCGACTTACCCGGATGAACTAAAATTAATTACCGACGTATTTTTAAAATCAAAAAAAGATATTCCGCTTTTAATACCCGGTATAGGCTCCCAGGGCGGTGATCTAAAAAAAATTATCAGCATTCTTAAAAACTATAAAGATATAAAAATCCATCGCATAAATTCCTCAAGTGAATTAAACTACGCATATAAAAAGTTCACAAATCTGCCGTTTAGCGATGCTTCCGCAGAAGCGTTAAAACAGCTTAATGGAAAAATCGGGGAAATAATGTGACTTTTTTGCTGTTAATATTCTGTTAATTATTCAGCATCAAGATGTTGATATTTCGGCAAAGAACGCATATTTTAATATTTTTAAAAGTGCCTTTAATAATAATTTTTTATACGGATTTCTTATCAATATTATGTCACATTAATTCAACAGGTTATCAACACTCTTTTTCCGTTCAAAGGCCTGTTTTTTCCGAATATTGACAGTTATTAACAATTATTATTGTAATCTACTACTACTACTATTATACTATATTCATTATGTGTATAATATTAATAGAGCTTTATAAAATATAATTATGCTTAACCTGGCAGCCAGATTAATTATAAACCTACTTATACCGGATCTGGAAACATTTTTAAAATCTCACTTTATGTCTTCACATTATTCTGTTTCTTCTTTCATGGAACATGAAAATACGTATTTTAATTACGATATGTTATGCGCTCTTCAGATTACTAAAAGCAATACGCAGATCAATGTTGAATTATTTTGTTCAGATCCGAACGAAGAAAGAAAAGAAAAAATCACAAAACATTATAATGATAATTTATATAATCTAAAAGTTATTTTAAATTTTATTTTTAAAACGGAATTTCAGATTATTTTAAAAAAAACTATAAGTAATGTTCAGAATTCTGAAAAAAAAATCAGGCTGGATATTTCGTTTAAAGCAGAAGATGACGATTTATTTTTAAGCCTGATTATTCCTTTTGAGTTCATCAGACTTTTTTCAAAAAAAATAAATTCTTTTAACGCCGAATTTTTTGAAGAATTAATATTAAATTATTTTTTAAATCCCGTTAATTATTTTCCGAACCTGGAATTAATTTTTAATACTTTAAACGAAGCTGAGATTCAAAAATTATTATATCATCTTCAAAAAAAAAATCTGCTTACGCAATACCAGATATCTCTCATACTTTTATCCTTTCCGCAGCATACTTTGCTCATTAAAAAAAATCTGTCATTGAATACCGTTAAGGATGTGGAAAGAATCATGAGGAATCTTTCAGTAAATAAACGCGATCTTGCAGGAGGAATATACTCGATCGAGGAATCTATTTTTATTTTAATGAAAAATAACGATAATTTTGCATTTTCGGTATTCATGTTAAATATGCAGAAATGGCTCAGGATATTTCAGAACAGCAGGCTTGTATTAAAAAGAACTTTTATTAAATGGATTGAAGAGATCGATTCTTCTGGCGAATTATATAATACAATCTCGTATTCCAGGGATTCGGAAATTGCAAAATGCATATCGGATAATCCGGATATATATCACAGCTTTTTTTCAAAACATTTGTCCGGAAAGAGACTGGAAGAAATTATTTCGATTATAAAAAAGAAAAATTTTTCTGTATTTGAGAGAATTGAATCGCAGGCTGACTTTATTTCAAAGTACAAAAAATTAAAAATACAAAAAATGAAAATGAGTCACGAAGCCTTTCCTGTGATATTAAGAAAACTCGATAAAAATGAATTGATCTATCTGCTGTTCGGCGTTGGCTGGTTTATAATGTCGACCGCACTGAAAAACATGAATAAAAATAAAATTCTTTCTTTGATTGAAAACCTGCCGCTGGGCGCAAAATATCTGATTATAGATGTTTTACAGGGAATTGTTAATCCGAATATTATTCACGACGAAATTCAGATTAACAAGGCAAGGTCGGTTTGCGTTAATGAACTAATTTCCCTGTATCAGGACGGCATCATTGATCTTCTGAATTAAAACCTGATTTTTTATCGTTAATATATTCTCCGATTTTTTCTATTCCCTGTTTTAATTCTTCATATTTTGAAATGTTAATAGCTATTCCTTTTTGCGAAGGCCTGTATACCATGTTGCCGCTGCCGTCAAATGCCTGGAACCATATCCGTAAATTAATTAATTCCTGGCCTTTAAATTCCGAAACTTCAATTCTTATTATTTCTTTGTTGTTTTTTTCAATGTCTTTTATTATAACACTCATTATTATACCTTTATCCGGTTATTTTATTTTTGTTCATAATTTGAGAAAAATATTATTTCAACAGAAAAGAAATATTGCATTAATTAAAGTTAAAATATATATTCACAAAAAAGTAGAACATATTAACATTAATAATATATTTATCAACAATAATTTTTATGTTATCAACCGATAATCTATATCTTATTAAGAAATTTGCAATTTTTCCCGTATTTTTAAAAATATCAAATTAATTTGTTGAAAAATATGATCATAATGTTTTATTAAAGACTGTCGGGTTAAATTTCTAATATCTTTATATTAAATAGTTCTCCTATCATCTGCTATCGCATAAGTAAATAATTGTTTTTATATAAAGTGTAATTAAATTTTTGTTTATTTAGTTATAAACAAAGTTATTAACAATTGTTGATAATTCACAGGTATGTCATGATTAATGAAATTTGGGGCAAAGTTCTTGATAATATGAGGACTGATATTAATAAGCAGTCTTTTGATATGTGGTTCAGGGATACCAAGCTTTTATCTTTTGATAAAAATACGCTGTATATAAAAGTGCCGGATGATGTGGCCAGACGTCATATTACGGATAACTACTCTCCTTACATTGAGGCGATGGTCAATGATTTGACAAATCAGAACCTGACCTGTGAATTTGTTTTAGCCAATGAAAAGATTGAAACAAACGAAGGTGAAATCTTGGACGAAATATCTGAAAAAGATGACAGCGAGTTTTTAATATCGGATTCGGATAACGGAAGGTCCTCGTTATATCCGCAGTACACATTTGAAAATTTTGTTGTAGGCCCGAATAATCAGCTGGCTCACGCTGCTGCCGTTTCAGTATCCAAAAGTCCGGCAACCCAGTATAATCCTTTATTTTTATACGGCGGAACAGGGCTCGGCAAAACCCATTTAATGCAGGCAATAGGTCATTATGTGGGAAAAGAAAAACCTTACATGAACGTGCTTTATGTTTCAAGCGAACATTTTATAAATGAATTTATCCAGGCATTGCGGACAAACACAATCAATAGTTTTAAAATAAAATACAGAAATGTTGATATTCTTTTAATTGACGACATCCAGTTTATCGAAAAAAAGGAACAGACCCAGGAAGAATTTTTTCACACTTTTAATGAATTATACAACAATAAAAAACAGATTATAATAACAAGCGACAGGCCGCCAAAGGAATTATCTACCCTTGAAGAGAGGCTCAGAACCAGATTCGAATGGGGGCTTATAACAGATATACAACCGCCTAACCTGGAGACGCGCGAGGCGATTCTCAGAAACAAGGCTGAACTCGAAGGCATTGTAATACCGGATGAAGTGCTGAACTATATTGCACGCAGAATAAAGTCCAGCATCAGGGCGCTTGAAGCAGCATTAAAAAGGCTGAATATAGTGGCCAGTGTAAACAACAGCCCTATAACAATTCAGGATGCGAAGTTCCATCTTAAAACACTTTTTGACGAAGATACGGATAAAAATATTTCAACATCTGAAATTATGAAAAAAGTTGCAGTAAGATTTAATGTCAGCAAAGACGATATTATGTCAAAAAGCAGGCATTCCAGGTTCATAAAACCGAGATTTGTTGCCATGTACCTGTCCAGAAAACTGACAAACATGACCACTACCGATATCGGAAAGGAGTTCGGAGACAGAGATCATTCAACGGTCCTTAACGCAATGAATAACGTGGAAAAAATGATGGAAGAAGAAGAGGAAATAAAAGAGTTAATCGAAGATATGATTCACGAGCTGAAGATATAATTTTTTTGTTTAATAATACCCGCGAAAAAAATACCGCTTTAAATTTCCGAGTATCGAATAACAACTTTGTTAAATCTGCCGATACGCCGGAATCCGGGCTGTTTAAAAAATACACTTGATAATTTATATATATATAAGTTAATGTGCGGTATAATTTATTATACTTAGTATTTAATTGAGGTAGAAAAATGCGGATAGAAGCGGACAAGGATTTATTAATAAAATCTATTGGCATAGCGGATTCTCTTATTCCGTCCAGAACCGTTAATGCGATACTGGTTAACTGCCTCTTTAAAATCTCCAGGGACGAAATAGAAATATCGGCCACTGATAATGAAATAGGAATTAAAACAAGGCTGGACGCACAGGCCGATGAAGACATTTCCTTTACTGTTAACGGGGCAAGGCTGTCGGGACTTCTTAAGGAATTGCCCGGCGGGCTTGTCACTATTGATATTGATGATTCATACCAGATTGCTGTTAAGACAAAATCTGGCAGTGTAAAAGGCGATTTTACTCTTATCGGAACGTCGGCTGAGAATTATCCTGAAATTCCAGGATTTAATGAATCGGGCGCGGTTGAAATAAACCAGGGTGATCTGAAGGATATGATAAGAAAAGTAATATACGCGGCTGCGGCAGATACAATTAAACCTTTTTTTAACGGGGTATTTTTCGTATCCCAATCAAGGCAAAATCTCACACTGGTTGCCACTGATTCAAGAAGGCTTTCAATAATAACCCGCAATTTAAAAAATGAAATAGATCTGGATGAGGGAATAATTATTCCGTTAAAAGCAATGCACGAGCTGCAAAGGCTTTTAAGCTCTGAGGGGATGTGCACTTTTTCAATGAGAGAAAACCAGTGCTTTTTTAAAATAGGCAGAACAGAATTTGTTACAAGAACAATAGATCATAAGTTTCCGAATTATAAGCAGGTAATACCCAAGGAACAGGATATAACGATCCATGTACCGAAGAACCGGCTTGCTGAATCCTTAAGACGTGCGCTGATTTTTACGAGACCTCCGGCAAATACAATTTTATGTCATTTTAAAAAAGATCTGCTTACAATCGAAGTTAAAACATCCGAACTGGGTGAATGCGTTGAAGATGTAGCTGTTGATTCGGATATAAAAGAAGAAATAACAATAGGTTTAAACGCCCAGTTTTTATATGACTCAATTAAAGAAATGGATTCGGAAAAAATAATTACAGGCATTACTGGCCAGATGAGCCCTGTTAAATTCATACCGGATAATGATCCGGATTTCATTTCCGTAATTATGCCGATAAAAATAAAGACAACAGAGAACGAATAACCTCATCCCTTTAATCCCCGTTGCGTTAAACATTCCATCGGACGGATGTCTTTGATATAAGAAAGGGGCGGAAGACAGAAAATGGAGATTAGGTTATAACTATGTTTATTAAGGAACTTGCCGTAAGGAATTTCAGGAATTATACGAAAGCATTTTTTGAATTTTCTCCGGGGATAAATTTAATAGCAGGTCCGAATGCTGCGGGCAAAACGAATATACTGGAATCAATATCTGTTATTGCCAATCTAAGATCTTTTCGCAATATTTCAGATCATGAAATAATTAAATGGGGAGAAACTTCGTATCATTGTTCTTTAATTCTTGGCGGCGTTTCTTTTGAAAAGTTTGAAATCGGGTGTTCGGTATTTTCGGGCAATATTCAAAAAAAAGCGAAAATAGACGGCATTGTAAAGAAAAAGATATCCGATTATTACGGCAAGTTCTTAACAGTAATTTTTTCTCCTGAAGATATTAATCTTATATCCGGTCCGCCTGAGGCAAGACGGAAATTTATTGACGGTATAATATCCAAAACAGATGCCGGTTATCTGGACACTTTAAGCGATTTTAAAAGGATTCTTGCTGCAAGAAATAAACTTTTAAGAGACATAAGAGAGAAGAGGCAGGGCAGGAGTTCGGAGCTTGACGTGTGGGATGATATGCTTGCTGTTCGTTCGTCGGTTATCCTGAAAAAAAGAATTGAATTCCTGAAGAATTATAATTCATCATTTACGGATTCCGGCAGACGCATATCGGGGAATGAAGAAACTCCATATATTGAATATAATGCAAGTTTGAGTTCATTCGAAGAAAACGATATTCTGAAAAAGTTTCATCAGACCAGGGATAAGGATATTATTACCGGTTTTACAGGAATCGGTCCTCACAGGGATGATTTTACCTTATTGTATAAAAAAGGCATTTTATTTAAAGACTGCGCTTCCCAGGGACAGAAAAGAACTGCTGCCGTTTCTTTAAAAATAGCGGAATACCGGTTTATAGAAAATCAGACAAAAGAAAAAGCGGTTGTATTAATTGACGATATATTCGGCGAGCTGGATGAGAAAAGAAAAGACAGATTGATGGATGTTGTTAAAGACGGGAATCAGATACTTATTACTGCTGTTAATCCGGATTCAATCGGGACAGATATAAGCGATAATATTTTAAAATATTATATTTCCCCTGACGGGCTGGTAAAAAAGTTATGAAGTTCAAATTTAAAGAAGAAAGACTGGCTAAGACTGTATCGGTTAATTCCGCTATTTCATTGATTCTTGAAAATTTAGGCTTGCACGATGTGCTGGTTATTGAAAAAGCACGCAAGAAATGGCGGAATATTGTCGGTGATTTGCTGGCTGTTCACAGCCTTCCGGACAGGATTTTTAAAAATATTTTATTCATTCATGTTGACCATCCGGTCTATTCAAATGAATTATCGTTTATGAAAGATATTATTTTACAAGAAGTTAATAATGTTTTTGGCTCAGGTATAATAAAAGACATAAGACTGGAAACAAAGAAGCTTGACTGGCAGAAATTATATCCAAAAAATGTGTAATTTAATCCCCTGTATCCGGGCTTTAAGAGAATTTTAAAGCTGAAAATTTAAGATAAATTTATTTATGCATATACACGCTGGAAACAGAATAGTAGTTTCGGATAAGAAAATAATCGGTATTTTTAATACAGAGACGATTCTTATGTCCGAACTTAATAATAAATTTTTTGATAAACTAAAGCCAGGAGATAAAACGGTTGTTATTGATAGAACAAATAACACAATTTCTACCGGCGTTAGTCCTTTTACAGTTATAAAAAGAACAGAATTAAAATGCGAATTTGCTTGGAGAAGAAAGAATGACTCACTCTTATGAAGCTGATAAAATACATGTTTTAGAAGGTCTTGAAGCTGTAAGAAAAAGACCAGCTATGTATATAGGTTCGACGGATTCTTACGGCCTTCATCATCTTGTTTACGAGATTGTTGATAACGCTATTGATGAAGCCCTTGCGGGATATTGCGATACTATTAGTGTTACTATTCAGAAAGGCGATTCAATTGAAGTTGTGGACAATGGCAGAGGTATCCCGGTGGGGCTCCATTCTCAGTATAAAGTATCTGCGCTGGAAATTGTTATGACCAAACTCCATGCCGGAGGAAAGTTTGACAATGATTCATATAAGGTTTCAGGAGGCTTACACGGTGTAGGAAGCTCGGTAGTAAATGCTCTCTCGGAAGAAATGACAGTAGATGTTTACAGGGAAGGTAAGGTTTACACTCAGTCTTATAAGAGAGGGGTTCCTAAACACAATGTTAAAGTTACCGGCCAGACAAAGAAACAGGGAACCAGAGTTTATTTTCTTCCGGATAAACAGATATTTGAAGCAACTGAATTCAACTTTGATATTTTATCGAAAAGACTCAGAGAACTTGCTTTTCTTAACGGAGGATTAAAGATAACTCTTAGTGATGAAAGGGCCAAAGGGAAGGAACATATCTTTCAGTTTAAAGGCGGTATTGTTTCCTTTGTGCAATATCTCAATGAAAACAAAACATCAATATCAAAAAAACCCATTTATTTTCGCTCCCAAAAAGATAATGTTGATATTGAAGTCGCCATTGAATATATAGATTCATATTCTGAGACAGTTTATTCTTATGCTAATAATATAAATACGAGGGAAGGCGGCACTCATTTATCCGGTTTTAAATCCGCGTTAACGAGAGTTTTAAACGATTTTTTAAAGAAAGAAGGCCTTGATAAAAAGCTGCCGAATCTGTTATCCGGAGATGACGTAAGAGAAGGCCTTGTGGCTATTATAAGTCTTAAGATACCCAATCCGCAGTTTGAAGGCCAGACTAAAATGAAGCTCGGCAACAGCGAGGTTAAAGGCCTTGTTGAATCAGCAACTAATGAAAGTTTAAGCCAGTTCTTTGAAGAGAATCCGCAGGTTGTGAGAAAGATTCTCGAAAAATGCATCCAGAGTGCAAGCGCAAGGCTCGCTGCAAAGAAAGCCCGTGACCTGACTAGAAGGAAAAGCGCGCTTGAGAACGACAGGCTTCCGGGAAAACTGGCGGACTGTTCCGAAAGCGATCCGGCAATGTGCGAGCTTTTTCTTGTTGAGGGAGATTCCGCAGGGGGTTCGGCAAAAATGGGACGCGACAGAAAGTTTCAGGCAATACTTCCTTTAAAAGGCAAAATTTTAAATGTCGAGAAAGCAAGGCTCGATAAAATCTTATCAAATGAAGAAATAATTACGATGATTACTGCCATTGGTACTGGTATAGGGGAAGAAGAATTTGATATTTCAAAGGCAAGATATAATAAAATAGTAATTATGACAGATGCTGATGTTGACGGTTCACACATTACTACTTTAATTCTTACATTCTTTTTCAGATATATGCCTGAGATAATCAGGAACGGTTATCTGTATATTGCCCAGCCGCCGCTTTATCATATTAAAGCCGGTAAAGATGCAGCCTATGTATATAATGAGGAAGCCCGGGAAAAATTTATAAAGGCACACAAGGATGAAAAACTCACCATTCAGAGATATAAAGGTCTTGGTGAGATGAATCCGGAACAGCTTTGGGATACAACAATGGATCCCGAAAAGAGGACAATGCTTAAGGTAAGGATAGACGATGATATAGAAGCTGATGAGACGTTCTCAATGCTTATGGGCGATGTTGTTGAACCAAGACGCAAGTTCATTGAGGAGAACGCAGGAAGCGTGCAGAATCTGGATTTGTAAAAGTTAATTTCAAATATTAATAAGTAAAGAGGGCTTTTTTTAACTCACCCCCAAACCCCGTGCGCAGCCTCCCTTTGGGACTTCTCTGCTACGCAAAGAGGGGGGAATGAGTATTAAATTTAATATAATAATAAAACTATGACAGACAAGACTAAAGAAACCGAAGTAAAACCAAATATTTTAAATGTGGAAATTGAAGATAAGATGAAGACTTCTTATCTTGCTTATGCTATGAGCGTAATTGTAGGCCGGGCTCTTCCGGATGTAAGGGACGGGCTTAAGCCTGTTCACAGACGGATTTTGCATGCGATGAATGAAAGGGCATGGAGAAGCGACAGGCCGTATGTAAAATCTGCAAAGATAGTCGGAGAAGTTATAGGTAATTTCCATCCGCACGGCGATACTGCCGTGTATGATACAATGGTCAGGATGGCGCAGGATTTTTCCATGCGGATTCAGCTTATTGACGGCCAGGGAAATTTCGGTTCAGTAGACGGCGACCCGCCTGCTGCATACAGGTACACTGAAGCGCGGCTTGCTAAGTCTGCCGAGCTTCTGCTTAAGGATATAGATAAAGAGACAGTTAATTTTAGCCCAAACTTCGACGAGACAAGAAAAGAACCTGATGTGCTCCCGTCGGCTTTTCCAAATCTGCTCGTAAATGGCTCTTCGGGTATCGCTGTAGGCATGGCTACGAATATTCCGCCTCATAATATGGGAGAAGTAATAGACGGCACAATTGCCCTTATCGATAAGCCCGAAATCACAATAAAAGAACTGATGAAGCATATAAAGGGCCCGGATTATCCCACAGGCGGCATAATTATGGGCACAGACGGGATATATAAGGCATACACAACAGGAAGGGGAAAGATAAACGCCAGGGCAAAGATCGAGATAGAAGAATCAAAGAAGGGCAAAGGCAGGGAAAATATAATAGTAAATGAAATCCCATATCAGGTAAATAAAGCTACGCTGATTGCAAGGATAGCCGAGCTTGTAAACAACGGCGATATCGAAGGAATATCCGAGCTCAGGGACGAGTCGGATAGAAAGGGATTCCGGATACATATCGGTCTCAAAAAAGACGCAAATACAAATGTAATCATTAATCAGCTTTATAAAAACACACCGCTTCAGACTTCTTTTGGTGTTATTCTCCTCGCACTTGTAAACGGAGAGCCGAGAGTATTGGACTTAAAGAGCATGCTCTCCAATTATGTGCTTCACAGAAAAGAAGTAGTCATAAGAAGAACAAAATTCGAACTACGCAAAGCGGAAGAAAGGGCACATATTTTAGAGGGATTAAAAATAGCCCTGGATAATATCGATGAAGTAATTAAAATAATACGATCTTCCAAAGACGTTGATCAGGCCGAAGAAAGGCTGATAAAAGCCTTTAAGCTTTCCCAGATACAGGCAAGAGCCATCCTTGAGATGAGACTGCAGAGACTAACAAGTCTTGAGGTTAAAAAAGTAATAGAAGAACTCGCGAGCCTGATAAAACTCATTAAAGAACTTAACGCGATTTTAAAAAGCGAAAAAAGAATCCTGGAGATTGTCAAAAACGAACTTCTTGAAGTTAAAGAGAAATATAAAGAGAGCCGGAGAACTCAGATCGATTACAGCAACAGCGATGTAACAAGCTTCGAAATTGAGGATCTGATCGCGGAAGAAAGCATGGTCGTAACTATCACCCAGGACGGATTTGTGCGGAGACTGCCCGCTGACACTTTTAAAAAGCAGAGAAGGGGCGGCAAGGGCGCATCCGGAATGTCTAACAAGAGAGATGATTTTATACGGCTTATGGCACTCTCGTCGACCCACGATAATATATTTTTATTTTCAAATAAAGGAAAGATTTTTGGATTTAAGACGCATGAAATCCCTATTGCTTCCAAAACCAGCAGAGGCAAATCATTAAAGGGAATTATTAATCTTTCCGCAGGTGAAGACATAACTGCAATGTGTTCCGTTCCCGAAATTGAAAAAGAAATATATATATGCATGGTTACTAAAGAGGGCATTCTTAAAAAGATCGATGTTTCGGAATACAGGAACGCTAAAAAAGGCGGTATTATTGCCCTTACTCTTAAGAAGAACGACGAGCTTGTTGCTGTAGAGCTGGTTGAGAAGGATGATGATATTGTAATTGCTTCGAAAAACGGCCTGCTTGTAAGGACAAATATATCCAAGATGAGGGCAATGGGAAGGGCTGCTGCAGGAATAATCGGCATGAGGCTGGGCGCCGGAGACGAAATAATAGGCATGGATGTTGTAAAAAAAGATTCTTCGCTCTTTGTAGTTTCCGCGAAAGGATACGGGAAGCGGGTCGAGTACAGAAACTTTGCTACAAAGGGCAGAGGCGGAAAAGGAATGGCCTATCTTAAAGTAACGGATAAAAACGGTGTATCGGTAGCAATTAAGTCCGTATTCCAGTCGGATGAGATTGTCATTGCCTCAAAGAGCGGAAAAACAATCCGATGTACGGCAAAAGAAATATCATCGCTTGGAAGAGCGACAGTTGGTGTACGGCTTCTGGATGTTGAGGGAGATGATGTTGTAACTGATTTTGCTGTAATACCGGAAGGCGAGTAAACGCCTCCATACCCCTTTCCGGCCGAAGGACGGAAGGAGGAACAATCTGTGCCCATCCGTGATTTTCAGCAATTGTTGCTCCCCCCTGACAAGGCCGAAGGTACAGAGCCAAAGGCGGAGCAGTGGAGTGGGGTTAGGGTTAGCTTATCTTTTAATTATATAACTTTCTTCGTAACGTTTATCGGCAGAAATTTCCTCCAGAAGATCGATTGCTTTTTTCTTTGAATTAATCGGCCCAATCATTACTCTATAAAATGTTTTTCCCCCGACCTTTGCATTGTCGATATATGAATTGTATTTTTTACCCTCAAGATTGTTTTTTTCCGATAGGGCTTTGGATTTTTTATCAAATGCAGCTACCTGAATTGAGAAATAATTTTTATCATCCGGCGCATGAAATATTTTTTCCTTTGAAGATACTTCCACAACATCTTTTCTCTTCGAACTATTCTTTATTTTGTCGGAATGCTTCTTATTTGTCTTATCAGCTGCATTAACGGAATTCTTTTGAGTCGATTTTTTTATTACATGGGCAGGAGGAATTATTGTTTCAATGTTTTCATGAGAGAGAACATCTGCGGCTGATTCTTTTACCGCTGTGTTGCTGACATTATCAGCTCCCTGGCTGGCGAACATGCTGTCTTTTGGCTTTATGGAGCTGTCCATGCCGGTAATTGTGTTATCGTTTTCTTTATTTTTCAGAATATTATCGCTGTTTAAGGGCGGTTCAGCAGTACTGTCCACAGTGCTTTTTTCGCCGTTTTCTATAGCCAGGTTATCCATGACCGCGCTGTCGTGAGGGAGACCGCTGTTATCTTTTTGATCCAGCTTATGCATGTTCATGCCAATAAGCGCTGCTGTTATTATTAGACCAATTAATACGGAACTAAGTATAATAATTCTTGGGGTATCAAGATGCAGAATATACATACTTTTTTCTTTTATGCCTTTCTGATCTTTTGTTGCAAAGTCTTCCATATTTCTAATACCTGCCTTTTTGTATTTTCAATTGTATTGGAATTATCAATAACATAATCGGCAAGTTTTACTTTTTCATTTAGAGAAATTTGATTATTCAGCCTGTCTTTTATTTCCGTTTCAGTAATATTGTCCCGCCCAACGCCGCGCTTAATAACCTGGTCGTTATTGGCGAAAACAGCTATGTTATAATCCATATATTTATGAAAATCTGTTTCGTATAAAAGAGGAGTGTTGACCATATATATTTTATCTGGTGCAGCGCTGATAATTTCCAGCATCTTTTGCAGAATTAAAGGATGCGTGGTTTCGTTTATCAGCTTAACCTTGCTCGGATCCTTAAATACAATGTTTGCAAGTACCCGCCTGTTCAAACTTCCGTCCGCATTCAGTATTTCTTTTCCGAATTCTTTTACGTATGCCTCCAGTCCCTGAGTTCCAGGCTCCACGACTTCTCTTGCCAGTATGTCAGTATCAATTACTTTTGCGCCAAGCTCTTCGAACATTGAGCAAACCGTGCCCTTGCCTGAAGCGTAAATTCCGGTTACACCGATTTTCATTTTACCTCGATATAATTTAGATTATGTTTTTTTAGAATCTGTTTTAAAAATATTAATTTAGATAATTAACCGGTAATAAATTGGAATATCGCAAAATTTATGAGGACGCCTTTCGGGCCTGACGCTACAGCCATCGAAAACATGAAAAATTAACCGGGAAGGCCTGATTCGGAGTAAATTTTGCGATATTCCGATTTATTAAAGTTTGAGATGACTACTTGTGTTTTTCAAAATTGTTTTTAATTTTATGCCTTTTTTTTCTGCTGTTTTTGCATCAAGAGAGGCTCTCATTATCTCGCTGAAAATATTATTTTTAAGAATAAACGCCTTAATTTTTGAAAAAGAAACTGATTTCCCGGTAATTATTTTTTCTGCAAATATGCTGTCAATAATTTCGTGCTTATTTATTTCAGAACCGCAGTAAGCATCAATAAAATATTGTAAATCTATATTTTTAATGCCCTGAACCGGTATTCCTATTGTGTTAATATTGAACATATTTATAATGCCGGAATTCTTAACGAAGTTTTCCATGGATTCTTTATATCTGAGAAAAGACCTTCGCGTAAATTTATTCCCGTGCTTTAAACCTTTGCTCGATTTCATTATATAATTATAATTGATGGTTTCGACAGTATTGAACCTGGAACCGGCGTTCGCAAATCTTTTCTGATATGCTGTACCGCGCGGATATATTTTAAAATGCGTGAATGAAAAGTCAAAGCCTACAAGCCCGATCGCATTGTACCCGAATTCTTTTGCAGACATTACCGCATCGCCTGCAACAGTGCCTGTTTTCGAATCTGTGTGCCCGATAATTTCAGGGAACATGTCGTCAATGATCTGCGAAACCGGGTGCGTATTAAGCGATAAAAGCGCGCGCTGTCCCTTAAATTTTTCCACAACAAGATGACTGGATGAAACAGAAAACAGCGGGACCGTTCTGCCTGTATCAAGGCCGGTTAAATGTTCAAGGTTAAATCCCTGCGGATCAATAGACACGAAAAAATCCGGAATAATTCCATTATGCGTCAGAGTTTTCATCGCAGAATCAACAGCAATTATAAAGAATCTGTTCTGAGCGGCTTTGATCTCCCGGATATTATTTTCAATGCCCGGCCCTGCTGCAACGACTATTGCAGCGTATTTATTCATGGTATTAAATAACGCGGATACAGGGTGCATTTCAGGCAAAGCGGAAAAATTTTTAAAAATATTTTTAAGATAGATCCAGCCGAACGCTTTTTGCGTGGCGATATTCCCTGCCTTAATATTGATAAGCCTGCGTATTATGTTTTTTACTTCATTATAATATTCTCCGAAAGCGCTTACAGAAGGAGGATGATCGATAATATCGAGACCTTTTATTTCGCTGAAATCGATCTCGGTATTTAATGCGTCTTCAATACTGTCATAATCCATGCCTGTTATAAATTTTATCTCAGCTGATTTCGTGAGGAAACATGTCTCCGGATTCTTAGCGATTTCTTTTTCAATATCCTTAATAATATCAATAATAATTATTGTATTATACTTTTCTTTAATACTGTTAAGGGCCAGCAAATGATACCCTAGCCCCGCGCCCAGAATAATTATTGCGTCAAACTTTTGGGGCAAAAATTTGCTTTTTAAGATTTCTGCTTCTTTTAGCGGATTGTATTTGCTGTGAAAATATACGGTTTTCCCTGAGTCATTAATTACTGACAAAGTCGGCATTCCGTCTTTCGATGCTTCGATATTGTATTTAACAGTTCCGGTATTCATTACTTATTTCTTCGATATATTGTTAAATATTATTTAATCTATTGTTCTTTTAAATTGCAGTTTATGGTTGAATTAGTAATTCAAGATAAAAGAAATTACACATAATAGCGGGAAAATTTCTCAACTCATTTAATAACACGTCCGATTATAAAAATATTGAAAAAATAAACTGAACCGGAAGGATATTGATGAACGATAAAATAGTGGATTTTATTGCGTATAAAATCGAAAAATCCCTTAAAAAAGACGGGTTCGTAATAAAAAGAGATCATAAAAAAAACATCAATGTTCTTTTAAAAATTAAAGAAAGAAAAAGTTCAAAATAAATAATTCGGAACAAGATATCCTTCCTTTAAAAATCATCCCGCTGTTGAACAGATGCAATCCCTAAAATTACTAAAATAGATTTCGGTAAAAATACTTGCATTATTTAAAATTTGAATATATATTTGAACTATAATTAACCAATTATGGTTCATTTTGAGGTGATATATGAAATCCATTACAATTCATAATATGGATGATTCGATTGAATCATTAATTCATGAAAAGGCAAAGAGCCAGAAAATAAGTCTTAATAAGACAATACAAATTCTTCTAAAGCAGGCGCTCGGATTAAATTTAAAAAAAGGTTCGGATCATAGAGAAGAATTTCTGGATCTATTTGCAGTCTGGTCAAAAAATGATGAAAATGAATTCAATTCGAAAATAAAAGATCTAAATAAAATAAATAAAGAAGACTGGGAATGAAAAAAATATTGCTTGATACAAACGCATACGCCAGATTCTTTAGCGGTGATGAGAACGTACTCAATGTCATTTCCAGAGCGGATATTGTGTACATGTCAGTTATTGTACTCGGTGAATTGTATTACGGATTCAAAGGCGGTTCAAAGGAATCATGGAACAGGGAAATTATTAGGAAGTTTATAGATAAACCAAGCGTAAGCGTTCTGGGTGCAACGACAGAAACATCTGAAATTTTTGCTGAAATAAAGGATGTGCTTAAGATAAATGGAACCCCCATCCCCATTAATGATGTCTGGATAGCTGCCCATTCAATTGAGACAGGGTCTGTTCTTATAACTTATGACAGGCATTTTAAAAAGATTCCGGGGTTGCGTATATGGGACATTAATATGGCGTGATGTATTTATATTACCATTGAGGTTTTATGGCAAAATTAAAAGAATTTAAAGGAATAAGGCCAAGAAAAGATATTGCTTCGTCGGTTGCAGAGCTTCCCTATGACGTTGTAAATACTGCCGAAGCAAAAGCAATAGCAGGCAAAAACAAATATAATTTTTATCATGTCACGCGTCCGGAAATTGACCTCCCTGAAGAGATAAACTTATATGATAATGCTGTTTACGCTAAAGGAAAGGAAAACCTTGAATCACTGATAAAAGAAGGCGCACTGATCCAGGATCATGCCGAGAATCTTTATCTATATACATTGATAATGAACGGCAGGGCACAGACCGGGCTTGTAAGCTGTTTTCATATTGATGATTATCTGAATAACATAATTAAGAAGCACGAGCTTGTTCTGGATTCAAAGGCTGAAGACAGAAGGAAACACATTGATATTTTGAATGCGCAGACCGGGCTTGTTTTTTTATTTTACAAAGAAGACGGCGGAAAAAAGGCTCTGTTTGATAAAGCCATGCAGATTAAGCCAGAGTATGATTTCTTGTCTGCAGACGGGATAAGGCATATTTTTAGAGTAATTTCGGATAAAGAAATTATCGGCGGATTTAAAAAAGCATTCGCGGATGAGGTTCTTTATATAGCGGATGGCCATCACAGGGCATACTCGGCAGTGAAGGTAGGGCTGGAAAGAAAAGAAAAAAATCCGAAGCATACAGGGACGGAAAATTATAACTGGTTTGTCGCAACACTTTTCCCTCATAATGAGCTTTTAATAATGCCGTACAACAGGGCTGTAACGGATTTGAACGGCTTGTCTATTGATGAGTATTTTAAAAAATTAGAAGAAAAATACACGATTGAAAAAATAAATATAATTGCGGAAAAGCATTGTTTCCGTATGTATTTACAAAACAAGTGGTATAAACTTGTACCGAAATTCGGTTTACCGGATGATGCTGTTAAAAGCCTGGACTCGCAAATATTACATGACACAATACTGGATCCTGTTCTAAATATTAAAAATCCCAGGAACGATAAAAGAATTGAATTTATTGGCGGTGTCAGAGGCGAGAAAGAACTGGAAAGACTGGTGGATTCTGGGAAATTTGCTGTTGCCTTTTCACTGGAACCAGTACTAATTGATGAGCTTATCAGGGTCTCTGACGAGGATAAGCTTATGCCCCCAAAATCGACATGGTTTGAACCCAAATTAAGGGACGGGCTTGTGATTCACAGGCTGTAATTAATTCTTTTGGCTTGACTTTTCGGAAATTTTGCTGTTTACTGATAAAGTGGCATTATTTGGAGATGAGGGGGATCGAACCCCTGGCCTCTTGAATGCCATTCAAGCGCTCTCCCAGCTGAGCTACATCCCCGAGATGCTTTACATAAAAAGCCGGGAGCGGGCTTGCTGTCAACATAATTTTAATTATGTGAATACGAATTCATTTTCACTTTTGCCATTTTTGTAAATGCCGATAATAAAATAAGTTCAACTCGTCTAAAAAATACTAAAAAAGAATACAATTTTGAAATTTAATAGATTTAGTTAAATTAAGAATTTAATAAAAAGCAATCCAGGAATAAAATACAATGTTGATCTATTTAATGATTTTCGTTTCCGTCATTATTGCCGTGATCTTTGCTTTATATTTTTTCAATATATTTGTAGCACCGAGAAAAATTGAAGAAATTGCAAAGATGCTGGAAAACGGCCAGACAGGCCAGGCGATAAAAAGATTAAATGAATTACTGGAAAAGGATGACAGAGACGTTTATGCGCATTTTTTGCTGGCAAAAGCATATAAGATGGAGAATAATCTGCAATATGCAATTCTGGAATTAAGACAGGTTTTAAAGCTTGGCAAGTTCAATGATAAAGTAAAGGAGATCGAGGTTCGTTCTATTCTTGCAAATATATATAAGGACCGTAACGCCACCGAAGAAGCAAAAAAAGAATTCCTGATATTAACACAGATAGACAGCGTAAATTTTAGAAATTATTTTGAATTAGGGGTTATATTTTTTAATGCAGGAGTATTCGAAAAGTCATTATCATACTTTAAAAAAAGTATCGCTCTGAACAACACGCACGATTTATCTTATTATTATCTGGGGCAGAGCCAATACAGGCTGCAGTCATATAATGACGCAAAACAGGCCCTCCTTGAAGCAATAAAAATTGACCATGCTAATTATAAAGCACATTATTTTCTTGGGCTTGTATTGAGGCAACTAAGCGATTATGACTGGGCTGTAAAGGAATTTGATGTTGCAAGCAAGGATGACGAACTGATAGTTAAATGCTATCTGGCAAAGGGGACATGTTATATCGAAAGGGATCAGTACCCGAAAGCGATTCTTGAATTCGATAAGGGATTAAGATATGCCAGAAAAGGCAGCGATGCTGAAATGAATTTAAGGTATTTTATGGCCGAAGCCCAGGAAAAGATGAGAGATATTCATTCAGCGATAATAAACTGGGAGACTATATATAAATTTAAAAAGAACTTCAGGGATGTACAGGATAAATTAAACAAATACGGCGAACTGAGGCAGGATGATAATGTAAAGGATTTTTTAATTGCCGGTCTGGCTCAGTTTGAAATTATCTGCAGAAAAATGGTTGAAGTGCTGGGATATAATATAATAGAAATAGAAACAACAGATACTGAAGTTGAAATTATTGCAAGCGAACCGGAAGGCCGCTTCAGGAACATGAAAAAAAGCAACAGGCTTATAAAAATAATCCGTAGCACAAATTTAATATCGGATAGCGTGCTGAGAAAACTCCACGAAAGTTTAAGAACAAAGAACGCCACAAGAATTGCAATTATTACCGCAGGCGATTTTTCCCAGTCCGCAGTAGAATTTGCGAATACAAGGCCTATTGACCTGTACGGGAAAAGCAAGCTTGTAGAAATATTGAGTAAAATTTAATGAATCTTCCCTATATCCTCCAAAGAATTCCATTCTTTAATCATTTAACTTCAGATGAAATACAAAAACTATCCGGTATTGCGGAAGTAAAATACGTTCAAAAAAACGAAAGGATTGATATAAAAAAAATTAAATCATTCGGGACTGTCCTGGATGGAATGTTTGAACTGGGGCCTTTGGTTAAGGGAGAGATCGCGTACCTTGCTCCGGGGTCTTTTTTCGGGGAAATACCGTTCGCGCTCAGTCACCATACCGGATCAATAAAGGCAGCAAGAGATTCTGCTATTGCTCTTATTAATCCTGCTGAAATGTATAAACTGTTTTTAACTTCTTTTAAAGGTATGAGGGGTTATATCCGGAATATTAAAACAAATGGATTTGATGTAACCGATGCGGGAAACGATTTTTTAAACCGCGGCAGCAAAGTTATTACTGTTTTAAGCCAGCATCATAATTCGGGCAATTCTCTTTTTGCTGCTGCTCTCGGAATAATTCTTTCGGCGCAGGCGCCTTCTGTTATTCTTGACGCTTCATATAATGGCAATTCTGTTTTCAATATTTTTGAAAAAGATATTCCACCTGCCATTTCACAGAAATCGGATGAGAATGCGTCTGTTTTTGAGCGCGTCATAAATGTCAGCGAGAATCTTTCAATGCTGAATATTTTATCAGGCTCAAAGATTAAAATAAATCCGGGTATAATGTCTCCGATTATCTTTCTTCTTTCGCAGAAATACAAATATATCATAATAGATCATTCAGATTTTAAAAAGGATTTCACGAGGAGCGTTCTGGGAGTATCGGATATTATTTTCCCGCTGGTAAAGAGTTTAAAGGCTAAAACAGAACTTTACGGTTTTTTCGATTCAGAGTTAAAAGACGGGCAAAGAGTATATTATATTTTAAATCGTTTTTATGCCAGAAATATAGGCACTTTCGAAGGCGGATACATACTGGAAGACCTTGAAATAAACAGCAAAGAAAAACTGCTTTCAGAGCTTAAACGAATTGTGCTATCAAAAGAAAAACCGCAGATTTTCAGCGAAACAGGCGAACTGATAACGCGTGAAAGAACTGCTTTAACAATACAGACTAATTATGCAAATTCATTATTCCTTTCGGGTTTTTTCAGTTCATTGTATGAAAAAGATATTAAGCTGGATATGATATATACATCCTCGTGGAGCTACCTGGTGGCTGTACTCTATATTTTAAGCAAGGATCAAAAGGAATTTGAGGATAATATTTTAAGGTTTTTTTCGGAAGAAAAAATTAACAGTATGCTGGAGATCACATTCCCGGAAAAATATGTATTCAAGAACGCCAAAATTTATAATTTAGCCAGAAGCATTGCAGGGGAAAAAAGAGTAGAGCATTACAGCGTTATTCCCGTACCTTTGCTGACTGACAGGGAAAGCGGAGCGCGCAGAATGTTCAGCACAGGCTATGCGGGCGATCTGTTTACCGCGTCTTTTTTAACAGATATTTTCGAGCCGAGGAAAATCGCAGATTCATGGTACGATTCAGGATATCCTGCTGATTATGTGAAGCCTGAGGATCTGTTGAGGACCGATGCCGTTGATATTCGCTCCTTATCCGTCAATAACAGGCAAAAGCTGCTGTTCAGCGAAAAAAAGTTGTCAGTATTTTACAAGAGATATACCGACAGGCTGAATTCCGAATACCGCTGTCCTGCTTTTTTAAAATCAAAAAATGATTTTTTTCTTGATGTTGAAATAGACAAATATAACATTAGGGAAATATTAAAAATTTCCAGGGAAATTTGCAAAGATATTAAGCAATAATGTTTTTAAAAAGTCTGTTAAGGAGAATATACTATGCTGAACAGAAGAGAAAAAAAGATATTTGGAATTGCAGCATTGCTTTATGCGGTTTTGATTATATTAATTTATTTCGGATCTTATTTAAAATACCTGCTGAATTATTCATGGTTCGGGAATGCTGCGGTTATTGTCGTTATTTTTATCTGGGTTACTGTTTTTTTAATCGCTACTGTTTTGACTGCCAAGGGTGTATTTCTCATAAAAGAGCGTATGCGCGGAAAAGAGAGACTGGATTTTACCGCATGGCTTGGTGTTCTTATTGCTGATTACTCTCAATCGGGCAAAAAGATCGATCTCCAGGCATTTTTTAAAATGGTATGTAAGGAAAACGGGGTATCCGAAACCCCTGATCTGAAAAAATACTATAACAAACAAAAAATGTTGAAAGATACCAGGGAAGTGGTTTTTGAGGAATTGCGTCAGGAAATTGAGGATGCTGCGGATTCCTGGTCAAATGAAAAGAAATAATATTCTTCTGTAAGTTTTCAGCCGCAGGCTTGCCATAGGACTACGGCTGCGTTTGTGTAATATTTATTTTTGATTTGCTTAGAGATTGTTCTGGCAGATCAGGTATACTGCTATACTTTTATCCGCAAAGTCATTACAAAAATCTGTCTGAATAAAATACGGCATGCAAAACCAGTTCGACATAATCATAATAGGCGCAGGCCACGCAGGCGCCGAAGCTTCGCTCGCCTGTGCAGGCATGGGCTGCCGCACTCTGCTCGTTACAGGCAGCCTTGACACAATTTGCCAGATGAGCTGCAACCCGGCAATTGGCGGTCTCGCGAAAGGCCACCTTGTGCGGGAGATTGACGCTCTGGGCGGTGAAATGGGCAAAGTGATAGACGAGACAGGTATTCACTTTAAGATGCTTAACAAGAGCAAAGGCCCAGCAGTATGGGCTCCGCGCGCGCAGGCAGACAAAAAAGCGTACCAGCTGAGAATGAAAGAGATTCTCGAGAACCGTCGCGGCCTAACTATTGTGCAGGATATTGCAAAAGAAATAGTTGCGGAGGGGGACGCTGTAAAAGGAGTGCTTACTGAACGAGGCAGGGAATATGCCGCAAAGGCAGTTGTAATCTGCACCGGCACTTTTTTGAAGGGTCTCATTCATATCGGCGAATACAGCCAGAAGGCCGGGAGGTTAGCGGACTTTTCGTCAGAATATCTTTCAGATTCTTTAAGAAAGCTTGGTTTTCCCGTAAAGCGCCTTAAAACCGGAACCCCGCAGAGAGTCAATAAAAATTCAATCGACTTTTCAAAACTCGAAATCCAGATGCCGGACGAGCGGCCTATCCCGTTTTCATTTTCAACACAGAAAATTGAAACAGAACAAATTCCCTGCTGGATAACGTATACAGGCGACAGGACTCACGAACTGATTCGCGCGAACTTTTCAAGGTCGCCAATGTTCAGCGGAAAAATAACCGGAATTGGCGCAAGATACTGTCCTTCAATTGAGGATAAGATAAGACGATTCGCGGATAAGCCGAGGCATCAGCTGTTTCTTGAGCCTGAAGGCAGGCACACGAACGAGTATTACATAAACGGCTTTTCAACATCGCTTCCTGAGGATATCCAGATAGATATGCTTCACACTGTGCCCGGGCTGGAGAACGCTGAAGTGATGCGTCCTGCTTATGCTGTTGAGTACGACTTTGTGCCGCCCACAGAGCTTAAGCAGTCGCTCGAGACAAAAAGGATTTCCGGTCTGTATCACGCTGGGCAGATCAATGGCACGTCCGGATACGAGGAGGCAGCCGGCCAGGGGCTTATCGCGGGCATTAATGCAGCAAGAAAACTTCAGGGCAGGGACCCGCTTGTGCTTATGCGTTCGGAGGCTTATCTCGGAGTTCTGATAGATGATCTTGTTACAAAGGGAACAGAGGAGCCGTACAGGATGTTCACTTCCCGTGCTGAGTACCGCCTGCTTTTGAGGCAGGACAATGCAGACCGCAGGCTTATGGCATACGGGCTGGAGATCGGCCTGCTTGGTCAGGATCAGTATACGCGAATGAAAGAAAAATATGACAGGATCGATGCATACACAAATGAACTGAAAAATAAAACAATAGTGGTTGATGAAAAAATAAAGTCTCTGCTTTCCGGTTCAGGCAGCGACAACCTGCCTGCAAAGCTTCAGGCCGGGTATCTGTTAAAGCGGCCGGAGATAAAGCTTGCGCATATTCTTGAAGCATTGAACGAAAGCCCTGATGAAACTATAGCGGCTATTGCGGAGATGGAAATAAAATATGAGGGCTATATAAAGAAAGAGAGTGAAAGAGCAGAGAAGATGAAAAGGCTGGAGGATAAGTTAATCCCTGCTGATATTGATTACTCTAAGATCAAGGGACTTAAAAACGAAGCAAGAGAGAAGCTCTCAAGAATAAGGCCCGCAACGATAGGCCAGGCGCAAAGAATTTCGGGGGTTGACCCGTCCGACGTTTCAATTTTGCTTGTGCATGTGGAAGCTCTTACAAGGAAAACGCAGTGATCCGAAACATTGTGCTTTAAAAGAAGTAGTTCAATTTTATAATTTCAAATGAGACTTTCAGTTTAATGCATGAGCATTAAATTAAACTCAAAGAATATAAAAATAATTAATATATTA
>JAZDKB010000017.1:0-5883 GCA_043803405.1 Spirochaetota bacterium | reverse complement strand
CAACAGCAAGTGCAGCAAGATTTGCCCGGGTGCTATTAGAAAAAAATCTAATTGTGACATTAGAAGAAGCATCTGGAAGAAGACCTGCATTATATTCTTTTGAACCATTAATGAGACTTGTCAGAATCTAAAATAAAATTGACGAACGCTTTGACATTATTGCCGCAAACATTCTAACCGATGTTATATTAAACCTGCTTGAAGATGTTTCTAAAAACATATCAAAAAACGGCATCCTTATCTGCTCCGGAATAACCGAAAAAAACAGAAGCGTTGTTGAAGAAAAAATGATTTCAAAAGGATTCGAAATTATTGATGCGCAAACATCCGACGGCTGGGTTTGCATAGCCGGAAGGCTTCAGTCGTAAGAACCTCCGGTTGCCGGAGCTTTGAACCTCTCAGAATAATCTTTATTTTGGCATGATATACGGAAAGAAGAAATAAATTATTGCGAATATAAGTCAATAAATATATATGTATTTTAAGTCAGTTAAACTGGAATAGAAGCACTGGCGGCACACTGTTTCAAGAACTTCGAAAAAGGATCATTGCCTGTAGCTTACGAGTTTTGGAGTTCACCGGAAACTATAGAATTAATTGTTCACGGCGGCTACGCCGCGATTATTAAACTATGGGGAAAGTCGAACTTTATCTAACTAACGTTCAATATCGATGAAAAACTATAAAGGGAAAAGAAATGAATACTAATACACTAAAACAAATTAATCCTGATGAAATTGCAGCAAATCCTCATAATCCACGACTTTATTTCAAAGAGGATGAAATGGAATCATTAAGAGAGTCGATCAATAAAGTTGGTATTCTTGTTCCAGTCACGTTATATGAAAACAAGAAAAAAATACCTAAAGAGAAATATATATTATTAGATGGTGAAAGAAGATGGCGATGCGCTAAGCATTTAGGATTAAGCACCGTTCCGGCTAATATTATCGACGAGCCCGAAGATATAACTCAAAATATTCTATACATGTTTAATATCCATCACTTTCGTACAGAGTGGGAGATTTTCCCTACTGCATTAAAATTGGAAATAATTATTGATAAATTGGAAAACGACAACGAAAACATTCTACATGAATTCACTGGATTAAGTCGTTCTACAATAAGACGATGCAAAATGCTACTTTGGTATCCGGCAAAATTTAGAGAATATCTCTTAGAAAAAAATACAAAGATCTCGCCGGAATTTTTAATTGAGTTATATCCAATTATTCAAAAATTAGCCTATAAAGATGAATTCCTAAATAAATTTGCTATTGATGACTTTATTGAAAGTATTTCTCGAAAATACTTATCTTCTGATATTTTTCAGTTAAAAGATTTGCGTGATATTCGAAGGGCGTTATCTTATTACAGTGATAATAATAATATTGATGTTTTTCTATCAAAATTACAGATATTTATCTCTACCGAATCAGGACTTGAAATTTTCATTACCGATGATATTCAAAATGATAAAAACAGGCGCGTTTTGATCAAAAGTATAATTTCATTAAATGAATATGTAAAAGTTATCGATCCAGATGCAGTTAGTGATATTGAGTTTATAAATAATCTTTCAGAGCTGATGACTAATCTTAACAAATTGCTGACTAGGATTGAGTAATGCTTTTACGAATTGTATACCATTTCTATAAGATGAAACTAATTAAATATAATGGATTTAATTATGAATTGTATCAAACGTGGTTCAGGGAGTGTCCACTTTCTTTTTTTACAAAAATAAAAATATTAAATAGCATTAGTATTGTCAGCAATTATGAAATCAGGGAGCTTATTCGAAATTATTACAATAGCAATAAAGAAATATTTGACCAATTTGATTATTTCATAAGCTTAGGTGATGCAGGGAAAAGCGGGGATATCATTCTTTATGAGTTAAGGCATGGCATTAGAATACAAAGCACAAAGTTTATTAGAATAGATGAAATGCTTAAGTCAAAAACCGACGCTAATATATTGTTTATTGATGACTTAATTGGTACTGGTAGACAGTCTGTAAGATACATAAATGAAAAAGTAAGTCAGGTAATAACTTCCAAAACGAGATTTTGCATTTTAACATTGTTTTCGACTGTCGAGGGTTCTCATAAAGTGGACAGTGAAACAAATGTTGATCAAATATTTACAATAAATACAATTACTGACGACTGGAACATATTTCATAATTCTTCAAATATATTTTCCAGTAACGAAAAGCAAAAAATAGGAATAATCAATGATTTGCTATCAAGTGAACATGATGATTACAATCGAGGATTATTGTTGGCATTCTCTTATGGTGTGCCAAACAATAGTGTCCGGCTTCTTTGGAAACATAATTATAAATATAAATTACATGGCATTGAAAAAAAATGGTTTGCACTTCTTCCTAGAAATTATTAATTTAAATAATTCGTGTTCAACCTGACTCAGGCCACAAGGGCCTTTGCAGATTAACACAATGTTCACAGCGGCTGCGCCGCGATTATGTTTGCTAAATATTCCGCAGCACGATTGAAAGGATATTATTGTCGTACAGGGGCGGTTGATATGAGCAGGCATTCACTAACTTCATAAGCAATTTCCATTACATAGGAGGGAAAGTATAGGGGACGTATTAAACAATTAAACTTGGTTCATGTTTGTTGATATGATACTCAGGATTCATGCCAAGAAAATCACGAATAGATGCTCCGGGAGCGATGCATCATATAATTGTCAGGGGAATTGACCGGCAGAAACTATTTAGGAATGACAAAGACCGAGATAATTTCTTAAGCAGGCTCGGTGTTATCCTGACAGAAACGAAAACGGACTGCTATGCCTGGGCTCTGATACCAAACCATTTTCATTTTTATGTTAGCAGAACTTCATGCCGAGAAAAGCACGCCTTGACGCTCCTGGTGTTTTACATCACATCATCCGTGGAATTGAGCGTCGCAAAATATTCAGAGACGATCAGGATAAGGATAATTTCACCCAATCACAGGTATCCAATAGTTCCCAATCTGCTGGATCGGCAGTTTCAAGAGGATGCTCCCAACAAGGTGTGAATCACAGCTGGGCGGTGAGAGAGTTGGGGGTGACGATGATATCGCTTGCCAGGCGGCTGGATCAATCGGTAACAGCTGTCGGTAAAGCTGTAATACGCGGAGAGAAACTTGCAAAGATGAATATTTTTTCGCTTCTTGAAAAATAAGTTTGTAAGTGTAATACGTCCCCTATCTACTATCTACTCATTTGGAAACCATGTGTCAGACTCATCGGGTTCAATCTGTTTGTGAAGCGATCAGCAAGGTGGTTTTCCCGCTCCATCGGAAGAAGCTGTTTTTTCGGGTCGCAAATACGGAACATATAAAATACAAGCTTGATTTTTAAAATATATTGACCTATATTCAGATCATAAAACAAGTCAATATATGGAGCTTTATTATGAAAACAATTTCAATCTCACAGGATATCGTCCCGATAGCAGAATTCAAAACAGGCATTTCGAAGTGGTTCAAAAACCTTCGGGATAAGGGACACCCATTGGTCATTACTCAAAACGGCAAACCCGCCGGAGTACTGTTATCACCGGACGATTATGATGAACTGGTATATAGAAAGTCTTTTTTTGATTCCGTCGCAAGAGGAATATCTGACGCCGATAACGGCAGGACATTCCCTATTAAAGATATCAGGACGGCATTAGCCGCAAGAAGAAGCAAAAACAATCCGCAATGAAGATAATCTGGACAAAAGAGGCTCTTGAGCGACTAATTGAAATTGAAGATTATATTTCAAAGGACAGCCCGGAAAGAGCAGCGAGGTTTGTTGATAAAATTGTGGATCATGCCGAATTATTGTCAAATAACCCTCAACTGGGCAGAATGGTGCCTGAAACAGCCAATTCAATCATAAGAGAGTTGATATTCAAAAAATACCGGATAGTTTATAGATTGAAGAAAGATACAATTGAAATATTAACCGTGTTTGAAGGGCATATGCTCCTGCGGAAAGATGAAGCCGGCTTTTAGAATTAACCCTCTTTTACCCCGTCAATATAATTCTCCCACTCCATCGGAAAAAGCTGCTTTTTTGCGTTATTGCATTCCTTGCAGGCTGTAACCGTGTTCCCTTTCGTACTTTTCCCACCCCGCGCAATCGGAACTATGTGATCCATTGTCAGCTCTTTTGCAGGAAAAGCCCGGTCGCAGTAATAGCATTTGCCTTTCGCGAGCTTGCGCTTCCACCACTCGGAGCCTCTCAATTCTCTGGCTTTCCTGCGTTCCCTTTTTATATCTTCTTCTTCGAGGTTATAAGCGTAAGGTTCCATAAAATATTTTACTCCTTCAGCTTTTTACCTGAAGACTTAGGGGGCAGTCTTTTTAACCATTTCACAATTTCACCGTTTAAAATCTTATAGAATTTTTCGGAACCTCCGAGTCCCTTTCTTCCAAAAAAATAGTTTATCTCAAGAAGCAGCGGTTCATCAGTATTATTATCCGATGAAAAAAGATAATCGAACCCGGCAAGATTTATACCTGTTTTTCTGCAAAAATCCTTGGCTCTGCTCACGGCAGCCTTGACAAGTTCAGGGTCCGAATCAAAATCCATTTCCGCTCCCTGCGATAATCCGGCACAAAAAGTATCGGGATTTTTCTGAACCCGCCAGTAGGAAATAAATTTTTGCCCGATTACGGCAATCCTCAAGGATCTGTTTCCAGACTCGATATATTCCTGCAGTATAAAACCTTTCTGCCCTGTCTTCTCAAATTCTCCTGCCTTCCTGCATACCTTTTTCAGCCCGGCCTTCGTCTTTATCAGATGTACTGTTTCGCCTTCTCCCCCCCAGTCGAATTTTAAAACAAAGGGATACATAAAAGGCAGTTTTACTTTTATGATCTTTCCGTCTTTATCGCATAAAGAAGAGAGCGAGGTGAATATCCTGGTTGCGGGATGGGCGGTTTCCGTTTTCTGGAATAAAAGAATCTGGCCGGTCTTGCCGGGATATTTAAACCTTGTGTCATAATCGGGAAAAACATTCTTACAGTTTTCCCTTGCCATGTAATATAAATCTTCCCTGCATCCCTGAGGAAGAATCACCGCACCGGCTTGTTTTATCTCCTCAAGCTCGGCAGCGCCAGGTTTCCGCCCGGCACATATAATGTTTTTATCAGCCGCAAAACAGGGATGAAAGGAAAGAATCATCAGTATCCGAGCCCCGATAAACGGGATAAGTAGGTTTACAAAATTATTTTCTACCTGAAAATCTGTAGAAAATAATTTCTAACCTACTAATTTCTTTAAGGTTATATCGTTTTTACTCCAGTCTTTATCGACTTTGACGAATAATTGCAAAAAGACCCTCTTGCCGAGAAGCTGTTCAATCTCTTTTCTTGCTTCCTCGCCTATCTGTTTCAGCTTTTTTCCGCCCTTACCGATTATTATTCCTTTCTGGGAATCACGCTCGATATGAATGACGGCGTCGATCTTGACTACGCCCTTTCTTTTCTTCTCTTCGAATGCCTCGATGGTAACTGCCGTCGCATAGGGAATTTCCTGTCCCGTTAAACGAAAGACTCTCTCCCGGATCATTTCTGCCGCAATAAAACGCTCAGGAAGATCGGTCAGCATGTCATCAGGATAAAAAGCCGGGCCTTCCGGCAGAAGCTTTTCCATGACGCAAAGGAGGTCTTCTATCCTATCCCCGTTTTTTGCCGAAACAGGAACTATAGCCTCGAAGTTATAAGCTCCGCTCCACCGGTTTATTTCACCCGGAATTATCGATTTACTGACGGCATCGGTCTTGTTAAGAGCAAGAATGACCGGCTTTTTTATCTTTTCCATGTTCTTTATAAGGATCGATTCCGACTCCGGGTCTGAATTTGCCAAATC
>JAZDKB010000016.1:0-123633 GCA_043803405.1 Spirochaetota bacterium | reverse complement strand
ATATAATTATAGTTAAAAAAATTTAAAATTCTTGACAATTACAGTGATAATTCAGTTTAAATAAACAACTAAAATTAAATAAAGGAATTAAAATGCCAACAATAAATCAATTAGTAAGATTTGGAAGAGAATCAAAAAAGAAAAAATCAAAATCACCGGCGCTTGAAAGTTGCCCGCAGAAAAGAGGTGTTTGTACAAGGGTAATGACAGTAACCCCCAAAAAGCCTAATTCGGCGTTAAGAAAAGTTGCAAGAGTCAGATTGACAAACGGCATTGAAGTAACGGCATATATTCCAGGTGTAGGGCACAATCTTCAGGAACACTCGGCGGTACTGGTAAGAGGCGGGAGAGTAAAAGACCTTCCCGGCGTCCGTTACCATATTCTGCGTGGAGCGCTTGATACGCTTGGTGTTGACGGCAGAAAACGTGGCAGATCTAAATATGGTGCAAAAAGACCGAAGGCATAATTCGAAATTAATCGCATATGATAAATATAATCATTTTTTAAATATAGGAGTAACAAATGTCGCGAAGGAGACGAGCAATAAAGAGGACAGTTCTGCCTGATCCGAAATATGGAAGTGAATTGATTGCCAAATTTGTAAACTGTATGATGTTCGAAGGCAAAAAAGGAGTTTCTGAAACAGCACTTTACAAGGCAATGGACATTATGAAGTCGAAAACAAACAAAGATGCTCTTGAAGTTTTTACCCAGGCTCTTGAGAATGTAAAACCTCTTGTTGAAGTCAGATCAAGACGCGTTGGCGGTGCTACTTATCAGATCCCGGTGGATATTAGGCCGGAGAGACGACAGGCGTTAGGGATCAGATGGCTGATTAGTAATTCAAGATCCAGAGCTGAAAAGACGATGTACCAACGTCTGGCCGGCGAGTTAATGGACGCATATAATAATACCGGTACTTCAATTAAAAAGAAAGAAGATACTCATAAAATGGCAGATGCCAATAAGGCGTTCGCTCATTATAAATGGTAATCTTATTTGTAATCGTTGTTGTGTTTAGCTTCCCTTTTTTAACGAATACAACTCTATAAGAATATAGAAATTATATTTTTTAGTAAAATACCAGGGTTATAAACCCTGGTATTTAATATTTTATAGTAGTGAATAAAAATTTTTTTTAGATAATACTTATGCCCAGAGAACTACCTTTATCAAGAACCAGAAACATAGGAATAATGGCGCATATAGATGCCGGCAAAACAACCTTAACCGAAAGAATTTTATATTACACCGGCAAAACCTATAAAATCGGGGAAGTACACGAAGGCACTGCAGAAATGGACTGGATGATCCAGGAGAAAGAAAGAGGCATTACAATTACTGCGGCAGCAACTACATGCTTCTGGAAAAATACAAGGATAAATATTATTGATACTCCTGGTCATGTGGATTTTACCGTAGAAGTGGAAAGAAGCCTAAGGGTGCTGGATTCGGCTATAGCCGTATTTGATTCGGTTGCCGGTGTTGAGCCGCAGTCGGAAACAGTATGGAGACAGGCGGATCATTATCATATTCCCCGTATTTGCTTTGTAAATAAAATGGACAGGATAGGGGCTGATTACGAAAGAACCATTGAGATGATAAAGGAAAGATTATTTGCGGTCCCGCTGCCTCTTCAGATACCTGTTGGTATGGAAGATAAATATTCCGGCATTGTCGATATCGTAAATATGAAAGCACAGGTATGGAAGGACTCACTTGGTGAAGAAATTTTGGAAACCGAAATTCCGGATAATTTAAAAGAAAATGCGGAAGAGTACAGAAAAAATTTAATAGAAACATTGGCCGAATACAACGATAATATCATGGAGAAGTATGTTGAAGGTTTAACCATTGAGAATGCCGAATTGAAGGATGCTATAAGAAAAAGCACTATCAATGCGCAGGTATTTCCTGTATTTTGCGGCAGCGCATTTAAAAATAAAGGCGTACAGCCAATACTAGATGCGATTGTCGATTATCTTCCATCGCCGAAAGACCTCCGGCCGGTAGAAGGACATAATCCGAATGATTATGAAGAAATGTTCAGCAGGGAGGCAGGCGATAAAGAACCATTTTGTTCGCTGGTATTTAAAATTATGTCAGATCCGTTCGTCGGGAGCCTGGCATTTGCCAGAGTGTATTCAGGCCAGGTAAAAAAAGGTGAAACAATTTTAAATGTCAGCAAGAATAAGAAAGAAAGGATCGGAAGAATATTGCGGATGCATGCAAACGACAGGGAAGATGTTGACGAAGTGCATACAGGCGATATTGCCGCATTTGTTGGCTTAAGATCAGCCCGTACCGGCGATACGTTTACATCACCGGATGCGCCCATTTTGCTTGAAAAAATGGAATTTCCTGAGCCAGTAATTTCGAAAAGTTTTGAGCCAAAGACAAGGGCGGATCAGGAAAAATTTAATGCAGCATTAAAACGTCTGGAGGAGGAGGATCCGACATTTCATGTTCATATTGATCCTGAAACAGGGCAGACGCTTATTTCCGGAATGGGAGAGCTTCATCTTGAAATAATTGTAGATAGATTGATGAGGGAGTTCAATATACAGGCGAATGTCGGAAAACCGCAGGTAACATATAAGGAAACGATCACAAAGAAGACAATATGTGAGAATAAATATTTAAAACAAATAGCTGGACAGGATCAGTTCGGTCATGTTATACTTGAGCTTGAACCTTTAAAACCAGGCTCCGGAATTGTATTTGAAAACCACCTGAAAGGAGATGATATCCCTCCTACATACATTCCTTTTGTTGAGGAAGGAGTAAGAAGCGCAATGATGGCTGGAATACTCGCAGGTTATGAGATGGTGGATATTAAAACGAAACTGATCGGCGGATCGTATAATGACTCAAGTTCAGTTGATACTGCTTACAGGATAGCAGCAAATTTAGCAGTTAAGGACGGAGCCCGGAACGGTAATCCGACGCTGCTTGAACCTATTATGAAGCTTGAGGTCGTGTCTCCGGATGAATACACTGGTGATGTTATAAATGATATTAATACAAGGAGAGGGAGGATCGAAAAGATAGACATACGAAAACAGCTAAAAGTTATAGATGCATCGGTACCGTTATCGGAGATGTTTGGATACGCGACCAGTTTGCGTTCATTAACCCAGGGACGCGCGTCTCACACATTGCAATTCAGCCATTTCGATTCTGTGCCTGCAAATATAATGGAAAATATTATCGGCAGAATAATGGGCAGGATTTTTTGACCGGAAAATATTTAGTATGTTTTTAAAGAAAAAATATTTTTTTTAATTAATTTGTTGACATATACGGCATAATTGTATTTTTAATCATACACTTAAATATCACAGCAGTCATCGTTCGGTCCTTCTTGTTTTATTAGTCCGAAAAACAGTTGATATTCTTAATTTTAATATTGTATTATTAATGCAAAACTATTATATTAATTGATGGAATTTTAGGAAAATATAAGGAGAAACAAAATGGCAAAGGAAAAATTTCAAAGAACAAAAACCCATGTTAATGTCGGCACAATCGGTCACATTGACCACGGGAAAACAACATTAACAGCGGCATTGACCAAAGTTTCAGAAACTATGGGCTTCGCCAAATTTGTTTCCTATGATGAAGTAGCCAAAGCATCTGAGTCTCAGGGCCGGCGCGATGCTTCAAAGATTTTAACCATCGCTACTTCTCATGTGGAATATGAAACTGTTAAGCGTCATTATGCACATGTCGATTGTCCGGGACATGCAGATTATATTAAGAACATGATAACAGGCGCAGCTCAAATGGATGCGGCAATCCTGGTTGTTGATACCGATGGTCCTATGCCGCAAACGAAGGAACATGTTCTTTTAGCGAAGCAGGTTAACGTACCTTATATAGTTGTTTTCATAAATAAAATCGATAAGCTTGATCCTGCAGATAAGGATGAGATGCTGGATCTTATTGAAATGGAAGTAAGAGAACTTTTAAATAAATATGAATTCCCCGGTGACGATCTGCCTGTTATTAAAGGTTCAGCGCTGGGTGCGATCAAAGGTGATGAAGCAGGAGTTAATTCGGTCAAAGAATTGATGGCAGCTTTGGATACTTATATTCCTGATCCAATAAGGCTTACAGATAAACCGTTCCTTATGCCGATTGAAGACGTATTTTCAATCACTGGACGCGGAACAGTTGTTACCGGCAGAATAGAAAGAGGAACTGTAAAAACAGGCGAAGAAGTTGAAATTGTCGGCCTTGGCGACACAAGAAAGACAGTTTGTACGGGAGTTGAAATGTTCCGTAAAATACTGGATTCCGGACAGGCTGGTGACAATGTCGGATGTCTTCTGCGCAGTATAGGAAAAGAAGAAGTCGAAAGAGGACAGGTGCTTGCCAAGCCGGGTTCCATTACACCTCATAAGAAATTTGAAGCTGAAGTTTATGTATTATCAAAAGAAGAAGGGGGACGTCATACTCCATTTTTCAACAATTACAGGCCCCAGTTTTATTTCAGAACCACCGACGTTACAGGAACCATTCAATTACCTGAAGGCGTTGAGATGATAATGCCGGGTGATAATGTAAAAATGATAGTACAATTGATTACCAATATAGCAATGGAAGAATCTTCCAGATTCGCTATTCGCGAAGGAGGAAGGACTGTCGGAGCAGGTGTTGTTGCTAAAATATTAGAGTAGAACTAAAAAAAGTTTGACTTTATTTTGGTATAGAATAGTTTTGTCAGGTTTTTACATGATAATTGTTAAATAATTGTTTAACATTAAGGCAAACTTAATATAAATTACGAGGAGTAATAAGTGGGTAAGATTGGCGAACAAAAAATTAGGGTAAAACTGAAATCATTCGATGCCAGATTACTGGATCAATCGGCGGCAAAAATTGTTATCACTACTAAAAGAAGCGGTGCCAATGTTGCAGGGCCTATCCCACTACCGACTAAAATAGAAAAGTTTTGCGTGTTAAGATCACCGCATGTAAATAAGAAATCGCGAGAACAGTTTGAAATAAGAACACATAAGCGTCTTATTGATATTGTTAATCCGAATTCGGATACAGTCGAGGCGCTTATGAAACTTGAGCTTCCAGCCGGTGTATCAGTAGACATAAAATCCTAAATAATTATCGCAAATATCTATTGTGAATTAAATTAGGAATAATATATATAGGATATCTTTTATCCTGTATCTAAAATATTAAAAAAAGAAATTTTATTTTTTTAATAATGTAGTGAAACTTGTGAGTGTCATTCCCATGCTGTAGGCGGGTGAATGACACTTTTGTTGAGTAGTTAAAAGAAATATTTATACATTAAACGATAATATATATAATAGGGTAGAGCAATGAGTAAAGCTCTGATAGGGAAGAAGATTGGAATGAGCGAATATTTTTGTGAAGATGGAAGTATTCTTCCAGTCACAATATGTGAACTTGGTCCATGTGTTGTAATACAAAAGAAAACCGTAGAAATAGACGGGTATCATTCTTTAAAAGTCGGCTATATTGATCAGAAAGCACAAAGATTGAATAAATCGATTTCTGAAGATTTAAAAAAACGCGCTATTCCTCCAAAGAAAATATTAAGAGAAATTGATGTTTTCGATGAATCGTTGAATAATGGAAGCGTCATTTCATGTAACATTTTTTCTGATAATGAAATAGTCGAAGTAACCGGTGTTTCCAAAGGCCGGGGTTTTGCCGGCGTTGTGAAAAGACATGGTTTTAAAGGCGGTAAAGCATCACGCGGTTCAAACTTCTGGCGCGCTCCCGGTTCAATAGGCGCCTGTGCTTATCCCAGTGAAGTTTGGAAAGGACAAAAAATGCCGGGAAGACTCGGCAATAAAACTGTTACGGTTAAAAATCTGAAAATTGTAAAAGTATATGAAGATAAAAATATAGTTCTTATTTCCGGAGCTGTTCCAGGAACAAAAAACTCAATAATCGTAGTAAGAGCAAAGGCTAAGTAGTTATGGTTTTAGATAAATATTCTATAAACGGTAATAAAATAGGAGAAATTGAATTAGCTGATTCAGTATTTAAAGCTAAAGTAAATGATATACTCCTTTATGAATTAATTAAATCTGCTAATGCGAATTTAAGGCAGGGGACGCACGCCACTAAAGAACGTTCTTATGTAAGAGGTGGCGGGATTAAACCGTGGAGACAAAAAGGCACAGGCCGGGCCAGACAGGGAAGCATAAGAGCGCCTCAATGGAAGGGTGGAGGAACAGTATTTGGTCCAAAACCTAGGGATTATCGTATCGATTTACCTAAAAATATCAGAAGAGAGGCAATGCGTTCTCTTCTATCATTAAAAATGAAAGAAGGTTCAATCAAAGTTGTTGAAGATTTTAACATAAAAGACGGCAAAACAAAAGAAATCGTCACAATAGGAAATACTTTAAATGTAAAAAAAGGCGTATTGTTGACTGATAGCGAGGATAAATTATTAAAGAGAGCAATCAGAAATATTCCCTGGTTTACTTATAATAACACAAAGAGAATTTCGAGCAGAGATATATTCTATTCAAAAATAATAATAATTACTGAAGGCGCTGTCAATTATTTGAATAGTAAATATGCCGAAGGTGATAAATAATGAATTATAATGATGTAATAATCAGGCCTATTTTATCGGAAAAGACAACAGATTTGAAAGAATTTAATAAATATGTCTTTAGAGTCCCGATGAAAGCGAACAAGCATATTATTAAAAAGGCTGTTAAAGAGATCTTTAACGTTACACCTGTAAGAATAAATGTAATGAAAGTCAGAGGAAAAAGGAAAAGAGTCAGGTATCAGTATGGATTCACATCTTCCTGGAAAAAAGCTGTTATTACATTAAACGAGAATGAGAAGATCGAATTGTTTGAGAATCAATAATTAAGAAAATATGGAAGACAATCGTTAAGATAATTAAGGGAAATTTTCATGGGTATAAAAAAATACAGGCCGATAACCCCGATTCAAAGGTATAAAACCACACTTACCTTTGAAGAATTAACTACAGATAAACCGTATAAAAAATTAACTGTTGGCAAGAAGGAATTTGCCGGGAGAGGAGCAAAAGGTCAGATCTCCGTTAGAAGGAAGGGCGGCGGTCACAAGAGGAAATACAGAATAATCGATTTTAAACGCGATAAGTACAATATTGAAGGTAAGGTAACATCGATTGAATATGATCCGAACAGAACCTCAAATATTGCATTAATTACCTATAAAGACGGTGAAAAGAAATATATTATAGCACCTGAATCACTATCCGTAAACGATGTAATAATCTCTTCCGATACAGCTGAAATTAGAATCGGCAATTGCATGCCGATGAGAAATATTCCGCAGGGCACAAATATTTATAATATTGAAATGCACCGCGGAAAGGGTGGACAGCTTGTCAGGTCTGCAGGTGCGACTGCTCAAATCACTGCCAAAGAAGGTAATTATGTTTTTATTAAATTGCCTTCAGGCGAAATGAGAAAGATACACAAAGATAATTACGCCACAATAGGTGAAGTAGGAAATAAAGATCAGGGTCAGGTTATTTACGGCAAGGCAGGCAGATCGAGATGGATGCACAGAAGACCGAAAGTCAGGGGTGTTGCCATGAATCCAGTCGATCATCCGCTTGGAGGAGGAGAAGGAAAAAGTTCAGGTGGCAGGCATCCTGTGTCTCCTACAGGTGTACCGACAAAAGGATTTAAAACCAGAAAAAAGAAGAAATACAGCAATAAAATGATCTTAAAGAGAAGGAAATAGACTATGTCGAGATCGGTTAAAAAAGGTCCTTACATTGACATTAAACTCTTCAAAAGAATTGAAGAAATGAATTCCACAAATACTAAAAAGGCGTTGAAAACCTGGTCTAGACGTTCAACAATTTTTCCAGAAATGATAGGTCATACGCTAATGGTTCATAATGGAAAAAATTTTATTCCGGTATATGTTACTGAAAACATGGTAGGTCATAAATTGGGAGAATTTGCTCCCACAAGAACTTATAGAGGCCATACCAGTAAAGACGATAAATCTGCAAAGAAAAAGAGGTAAATAAGCTGTGGAGGCTAAGGCAATATCAAGATATAACAGAATATCTTCCTCGAAAGCAAGATTAGTTGCCAACGAGATAAAAGGATACTCATATCCCGAAGCTGTTGACGCTTTAAAAGCAATGCCGCAGAAAGCGTCTGAATTAATACTGAAAACCTTGCATTCTGCCGGTGCAAATGCAAAATATAAAAATCCTGATATTTTGGAAGACAGTCTTTATATTAAGATGATTTCAATAGATGTTGGACCTACGCTAAAAAGATTTAGGGCAAGAGCAAGAGGAAGAGCGGCTAGAATAAGAAAACGGACAAGCCATATCCTGGTAGTTTTGTCCGACTAAATAAACATTTGGAAAAATAATATGGGTCAGAAGGTAAATCCTGTAAGTTTTAGATTGGGTATTATAAAGAATTGGGATTCAATTTGGTATGACGATAAAAAGTCATATATAAATAATCTTCATGAGGATATAAATATCCGTAAATTTGTTGAAAGTAAGTATAAACCGGCCGGGATATCGAAGGTTGTTGTAGAAAGATTTCCAGACAGGGTCAATGTTAATATACATGCTGCAAGACCCGGTATACTTATTGGAAGGAAAGGCGCCGATATTGAGTTAATGAAAACAGACATCCAGAAGATTGCATCAAAAAAAATATATATAAATATAATAGAAGAAAAAAAAGTTGAGCAGAATGCGAGGTTAGTTGCAGAACAGATAGCCTCTCAGTTAAAGGCAAGATTTCCGTTCAGAAGATCTATAAAACAGGCTATTTCGGGCGCGATTCGCAGCGGAGCTCTTGGGATAAAAGTCGCTGTATCGGGCAGGTTAAATGGCGCAGAAATGTCACGATATGAATCTTACAAAGAAGGGAGAATACCTCTTCATACATTAAGAGCAGACATTGATTATGGATTTGCCGAAGCTTTAACGACGTTCGGTCTTATTGGAGTAAAAGTCTGGGTTTATAATGGTGATATTTTATCAGGAAGAGAAGTCACAGAAGAAGATAAATATTCCGTTAAAAGAAAGAAGAGATAGAAGGTTCGCCTATGTTAATGCCTAAAAGGACTAAGTATAGAAAACAACAGCGTGGAAGGATGAGAGGTAAAGCGCATCGCGGATCCACAATAATGTTCGGTGAATTCGGTCTAAAAGCTATTGAATGCGGAAAAATTTCCAACAAACAGATTGAAGCTGCCCGTATAGCAATATCAAGGCGTGTTAAGAGGGGCGGTAAAGTCTGGATAAGAGTATTTCCGGATTATCCTGAAACGAAAAAACCTGCAGAAACTAGAATGGGTAAAGGAAAAGGAAATCCTGAAGGCTGGGTAGCTAAAATTAAACCCGGAGAAATATTATTTGAAATAGCCGGTATTGAGGATACTCTTTCAAGGGAAGCACTAAGGTTAGCAGCGTTTAAGCTTGCTGTTCAGACGAAAATTGTGTCATTATCAGATTAATCTAAGTTCTATATTACGATATTTAAGGTTATAATATGAAGGGAAAACTTGAAGAGTTGAACATTGAAGAATTGGACAAAAGCTTAAAAGAATCAAAAGAAGCTTTGAGAATGGAAAGATTTAAACGCGTTACCAGTACACTTGAAAATCCAAAAAAAGTTCATAATTTGAAAAAACATATTGCCAGGATTTTAACTATCAAGCGCGAGTATGAGTTAGGGAAAAGGTTACCTAAAAAATAACTATTTATTGCAAAATATCGAGGTAAAATATTAGATATGGGAAAAAGGAAGCAGATAGTTGGTAAAGTCACGAGCACTAAAATGGACAAGACGGCAGTTGTTGAATTGGAAAGACTGTTGATGCATACTCTTTATAAAAAATCCGTCAGAAGAACAAAACACGTAAAAACGCATGATGAGAAAAACGAATGTACAGTCGGTGATATAGTTAAAATAGAAGAGACAAGGCCGTTATCCAAAGAAAAAAGATACAGATTAATTGAAATTTTAGAAAAAGCTAAATAAGGTTTTTGACCATGATACAAGAATATACAATGCTAAATGTAGCTGATAACAGCGGCGTGAAAAGAGTTATGTGCATAAAAGTATTAGGCGGCACAAAGAAAAGATATGCTTCGGTTGGTGATATTATTGTTGTATCTGTAAAAGATTCCCAGCCTTCGTACGGTTTAAAAGACGCAACAGGGAAAAAAGTGCATACAAAATCAGTTCTTAAAGCGGTCGTTGTCCGAACAAAGAAGCCTGTTAGAAGGAAAGATGGTTCATATATCAGGTTTGACGATAACGCTGTCGCAATAATTGATGCAAAAGGTGAACCGCGGGGATCAAGAATTTTTGGTCCTGTGGCCAGGGAGCTTCGCGAAAAAAATTTTTTAAAAATAGTTTCATTGGCTCCGGAAGTGCTCTAAAAAATATTTAACAGCTTATAAAATCAAATTTGTTAAAAGCTGCTGATTCTACAGGTAAATATAGTATGATTAAAACGCGTATTAAAAAGAATGATAATGTAATAATTATAGCCGGCTCTGAACGGGGTCACTCCGGGAAAGTATTATTTGTCGACAGAAAGAAAGGAAAAATTGTAGTTGAAGGTATAAACAAAAAGAAAAAATTTGTTAGGCCTACACAGGAAAACCCGAAGGGTGGTATTATTAACCTGGAATATCCTATTCATATTTCAAATGTTCAGTATTTTTGTGAAAAATGTAAAATAGGTGTTAGGATTGGAATACAGATTAAAAACGATGATAAAGCACGAATCTGTAAAAAATGCGGAAAAAGTTTCGATAGTTAGTGGTGAAGAATAATGATAGCAAGACTTAGAGAACAGTATCAAAATACCATAAAAAGTACTTTAAAGAATAAGCTTAATTGCAAGTCTATAATGCAGGTTCCTAAATTAGAAAAGATTGTTCTGAACGTAGGTATTGGGGACGCTCATTCAAATGCAAATGCATTAAATTCAGCTATTGAAGAATTAACGCTTATTACCGGTCAAAAAGCCGTTAAAACTGTAGCTAAAAAGCCTATTTCTAATTTTAAAATAAGAGAAGGTTATGAAGTCGGATGCCGTGTTACACTAAGAGGAAACAAGATGTATGAATTTCTTGACAGGCTCATTAACATTACATTGCCTAGAGTCAGGGACTTCAGAGGATTGTCTCCAAAATCATTTGATAATTTTGGAAATTATAACTTTTCACTAATGGAGCAGATTGTATTTCCTGAAGTTGATTTTGATAAAGTTGAAAAAATTCACGGAATTAATATTACAATTGTTACTAATAGCCAGAAGAGGGAAGACGCTAAAGCTCTTCTTGATGAATTTAAAATGCCGTTTAGAGAGGGATAATTGATTGGCCAAAAAAAGTATCATTGCAAAGCAAAGAAGAAAACAAAAATTTGAGGTTAGACAATATCATAGATGTCGTATATGCGGAAGGTCAAGAGCATATTTACGCAGATTTGAATTATGTAGGATTTGCTTCAGAAATCTGGCATCAGAAGGCAAAATACCCGGCGTATTAAAGTCTTCATGGTAAAATGAATAGAGAGAAAAGGTGGAGATAATATGAGTGTTTTAACAGATCCCATCGCGGATATGCTAACAAGAACAAGAAATGCTTTAAAAGCTGGCCATTTAAGAGTCGATATACCGTCTTCAAAATTAAAAATATCAATCGCCAGAATTTTAAAAAATGAAGGTTTTATAAAAAACTATAAAATTTTGGATGATAAGCGGCAAAAAATATTAAGAATATACTTAAAGTATGGTGCTGATAAACAATCCGCAATTTATTGTCTGGAAAGGGTAAGCAAGCCCGGACGGCGCGTTTATACAAACGCTGAAGATATTAAACCCATAATGAATAATATTGGAATAAATATTTTATCAACCTCAAAAGGGGTTATAACGAATAAAGCAGCTAAAAAGTTAAATGTCGGCGGAGAGATACTCTGTAAGATTTCATAAGAAGAGAAGATAATATGTCTAGAGTTGGAAAACAAATAATTAATGTACCGGATGGTGTGACTATTCAAGTTACTAATAATGTAGTAACTATTAATGGTAAACTAGGAAGCGACACCGTTCAATTATTATCCGATATAGAAATTAAAATAGAAGATAATAAATTAACAGTTATAAAAAAAGGCGATGAGAAAGACAAAAAATTATCCGCCGCACATGGTTTATTAAGAGCATTGATAAATAATATGATTGCAGGCGTATCGAAAGGATTTAAAAAGGAATTGGAAATTGTCGGAGTAGGTTACAGAGCAGCACAACAGAACAAAAATATAGAATTAAGTTTAGGATTTTCACATAGCATAGTATTTACACCTCCGTCTGACGTAACTGTGAAAGTACTTGAACCTACTAAATTAGAAATTACAGGGATAGATAGACAAAAAGTAGGACAGGTGGCTGCAAATATTAGAAAACTACGTCCTCCAGAACCTTATAAGGGTAAAGGAGTAAGATATAAAAACGAATATGTTAAAAGAAAAGCCGGAAAAGCAGGTAAAGCATAATGGATAGGATTACATTAAAGAAAAAACGCTATAACAGACGGCGTCTTAGAATCAAAAGAAAAATTAAATCAAGTAAAGATAGATTAAGACTCTGTATTTCCAGAAGCAATAAAAACTTTTACTGTCAAATTATTGATGATGCAAAAGGCTTTACAGTCATTTCGGCATCTACACTGGAAAAATCGTTTCCAGAATTAAAATGTAATGGCAATAGGGATGCTGCTAAAAATTTAGGTAAAATAATTGCTGAAAGAGCGGTAGGCAAAGGTATTAAAAAAGTCGTATTTGACAGGAATGGATTTCTATATCATGGCAAAATAAAATCATTTGCAGATTCAGCCAGAGAAAACGGATTGGAATTTTAGAGGAATAAATGAAGATACGAAGACAGCCAGTAAAGAAAAATGATGAATTAGAATTAACTGAAAAAATTATAGTTATTAACAGAGTAGCAAAGGTTGTAAAAGGCGGGAGAAGGTTTTCGTTTAATGCTTTAGCGGTAGTTGGAGACGAAAAGGGTCATATCGGTTTAAGTTTTGGAAAAGCAAATGAAGTTCCGGATGCGATTCGTAAAAGCGTAGATAATGCAAAAAAGCGAGTATATAAAGTTAATCTTAATAAAAGTACAATTCCTCACGATGTTATAGGCAGATTTAAATCTGCAAAAGTACTGCTTAAACCAGCATCACCAGGAACTGGAATTATAGCTGGAGCCTCTGTCAGGGCAGTTGTAGAAAAAGCAGGTATTGCTGATATCTTAACCAAAGCGCAGGGATCCCGTAATCCGCTGAACCTCGCCAAAGCTACTTTGGACGGATTATTGCAGCTTCGCAGCCTAAAGGAAGTAGCAGATTTAAGGGAAATACCATTAAATAAATTGATGGATATAGAGAAATAATTTTATGCAAGAGAAGATAGTAATAAAACAAATTCGCAGTAAAATTGGAACTAAACCCAAGCAAAAAGCAACATTAAGGGCATTGGGTTTAAGAAAGATGAATGCTGAAAGGGTACACGAAAATAATGCCGTAATCAAGGGCATGATCGATATAGTTAAACATTTGGTTGAAGTAAAAAAATTCAATGATACTAAATAGGCCTGATAAAAATTTATGGAAGAGCAATATTCATTAAAAAGACCTGGTTGCAATAAGGAAAAGAAACGTGTAGGACGGGGCACAAGCAGCGGACATGGAAAAACCAGCTGCAGGGGACAAAAGGGGCAACTTTCAAGATCCGGAAGCAAAAAGATGATTGGATTTGAGGGCGGACAAATGCCTCTTCAAAGGCGAGTGCCGAAAAGGGGATTTAACAGCGCTTTCAAAAAAAATTATCAAGTTGTAAATCTATCTCAAATCATAAATATCGAGATTCAGGAAATTACACCTGAAGTACTAGTAAAACTGAAAATTATTAAAAGTTCAAATAAATTAGTAAAAATTCTTGGGAAAGGCGTTCTAAATAAACCGGTAAAAATTGTTGCAGATGCCTTTTCTGCATCAGCCAGTAAAATGATACAGGGAATTGGCGGTGAAGCAGTGTTAAGACAGGCAAATAAAAAATAATTATTCAACAGGAATAAAATGGCAAGTGCAGTATTAAATATCTTTAAAGTACCTGAACTTCGCAAAAAAATACTTTTTACTTTAATTATTCTGATTGTATATAGAATTGGTTGTCATATTCCCATACCTGGAATTAATGTTGAAGCCTTAAAGGCTTATTTTGATCAGGCCGCCAAGGGTACTGCAGGGAGTCTTCTTAACTTTTTTGATCTTTTTGCCGGAGGGGCATTAAGACGTTTTACTATTTTTGCTTTAGGTATTATGCCGTATATTTCAGCATCGATCATTATGCAATTGCTGAATGTTGTTATTCCTGCACTTGAAAGATTATCCAAAGAGGGGCCGGAAGGGCATAAAAAGATAAATCAATATACCAGATATGGCACTGTTATCCTTTGTGCGTTGCAGGCGTTGGGACTTACTGTCTGGATGAAATCGATGGTTTCCGCAAAAGGAGCCGTAGTACCGAAAGACGCAGGAATCTTATTCGTTATAGTTGCAGTTGTTACAATTACCAGCGGTACTTTAATATTAATGTGGCTTGGAGAATTGATCACAGAAAGAGGAATTGGCAATGGTATATCTTTAATAATATTTGCTGGAATTGTTGTCAGAGTGCCGCCTGCTTTTATGGAAACTATAAGCAAAATAATAGAACGCGGTAACCCTATTTTACTAATTATTTTAATAGTACTTTTCTGTTTTGTAATAGCTGCCAGTATTTTACTTACTCTCGGTATAAGAAAAATTCCAGTCCAATATGGAAAGAGGATAGTTGGACGCAGAATGGTTCAAATGAAGTCCCAGGCAATACCTCTTAGAGTGAATGCAGCGGGTGTAATCCCGATCATATTTGCATCGTCTGTAGTTTTACTTCCATCACAATTAGGAAATATGCTTGGTGTTAACAAATATGCAATATTTAATAAAATACAATACTGGCTGTCTCCGGGACAAATATCTTATATGTTCTTTTACGGTTTATTGATAGTATTTTTCTGTTATTTTTATACAGCTATACAGTTTAATCCTGTTGACATTGCTGAAAATTTAAAGAAATACGGAGGTTTTATTCCAGGTATTCGACCAGGTCAGACAACCTCCGAATTTATAATGAGGATTTTAAACAGGATAACACTTTCGGGATCAATATTTTTAGCAGTCATTGCTATTATGCCGGATTTTATTATGAGGATTTGGCCGGAAGATGTTTCACATGAAATGGCTTACTTATTTGGTGGTACATCTCTTCTAATTATCGTAGGTGTTGCACTCGATACACTAAGACAAATAGAATCCCAGCTATTAATGAGACACTATGATGGTTTTATAAAAAAAGGAAGGATAAGAGGCAGATATTCTTAAAAAATTATGTTTTTTTGTAAGGACTGATTCAGGTTGGGCATTTATATATATAGTATTAATGAAATAGAAATCATCGAAGAAGCCTGCAGAATTACATCAAATGTACTTGATGAAATTGAAGGAATTATAAAAGCCGGTTTATCGACTTATGATATTGATATATTAGCAAAAGACATCATTTCTAAAAATAAAGCAAAACCTGCATTTTTAGGTTATAAAGGATTTCCGGCAACAGTTTGTACGTCTATAAATGAAGTAGTAGTTCATGGTATACCAAGCAGGAATAAAAAGCTCAAGAAGGGAGATATAATAGGGATTGACATCGGTGTATTTTTCAAGGGATTTTATGGAGATTCAGCCCGTACTTTTAAAGTGGGTGAGATAGATAAAAATACACAAACTTTACTTGATGTAACCAGAGAATCGTTATACTGTGGAATTAATAAATGTATCGTCGGTAACAGAATATCAGATATTTCAAATGCTGTAGAATCACATGTAACAAGATTTGGTTTTTTACCTGTAAGAGATTTTGTCGGGCATGGAGTAGGTTCTAATCTTCATGAAGAACCATCAATTCCAAACTTTGGCGATGGCGGCAGAGGCCCAAGGATTAATGACGGAATGGTCTTTGCTATTGAGCCAATGATCAATGCGGGCACTTATGAGATAGAAGTTCTTGATGATGGCTGGACTGTTGTTACCAAAGACAGAAAGCTTTCAGCTCATTTTGAACATACTGTGGCAGTTGTCAACGGTAAAGCAAAAATATTAACTGGCGGAAGAGGGTTTAATTAGAGTAATTTTATGCCTAAAGAAGAACCTATAGAAGTAGAAGGTGTTGTGGTTGAGTCTTTACCTAATGCCATGTTCAGGGTAAAATTAGATACAAATAACGCAATTGTACTTGCCCATATATCCGGGAAAATGAGAATGCATTATATCAGAATATTGCCCGGAGATAAAGTAACAGTTGAATTATCACCGTATGATTTGACCAGAGGACGAATAACTTATAGATCTAAATAGAAATAGTGGTATTTAAGCGAATATTTATACAGAGGAATATATGAAGGTTAGAGTATCGGTAAAAAAAATTTGCAGTGATTGTAAAGTAATCAAGCGGCATGGGGTAATTCGAGTAATTTGTAAAAATGTTCGGCATAAACAAAGACAAAAGAAAAGAGTAGCAAGTAAATAATTTTATACTAAGGTAATAATATATGGCAAGAATTTCAGGTGTCGATTTACCGGCAAATAAAAGGATACAAACTGCGTTAACTTATATTTACGGCATTGGAGTTTCAATGTCGCATAAAATAGTAAATGAGACCGGTATTGATCCGGATAGAAGAGTAAAAGATTTGACAGATGATGAAATTAATTCTATAAGAAAAGCTATTGAAAAAGGCGGGAAAGTTGAAGGGGATTTACGAACAGAAATAGCATTCAATATAAAACGTCTTATGGATATTGGTTGTTACAGAGGACGAAGACACAGAATGGGTCTTCCGCTTAGAGGGCAGAATACAAAAAATAATGCAAAGACTGCAAAAAAACGCAGACGGTCATAATATTCTAGTACAAAGAATTAAAAGAGGTCATTGATTGAAGCAGAAGAAAACAAAGAAAAGAAAAGAGAAAAAGAATGTCCCAGTAGGGAAAGCATTTATTCAGGCTACTTATAATAATACGATTATTACACTTACCGATATGGAAGGTAATGTAATATCATGGGCATCATCGGGAGCACAGGGATTTAAAGGATCACGAAAATCTACTCCTTATGCAGCTCAAATGGCATCCAAGGATGCTGCGCAAAGAGCGATAGATAGCGCCGGTCTTAGAATGGTTGAAGTTCTGGTTAAAGGACCTGGAATCGGCAGAGAAGCAGCGATTAGATCTTTAGCACAGGCTGGTTTAAACATCATTAAAATTAAAGATATTACTCCAATACCTCATAATGGCTGCAGACCGCCTAAAAGAAGAAGAGTATAAGGATAGTTAGGAAGAAAAATCATGGCAAAATATATAGGACCATCGTGTAAATTATGTAGAAGAGAAGGAATGCCTTTAATGCTAAAAGGGCAGAGATGTCTCACTGAAAAATGCGCTGTAAAAAAGAAGAAGTATCCTCCGGGACTTCCGAAAAAAAATAGAAGATCAAAATACTCAGATTATGCAATTCAGTTGCGTGAGAAGCAGAAGATTAAAAGAAGTTATGGACTCATGGAAGGCCAGTTTAGAAGAGTATTTGAAAAATCGACAAGAATGCGTGGGGTAACAGGCGATAATATGCTGTCCCTTCTTGAAAGAAGGCTGGATAATGTCGTATACAGAATGGGTTTTGCTTCGTCAAGAATGCAGGCAAGGCAGTTAGTAAATCATAAGCATATATTGGTTAATGGAGTGATTGTAAATATTTCTTCATTTGTTGTTATTGAAGGAGCTACCATTGAAGTAAAAATCAAATTTAAAGAAAATTCGATGCTAAAGGATTCTATTAAACTATCTAAAGCAACAAATTCTGTGCCTGAATGGGTATCAATTGAGTTTGAGGAGGCAAGAGGTAAAGTTTTGAGATTGCCTACACGCCAGGATATTACTGATAACTTCAACGAAAGACTAGTGGTTGAATTATATTCTAAATAATTTTAAATTTTTAACAATTATTACCCTTTTCAATATTTTAATTATTTTACTTTATTATGGAGGTAGGAATGGCTCCTAAAAACCTATTAAAGGGTTTTAAAAGACCAAACAAAATAACTTTTGAACATGATGATGTTCAGAAAGATTACGGCAGATTCATTGCAGAACCGTTTGAAAAGGGTTATGGATTAACTATCGGTAATTCATTACGCCGTGTTCTATTATCATCAATCAATGGATGCAGTATTACTGCTATAAAAATTGAGGGAATTACTCATGAATTTGCCTCTATTACTGGCGTATATGAGGACGTAACCCGAATAATTTTGAATTTAAAAAAATTACGTTTTAAATATGAAGGCGAAATGCCTAAGGTATTGCATATTGTAAAAAACGGAACGGGAGAACTAACAGGACAGGATTTCCTTATTGACTCGGATGTGGAAGTACTGAATCCGGATTTGCATATAGCCAGCCTGAATAAAGAAGGAAAGATTGATATGGAAGTTCAGGTAGAACGCGGACGCGGTTATGTTCCGGCTGAATTAAGTAAAGGAAGTACTGAAGCAGTTGGCGTAATTGCAATTGATGCCGATTTTACTCCAGTTAGAAAAGTTAATATTACAGTTGAAAATACACGAGTAGGTCAAAGAACGGATTATGACAGATTGATTATCGAGGTTTGGACTGACGGTTCCATTACTCCTGAAGACGCTGTTGCCCAGGCTGCAAAGATAATTAAAGATCACCTGACGATATTTATAAATTTCGAAGAAGAAATTGAGGAAGAAGCAGAAGTTGTAGATGAAAATCTTGAAAGAATGAAAAATACACTTTCCAAGTCAATTGATGAACTGGAACTTTCGGTCAGAGCTTATAATACTATTAAGAGCCTGGACATAGCTGCTTTGGAAGAACTTGTACGAAAAACGGAAGACGAATTCAGAAAATCTAAACATTATAGCGATCAGATAATGAAGGAAATCAAATCCAAATTAGAGTCGTTGCATTTAAGTCTTGGATTGAAAGAATAATAGTTAAAGATAATATATCAAATAATATTGTAATTTAAGCAGGGACGAGAGATGAGACACAAGAATACAGTAAGACAATTAGGAAGAACTCCATCACATAGAAGTGCGATGTTTTCCAACATGATTGCATCTTTTTATTTGCATGAAAGTATTGTTACTACAAAGCAAAAAGCTAAAGAGTTAAAGAAAATTTCAGAAAAACTCATAACCAGGGCAAGGAGAAACATCGGCCTTCCCGAAACAGAAACCGGTAAAAAATTACACAATAAAAGAATAGTGCTTAAGTTCATTAAGAATGAAGATGCTGTAAAAAAATTGTTCGAAGATATTGCACCCAGATTTGTTAACAGAAATGGCGGATACACAAGAATTTACCTTCTTGGAAAAAGACTTGGCGATGCTGCGGAAATGGCAATAATTGAATTGGTTGAGAAAAAAGTAGTTGTCAAGACAAAGGGTGCCGGAAAAGAAAAACCTGAAAAAGAGAAAAAAGACAAGAAAGATAAAAAGGAAAAAAAAGATAAATAACAAATTGAAAGTTCTTAATTCTTAACAATTTTTAAAGTTTTATTAAACCGAGAGTAAATAAGCTTATTGTTGTCAACGGCATTAACTTTGAATGATGCCGTTATGCTATAATGTACCAATACTTTAGCATTATTAAAAATACCTACCGGATTTCTTCGTTAATATTATACTTAAAAAAATATTCTATCAAGTAAATTCAGCTTTGAAAGTAATTTAAAGAAAAGCCTTATAGGAAACCCTATTACATTTGTGATTGACCCGTTTATATTATCAATGATTAAAGTCCCGTATTCCTGCACAGCATAAGCACCTGCTTTATCCATATAATCAAATTTTCCTAAATAATTAATTATTTCCTTATCCGAAAGACTTTTAAAGTTAACTTCGGTTAATTCCGCATCGGTTATTCCTATAATTTTTTTATTATTTATGTATAATAAGGTTAAACCGCTGATAACAGTATGAATTTTTCCATTCAGAACATTTAATATTTTTATCGCATCCTCAAAATCCTTCGGTTTGCCTATTATTTTGTTGTCAATATTAACTATTGTGTCACATGCGATTATTAACTTTTCGGTAGAATCCAGGACTTGTGAAGCAATTGATCTGGCTTTATCTTCAGAAAGTCTTTTGCAAAATTCTACAGGTGATTCATCGGGAAGTGCAGTTTCTTCTATGTCGGGCGCAAATATTTCGAATTGCTCAAATAGACTTTCTAATATTAGTTTTCTTCTGGGAGAGGATGAACCAAGAACAATTTTCATAATTATATTTGGAGTTTGAGCTGTAAATTACTTATATTTATTAGGACATAATTCTGATTATTTAATTAAAACTTTTTCATTCAGTTTATGAACACGAATAACATTTTTTATATTTTTTAATATATGTATAAGTTGGTTGAGGTGGTTAGTACTTTTTACTTCGACAATAAATTTAAAGTATACATTGTCTTTCTCGGCAGGATTTGCTTCCATTTTTACAACGTTAGTTTTTACGGAAGCTATTGCATCCACTATATCTTTAAGTAAATTCTGTCTGTCGATCGCCTGAATTGCAATTTTTACGGGATAAGTTGCAGAAGATCCTTCCCAGACAATATTTATGAATCTTTCCTCTTCAAGTTTTAATTTTTTTAATGAAGGGCAGGTCTTCTTATGAACTGTAAGCCCTCTGCCACGTGTAATAAATCCCACTACGTCATCACCTGGAATTGGCTGGCAGCATTGAGAAAGCCTTAACTGAATATTTGAAGTTCCTGCAATAATTAAATTTTGATTTTTTTGCTTTGAAATATTTTTAATTTTAACAAGTTCACTGTTTTGTATCGATACTTCAATAGTCTTTTTAGTTTTTTGATCCTGCACTTTTGATGCATCAAGACCGGTTTCCTGCTCGTATTTTCTTAGCCAGTTTCTTATTTTGTATCTTGCATTTGATGATTTAACAAATTTTAACCATGACTCCGAAGGGTGTTCCTTATTCCCTGTACGAATGACAACAATGTCGCCGCTTTTGAGCTCGGTTTTTAACGGGACTATATGATCGTTAACTTTCGCGCCGATACAATGATGACCGATTTCGGTGTGAATGGCATATGCAAAATCCACAGGAGTAGCTCCTTTTGCCAGTTTAATGATTTTTCCTTTCGGAGTGAAAGTAAATATTTCATCAGAATAAAGATCCATTTTTAATTCTTTCAAAAAGTCTTCCGGCTTGTCAGTTTCAAGCTGCCTTTTCTGTATGCTTTTTAAAAGTGTAATATTTTTATATTCTTTAGCCTGTACATTCGGATTCTCCTTGTATAGCCAGTGCGAAGCTATTCCCATTTCCGCGGTTGCGTGCATTTCACCAGTTCTTATCTGGATTTCCAGAGGATGGCCGAACGGGCCGATTACGGTAGTATGAAGAGACTGGTACATGTTCGATTTCGGGACTGCAATATAATCCTTAAAACGTGATGCTATGGGAGACCAGAGACTGTGGATAATTCCAAGAATACCATAGCAATCTTTTATCTCTTTAACAATGATCCTGATTGCACGAATATCGAAAATATCATCCAGACTTTTTTTCTGAAGTCTCATTTTCTGAAATATGGAATAATAATGCTTTGCGCGTCCTGTTATTTGTGCGTTTATATTAAGATTTTGAAATTTAATATATAATATATCCTTGATGTGATTGATGTATGTTTCCAATTCCGGTATTCTTTGAACTACTCTGGAAGCAATTTCTTTATATTCTTCAGGATATAAAACATTAAATGCAATATCTTCAAGTTCGGATGCTATCTTCGACATACCTAGCCTGTGAGCCATAGGCGCATAAATATCGAGTACTTCCTTTGAGATCAGCTGCTGTTTATGAGGAGGCTGATATTTTATTGTCCTCATATTATGCAGTTTGTCTGCCAGTTTAATGAGAATAACTCGCACGTCATTAATTGTTGCTAAAAGCATTTTCCGTAAGTTATGGACTTCGTCATTTTTTGTCTTTTTTTTCAGAGATGAGATTTTAGTAACCCCGTCCACAAGTCCGGCGGTTTCTGCGTTAAATTTGTTTTTTAATTTATCGATGGTTGTTTTTGAATCTTCTACAACATCATGCAATAATGCTGCCGCTATTGTAGTCGTATCCATGTTTAGGCTTGCCAGAATCTTTGCAACTTCCAGCGGGTGTATTATATACGGTTCTTTTGACAGGCGAAGCTGATTTTTATGTACATTGAAAGCAAATTCATATGCTTTTTCAATAAATTCAATATCAGCTTTCGGATCATGTGAAAGTATAATTGATTTAAGAGCAGCTATACTGTCGGTTTCGAGTATTTCAGCCATGTTTTATATATGTATTATGTGATCGGGTTCGTTTAAGTAATAAAATATACATCTAAAATATAAACAACATTTTAATATACTTCAATACTTTTATTTTTTAAGATGCTGTTGACATAAGCTGCTGACAATAGTAATATATAAGTTAAATAAATATTGAATTTTACAAACGTTAAACTGACTATTTTTTAACAATTATGATTGTCTTGGTAATATTCAATATATTTTATAATTTTATAATAAAACGGTTATAAGATGAGTACAAAAGCTGGAGTAGGAAACAGTATCAACCGAAATCCGGTGGAGGCCGGGAAAGAAGCTGTTGCACAGGCTCTTGAAAATGCCGGAATCAATAAACCGGATTTTTTATTTGTATTTGCTACAGTCGGATACAATCAGGAAGTTCTTTTAAAATCGATACGGGAAGCTTCGTTCGGAGCGCCGCTTAGCGGTTGTTCCGGAGAAGGAATTATTACCAGGGGGACTGCGGTTGAAAGCAATTTTTGTGTTGCAGTTATGGCAATTAAATCAACTGAACTCAGATTTGACAATTATTATGTTGAGGATGTTAAAAACGAAGCCGGAACGGCAGGAGAAACTCTTGCGAAGAAAATAAATAAGAAGCTAACCGCTGACAATCTTGCCTGTTTTATTTTTCCGGACGGGTTAACCTTTAATTTTGCGCCATTTCTGTCGATGTTTGAGAAATCCCTTCAGGATAAAAAACCTCTTTTGTTATTTGGCGGATTGGCAGCCGATAATTGCGAATCTCAGCAGACTTTTCAATATCATAATGATCTTGTTTTATCCGAGGCCGTATCCTGTGTTCTGATGTCCGGTATCGGCAATATTGCGTGGGGAATTACTCACGGTTGCATACCGGTGGGAACAAGACGGACTATTACCAAGGGTTCAGGTAACATTATTTACGAGATCGACGGTATGCCTGCTATTGATGCGCTGTCGGATTACTTTGAAGACGGCTGGAAGACACAATGGAACAAAATATCCCTTAATCTTTGTCTGGGATTTAAAACTCCGGAGAATATTAAAAGTAATTACGGTGAATATGTAGTCCGGTATATGATGAGTAAGGACGGGGAAAACGGTTCAGTAAAGATTCAAACAGATGTTGTTAATGGTACGGAGTTCTGGATTGTCAGACGCGATAAAGATCTGATAAAAAACGGCGTACGCGAATTATCCAGGCAGATAACTGAAAAGATTGGCGATAAAAAGCCAAAATTCGTTCTTCATTTTGACTGTGTCGGCAGAGGAAAACTTGTATTCAGAGAGAGAGAAAAAATTAAGCTGATAAAGACACTGCAGAAAGATATTGGAGAAGATATTCCCTGGATCGGTTTTTATACTTATGGAGAGATCGGTCCTGTAGCAGATAGTAATTTTTCCCATAATTTAACTGCTGTTGTTGCCGCTATATATTAATAATTCATTATTCTGTTTAAGATAAATATAAATTATGGCCTCAGGTAAAAATAACACGCAGTCTACGTCTGACCAGATACAGGAACTAACCCGGTTAAAACAGGAAAATAAGAAACTTTCAGATCAGGTTAAACGTCTTATTAAAGCGGAAACAAGGCTCTACATTTACCAGCAGGAGCTTGATACACAGCTTAATGAATATCAGAAACTTTATGAGTTAAGCAAGAAATTCAATGAGCAATTCAATCTGCAAAAGATTTTTGAATATGCGCTTGAATACATTATTCATGTACTTGAGTATGAGAGGGTTTTGTTCTTCCGGAAATCTTCGGAATCAGGATTTTTTTCGCTGTTGGCTTCCGACGGTTATTATGATGAGAAAGAAAAAACAATTATCTCGAAAATATCAATTTCTTCCGATGAACGCTTTCTGTTTCCTTTGTTTAACGGTACCGAGTATATTATATGCACATCATATTCTGATAATAGAAGGCTGATCCGGTGCAGAGAGAAACTGCTTATGAATGAATATGTAATATATCCGCTGGGAGCACGCAACTGGCCTGCATATTTGATGGTTATCGGTAATTCTGCCGGTAACGCAGGGATTTACAGGAAAATTGACGACAATGAGGATGCGTTGCTCGGCTCCGGTAATCTGGCAGGGCTACTATCCTCGGTTGTTGAGAATCATATATATTACAGTAATATGGAAAAAGCCTATCATCAGGAAATGCTTGCCAAAGAAGCTCTTAAATCTGCACAGGAAGAACTTATCCGCAAGGAAAAGCTATTTATACTTGGCCAGCTGGCCGGCTTTGTAGGGCATGAAATACGGAATCCGCTTGGGGTTATTAATAATGCCGTATATTACCTTAAAAATATTTTGCCGGATACGGATGATGATGTAAAAGAATATCTGGATATTATTAAACAGGAAGTGCAGAATTCAGAGCGGATTATCAACGATCTTATGGATTTTTCACGCACAAAAGCCCCACATTCTGTTCAGACATCTGTGCCTGACCTTGTTTCGCAGTGCATAAATAAAATCGATCTACCGCGGAATATTGATATTGCAATTGACATACCTGATAACCTGCCATTTATCTTTGCAGATCCTTTTCAGATTGACCAGGTCCTGGTCAATCTGGTAACAAATGCTGTTCAGGCGATGCCTGAAGGCGGGCTCATTTGCATAAACGCGCGGCCTTCTGTATATCAGGATAAAAACAATAACGCCGGATTTACAGATGAACGTATAAGTGGTGACAGCACACAATTTGTAGAAATTAGTGTTAAAGATTCGGGAACAGGAATCAATCCGGAAAACATGAATAATTTATTCCAGCCGCTTTTTACCACAAAAACAAAAGGAATCGGACTTGGGCTGGTTATTTGTAAAAATCTTGTTGAAGCGAATAATGGCCGTATTTTTGTGATAAGCGAGGTCGGGGCAGGCACTACATTTTCAATTGAATTGCCGGTTGCAGGGGGATAGATGAAAAAATCCATTGAGGTGCTCATAGTTGATGACGACAAACGGATGGCTAAGACTATATATGACATTCTTAAGATCAATGGTTTTGAAGGCACTGTCATTAATAGCGGAGAAGAGGCAATTGAAAGACTTAAGGAGAGCCATCCAGATTGTCTCATTATGGATGTGAAAATGAACGGAATGAACGGTATAGAAACGCTTAAGATTATTAATAAAATGCACCCTAGTTTCCCTGTCATAATAATGAGCGCCTATGTGACTGAGGAACAGAAAGCTGAGGCAGAACACGAGGGGGCTTATGCTGTTCTGACTAAACCTTTTGAAATGCAGCTTATACTTGACTTTTTATCCAAGCTCAGTGTCAATGGGATAAACACTGACAAATTAAAGTCTGTATTTATGGATAATGGAGGTTCATTTCAGTAAGAGCATATTTGAGCAGGATGAGCCAACCCCTCTTAAGGAATTCTCTGATAGTACTTGAATTGCGTTAGAATACAATAGTAACAAACAAAGGACTAAACGATTATGGGGAAATCGAATATTTTAATAATAGATGATGATGCCAATCTAAGAAAAACACTCACAGGGATTTTGAAAGTAAAGGGTTACGATGCAATAATTGCTCCGAACGGGAAAGAAGGCCTCAATTTGCTCAGATTGAATAATGCAAATCTGATAATACTCGACCTTATACTGCCGGATATGTCCGGCATTGATGTGCTTAAAAACATAAAAGCCGGCAATCCTGATGCTGAGACCATTATACTTACCGGAAACGCTTCGTTGAATTCTGCGATTGAAGCTACAAACATGGGCGCTTTCTCATATCTTTTAAAACCGGTTGATATAGATCAGCTTTTACTTCACATAAGACATGCACTTGAAAAGCAGGAAGCGCAGGAAAAAATTGCTGCTCATAATAAAGAACAGGAGTCGATCAACTTAAAATTGAGCATTATAAACGCTGATCTTGAAAAAGAAATTAAGGAGCGCAAACGCGCTGAAGAGGAAAAAGAAAAGCTTATTGTTGAGCTTAAGGAAGCCTTGTCGAAAATAAAGACTCTGACAGGGATGCTCCCGATTTGCGCAAACTGCAAGAGAATCCGGAACGATAAAGGCGTATGGGAGCAGGTTGAGATATACATAAAAAGCCGCTCTGAAGCTGAATTCACTCACGGTATTTGTCCTGATTGCGCGCGTAAGCTGTACCCCGAATTTTATAATGGCAAGTAGAATATGGGTAATGTAAGTTTTTCGATGCTTATAGGATAAGCTTTTCAGGATCAACTTTTTCTCTGAGAATACGCAATTCTTCATGTGACGGCGGGATTGCCTCCGCTGCCATAGATACATCGAGTTTAAAGCCTGTATTATCCGAAATTTTCTTTACGGATACTCCGGGATAATATTCGGCAAGATACATTTCTTTGCTATCCTCGTGGAATTTCATAATGCCAAGATTTGTTATAACAGCAATAGCTCCGCCTCTTTTTAGGCCGAGCCTTTTGCGTGAATCGCCGCCTTTATACCAGCCGACGCTGGTAAGATAATCCAGCTTTTCCACGAATCTTGTCTTTTCATGCTTCATAAAAGCAATGACGCCCGATGTAAGTGAGGATGCGTCGCATGCTCCGCCGCTGCCCGGAAACCGCGTTGCGGGTTTATGGTAATCGCCAATGCAGGTCGTGTTCAGGTTCCCGAACTTGTCTATTTGCGCTGCGCCTAGAAAAGCGATCGTGTGCAGTTTTCTGTGCCCTGCTATTGAGAAAGCATCGATCAGCCCGGAGTTAATGCTTGCTCCGCTCATTACCCTTGAATCGGAAACTGCCATCGGGATTTCATCGAGAGACGGGTCGATCCCGCCGGTTTCAAAAAAGATAACTGCCTTCGGAGCGTAAATTTTTTTTGCTGTTGTGGCTGCCAGCATGGATATGCCTGTCCCTGCAAAGACGATGTCGCCGTTTTTAATGAATCTTCCGGCGCTAATTGCCATCATTTCATTATCTGTATAATCCAGCATCTGCTATTTCCTTTTAAATCCGGCAGCATAACCCAATACCCTGTCTGCCTTTAACGCCGTGAGCATCGGCTTGCCTATCTTGCTTAAATATTCCTCGTGGTCCGAAACGCCGTATACCCATTCTTCAAGATATTGCTTAAAGAGAACATCATCATCTGCCATTTTTTTATAAAGATTAAGATGTTTAGGATCATAGTCGTAAAACGAATAACATGCAGTAGGGTGGGCGCCGTACGGGACCTTTATGATGGCATCGATCAGAAAGGACGGCAGCGAGTTTTGATCCGGGTCCTGTCTGATGAAAGACCTGGGGACGATTTCTTCGCAGCTTACAATTACCGTGTCCGCAGATTTTGCCTGCTCCAGATCTGCAAATGTCAGCCCTTTGATGCGCACAGTGCCGTCTTCACCGACATACTGAGCATGAAGTAGCGCAACATCCGGGGTGAGTGCTGGAAGCAGTATTACTTTATCATCCTCATCATTAAAAGGATTCTGCAGCATCGAGAACTTTTTGCTGGCGACTTTTTGTTCTTTTCTGGTTTCTTTTGCGAAGCCTTCGAGATTGAATATATCCGAGCCAAGCCCGGATTTTGTCGGGATAAAGGGGATGCCGAGAGACCCTGCCAAAAAACGCAGGCTCATCTGGTAATTGGAATAATCCTCAAATTCGAGTTTCCCTTCCTGTACGGCTTTTTTGAACCTTATGCAGGTCGGGGCGAACCTGCCGTTGCCGCCATAGGCTATTTCCAGCCTTTTAACGCATCCCGCGCCGATCAGCATATCCAGTGCCTGTCCGTTCGAGTGGCAAACAAGATGAATATCTTTAATCCTTTGGCGAATGATTTCGTACACAATTGCCATGGGATTCCGCGAAACAGTAAAGCCGCCTATGGCAAGCTGCGTCCTGTCCTTAATGAATTTTTTTACAGCCTGGTCGGGCGACATTAATTTGTCGCTAATTTCCGGGCAGATGCTCATGCATGGCTCCATAAAATTACTTGTGTAATGTATTTCAATTCCTGGCAGCTATCAACCCTAAAAATCGGATATGACAGTGTACTAGTTTGTGTTCATAGAAAACAAACAGATAAAATACTGCAACATGAATTTAGTAGCATCGGGGAAAATAATGATGATTATACTGAGATAAAACCGCATGCGGAAAAGCTCCCGAAAGCATTTACTTCGCTGCCTGATATGCTTCGAAACTTAAACGGGTGAGTGGGACAACCTTATCTACAGCGCCGGCCTTGATTGCTTCCTTGGGCATGCCGAATACAACGCAGCTTTCCTCATCCTGTGCAAGGTTGTACGCGCCGGCATCCTTCATTTCCTTCATGCCTGTAGCTCCGTCGTTTCCCATACCGGTCATAATCACTCCTACAGCATTCTTGCCAGCATTGTACGCAGTAGACTGAAAAAGCACATTTACAGACGGCCTGTGCCTTGAAACAAGAGGCCCGTCCTTGACTTCTACCGAATATATGGCTCCGCTTCTTTTTAGCAATGTATGCAGGTTCCCGGGAGCAATGAGCGCCTGTCCGCGAAGGACACTGTCTCCGTTTTTTGCTTCTTTAACGTGTATCTGGCACATGGAGTCCAGCCGGTTTGCAAACGCGCGTGTAAAGTTTTCCGGCATGTGCTGCACAACAACAATGCCCGGGACATCAACCGGCAATGCGCACAAAAAATCCTTCAAAGCCTCGGTGCCTCCTGTGGATGCTCCGACTACAATTACCTTATCAGTTGTTTCGGTAAGTATCTTTTTTTTATTTTTAATTACTGCATCCGCGTTTGCAACCATGGAAACATCATGAAGCATTCCGATTTTAGGGATTGTTTTTAATCGTGCAATAGAGGCTGCCCTTACGGAGTCGACAAGCAGAATGCCCGATTCCTCAAGGAATTGTTTTGTTCCTATTTTAGGTTTTGTTATTATATCTACCGCGCCGTAGCTTATTGCCTTTAAAGCCGAATCGGAGCCTTCCTGTGTCAGTGTTGAACAGATAATAACCGGGATGGGCTGCTGCGTCATTATTTTATAAAGAAATGTTAGCCCGTCCATCCTTGGCATTTCAATATCCAGTATGATTACATCCGGCATTTCGTTTTTCATTTTTTCGAGAGCGAAAATCGGATCCTGCGCGGTTCCGATTACTTTTATGTCTTTTTCTTTCGATAATATGGAGCTGATTGTCTGCCTTACGATCGCAGAATCATCGACAATCAGCACTTTTATTTCCTTGCTCATAAAATTTCTCCGCAGAATATATAGCAAAAAATTACTTCAATCCTTTGAATTCCGGGACTGCCTTATGTCTTTATCTCTTCGGAACCCTAAGCCCTTGGCAGATGCACCTCTTATCAATGTTTCCTGAATATACTAGGCATAACGCTTTTTATCGGCAGTCCAAGGCCGGCCATTGATTCCGATAACCCGACAAAGAAAAATCCTCCTGGTGCAAGATACTTTAATAAACGCAGAATTATCTTTTCCTGATCTTCCCTGCCGAAATAGATAAGAACATTTTTTAAAAAGATCACATCATATTCATATTCAAAAGGATAACTTTCGTTCATAAGGTTAATCGGGAAAAAATCGATATCAGCCCGCAGTTCGGGAACAATCCTTACAAGATTGCTGCCTTTATTCTTGTTAACCATAAAATACTTTGTTTTGTATTTCTTAGGAACATTGTCTATTTTATGCGCATCGTAAACACCATGTCTTGCTGTTTCAAGGACCTTTAACGAAATATCGGTTCCGGTTATATGATATTTAAAATTCACATAATTGTTTGATGCGATAAATTCCGATACTACTACAGCAATGGTATAAGGTTCTTCACCTGTCGAACATGCAGCGCTTAATATTCTTAACGGGTGTTTTAATCCTGCCCCGCATTCGGTGACGATTTTCGGCAATACTTTAGAAAGCAGGATGTCGTAATGCTTAGCCTCTCTGAAGAAACTCGTTTCATGAGTGGAAATGAGATCGATGAAAATATAAATCTCATTTGCCATTCCTTCCTGCGAGTTGATATATTTAAAATAATCTCCGAACGTTTTTAAACCCAGTGTTATTAATCTTTTTGAAAGCCTGGATATGAGGAGCGTGGCTTTTGAAGGCGGCATCTTAATCCCAAATCTTTCTTCAATGAACGAGCTGATCTTTCTCCTCTCGCTTTCGCTCATCTTTATTTGGTCTTGATCGATAAAATCCATGTATGTTATTCTGTGATCTCATCACTTTTAATATTGCTCGAATCAATTGTTTCCTTGATAAGGGTTATTTCCTCTTCCGAAAATACCTTGTCAATGTTCAGTATGATGACAAAATCATCGTTTCGTTTGCCGATGCCGTTAATAAGGTCAAGATTAAGTTTAATGCCGATCTTCGGCGGCGGCTCAATCTGGTCAGCCTCAAAACGCAGGACACCTTTAACAGCGTCCACAAGTGCGCCAAGCACGACCGTATCGTTCCCCAGAGTTGTTTCGACTATTATTATAGCAGTGTCCGGTGTAATTTCTGCGCCCTTCATCCCGAATTTAAGCCGCAAATCTATGACGCTGACGACGCTTCCGCGTAAATTCAGAACTCCTGCCACATAAGGAGGAGTGCAAGGTATAGGCGTTATCTTGGTGAAAGAAAGGACTTCGCGCGTCTTCAATACGTTAAAAGCAAAAGTATTGTTGTCCAGTTTGAATGACAGATATTGCACCATCGCGTTTTTGTCATCACTCATGTTAATCCTCACTTTTTAATCCTTTCATAATCCTTGTCCTCAGCATCGCCAAGTTCAATCTTCAAATCACTTTTTTTCTCTTTCTCAATGTCTTTAACTTGTTCAGCTGATTTCGCTATTCTAGGAGCGCTTTTTTGCTTAACCGGCGTAGCAATTGAATGGGTGTTGTTTTTATATTTTTCATGAAAATTCTGAAAGTTTATAGCTTCATTATCCCTTAACGATTTGTCTCCTGTTTTAAGGTATACTACAGCTTCCCTCATAAGAGTTGTCTGCGATGCGAGTTCCTCGGCAGTAGCGGCAAGCTCTTCCGAATTAGATGCGTTTTGCTGAACTACGCTGTTAAGCTGCTGTACCGCAGTATTGATCTGTTCGACGCCGTTTGCCTGTTCACCGCTTGCAGCGTTTATCTCTGCAACCAGCTCCGCGGTCTTCTGAATATCCGGCACCAGCTTGGCAAGCATTTCGCCTGCGACATTGGCAGTGTCCACGCTGGTCGAGGACAATTCGTTAATTTCATTTGCAGCAAACTGGCTTCGTTCTGCAAGTTTTTGCACTTCGCTTGCTACAACCGCAAAGCCTCTGCCGTGCTCACCCGCACGCGCAGCTTCAATAGACGCATTCAGCGAAAGAAGGTTGGTTTGCCGCGCTATTTCCTGGATGATGGAAATCTTGTCGGCTATCTCTTTCATTGCTTTTACAGTCTGCTTAACTTTTTCACCGCTTTCCTTTGCGTCATCCGCGCTCTTTGTCGCTATGCGCTCAGTCTGGTTTGCATTGTCCGCATTCTGCTGTATCGTTGCAGTCATCTCTTCTATGGAAGCGGATACTTCTTCAACAGTGGCAGCCTGTTCGTTTGTGCCCGTTGAAAGCTCTTCTGAAGAAGATGAAATCTGGTTTGTCCCTTCCATTACCTGGATGGAAGCCTGCTCTATGGAATTAACCACTTTATAAATGGATTGTGTCAGCAGTAACCCTATTGCGATTGCAACAGCAAAGCCTATAACAGTTAATATTATCACAATAATTGAAGTAGTCTGCGCGCTGCCATCGGTTTTCTGATAAGTTTGTTCGGCATAATTCAGCCTTATTTTTGTCAGCTTCTCCAAATTTTCCAGCATAGTCACAGCAATATCTCTTGCCTTTGGAACTGCTTCTATTTGTTCATTCTTTTTTCCGGCTTTTTTCTCTGCTTCGATCTTTTCCGAAAGGACATAATAAGCATCAAGGCTCCTTTTAAATTCAGTATATTCTTTTCTTACCTCTTCGCTTATTATCTCATTGTCATATTGTACCAAATAACCTTTTATATCATCATAATGTTTTTTAACGCGTTGTGTGGCCGCTTCAACATCCTTTGCCGTGTTGGCTAAAAGTTGTCTGTATATTTCCATTCTCATTAATATAAAACTTTTAACTATGTGATCCTGTAAAACTATCGGTTGCGTGACTTTCTGATACATGAATCTGCTGTTTTCCGACATAGTCCTTAAACTGAATATTCCTGCAAAACCGATAATTCCGGCAATAACTGCAACGGAAATAAATCCGGAAAGCATTTTCCCTTTTATCCCGAGTTTCATTTTGTTTCTCCTTATCTAAGAAATTATATTTTATATAAGCTATTCATACTGTTTTCAAGTGCATAGGTGATAACCCTATTAATATCCAGCACAAAGGCTATAGATCCGTTGCCCAGAATGGTAGCGCCGACTATAATATCTTTTATGTTAACCGATTTGGCGATTGGTTTAATTACAGTCTGGTATTTTCCAACCAAACGATCTACCAGGAAACCTATTCTTTCTCCTCCTATATCCGTAATCACTACCTGCGCCAACTCGCATTTGCCGGATTCCATGCCCAGAACTTTCTTAAGATCGAGACAGGAGATCATTTCTCCTCTCAGGCTTATGGTAAACTGACCGGTAGTAATTTCCCCGTCGGATTTATCATAATCAAGACATTCAAGCACATTTGCAAGGTTAAAGATAAAAAGATTATCTGCTATCTCGAACATAAATCCGTCTATGATTGCAAGTGTAAGTGGAATCGTCAGCAGAATCGATGTGCCTTCGTTCCGACGTGACTTTATATTGATAGAACCTCTCAGTTTCTCAATATTGCGTTTGACTACGTCCAATCCTACACCACGTCCGGATATGTCCGTTGTTTTTTCAGCAGTTGAAAATCCGGGCTCAAATATTTTACTGAATATTACGTTCTCATCTTTTTCAGATGAATCCAGCAAACCTGCTTCAACTGCTTTAGCCAGAATCCTTTCTTTATTTAGGCCTGCTCCATCATCCGAAATTGTTATAAGCACATTCGATCCGGAATATTCGGCGCTCAGAGTAATTGTGCCTGTTTCCGGTTTGCCGGACGCTGTTCTGTCCGCGATCGACTCTATTCCATGATCTGCTGAATTCCTTATAAGATGCATTAAAGGATCTCTTAATTCCTCGATCATGTTTTTGTCCAGCTCAGTTTCTCCGCCGTTTATCTGCAATTTTATATTTTTATTAAGCTTACTTGTAAGGTCAAAAATCAGCCTGTTATAGCTGTTGAATAGCTCGGCCAGCGGAACCATACGCATACTCATAGTATTATCGCGCAGCTCTGCTGTCAGCCTGTCGAAGCTTTGGGAGATGGAAATGAATTCCGGAATTCGCGAATGAATGGATTCCTGATTAAGCCGCGCGTTGAGAGTTACGATTTCTCCTACAAGATTGACAAGCTGATCCAGCTTTTCATTCTTAACTCGTATGGATGAAAAATCAGTTTTTCTTCTCTCAAGAAGTACAGCAGGATGCTTGACGTTTGTATCACCATTTGATTGTTCATTGACGCTGGTCTTCGAAATTTCTATCTTGGCATAATCATAAACAAAAACAAAAACGTTTTTAATAGCGCCGATTCCCTTATCTGTTGTCAAATTTGCTTCCCATTCCATGTAGCAGTACTCGGTATTGATTTCATCAAGTGTCGGGAGCTCGTATGCTTTTGCAGTGAGCGTCAGAGTGCCGAGGCTGGCCAGTTCACGAAAAATCGGACGCAGCTTTACTCCTCTTAAAAAAATTTCCTTTGATGGCCTGAATGTAATCCTGTATGTTTCAATCCCTGCCGGGCTTGCCGATACAGCCGGTTGAGTTGCAGGCATGGTAGACGATGATTCTTCATCAGGAGATTCTTCTTTTTGTTCGCTGGAATCATCTTTTATCTTTTTTAATTCGCTTAATATAGCTTCGCGTTTGCTTTTTTCCTCAGCATTGTCACTTCGTGCCAGAAGACTTTTAATGCAATCCTGTGCCTTTAACGTAAGATTAATAATTTCTCTGCTGATTGTTTGTTTTCCCTGACGGATCTTATCGAATGTAGTTTCAAGATCATGCACAAAAGAAGATATCTCGGAATAACCAAACATACCCGAAGAGCCTTTAATTGTATGAAGAGACCTGAATACTTTAGCAATTAAATCCGGGTTTTCTGTACCGTTTTGCATCTGCATCAGGGAGTTTTCGATCTCAGCCAAAAGATCATTCATTTCTTCAATAAACGCCTGACTCAGTTCATTATTTTCCTGAAAATTCATTATTACCTTCCGAAATGGAAAAGTGAGTTATAATATCGATGCCCAGTATTTTTAAATCATTTGATACTTGTTCCCCGATTTTATTTTTTAAAATAAATAATTGTGAATTAATGGTTTTTACTTTTATATTAAAAGCCAAAAGCAGTTGAAGAAAAGTGATGTCAATTTCCGATATCTGTAAAAAGTCGGCATAATATGCGGCAGCCTTCCTGTCGTAAAGCAGCAAAAGACTTTTTTTAATTCTGGAGGCGTTTTCTATGGTCATTCTTCCGGTAAAACGCATATATATTGCATCATTATGCAATTTACAGTGTATATTTGCCATTAGAATCATTCCTTATATTTAGAATTATCCAACAACCTTTTTTATGATATTAAGAAGTTCCTCTGGTTTGAACGGTTTTATCAGCCATGCAGTAGCTCCCATTTCCTTTCCTTTTTGTTTCATTTCTTCCTGTGCTACTGTAGTCAGAATAATCAGAGGTATGAATTTATACTGGCCTGATTCCCGTATTCTTTTAAGCAGCTCAATGCCGTCCATTTCCGGCATATTTATATCGCTGATAACGAGGTTTATTTCGGGGTTGATTTTCTCAAGACAATCTACGCCATTAGAAGCTTCAGTTACGGTAAATCCTTCTTTCTCCAGGATAAAGCGGATTGCCTTTCTTATTGCATTTGAATCGTCAACTACAAGAATGTTGCCTTTCATTGTCAATTGTCCTTTGAATGCTAAACTTGAAACACAATAGACCAACATTTAAATATTTTTGTATATAAATTATTATAATATAATTAACTGTCATTTGGCAGGATTATTTCATTCTATCCGGGTTACATTTAATTTCTTAAACCTCCTTTTTTATATTGTATTTAAATGCATTTGCGTTCTTTTATGATAAAACAAAATAAATAAAAAAGCAAGTTTAAATTTTTTTATGACGCTTGTTTGTTTCCCGCAATCGGCAGCCTTAAGGTCGCCATAACCTTTTCACAGTCTCCCTTCGCAATATCCGAATAATCTTTTATGTTTGAAAGCTCAATGCTGCCGCCATGTTTCACTGTTATATTTTCCACAAGAGTAAGTCCCAGCCCGTAGTCGAGTGTTTTATAATCTTCCTGAACCGATTTATTAAGTCTAAAGAACGGATCAAAAATTATAGACTCATAACCTATTGGGATTCCTTTCCTGCCTTCACTGTCCGCAACCGGTTCATTCAGAATGTAAACAACGATAGCATCGTTTAAAAATTTAAGTATAACATAAACAGATGATCCTTTTATGGAATATTTAAGGGCATTCATAATAAGCTCTTTTAAAGCTTTCCCGACCTGGGCAGTATCTATGGAAACCGATTGCGCATGATCCAGATCAAAATCATTCAGTATTATTTTATTCTTTTTTATTCGCTCAAATTCCCTGCATTGCTCAATTAGTCCCGCAATAAAATCATAATATTCTCTGAACGAAAGTTCCTTTTTAACAGGCGCGGATGACTGAATTTCATTGATCTCGGTCATCATTTCCATTGCGCGTTTGACGTTCTTTAGAGTATCTACAACGAATTCAAAAATGTCGGCCTGTATCACGTAACCGTTTTCATTTTTTGCTATTCCGGATGTCAGCAATTCAAGACATGTTACGAGCGCTCCGGTTCCAATACCCTGATTAAAAGCTCTTTGCATATCGTCAAAAATAGTTTTTCCTTTTCCGACGCTTATGGAGCTGTTTGCTTTTTCTTTCCACTTATACCATGTAAGCTGATTTTCAAGTTTAATGACTTTTTCCTGCTCAATCATTATTTTTGTCTTTCTTAAATCAGCCAGCTCAAATGCATTATTTAATTTGATGACAAGATCATCTATCCGTAGAGGTTTTTTAAGATAATCATATACAGGATTTTTCATTATCTTAACAATATATTCCGGTTCATAATGGGCAGTCTGTACAAATATAATAGGCGGGAACTGGTATGCGTCGAGCTGCTTAATCAATTCTTCGCCGTTCATTACAGGCATCTCAAGATCGGTTACTACAATAGGGTATTGATTTTTTTCATATTTTAAGAGCGCTTCCTGTCCGTTCTCCGCATAATCAACATTAAAATCTTTTTCCCTTAATGAGTCAATAATTGCTTTTGCCTGAGCTTTGCTGTCTTCAACGAATAGTATTTCTTTTTTTATCATATCCTCTGCTCAATTAAATTCATTTCTGATTAAAAAATTTATTATATAGGGATTTTCAAAAAAAGTCAAAATAAAATTCCTCATGGCAAGCACCTTTTGCTGTTGTACCTGCTTCGGCCTTGGCGTCAGCAGGCTATTTTGTTTCAAAATATTGAAATAAAAAAGTTAATGCTTTTTACGGATGATCCGATTAAATAAATAATTGATAATTATTATATTCCTTAATAGAGATGACTATAATAAAAGGCTTTTACAGTCAGCGCTCCTGTAAAAGCTTTTTTTGTTTGAATATTGTTGTTGCGGATTTCTGTAAAGTATTAGGTTTTGATGTGCATTATGAATAAATAATTGACATTTAACATCTTTTTTTAAGATGTTAGTAACTACTTTTCGTCAAGAGGTCAATATGTCAGATGAACTATTAAGCTTTTTAATGAAACTTGTTGCAATTGCGATCTATTTAGCCCTGGGAGCATTTGTCTCCTGGATTTTTTATAATATTAAAAGAAAAGACCTGTTCGGCGGATATATAGGCGGGTTGGTTGTCGGAGTTATAGGAGCTCTGATAGGCGGGTTTGTTTTGGATAAACTGTTTCTTGAAATTGCCATTAAAGCTTTAAGTTTTCTTGTTTACGATACCGGAGTCAACATAATAGCCGGTCTCATTGGCGGATACATTGCAGTATATATAATGAACAGGCTTGGACACAATAAGGAAAGAAAGAAATATTAATTGAGTAGCGTGCGCACGTTGCAGGTTTAGCTGCAGCAGACTGTATTTAAGATCATTTTAAACAGAGAATCACATCGTTTAAATCCTTCAGCATATTATTATTTATTTTTTTCTCAATATTTAAAATTGAATTTTTATTTTCTATTATATGCTTTTTAATGAGTTCTGACTTCCCATACCTGATTACCAAGTCCGATATTCTATCCTCAACAGAAACTATTTTAGTATGCATAACTCTTTTATCAGCATAAAACACGATCTCTTTTTCTTTTAAATTTTCATTTATATCATAGTTTTTTAAATGAACATGTTCTTCAACAATATCGGCTACATCATAATAACCTAGTTCTCTTAAAAATATACCCCCGGTAATGTCATGCGGTTCCCTGGTCGTTAAGGACTCGGTTTTTGTAATATCGTGAAGTAGAGAAGCTGCAATAACAAGACTTTTATTAATAATTACATTCGGTTTAAGATGATCTGTTATTGATACTGCAACCTTCATAACCTGCTCCGAATGTTCTTTAATGTGAGGAAGCATGCGTTTTTTCATTATTTCATAGCACTCCTCTACTGACGGAATGTTTTTTGCCTTCATGTGCAGCCTCTAAGGATAGGTGATTCTCGTATCGATACTAAAATAATTTAAAATACTTGAAATGTCTGAATAAATATTATATAATAACAAAACATAAAGCATTGGTTTTTATATTTTACAGTGCTGAATAAACATAGTTATTATTAATCCGATAATATTTTTCTTGCATAAATATAATAAAATCAATCAGAATTCAATCTGCAATTATTTTAATTTAAAGTAAGTTGTTTTTAAATAATGACGAAAATAAAAGTATAATCAATTAAAAAAATTAATAAAAATATAAATTTTAAAAATAATTTAGCAGGGTCAGGCGATATATGAACAACAAAGAACTTACTGAGGTTGCGGGGATTGACGAATCGGAAGAAAATGCACAGAATGAAGATTTTATTTCCGATGATAAAATGATCCAGGTAGTAAGTTTTTCTTTATTAAATGATGTCGAATACGGAATAAATATTCTTCAAATCCATGAAATACTGAAAATTATTGATGTTACGAGACTGCCCAATACTCCGCCGTTTATTAAAGGAGTAATTAATTTAAGAGGCAATGTGATACCGGTTGTCAATGTGAGGATCAGGTTCGGATATAAAGAAAGTAAAATTACTGATGAATCGAGAATAATTGTTGTTGGTATTAATGGGAGGCTTGTAGGTTTACTGGTTGATAATGTTTTTCAAGTATTCAGAATCCCGTTAAAAGACATTAATCCGGCATCTGAGATGATTGAAGGGGTATCTGCTGAATTTATTCAAAGCGTAGGAAGGATGAAGGACAGGTTGATAGTAATATTGAAACTTGATAATATTTTATTCCCTGATGAGAAGAATGAGTAAAATCAATTAATATATGAAGTTATTATAACACCGGAGAGAAAAAAAATGGCATTTACTATTGGTGAATATCAGGATATATTTTTAGAAGAAGCTGATGAACAGCTTCAGGAATTGAATCAATGCCTTTTACAGCTTGAGAAGAATCCTGATGATGTTGAAATAGACACAATTAACAGTATTTTCAGAACAGCGCATTCTCTTAAAAGTTCCGCAGCTTTTGTAGGCTTAAACGATCTCAGCGATCTGGCTCATCATATGGAAAATTTACTTCAGGGAATACGCGACAAGACAATGGCTATAACCCCGGAAATAATCGAAGTACTTTTCCAATGCTTTGATCTCATTAATTCTATTATAAGCTCAGTGTCCAGAGGAGAGGAACCAAAACAGGATTTGAGCGCGACGATTGAAAAGATAAAAAATATCAGTGAAAATACAAAATCTTCTCCGCAGTCCCCAGCGCAAAAACCCGCAAAAAAGGAAAATGAACAGAAAGAAATAAAAGAAGAAAGCAGCAAAAAAGAATCTGCAATAAAAATCCAGTATTCGCAGAGTGAAATGAAAAGCATCATCAACGGGCTTAAGGAAGGAAAATTTTGCTGCGAACTGGATATTTACATCGATCCCTATGCTCAAATGAAATGGATAAAAGCTCAATTAATAAATAATAATCTTGAACAGCTGGGCGAGGTTTTAAAAACAATTCCGTCCATGAGCGATATTTCAAAAGACTGGAAAGATAATGTTTTTAGAATTGTCCTGTTGTCGGATCATCCGGTAGAGCAAATAAGCAGCGCCTGTGAAATAGATCTGGTGAATAAAGTTGAATTAAGAAAAATAAGTCTTTCAACAAAAGATAATAAGGCCGGTTTGAAAATACACGAAAAAGAAATTCTTTTCGAGGAAAAAACCGAGGAAGTAAAACCCAAGCAGGTTGAAGAAACCAAAAAAGATGTTCCTAAAAAAGAGACCTCCAAGCATGAGGAGGAATCCGAATCCGATGAACATGAGGATATTTCGTTCGGCAGAAGGAAAGACGATAAAAAGGCAGTCAGTTTAAAAATCGTTAAGGTATCCGTTGATAAGCTTGATCTTCTCCTTAATACAGTAGGCGAACTGGTTATCGCAAATTCAGGGTTTATCAGGTTATTTGATGAAATAAAGAAAAGCAATATAGACAAATCTATTATTGGCGAATTTAAAAACAGAATGGACCAAATGTCCAGGATAGCAAAGGATCTGCAAAGCGGGATCATGAAAACAAGAATGGTTCCGATCGGCCAGGTCTTATCCAGATTCAACAGGCCGGTCAGGGATCTTGCCAAGGAATTCAATAAAAAAATAAATTTTGTCATAAAAGGAGAAGATACGGAGCTTGATAAAAAAGTTATAGATGTTATCGGAGAACCATTACTCCACCTGCTAAGGAACTGTATCGACCACGGAGTTGAGACACCTGAAGAGAGAAGAAGACTGGGCAAACCTGAGGAGGCGGCTGTTACGATTAATGCATATCAGGGTGGCAATCAGATATTCGTTGAAATCGGAGACGACGGCAGAGGACTTGATATTGAAAAGATTAAAAAGAAAGCACTTAAAGGCGGACTGGTTACCCCGGATATGCTGAGCAATATGGACGAAGATGATATTGTCGAATTTATTTTCCGGCCCGGGTTTTCGACAGCAGATGTAATAACCGATATATCCGGACGTGGAGTAGGAATGAATGTTGTAAAGGAAACAGTAAGCGAATTAAACGGAAGTGTCAGAATAGAAACAGAACCCGGGATGGGCACAAATTTTGTTCTCTCATTCCCTCTTACGTTAGCAATTATTCCTGCAATTATGATTAAAGTTCAAAATGAAATGTATTCAATACCATTACCGGATGTTATAGAAACAATAAAAATTACTGAATCGGATATTACAACGATTGAAGGCAGAGAAGTTGTTAACCTGAGAGGAGAAATACTGTCTCTGCTTCGATTAAATGAATTTATCGGAATAAAGAGTTCACTTACAAGTGAGATGAAGATACCTGTAGTAATTGTCGGATATGGAAACAGAAAGATCGGCGTAATCGTTGACAGTCTTGAAGGCAAACAGGAAATAGTAATAAAATCACTGGAAGAAAACTATACAAATATTGACGGTCTGTCCGGCGCTTCAATTCTGGGAGACGGGAGTATTTGTCTTATTCTGGATATCGCGTCAATGATTAACAAGGTTATCTCCGATGAAGAAAAATCTATTAGACAAAAAAAATCAGCCAGATCAAATGAATCACAGGAAAATTTCTCATCATTAGAAGAGCAGTACGAAGAAGTTAAAGAAAAGAAAATTAAATCAGATAACCTTTCAGAAAAACAAACAAAATCCGTTTCGGTGAAAGAGAATGTATATACTGAACCGGTAAAGGAAAAGCAAACTCCTGCAGTTACCAGGAAAGAAGAAGATCAGAAAATCACTGAAGATATCCTTTTTATTAAAGATGAAAAATCACCTAAAAATATTATCACTTCGTCCGGTAACGCCGAATTAACAGAAGATCAAATAGAACAAAAAGTCAGAGATACATTGAGCGGATTTAAAAAAGAACTGGAAGAGAATATTAAAGCTAATACAGAAATAGATGATGAAGATCATATAATAAAATCCCTGAACATCGCGAAAGAAGATATAGAAAAAATTAATGTAATAGCAAATGTCGGCATTGCCAACGCAGCTGAATCACTTTCTAAAATTCTGGATAAAAGCGTTTCTCTTTCAATTCCCGAAGTAGAGATTATTCCCATTAAGAATATTGCTAAAACTATTGGAGAAGTTGATACGGTTTACATTGGTGTTTTTATGCCGATTCTTGGAGATGTTAACGGTGCAGTCCTGTTTAGTTTTAGCGAGCAATCGGGTTTTGAATTAATTGATATGCTTTACGGGCTATCAACCGGTAAAACAAAACACCTAGATCAGGATGGTGAATCCGCCCTTAAGGAAGTGACTAATATTATAGGGTCATCGATGATAAATATCCTGTCAGAAAAGATTAAACTGACAATAAGGCCGGATATTCCGACTATTATACATGATTATATTCAATCGACAATTGATTCGATTCTTATCCAGAATAATATTACCGGTGACTATGCTCTTTCAATGAATACATATTTTTATTACCATGACGACAGGGTACTGGGTAAATTATTAATCCTTTCTGAAGCTGATTCGCTGAAGAAGATGGTGAAAAAATTAAAAGAAATGTAATTATTATTTTAATGGTAAACTCCTGGCTTTTCCGGAGTGAATTTTACTTAACAGAAATCAAAAAAAACTAATGAGCCAAAAAATTAAAGTACTTGTTGTTGAGGATTCTTCTTTAGCTAGAAAAATCATTACGGATATTCTTTCGAGCGATCCGGAAATTGAAGTCGTTGGGACTGCAAATAACGGTAAAACCGCTATTTATAAGAATGATGTATTGAACCCCGATGTTATTACTATGGACATCGAAATGCCGGTTATGGACGGACTCGAAGCTCTTCGTCACATAATTGAAAAAAATCCCAAACCGGTTATAATGTTAAGCGTATTAACGCGGCACGGTACTGAGGAAACATTTAAGGCGCTCGAGTACGGTGCAGTAGATTTTATTCCTAAACCGGCTTCAAATTTATCTATAACAATAAATGAAGTCGCCAGTTTATTGATTGAAAAAGTCAAGTCTGTGCATAAATCCGATGTTAAGTTAATCGAGAAGAAAAAATGGCATGAAACGGAAAAAGCTGAAGCCCAGGAAAAAATTCATAAAGAAGTAATAAAGATTGAAGGAAAAGAAACAAGCAGAAGAGTTGTCGGAATAGGAACTTCAACAGGCGGACCGTCTGCGCTGGCAAGCATTTTCCGATGCTTCCCGGAAAACTTTCCATTGCCGGTACTTGTTGTTCAGCATATGCCGGAAGGGTTCACTAAAGCTTTTGCTGAAAGATTAAACAGCAATTCCGGACTAAAAGTTAAGGAAGCTGAAGAAGGAGATAAAATACTGCCGGGTCACGGATATGTTGCGCCTGGCCATTCGCATATGAAAATTGAAGATAAAAACGGTGAAAAGATTATTAGGCTTGATCACGGTCAAAAAGTTTCCGGTCATATTCCTTCAATTGATGTATTATTCAATTCAATTGCAGACCACTATGGGAAAGATGCAATATGCGTAATTATGACAGGAATGGGACAGGATGGGGCAAATGGTATTTTAAAAGTGAAGAAAAATGGAGGATACACAATAGCTCAGAATGAGGAGACGTCTGTTGTATACGGGATGAACCGCGTAGCTGTTCAATTGGGAGCAATAGATACAATTGTTTCATTAAATGACATTCCCATTAATATAGTGAAAATGCTTTGATATGAATAAATTTTTGTTGATTAGTTAGCATTGTGATTATAAAATAGTAAATGTCATAATATAATTTTTATCAATTAAACGGAGAAATAAAATGGCTAAGATTTTAATAGTTGACGATGCAAAATTTATGAGAACGCTTGTAAAAGACGCCTTAGTGCCTAAGGGGCACGAGATAGTTGGGGAAGCTGAGAATGGAAAAATTGCGGTGGAAATATATAAAAAATTAAAGCCGGATTTAGTAACAATGGATATTACAATGCGCGAAAAAGATGGAATTGAAGCGGCTGAAGAAATACTGGCAATGGATCCTTCTGCTAAAATTATTATGGTTACAGCACTTGGTCAGGAAAATTTGCTGACAAAAGCAATTAAAATCGGAGTTAAGGATTTCGTTGTAAAACCATTCCCGCCTGAGAGATTGCAAAAAGCAGCTGAAAAAGCTTTATCGTAAAATTTGTGATTTATTAGCTTCGAATTTTAATATTATTATTCATTAAGATAGTGAATGAATATTAATAAGCACATAATAATATCACTTTTAAATTATTTTAAAATAATTTTAAATTAACTTTTAATATTAGCAATGAATATGGATAAGTATTTAAAATGGATGTAGCGAAAGAAGACTTTAGCAATGAGAAGAATAATAATTACATATTAAATATTGAAAATTTTGAAGGCCCACTCGATCTATTATGGGATTTGATCAAAAGAGCAAAAATTGATGTAACAGAGATATATATTGCTCAAATAACGGAACAGTATATAGAATATCTGAAGCTTATGAATAAGATGAACGTAAAAATAGCTTCAGAATTTGTTTTAATGGCTTCCGAATTGTTGTATTATAAATCGAAGGCTCTTCTGCCGAGCGGCGATATCGAAGACGAATATTTTATCCCCCCTTTCCCACCGGATTTAGTTGAAAAATTAATCGAGTATAAAAAGTATCAGTTAACTTCGTTAAAGCTTAAAGATTACTATGATAATTTTGCGAATGTTTTTCACAGAGAAAATGTAATCCAGGAAATAACTGACGAAAATTATGTCGGTGTGTCGCTATACGATCTTCTTAATGCATTTGCAAAAATTTTGCATAAGAAAGAAGAAATTATCCATGAAGAAATTGTGTTTGACGAAATTCTCGTAAGTGACATGATTGATTCAATCAATTCTCTTTTAGAGAAAACAAGTAATATTTTTTTTACCGACTTGTTTGCCAATAATCCCGGACGAATGGAATTAATAGTTACTTTTATGGCAATACTTGAACTGGCAAAATATGGGAAAATAAAAATATTACAGCATAGAATTTTTGGTGACATAAGAATACTGCGCAATTGACACACTCCAAATTTATTTATTTAGATCCTAAATTATTACGAATAATATGAATGAAGTAATTCCTAATCAGAATGTTGAAGATTCTAACGATGACTTAATAGAGTCAGAGTCTAATAATGAAGATTCGTCCGATTCTTTTGCAACAGATAAAATAATCAATAAAGATGAAAAATATTTTTATGGTTTATTTGAAGCTATTTTATTTCTTTCCAATGAACCATTACCCATATCATTTTTTTCAAAAAATTTCGGGATTGAATCCAAAAACGCCAAGATTATTTTAGATTCATTGGCAGACGAATATGAAGAAAGAAGCGGCGGATTGATATTAAAGGAGATTTCGGGTGGATATCAGTTTATTACCCGAAGTATTTTTGCTGAAGATATAAGAAAAAGTTTATTTTTTGATAAAAAAGAAGGCCTATCAAAAGGAATGCTGGAAACTCTTTCTATAATTGCCTATAAACAGCCTATTATCATGGCTCAAATAGATGAACTTCGGGGTGTTTCCTCAAGGATGATGCTTGCCAAATTAATGAAAAGAAATCTTGTAAAACCGATTGGCAGAAAAGAAGTGCCTGGCAGACCGCTACTTTATGGAACTACAGATGAATTTTTAAAACATTTTGGTTTTAAAAATCTTTCCGATTTGCCGAATTTATCTGAAATCGAAGAATTTTGCTACGAAGATAAAGAATAAAATAGAACTCGGTACACCAGGTATTTTGCATATCATTTTAACAAAATATAATTATACGGCGATAAACTGTGGCTAAAAAACGAATTATTGTAGCTATTGACGGTCCTGCCGGATCAGGTAAAAGCAGCATATCAAAAGAAGTGGCTAAAAAACTAAAGTTAAAATATATTGATTCCGGTGCAGTGTACAGATCTATAACATGGATTTTAATGCAAAAATATGGCACACAACTGCAGCCTAAAGAATATGTTAATGATCTTACTAATATTAAAATAGATCAGCAATTTAATATAGACGGTTCATGTTCTACTTCAGTGAATGGTAATGATATTTCGGAAGAGATCAGGGATACTGCAATAGCAGATAATATTGGAGTTGTTTCAGATAATATCGCTATAAGGAATTATGTTAATATAATTTTAAGAGATTGGGCACTTGAAGATACCGTTATTATGGACGGCAGGGATATTGGAACAGTTGTTTTCCCGCTTGCAGATTTAAAAATTTATCTTGACGCCTCAGTCGACGTGAGAGCACAACGTAGAGTTAATGAATATGAAGAAAAAGGAAAAAATGTTGACATAAAGCGCATAGCCGACCAGATTGCGCTACGTGATGAACAGGACAAATCAAGGCCGTATGGACGTCTTGTTAAAGCAAATGACGCATTTTATCTGGATTCTACAAATATGACTAAGAACGATGTTATTAAAAAAGTAATTCAATTAATTAACAGCCTTTAAACAGGTTTATAAATAAAATATGTTATTATTAACAGGGTTAGGACTATGATTATTAGTGAGAAATATGAAGATAACATTGATATGCAGCAGATAGCGGACTTCCCGATAGATATAATTGAACCTAATAAGATTTTAAAAGGCGAAATAGTAACAATAGACAATGATTTTGCTTATGTGAATGTTGGAATTAAAACGGATGGAAGAGTCACTTTAGATGAGTTTAAAAGCAAACCCCAAATAGGCGAAAAGATAGATGTATTATTGCTTAATAAAAGGTTAATAGATGGAATGTACGTTTTTTCAAAGGCAGCTGCAGACAGGGAAAAACGATGGGCCAAGTTTCTCAATATTTATGAAGCCGGAGTATTGAATATACAGGGTAAGTTAGGGAGCTCAAATAATAAAGGTTTTATAATTGATTGCAATCATGTAGACGGATTTTTACCTTTTTCTCTTGCAGGTGATTTACGGATTAAGAAAAACCTGGACTCCGATACTACTTACTGGTTTAAAATTATAAGTATTGATGCAAAAAGGCATTCTATACTCCTTTCCAGAAAAGAATATATGGAAGAAGAGAATAAAAAGCTATGGGATGGATTTGTAGCAAAATATAAAATAGGCGATAAGGTGCAGGGGAAAGTTAAAAAATTTGTCGAATTCGGAGCCTTTATTGAAATTGACGGCCTTGAAGCATTGCTGCACAAGAACGATATGTCATGGAAAAGAGTGTTTAAACCAAAAACGCTTTTAGAAGCTGACGAAGTACGGGACTTTGTTATTTTAAATATTGACAGGGATAACGGAAAAATATCGCTGGGATTAAAACAACTCACTGAAGAACCATGGAGTAAGGTTGAAGATAAATTTAAAATCGGAGATATCGTTACCGGGGAAATCGTTACACTTACTAATTTTAGGGCTTTTGTGGAATTAGAAGATGGTATTGATGGATTTATTGATTCAAGTGAAATATCCTGGACTAAAAGGAGCGTCAATCCAAAAGATATTTTTACAAAAGGTCAGAGAATTGAGGCAAAGATACTTGATATTAAAAAGGAAGAAAGAAAAATTCCATTAAGCTATAAACAGTTGATTCCTAATCCATGGGATACTATTAATGATAAATTTCAGGTTGGAACAATAAATAAAAGTAAAATAAAAAAGATAGTCAGTTTTGGTCTATTTGTTGAGCTTGAAGATGGCATTGACGGATTAATACATATTTCAGATATCAGCTGGGATGAAAATATTAAAGAACCGGGAGCACTTTTTAAAGTCGGGAATTTAATTGAATATAAAATATTGGAAATTAAAAAAGATGAAATGAAAATTTCCTGCGGGATTAAACAACTTACAAAATCACCATGGGAGATCGTAAATGAAAAATATCCTTTGGGAACAAGGCTTTTGGGAATAGTATCGGGCGTAGTTTCTTTCGGTATATTTGTTAAAATAGAGGATGATATTGAAGGGCTTGTGCATATCTCTGAAATATCGCATAAAAGGATCGAAAATTTAGCTGAGCGGTTCAAAGTAGGGGATGAAGTAAATGTTGAAGTACTGGGAATAGATGTAGGCAAGAAAAGGTTGTCACTTAGCATGAAAAAATACGACGCTGCATTAGAGAAAGAAGAACTCGACAAAGTTTTAAATGACAGCAGTTCAAAAAAAGTAACTATTGGTGATTTCATTAAGATAAAACTGGGAGAACGATAGTTTATCATGATTGAAAGAAAAATCGAAATAAAACGAAATTTAATAGAAACATTTTTGATGAGAATGAAAGATGTTTTTATTAAAAACAAAAAGACTATTATCTATTCATTTATTTCAATTATAATTATATTGATCCTTATCGTTTCCGGTACAATGTATATTAAAAGCCGTGAGAAAAATGACATTAAGGAATTGGAGCTTATTATTGATAAGTATTATTCTATTGAAACAAATAAAGAAAAAAATATTCAAAAGACAATTGATGAAATTAATAATTTAGTTAATAAGTCAATCTGGGGATATGTCAATGATAATGGTTATTATATTATAGCGGGATTATATTTTTCCGCAAATAATTATAATGAAGGCAAAAATTATTTTTTAAAATTTGTTGATAAATCACCGTCTTCTTTTTTTGCTCCCTTAGCTCTTCAGCGGGCAGGCATTGCATACGAAAAACTAAAAGATAATAATAAAGCTATTGAAGTGTATCAACGCCTTGAAAATGATTATAAAGGTTGTTCTGTTTCGGATGAAATTTATTATAATTTAGGCAGAATGTATCATTCAAAGGGTAATATGTCGAAAGCGAGAGAATATTATCAAAAAGTAATATCCGATTATCCGGCTTCATTGTTTGCTTCAAAAGCAAAAAAAAGAATCTTGTTGCTTAGTTACCAGAGTAAACAGGCAAATAATTTAAAAAATTAGCTATGTAAGTGCAGAGTAACATTAAAGAAAAATATCTTGACATTACAACTTACTTGAATTATCAGTGAGTCTTTATTTCAAAAAAATTATGGAGTAATATCGTGGCTTTACCAAAGAGAAGAAAATCAAAAGCAAAATCCAGAATGAGAAGATCTCATGATGCGATCGGTGTTCCAAATTTAAGGCCTTGCTCCAAATGCGGAGCCTATGTGCTTTCTCACAGGGTTTGCCCGGAGTGCGGCCATTATAAAGGTGTTCTTGTAAAAGAACCAAGAGTAAAAATAAAAGAAGCCAAATAATTATATTGTGATTTTTTATATTAAATTTTATTATATAATTTAAACTTTATGCTCTTAAAATACATTTTTCAAAAATTAGTGCCGTCCGCAACTGAAAGGTTGGATAAAGGCTTTTGCATTAATTTATTAAAATGTTTCCTTTATTATTTTAGTATTTTAAAACATTAGTTAAATGAAAAATTTAAGGAGGATGGAGATAAAATGGCGGTAGATTTTGAAAAAATTAAGCAGATAATTGTTGATCAGCTCGGTGTAGATGAATCGGAGGTTACAAAAGAAGCATCTTTTGTAGATGATCTTGGCGCGGATTCGCTTGATACTGTAGAACTTGTAATGGCTCTGGAGGAAGAGTTCGGGATAGAAATACCCGATACAGACGCAGAAAAAATTGTGACAGTAGCAGATATAATTGACTATATTGAAGCTAGACAGAAATAAAAAAATAAGTAAAAATATTTTTTCTTAATCTTGAAAAAGAATGGAAAATGGATTCTGAAGAAAACAAGGAAAATCAAAAAGAGAATAATAATAATAGAACAAAAAGGTATAGGCAATTAAATAAACTACAGAAAAATCTAAAAATTAAGTTCAAAGACAAAAGTTTATTAAATAGAGCATTAACTCATCGTTCATATGTTAATGAATACAGAACTCTTAAGGATAATGAAAGGCTCGAATATCTTGGCGACTCAGTATTAGCTGTTATAATAAATGAGTATTTATTCAAGCGATATGAGGATTATCCGGAAGGAGATCTTGCAAAAATTAAATCTGCGGTCGTATCCGAGTCGACTTTAGCAAAGGTTGCAGCTGAAATAAATCTGGGAAGTTTTCTTCTAATGGGCAAAGGTGAAGAACGATGCGGAGGAAGAGATAGATCTTCAATTCTGGCAAATACGTTCGAAGCAATAATTGGAGCCCTTTATCTTGACGCAGGTTTAAAAGATAGTAAAAAATACGTATTATCGCTTCTGAAAAGCCACGTTGAAAGAATTGACAAACAATCATATTTAAGAGATCCCAAGACCGCACTGCAGGAATACGTACAGGCAAAATATAAAGAACGGCCGCAATATGAAATTGTTAATGAAAGCGGGCCCGATCACAAAAAGCAATTTACAGTCAAATTAATCATCCACGGGAAAGATGTATCGGTAGGAAACGGTACGAGTAAACGAAAAGCCGAGATGGACGCAGCTAAAGTAATTTTAGAGGATATATGGAGAGGGGAATTCCCGGTTTAAAATGTCGATATGGACAATTTAAATATCAGGATCAGGGTTGCTGCTGTTATAATCGAAAATAGTGAGATCCTTCTAATCGCTCACAGGAAAGAGGATTCGGTTTACTGGATGCTTCCGGGGGGCGGCGTAAATCCGGGCGAATCACTTGAAGAAGCTTTAATAAGGGAAATAAAAGAAGAACTTAATATTATAGTTAAAGTTAATGATATTGCGTTAGTATATGATTCAATATCTCCGGATTTAAAAAAGCATATAGAGAATATATGCTTTTTTTGTGCACATAGCACAGGTACATATGTACTTAGCAACGAAAACAGACTTCACGACTTTGGTTTTTTTAATATTCAAAAGCTTAAGAACCTGCAAATTGTTCCTCCGGTTAAAACTGAACTCGAAAATATTTTACTTGGTTTAAACAATACTATTTATAAAGGTAAAAAATGGTTAAGCTGAAGTCAATTACTGCCAGAACAAAAAATAAAGAATACAAAATTATAATAGGCCAATCTATTCTTGAACAAATTAAAAAAATAAACAAATTAGTATCTGCTGAAAGATACGCCTTGATTATCAGTGCCAGGATTATGGAATTATACAATGATTTAATTAATGCGTCATTTAACGGAATTATCAATTATGATGTTTTTATTATGGATGACGGTGAGAACAATAAAAATTATAAATATGCAGAAAAATTTCTGGATAAAATGCTTAAGAAAGGTTATTCTAGAAAAACTGCTGTCATCGGAATAGGTGGAGGAGTTGTAGGTGATTTTGCAGGATTTATTGCTTCATTATACATGCGTGGAATTCCTTTAATACATATACCTACAACATTGCTGGCAATGGTAGACTCCAGTATAGGAGGGAAGACTGCCGTAAATTTATCGGCCGGGAAAAATATTGTCGGCGCATTCTATCATCCTGACATGGTTCTTACCGAACTTAATTTTATTAAAACATTACCCGAAAACGAATTAAAGAACGGGCTCACTGAAGTATTAAAACATGCGGTTATCGGTGAAGATAAACTATTAAATATTCTATGTAAAAATGACTTGAAAACAATAAAAGAATCGGATAATATTGCAAAAATTGTATATCTATCTGTTTTATTTAAAAGTAGAATAGTTGAAAAAGATGAGGATGAAAAAGGAATCAGGGCAATTTTAAATTTCGGTCATACGGTAGGTCATGCAATTGAATCTTTATTGAAATTTAGGGGCATTTCACACGGCGAAGCTGTTGCTATTGGACTAAAAGTTGCGATGGAAATTTCCAGGCGTCTTGGCTGGCTAACCGATAAAGAAACGAACATGGTTAATGACTTGATTATAAAATATAAATTAATCAGTAAAGAATATAAATTAAATGCAAATGATATTATCAAGCATATGAAATATGATAAAAAAAACAGCAATAATAAATTTAAATTTGTTCTTTTGAATGGTTTAAATAATCCTGTTTATAATCAGGAAGTTGAAAACGGCTTGTTAAAAGAGGCGATTAAAAGCATTATTTTTTAATATTATTTTATTTTAGTTCTTGCTTTTATTAGTTTGATGCCAATAGTTTTATTTTAATAAAGATTTGACAAATTGAAATTAATTAATTGCATAATTTATAAATCGGATATCCCTAAAAAAGTGCTAATATAAAGTAAAAAAATTTGTTTTAAATATGCTTTGGAGACAAAGATGAAAAAACTGAAACTTGGAATTATCGGTGTTGGTCATATGGGACAGTTCCATGTTAGCGTAGCATCCACATTAAAAAATAAAATTACATTGTGCGGTATATATGATATTGACTTAAGTAAATCCCGGGAAATATCGAATAAATATAAAATTAATTGTTTTAATAAAGTTGAAGATTTGCTGGAAAATGTTGAGGCTGTTGTGATTGCAGTACCTACATATCTGCATTACAAATATGCTGCTCTTGCACTGGACAGAAATATTCACGTACTTGTTGAAAAGCCGGTAACAGAGAGGATAGACCAGGCGAGAAAACTTGCTAATAAAGCCAAGAAGAATAAGCTAGTGTTCCAGGTAGGCCATGTGGAGAGATTCAATGGTGCAGTTCAGGAATTATACAAAATTGTAACTAATCCGATAATTATTGAATCACGCAGGCTTGCTCCTTTTTCTGACAGGGTAAAAGATGTCGGGGTAGTACTGGATTTAATGATTCATGATATAGATATTGTAACTAATATTGTTAATTCGCCGGTTACATCCGTAAAGGCATTCGGAGGTTCACTGTTTTCCGATCATGAAGACTATGCTACCGCCATCCTTCTGTTTGAAAACAGCTGTGTTGCCACTGTAACAGCTTCAAGAATAACCCAGAGAAAGATAAGGACTTTATCGATAAGTCAGGAAAAATCCTATATTTTTCTTGATTATACAACTCAGGACATTCACATTCACAGGCAGGCTTCCCAGGCATATCTTTTAACAAAAGAAGAGATCAAATACAGCCAGGAATCTTTTGTAGAAGAATTATTTATACATAAAGAGAATCCATTAAAACATGAGCATGAACATTTTTACAACTGTATTCATAACGGGCTGATTCCTTCAATTACAAATGATGCAGATATCCGCAGTCTGGAAGTAACCCTTGAGATTGAAAATATAATAAGGAATCAGATCCAGAAAGATAAACGCATGATTGCCAATTGATGGAGTCGCTCATTATAAATCTCGTACACGCTTAAGATATGAATTATTTGTACAGGATTATATTTTCAAAGCCAATAATAATGAACTTTCGCTTAAATAATATATAGCATTTTAATTAAAGATATTAGGTCATTAGATTGAATACTGAGATTTCTTATTCCATTAGCGAGTATGATGGTGTGAAGATTGTCAAATTTTCCGGTAATATTTCAAATTCTTCAAAAATAGAATTTGAAAGTGTAGTAAACAGTTTATCGCAAAAAAATAATGTCATATTGGATATGAGGGAGGTAAGCGTGATCACTTCAGGCGGGCTGTCTTCCCTTATAAATGTTTCGAATAGTGCACGTAAAAGAAAAAAACGCGTAATGATTATGGGATTGAGAGACGGTCTCATTAAAATGCTGGAAGTAATGGATGTTTTGCCTCACATCACTTTTATTGATAATATTGAAGAAGGAGTAGCAAAGGCATAATTACAGAACATTGCCCCTTTATCCTGCTCCGCTTAGAAACTGATGAACTGTCAGCTTCCCGTTATAAATATTTCTGGATAACAGTACTTCAGTATTAAATATTTTTTTAATAATCTGCGTGTCTATATGGTCCGGACTGGTTTCTGCTGTAATTCCACCTTCTTCCATTATCACTATTTTATCAGCTGTTTGAAGTAAAAAGTTTAAATCGTTTGAAGCAATTATTATTATTTTATTGCCGTTTATTGAATATTTAAATATTGCCTTTTGCAATAATGAAAATGACTCTATATCTAAATTGCTTGTTGGATTATCCATTAATAAAATGTCGGAGCTTTTAATAAATGGAAATGCGACAGCAACCTTTTTATAGATACCATCGGAGAGCTTAAGAACTTTTTTGTTTTTGAATTTATCAAGATTAAATAAATTAATATATTCTTCTGTAATTTGTATATCAACATCGGAAAATGGATTTAAAAATTTTTTAAATGATTTTCTCGATTGTAATAGGTAATTAAAAACAGTGTCGTCAATAATATCCAAAGAATTATTGCTTAATAATAAAGTTATTTGTTTTTGAATATCCTTTACCTGAATTGATTTGATTGACTTGTCGTTAAGCAGTATCTCGCCTGAAAAATTCTTTATTAATCCGGCAATTACTTTTAATAGTGCAGTCTTTCCAGCACCGGATTTTCCTATAATTCCGATTATTTCTCCTTCATTAAAAGAAATATTAATATCTTTCAATATTTCTGTTTTATCCATTGTTAGAAATAAATTATTTATCTTTAACATATTAGTTTATTATCGGTTATACACATTCGGATAATTCTCTTCGGGTAATATTGTACCGGCTTTAAAAAATTATTTTGAATTTATTATCACAAAGAGTAATATAAATTCACCTACTGAGGATTTACCGGATTATTTACCTGTGCCGGCAACGTATTATTATTTTCTTCCCTGGGAGCGTTTAATTTTTCTTTTTCAGCTTTGATTTTTTCTTCCTTTAGTTTTTCCTCAATAAGTTTGTCTTCTATTATTTTCTCTTCTTTCCGCTTTTCTTCGTCCGATCTCCTTTTCTCTTCCGCTTTTCTTTCTTCTTCTTTTCTTAATCTGTCATTTTCAATTTCGTACGCTATTTTTTTTATGGCAGCATCCGATTTGGATTTTTCAAAGTAACCGTTTATATTTGACAAACTCAATAACAATTCTTTAGCTTTAACCGCGGACCCGGACCTGGCATAAGAGATGCAAAGCAAATATCTATCATCATTACCAAGAGAAAGCTTTTCAAAGTATTCAATTGCTTTCTCGTGTTTGCCTGTATAGTGATACGATTTTGCCGACATAAGATTTATGTCGCCGGACTTTTGAGATTCGGGGAGTATTTCTATAATTTTTGAGGCATCATCATATTTTTTATTATCATAATTGTTTTTTAAAAGCAAAGTAAAAGCTTTTAAATACTTCTGCGGGATCGTTTCTTTAGATTGAAAATATTTGTTTAATAACTGGCTGAAGTATTGCGTATATTTCTGATCATTCATTTTATAATAAATACTGCCGATTTGAAAAATAATTTCAGGATTATTCTGATTCAGTTCTTTTGCTTTTAAAAGAACTGATATAGCCTGCTCATAATTATTTTTCTTTATATAAATAGCGGATAAAAATAGTAGTGGATCCAACGCCTTTTTATTGAGTTCGGAAGCAAAGATGAATTCCTCTTGAGCTTTTTCAAAATCTCCTGTTTCATAGTAGGAAGTTCCGATTTTAAAAACCAGAGAATATTTTGTTTTATTGTCGAAAAAACCGTATTCTCCGGCTTTACTCAAATGATCAATAGCATTCCTGTAAGATTGTTTGTTGAAGTAAATATCTCCTAAAAGTAAGTGAACTTCTCCGTAAAACGGTATTTTATCAATTATGTCGTTAAAATAATCAATGGCCTGGCTGGCGTTCTTTTCATTGTAGAACATTAGTCCAAGTTCGAATTTCGGAGCAAGAAAAGCGGAATCGATGCGCTGTGCATTATAAAAGGCTTCTCTTGCTTTATCATGAACATTCTTTTTTTTATATTCAGCTCCGCTGTTATAAAGGGACTTGGCTTCATCATTGTCTGTCCATAAAAACTTATTGATTAGAGCTTCCACTTTTTTCTTCGCACCATCATCCCTCATCGCATCCCATAATTCCCTGCAGGCAATTACCATTTCGTTGTATTTGCCTTTCTGTTCTTTAAGTACTATTATATTCCAGTATGCGAGTTTTTTATATTTGGCATTCATGTATTTAGTTACGGCTAGTTTATAATACTCTTCTGCTTTATCGTAATTCCCTTCAATTTTTTCGATTTCTCCCATAAAGTAATATGAATTGCCATCATCACTGGCCTCAATGCTTTTTAAAAACATATCTCTTGCTTTTTCGTAGTTCTTGTAACTGAAGAATTTACATCCTTCATCATAATATCCGGCGTAGAGTTTGCCAGTTGCTGAAAGAAATAATAAAGTGATAATAAGAGTTTTAAGGAAATGTCTGGGTGTCATAATTTTTATTTTTTAAAATCAGTAATTATTTAATTTAAACTGTTTAAAAACTCCGTCACAGTATAAATTATTTTATCGATTAATAATATTTGAGTTTCGTCCGAAGATCGTTTATTACCTTATAGTAATTTTGATACACACAATTAACAATGTATATCCGCACTATTTTTTAATACTACGGATATGAAATGCAATATTAATTTTTTATTTACATAAATTTAACGGCAATTTAATAAATTACATATCTTACAAAGGGGCATATTCCCCATCTGCAAATTTGCAGGCAGAGATGTATCTCGTTCAATCCTGCCTAATCTAAAAAGAGACATAAGTTGAAAATATTTTCATATATTGCAATACTAATATTTTTATTACTGCAAATAACTCTAATTGCTGAGGAAAAACAAAAGCATGGGAAAATTATACATATTCAGGATTCATCCAAACAACCGGTAAATGAAGGTTTGATTTTTTCCGGAGCAGATGAAGGTGAATTTATTAAAATGGCTGAGTCAGGGGAAGATATTCTTGTTTTAACCGGAAATATTAAGATGGAATTTGACGGTAAAAAAATATATTCCCGCAGGATTGTTTATAACAAAAATACCGGCGATGTTACTATTACAGGCGATCTGCTGCTGGAGGACGGTAATAACCGTATACATGCAGGCAAAGGCGTATTTAATGTAAAAGACAATGCAGGTGTTCTTTATGATGCAAAATCGACAGGAAAGCCTGTTATTTTCGATACGAAAAAGATCCGCATCGTAAATAAAAAAACCTATTTTTCCGATAACATGGATTTTTCCACATGCGAGCTTGAAAGACCGCATTATCATTTTTCTGCAAAAAAAGTCATTATCTACCGGGATAAAAGGATTATTGCTTTTAATGTAATTTATAAAGTAGGCGATGTTCCCCTTTTTTATTTACCTTTAATTGCTCATTCCGATGACGGAGTCGGTATTATTACCCAGTTCGGCCAGGGCGGCAGAAGGGGATCATTTATGCAGAATACGGTTAAATATACGTCCGAAAACAAAGATAAATGGAAATACAAACTGGATGTTTACGATAAATTGGGTTCTTATGGCGGTGTTGAGTATAAAAGTAAAAGCACGGATTCCAGCACATTTATATATTTTGCAGGGGCAAAATATCAATACGCGGAACCATCAGGTTCAAAATGGGTGAATAAACCGCTGCCGGAAGGCGAGAATGATAACTGGTTTAAAGTGGTTTTAAATAATGACTATTCATTTAATAAAAGAAATACTTCGTATTCATACAGTTCGGTTAAATTTGAGTGGATGAACAACTGGGAATTTGAAAGATATTATGACGCAAGGCGAGAGCCTATAGCATCCTTCATGATGTTCGGATATATGCCGCCTGATTTAAAACAAAAGTCATTACTTAACTGGAATTATACTATAGGCGATAAAAGCACAAATCATGATATTTCTCTGAAGCTGTCCAGGCAATGGATATGGGACACAACCGATCCTCTTAATACTGTCAATAATTATTCTGTCAAGGGAAGATATGTGCCGTATACAGATCAGCTCCCGGTCTTTAATTTTACATATAATGATTCTTTTTATCTTTTTAACTATAACGATGGAAACAGCGATTATAATAAGCAAAAGATCAACTGGTTTTTTAACTGTGCCGGTAATTCAACAAAACAGTATGATCACGGGCATTATTACAGCACAGAATACAGGCCATCCGGTTATTTATTAATAAATACGGACTTTCCGTTTCTAAACTATTTTACATATACACCCGGTATTCAAAACGGTTTTGTGGCGCAATGGGTCAGAGGCCCGTATAATAATGATGAGTTGGCAAAAAGATCCGCAGAAGCTTCCGCAGAAAAGAACAGCTATGAGTATTTTGAAGTATCAAATACATTAAAGTTCGGCCTTCCGAAATATTACCTGCAGACAGCGCATTATTTCAGAAGATCTTATCTTGAAAAGGAAACTATTGAGCCGTTTGTTCACGAAAAACGAAATGAATTTGCAGGCGGTATTTTTTTACTGCCGCACGATGATATAAAAATGTCGGTTACCACGATTTACGATGCAAGAGTAAATTATCCTTACGATGATGAGAGATTCAAAAATATTGCAGTAAGTAACAGGATCTTTCTGGATTTTTGCCGGTTATTCTATGACTCGGGTTCCGCGTCAAACCGTAAAGCAGGGCTGTTTTATTCAGGAATAGAGGCTGTGAATAATTATCTGTACATAACGAAAGACAGGAAATCCGGCTATGACACTCTAGATTTAAAATTTACTACGGGAAATTTTGCTTTGCCTGTTGTTAAACAGGTTAGAAATTTTGAAATCGGGTATAACTTTTTTCACGATTACAGGTTCCCATTCAGGGACACAATGTCGTTAAAATGGGCTTTATATATTGATGTAGTTAAGCTATGGCGTTTGGAAATCGGGAGTGGATCGCAGGCTGACAGGGCTTATTTGCTATATAATAAAAATTTCTTTGACGATTTGGAAAAATCATTGTACTTTTATGACAGGGAGAGGTCAAGAAACGCGGTTTTTACTCTTCGGAACCTGTTTATCAATATATTACATGATCTGCATTGCTGGGAAGTTGGATTTTTCTATAGTGTGCAAAGAAAGACTGAGAATTGGGGCGCCGAGAACAAAGACAGATTGATGTATTATGAACAACTCTTTTTTATCGCACTTACATTAAAAGCCTTTGAAGGCGATAAATTGCAAAAAACACAGGTATATCCGTTAGAGCAAAGACAGGAGTCCCAGCACTGATTCTTTTTTGTGTTCAGGAAATCAATGAATTGCGGATTATTTAATTTTTAAATTTATTTTAAAATTATTTGACAAAAAAACATAGAAAATTCTAATTTACAAATTATTTTAAGATGTTTTACCAGCGCTTGCGGATGAATTTGAAAACAATTTTTAACGCATAAAATTTCGGATAGGGTGATGTTATGAACGATATATTTGGAATAAATTCTAACGAAAAATTTTATGAAGGCAATTTCGGCGATGATGAGAGCAAAGACAATTATTATGATGAATTAGAGCATGAAGAAGAAAAAGACGAGGATGCTGAAAAGGAATTAGAAGAAGACGAAGAAGAGACAAAAGTACATTTAAGTTTTGCATGCGATGATTGCGATTACAGATGGGATGATATTGTTATAGATAACAAAGATAACATTGAGAGAGAAGAATTTGATATAGCATGCCCAATGTGCGGTTCCATTGCTATAACCCAGATATGAGTGAAAAAGACATAAGGATTAGAGGCGCAAAAGAGCATAATCTTAAAAATATTTCAGTTGATATCCCCAGAGACAAATTAGTTGTAATTACCGGCCTTTCAGGTTCGGGAAAATCCTCACTTGCTTTCGATACGATATATGCTGAAGGCCAGCGCAGATATGTTGAATCGCTGTCCGCCTACGCGAGACAATTTTTAGGCATGATAGAAAAACCGGACGTTGAGTTTATCGACGGCCTTTCCCCGGCGATTTCTATTGAACAAAAAACAACCCACAGAAATCCCAGATCAACAGTCGGAACAGTTACCGAGATATACGATTATTTCCGCCTGCTTTATGCGCGCGTAGGTGAGCCATACTGCTACAAGTGCGGTAAAAAGATTTCTTCCCAGTCGGTTGATCAGATAGTCGAGTCGGTATTAACGTATCCTGCGGGCACTAAAATGCAGATTCTTGCTCCGGTCGTCCGCGGCAGAAAGGGCGAACATGAAGAGAAATTCGAATCCGCAAAGAAAAACGGTTTTGCCAGGGTGAGGGTGGACGGCGAGTTCATGAACCTGGATGAAACCATAAAGATATCAAAGACGAAGAAGCACAATATCGAAATTATCGTAGACAGGATTGTGCTGAAGAACGGTATTAGGCCGCGTTTGGCTGACTCAGTTGAGACGGCTATGGAGATAGCAGACGGCCTAGTAATTATAGTTACCGATTCCGAAGAAAGACTTTTTTCCACAAAGCTTTCGTGCCCGGATTGCGGGATTTCCATTCCCGAACTCTCCCCAAGAATGTTTTCCTTTAACAGTCCTTACGGTGCGTGTCCCAGGTGCAGCGGGCTTGGATTTATTATGCAGTTTGATCCTGCTCTTTTAATCACAGAACCGGACAAGTCGCTTTATGAAGGCGTAATTGAAGCATGGGGGAAAACAACGAGCTACTGGTATCAGGAACAGATTAAGGCGCTTGAGCGCAATTTCGGATTCGATGCGAACAAGCCATGGAAAAACCTTCCTGAAAAAATTAAAGATATTATCCTCAACGGCTCCGGAAATATTAAAATGAATTTCAATATCCGGAGAAACAGCGATGAATATAAGTTCCATCGTTCGTTTGAGGGAGTAATCCCTAATCTCGAAAGAAGATATAAAGAGACCAAATCCGAATATATGCGGGAGTGGATGGAGAGTTTTATGACAAACCACGACTGCGACGTGTGCAAGGGTATGAGGCTGCGCCCGGAAAGCCTTGCAGTAAAGGTTGCCGGCATTACCATAGGGGAGATGACATCATTTTCAATTAAAGACGGGATTAAATTTTTTACGGACATTGAACTTAACGACATACAGAAAAAGATCGCTCATCAGGTAATCAACGAGATAAAAACAAGGCTTAAATTTCTTAAGGATGTCGGAATCGATTACCTTACGCTCAGCAGAGCCGCGGGCACTCTTTCAGGGGGAGAAGCGCAGAGAATCCGGCTTGCGACACAAATCGGCTCCAGCCTTATGGGCGTTCTGTATATCCTCGATGAACCCAGCATAGGCCTTCACCAGCGCGACAACAAAAGGCTTCTGGATACACTTAAGCATATGCGTGACCTTGGGAACACCGTGATCGTAGTTGAACACGACGAGGAAACGATAAGGGAATCGGATTATGTAATTGACCTTGGGCCGGGCGCCGGCCTTGACGGCGGATACATAGTCGCAAAAGGAACAGCAGAGGAAATAGCGCTGAACGAGAAGTCGCTTACAGGGCAGTATCTTTCCGGAAAATTAACGATACCTGTACCGGAGAAACGGAGGGAACCAAACGGCTTTATCGAAATTCAGGGAGCATGCGAGAATAATTTAAAAGATATTAATGTCCAATTTCCGCTTGGAGTATTGACCTGCGTAACGGGAGTATCCGGGTCGGGAAAATCGACATTAATAATCGAGATCCTATATAAAGCATTATCTTCGATTCTTATGAAGAGTAAAGTTTTTCCAGGAAAATTCAAAAAGATATTCGGAATTGAAAGACTTGATAAGGTAATAGATATAGACCAGTCGGCTATCGGGAGGACGCCCAGATCAAATCCTGCAACTTACACGGGGCTTTTTACCCCTATACGAGACCTGTTTGCAAAGCTGTCTGAATCTAAAATGAGGGGATATGAACCTGGCCGGTTTTCATTTAATGTTGCCGGCGGCAGATGCGAATCGTGCCAGGGCGATGGATTGAAAAAAATTGAGATGCATTTTTTATCCGATATATACATAACATGCGAGGTATGCAAGGGCAGAAGATATAATCATGAGACTCTTGAGATCCGGTATAAGGGGAAGAATATTTACGAGATTCTCGAGATGTCAGTAAAGGAAGCCCTGGAGTTTTTTGAAAATATTCCGGCTGTCTCAACCAAGCTTGAAGTGCTGAACAGGGTAGGTCTCGGATACATAAAGCTGGGACAGTCTGCTACAACGCTTTCAGGTGGAGAAGCGCAAAGGGTTAAGCTTGCGACGGAACTCGCAAAGAGATCCACAGGCAAAACGATTTATATTCTTGATGAGCCAACAACAGGACTTCATTTTGCGGATATAAAAAAGCTGCTTGATATTTTAAAATCCCTGGTTGATAAAGGCAATACTGTAATTGTAATTGAACATAACCTGGATGTTATTAAAACAGCAGACTGGATTATTGATCTTGGGCCGGACGGCGGAAATGACGGTGGTTACGTAATAGCGGAGGGTATTCCTGAAAATATTGCTAAAGTAAAGAACTCTTATACAGGACAATATATAAAAAGGGTATTATAGCTATTTATGGCATAATACCGGTTCGGAGTGACTCGGAGACGCTATTTAAGCTGACTTTTTCTTAATGTTAGCTTTAAATTATAGATAAATATCATAGTAATCATCAATTTTAAGGCGGCAGGATGCCGTCGCGAGCCGCTTCTTACAGGATGTATGCATGTATGCATTAGCGGCGAGAAAATCGATGATTACTATGATATTTATCTTGAATCTAAAATAAAAAAGTCAATCCAGTTGAGTAATTTAATATCACTAAAGCCAGCTTTAAGATAAACTTATTATGTTAAGTAAAAAAAACACAGTAAAACATATAAGCTTAATTATCCTTCTATTAATATTTTCTTTTATTAATATTAAAAACACTTTCTCGGAATCAAGTGAGCTTTCGACATTCGAATCCGCAAAAGATCATTTTAAAAAAGGCTTTATATATTTTAACCGCATGCAGTATCTGTCCGCTGTTGAATATTTCAGAAAGGCTGTTTCCGTTTATCCCGAATATTATACTGCAAGGGAATACCTTGCGAGATCGTATAAACTGGCCGGCTATGTAAATGAAGCTATAAAAGAATGGGAGATCATTGCAGGCATGTCTTCCAAAAATGTATCTGTAATGAACAAGCTTGATTCACTAAGATACAGAATGTCTGCGAACATGCATACTAAATTTGCAATTGGCCGAAATGAGTATGTTTATACCGATTCGTACAAGTCCGACGATCTTGGCAGATTCAGATTTCCAAAACCAATTGACCTGGCAATTGATTCTGAAAAGAATATATATATTACATCTTTTTATTCAGGCAAGCTTATAAAACTGAATTCCAACGGCGAGGGACAATCGGTATTCAGCCAGGGAACAGGAACAAGGTACTATGGAGTTGACTGCAATAAAAGCAGAGTAGTTGTATCCGATTTTAAAATGGACGTTGCTCATATACTCGATAAAAACCTAAAACTCATTAAATCGTTAGGATCCTCAGGAAAGGCCGACGGAAATTTTCACGGGCCAAAGGGTTTATGCCTTGATGAAGATGGTAACATATACGTTGTTGATTCCGGGAACAACCGGGTACAGAAGTTCGATAAAGACGGGAATTTCATTTTAAAATTCGGCGAACCCGGAGAATATGAAGGACAACTTGATAATCCATCGAATATATTTGTCCGGAAAGATAATGTTTATGTAACCGACACTGGGAACAAACGCATTGCGAATTTTGATGACTCAGGAAATTTTGTAAAAAATATAACACCGGGCGGCATCAGCATTCCGAGAGGCATAAGAATTTATAATAATAATCTGGTAATTTCGGACGAGAAGGCCGGATTGATTTTTTATTCACCGGAAAACGGTGCAATATCTAAATTTGAATCCTGGGATAACGGAAAAAAAAGTTTTTCCAAGCTTGTTTCTTCTTATATCGACAGAGACGGGGTTATGTATTGCCTTGATTATAATCAGGAAAATATTTTTGTTTTTTCTCCGCTGCAATCGGTGTACACAAACCTTGAAATTGAAGTGACATCTGTTGAAGCAGATAAATATCCAGTTGTGGCTTTTTATCTTAATGTCCGCAAACGCGGCGGCGGCCCGGTTTATAATCTTGACAGGACTAATTTTAAAATACTGGAAGATAATGTTTCGATGTCGAATATTTATTCTGACTATTTAAAGAATGAGCATCCGTCCGTTTCTGCCGTACTGTGTGTGGACAGATCAGAGAACGCTGCCGGTTACCATAATGATATTCCTTGGGTATCGGATTTCATTTTAAAGAAGATGAAAAAAAATGATTCATTGCAGCTTATGAATTTTAACAAAGATGCATGGGTAGGAAGTGATTTTGACTGGAGCAGATTAAGGACAGCAAAAGCGCTGCGAAAAAGAACATATTCCGAAGGCAAAGCAATAGATAAAGCCCTGTATAACGGGATAAGCAATCTTCTTCTTAAACTAAACAGAAGAGGAATTGTTTTAATTTCGGACGGGAGCGTGCATAAAAATTCATTCGAGAAATACTCGCCTGAATACATAACAGAGTACGCAAAAAGCCACTATATCCCGATTTATGTTATTGCATTTAAAGAAATTGATCCTTTACTGAAGCGTATTGCCAGTGAGACCGGAGGCGCAGTTTATAAGACAAGCGATGTTGACGGTTTAAGAAGCATATATGACAGGATAAAACAGGCTGAAGAATACAGATACCTTGTTACGTATTCCTCACATAAAACACCAATAATCAAGGGATGGTGGTCGGATATAAAAATAGAAGTGAATTATAAAGGCCATCGCGGAGTAGAGTGGGGCGGATATTTTGTTCCGTAAAATTTTTATTAGTCAACATCACTCAATAAAATATTTTTTGTCCATTTAACCGCTTTTTTAAATTGTTCCTCGCCGCCTGCATTATAATCATCTTCAGGATATACTTCCATAGTTTTTTCGCACTGAAAATGATTAAACAACGCGAATACACATTCCGGCGGGGACAAAGTATCCTTTAACCCCACAGCAGCAAGAACCGGAATATTAATTTTATCCGAATGGTTAATCGCATCGAAATAAGACAGGTGTTTTTTTACTTCTTTCTTTCTGCTCCGGTTGCCCGAAAGAAAAGAATTGATTTCATTTGTAGCATCGCTTTTGGAAATATTCTGGCTTAATTCAAGATAACAGAACGAAGGCGTATCGAGCACAAGCGATATGATCCTTTCCGAAGAACCTGCAGCAAAAACCGCAGCAGCAGCGCCCAGGCCTTTCCCTATTATTCCTATGCCGCTGCAATCAGCCTTTTTTAACAGTCTCAAAAAGTCAACTGACCTGAACGCATCGAGATAAATATTTTTTATATAATAATTATTTAACTCCAGGATGTTCTCTGTCAGAAACCCGGGTAGTTTTTTTTCTTCTTTACTGGTACTAGTATTATTTTGATCTTTACTGAAAAGCAATTCATGACCGCGCAGTTGAACAAAGAAAAAAGCCAGTTCAGGATCAATTATCTCCTCATTCGGCTGAAAAGGCTGATTATAATCGTGAATAAGAATAATTATTTTTGGGTTGTCTATATTCTTTGGAACATACAGCTCGCCTTTTACTTTATATTTACCGGCGCCGTTGAATACCGTATTATAGATATCGAATTTAGAAGATGTTTGCCCTGTTTTTTTTTCGATCGCAGGTTCAATCGGTATTCTTTTCAGGTCAACAAAAGCTTTATCCCAGAAAGAGTAAAAATCCGATTCTCTGTCAAAAGGCGGAAGATTCAGAAAAAATCTGTCGAAGTCGTTTATCACTGTAATTGTATTATAAATTAATTATTTTATAAAGTAAATAATAATTATTTTGGAGAATAAAATTAATCAAAGCAATCATTATAAAAATAATAAGAAAAATTATTAATAAATATAACAGAAATAAAAGCGGTTTTAAAAGAATAATTTTTAGTATGTGTTTATTATTGAATTCGTTTTTTTTATAAAATATAACTTTAGTTACAAGCAGCCAGGCCGCAGATACTATTATGGCAAGCCAGAAAAAATATTTTACTATATATGTAAACAGTATTTTGTTTTTTACTGAGAAAACCGCAACCGGAAGTATTAAAAGATTCATTATAATAAGGGAAGCTATCAGAGAAACAAAAATAAAAATGAAAATATTGGCGGAATTTTTCAGCCTGTTTACAAAGCTGATTTTTTTGGATGTGTTATTCATGTCTATTCCTGCGCTGGATCAGTAGATACGTCAGCAGAATCTTTTTTATCAGCGGATTCTTCCTTTTTAATATTTAATTTTTTAACATTCTCTTCGCTTAATTTCTCAATTTTTACTGATTCGATATCAACACCTAACTCTTTCAGGGCTTCTTTTGCCGCGCTTTGTACTTTTAAGCTTGGATCATAAAGCATCTTATATTTTAATATGTCAATCGTTCTTTTATCCTTTGTTTCTTTGACAAGTTTAACCGCTTTAAGCCTGACTACCGCATTGTCGCTTCTTAACGCGTTTAAGAACAATGGGAACGCTTTTTCATCTCCAAGCTTTACAAGGGCAGCAATGCAATAAATATAAAGATTAAAATACTTTTTCTTTTTATTGAAAGGATATGAATCAATTGTTTTAGTGACTTTCTCAATATCCGGTATAGCTTCGTTTATTTTCAGGTTGGCAATCGAATTTACCGCAAATGCTCTTATCTGTTCATTCTCATCCTCGTCATTCAGGAGTTCAAGGAGTATGCCTTTCGATTCTTTTGAGTCGACCTTCCCGAGAAAGAGAACTAAAAGCTCACGGACTATCTGGTTGGTTTTCGTGTTCTTTATAGTCTCAGCAGCAAAAGCAGATAATTCGATTGCCTTGAACTCGCCAAGTGTATCAATAAGTGCTTCTATCAATGTAGAACTGTTTTCAAATTTTTGTTCCTTAAGCTTTGTTATTAGTGTTGGTTTTGCTGAAATATCGCCTATTCTTTTTATTGCATATATTGCGGCTACTTTTACATCTTCAGAGTCATCGTTAAGACAATTAAGTAAATCGGGCACAGCTTCATTTACTTTTATTTCTCCGATAACTGTTATTGCCTTAATCTTTACTTCAAGTTCAGCTTCATCTTTTATTACCTCAATTAATTTCTTTCCAAGCTCATTTTTTAAGCTCTGATCTTTTATTGTCAGTATTTGATTAATTGCGCTTTTCCTGTCTTTGTGTATGCCGCTGTCGATCGTTTTAATTATCCAATCGGCTTTTCTTCTTTCTGCAGGGTTTGTTTCGATTTTTACAGGTTTTTGTTTTTCTGCCGTTTTTTCTTTAGGTTTTTCAGGAGTAATTATTTCTTTATTCTCTCTAATTGTTTCGCTGCCTGTTTTTTTTTCTTCTTTCCCATTAATTTTATTAGTTTCATTTCCTTCATTCAGCGCGGTTAACGAGCTATTCAATTCATTCAATAACGGTTGCAATTCTTGTCTTTGCGTATCTGACGCAGCAGTGGATTGTCCATTCGCTGCGTAACTTACCAATAATAAAAATGTAAGAAAGTTAACAAGTAACAAGTTTATACGCCGGAATCGATTTTTATTAAAAATTATCATAATATTTATTTTTTTATTTGAATTATTAAAATGGTAATAACTGTATACTTATTATCGGAGCAATATAACTCAAAAAAGAGCAGCAACAGGAAAAATTAGTTATAATTTAACTGAAGATTGTTTTTTATTTAAGCTTGACAGTTCCAATTTTACTGATATAACTAATTAATCCGGTTCTTTTTATTTTGAATATAATTTATAAAATGCAGTTAAATAAATGCAAAAACTGATAATACTTATAACATTTATTCTTATATCTTTTTTCTCGCTATTAAACGGATCAACTGAAAATAAATATGCAACCATAAAACTCGACGGGACAGTTAATCCTATAATTGCAGAACATATTGTAAATTCCATTGAAAAAGCAAATAATGAGAAATGTCTTTTTATTGTGATTCAAATGGATACACCCGGCGGTTTAATGAGTTCCATGCGGGAAATCATTAAGGCAATTCTTTCTTCAAAAATTCCTGTTGTAGTCTTCACATTTCCCAAAGGAGCACAGGCTGCCTCTGCCGGCGGTTATATTATGCTTTCAGCTCACATTGCCGTCATGGCTCCAGGCACCGAAATAGGAGCAATGCATCCCGTAAGCCCATTCCTGGATTTCGGAAAAAAGAATGAGGATGGCAGCGAAGGCATCATGGAAACAAAAGTATTGAATGATACCCTGGCGTATGCGAGAAGCCTTTCTCAGAAAAGGAACAGAAATATTCAATGGACGGAGAACGCAGTAAAAAATGCGATTTCCAGTACATACATTGAAGCTAAAAAGCTTGGTGTGATTGATCTGATAGCTGATGATATGAATGATCTTTTAAAGAAATTAAACGGCAGAATTGTAAATATGGACGGATACCCTGTTCTACTGAATACTACGAATGTAAAAGAAACTGTTTATGAAATGGATCTTACTCAGAAATTTTTAAATTATCTGGCAGATCCGCAGTTTGTTTTCCTTTTATTTATAATTGCTGTTGTGGGTATTGGTCTGGAAGTAAAAAATCCGGGTATGATTTTTCCGGGCACATTAGGGGGAATAGCCTTATTCCTTTTTTTACTGACTATCAGAGTCCTTCCCATAAATATTCTAGGTCTTTCTTTAATAATTATTTCTATTGTCTTATTTATTTTAGAGCTAAAATTTGTAAGCTATGGTTTGCTTACAATAGGCGGGATTGCCAGCTTCGTTCTCGGTTCAATGATACTATTCGACTCTCCGCTTCCCGGAATGTCTGTTCCAATTGCTTCTATCATTATTGTTGTTATATTCCTGCTTCTTTTTTTCTTTGTATTGATTAGATCGGTTTTAGCTGCCCATCGCGGGAAGGTTACTACCGGTATTGAAGGAATGATAGGTGAAAAAGGGAATGCGGTTGCAGATTTTAACAAATACGGTAAAATAATGGCTCACGGCGAATACTGGAATGCGTTTAGCGACGATGACATAAAAAAGGATGATCCTGTCATTGTTGAAGGATATGACGGCATGACTTTGATTATTAAGAAATTAAAAAACGATTAGATTTTTTTAAAATTAAATAAACCGGCAGGAGGATAATATGTTTATTGCAAGTCCAATAATTACATTGATCTTTTTATTAATTATTCTGCTTATTTCTTCCATAAAGATTTTAAAAGAATATGAAAGAGCCGTGGTGTTCCGTTTAGGCAGAATGATAGTGCCACCTAAGGGTCCTAAAGGACCGGGCATAATTCTGATAATACCAATGATAGACAGATGGGTAAGAGTCAGTTTGCGGTTAGTTGCCTTTGATGTGCCGCCCCAGGATATTATAACTAAAGATAATGTTTCCCTAAAAGTTAATGCTGTAGTTTATTTCAGGGTAGTAGAACCAAATAAAGCTATAACCGAGGTCGAGGATTATCTTTATGCAACATCACAGCTTGCTCAGACAACTCTAAGGAGCATAATGGGTATGGTTGGGTTGGATGATTTGCTTAGTGAAAGAGATAAAATAAATATTCAGCTTCAGGATGCGCTTGATAAGGATACGGAGCCCTGGGGTGTAAAAGTAGCCAAGGTAGAAATAAAGCACGTTGATCTTCCGCAGGAGATGCAGCGCGCAATGGCAAAACAAGCTGAAGCAGAAAGAGAGAGAAGAGCAAAAGTTATAAACGCAGAAGGTGAATTCCAGGCAGCGGAAAAGATGGTCAGTGCAGCAGCGTTAATGGAAGAACATCCAATATCTCTTCAACTCCGTTATCTTCAGACTTTAAGCGAGGTAGCTGCAGAGAATAACTCTACAACACTATTTCCAATCCCGATTGATCTGCTTACTCCTTTTTTAAAGAAATAGCTGGTTTTAATTGCGTCCCAAAACCTATTGTCTCGATAAACCTTATAATGTTATATAGGTTTTAGGACGCTCTCTAAGTAAACGCGGTCTGTTGCAGCAGTATTTTTTTTATTTCATTAGTTGTTTCTTCTATGAATTTTCCACGCTGTATATTTTTAGCGGATCCTTCAATCGGTTCTTTTACTATTTCTGTCAGTTTATTTAAATAGTTTTCCAGATCACTAAGCAAAGTGTCAAGGTTAAGCGAGTCGTTTAAAATGTTAACGCTGATATTTTCAGCTTCAGTACTTATCTGCGAAATGCCTTTTAACTGGTTAGTAAAGAATATTGAATTTTCCCTTATGTTATTGAATTCGACGGAAATATTCTGGTATGATTCATTGACAAGATCAATAATTGCTTTTGTATCTTTAATGTTGCTTTCGATTTTTGGAATATTGTTTTTGATTTTATTCTGCAGTTTTTGAATGTGTTTTGATATTGTTAAAAAGCCTTCATAGGCCACAGGGTCGCGGGAAGCTTCTATCCTGGAATAAATGCCGATTATTTTCATTAGTTTTAAAATATCTTTTAAAATATAAAGAATGTCGGAGATATTTAAATAATCCTCCATAAACTTTTTTAATGTTTCATTTGATTCGATGATTCTTTTTTCGATTTCATTCAATTGATTAATGAGATCGTTTATGCTTGTCCCGATTTTTAGCGCAAGTTTATTATTTTCAACAGATTGTTTGTTGAAAATACTGATTGTTTTTTCAAGTTCTTTGGATTGCTCAATAATGGATTTGCAGAATTCAAGTGAACTTAATGAAAAATCAAGCTGACTTTTTGATTTTTCATTAACATGGGTTGCAGTTTGTTTGATTGTTGAACCCTTCTCAGCAAGAACATCGATAGTTTTACGAAATTTTCCATTAGACATCCCGTTGTTTATTTCTGAGTATAAGACTTCGACTGCGCTTTTAAGGCTTTCTCCGATTTTCATATTATTGCCAGAACCTTCTATTGCCTTGTCTGCATCAGCATCCATTTGCAGAATTTTTTTATTTATATTCGCAAGCATTTCCTTCTGGTCTTCTATTTTCTCCCCTGAATGTTCTGCTCTTTGAACCTGTTTATCAACAACTTTTTCCTGATGCCCGAATTTCTCTAAAAATAAAAGATAACTGTGATAACCGTTTTCGATATCTGAAACAACCACGGAATTTATATTTGTTAAATTATCAATACTGTCTTTAATAGGGCTTACATACTTGATTATATTTTCGAGATTCTGATTGATGTAGTTTGACATGCTGTTGAATTTCGCGGAAAGTATCTGAAACACGGAAGTATTATATTTGCTTGAGACAATAGCCGCATTTGTAGCCAGTACATTGATCTCTTCCGTATCTTTTTTTATTGTATTAACAAAACCTGTCAGCTCCTCTATTTTTGATGTAATAGTGACTAATTTGTTCTTAATTATATCTACATTTGAAACAATATCTTTAAATAAATTAATATTATATCTGTAAGTATTAATATTTTTTGTAATATCCGAAATGTAATTCTGGAGACTGTTAAATACTTCTTTATAATTAATAATTATAGCGAAATTTTTATCCATCAATTCTTTGAGAAGCATAAGGCTTTCAGATGTTATTTGTTTCCTGACATAAGAAAGCCTGTTAACATTTTTCGCTGTCTCAACGACTTCAGAGATAGTACTGGAAATATTGTCTATTGTTAATTTATCAATATTCATGTAAAAGTAAATTTAAAGAATTTATATATATTTTAATTTTTAGATTATATCACTTAACTGCAATAATTCAAGGATAAATTTTGATCGGGAATTTTTAATGTGTGTAATTATTGCTGATTGCGGATTTTGAGAGAGAATCGTATAGTAAACTTGGTACAGTAAGATTAAAAATTGTATACGGGTACGCTTATATTGATCTTCTGTTCATCGTGCTTTTTTTCCATTAAGGGTTTTATGCCATTAGTAATCTGACCGTCGCGTACCGCAACGGAAGATGAAGAACAGGCGAACATTGAAACGAATAAGATTGATAGTATTATTAATAATATTTTCATAGTAACATCTTAAAATTTATTATTTATTCAATATGAATTATTTCATCACACTGAATATTAATTATACTAATTTACTGCAATATTAAATAATCGTCAACAAAAAAGCGTTTTATTTTTGTTTTTTAGTATAATTCAGTAATCCACCTTCAAGTAAAATTTCCTGTTGTCTTTTTGAAGCAATTAAAATAAACTCATATATAATATCCGCAATTTCTACATGAATAGTATCTTTTATAATTTGGCTTATCAGATTATGTATTTTAAAACCATCATATTGATTTATTCTATCATAATCATCTTTATTTTTAAAAGTCAGTGGAAGTATACCGAAATTAATTAGATTTGAAACATGAATTCTTTCGAATGATTTTGCAATTACAAGCCTTACTCCCAGATGCATAGGACAAATAGCGGCATGTTCTCTTGAGGATCCCTGGCCGTAGCTTTCTCCGCCTGTAATTGCAGTATAAATATTTTTTTTCTTGTTTTCCAGAGTCCTTCCGGAAAATTCGCGGTCAATATTTTCGAAAACAAATTCAGAATATTTTGTAATATTTGAACGGTATTTTAACCTGTCGCCTGCGGGCATAATATGGTCGGTTGTTATTTTATCGCCCACTTTAAGTCCGATTATTCCGTTCATCTCATTCATCAGGCGATCGGTAAATGGAGGATCGCCTATATTCGGGCCCCGAATTATTTTTATTTTATTCCCGGATATTTTTTTTTCTGATGGAGGTATAATCATCGAATCATCAATCAGGAATTTATCCGGTGTATTTATCCTTGGATAGTCCGATTCCGGATAATCGAGAGGACTGACAAGTTCTCCTTTTAAAGCCGATAGAACTGCGGTTTCAACGCTTACGAGATACACCTGCGCGGAATCTGTTCCCGACCGCCCTTTGAAGTTCCGGTTATTTGTTCTGAGAGAAATTCCTTCAGTTACAGGTGACTGGCCGGCGCCTATGCAGAACCCGCATGCAGATTCCATTAATCTTGCTCCCGATGCGATCATATCGGCAAGAGCTCCGTTTTGCGCAATCATCTCAAGAACCTGTCTTGAACCCGGCGCTATTATCAGGCTTACATCCCGATGAACTTTTTTCCCTTTTAGAATTTCAGCAGTTATCATTAAATCCTTATAGGATGAATTAGTGCAACTGCCTATAGCAATCTGATCGACTTTTATTCCTTTTATTCCCGACACTTTTTTAATGTTATCGGGAGAGTGAGGGCAGGCTATCATAGGTTCAAGCGTTGAAAGATCAATATCTATTGTTCTGTCATAAGCGGCATTATTGTCCGGGATTATTTCACGCCAAACTGATTCTCTTGCCTCCGCTTTCAGAAAAGCGCGTGTAATTTCGTCGCTTGGGAAAATAGAGGTTGTTACGCCGAGTTCTGCTCCCATATTCGTAATTGTGGCGCGTTCAGGTACAGACAGGGTTTTTATGCTGTCACCTGTATACTCCACAACGAAACCTACGTTGCCTTTGGTTGTCAGTATCTCAAGCACTTTAAGTATAATGTCTTTGGCGCTTACCCACGGACGCAATTTTCCACGCAGATTAATATTGATGATTCTGGGGCATAAAAAATAAAACAGGCCGCCTCCCATAGCTGCTGCTACTTCAATGCCGCCTGCGCCTATGGCTATCATCCCGAGAGCGCCGCCTGTAGGAGTGTGGCTGTCGGAGCCCAGAAGCGTTGCTCCGGGACGCCCGAATCTCTCAAGATGAACCTGGTGACAGATCCCGTTTCCGGCTTTCGAGTAATGAATACCGTAATTCGCGTTCATCGTCTGCAGATATTTATGATCGTCTGCGTTCTCAAAACCCATCTGTAAAGTATTGTGATCCACGTACGAAACAGAAAGCTCTGTCTTAACTCGTGGAATGTCCATTGCCTCAAACTGAAGATATGCAAGTGTCCCTGTTGCGTCCTGAGTAAGCGTCTGGTCGATTTTTATGCCAATCTCGTTACCTGGTACCGGCTCTCCTTCTGCTATATGTTCACTTAATATTTTATAGAATACCGAATCGCCCATTTAATTATCTTCCAAAAATTTTTACACGATTTTGCAAATTCGGAGTTTTAAGTCAAGAAACTATTTTTCAGGGAGGCAGGATATATTATCAGCTCATCCTTAAATTATCCGGTTAAACAGGCGTTTAATTATCCTGCTTTTCCCAGAGGAACTTAATTTTTGTTTTGCCGAGCGATAAAATATCCCCGTTATCCAGATTCCTTTGCTGAAAAACGTTGTCATTTATTTTTGTTTTGTTTAAGCTTTGCAGGTCTATAACTGTAAAGTGATCCTCGCGGAATACTATCTGACAATGCTTGTTGGAAACATATTCGTCAGTTAACTTAAGATCGGACGCGTCTGCCCGTCCAATAGTTATTGTTTTGTTGTCAATTGCAAACCTTGTGCCTGTATCAACACCTTCAATAACTTCGAGCGATACTCCTTTTGGGACATCAATATATTCTTCCATAATGATTTCTCCAATTAATATAGAAAAGTTCGAGAGTGTTCCGGAACTAATATGTTAAATTGAGATAAAGTAACTGTATAAAATTTTAGTTCGTACTCTTCCTTACTCTTAAACAAATATTCGTAAAGATAATCCGGTTTGCTTATAAATTAAAAATTGTCCTGAAAAATAACAATTTACAGGAAATAATATTATTATAGATATAAAATTGCAAGTCATTATAATAAAAATACTTGCTAAACTTGTCATGTATAATGTATTTGTGATATAATATAATATCCTGCTTAAAATTATTTTTTTAAACAGAATTGGATTTTTTATATGGCACAGAATGATGAGGCTAACGGGACAAACGATTCCGGTGGAACTGATGAGTCTTTGGAAAGTGCTTTAAAAGTCAAGCCTGAAGAAAAGCTGGCTCATCCGAAGATGTACAGGGTCCTTATGCACAATGATCATTATACTACCATGGATTTTGTCGTTGAAGTAATAATGAAAGTCTTTCACAAGCCGGCTGCCGAGGCTACAAAGATAATGCTCGATATACATAAAAAGGGAATCGGAGTATGCGGCGTATACACTTATGATATTGCTGTAACAAAGATATCTGAAGTGCATAAAATGGCAAAGAAAAGGCAGTTTCCGTTGAAATGCAGTTTTGAAGAAGCATAGAGGTTTTTTAGCAGGCGTTAATAACATTGCGTTATTCTCGGAAGTTTTACAGGGAAAATAATAAGTCATGGAAATAAATGAAGAACTGAATCAGATAATAATGTCCGCGTTCAATGAAGCAACGGCAAGGAATCATGAGTATCTCACGCCTGAACATCTTTTATATGCCTCGCTTTTTTTTGAAAGAAGCAAACGAATAATTGAGAACTGCGGTGCGAATATTGAAAGGTTAAGGACAAAGATCGAAGATCACTTAAAGAAAAATATACCTGTTGTTCAGGGAAAGGAGCCTAACCAGTCAGTTGGGTTCCAGAATATAATGGAAAAAGCTATTTGGCACATAACCAGCGCGCAGAAGAACGAACTGGATATAGGCGATATATACGCTGCAATTTTAGACGAGAAAGAATCTTATGCTGCCTATTTTCTTCAGGAAGAAGGCATAACAAAGCTCGATTTGCTTAATTACATTTCTCACGGCATCTCTGTTATGCCGGAAGACTATTATATTAAGGATATTAACGAGAAGATCGATAAGGCAAGGGATAAGCAGGGCAAAGAGCAGGAAAAGAAAAAAACTAAAAGTTATCTTCAGGTATTTGCGGTTGAACTTGTTGAGAAAGCACGTAATAATGAAGTTGAGCCGATCATCGGAAGGGAAGAAATACTGGAACAGACAATACAGGTGCTTTGCAGAAGGTTTAAAAACAACCCGATTCACGTGGGCGATGCCGGCGTTGGTAAAACTGCAATTACCGAAGGACTTGCCCAGATGATTGCGTCCGGAAAAGTACCCAGGCCGCTGAAAGATGCGACTATATATTCACTGGATATGGGAGCGATTCTGGCCGGCACAAAGTACCGCGGCGACTTTGAAGACCGCATGAAAAAAATAATAGCTGAGCTTAAGGAAATTAAAAACGTCATTCTTTTTATTGATGAGATACATACGATTATCGGTGCAGGCGCGGTTTCAGGGGGCACAATGGACGCATCCAACATACTTAAGCCCGTGCTGACATCCGGAAAAATGAGATGCATCGGATCAACGACGTACGAGGAATATACGAAATATTTCCAGAAGGATCACGCGCTTTCAAGAAGATTTCAGAAGATAGAGATCCCGGAGCCGACAATTGATGAAACATACAGGATATTGCTAGGCATCAGGGATAAATATGAGACATATCATAATGTAAAATATGAGGATGAGGCTCTGTGTGCTGCCGTGGAGCTGTCCGCAAAACACGTTAACGACCGTCATTTGCCGGATAAAGCTATTGACGTGATAGATGAAGCAGGCGCATTTGCGCAGATGTACAGAATGGAAGACGGCGCTGCAGATATAATCACAACGCACGAGATCGAAAAGATTGTTGCAAAGATGGCAAGGATACCTGTTAAATCGGTATCTGCTGCTGAAGTAAAAGGATTAAAGGACCTCGAGGAAGATCTGAAAAGGAATATCTTCGGCCAGGATGAAGCGATTAAGCTGGTTGCTGATGCAATAAAACGATCGCGTGCGGGTTTTCACGATGCAGACAGGCCAATAGCTTCATTCTTGTTTGCGGGGCCAACTGGAGTCGGAAAAACGGAACTGGCCAGACAACTGGCGTCCATAATGGGAATCAAACTGCATCGTTTCGACATGAGTGAATATCAGGAAAAGCATACTGTTGCGAGGCTTATCGGTGCGCCCCCTGGATATGTCGGCTATGAAGAGGGCGGGCTGTTGACTGAAGCTATAAGAAAAACCCCGTATTCTGTGCTTTTGCTTGACGAAGTTGAGAAGGCGCATTCGGATATATTTAATACGCTGCTCCAGGTTATGGATTACGCAACTTTAACGGATAACAACGGTAAAAAGGCGGATTTCCATAACTGCATCATTATTATGACATCCAATGCCGGCGCAAGAGATATCGGTAAAAACGTTATTGGTTACGGCGATGCGAAGATAGAAGGACATGCCGTAACAGAAGCTGTTGAAAAAATATTTTCTCCGGAATTCCGCAACCGGCTTGATTCCATTGTTACATTCAACGGATTAAGTGAAGAAATTATTTTAAAAATCGTTAAAAAATATATTGATGAATTCAAAAAACAGCTTAGTGAAAAAAATATTATAATTGATGTTTCCGATGAATGCTGTCGATGGCTTGCTGCGAAGGGTTATTCGCCTCAATTCGGCGCAAGGGAAATCAGCCGGTTGGTACAGACTAAAGTAAAAGCATTTTTTGTGGATGAGGTTCTTTTCGGGGAGTTGAAGGATGGCGGAAAGGCGAATGTCACTATTGAAAACGATGATGTTGCAGTTAAAGTTGAAGGGAAGGGAAAAAATGAGAATAATATCATTCTCCAATAACAAGGGCGGAGTAGGTAAAACAACCAGCACTGTTAATGTGGCTGCCAGTCTTAACAGGCTGGGGAAAAAGGTGCTGGTAATTGACATGGACCCGCAGGCACAGTCCACTTATCATTTCGGTATAAGCCAGAACAGATTCGATCAGCCAATTAATATTGAAAAAACGATTTATGATGTTATGAAAGGTGAAGTGTCATACCAGGAGACATTGATCGACAGGGAAGGGATACAGGTGCTGCCTTCTAGCCCTGAACTGCGCGGGATTGAGTTTATAGCTATACCGGCAAAGGAGTTTCTTTTGCGCGACGCGCTGGAGAATTTAAACGGGTACGATTTTGTTCTGATCGATTGTCCGCCTTCTCTCGGCATTCTTACGCTGAATGCATTATGTTTTTCAAATGAAATTTTTATTCCTTTGCAGGTACAGTTCCTTCCATACCATGGAATGTACAATCTTTTTGAAGCTGTTGAAATGGTTAAGAAAAGACTGAACAAGAACCTGAAGATAACCGGCATTATAGGCACAATGTATAGCGCCAAGAAAGTGATCAATAACGAAGTAATAGATGAAATTGAGAAGCGTCTTCCGGGAAAACTCTTTAAGACACTGATAAGGGAAAATGTGGCTCTGCAGGAAGCTCCCAGCTGGGGGAAAACGATCTTCGAATATAAACCAGGCAGCAGCGGTGCTGACGATTACATGGACCTTACCAGGGAAATTCTTGAGAGGGTATAAGAGATAAATTTAATAGACTTGTTGCATAACTTGCCGAAATTCGCTCTAAGCCAATAACATCAGAATCCGGAAAAATTCTGATTTAAACCTTGAAAAAAGATACTTTCTCATTGAGATCTTTTGCCATTAAAGACAGCTCTCTTGAAGTCGCAGCCATTTCAAGGGCGCCCGAAGCGCTCGACTGAGTGAGTTCGCCGATTTTTGTTATGACTGTGACGATCTCTTCCATGGCGGATTTTTGCTGCCCGGTTCTTGATCTTATTTCATCCGCCATATCCTTAACTTTTTCCGCTCCGGTATTTACCTCCTTGTTTGTTCTTGCCTGGCCTTTCATTATTTCCACAAGCTGTCCTATCATACTGTTGATTGAACTTACGGCCTTTAAGATATCTCCAATTTTGGTATTTGCAATATTCAGTTTTTCTATTCCCTTGGTAATCCCTGCGTTGTTTGTTTTTATGAGCCTGCTTATATCATTAATGCTGCCTGCTGTCTGATCCGCGAGTTTCGATATTTCATCCGATACAACAGCAAAGCCCCTGCCTGCTTCGCCGGCCCTTGCAGATTCAATTGCAGCGTTAAGGGAAAGAAGATTTATCTGATCCGATATATCATTAATTATCGATACTATGCCGACCATTTCCATTGAACTTCCCTGTATTCTGGTCATTGTTTCGTTCATTTCATTAAGCGACTTTATACCGTAATCACTGTTTTGAGCGATATCATTTGTAATATCCCTTGATTCGTTAACTTTTGCCTCCAGGTTTTCCAGTTCCGCGGTAAGGGATCTGATACTTGATTGAAGTTCCATAAGATTTTCGGACTGTTTTGCTGCAAGAGCCGCGACATTATCGACTTCAGCAGAGACTTCTTCCGTGCTGGCAGTGGCCTCCTCAGCCGATGAAGCCTGTCCCTGGCTGTTTTCCGAAAATCCGTCTGTTGAGGAATGCATCTCCGTAGCTGCTGAAGCAAGGGCGTCTGCTATCAGGCGGACGTCTTTTATAACTTTAGCGATATTTTCAGTAAAACCGTTAAAGGAGTTAGCAAGATCGGAAAGTTCGTCGCTGGAATTAAAATCAATTCTCTTGGTCAGATCGCCTTCGCCCTCTGCAAGGTCGCGGAAAGCTTTAACCAATTTCTGGACCGGTTTTGTTACGAATTTGCGGGCATAACGCCGGGCTGTGATTATGGAAAAAAATACAAGTACGAGAAAAACACCAATAGAAATCAGTAGCTTTTCCTGAATTTCGTTTGTGTAATATTTGTTTTCAAGCTCAATTGTTGCTTCAATATCATCTAAATAATTTCCGGTTCCAAGCACCCATTCAAAGGGCTCAAAATTCAGCGAATACCCGCGTTTGGGAAACGGTACTGTTCCGCTCCCCTTGGTGAAATAATAGTCGGTAAATCCGCCTCCCTGCTTACGTCCGTTCTCAATTATTTCTTTTATAAGGAGCTTCCCCTTTATGTCTTTCGAATTAATTCTGGATTTTCCTTCTATCTCAGGTTTAAACGCATGCATAACGTTTATGCCTTCGTATGTGTCGATCCAGAAGTATCCTTCTTTACCGTATCTAATATTTCTTATAAGTTCCTTGCCCTGGTATTTTGCTTCTTCAAAGGATAGCTTCCCGGCTTTATGCAATTTATATAAACCATCCAGCATTGTAACCGTATTTTCTACCTGGTGTTTGATGTCATTATCATAATTCGCCATAAGCACGCGGCGGAATTCTGCGACGCTGTCCGTTTTTACATTGTAAAGATGTAGTATATAAAATCCCTGATAAAGCAGAAGAGAAATAAGGCAGCTTAAGGTGGTTATAAGGATGATTTTTTTTTCAATCTTCATGTAAAACAACTCCTTTATTGCATAACTTGTTAAGCAATTTTATATTTATTAATTTTGCGGATCTATCTCTGAATTGCAGGGACTTGGTTTGGTAGCATCTTTATTTTTAAATAAAATATCCAGTATTATACGGAATTTTTAAGTCACAGAGCTTAAAAATTCGGTATATTCTTCACGCGTGATTCTTCTTTTTTCTTTTCTTCCTGTTTTTGCTTTTGTTGTGCTTGCTCTTTTGCAAGCTCTTTGGCATGTTCTTGTGCGGCTTTTTCTTTTTCTCTCTTTTCCAGTTCTAATTTCTTAAGCTGTGCTTTTTCAGCGTTTTTTTGTTCATCTTTTTTCTTTTGTTCTTCTTCCAGAGCAGCTTTTTTAGCTTTTATTTCTTTCTCTTTAAGTTCCGCTTCTTTTTCAATTTTAACTTTTTCCAATTGTTTAATTAATTCAGCCTCATAAACTTTATTATCTTTTATTTCTTCAGCAGGTTTTGTTTCTATCCCGATCTCTTTTATTTCATTTTTTATTTCTTCGTTGAACGTGTCATCGATTTTAAATAATTTCGCTTCTTCTTTTATAGCTGCTATTTCTTCTTTTTGCAGAGTTACAATTTCAATATTTTTCTTCTGCTCGACAATTTTTACAATATCTTTTTGATCTATTTCAACTGCCTTGTCCGGTTCTACTATTCTTTCTATCTTATCAATTATAATATTATCCTGTACGGGATTTACTTTAACCTTGCCGGTTAATACATCAACTCGCGATATGCCTTTATCCGAGGATACTCTGAAAGATGTTCCGCGCACAGCAGCAACAGATGTCGGGGTCTTAACCTGCAATTTCGTATCCTTCAGCAACTTGGTGACCGTAATAAAGACTTTGCCTTCCGACATTTCCATCAGAGTTTCGTCTGACTTTTCGGAAGAAACAAGACGAGAAACATTTATATTTGTGTTCTCGCTTATCCTGATTATTCCGCTGTCTTTATATTTGATGTCGATTATGGAAAGCTTTCCTGTTTTTATAATGCTGTTTTCTTTAATCGCGAAGCCTGTGGATGGAATTACAGTTTCATTGCCTGATTGTATTTTTACATCGCCGAGGACAGTCTGCACTATCAGTATAGAGGATTCTTTCGGAGCAGTATTATCTTTGCTGCATGATAGGCTCATTATCAGTACAAGGGAAATAACGCTAATAACAAAAATATTTTTCTTTTGAATAATCATAATATCACCCCGATAAAGAATTAATAAAATCCGCAGGAAAATTTTGTTAATAAATACATATTTCTAAAAAGAATAAACAACCGATAAAGTACCACCGTAAAAATAAAAAGTGTCATTTTTATTTTCACCGGGATTATCAATAAATAAATATTGATATCTAAAACCCAGATTTACGGAAGTAGAGGCTGATGCAAAGTAATAAGCAAGAGACGCGTTCGTGTTAAAAGTATTTTCCTTTATGCTGCCGTTATTATTATCGCCATTATTGTCGCCATCATGTTTGCCCCATGAATATGTACCGGATAAATTTAAGAGCAGATATAAATTGCTTACCAGAGGCAAAGTGCTTCCGATACCAAGTCCGGGACCGGCGCTCCAGTGCTTCCCGCTGTCTTGACTTGAATCCCAGTTAAATCCCATGAGTTTTCCGCCGCCGAATAATTTAAAATAACGATTAATGTTATAATTCAAAGAGAGATCGGAATCGAATCTGGAGATATTGTCCGGGCTGCCATCGGTATTTTCTTTGCCGGTAAATTGTCCGTATAAAAATACGCCTGCTATACTCCATGAATCGTTTATTCGTACGGAAGCAGCCGGGCCGTAAAGCAATGTAGGTTTAAGGTTCATGTCATTAGTGTCTCCCGATGCTTTCCACCAGCAATACCATGTGGAAGCGCCTACGCTCATCTCAGCCGACAACGAACTCTGAAACAGAGGAAAAATAATAAAAGATATTATAAAAAATACCGCGCAAATAAATTTTTTCATTGATGCTTTCTCCTGGAGATTTTTCCTGTAATAGTAATTACTTTTTATATTGCAGTCAATATATATTTCGGCAAAATCTATAGATGGAAATATTCTATATTTTAATAATAAATATTTTAAAGAAATAACTTGAATTTTTAGTAAATATCCGAAAAATATAACGAATTATGGGAACTATTGAGCAGAGTATTTGTCTAAATGAATGAAAGAAAGAATAAATTGCAGCGGGATGAAGATTTCAGTTTGATAAAGGCTTTTCTGGGAAACAGCAATGACAGAGCTGCCTTTAATAAGCTGGTGCTGAAATACAGGGATAGTGTCTATAATCTGTGCTATCGTTTGCTTGGCGATTACGATGAGGCAAATGACTGCGCGCAGGAGATATTCATTAAAGTGTTCAGCAACTTGAAAACATTTAAATTCGGATCAAGTTTCAGCACATGGCTGTACAGGATTTCAGTAAATACATGTAAAAATAATATATCGTCATTATCGTCAAGAATGAAAAAAAAGGCAGTGAGCCTGGATTGTCCGCTACCTGTAAATGAATCTTCATGGGAACGCAATCCGGGAATAAAAGCAGGCGACAACTCGTTTAACCCGGAAAAATTATATGAAAAAAAAGAAAGAGAAACAATAATTCAGAATGCTGTTGATTCATTAAAGAGCAGGGAGAAGATATTAATAGTTTTACGCGATATTGAAAATAAATCTTATGAAGAAATAGTCTCTATAACCGGACTTAATATGGGCACAGTCAAGTCAAGGCTCGCAAGAGCCAGGCAGGAATTAAGAGAAAAATTAACAGGAGTTATGTAATATGGACTGTCACGAAATACAAAAACTCCTTGATGAATATTCAGAAAACGAATTGAGCAAGGATTTATCTGCCATTGTCAAAAAGCATGTAGCGTCCTGTAAAGACTGCAGTACTGAGCTTGCTTCACTTAAGAAATATAAGAAGGAAATGGCTTCCCTTAAACAGGCTAAGGCTCCGGCCGATTTCCTTGAACAAATGAACGAGCGCATTGATAAGCAATCGGGTTTTCGGAAAATAGCGCGGATTTTATTTTTTCCTCTGAAGATTAAGGTTCCGGTTGAGGTTCTCGGTGTGGCTGCTGTTGCTCTATTAATTATTATATTTATTTATCCGGCGGATCAGATTAACAAAAGCATGAATGTTGCAGAGAAATTTGACTTTAAAGACAGTTCCGGCGTAATGGATAAGAAAACTGATTTAGCTGTTGTTGAAAGGTCGCTGCAAACGGAGATAAGAAAAAAAGAGCCATCTGTCGCTGCGGTCTCAAAAGATGAGCAAACATTTGCCAAAGCCGGCAAAACCAGACAAGCGATTCATGCGGAGCTTGCGGTATACAGGCTGGCTCTGTCTACTGTACGCTATGAGAATGCCCGGATCGATGACAGCGTGAGGAGCGCTCCTCATCCTGCAAGCCCTGCAGAACTCGATGAAGCATCGAATGTTTTTAAAGCAGATCGCTTTAGCAAAGATAAAGCAGCAGGTGCTCCGATCGACATGGAAAAAAGCAGAGAAGCTGCTGAATCTGTAACAATAGCACAAGCAAAGAAGGAGCAGCAATCGGAAGCTCTTAAGCCGAAAGCTGAATCCGAAACACAGGAAATGAACGCGGATGCAACAATAGCGGAGATTAGAAAAGCTGTTCTTGAAATGAAAGGTAAAATAATTAAACAGGAATTGGACAGAAAACATCCGGATCAATATATTATTGTGGAAATACCGGTCCAACATCAAAAATATTTTTTAAATCGAATAAGCAGTTTCGGCAATCTGAGTCAGGAAAAAACACCCTCCTACAAAAACAATAAAACCGGCAATGTAAGACTGAAAGTTAAAATTGATTATATTAAATAAAAATAAATATTTTATAAATAAATCTTAATTGACTCCGGAGTTATGTGTTTTGTAATAACCTATTAACAATCTATAACTCAGGGGTTTTTATGGAAAGCATATATAAAGTAATTGAGATTATCGGATCAAGTTTAAAATCGTGGGAAGATGCCGCAAGAAATGCAGTTGAGTCGGCAGCGAAGAACCTTAAGGATTTACGTGTCGCTGAAGTCGTAGAGATGGATATGAGACTTGAAAACGGCAGGGTAATCGAGTACAGGGTTAAGGTAAAGGTTTCTTTTAAGTACAATCTGGAGGAATAAATAATTATTTCTCAGGAATTTATTTTTTTTTAATTATTCAATCGAGCTTCTTTTAAGGCAGTAAAAAAATTTTTACTGCCTTAATTTTTTATTAAACCCCAAGTTTGCCCTCTAAACAGGATCATTTTTAACTGGCTTTTTATAAAATATTAAAATAAAATATTCTTAAATTCCGGAACTTTTCCCGGCTGTTTTTGTCTAATATTGCATAAAGAAAAAAAGGATTTTGAAAAATAATAAAGGAGGCTCATATATGAGACCATATTTAAAAAGATTTAGTTCGGTTTTGTTATGTGCAGGATTTATAAGCACAATTCTATTTTCGACGTTTACAGGCAGCGCATTTGCGCAGAAAGAAAAAAAAGAACTGATACAGATGGCAATACTGCTCGATACCAGCAACAGCATGGACGGACTTATTAATCAGGCAAAGTCGCAGCTGTGGAAGATAGTGAACGAGCTCGCAATCGCAAAGAGAAACGGAAAAAGCCCCAGCATAGAGGTTGCACTTTATGAGTACGGGAACAGCGGCCTTTCATCACAGGACGGCTATATACGCAAAGTGCTTCCGCTTACAGGCGATCTTGACACAGTATCCGAAAAGCTTTTCAGCCTTAGCACGAACGGCGGAGACGAATACTGCGGGCAGGTGATCGAATCTGCCGTAAAGAACCTCGGCTGGAGCCAGAATAAGGATACTTATAAAGTAATATTTATTGCAGGCAATGAGCCGTTTACGCAGGGCAAGGTCGATTATGTTAAGTCATGCAAAAACGCTATTTCAAAAGGCATAATAGTGAATACGATTTTCTGCGGAAATTACAAAGAAGGCGTTGATACAAAATGGAAAGATGGAGCTGATCTTGCGGATGGCAAATATGTCAATATTGACCAGAATCAGGAAATCGCTTATATAGAAGCTCCGCAGGATAAAGAGATAGCAAAGCTTGGCGCTGAGCTTAACAAGACTTACATTGCGTACGGAACTGCAGGCCGCGAGAAGAAAGAAAAGCAGGCTAAGCAGGACATGAACGCTGCGTCAGTAAGCGCAGAAGCAGTAGTGCAGAGATCGGTTGCCAAGGCTTCGGGACAGTACAATAACGCGTCATGGGACGTTGTTGATGCAACAGAAAGAGGCAATGTAGATATTGAGAAGCTTAAGGATGATGAGCTGCCTGCTGAAATGAAAGGATTAACAGGAAAGGAAAGAAAGGAATATGTTGATAAATTAGTAAAGAAAAGAGCTGAAGTTCAAAAGAAAATAAATGCCCTTAATGAAGACAGGCGCAAATATGTCGAAAGCGAAATGAAGAAGCAATCCAAAGATAATACGCTGGACGCTGCAATCATAAAAACAGTGCGCGATCAGGCTGAGAAAAAGGAGTTCAAATTTAAATAAAAGAGTGCGTTGCATAAGGGCGATCGGCCGGTCGCCCTTATTGACATCGTAAAGAGCGCGGCATGTGCCGCTAAGAATGCCATAATGTGCTGCAAATTATGTAGAAAAGAGAGATCTCTCATAATGGACACAAGAGAGTTTATCAAGAAGGAGTAAGATTATGAAAATGTTAAAATATATACTTGTTATGGCATTAATATTATATTTTTCCGGAAAACTCTTTGCCGACGGATTCATCGTTGTACCGGAACCGCCGCGCAATATTATCAGGACTCCGTTCCCGCTTGAGGTCAGGTATCACCGCGTGAAAATCGATATACAGGATCAGAGCTCAGTAACAAACATAGACCAGGAATTTTATAATCCAACCGCGGCGACACTCGAAGGCTATTACATTTTCCCAATACCAGAAGACGCTGTAATAAAAAAGTTCACGATGTTCATCAACGGTGCAGAAACAGTAGCCGAGATTCTGGATGCTCATAAAGCACGTCAGATATACGAAGATATAGTGCGGAAGTCGCTCGACCCGGCGCTGCTGGAATATCAGGGCAGGGGCATCTTTAAGGTGCGAATATTCCCGATTGAGCCGCGTTCTGCAAAGCGGGTAAAAATATCCTACACACAAATCCTGGAAAAAGATAACGGCACAATTGAATATATTTATCCGTTAAATACTGAAAAATTTTCAGCAAAGCCTCTTAAAGATGTCTCAATTTATGCTGATATTAAATCCGGCGAAAGCTTAAAAAATATATATTGCACAAGCCATGAAACGGAGATTATCCGTAAAAGCGAAAATCATGCAATTGTGAGTTTTGAACAGAAAGATGTTAAACCGGATACTGATTTTAATCTGTATTATGATACGAACAAATCCGGGGTAGGGCTTTCCGTGCTGACTTACAGGGAAAAAAATAAGGACGGGTATTTTTTTCTTAGCGCAAGCCCCGGCCTTGGCGCAGCAGAGAACGTCATTAGCGAGAAAGATATTACTTTTGTGCTAGATGTTTCCGGTAGCATGGCAGGCGAAAAGCTCGATCAGGCAAAGAAGGCGCTGCTTTTTTGCGTGAATAATCTCAACAAGGGCGACCGCTTCCAGATCATCAGGTTCTCAACTGAAGCAGAGGCATTGTTCGGTAATCCTGCAAAAACAGACACAGTCAACATAGATAAAGCAAAAAAATTCATTGATAACATGAGAGCTATAGGCGGGACGCATATTGAGGAAGCGCTCAATCTTGCTTTATCTGCAAAGGATGGCGGCAGGCCTCATATAATAATTTTTATTACTGATGGCAAACCGACAATTGGAGAAACCGACGAGGACAAATTAGTAAACAAAATAAAAAAAATTAATAAGTCCGGTGTAAGAATTTTTACTTTCGGAATAGGTTATGATATCAATACGCATCTTCTGGACAAGATCACAAAAGAAACAAAAGCATACCGATATTACATCTCTCCAAAAGAAGACATCGAAGTAAAGATATCTAATTTTTATTCAAAAGTGCAGTCGCCTGTGCTTACGGATATCAAACTTACGTTTGCGGGAAACATTAAGACATATAAAACATATCCCAGGGATCTGCCGGATATTTTCAAAGGGTCGTCCCTTACGCTGCTGGGGGCATATAACGGCAGCGGGGATGTGAAAGTTATACTTGAAGGCAGGGTAAAAGATAAGGTTCAAAGATATGAGTATAAAGTCAATTTTACGGGAAAAGAAAACGTAAAGAATGACTTTATCCCTTATTTGTGGGCCGCGCGTTACGTTGGGTATCTGCTTGATCAGATAAGGCTTAACGGCGAAGATAAAGAGCTTGTTGGAGAGGTAACGGAAATCGCACGTAAATACGGGATCGTTACTCCGTACACAAGCTATCTTATACTTGAAGACGAGAGAAAGCGCATCTCCGGCGGAGAGCTTAAGGAAGACGATCAGACTATCGGGAACATTGCCCCGAAAGTGAAGGACATGGCAAAGAGAAGCGAAATGGAATACCGGGCAATGACGCAAAAATCCGGGGCAGCTTCCGTTCTGCCGAGCCAGGAATTCCAGGCTCTGAACAATGCTGTCAGAGTGAGCGACGCACAGCAAAGCATTTCCCGTATCGGTTTTGCGGGAAAGCCGGGCGAAGCACAGGGCCAGGCAGGGCAGGTGAAGAACATCCAAGGCCGGGCAGTTTACAACGCGGGCGGGTACTGGATAGACTCTAAAATTCAGACAAAAAAGAGGGACAAATCAGTACAGCTTCGTTTCGCAGGAAAAGAATACTTTGACCTGTTAAAGAACAGGCCTGAGGTTGCAGAATTTTATTCCCTTGGAAAAAAAATCAGATTTGTTATTGATGATACTGTATATGAGGTCTTTGATTAATGCGGAATATATTCAGGACTTTTTATATAGTGTAAATAATATAGTCATGAATAATATTAATATAAAGACACCCCAAAGAATTAAAATAGTTATTGAAACAAAGGGATGGTTGTAAATAGCTTTATATAATTTTGAATCTTTATATTTCGAGAATTGCTGGTAAAGATACATAAAACTGTTATCTTTTTTATAACGGACTTTAACATCCAGATCAGGCCATAATGATTCTTTATTATCCGATTTATTTTTCATATTATTATCAGCAAATTTAAGTGCTGTTTTCCTCTAAAATTTAAAATAATGGTTAAAAATATACACGTATTTCACTGCTGTTATCCATGATTTGAACCGTTTTGCGAAAAAAGCCGCATAAAATAAAAGCGGATAAAAGATTATTGCATTTAGGCCTGGCTAAATGTAATAATCTTGTAATATTAGCAGCAAGAATAATGAACTTATTTTAAAAAGTCAATATAAATAATTATTGCAAAGATATTGCGATAATTCCTATTTTGTTTGCAACTATTTTTATTAATTTAAGGAAATAATTTTTTAAATGAGATCTGAAAAAACAATAAAAAAGATGGAACAGGGAAATCCTGTAACCATAGCTGCTCTTGGGGATTCGCTTACATACGGATGGCTTGTAGATAAGGGTTTCCTGGATTATTTAAAGGAAATGCTTCTGGAAAAGTATCCGGATTGCAGTCTTAATATAATAAATAAAGGAATCCCCGGAGATACTGCTTCCGGGGGTCTTGGTCGTTTGGAAAGGGATGTTATAAAACATAAACCTGACGCTGTTTTTGTCCAGTTCGCTTTAAATGACGCTTTTACAGGTTATTCTCCCTCAGAATACAGTAAAAATATACAGGGAATTATCAGCCGCCTGAACGAAAAACTTGATGTGGATATAATTATTATAACTTCAATATATATGGGATATAATATAGAAAGCGAAGTGGCCAAAATTTTTTATAATGTCCTGGAAAATATTGCAGTGAAAAATAATATACCGATCGCAAGGGTGGATAAATACTGGGAAGGTCATATTAAGGATAAGACTCATTTCAGGACATTTGTCCAGGAGGATCTTGTCCATCCTAATGAAGACGGTTATAAACTGATGGCAGAAGCAATAATGGAGATATTTTAATTTATTAAAGGAAATAAGATATTATTTCTTGAAAATGCTTGATTTTATGCCGATTTTAATTATGATAATTGTTACTATAATTAACATTATCCAATTATGAAGTTATTTGATATTTTACGCAGATAAGTATAACATTATTGTAACTGTTCCGTTTTCCTATTGAGGAGAAAATGACTACAACTCAATTTAAGGTTGTAAATTATCTTACAAAATCCTTCATTATTGTAGAGGGTAAAAAAAACGCCGACAATTTTTATATTATACGAAGCGGCAATGTTAAGGTTATAAAAGAAAATCCTACGATTGCAGACGACACTGCCAGTCTTCTTGGACCGGGAGATTTTTTCGGAGTAATCTCATGTATGAGCAACCGCGCCAGGATTGAGACAGCGGTTGCAGTATCGAATGTTTCCCTGATATCGGTTGAAAGGGAACAGTTCGGCATGCTGATCCAGAAAAACCCGGTAATCGCCATGAAGATCATCAGGTTTTTCAGCAGGAAACTCCGCAGCTTTAATCAGGCGGTAACACGGCTTACACTGCAGGAAGCAGCAGAAGAAAATCCTGAACATATATTCGCGATTGGTGAATATTACTATAAAAAGAAAGCTTTACGGCATGCAATCTACGCATATCAGAAATATCTTGAGCACTGTCCGAAAGGACATAATGTGGAAAACGCAATTTCCAGCCTTAAAACCATGAAAGCTCCGCTTAAGGCTCCTGTCCAGGAATCCCTGGATCTGAGAAAGGTATATCCGGATAATACAATGATATTTTGCGAAAATGAACCAGGTGGAGAAGTCTATATTATACAAAGCGGAAAAGTTAAGATAACGAAAATAAGCGGTGATGAGGAAATGCTTCTTGCAGTGCTTAAACAGGGGGATATTTTCGGGGAAATGTCGCTGCTCGACAACAAACCCAGGAACGCGTCAGCAATTTCTTTCGGCGATGTTAACCTGATGGCTATAACAAAGGCTAACTTTGAAGAAATGGTTCACATGAAACCTCAACTAGCTATCAAGATCATCAGCATATTGAGTGAAAGAATATGGACAGCATACCGTCAGCTTGAGAATCTTACTATAAAAGATCCGATGGCCAGAATATACGATACTCTGCTTCTGCAGCTGGAGAAGCAAAAAATTCCTATACATCAGCATCAGCCGCATAACTTTGAATTCGGTACTAACGAGCTTTTGCAGCTGGTCGGCGTCCCGCACGAGAAAGGCGGCCCATACATAAATCAGCTTCTGGAAGATAAATTTTTTACTCTGGAATCCGGAAAACTTGTTTGTAAAAACCTGGAAGAGCTGGAAAAGAGCGTGCAGTACTTCAAGAAAAAAGCAATGATGGATAAAAAACGTGAAGAAAGCAAGGTTTTTTAAATTTGCTCTTATTATTTCCGGCACCGCAATATTAGCAATCTCATTAAGCGCATTTCTTGTTTATCATTATTTCCCTAAAGATAAAATACTGTCCATTATAATCTCCAGCGCTGAAGAAACATTAAAAAGAAAAATAATTATTCAGGAAATCGATTACGGTCTCCAGGGTATTACTTTAAAGAATATCCGCATTTATAATAATTTATATACAGACGATAAAATACCGGATAAGGACATACTTGCTTCTGTAAAGGAAGCAGATATTAAATTTTCTCTGCTGCCTCTTCTTAAAAAAGAATTCATCATCAGCGGTATAGTATTAAATAATTTTAAAATACATATTATATACGATGATGGAAAATCCAATCTTGGGAAATTGCTGCTTGATCTTAAAAACAGCAGCGAATCAGGAATTAAAACAAAAATATCCATAATTAAATTTAAAAATGCGGAAATAACATTAAAAAATCCGCCTGATATTTTAAAGCCATTGGAAGGCAGATATGTTTTTAACGGAACGGTTAACATCCATGTTAGCGATTCATTCGCAGTAACGGACTGTATTATTATTTTACCTGAAGAACGCGGCACAATTTATTCTGATAAAATAGGCGTTTCTGTATTTGAAAATGATTTTGAAGTTACAGGCGACTGCAGGCTTAAGAAGTGTTCCCTGCTTTGGGTATACAAGTGGGTAAAAGATTTGTCTTTGCCATTTACTAATTTTACCGGCAATGTTACCGGTTTAAAAATAACAAAAGATTTTGTCGAGGGATTTGCAAAAGGAGATTCGTACTTAACAAATTCCAAAATTGTGAATGCCGATGGAAAATGCAGGGTTGATCTTAATAAAGAAACCGTTGATTTGATAAAGATAAGAGGAGAAGTCGAAAAATCCAAATTTTTTATTAATCAAATCTTTTTTTCTTTTAGCAGTAAAATAAAAGATAGTCTGATCAGATTTAATATTACCGATATTGATTCGAGTCTAATTGACGCAAAAGGATTATTAACATTTTTAAACAGTAATATTTTAAACAATTTATACGGCTGGGTTACTGGAAACATCTCATGCGAATATAAAAATTTTTCAGGAAATCTGAATTTAAAAAATGTTTCTTACAGAAGTAATGGAAAAAATATTTTAACGGTAACCTCAGATATTTCAATTAAAAACAATATTATTTACAAAGAAAAGATACCGGTTTCAGTTTATGACCAGCCCGGACTATTATCCATAAGCACTTCGGGCAATAATTTTCAGAAAATTATTCTTAATTTTAATGCCAGGGAATTTACCTATGTTACTGAAAAAGAGGCCGGCAGCAAAAAGAGTTCCTCACAATTTAACATTAAATCGGAAGTTTCCGGACGGATTGATATTGATAATTTAAATATTAATAAATATAATTTTTCAAACGCATCACTGAATTATTCTGTAATAAATAACCGAATAAATTTAAATCAGGCATCGATAGGTTTTATGGGAGGCAATATTAAAGGGAACGGGTATGTCGATTTTTCCAGGAATGAACCATATATGGAATTAAATGCCGGTTTCCAGGAAATAAAAGTCCAGAATCTTGCAAATTTAAATAGTGAATTATCCGGTCGTTTTTTCGGAATTGCAAAAGGCAATACGGAAATTAAATTTGGAGTAAATAAGGAAACTGGACAATTCGATCTTTTAAAAGGTAAAATTGAATTTAATATAGACAAGGGAAAGCTTGTAAATACGGGGATACAGAAAGGATTAGGGATTTGGCTTTCCGAACTAAAATACAAGCTGAGCAATATTGAATTCAATAAGATTTACGGAAATATCAATGCAGCCGGGAATAATTTTTATATTAATTCCATGCTGTTTAATTCACCGGATATAAGGCTCAGGATGGATGGAGCCTTCGGCAAGCCGGCTGCGGGAACCACCAGGATACCGGGCGACATGAAAATAGATCTTGAATTTACGGATTTCTTTATACAGGATATCCCCAATCTGCCTCAGGCTCAGTTAATATCAAAATTACTCAAAATTCCTGCCTTAAAAAAGAGAGGCGACTGGTACATAATGTCGTTCCATGATAAAGGCGATGATATTACTGACAGCAACAATATTAAACCTCAATAACAGCTTATTTAAATATAATATAGATATTTTGAACTCTACTTAGAACGTCTTTATCTGAAGGAATAACCTTTTAGTATTTATTGTTATTTAGACAATTCGCTTTTAATTTTATTCATGAGGCCGCCTTTTGCAATCAGGTCCTGCATGAATGGCGGGAATGGTTTTGCATGGTAGACTTTGCCTGTAGTTTTATTTTTAATTTCCCCGCTATCAAAGTCAATTTCTATTGTGTCGCCTTCATTGATCTCCCTGGCTGCATCAGACGCCTCGAGTATAGGAAGTCCCATGTTAAGGCAGTTTCTGAAGAATATCCTTGCAAATGAAATTGCCAGCACGCACGATATTTTTGCTGCTTTAATCGCAATAGGTGCATGTTCCCTTGAAGAACCGCAGCCGAAGTTTTCCCCTGCTACTACTATGTCGCCGTCGGATTTTTTCTGCATGAATTTAGGATCTGCATCTTCCATACAGTGTTTTGCGAGTTCATCCGGGTCGGATACATTCAGATATCTTGCCGGAATTATTTCATCTGTATTTATATTATTGCCGAATTTCCATACTTTTCCTGTAACTTTCATAATATTCTCCGGTTATTTTATTTCATCAGGATGAACGATTTTCCCAGCGATTGCCGATGCAGCTGCGATTGCAGGATTTGCAAGATATACTTCACTTCCGGGGTGGCCCATTCTTCCTACGAAATTCCTGTTTGTCGTAGCCACGCATTTTTCGCCTTTTGCAAGTATTCCCATATGACCTCCAAGGCATGGCCCGCATGTCGGAGCTGAGATAGCAGCCTCGGCCTGCAGAAATATGTCGAAAAGCCCTTCTTTCATAGCAGCTGCATAAACTTCCTGTGTAGCCGGAATAATAATAAGCCTTACATCCTTATGAGCTTTTTTTCCTTTGAGAATTTGAGCGGCAAGTCTAAGATCCTCAATTCGTCCGTTTGTGCACGAGCCTATAACAACCTGGTCAATTTTAATTCCGCTTTCTCTTGCCTGCTTTGTGTTTTCCGGCAGATGCGGGCAGGCTATTAAAGGTTCAATTTTTGATGCGTCATATTCTATAATATCAACGTACGAAGCATCATCATCACTGGTATATATTTCAAAAGGCAATTTTGTTCTGCTCTTTATATATTCAATTGTTTTATCATCAGCTTCGAAAATACCGTTTTTCCCGCCTGCTTCAATAGCCATATTAGCCATTGTAAGCCTGCCCTCAATAGTCAGGCTGCTTATGGTGTTGCCGGTGAACTCCATAGCCTTGTAAAGTGCTCCGTCAACTCCGATGTCGCCTATTGTATGCAGAATAAGATCTTTGCCTGTAACATATTTATTTAGTTTGCCATTAATAATAAATTTCATCGATTCTGGCACTTTAAGCCATGTTCTGCCTGTTGCCATAGCAGCAGCCATATCTGTTGAGCCTACACCGGTTGAAAAAGCGCCTAAGGCTCCGTATGTGCATGTATGCGAGTCTGCGCCGATTATAAGCATACCCGGCCTTGTCAGTCCTAGTTCTGGTAGGAGCGCATGCTCAACGCCGACTCTTCCGGTATCGTAAAAATGAACTATTCCGAATTCACGGGCAAAAGTTCTGAGTATTTTTACCTGCTCTGCCGAGAGGATATCCTTGTTAGGTGTAAAATGATCGGCAACAAGCACGACCTTTTCATTATCAAAAACTTTTTTTAAACCAAGGTCTTTTAATTCTTTAATGGCAATGGGTGCTGTTATATCGTTTCCCAGAACGAGGTCGACTTTAGCCTCGATCAGTTCGCCGGGAACAACCGTTTCTTTTCCGGCGTGTTTTGCTAAAATTTTTTCTGTAATTGTCATTCCCATAGGCTTTCCTCTTTAACGCAAAATTAAAAAATAATAAATAAATACGGACTACTCGCTGTCAAGAGCATTTTAATAAATTAAATTATTACTTACCATGAAAAATGCCTGCAACTTATCTTGAAATTACATTTTATTTGCTATAAATAGAAATACATTTCCAACATCCGGTCGGTCGAAAATTTTTTAGTACTCCTTTCAGGCCTAAAGCAATATCCTTTAAAACTTAAAAATTAACCTTGAAGGCATTCCGCAGAAAATATTGTACTGTATTTCAATTTAAAGTCAGCTATTTATATAAAATTATAATTTTGAGATGAGTTGCGGTGTTTTGAGACGAATTGCGGATTTTAAAGCCCCGGATTATTTCTCTTCTCCGTCTTGGGGGAATGGATGGAGAAAATAATCCGGGGTGGAGAATATTATAGTTTTAAAATAATATTAAGCCTGTCTGAGCGCTTTAAACCGATTCCATTAACATAATAATACTAAATATATGCTAAAGGAAAAAGCCCCCTGCGTTTCCGGGATCGGGGGCATATCCCTTAAAAACTAATTAAAGATTTTATTAACTTTATTTTTTACCACTATACTGATCTCTTAACTCTCTTTTTAGAATTTTTCCAGCAGCATTACGTGGAAGCGAAGGAACTATATAAACTACTCTGGGAACTTTGTATCCGCCTATTTTGCCTTTGCAGTATTCTGTTACTTCTGCCGGCTCCAGTTTTGCACCGTTGTTAAGAACGACAACTGCTGTTACAGCTTCTCCCCATGTCGGGTGGGGTGTGCCAATTACGCACGATTCCTTTATAGCCGGATGAGAATGGAGTACTTTCTCAACTTCTGCCGGATATACGTTTTCGCCGCCTGTTATAATCATATCTTTTAAACGATCGATAACGCGTATATATCCGTGCGCGTCTATTGAACATACATCTTCAGTATGGAACCACTCACCACGGAAAGCTTTTTTTGTTTCAGGTTCTTTTCTCCAGTAACCTACAGCCATGCCAGGTCCTCTAATGATCATCTCGCCCACTCCATTAGTGACCTGTTTACCCTTTTCGTCAATAATAAGCACTTCCATGTCATAGCTTGCTCTTCCGCATGATTCAAGTATGTTCTTGTCTCCTCTTGCAAAGGCATCCTTAATATCTCTTACGGACAGATTCGTTGTTACGCCTGTGGATTCTGTTGTGCCATGGTGTTCTCCGATAATATTGCCGAAAGTATCGATGAATTTCTGATAAACTGCAGGGATAATGCCTGCGCCGGCAAACCAGAGTGTTCTCCAGCTAGATACATTATATTTTTTATGATTCGGGCTGTCGAGTATCATCATGACCATCGGTGTAGCGAACATTCCTGCGGTCAGTTTAAACTTTTCGCAGCATGACATGAATTGATCCACGTCCCATTTTGTAAACACATAAGCTGGGCAGCCTGTATAGAAAGCGCCAAAGAAGGTATAATGTGCCGTAATATGGTACATCGGGCAAACGATAAATACCTTATCATCCATAATCAGATTGTTGTTCTTTGAGCAAACGCGGCCTGCATGGACAAAACCTTCATGAGTCTGCATAACTCCTTTGGGAAGTCCTGTAGTGCCGCTTGTGTACATAAGCATGGCAATATCATCTTCAAATATTTCTACAGACAGATCATTAGTGGATCCATTTTTCATAAAATCATTGTAATCGATCCAATCCTTGGGTTTCTTTCCCGGATCTCCGAAATAGATCATGTGTTTTATTGATTTAATAGACTCTTTTAATTTAACCGCTAAATCAACAAATTGATCCTGAACGATAAGGACAGTCGGTTCGGAATCTGTGAGTACTGCAGCCATTTCCGGCGGTGCCAGCCTGAAATTGCACACGACGAAAATAAGACCAGCATTTGGGATGTTAATTGCTGATTCCATGTACTCAAAGCTATTTTGACTTAGTATGGCAATCCTGTCACCTTTCTTCAAGTTGAGCGCATACAATGCATTTCCCATCCGGTTTGCCCGGTCTTTCATTGTCTTGTACGTGTATGCTCTGCTGCCTTCTACTTCTGTCAGTCCAATACTTTCCGGATACAGCATTAAGTTTCTGTTGAGTAATGTCGGAATTGTATTAAACGTCTTTTTACCTCCCATAAGAAACCTCCTTAAGTAGTTAATAGAATAATGCTCCTCTAAGTTAGTACTTTAGAAATAATTGAGCAATTTTGATACCTGATTTTTTTATCGAATCGATTAGCTATCGATTGGTCGGTAGAATAAATAATGTAAAAAGTCAATCATATTTTCAAACATCATTCTTTTTTTTTAAAATTTACAGAAATCCTGTGGAAAAGTATAAATTTTAAGGTTTTAATTTAAAATAATCATTCACAAATAATTTTATAAATATCAAAATTTAATTGATTTTATTTGCCTTTTTGTCTTCGTTGCTATTATAACTAAATTAAAGGAGAAATTATTATGGGAGATGTTGTAATAGTATCTGTTGCAAGAACTGCAGTAGGATCGTTCGGAGGCACATTAAAGGCAACGCCTGCAATTCAACTCGGTTCTTTAGTACTGAATGGTGTTCTTAAAAAAGCTGGTTTAAAACCTGTTGCTACGAATAATCTTACTCAATTTGAACCTGATTCACTAAAAGGTGTCGGTATGATTCCTTTAGAAAAGAAAGGTTATGATTACAGCGATTCTCTTAAACCGGTTGAGATTGATGAAGTTCTTATGGGGAATGTATTAGCATCAGGGCTTGGACAAAATCCGGCAAGACAGTCTGCAATCATGGCAGGCATTCCTAAAGAAACCCCAGCCTTTACTGTAAGTAAAGTTTGCGCTTCAGGCTTAAAGGCAATCGCGCTTGGCGCTCAGTCGATTAAAGCAGGAGACGCTGAGGTTGTTCTTGCAGGCGGGCAGGAAAATATGAGTTTAGTTCCATATGCATTACCGGCAGCTCGTTGGGGCGCAAGAATGAATAATGTTGATCTTGTAGATTTAATGGTATTTGACGGTCTTTATGAAATTTTCTACGGATACCATATGGGTATTACTGCTGAGAATATAGCTGCAAAATACGGCATCAGCCGCAAAGAACAGGATGAACTCGGCGTACTCAGTCATGCGCGTGCAAGAAAAGCCATTAAAGAAGGCCTTTTTAAAAATGAAATAATACCTGTAGTTATACCTCAAAAGAAAGGAAATCCGCTTGTTTTTGATACGGATGAAAGACCGATGGATACAACCTTGGAAAAGATGTCCGAATTGAAACCGGCGTTCAAGAAAGACGGATCAATAACTGCTGGAAATGCATCCGGCATTAATGATGCTGCAGCTGCTGTTCTTCTTATGAGCGATAAGAAGGCAAAAGAACTAGGGCTTAAACCTCTGGCAAAAGTAAAAGCGTTCGCTTCCGGTGGTCTTGATCCGGCTTATATGGGACTCGGCCCTGTGCCTGCAGTCAGAAAGATATTCAAGAAAACCGGAGTTACCATAAAAGACATTGGCGTGATTGAACTTAACGAAGCTTTTGCCGCACAGGCAATCTCTTGCGTAAGAGAACTAAAAGCAGACATGGATAAAACAAACATAGTCGGCAGCGGTGTATCGATCGGACATCCGGTAGGCTGCTCCGGCGCACGTTTAATCGTAACGCTTGTCGGCTTAATGCAGAGAGGCAACCATGAACTCGGACTGGCAAGTCTTTGCATCGGCGGCGGACAGGGCATGGCAATGCTGCTGGAAAAAGCATAAGATTGGTCGCAGAGTTTAAAATTATATTTGCCGCAGAGACCTGAAGACAGAAGAATTATATAATTCTTATATGATCGGATTTTGTTTATGTCCTGGAATCTCTGCGGCTTTGTTTTAAGTATTATTTAGCTAAAAAATAATTAGGATACATATTAATGTTTATTGATAGTCATACTCACTTTGATATGTGCCTTGAAGAAAGTTCTTTGACGGAAGAGGAATTAATATCCCGCTTAAATAAGATGAACATTAAATTTGCGGTTCAAATATCCATAGAACCGGAAATATTTGAATGGTCATATAAGTTAGCAAAAAAGCATGAAGGCATTTTTTTTACAATCGGCATCCATCCTTCAACAAAGGCTTCTGAAAATGATCTCGCAGGATTATCAGGATTCGTTCGGAAAGTAATCGACTCCGGCGACAGAAATAAACTCTTCGGCATCGGTGAAATCGGTCTGGATTATTTCAGAATGCGCCAGCCTAAGGAATCGCAGATCAGATCTTTTGAATACCAGCTTAATGAAGCAAAAAAAAATAACTTACCTGTTATTATACATTCAAGAAACGCAAAAGACGATACGTTGACCATATTAAAAAAGAACACGCCCAAGGTCGGGCTTATGCATTGTTTTTCCGGCGACAGCAGTGTGTTAAAAGAATATCTGGATCTGGGTTTTTATATATCTTTTGCAGGGAATCTTACATACAATAAGGCATTTGACTTGCACGATGCGGCTAAATATGTCCCCCTGGACAGGGTATTGCTTGAAACAGACGCGCCCTTTCTTACACCGGTTCCTTTACGCGGCAAAAAGAATTTGCCGGAATACGTAATTCATACTTATAATTTTTTTGCCGATTTGAGAAAAGAGGATGTGAATAAAATTAAAGAAAGAATATTCAATAATTTTTCATATCTTCTCGGCAACTCATAAATTGCATCCGGAATGCAAATATAAACAAATTGTTGTCCTGAATGATAACAGATAAGTTTGTGAACAATATACTTGATCAGATATTATTTTTCGAAATAAAATAATTAAAAGGATTATAGATGAACAATCAGAATAGATATTATTCTGACTTTCTTGTTATTGGAAGCGGAATTGCTGGTCTTGCATTTGCTATTAAAGCCTCGCAGAAAGGAAGCGTCAATATCGTCACAAAAAAACAGGATTATGATTCCAGCACTAATTATGCCCAGGGCGGGATAGCGTCTGTGCTGTCGGGAGACGATTCATTTCAAAATCATATAAATGATACGCTTATCTCAGGATCAGGATTATGCAATGAGAAAGCCGTTAAAATTCTTGTTCGGGAAGGTCCGGAAAGAATTAGCGAACTTATTGACTGGGGAACAAAATTCAGTTATAAAAAAAGCTCAAACGGAAACGATATACTTGATCTTGGCAGAGAAGGCGGACATTCGCATAACAGAATTGTTCATTCGAATGACTTAACCGGAAAAGAAATAGAGAACGCCCTGCTGGAAAAGATTTCTAAAATTGATAATATTCATATTTTTGAGAATCATACTGCTGTAGACCTTTTAACCGAGCATCAGTTGTGTAAACCAAAATCAAAAGAATCCGATAAAACAATAACCTGCTATGGCGCATATATACTTGAGAATGCTACACAAGTTGTGCATATCTTTAATTCCAGGATAACATTACTGGCCACTGGCGGCGCCGGGCAGGTCTATCTTCACACAACCAATCCGGATATTGCTACAGGTGATGGAATAACAATGGCCTATAGAGCCGGAGCAATGATTGCAGACATGGAATTCTTTCAGTTCCATCCGACAGCACTTTATTCCGATAATCCGGAAGGGAATGCTTTTCTTATATCCGAGGCAGTGAGAGGCGAGGGTGCAATATTAATTAATAGCAGTAATATACCTATTATGGAAAAGGTTCATCCATTGAAAGATCTTGCCCCGCGCGATATTGTGGCAAGGGCCATTGATATGGAATTAAAAAGATCGGGCGATAAATGCGTGTATCTTGATATCACTTTTAGAGGGAAAGATTTCATAGTGAAAAGATTTCCCGGGATATTCGAATACTGCATCAATCATGGAATAGATATTTCTAAAGATCCGATACCGGTAGTACCTGCAGCTCATTACTTGTGCGGCGGGATTGTTTCGGACACTGATGGCCGGTCATCAATAAACAATCTTTATGTTTCCGGAGAATCATCCTGCACAGGCGTTCATGGAGCAAACCGTCTGGCAAGCAATTCTTTACTTGAAGGAATTGTTTTTTCACACAGAGCGTTTATTCATTCTTCAAATGTACTCAAAAACAAAGGACATGAAATTCAAATTCCGGATTTTCCGTTATGGGATAAGGAGGGTACTTTTGATTTTGAGGAATGGGTGCTTATACAGCATGATCTTGATGAAGTCAAACGTCTGATGTGGGATTATGTGGGAATAGTAAGATCGGATCTTCGTCTGCAAAGGGCATTCAGACGGATCTCTTTTCTGGATGATGAAATACAGGATTATTACAGACGCAGCACATTATCATCAAAATTAATTGAACTGCGAAACATTGCAACAGTTGCCAAACTGATTATTATTAGCGCTATTGCAAGAAAAGAAAGCAGGGGGCTGCATTACAATACAGATTATCCTGAATCACAGGAAAGTCAAAAAACAAATTTAATACTTACATCCGGGCACGAACCGGAAAACAGGTTAATCGAAAATATTTCGTTTGAATGATGTATTTTATTTCTGATCTTTCATCATATCGCCCGGGCTTAACATTTTAATCTTTTCGGGCTGGGGTGTCATTGTTTTTTCAGGTTCCATGTTTTTAATTGCATTATTCTGTTCCGGAAAATTCGGACTTGTCATTTGCGGCATCATACCTTCCTGACGGGGCTGTTCTTCTGACCTCGCTCCTTTTATAGCCGGTCCTTCAATAATAAACGGTTTTTTTGCAATTACTTCCTCATTAACTACGAAGATCAGCATATAATCGCCGCCGCCGTACTTAAAAACAAATTGCGAGACAGGAATGGATTCGCCGATCTTTTTACTGCCGGATTCAATAGTTATGTCCTTGCTTTCCAGGCGCAGTAAATCTATATACACATTGCCTTTGTAAAACCTGCGGTTTATTACGGGATATTGAAACGGTTTTTTCTGGCTGAGCGTATATGAAAAATTATCTGTTTGTTTAAAAACCGAAGTTTCTCCGGAGATTTCCATTTTTGTTTTGTCGAGTTCTGTACCCATTTTAATAATGGGTTCTTTAGTCCCTGAACAATTTGTAAAAATAATTGTTACTAATAAAATTACAATATTGATTTTCCACATAAAATTTAACTCTTATATCCTATTAATTGAATCTTATAATTTATTGAGCAACCGGTCCTGTTATAAAGCCTTTGGAGGCAGGGCCTGTATCTGCCGGTGTCCCCGCTATGCGGGCAAGGTATGAAGAACCTAATTTTTCTATATGATTTTTTATGTTGTCGAAATAATTAAAATGTTCCTGTTCCTCGTCAATAATTGTTTCAAAAAGTTTAATGCTTGTACTATCGCCGTTCTCCCTGCAAATAAGCAAAAACCGGTTATATGCGGTAATCGCGTCGTCTTCAAGATTGGAGTTGAACGGAAATATTACTTCAATCTTTTGCGCTTTCTCGGTTTTGGCAGCCGGTTCGGTAGTGGGCTCACCTTCAAGTTCCTTAATGCGTTCGGCAAATAATTCCGCGTGACGCATTTCATCTATAGCTATAAGTTTCAGGTTTGCAGCAAGTTCTCCGTAATCCATGTCGGCAACGTTATAGTGCTGATTCATGTATTGATGAATGGCATTCAATTCCATAGATCTTGCTGTATTTAAAACTTCGATAACTTTTTTCTTTTGTTCTTCTTTGGAAAGCGGATTCATGGATGAGCTCCTTCTAGATTAGCATCAATAACTTTTAAAAGCGTGAATTATAATAAACAATTAATATTTAAAATGTCAATTATAATATTTATGATGGATTTTATGCGTTTATAAAAATGTTAAGAGAGGAATCAGTTTGTTTTAACTTTCTGTTTCTGCGGGGCATAACTTATTCATTAACGAAATTATCTAGTAAAATAAATTCAAAGTAACTTAAGTAGGCCTTTTATCGGAAGTTACTAAATCGTTATCTGTTATCCGGATGTTTAAAAGCTTTTCAGCTTCATCAGCCCTGCCGACTGCTTCTTCGATTGTACGGCCTTTTGCGGCAATGATTCCAATTCTGTCATGATTGGATTGCGGCCTTCTTATGTTTGATCCGATATCCTTGAATATTCTTGAAAATATTAATCCACGGCATTTTATTTTTATCGGATTAAATGATGAAAGAATCCCTTTCGTTCCTGTAATATATTTAATTACAACAGCATTTCTGAATTTCCTTTTCAATGGGGGAGGGGAAAAATTATTATTAATTACAGCTTTTATGGATTCTTTAATAATATTATACCCTGTCCTTTCCGGGATCAATATGTCGGAGATAAATTCACCTCCGAACTCCGGCGCAGTCTCTATAAGATATATTTCTTCATTTTCAGTTACTATAAGTTCCATAAGCAGCGGCGAAGTATATATTTCAAAACTTTCAACAACCTTTTGTCCTGTTTCCTGTATTTGTTCCCACAGGTGAATATATTTCGAAGGGGAAATGTGCATAACATCAACGAAATAAGGGGGCGCAGATTTGGTTTTATCGGTTATTTCTACTAAATAAAATTTACTTTTATAAACAATACCTATAGCAATTATTTCATTGCCTTCAATATATTTTTCGATTAAATAATTACAATCTTTTAAAGATATATTCTTAGTATAATTATTGAAATCCTTTAAATTATAGATAAGTTCAACTTTCGTTTTAGCGTGCCCAATGACAGGTTTTATTACAAACGGGTATTTAATTTTGTCATTCTTACGTTCTTTATTATAAATTATAAAGTCGGGAGATTTTATATTATTATTTTTAAAAATTTTTTTCATTTTTTCTTTATTTATAAGATCGTCAGCTTTATTAAACGGCAGCAATGGGATATTTAATTTTTCTGCAATGAAAGCAGCTGTTTTAATTGCGGGGCCGAATGATTTTGTAAGGACTCCTGTTATTTCTCCTTCAACCAGAAGTTCTTCCAGCTTGTCGTAAATTTCATTATAATTAACTATTGACTCCTGAATGCGTATGTCGCATTTATGCATTCCGGCGGCGCAAATATTGGTATCCACTCCGATAGTATGAAGCCCGAGTTCTTTTGCTTCTTCTATCAATGGTATCTGATTTATACCGCCGCCTATTGATATAAACAAGCTGTTTGGTTTTGTTTTTTTAAATTTCCAGAACATTATATTCTTTTATTTAATTTATTTGCCGTTATGCGTATCGCTTATAATAAAGATTTCTAGTCTTTATCAGAATTATATTTTTGTAAAACATTTTTTTTATTCAATGCTAAAAAATGACGTTTATTTAAAATGACTGATACATTTTTATTACGGCAAAATAACAAAATGAAAAATTTGAATATATAAAATATGCGATTAATTATTTTAAAAAAATATTGTTTACATTCGTGATTTTTTCGTGTATACTGTAAATCAAACATAAAACGATTTTAATGTACAGTGCGTAAATATTTTTTTATATAATTATAAAGAGGTATATATGCTTTGTGATAATTGTGATAATTCAGAAGCTACTTTGCATCTTACTGAAATCTCAAATAAAATTCAAAGCGAATTGCATCTTTGTCTGAAGTGTGCAAAAAACATGCAGATAAGTCCCGATAACCAGGGTAACTCCGTGTCTCTGCACAGTATGTTTTCTTTCATCGACAATGAATCGGTAAATGAAGATGTGACAGGTGCGTGTCCGCAGTGCGGTTTGACTGCAGCACAGTTATGCAGCGACGGGCAGCCGGGATGTCCCAGCTGTTATAATTTTTTTAAAAATATTTTAGGATCGTCTTCAACCGGCAGAGAAAAAAAGAAATACACTGGTAAAAAGCCGATATTTTTTGTTGAGATCTACGAAGATTCAAAAGCTTGTTCAATAGGTAATAATAAACAATTGAAAGAACTTGAAACTTTGGGCGAGCTTGAGGAAGAACTGAATGGGGCAGTTACTGAAGAACGCTATGAATATGCCGCTGTATTACGGGATAAAATAAAAGAGTATAAAAGTGCAGTATAATATTAATTATAATCGTATTCTTGCAAGAGAAAGCTTCTGGGAAGGAAATGCGCCTTTTAGCGATATAGTATTTTCAACTGGGATAAGATTAATACGAAATATTTACGGTATCCCGTTTTCTCACAGACAGGATGAATATAACGTTAGGTTGCTTAAGTCAATTGCGGAAAAGTTTGTCACAAAATCGAAATATAGTGATCTTAAATTACTGGATTTAAATGCAATCGGCAGTGATGAAAAAAGGTTTCTGCGAGAAGGAAATTTAATTACTGAAAATATTGAAGCCGGAAATAATTCCTTTATTATTTTAGGCGAAAATAACGATTTCAGCATTCTTATAAATGATGAAGATCATTTTATAATACAGGTTATGAAGCCGGGTTTGGGGATATCTAAGGCTTATAATATTGCCGATAGTGTGGATGACGAATTTAACAAATTTGCGGTTTATGCTTATTCGGAAGAAACTGGATTTGTAACATCAAATCCTTCCACAGGCGGGCTTAAAGTAACAGTAATCTTTCATTTGCCTGCATTATATATAACAAAGAAAATTACAGATGTTTTTGAAATTGTTAAACTGAGCAGGTTGAATATTGAAGGCCTTAAAGATGAAGGGCTAAAAACATTTGGAAGTATTTTCATATTATCCAGCAGTATGTCTGCCGGAATTCCTGAAACATCTGTACTTAATGAGATCGAAAAATTTTCAGACAAAATAATTTCTCTTGAGACTGAAGCAAGAGAAGATTATGTTGCTGGGCACAAGGTCCGGCTGGAGGACAAGATTGGCAGATCGTACGGAGTTTTAAAATATGCCAGAAAAATCGGATATGCTGAGTCAATGGATTATTTATCAGATATCAGGCTTGGAATAATTTTATCAATTATAAAAAATTTAAAATTACAGTCAGTAAATAAACTGATGATAAATATGCAGTGGTCTCATCTGCAGAGAATTGCCGGAAAAGAGTTTTATGATACCGTAGAAGGTGATATTTTCAGAGCGAAATACTTAAGAGATCAGTTTGAATGGAGTACAATTAATGGATAATTTTACTAAAAGATCAAAAAAAGTACTGGAAGTATTCGCCCAGTTCGAAGGCAAAAGATTAAAATCCGATTCAATCGGCCCGGAACATATATTCCTGGGATTGCTTAAGGACGATGATTCTGTTGCTGCGAGAATCCTTAAGGTTCTGGATTTAAGATTCGACCTGCTGAGAAAAGAAATTGAATATTCAATAAGAAGATCGGGTTCTGCGATTACGCTTGGAAATGTCCCGATTAATATGAAATTTAACAGAATAGTCGAGCTTGCGAGGGCAGAAGCAAATAAAACAATGAGTAACTATATCGGTACAGAGCATCTGCTTTTGGCCTTGTTTAAGGATGGAACATGCGCCGGCATCGATAATTTGATAAAGATCGGTGTAGATTATAATCTGATAAAAAATGAAATAATGAAGCTGTCCGGCAATACAGATACCCCTGCAGATAAAACCGCTATTAAAAGCAAAACACAGACTGTTGATGAATTCTCGAGGAATTTAACCATACTGGCGCAAAAAAACAAACTTGATCCGGTTATAGGAAGAGACAATGAAATTGACAGGGTAGTAAGAATATTATCAAGAAAGACCAAGAATAATCCCGTATTAATTGGCGAAGCAGGCGTAGGAAAAACTGCAATCGTTGAAGGACTCGCGCAAAGAATAGTCAGCAGGCAGATACCCGAACCTCTTCAGAACAAAGTGGTGCTGACGCTTGATATTGCAGCAATAGTGGCAGGCACAAAATTCCGCGGCGAATTCGAGGACAGGATTAAAAGAATAATAAACGAAATTAAAAATGAAAGTAATATAATAATTTTTATTGACGAGCTTCACACTATTATCGGCGCCGGTGCCGCTGAAGGCGCCATTGATGCCGCGAACATTATGAAGCCTGCTCTTTCCAGAGGAGAACTCCAGTGCATAGGAGCCACTACATTATCGGAATACAAAAAGTATATTGAAAGGGATTCGGCGCTCGAGAGAAGGTTCCAGACTGTTCTTGTCAGAGAGCCTTCGGTTGAAGCGGCAATTCAGATTCTTAAAGGTCTAAGAGAGAGATACGAGATCCATCATAAAGTAAAATATACGGACGAAGCAATTGAGAAGGCAGTGATTTTCTCGAACCGTTACATTAACGAAAGATTTTTGCCTGATAAGGCGATAGATATTATTGATGAAGCCGGGTCCAAGGCAAAACTTGAACACTGTGATAAACCGCCTGATATTATGATACTTGAGGAAGAGCTTAAAGTGCTTAATTATAATAAAAATAATCTTGTACTATCACAGGAATACGAACAGGCGGCTGCCGTAAGGGATGTTATTAACTTAAAGAAAAAAATTCTTTCCGCTAAGATAGGCGACTGGCAGCAGAAGATAAACGATTATGAAGTAACGGTTAATATCGATGACATCACTGCCGTAATAGCGCAGTCTACGGGCATCCCTATCGAAAGATTAAACGAATCTGAAACCAGCAAGCTTCTTACAATGGAAGATGAACTGAAAAAGAGGATAGTCGGCCAGGATCATGCTATTGCCGCGATCAGCAGGGCAATAAGGCGTTCGAGAACCGGCCTTAGGAATAAAAAAGGCCCCATAGGCTCGTTTATATTTCTGGGGCCTACCGGCGTCGGTAAAAGCGAGCTTGCAAGGGCGCTTTCCGCTTTCCTGTTTAACGATGAAGATTCGCTGATCAGGCTAGATATGTCGGAATATATGGAAAGACATTCGGTTTCCAGGCTTATCGGTGCTCCTCCGGGTTATGTGGGATATGAAGGCGGCGGACTTTTAACAGAAAAAGTAAGGCGGCGGCCATATTCCGTCATTCTTTTCGATGAAATCGAAAAAGCTCATTTCGATATATTTAATATACTTCTGCAGATACTTGAGGAAGGCGAGCTCTCGGACAGTTTCGGCACTGCAGTCAGCTTCAGGGACAGTATTGTTATACTGACATCAAATATCGGCAATAAAGACTTTTCAGGTATTGGGAAAATGGGTTTTTCCGATTCTGACAGTATTCATGATAACAGGAACCAGGACAGTGAAAAGGCCTTTAAGGAAATTAAGCAGATATTCAGCCCTGAACTCCTTAACCGCGTCCATGAGATCGTGTACTTTCACAGGCTTGAGAAGAAGCATGTGCGAAAGATTGTAGATATTATGCTTAATGAAGTAAACGCAAATCTGAAGGAGAGAGGGATTGAACTTGTATTTTCATCAAAAGTCAAAGATTTCCTGGCAGATAAGGGTTATGACGAGAATTTTGGCGCCCGTTATTTAAGAAAGATAATTATGGCAGAAGTTGAAGATAAACTGGCATACGCAATGCTGAAAGGCACATTGAACGGGAATAAAAAAATAAATGCAGGAATAAAAGACGGCTCAATATATTTTAAGTATCCCAGAAAGCCCGGGAAGAATAAAGAAGACGATCAGGAAAAAATTTCCGGGCAGGACATTAGTGAAAAGATATACGAGAAAAAAGAAGTCGGAATAACTTAAAAAACTATATCCAGCACTTCTTCAAAGTAATTCACGAACTTCGCATTTATGCCTTTCTTTATATGCTGCGGCAGTTCCTCGAAATCCTTTTTGTTCTCAAACGGGAAAACAAGGGTTTTTACGTTCGCCCTCTTTGCTGCGATCGTCTTTTCTTTGACACCGCCTATCGGCAGCACCTTGCCTGTTATCGTAAGCTCGCCTGTCATCGCGATTTGCTTTTTAACAGGCTTATTCTTAACAAGTGAATATAGTGCGGTTGCCATTGTGATGCCTGCAGAAGGCCCATCCTTGGGCGTTGCGCCTGCGGGAACGTGCAGATGAATCAGATGATTCTCGAAGAACTCCTTTTCCAGTTTGTATTTATCGATATTTGAGCTGAGGTAGGTGTATGCGATCTCTGTCGACTCTCTCATTACTGCGCCCAGCTGGCCTGTCTGTTTAAATCCTCTGTTTCTTGAAGGGCTGGCTGTTGCTTCCACATATAGCGTGGCTCCGCCCAGGCTTGTCCATGCAAGACCCATCACAACGCCAGGAATATTCCTTGAATACAGCGAGTCGTCGGTGAACCTGGGTTTGCCCAGAAATTCTTCTATGTTCTTTTCGGTAACATGAATTTTTTTGGTGTCGCCTTCGGCGAACCTGCGCGCTGCTTTCCGCATTATTTTTTTAATGCTGTTTTCAAGGCTGCGCACACCTGCTTCCCTTGCATATCCGTCAATTATCTTTTTAACGGCGCCTGTATTAAAGGATACCATGTCTTTTTTTAAACCGTGTGCGTTAAGCTGTTTGCTAATAAGATATCTTTTCGCTATCTGTATCTTTTCCTCTGCTATATAACCTGAAAGGTTCATGATCTCCATTCTGTCCAGAAGGGGCAGCGGGATAGTATCCGGCTGGTTCGCTGTGGCTATAAAGAGTGTGTTCGACAGGTCGTATCGAACATCAATATAGTGGTCGAGGAACTGTGAGTTCTGTTCAGGGTCCAGCACCTCCAGAAGCGCGGAAGCAGGGTCGCCCTGAAAGCTCGCGCCTATTTTGTCTATTTCGTCCAGCATGATAACCGGGTTTGAGGTGCCGGCAAGTTTTAATATCTGTATCATTTTACCCGGCATTGCGCCTATATATGTCCTTCTGTGACCCTTGATCTCTGCCTCGTCCCTCATGCCCCCGAGAGAGAACCTGTAGAATTTTCTGTTCAGTGCCTCGGCAACGGATTTCCCGATCGATGTTTTGCCGACGCCCGGAGGCCCTACAAAGCACAGTATGGAACCGGAAATGTTGCCCTTCATTTTACCTATGCTAATAAATTCAAGTATCCTGTCTTTAATGTCGTCAAGGCCGTAATGATCCCTGTCCAGAATCTTTTTTGCTTTTTTTATTTCATAATTATCCTCGGAAAAAATTCCCCACGGGAGCGCAGTAAGCCAGTCAAGATAGTTTTTGCTTACAGTGTATTCAGGGGAGCGCGGTTCCAGCAGTTTTAGCTTTTCCATTTCCTCTTTTATCCTGTCGTTAACTTCGTCCGACAGTTTAAGCTTTTTAATGCGTTCCTCGTATTCTTCAATTTCAGTAGTCTTTTCGTCCTTGGTCATTCCAAGCTCTTTTTTTATCTGCTTTAACTGCTCTCGCAAAAAGAACTCCTTCTGGTTCTTGCTGATCTGCTCTTCGATCTGCTTGGTTATTTTAGTCTGGATCTTGCTCATCTCCAGCTCTTCCTTTAACAGTATCAGCACTTTTTCGGCTCTTTTTTTAATGTCAAATGTCTCAAGAATTTCCTGTATTTTCGCCGGATCGGCAGAAGTCATGGAAGCGACAAAATCCGCAAGTTTGCCGGGGTCTTCAATGGAAAACCTGTTTAAAAAAAGTTTAAGCTCTTCCTGAAAAAGAGAATTAAGCTTGATCAGTTCTTTAACGGAGGATATTATCGCGAGCGAATATGTTTTCAGCTCCTGGGTGATTTTCAGATTATCGTCATCATAGTAATGCGCCACTTTCCAGCGTATGATCGGATCGTTGTCAATTATTTCAACCTGCGTGAATCTTTTTAGCGCGGTAATCATAACCTGGTAAGTATTGTTGTCTATAGGAACGATCTTTATTATTCTTATGGCTACGCCGACCTTATATAACGAATCGGAGGTTACTACCTTGTCATCAAAAGTATTGGTTGATAAAACCATTCCCCCGATCTTATTTTCGTTTGCGAGAATAGTGTTCATTGTATTGATCATCTTCTCGCTGGTAATGATTATCGGTATCATCATACCGGGGAATATAGGTCTTTGGGTGATCGGAATAATCGGTATAATTTCAGGAAGGATTTCCTGTGGCACAACCAGTTCTTTGTTCCCGTTATTGCTATTTTGATTGTTCTGGTTATTATTTTGATTGTTTTGGTTATTGTTATTATCGTTTTGCGAAAAATCTGACATTATTATTTATCCTTAATTTAAATAATGATTGATTATTGTTAGCTTATAAGCTTTTTTTAATTAAATTACTAATCTCGAAAATATTTAAAAATGATTGCGATATTGAAATTTGATAAATTGCAGTGAGTTTTCAATCGGACAATTATTAATATACCAAAAATCTTTGCCAGTCAAGTCCGATTTTTTTATAAGGATATATAAATGCAAGCCTTTAATGTAATCGCTTTTCTATTCTTTTTTCTGATTTTGCAGATATCGGCAGCTGCGCAGAAAGAGCCTGCCATAGCTGCTCTTCCTGTCTATTACCCCGACTGCGTAACCGGCTCAACCAGCCCGTATTTTATATGGTACGATGCGTATAACGAAAGAGACAAGAGCGGGAACGTGAAATACAGGATTACGCTTAAGCCGGAAAGCGGACTCGAAGTGGACCCCGTGCTAATAATGCCGGAGTTGTTCGAGAATCATTATTATTTTAAAATGCCTTTTACCCTTCAGCCGGACAATTATAGTTATACGATTGAAAGGCAGATCGGCCTAAAACCCTCGGACGCGAGATACTATCATTACCTGAAATACCCCGTAACCGGCGCATTCGAAATTGACCCAGACGAAAAGACTGCAAAAGACGGCCTGCCCCCGGATAAACTAATACAATACCTGAGGCTCGAGAAAGAGAACAGGCTGGTAAACAGGGATAACTTTTTCTTTTACAGCGGGGCCGCTGCAGGTGCGTTCGGCATAGGCTTTCTGTTTTATAAAGTCTTCCATTTCGGGATAATCAGTAAGATAATTTATTACATCGCCTTTGCTTCTTCGGCAGCCGGCGTCACTGCTTCCGGTTACTATGGAGTGAGCTATTTATACGAGCGGAGCAGGATAGCGGACATAGGCAGAGGCGTGTCGCTTAGTGGCGGCATATCACATGATACTGCGCGCGTTGCTTTTGAGATGAGTTATTAAACATCATTCACGGAATTTTTTCTTGAAAATAACGCCATCTATTATATAATAAAAACCGATCAATTTAGAACGTATTTCAATACTTGCATATACACAAGGCGTTGCAGCCTATTATTGCATATCTATTGAAATACGCACTAAATAATAACTAACAATAACCTGGAGGCAGAATGAAGAAATATGTATTATTTTTTTCCACGTTGATTATGCTGGCATGCTTTTCGACCAGTTATGCGCAAAACAGAAGGGCAGAAGCTGAATTGAATGTTAATAACGGACTGGACTTTATTAAAGATAACGGCGAAAATACTGCATTCATGGAATTTACAAGTAAAAAAGGCAAATTCACAAAAGGAGAGTATTATATCTTTGTTGTTGATTTTGAAGGAAAGGTACTTGCCCACGGAGGAGATGAAAAACTGGTCGGGAAGAGCATGTATAATCTTAAGGACAGTGATGGTGATTTTTTCGTCCGGAAATTCATTGACCTTGCAAAAATTAAAGGAGAAGGCTGGGTAAATTATAAATGGGCCAATCCGGTTACAAAGAAAATTGACCTTAAATCCACTTTTGTAAAAACAGTTCCTGGCAAAAAATATTTTCTTGGATGCGGGATATATTTAGGTAAATAGATACTGCTTTTAAATATAAGATATTATTGTATTATTTAATAACAAGGCAGCCCTTTCGGCTGCTTTGTTGTTTTAATAGGCATTAGAGCGGTATTTCCCTCCTCTTTACAAAGAAGAGACTCCCACAGGTAGGCTCAGCGCGAAGTTATTGGCTGAGTTTTTATTGATGTTCCGAAGTTGATCGATCTTGGATTATATTCGCGAAAAACCAGATTTCCCGATTATTCTTGACGAAAATAATATATACGTTAAAACCATCGGCAAATATTCTTTTTCTATCCCGATTCCCGCGGAGGGCTAATGATTTCACAGAAAGCGAAGGATCTGAAATCTTTTATCGTAATGGACGTCATGGCCAGGGCAGGAGAGCTGGAAAAAGCGGGCGAAAAAGTAATACATCTGGAGGTCGGGGAGCCGGATTTTAAAACGCCTGCTGTTATACAGGACACTGTAATAAAAGCTATCGAATCCGGGCGAACTCATTACACGCACGCTATGGGGCTTATTGAACTGCGGGAAGCAATATGCGAGCATTACAGGCAGGAATATAACGTAGCCGTAACTCCAGACCGCATCATGGTTACCTCCGGCACATCACCTGCGCTCCTTCTTATGATGATCGCTATACTGGACAACGATGACGAAGTAATAATATCCAATCCGCATTATTCATGCTATCCCAATTTCGTAAAATCGCTCGGCGCAATGCCGGTTGAGATAAACACGTATCCTGAAGACGGTTTTCAGTACAGGCCCGAAGCAATTAAAAAAGCCCTGACAAAAAACACCAAAGCGATCGTGATCAATTCTCCATCCAACCCGACAGGTATCGTAATGACCGAAAAGAATCTGGAGGATATTGCGGCGTTCGACAAACAGTATATAGTATCTGACGAAATATATCACGGCCTTACATACGGGGGCAGGGCGCGCTCTATCCTGGAGTATACTGAAAACGCGTTCGTAATAAACGGCTTTTCAAAGCTTTACGCCATGACCGGCTGGCGCCTCGGATATCTTATCTTCCCAAAAGAATTTAACGATGTTATGCAGAAAATACATCAGAACTTTATGATCTCAGCAAACAGCTTTGTCCAGTGGGCAGGCATAACCGCGCTTACAAAAACCAAAGACGAAATAAATAAGATGCGGGATATGTACAACGAACGAAGGATATTCATGATTAAGCGCCTCAGGGAGCTCGGCTTCAAAATACATGTTGAGCCGACCGGCGCGTTTTATGTTTTCGCGGACGCGAGGCACTTCTGCAAAGATTCATACAAAGAGGCGTTCGATATTCTCGAAAAGGTAAAGGTTGGGGTGACACCGGGCATCGATTTCGGCACTGGCGGGGAAGGTTTTTTAAGGTTCTCGTACGCCAATTCAATAGAAAATATTAAAGAAGGATTAAACAGAATAGAAAAGTATTTGAGTTGACCTTCGCGTATTATTATTTTATTATTATACATTATAATCTTTTCTGACTTTCTAATGGCTTTGCAGATTGGGGAATATTTATAGTGCGTTCAAAAGCTATTGTAATGTCGTAATACGAGACAATTAGCCTTTATAGACTTTGCCATAGTTAGTACATTATAATATTGGGGGATTCGGATGAAGATTCTGATTGCTGATGATGAAAAGTTTACCCAGCAGTTAATTAAGCGTTCTCTGGAAAAAGAAAACTACGAAATCGAATTATGCAAAACAGGAAAGAAAGCGTTCGACATTATGCAGAAAGACAGGGATGTACGCATTGTTATTCTGAACCGCACTTTGCCCGACATGGACGGCGCAGCGCTCTGCATGGAAATCAAAAGGCTTAATCTTTTCAGGTATATTTACATAATTGTTATTTTATCGGAAAACAAGCAGGATATTTATGATATTATGGAAGCAGGAGCGGATGATTATATAACCGCGCCTTTTGAAAGCGAAATCTTTATTTACCGGATAAAAGCAGGGATAAGGCTTCTGGAAATGGAGGACAAGCTTTACAAGTCGCAGAAAGAGCTGATGAGGCTTGTTAAGGAAGATCCTCTTACGACTTTGCTGAACAGAAGGGCGTTCCTGGACGAGGCTGTAAGGCAGCTGGACAGGGCATCAAGGGAAGGCCATCCTGTTTCAGCTATTCTTGCTGATATTGACGATTTCAAACAGGTGAATGAATCCTATGGTAATTATATCGGCGACAGGATTCTTGTCGAATTTGCCAACAGGCTGCGTTTCGGATGCAGACCCTACGATACCATAGGCCGGTACAGCGGCGAGGAGTTCTTCATCCTTCTGCCAAATTCAAAGCCGAATAATGCAGTTAAGATAGCAAAAAGAATTCGTTCTATCGTTACAAAAAAATATTATGATATTCAGGGACACAGCATTAAACTTACTGCAAGTCTCGGCGTGTCATTCATAGTGCCCGACATAGGCCCCAAGGATAAGCAGATTGACATTCTTGTAAAGAAAACAGAAAGCGCTCTTGAAAGAGCCAGAAGCGAAGGTGCTGATAAAATAGTGCTGAATACGGAAGCGTAAAATATTTTTCTTCTGATGGAAGATAAGTAGTAAGACTAACGCGTATGAAGCTTGTTGGCACGTACAATTGAACGTTTTTTTAATAAAGTTGATTTTTGCGCAAGATTTATCAGATATCTTAATGCCTCATTAACTTCCTTTTCAGAGGGGAAAACTTCAGCAACATCTGGACTCAGAAGAATTAGATTAGTGCCTTTTTTATATGACTTAATATATTTCCCACGGGTTCCTTTCCCAAGATCTTCTCTTTTATATACCGGACGCAAATCATCAGATTTAACCTTCTTCATATATTCTCCTTTCAGCGCGATCCATAAGACGCGCGCTTATAATTCTTGTTCGTTCGCCTCTCTCTGTATGAGAAATAACCAGGAAACGTTTATTATCAGATAATCCAAAAGTAATATATCTTTTTTCGGAAATCGAGTGATCCGGATCATCAAATGTAATAGCTAAAGGATCTCCAAAAATGCTGGTTGCTTCCTGAAAGCTTACTCGATGTTTTTTTTTATTAATTATTGCTTTTTTAGGATCCCATTCAAAACGCATTTTGTTGTTACCTATGAATTACGTGTATTGTAAATCAATGATTTTTTATCTGCTTCATCACATCCCGAAGTTCTGTTTCGTTCAGCGCCGCAGCATAGTCTACGCATTCGAGCCCTGCAATAATTCCGGTAAGTTCGCGGGTCTTTCCTTCAGATGAAGTATTTATAATCAGAGCGATCAGGATATCGCCGGCTTCTTTTTCTTTCTGCAGGGAATCCACAGTCTTTAAATCAATTGTATCATGCCTTATCAGGCTCAGTACTATCTTTTTATTTTTAGTGTCCAATTCCCGGATGATCCGCACTAACATGTGTAAAGATAAAATCTTTGACGCTGAGCCATTGTGGAAGGAGTGTATCAGCTCGTCTATTTCAACAGGCGCAGTGCCGAATTTTCCCACTACAATGCCCGCAGCCCTGTTAGCAAGGGATGCGGATTCCGTCATTGTGAGGTTATGCGCAAGCGAAACAGCAAGGGCTGCCACAACAGTATCGCCGGCACCGGATACGTCAAAGACCTCGCGGGCTTCGGTAGGAATATGCTGAACAGATTCTTCTGTAATGAGGGTCATGCCCTTATCCGATCGCGTTACAAGCAGGTTCTTTAACGAATATTTTTTCATTATTTCCCTGCCGGATTTCACGATCGCGTTGTCTTCATTAGGAATTTCTCTGCCTACAGCTTCGCCAAGTTCTTTGACATTTGGCGTGATCACTGTTGCGTTTCTGTATTTATCCCAGTCAAATCCTTTAGGATCGACAATTACAGCTATACCTTTTTTAGAGGATTTATGTATAATATAGCGGCAGATCTCCGGAGTGCACAAGCCTTTCCCGTAATCGGAAATAACCGCAGCGCCGGATTTTTCAATCGCAGCGTCTATTGCGGAAAATATTTTATCTTTATTAGCTTTATTTAACTCGAACTTTTCTTCAAAATCGAGCCTTACAACCTGCTGATGTTCGCCGATAACACGTATTTTTGTAACCGTGGGCATATTAACGGTTATAAATTTATTTTTAATATTCGCGCCTGTAAGCACCTGTTTAAGTATTTCCGCATTCGGGTCTTTTCCGGTAAGGCATATATGAAATGCTCCGGCTCCAAGACCTTTTATGTTGTTTACGACATTGCCGCAGCCGCCAGGCAGGTGAATCTCCCTGGAAACTTTTACTATAGGCACTGGCGCTTCGGGAGATATCCTGTTTACTTTGCCGTAATAATATTTATCGAGTATTACGTCACCGATTACAAGAACGCGCGAGCCGGAAAAATCAAGATTCATTGAAGGCCTCGTCTATTATCTGGCAGATGGTATGTATAATGAGAATATGACATTCCTGTACGCGCGGCGTATTGTTGGAAGGCACAATTACAGGCGTATCCACAACGCGCCCTATTTCGCCGCCTCCGCATCCCAGAAGTGCTGCTGTGGCGCACTTTGCTTTTTTTGCTGACTCAATGCCTTTTAGGACATTCGGGCTTTTGCCGGAAGTGGAGATGCCGAGCACAAGGTCATTCGCTGAAGCAAGGGCTTCGATCTGCCGCGCAAAGATAAGATCAAAGGAGTAATCGTTGGCTGCTGCTGTTAGTATTGACGAATCGGTCGAGAGGGCAATGGCAGGGAGGGCGCGCCTCTCGGTTTTAAAACGCACGATGATCTCAGCAGCCATGTGCTGGCTGTCAGCTGCGCTTCCGCCGTTGCCCATTATCAGAATCTTGCCGCCGCTTTTTAACGTATCAACAGCTTTCGTGGCAAGCGCTTCAATATCTTTCTTTATGCCGGAAAGCGAATTTACCACCTGAAGATGTTCGTTAATTGATGTGTCGAGTATGTTCATTATTACTTTAATCTTTATTAAAAGTTATTATATTTAACAGCCTGTTTAATTTGCAGCAAAGCACTTTTTTTTTCAAACCATTTTTATACATTAATCGAATAATGATTGACTTCTGAATAATTAAACCAAATTCTCCTTTACTTAATTAAAGGATAAAATAATCAGTCTATATTTATATGAATTACGAAAAAATAAAAAATAGTTTATATAAGCTGGCGCCATGCCTGGGCGGGGTTGCGCTTTTTTCCCTTCTGTTCGTTTACGGCTTGATCAAGAACATGTCCATGTCGTACATGGGCAATACAAACAAGCAGATGGAAGATTATATATTGAATAATTTTCTCGGATCCATAATATTTTATTTGCTTAAGATTTTTGCAGCTTATATTTTAATCGGAATATTTATAAGCATTATTTCTTATTTTATCGCGATTTCAGTACAAGGTCTTCTTGATAAAAATTTAAGCCGCCGTAATTCTTTCATACTGAATTTATTAATCAGCGGATTTGTGTTTATTATTTTTTTCTTTAAAGATCTGATCCTTTATCCCCAGGTTTATATTAATAATTTTTATGTAAGGAATGATATTAATAAATTCATAGTAGATTTTCTGTGCGATAACGTTTCCCCTGCATTTTTTACTTTTATCCAGATAATTATAGGTTTAGTTGTTATTTTTTTTATCCTACTGAACCTTATTAAAATCCTTAAAAAAGCAGATAAAAAAGTCCTTAAGCAAATATATTATTTTACAGCAGGAATAATTTTCATAGCCTGTATTTTATTCATCGATTTTAAAAGCATATTCAGTAAGTCTTATAAGAATGAAAAGCCGAACATACTAATACTTGCTTCGGACGCGTTAAGGCCGGATCATTTCAGCGGATACGGTTATTTCAGGAATACTACTCCTAATATCGACAGCCTCATAAACCAGGGTGTGTCATTTAAAAATACGTTTATTGAAGTGCCTAGAACATTTCCATCATGGGTTTCAACCCTTACAGGACGTTATGCCTCAACACACGGTATCCGGCACATGTTCCCTACATCGCGCGATCTTAACAGAAATTTCAGAAGCATGGCGACCGAGCTGAAGCAGCAGGGATACGAAACGTCGGTCATCGCGGATTATGCCGGAGATATATTCAGCAGGATCGATCTCGGATTCGATACAGTTGATGCGCCGTATTTCAATTTTAACCTTCTTCTTGAACAGATTATCCTGGATGCTCATTCCGCTTTGTTCCCGTTCATTACAGGGAAAGCGGGTCTGAAAATATTTCCTGTCCTTAAGGACTCCGCTTATTTCTGTCCGCCGGAGCTGGTTAAAGACAGAATTATAAATAAGATAAAAGATTCGAAAAAGCCTTTCTTCATAACGACTTTTTTTTCATCTACGCATTTCCCTTACTCGTCTCCTTATCCATATTACAGACTTTACTCTGGAAAAGATTACAGCGGCCCGCATAAATATTTTAAACAGCGTATCCTGGCTTTTGATGGAGACGGAGAATCCAGGAAGATGCCTGCAGAAGATATTGAACAGACAAGAGCCCTGTACGACGGCGGATTAAAAGCCCTCGATGATGCGATAGGCGAAGTGCTGGCTTATCTTTCAAACAAAGGAATCCTTGATAATACAATGATCGTTGTGCTTTCCGATCATGGGGAGAATCTATATGAAGGCGATCTCGGTATGGGGCACGGCGAGCACTTCAGAGGCCAGTATACTATAAGGATTCCTTTTATAATAAAGTATCCGGGCATCACAAAAACAAAGAAAGAGATTACCGAAACAGTTAGGCATATCGATGTAGCACCGACCATTCTGGCCGCACTTAATCAGCCAATTCCCGAATACATGGAAGGCGTTTCTTTGATGCCGCTGATAAAAGGCAGCAGTAATAACATAAAAAAATTATATGCCTTCGGAGAAACAGGAATATGGTTCGATAACTCTTTAAAAGAAGATCTTTTTTTTCAGAAACTGCGCATAATGTATCCTGACATTACAATATTAAGCGAAGTGGACATGCATTTCGATAAGCAAATCGCATTAAAAGACGATTACAGAGACATTATAAATCTTGCTAAACACAGATATGTATTTGATGGAAGATATAAACTGATATATATGCCTCTGAAAGATAAAGTGTTATACGAATTATACGACACATTACTAGATCCGGAAGAGAGAAAAAATATCGCTTATGTTGATGCAGATAGTTTTTCCAGGCTTAAAAAGCTATTATTCGGCTGGATCAGCCGGAACAATGACGTTGTAATTAAAAAAGATTATGTATTTCCAATATTGAGATATTAGAAAAATTACCTATGCTTAATTATACAGAAATAAGTGTGCTAAAGTTATTAATAATAAAAATAATAAAAGACCTTATAGTAAGGGCACAAAAGATATTTAATAAGCTCCGTTTTTTTTACAGACCGTTAAAATATACTCTTATAATTACATTGTCGGTTTTTGTTTTAATTCTCGGCTTTCTTATCTTCTGGTACAATTATTGTTTTTTCCCGTATGACCAGGATTATCTTCAGCAGATATCCGATTCGGTAAAGTATAAAGGCAATGCCCTCGAAGAAAAAGAGACGGATCTTATACGGGAAATCGGGCAGGCAAAATTCGACAGACCATTATCCCGGAAAGACCGCGACTTTTTATTGTCAGCAGATTTCAAGGGAAAAGATATCAATATAGATATTAATCCTTACTATTCGAATCATCCTAATAATCTGAAATATTCGACAGGGAAAACATTTTATTATATATATCAGAAAGATTCGCTGGTGCTGAAAGCTAATTCGCGCGCATCTTACAGCCTTAAGAACAGCGGTGCAAAAAAGCGCTTTCTTGAATTGGATGCAGTACTCCCTGAACTCGAAGCTAAGGATTCTGCGGGCGGCTTCATTAATATTTATTATATTTCCGATAACCGGAAAATACTTCTTAAAAAAGATATTAGTCCCGAAAGAAAACCGGACATAAAACCTTTCAGGTATTCAAGCGTTCTTTCCTCAATTTCTTTTTATTTGCAGCATCCCGGCAGAAGCGTACTTACCGATAATACAGGCTGGGAAAAGATACGTATCGATTTGCCATCAACGGCCGGCACTCTGGAGATAGAATTTAAATCCGCAGGTAAGGCATCTGCTAAACAGTACCTGTTCATCGGCTCCCCGGCAGTGTATTCGGTAAATCCCGGCAAACGGGACGGGCACGTAAATATCGTTTACCTGATCTTTGACACTTTATCGAAAAGTCATATTGATCTATATGAACATTATAATACATTCAAAAAAAAGAAATTAGCCGAAGCATATTCTGAACTCGGCAATCGAAGAATAATTACTCCTGTGATTGATGAATATGCAGACCGGATATGCCTGTTCGAAAATATGTTTACTGTTGGGCAGGTCACAAGACCTGCGATTGTTCCCCTGTGGACTTCGCAGATTTATACAAAGAGCCGACTGCCTGTTTTTAGAAATATAGTGACAGATGAAAATCAGCGTGAGTTTAATAGCCTGCATTTTGCTTCTCTCGGCAATGAGCTGTCTAAGCACGGTTATTTCACAAAGCAGATCAGCTGCAACGCCCAGGGGCACGCTGTTTCCGGAGTAGGCGTCGATCTCGGATTTAACGAGAATTACGATTACACAATGGAAGCGACTGAAAAGCCGGAAAATTTTCGCCGCATTATAGAGTTTCTGAATGAGAATCAGAACAGAAAGTTTTTTCTGTATTCACACATCAATGTACCGCATCCGCCTAAATGGATACCGATGAGCTACTTTTTATCGGCTTTGCCGGATATGCGTTTTAATATAGAGCTGGCTAAAATGCTCGGCAACATAAGATATTTAAACGATTCGCTGGGTAAAGTTATGAAAGCGCTTGAGAAACTTAAACTGACCGAAAACACCATTGTGATTATAACTGCGGATCACAGCGGAGGGCGCATTCCATATCTGCGCGGAGAATTTACGGGTGATGATATTAAAAGCGCTTCGGGTGATTCTCAGAGCGTGGCGACCTTTCACAGCAGGTCTATCTACGGCAGAGAGGGCGGACAGCATCTTTTAAACTTATACATGAACATACCATGGATATTAATAAAACCGTTAAATACAAAATTTATTCCCGGTAAAATCAATTCATATATAAGCTCTCTTGATATAGCTCCCACTCTCCTAGACATTACCATTAATAAATCCAATGAAAAATTTTCCGGTCGCAGTTTTAAGAACCTTCTTGTAAATAAAGATGAAAGAGATAAAGTATTTTCCGGTTTTATCCCGCTTACAGGAAGATTCCAGAGAGGATTTGTAACTGATGGAAGATATAAATATTGGATCAATCTTGTAGGATTATATAAATACAGGATCGATAAAGACAAAAAATATATTATGCAGCAGGAATATTTGTATGATCTGAAAAACGATCCGAACGAAATAAATAATCTTGCTCACGAAACATTTAATAATGATCTTTTAAAAAGAATGCGGCACAAATATTTTGAACAATTTACCGATTATCCTGATAAAAATTTTATTCAAATTTCCGCTTCACCTAATGGATTTCCGCATAATTATAAAATACAGGCTGTATCAGCAAACGGAAAAATAATTTATCCGAAAACTTATGGTGAAGGAATAACATATTTGCATAATCAGGATAATGAGATAAGTTTTACCTGCGAAGTAAAGGATAAGCCGGCTTTTTTTAGTTTTGAAACCGATCCATCTGATTCACAATTGACAATCAGAATATATAAAGACGATAAACTTGTTACGCGGTCAAATATTTATTCTTCAGTAGAATGTATTAATTATTTTGATAATCCGATTATACTTAATGATAAAATAGATTTTCATATTGCGCGTGAGCAGGGTAAAACCGGCCTCGAAGTAAAAGATATTCCTCATGGATCGGTCAATTATTCCAGGATTCCGCTGAATTATTGGATGGAAATGAACATGAGCGATAAGGATATCAGGCTAAGTCCCGGCATTAAGGAAGTGCTGAGAGGTTGGGGATATATACAATAGCTTAAAAGAGTCTGAAAATTTTTAAGCGCTGGTCATTTTTATAAATGTTTTTATTGTAATCGCCGTTTGTAGCACCATAAAGAAAGTTTCAGGATAACGTTAATTTTAATAATAATGCTTGATTTATTAATATTGTTATTATAAAAAGAATAATTTAATTACATATAAAATTGGGAACAATTAATTTGTATTTACTGAAAAATTAAATTCGTTTTTTTACGGGATAAACCGCATGAAGATAAAACTTTGGGGTGTCAGGGGGTCAATACCGACTCCGCTTTCAAGCGACATGATCAGAATGAAAATAAAAAAAGCGCTTACGCTGGCTTCTCCGGCCGACATTGCCACCGAGGAGTCTGTTGAGAAGTTTATTGACACATTGCCGTTTTCGATAAAAGGCACATACGGCGGGAACACCACTACGTTTGAAGTCAGAACAGACAGCGGCGAGCTGTTTATCATAGATTGCGGAACGGGCATTAAAGCTCTTGGCATGGACCTGGTTAAAAGCGAGTTCGGCAAAGGCAGCGGATTTGCAAATATTTTGTTAACACATACGCACTGGGACCACGTGCAGGGTATCCCTTTCTTTCTGCCGTTTTTTATCAAGGGCAACAAATTCAATATTTATTCACCTTACGATGACTGCAAAGAAAGGATCGAATATCAGCAGGTATTTACGCATTTTCCAGTCAATCTTGATTATATGCTGGCTACAAAAGAATTTATTACTCTTCAAAAAGAATCTGAGTTATATTTAAATAACATTAAAATATCAAATAAAAGAATGCGCCATCCGGGATGTGCGTTCGGTTACAGGATAGAAGAAAACGGCAAAACCTTTATATATACCAGCGACTGCGAATTCAATATTGATGAGATGTACGATATTGACACATACAAAGATTTTTTTCAGAATGCGGATGTTGTTGTGTTTGATACGCAGTATACTTTTGACGAATTTATCAATAAAATCGACTGGGGACATTCTCCCGCCACAATCGCAATAGATATTGCCTCCAAGTTTAACGTAAAAAGACTGATCCTGTTCCATCATGATCCCGATTATAATGATGAAAAACTCGATAATGTTCTCTCGAACGCTAAAGCTTATATGGGCATCAACCTGAAAAAGAGCGGTTCTTTACAGCTCGATATTGCCCGGGAAGGAATGGTTATTGAACTGTAACGTATTATCAATATTGCAAAATTTACTATTTCATTCTTATGAAAACGCAAGACAATTATGTTTTGAAAATACAAGAGTTATACCTGGCCCGAAAGAATCTCTTAAAAAACCCGCTGAGCTTGAAAAAATTGCAGTATCCGGAACTGCAGCCCACGAAAACAAATTGAGCGAATAATCCGGACACGCCTGTACATGTTGAACCGGTAACAGGTCAAAATTCAGATTTGAAGACTCAATCGAGTATTTTAAAGCTGTTTGATGTTTGCGATTACCAAATCTGTTTCACAGCCGAAAGGGCTTTACTTTGATTGCATTGGTTTATCGCAACAAATCAGCGGATGGGATATGGCGCAACCGCAAACTTTATCTACGATAACCTCCATCCCACAAACACCACACACCATTTTTGGTTTTTTAGCAATAGTCTTCTTCTTTGGAGTACTTTTCTTTTGGGCAACTGCTTTCTTTTTAACTGGCATAATAATTCTCCTTTATGAGGAATATAACATTATTAAGTTTGTTTAAATATTATTTAAAAATATACTTATATAT
>JAZDKB010000015.1:0-238779 GCA_043803405.1 Spirochaetota bacterium | reverse complement strand
ATCTGATTTACTGTTAAATTCTTAAAATCTATCTGCTTTAACAGTTCTTCTACTATTTCTTTTCCTTCAGCCATTTTCTTCTCCTCTGTCTTCAATTATTTATTCTATGGCTGTTTACACAATCTTTTTTACACTCTCATTTAGGACAAAAATATAATTTTGAAACAGATTATTCAAAATTTACAGTTACCAAGAAACATAAAGCAAAAGAGATTGAAATTCGTATTTTCCTTACTCCACCGGATACATTTAAAGGACATTCAAAAAAAATAATATGGATTAAAAAGTGGCGTGAAATCGGATTGTATAGTGAAGTAACTAAATATGCAAATGGTTCTGCAATAACTGATAGATCAAGAGTTAAACTATGGTTAAAAAGGCTTCAATTCCATTATGTTCCAGCGATTAAAGGAAATGATTACTTTAGTGAACTTTTAAAAAAATTATACGAGACATTATATTCAGTATTAAAGTCTGACTTGCAAACAGCAGGTACTAATTTTGTTAATGAAATTAGACACCACACAGATCTTTTATCGAGAGAATTATTAGAAAAACTTTCGTTTGAAAGTAAAATTCAGTTACCAGAAGATCTTTCGACTATATTCTCAATTCTTGATTTTGAGACCCAGATAACAGGACGGACTATTTCTTTAAAACATAGAGGCGATGGAATAAAAGTAAGACATGTTCCTGTAATATTGAAATTTTTGGCTGAAAAAGAACGGATTCACCACGCGAAAGGTGCTGTGAGAAGTGATACTATTTGGGGTTACGAAGAACCTGAAAATAATTTGGAAATGTTCCAAGCATTCGAATTGGCAAAAAATTTTGAAAACTATTCAGATTACATACAAATTTTTCTTACTACACATTCACCTGCTTTTTATACAATAGGGAAAAATCAGAAAGAAACCATAATGTATAATACCTTAAAAAATGTAGATAATAGTATTACGGAATTTACTAAAATTGATCCGAATGAAATAAAAAATATTGATAAAGACATGGGACTCTTACATATAATTTCACCTTATATTAAAGAAAAATTAGAAGAAAATTCTTTATTATTAGAGACGATAAATGACTTAAAGAATGAAACTAAACCGGTATTATTTATTGAAGGACCAACAGATAAGATAATTTTGGAAAACGCTTGGAATAAATTGAAAAATGGCAGTAAAATTCCATTTAAAATTCAACAAGCATTTGATAGATCTTTCATAGGAAATACTTTTCTAAGAGGCGACATTTTTAGAAATAATAGAAACAATATATTTTTAGGTATGCTAGATTTTGATGAAGCATTTGAAAATTGGAATAAATTACTAGAACAGAAAAATAATAACGATAAAGTCTGGGAGCAAATTGAAAATGATTCGCAAAAAGGTCTTCTAGCAAAACATAAAAAACATAAAGGTTATGTTTTCTTACTGCCAGTCCCTGCACACCGGACTGACTATGCTAAACAATCTTATGGGAAAGCATCTAGATTATGTATAGAATTACTGTTTGATGATTCTAAACTACATGGTTTTACTGAAGAAATTGAAATTCCTGGTGGTGGAAGAATAATAAAAATCAAGGATGAAAAAAAATCAGCTTTTGCAAATTCAACAAGTAACTTTATAAAAAGTGATTTTAGATATTTTGAGCCAATATTTCAAATTGTTGAGAAGTTAATAACAAGCAATTAACATGCATAAAATCACCGAATCCTCCATCGAACAATACTCCATTGCCCTCCTTGAAAAACAAGGCTACAGTTACATATACGGCCCGGATATTGCCCCAGACAGCGAAACCCCTGCCCGCAAATCCTTTGAAGAAGTTCTATTGCCCGATAAACTCAAAAGAGCCATTGCCAGAATCAATCCTAAAATCCCTGCAGATATCCGTGACGACGCCATAAAACAATTACAACGCATCAATTCACCTGAACTCATTAATAATAACGAAACCTTTCATAGAATGCTGACCGAGGGAATCAATGTAACATACCAGAAAGGCGGCAACAGCCGCGGCGATCTTGTCTGGCTTGTAGATTTTAACGACCCGGAAAACAATGACTTTACTGTACTTAACCAGTTAACAGTAATTGAAAACCACGTTAACAAACGACCGGATGTAATCCTGTATATAAATGGATTGCCCCTTGTCGTGATAGAACTAAAAAATCCCGCTGATGAAAACGCCACAGTACATTCCGCCTTTAAGCAGCTCCAGACATATAAACAGGCAATACCGACTCTTTTTACGTACAATGGCTTTCTGATAATTTCCGACGGGTTAGAAGCAAAAGCAGGCACAATCTCCTCAGGTTTAAGCAGATTCATGGCATGGAAAACCTCAGACGGAAAAACAGAAGCCTCAACTCTTATAGGCCAGCTGGAAACTCTGATAAAAGGAATGCTGACAAAGAAAACGCTACTTGATCTGATCCGCCATTTCATAGTATTCGAAGAATCGAAAAAGGAAGATAAAGTAACCAGACAGACATTTATTCAAATAGAAAAGAAATTAGCAGGATATCATCAGTATTACGCAGTAAACCGTGCAGTAGAATCAACGCTCAGGGCGTCGGGATATGTTGCAAACACAAAGAAAGATAATCCCACCTTCATGGTAGCACAAGACCCGAAAAGCTACGGAGTTCCCGGCGTTTACTCGCAACCTGTTGGCGATAAAAAAGGCGGCGTAGTCTGGCACACGCAGGGGAGCGGCAAGTCGCTCTCAATGGTTTTCTACACCGGTAAAATTGTTCTCGTAATGGATAATCCCACAATCGTTGTAATTACAGACCGCAATGATCTGGACGATCAGTTATTCGATACGTTTGCAGCATCGAAACAGCTGTTAAGGCAAGAGCCCGTTCAAGCAGAAAATAGAGATCACCTGAAAGAACTCCTGAAGGTTGCATCCGGCGGAGTTGTGTTTACCACTATTCAAAAGTTCCAGCCGGAAGAAGGCAATGTTTTTGAAAAGATGTCTGACCGCAGAAACATCATTGTTATTGCAGACGAAGCGCATAGAACGCAATACGGATTTAGCGCAAAACATATTGATGTTAAAGATGAAAACAGAAATGTTATAGGAAAAAAAATCGTCTATGGTTTTGCAAAGTATATGCGCGACGCATTGCCCAATGCAACGTACCTGGGATTTACCGGCACACCAATAGAAAAGACAGATATTAATACACCGGCAGTATTCGGCAACTATGTTGATGTTTACGATATTGCTCAGTCAGTAGAGGACGGCGCAACTGTTCGCATCTATTACGAAAGCAGGCTTGCAAAGATTAATCTCAGTGATAAAGGAAAAGAACTGGTTAAGGAACTCGATGATGAGCTGGGAGATGAACTAAGCGTAACGCAAAAAGAAAAAGCGAAATGGACACAGCTTGAAGCCCTTGTTGGCAGCGAAGATCGCATTAAAAAAATAGCAAAAGATATTGTTACTCATTTTGAACTTCGTCAGGAAGTTATAGACGGCAAGGCAATGATAGTAACCATGTCACGTCGTATAGCTGCTAAACTATATGATGAAATAATTAAATTAAGACCAGAATGGCACAACAAAGAACTCAGCAAAGGCACAATAAAAGTAGTAATGACCTCAGCTTCATCCGACGGTCCTGAAATCTCCAGGCATCACACCACTAAAGATCAGCGCAGAACTCTAGCAGATCGCATGAAAGATCCCGAAGATGATTTAAAGATAGTGGTTGTATGCGATATGTGGCTGACTGGTTTCGATGTTCCATCGCTCCATACTCTATACATTGATAAGCCCATGAAAGGCCATAACCTGATGCAGGCAATTGCTCGCGTTAACCGTGTGTACAAGGATAAAGAAGGCGGCCTAATAGTAGATTATCTTGGAATAGCATCCGACCTTAAAGAAGCTCTTTCTTTCTATTCCAACTCCGGCGGCAAAGGCGACCCGGCCGTTGCACAGGAACAGGCAGTACAGCTTATGCTTGAAAAGCTTGAAGTCGTTTCCCAGATGTTTCATGGATTTGCTTACGAGGACTATTTTGAAGCTGAAACAGGAAGGAAGCTCTCGCTTATTCTTTCTGCTGAAGAGCATATACTCACAATAGATGACGGCAGGAAGAGATACATAGATCAAGTGACAGCGCTATCCAGAGCATTTGCTATTGCAATCCCGCATGAACAGGCAATGGATGTTAAAGACGAAGTAGCCTTTTTCCAGGCAGTGAAATCAAGACTCGCCAAGTTCGACAGCACCGGTTCCGGTTTTACCGACGATGAAATCGAGACAGCAATTCATCAGGTAATTGACAAAGCCCTTGTTACAGAAAAAGTCATAGATGTATTCGATGCAGCAGGTATTAAGAAACCCGACATTTCAATTCTTTCTGAAGAGTTTTTGCTCGAAGTCAAGAACATGGAGCATAAGAACATCGCTCTTGAAACCCTGAGGAAACTGCTTGATGATGAAATTAAATCCAGAGTTAAGAAAAACCTTGTTCAGGGCAAGACGCTCATGGAAATGCTGGAAAATTCCATTAAGAAATACCACAATAAAATTCTTACTGCTGCAGAAGTAATAGAAGAACTCATAGAACTTTCAAAAGAAATAAAGAGCATGGACAAAGCAGCTGAAGAAATGAATTTGTCCGAGCAGGAATATGCGTTTTATACTGCTATTGCAAACAATGAAAGCGCAAGAAAAGTAATGGAGCAGGATAAGCTAAGGGAGCTTGCTGTTGTCCTTTTTCAGAAAGTAAAAGAGAATGCTTCCATTGACTGGACAATTAAAGAAAGCGTAAAAGCAAAACTAAAAGTCATAGTTAAACGCATACTGCGCCAGTACGGCTATCCGCCGGATATGCAGAAGCTTGCAACAGAAACAGTTCTAAAACAGGCTGAGCTGATAGCAGATGAACTGACGGAAGTCCCATAAAGCATTCTTCTCTCTATCCGCCCCCTTCCCCGCAAGCGGAGCTTGACGGACAGGACGTCCTAATGCCGGCCAAGCGACAGGACGTCGGCAGAGCGCAAACAGGCCTCCTGCCTGCGCTCTGCACTAAAGCATCCGTGCTTGTCGCGTTTTGGCCGGCCGCGGGATGCACGTTAGTAGATGCGCCAGGTGTTATGAATCGCATGGAAGCAGCAAGGGCGAATGCAACGGCAAACGGGAACAGAAAGGCGGCGAAAGGAGCAATGGCGTTGGGGTGCTCGCGGGCAGAAACGCTTCGGAGCGCGCAAAAGGTATAGTTAGCAGCAGGGGCGGTATGATTAAACAACTTGACAAAAATTATTTTTAAGTATTAGTACATGTAAATTGAATAAATTAAGTTTAAAATATGAATACTACAGTAATAAATAAAATAAAAAATTTAAAGAGCAAATACGAACCTGAGGGTTTTATAATCCTTGGTGTCTTCGGCTCATACGTACGCGGAGAAGAAACCGAAAATAGCGATATTGATATATTGTATGAAATGACTGACAGCTTTTATAAAAAATATCCGGGTTGGGATGTAATACCGGTAATTGAGCAGATAGAAAAAGAATTTAAAAAAGAGCTCGGAATGGAAATTGATCTGGCGAATAAAAATGCATTAAATGAGATAGGCAAGAAATATATTCTCCCGGAAGTTATGTATGTTTAAAAGAAGCGATCTTGCCAAATTGGAATTGATATTAAAATATATCAGTGATATTAACATTATTGTTGAAAAACATGGCACAATTGAGAAGACTCTTTCTGATATTGAGGGCGAATATGCAATAATGATGTGTATCACTCAGATCGGTGAAGCAGTTAATAAAATTGAAAATACAAATATTTTAAATGAATTGCCAAGTTCCAAAATTATCGGCCTCCGCAATAGAATAGTTCATGGCTACGAAGATATTGATATTAAAATAATCAGTGAAACCATTAAACTCCATATACCCGAATTAAGAAAAGTTGTTGAGTCTCTTATCGGAATTACCAAATAAAACTTTCAATTACTTCTATATTGTTTTCTCTATCCACCCTCCCCCTCTCCGCAAGCGGAGCTTGACGGACAGGATGTCCTAATGCCGGCTATGCGACAGGACGTCGGCAGAGCGCAAACAGGCCTCCTGCCTGCGCTCTGCACTAAAGCATCCATGCTTGTCGCGTTTTGGCCGGCCGCGGGATGCACGTTAGCAGATGTGCCAAGTGTTATGAATCGCGCGGAAACAGCAAGGGCGAATGCAACGGCGAACGGGAGCAGAAAGGCGGCAAAAGGAGCAGGGGCGTTGGGAGAATTGTTTTAGCAAATAATTAATAAATTAGATCAAATCTCTCTTTACGTACCCCGCTCCGTGAGAAGATACCGCTCCGGGTTATTGAAGCGTGTGCGTAGGTCGGACACAAACGGACCTCCTGTCCGTGTCCGACACTAGGGCATCCGTGCCCGTCGCTCCCGTTATTTGCAGACAAGCGTTCGGTATGCGCAGAGAGGCTAAGGAAGCAGCAGGGGCGTGGTTTAAGCAAAAGCTATGGAATATTTTCATATGTATTTGCTTGCTTTTTATTAAATATAGATTGCTTCTTTTAGTTAATATGCTCTTATAAAAAATAAAAACACTCAAAAGAAAGATCTATCATGAAATTATTAGAAGATTGTAAAAAGTGTAATCTTTATGTATCCTATCAGTATGGATATGTTTTTTGCCATTATGCCATTTATAATGAACAGAGATTGGTAACTAAGACTCCATCAGGAGAACTCATCATTCTTGGATGTCCTAAAGATAATGATTAGAGATAATTAACATCAAAGTATCTGGATCAATTTTTCATTTATATTTAAAGTGTTAGTTAATTTCCAAGTTATGCAGCTAAAAATAGCTGAAATAAAAATGATTGTTCGGTTATAATTTTGTTTAATTGGGGGAGCAGCAGAGGCACGGGAAAATTGTTTTAGCAAATAATTAATAAATTACGTCCAATCTATCTTTACGCACCACGCCACTCCCCGCTTTGTGAGAAGATACCGCACCGGGTTATTGAACCGCGTACGTAGCTCCCGTTATTCAATTTTAATAAAGAAAATTTGTTGCAATTTAAGTTCCGAGTAACATATAAAGTATATACGAGGAGAAATAATTATGGATAAAGGACTTTTAGATAAAGCATTGGAAATGCCGCCAAATGAACGAGTGATCTTTGCAGAATTAATTCTTGCCAGCATAGATCATGAAGAAGAAGAAATACGCAAATCATGGCTTATTGAAGTTAAATCACGGATGAAAGCAGTTAATGAAGGGAAAGCTAAGCTGCTTGATTTTGAAAAACTATATTTATGAAGATTAGTATAGATGAACTAGCAAACAAGGAATTTAATGATGCTATTGATTGGTATGAAAATCAATCAGAAGGATTAGGAAAAAGATTTAAAAAAGCTGTTATTACTCAAATAAAAAAAATTATCAAAAACCCCAATTGGTTTTTAATAGAAGCAGATAATATTTATAAAGCATACATTCCAAAATTTCCATATAAAATATTGTTTTCAATAGATAAAGACATGGTAACAATCTGGGCAATAGCTCATATGCATAGAAAGCCATGGTATTGGCAGTCTAGGAAATAATGACATTCGTTGTAACCTAATCCCCCTATACGCACTCCGCCCCTCCCCGCTCCGTGAGTAGATACCGCTCCGGGTTATTGAACCGCGTACGTAGGTCGGACACAAACGGACCTCCTGTCCGTGTCCGACACTAGGGCATCCATGCCCGTCGCTCCCGTTATTTGCAGACAAGCATCCGGTATGAACAGAGAGGCAAGGGAAGCAGCAGGGGCGAATGCAATGGCGTAGTGAAACAGAAGGCTGAATAACCTGTAATAATTTTGTTAAAAACAGGTCTATAATCACTAGCCGGATAATAATCGCTTGATATTATTTAATTAATTATTGTCTTAAAATAAAAGTAAATATACAAAAACTTATTAAATATTTCTGGAAAAACATTAATGAATAAAGTCGGAAGAAATGAACCATGTCCGTGCGGCAGTGGGAAGAAGTACAAGCATTGCTGTCTGAAGAATGATAATATCATTCCTTTTCCAGCGCAGAAAAGCATTGAAAATAGCATAGAGCATTACGGTGAACTTGTAGCTAAATGGGATACGCGAAACGGTCCTGTGCCAACTTTAATGGAAAGCCTTGGCATGCCTAATCCCTCAACGGAAGTTCTTAATAAAATGAAAAATGAAATGGAGAAGCATGAATTCAATGATATAAATGAAGCGCAGGCATTTATGGAAAAAGAAATGAATGCCGCAAACAGCAAAATTCAGGACGATTTTCTCGGTTTGTCTTCTACTCAAATGCGTTCAGTGTTGCGAAATAATTTTTCGGAAAATCCGATTGTCCATTTCAGGGATGAAATAGAAGAAAACCTCATAAAAGAAACTCCGGTATACAGGCAGTTTGAATATATTATTAATGCTCTGGCCGAAAGCGAAAAAGGTATAAAAGCAACACAAAAAGGGAATTTCCCGCAAAAGCTCGTTCAGGAATTCTACAAAAAGTTCATAAAAGACGATTCGATTTATGAAATCAATCCCCGCATGGAAGCAGAGGTTAAAGAAATTGAGGCCATGCGTTTTTTCTTTACTAATTCAGGCCTAATGAAAAAAAAGCACAATATTTTTACAATTACTGCAAAGGGTTTAAAACTCTATAAAAACAGCAACATATATGAAAACTATAAAATGCTTTTTCATTATTATGCAACTTCATATAATTGGCTTTATCTCACAAGATATCCGGAATCTTTCGGATTTATGCAGCAATCATATGTTTTCAATCTGCATCTGATCAGAAAAAAAGCTGCCGGGTTTATAACAGGTGTCGAGCTTGCTCAGGCATATGGCCTGGCTTTCCCGTATATACTTCACGAATTATCTGATGAAGAAGATAAACAATCAATTGTTGAGTCAGGTTTTTCCTATCTGTTTTTGAATAATTTTGCTTTGTATTTCGGGTTAGTAGAGAAAAAAACTGAAGGCCGCGAAATATTTAGCAGAAATCATTTTTACAGAACAACAAAATTTTTTGAAAAGCTATTTGAATGGACGGTATAATAATTCATTCAATCAGGAATTAAAACATGCAGATCTATAATTTATTAAAGACATGTTATTTGAAACTTTCATCTCTAAGGATAAAACATTCAGTGCTGTAAACAAGAACACATCACACACTTTTCTTTATCCGCCCCCCTTCTCCGCAAGCAGGGCTTGACTGACAGGGTGTCCTAATGCCGGCCAAGCGACAGGACGTCGGCAGAGCGCAAACAGGCCTCCTGCCTGCGCTCTGCACTAAAGCATCCATGCTTGTCGCGTTTTGGCCGGCCGCGGGATGCACGTTAGCAGATGCGCCAGGTGTTACGAATCGCGTGGAAGCAGCAAGGGCGAATGCAACGATGAACGGGATCAGAAAGGCAGCGAACGGAGCAAGGGCGTTGGGGTGCTCGCGGGCAGAAACGCTTCGGGCGCGTAAAAGGCAGAGTTAGCAGCAGGGGCGGAAGAGTGGTTGTTAATAATTATTAAATAAATTTGTTGCTATTTATCAAACTGTAAATAATAGTTAAGTTAAAAATAAACATAAGAGCAAGAATACTATGAATAAAAAACTTACAGCAATTATTGAAAAAGAAGATAACGGCTACGTTGCCCTGTGCCCGGAGTTAGATATAGCAAGCCAGGGAGATACAGTAGATGAAGCCAGAAATAACTTAAAAGAAGCATTAGAACTATTTTTTGAAGCCGCATCACCTGATGAAATTAAAACACGATTACATGAAGAAATTTACATAACACAGTTAGAGGTTGCTGTTGGGTAAATTAAAAATTTTTTCAGGAAAGGAAGTTTGCGGCATACTGCAAAAACATGGATTTGTTTATATTAGAACACACGGCAGCCATGTTCTTATGCAAAAGAGAATAACAGATTCTACAATAACTATACCCGTCCCTAATCATAAAGAAATCCGTATTGGAACACTGATGTCTATAATTAGACAGCCGGGCCTGCCGCGATCTGAATTTGAATCATAGATAAAAATCTTCAAACACCTGACAGGCAAAAAAACTTTACCCACACACTTCTCTCTATCCGCCCCCCTCTCCGCGAATTACAGGAGGTAAGGAATGCAGACCGAGGCAGGAGGCCGAAAGGTCAGCAAGCGGAGCTTGACGGACAGGATGTCCTAATGCCGGCCAAGCGACAGGACGTCGGCAGAGCGCAAACAGGCCTCCTGCCTGCGCTCTGCACTAAAGCATCCATGCTTGTCGCGTTTTGGCCGGCCGCGGGTTGCACGTTAGCAGATGCGCAGAGTAAAATGAATCGCGTGGAAGGAGCAAGGGCGAATGCAACGGTAAACGGGAACAGAAAGGCGATGGAAGGAGCAAGGGCGTGGTGTTATACAATTATTAAATAATCTCATAATGTCATTCAACTAAACAACTTGACAAAATCAATTTTCATAATAAATAATATCATCAATAAAATTATTTAGAACGGATAGAGGATAAAGCAATGCTTACGGATAATTTACTCAAAGACACGCTTTCTCTGAAACCTGTAGAAAAAGCAGATTTGATAGATAAGCTTCTTACCAGCCTTGATAAGCCTAATAAAAAAATTGATAACAGCACCCACGTTGTTGGTTGTCTGAACCGCGGATGGAAAGGATGGCGTCAGGCACAAATGGACATCCGTGCCAAAATCCTTTCCAATCATTTAAATCATTATAACCTACGGTTCACATTTCTTACAGATTAAATTAATAAAAAAATAATAGACATAATAATAATTTAAAATTATTATCTAAACAAATTAAATTAACTAGTTAGAAATTAATTGCAAAATTTTTTAATTTTATCTGAATACTACTTATGCCAATTCTAGTGTATATATTTATAAGTATCTTAATACTTTCTTTTTTAATATTAAAATATAGCAGATCTTCTATTGGAAAAGTAAAATTTATTTTCGAATATATTATCTTTTTTTTATATTTATCCTCTCTTGCGATATTTGTTATTTCCTTTTTATTAAAAGGTTATACTTCATATCAGGAAGCTATTGATCCAGTTGACGAATCATATAGTCCATTTGCGGACAAACACTGGCTGACTTTACTCACTTATTTTATATTGGGTTCTATATCATCTTTTCAAATATGGACTAAAGGGAGAAAATTGCCGCCTCTTTTTCTGGTATCATGTATTGTGATGATGCTTATTGAAGCCTTCATCTGTATTCCTGTTATATTTCAGTTTTCATATAATCATGATAATGAAAATTTTAATGTAGGAGGTAGTGACAATATTTTTCTTATGTTAGCTCCTGTGATGACAATAATTATCGTGATTCTTCTTATATTAAAGGTTATTTTTGAAGAAGCAAAATGTTCTGAAAACAGACAATTTAATAACAAAATACTTAACTTAATTAACGAAAAATTAGCTTCATCAAAAAATCTTGCAGTATGGGTAATTCTGCTGTTGATTCCTGTATATTTGATAATGACAATGCTTTTGCTTCTTATAGGGCAAGATCATGATTCAATAGTAAAAGTTTTTACAGAAACAACAACCTGGAAATTTTCGCAGTACAGTCATCCTCCATATTTGGAGCATCATGGCCATTATCTCTGTACAGTGGCAGCAAGCGGGCATAATAAAATTGTTAAACCACTTCGACTCGGAACCCGTAAAGGCAGTACAATTATTGTAAACAGACAATTATTAATAGCAAATGCATTTGAAGAATTAATAAGTGATCATTTCCCAAAAGTACATAGATGGATTCGTAAGAATTATGACAAATATGGTTATCCGTTATCAAAAAAAATTAATACACCATTCAAAGCAGATTTAATATATATCTTAATGAAACCCATAGAATTTATGTTTTTAATAATTTTATATTTACTATGTTTAGAACCAGAGAAAATGATAAATAAACAGTATTTATAAAATTAAGAATTATTGATTTAGTTAGTTTAAATTTATTATTTCTAACGAGATCATTGAAAAATAGTAGCTTTTTGAATTTTAAAAATTTTCGTTAATCGTATTTTGCTATCATTGCTTATAATCGCCTGTAATCGAAATCGAATTTTTCAAATTTTCAAAAAATTTGATTTTTCAACAGTCTCAACATAAAAATAATGTATGTAGTGAGCCGCCCTTTAGAGAGTTAATGATGCTAAATATATTGAGAAAATTATTATTATTTATTCCGCTAATTTTGATTTTATTTAGCTGCTCAAAAACTCCAGATGATAATTCTATGATTGATCATTTTAGAGTAAATAAAAGCGACTTTGAGAAGCTTGTAAAAATGATAAAACAAGAAACACAACTTAGAAGACTTGCATTAGATTTCATTGACCCGGATGATTATATTCTTAAAAAAGAAAGACTAATTGAATATCGTATAATTTTAAAAAAAATAGGGATAAAAAGTTTCTACCGCTCATCTCAAAAAGATAATATTGATTTCACTTATAATACACAAGGTATTAGTGTAAGTGGTCAAGAAAAAGGATACGCCTATTATAAAAATAAGTCTCTAATTTCCAAGGATTTTGCTATTGTAGAGAATTTAGATGTATATTATAAAGCTAAGAGAAAATCAGGTAAGTTTTTAACATATAGTGCACTTAGACACATTGAAGATGAATGGTATTTATTTCATGATGTTGATGATTAAATTAATAATATTTTATTAGATATCTGTTTAAAAGTAATTATGTAAAAACCATATATCGAGTTTTTCTGACAAGCATTGCATAACTATATTTCTAATGTCGGTTTTGTTGAAGAGAATCGTGTGTAGATCGAAGCCGATAATAATTTAAATATCGCTGCCAGTACCTACAGTTCAGCAGGCATTCCTATTTGCAGACATCTCTTCATTTAGGAAGACAAATATAATGAATCTTTATAAACTATCATTAATATTATTACGCTACGTAACAAAATAAGTAAGGATTTTGGTTCACACTGATTGAGTAATGGAAGTTTGAGAAGCAGAGAGGAGATTAGATTTAGAATGTCAGTACCAGCGCTCGTAATCCATCCGGCTTTTTTGTAAAATCTTAATAACTTAAGGAGAAATAAAATGAAAGTTATAGGAATTAATGGCAGTCCACATAAAGAAGGCAATACCTCATTGCTGATAAAAGCAGTCTTCCGTGAACTGGAAAAAGAGAACATTAAAACCGAGATAATTAATATAGCAGCAAAGCCGGTCAGGGGATGCACAGCCTGCATGGCATGCGCGAAAAATCTGGACAAGCACTGTGTTTTAGATGACGACGGTATTAATGATTGTATTGATAAAATGGTCGAAGCAGACGGAATAATTTTAGGATCTCCCACATACTTTACAGATGTCACGGCAGAGATGAAAGCATTGATAGACCGTGCAGGAATGGTCTCAGCAAAAAACGGAGGCATTTTTAAGCATAAAGTAGGAGGTTCAGTTGTCGCAGTAAGAAGAGGCGGAGCCACCCATGCCTTTGATACAATGAATCACTTTCTTCACTACATGCAGATGTTCTTAGTAGGAGCCAGTTACTGGAACATGGTTTATGGAAAAGAGATAGGGGATGTAAATAAAGATGAAGAAGGCATGCTTAACATGAAAACACTGGGAGAAAATATGGCCTTTTTGTTAAAGAAGATAAAAGGCTGAAATAACTTTACGGCAGCTTGATAATTTGATTGCAGGCAGACATTTCAAATTTATAAAGAAACATAGCTCATAAATTATTTAAACCATTAACAGGAAAGGTCACAATTGAAATTAAAAAACAATCTAATTTTAACAGTTATTATAATAGTGTTTAATACAGGTCTTATTGCAGAAGAAAGAAATATTTTTGAAGAAGCAGCCTATGGCAATCTTGAAAGGATAAAATATTTAATAGAATCAGGAACGAATGTAAATATTAAAAATTATAATGAAAGTACATTACTTGAGACTGCTGTTCTTTTTGGCAAATTTCATGTTGTAAAATATCTTATATCAAAGGGAGCTGATCCAAATCTTCGCGACTATTATGGCAAAACAGCTCTTTATGATGCAATTCATCTTTATAACGGGCAGAGCAGTTATGAAATAACGGATTTTCTTTATAATCATGGAGCAAATATTAAAATAAAAAACAAATTTGGAGATACTCTTCTTCACAGCCTTTCTGACAAAGACTTTTTTAAGAACTCCAATCTTGAAATTGCGAAATATTTAATAGAAAAAGGCGCTCCTTTTGATACTGCAAATAACTCGGATGAAACCCCTCTGTATATAATTTTCAATAAGGGTAAGCTTTCAAAAGAAAAACTGGAACTGGCAAAATTGCTTATCCAGAATGGGGCCAGGGTCAATTATACTACTAAATACAAATATACTCCTCTGCACGAAGCAGTACGTTATGAAAATATTGAAGCAATTAAATTATTGCTTCAGAATAAAGCCGATGTTCATATAAATAATGATAAAGGGATAAATCCGCTTCAATATGCCATTAAATACGAGTCAGATGAGGAAGTTATTGATTGCATAAAAAAATATGGAATGAATCTTACTTCTGAAGATAACAATCAGATCGCAATGTATAAGAGTAAAAGCAATTCAGCCAGGACTGGAGAGCGTTTAAAAACAACAAGGGAGCATGCTTTACTGCTTGCAATTCCTTTTATTTATACAGGGTTAACGATTTATTTCAGAGAGAGCAGGTATAAAGACAATCCTGCCGATAATCCCATGGGAAATTTTAATTCTGTTGTAACAGGCGGCGCGATTGGATTTCTTGGAGGTGCTCTTATCGGCGCTTCTGTAGCAATTAATACTTTTACAGGTGTTGAAGGAGGTTTTAGTGTTGCAATAGGCCGTATCTACACAGGTAAGCTGTATATGCTTATCGGTGGTATTGCAGGCGGAGTAGCAGGTGGGATTATTGGTTTTCATAATCGTGAATCATTTAAGAACAACCGCGGGCTTTATTATTCTGCTCCTGTTGCTTCAATTTTAATTCCATTAATAATATATCATTTTTGATTCTTAATAATGAATTATTTAAAGTAGAAAATTTAATTAGTTTTTTGGTGAACAATGCCCTTTCCCCCGCCGCAGGCGGGAGAAAAACCATGCTTTTGCTGTGTTAAACTGAATTATTCATCAAGAACTAATTAAATAATGCTTATTTTAAATTAAAATAAACATCGTGAAAAGGTACTGTTGATCATGAATACAAATAAATCTTTTCTGAAATCAAAACGAATTATAATAGCCTCAGTATGTTATACTTTATTTATTTTTGTTTGCATGCTATTCCCAAATAACTCCATTGCCCAGATACATAACGATGAAACACAGCTCTACCAGGCATGCATACGCGGGGATATTGAAGAGACAAACAGGCTGCTTAAATCGGGCGCTTCTGTGAACGAAAGAAATACAGGAGTATTTGAAAAAGACAGTACACCTGTTTTCGGTGCAATATATTCCGGCAATGAAAAGCTGGTAAAGCTTTTAATTGATCATGGCGCAAAGATAAATATTTACGGAAACGATAATCAGACTCCGCTGCATGCTGCTGCGTACTGGCATCGGCCGCGCATTGCTGAACTCCTTATAAAGCAGGGTGCAAAAGTAAATGCTGTAAGCAGCGGTGACCAATATAAGCTGAAAGCTGGAACAGCTCTGCATGTTGCAACGGAAAGGGCAGTACACAGCATGGATGAAATGATGCGCATACGCGATATTTATAAATCCGAATGCGAAAACGATAAGTATTATAAAATATTGAAAGCCATGTTTAAGGATTCAGTAGATGTAATCCGTATCCTCCTGGATAACGGGGCAGATGCGAACATTCAAAGGCCGGGCGACGGCTTTACGCAGCTGCATATTCTTTCTAATGTTCATTCCCGCGGACATCATTATACATCAGAAGCAAAAGAAGAAATCCTTAAACTGGTTAAGCTTGGTGCTGAGCATGGCGCGGATGCCGAATTATTATCAAACGATAAAAAGACGGCAATATATTACGCGGCTTTAAACAGGAACGACGATGTTGAATCATTCTTAAAAGAAAAAAGCGATAATGTTCAGGATAAAGCTTACAGTGAAGTAAAAGTAGCACAGAAATCGCAGTTCAGACAGAATATGTTTGAATGTGTAACTGCAGGCGCACTGTCCCTTATGTACATTTCGTTATCTATCTATTGTTATGAGCATAGATATAAGAACAATCCCGATTCGAATCCCATGGTAAAATTCAATACTTACTTAACAACAAGCGCTTTGTTCTTTGGCATTACTACATTTATCGCCTATGAATTATTTATGAACCTGGATAAATCCAGCGGATTTGCAAAGGGAGCAGCGTCATTAATGATGGGCATTGTGGCAGGCTTATGCATCGGCGTGCCTGCTGCGATAATCATTACAAAGAAATATCATTTTACAGAATATTTCGGTGATAACCGCGGACTCTATTATGCTGCGCCTGTGCTTTCAATGGCAATTCCCATTTTTATGTTTACTCATAAGTTTTAATGTGGCAGTAAAATACTGACTGAACTGTATGAAAGGATTATTCAGTACCGTGCCGAATGCAGGTATAAAAGTCTTTTAAGCCATATGGTAATTGCCAGGAAATGAAGCGGAAAGCATCGTTGCCTTTATCATCTTATAATCAATTCTGTTTTGCCGACCCTTATCCTGTCTTTTCCCTGAAGCCTTGCGTATTTATTCTGCGGGATTTCGAAGTCATTTACATAAGTTCCGTTGGAACTGTTCAGGTCTCTTACGAAAATCTCCTGTTTTATCTTTTGAATCTCGGCATGATACCGTGAAACCATTTTGTCTTTAAGTACTATGTTATTATCCGGATCCCTGCCTATCGTGATTTTGCTGACCAGCGGTATCTCTTTTCCTTTAAACATAATCGTTCTTTCTTCGAACTTTTTTACCTGGTTCAGCCTTTTACCAAGGCCGCTTTGTATTGAAAGAGTTTTATCCATAATACCTGTCTCTTATTGAATTTCAATATGATTAAAAGGATATTGGAACAATGGCAGCTACGATAACCGGTTTTTAGCAAAGGTCAATATAATTTTCTATTTTTTATTTTATCTGGGGAAAATAATTCTATTAAGATAAGATATCACTAAGCTTATATAATATATTATTGAATTAAAAGAGATTTAGAAATTTTATTATTCAAATAGAAATGAATTGCTTTTTCTGAATAAAGAAAATCAGCCTTATATTTTTAAATATATATAGTTTATTTGCGGGAAATTCGTTCCATATATTTGCCTGTCCTGGTATCGATCTTGAGAACATCACCTGCATTTACAAACGACGGTACCTGTACCTTGGCACGTGTCTCGAGAATGGCATTTTTCATAATATTCTGTACAGAGGCGCCTTTGATCGATGGATCGGCCTCTGCTACAAGGAGCTCAATAGACACAGGAAGTTCTGCCGATATGGCATTTCCTTCCAGGAACATGATTTTGACAAGGCCGCCTTCCTTTAAGAACCGCTGCTGATCTCCTAAAAGGTCCGCGGGTATAAAGATCTGGTCAAACGTATCATTGTCCATAAAGTATAGATCGTCATCGGATTTATAGATATACTGCATTTCCTTTTCTTCGAGGCGAACCTCTTCAATCTGATCCGTCATTCTGAAAGTATTTTCAAGCACTCGCCCGGTCTTTGCATTTTTCAGCTTGGTTCGCACCATAGCGCGCCAGTTGCCCGGCGTAACGTGCTGAAATTCGGTAATGACCCAGATATCATTATTGTAACGGATAGCCATACCTTTGCGGAATTCGGAAATTGCTGACATAAAATCTAACTCCTGATGTCGAAAATATATAAATAACGCCTGTTAACCCAGTATTAATGACTTGATTAAATTGGTCGAATTTCAACATGAGCTTTTTAAAAGTCAATTAAACTTTTTGGATTTCTCAGAAAAAGAAAAAATTTAATATTAATTTAAGTAATATTGATTTAACAAAAATATGTTGCTTATTAGAATAGGTTAAACAGTTTACTATAAAAAACAAGTGCCTGTTTTAGCGGATTACGAATCATTCACTAAATGCAGATTACAGAATAAAAATAAAAAATCACTATGTTTTATCATCTTAAAAATTACCGGAACTTTAAAAATTTGATAAAATAAATAAAATTTTTAATATCGCATTCATTTTTTAGTATTTTTAAGATGGCCAATAATATTAGTTTTAGCAGAATATTTTGTCGCCCTGGTTATGAAACAGGAGCTGTTTACGAAGGGGGAGGCATGGAAGGATATAGAGAAACCGAAATGTGCACGCACTGTATGGGCGAGTGCTGTCGGCGGCAGTCCGGTCACTGTTTGCCGACACAATTCGGATCTGCCCAGGCTGTAAGGGCTGCCGTGGAAAGCGGAAGGTATGCTATTATACTGCTGCTGGATGAGCACATAAAGGCGCGGGTAGTGCGTCCGCATTACAAAGATCCTGTACGCAGAGTGGGCTGCATCTTTTTAAAGGAAAACGGCTGCGAACTGAAGTGGGAGGACAGGCCTTATGGCTGCCGCATGCTGCGTCCGAGAGAGCTGGACAATGAGCATTGCAAACCGGAAGGGATATTCATTGAGGAGGCGGCAAAAATGTGGGAGGAAAGCGGGTACCTGCCCCCGATATGGAAATGTTCAGTACCCGGAAGATGAGACGCCTGCTCAATAGATAATATCCATATTAGCTCATTCTGGAATTATCTAGTGAAATAGCTTCTTAATATAAATCATTTTTACAGATATAATCATGGATCCATATAAACAACTTGAATTGCTGCTTCCGCAAGTGATGAGCCCGGACAGGTACGGCTTTAGAAAAGAATTAAAGCGTCTGCTTCATAAAAGCAGAAAAAATAAATCCGGAACTGAAGATAAAAATAAGCTCCTTAGGCTCAAGAGAAAGATAAGTTTTTCTATTCAGAAAAAAGAATGGCGTAAAAAAAACATCCCGGCATTCTCTTATATTCCGGAACTTCCTATAACCGCGAAAAAAGATGAAATAATAGAAGCTATCAGGACTAATAATATTGTAATTATATCCGGCGAGACCGGATCTGGCAAGACGACGCAGCTGCCCAAGTTCTGTCTTGCTGCAGGAAGAGGCATAAACGGCATTATAGGCTGCACCCAGCCGAGAAGAATAGCCGCGATAAGCATTGCGAACAGGATCGCGGAAGAACTCGGAGAGGAAGTCGGAAGTTCAGTCGGATACAAAATTCGCTTTGATGAAAAGACCGGGGAGAATTCATTCATTAAGATAATGACCGACGGCATCCTTCTCGCAGAGACAGCAGGCGATCCGTACCTGAATGCTTATGATACCATCATCGTAGACGAGGCGCATGAGAGAAGCATCAATATTGATTTTATACTGGGAATATTGAAAAGGCTCCTTGCCAGGCGGAGGGACCTTAAACTCATTGTAACATCCGCGACAATTGATACGGACAAGTTCTCAAAGGCGTTCAACAATGCTCCTGTTATTGAAGTATCTGGAAAAATGTATCCAGTTGAAGTCCGGTATACCGATGCTGCTGAAGATGCAGAAAATATTCCGGCAGATTATATTGAACAGGCAGCCGACGTGGCATTATCTTTATTAAGAGAAGATATGTCTTTCGAGCACAAACGGTCATCCGTGACCGTGCCCGACACTAGGGCATCCTGCCCGTCGGTCGAACACAAACAGTCATCCGTGACCGTACTCGACACTAGGGCATCCTGCCCGTCTGCAGGATACAAGAGGACATCCTGTCCGCATCCTGCACTAGGGCATCCATGCCCGTCGGGCGGAGATATACTCATATTTATGCCGACGGAGCTGGACATACGCGAGACATGTGATCTGCTTCAAAAAAAGAATAAATATAATTTCGCGGTTTTTCCTCTTTATTCAAGACTGCCTGCCGGCCAGCAGAAACAGATATTCAGCCCCATATCAAAAAGAAAGATAATTGTATCCACGAACATTGCAGAGACATCGCTAACAATACCGAATATAAGTTATGTTATAGATACCGGGCTCGCAAGGATGTCCGAATATTCGCCTACCAGCGGAATCGTATCCATGCCAATAAAAGCAATTTCCGGAAGCAGCGCGGACCAGAGAATGGGAAGATGCGGAAGGGTAAGGGAGGGCGTGTGCATAAGGCTGTATGCTAAAGAGGATTATGAAGGCCGTGACCGGTTCACAAAGCCTGAAATATTCAGGACAAACCTCGCGGAAGTCATATTGAAAATGACAGCACTGCGGCTTGGCGATATATCGCTATTCCCCTTCATTGATAAACCTAAGCAGCAGGCGATTACTGACGGATATAATACCCTGATTGAACTTGGTGCTATCCGAAAGGAAGATAATAGTTTTTCTCTTACTGACAGGGGCAGGATAATGGCAGCTCTCCCAGTTGATCCGAGATTATCCAGAATGCTTATTGAAGCAGGCGAACGTAAATGCATGTCAGAAGTGCTTGCCATTGCTTCCATGCTTTCGGTTCAGGATCCGAGGGAAAGGCCACCAGGTAAAGAAAACGAAGCGGATAAAAAACATGCCGCTTTTACAGACCGTTCTTCGGACTTTATTACTCTTTTGAATATATGGAATAAATTTACTGATCTGTATAATGACAATGCGAGCCAGAATAAGATAAGGAAATTCTGCAGGGAAAATTTTATATCATACAACAGGATGAAAGATATACGGGAAATCCACGCGCAGCTTTCGGGTACGCTCGAAGAGAATGGTCTTACATTGAAAAAAGCGGTTAAGAAAAAGCACAGATTTATTAAGGAGTATGACCTGCTGTACAATGCAATACATAAATCCATACTGACAGGTTTTTTATCAAACATTGCAAATAAAAAAACAAACAACCTGTTCATTGCATCAAAGCAGAGGGAAGTGGTGATATTTCCGGGTTCCGGACTGTTCGGCAGGGCGAAAGACTGGATAGTGTGCGCGGAATTAGTAAAGACTTCGCTTTTATTCGCGAGAACTGCAGCGAATATAAAGCCGGACTGGCTGGAGGAGCTTGCAGGAGATCTGTGCGAATATTCGTACAGAGACCCGTACTGGGACAGGGAAAAGGGCGATGTATATGCCTCTGAACAAGTTACGTTATACGGCCTTGAAATTATCAGAAACAGAAGGGTTCTATACGGCAGGAAGAATCCTGAGGAAGCATGCAAAGTCTTTATACGCGATGCGCTTATAGAGGATATGTTTACCGAGATCGGGCTTGACGGCACGGCATACGCAGGAAAAACAGCAGAACTCTTTCAGCTTGGCCGTGAGTTTCAGTTCCTGCAGCATAACGTAGAGCTTATAAAAAACTTTATGCGGATTGAAAAAAGGATACGCAAAAAGATACTTATAAGCAGGGATGATCTGTATATGTTTTATGCTGATCACATACATGATGCATATAATATCGGCACTCTTGATTCGCTTATAAAAAAGAACAGGAATGATGATTTTTTATGCATGAATGATGAGGACATGCTTTCTTCTTTGCCGGATTATAATAAGTTAAAGGAATATCCTGAAACGATATCCATAAATAACATTACGCTGGATTTGTTATATAAGTTTAATCCGGGAAGCGAGGATGACGGCATAACACTTATCATCCCTGTTTCAGTATTACAGTCTATAAATATTAATTTAATTGAATCAGCGATCCCCGGACTATACAGAGAAAAAATTACCGAACTGATAAAGAACCTGCCAAAGCAGTACAGGAGGTATTTTATACCGGCGGCAGACTCAGTTGAAAAGATTATTAGGGAAATGCCGAAAGGCAATCCTATGATCGCGTCGCTTCAAAAATTTATTTATGAAAAATATAATATTGAGATACCAAATCAGGAATGGCCTCCGGAGAAATTACCGGATCATCTGAGATTAAAACTATCCATAAGAGATAAAAACGGCATTGAGATAACATCCGGCAAAGACGCTGGAAATATTATCAGGGAGCTGACCGAAAAATATAAAGCACGCGCCTTTAATGAAATAAAAAACAAATGGGAAAAAGAAGATATCCGCGAATGGGATTTCGGCGATCTGCCGGAAGAAATAAAAACAAAAAATGAAAATGGGTTACAGTTTGTTTTTTATCCCGGGCTGAGAAAAGAGAACGGGAAGCTAAGCCTGCGGATTTTCATGGACATGGAAACAGCAGCCGGTTCTCACAAGGAAGCTGTCGCGGAACTAACGGCAAAAGAATTATCCGGCCAGCTGAACATAATTAAAAATGAACTCGATGTTCCGGATGAATTAAAAAGTGCTGTCATGCTTTTCGGAGGGCTTTCATCGATCCGGGAACAATATCACAAGCGGATGATGAGTAAAAATTTTTATAAGGATATAAGATCAAAGCAGGACTTTATTAATAATATTAAAATGATGCGGGAATCCTTACGGGAACACGGAGTCCATCTCCGTCTTTTACTGATCGATGTACTTGAGAATTATACAACAGCAACAGATAAACTTGGCATTTTAAAATTGCAAAATAAAGCCATTAAACCGAACCTCGTTTTTCTGAATAAAATTAAAGACGAACTGAACATTCTTGTTCCGCGCGATTTTCTGCTTGTTTATGATGATAACGAACTCGCTAGTCTCGGAAAATACATCAAGGCCTTGGCGATCAGAGCGGAGCGCGGATGCGCTAATCTTCAAAAGGATATCCAGAAAGAAAAGGAAATATTATTATTTAAAGACGCTCTGGATCATGAATACAATATCCTTACAAAGACAACCTCAAATGAAAAAAAGAAAGCTCTCAGGACATTCTTCTGGCTTATAGAAGAATACAAGATTTCCGTTTTCGCACCCGAGATAAAGTCTGGAATAAAGATCTCCGGGAAAAGACTGGAGCAGGTATTGGAAGAGATAAGGAAGATGAATTAGATCTGTTTAATATTCATAGAATAATCCGATGGAAAGTGATACGTCTATCGCAAAGCCTCTCTGCGCCATGTCCTCCCTGAGATCATATCTTTCATCTTTATATTTATATGATAATTTTTTATCTTTATAATAATTATATCCGGCACCTATGCTGAAACAAGCTACGCCGTATTTATAACCGATATATCCCATTCCCTGATATAAAACAGCCCTGTACGAAGCAGTTTTTACAGAGTTATCTTTATAATTAATATCTCTGCTGAAATAGTACATACCGCCTGTTGCCTGAATAAAAAATCCATCCAAGTTTGGATTTCCGGTAAAATATAAACGTAATCCTAAATCGCCTCCTATCCTGTCATGATTCAATTTACCTTTATCTTCATATCCCTCATCCGTAAAATTCCATCCCTGATATGAAGGTGTAATAATGATACTTAAAGGATTGATCGGAATAAATTCAAAGGTTAAATAAATATTTGTAAAATATGTTCTGTCTTTTTCAGTTTTTTCAGTTGTATAGTTGCTGTCTTTATCATTGTCAGAATCCGGGAGCATAAGGCAGGTTAATATTAATGATGCCGGATAAATATAGGCATTGAAATATCTTCTGGGTGAATTTTCACTTGGAGTTGCATCTTCCTGGGCATATAATTTTGCAGTAAAAACAAGTGCAAATATTATCATATAAATTAAAACCCATCTGACATATTTATAACTCATAATAAAAATCCTTTTTGGAAAACAGACTATTAACGGAAATCTCAATTTAATATTCCTAAAAGTCAAATAGATTTTACTGCGATAGTTTCTAAATATTGTGGAAAATATTATCGATAGAAAAAAATATATTTTAAATATATTTATTCTTGCTGAAAAAAAGTTTTACCAAGCTGAATTTCTAGTTCAGCGTACCGAACCAGCCGCGACGTTCCATCCACTTCACTAATTCAAGTACAGGTGAAATAGTAAGCGAAAGAAGGATAATTATTATCAAATCAATCAACGGCAAACTAAAGGTTCCGAACGGTCTCTGCAGGAAAGGAATATAAATGATGAGTGCCAGCAACGCAAGTTCCCACAGTATGGCTATGTTAAGCCACTTATTGATGAACGGCCGGTTAAGCACTGAATTGCGGTCGGAGCGAAAGTTATAGGCTTTAAAGAACTGGATGAGCACCAGTGAAACGAAAGTCATAGTAATGGCTTCTTCAACACTCCTGTCAGTATTCAGCGCCCATGCGAACAGGCTTAAGTTTACAAGTGCAGACCATACTCCACCGGTTACCATAAGGACTATAACCGGCCTTGTAAAAATACCAGTGCGCGGATTACGCGGTTTGCGAAGCATAAGGTCCGGTTCGCGCGGGTCAACTGATAAAGCCAGAGCGGGCAGGCCGTCAGTTGCCAGGTTAACGTACAGGATTTGCACTGCCGTCAAAGGCAGCGGCAGTCCCATTAGAGTTGCCCCTGCCATTAAACCGATTTCGCCTATATTGGATGAGATCAGGTACATAAGATATTTCTTGATGTTGCTGAAAATGCCACGGCCTTCTTCAACAGCAGCTACGATTGAAGCAAAGTTATCATCCGTAAGCGTCATTGCGGCAGCCTCTTTTGTAACGTCAGTTCCGGTGATGCCCATCGCGATTCCGATATCTGCTTTCTTGAGAGCCGGCGCGTCATTCACACCGTCGCCTGTCATCGCGACAACGTAACCTTTCTTCTGCATGGCAGTAACCACGCGCAATTTATGAGCCGGAGAGACACGGGCATAAACCTCGATGTTTTTGACCTCCCGGTCGAATTCTTCTTCGCTCATTGCTTCAAGTTCTATGCCTGTAATAACGCGCCCGGTCTTAAGAAGCCCCAGTTCGCGCGCAACAGCCTGCGCTGTGATTGGATGATCGCCTGTGATCATTACTACTTTGATACCGGCCTGCTCACATTTCTGGATTGCCTCTTTTGCTTCAGGGCGCGGCGGGTCAATCATTCCCACCAATCCGAGAAAGGTCATTTCATTTTCTGCGTTTTCCGGTTGTGAAGCCTGCTTACTTGCCACAGCCAGTACACGCAAGGCTTCGCCAGCCATACTTCTGGCTGTTTCAAGAATTGCATCCCTGCCGGCAGTATCGAGCGATATTTCCCCTTCAGTGCTTAACTGCTTTACACAGGAACCGAGGATAACTTCCGGCGCGCCCTTGGAAAAAGCCATGCTCTCCCCGAACCCTGTATGAATAGTAGTCATGCGTTTGGTTTCTGAAGTGAATGGGATTTCATTAACGCGGGGAAATTTCAAATCAAGATCCGCTTTGGACAATCCGGCTTTGGCGGCAGCTACTACCAGTGCGCCTTCGGTAGGGTCGCCTTTAACATGCCAGCGGCCGTCTTCCTCATCATGAGTTATATGAGCGTCGGAGGCAAGAGCGGATGCTTTAAGCAGCTGCAGTAAAGGGCCGGATGGCTCAACAATTGTCCCATTTAACGAGAATTTGCCTTTCGGATCATAACCGGCTCCGGATATTTCCAGAATTTGTCCTCCGGCAAAAATTTTGCGGGCAGTCATCTCATCTTTTGTAAGCGTACCTGTTTTATCGGAACAGATAACTGACGTACTGCCAAGCGTCTCAACAGCCGGAAGGCGCCGCATAAGCGCGTTGCGTTTTACCATCCTCTGTACTCCAAGAGCGAGTGAGATGGTAACCACGGCTGGCAAGGCTTCAGGGACTACAGCCACAGCCAGAGCGATACCGAATATCAGCATCTCGATGACCGGCTGACCCCTGAACAGTCCGAGTGCTACAATAAGTGCAACTATTACAAGTGCTGCACGTGCCAGCATGTGGCCGACCTTATTGAGATTTTCCTGCAGAGGAGTCTTGCCTGTTTCAACTGTCTCTAGCATTTGAGCTATCTTGCCAAGCTCGGTATTCATGCCTGTTGCAACAATCATCGCGCGGCCCCGTCCATAAGTCGCGGCCGTACCGGCAAAAATCATATTTTTTCGATCTCCCAAGGCCAGATCGCGGTTGTCAAGAACTGATGTATTCTTGTCTACCGGCAGCGATTCTCCGGTAAGCGCAGCTTCTTCGACCTGCAGATTGACGGATTCGAGCAACCTTGCGTCTGCCGGGATTTTGTTGCCTGCAGTCAGCACTATAACATCCCCGGGAACAAGTTCCCTGGCTGGAAGGCTTACTTCCTGTCCATCGCGGAGCACTGCAGCAGTCGGCGCTGCCATTTGTCTCAAAGCCTCAATTGCGCGCTCTGCCCGGAATTCCTGAATAAATCCCAGGAACACCGCAAAAAGTACTATAACTGCAATGGCAATGGATTCAATGCCATGACCAAGGAAAAAAGAAAGTACAGTAGCTGCAAGAAGTATGATAATTAATACATTTTTAAACTGATCAATAAGAATTGTCCATGGCGATATGCGATGGGCGGCCTGCAGTTCGTTCGGACCATATTCCGCCATACGCTCAAGCACTTCCGGTACTGTCAGGCCTGCGGGTGTTGCTTTTAAGTGAGAGAATACGTCTTCGATGGACAGTGTATGCCAGGCTGGGCTGTTATTTTTAATCGTCGGTTTCATATATGTATACCTCATTTATTATTCTTAACTATAAAAAATTGTAACCATATTATATAAATTAAACTAATTTCCATTTTTCGAATCATTATTTTTCAGCAAATTGGTTGATTGAATCAGAAATCCTTTTAATTCGATTTGTATTTATATAATAGACTTGTTGCAGAACTGTCATTTCGAGGTGCGTAGCGACGAGAAATCTCTTAATTTCCAAAGATAGATTTCCCTCTTCGGTCGAAATGACACTTTAGATTTGCAATAAGTATAATCTGTTTCCTTTAAAATAATGGGTAAGAGTGATATTAAAAGAATAATAGCAATACTAAATTAAAACAATAATTTTTTATTGTATATAAGTTTTTCAGAAAAAACCTGACAGTCTATATTCAAAACTATTATGATTTCTATATCTTTTATAATCAGGATAACTTATAAATTTTTTGCGGTACAGGGCACAGAATAAAATGAAGAACGAATAGGCTGATGTTCCAGAGAATTAATTACTGAAGCTATTAAAGCAGCCATGAAGCATATCTTACAATGCTAATTTAAAAGTAAATAATTCCAACTGTAAATAAAAACGCTGCCCCCGATATACTACCTGCTGCAGCATGGCTTTTGCCGTCCGCCAGCAGCAATGAGGCGGCGAATCCTGCAGTCGCGAACATGCCCGCAGCCGCGTGTGCAGTATAGCGTTTATCGCCGTCAAATCCGATCGTATCGTTATACTCATAAAAACCATTTGCGCAGGTAACTGCTGCAAGCACTGTCGATAGTCCTGCAAGACCGCAATGAATTTTATCATCGCCTGCACCGGCAGCTCCGGTTATAATCGTTGCAGCAGCAGAAAGAATCGTAGACCAGCCCAGAATCCTGTGTAGATTTATTCCGGACGATTTTGCTTTTACAGCCCTGGTTTCAGACGATGTATTTGCGTCGGATAATGCAAGCAAAGAAATATTATATTGCCAGTTTGTGTTATATGCAAAATTCTTTTGATGAAGATAACTAATATTATTTTCTGCAAATATCTGCGATGAGATGAAGCTAAGGAAACAAATTGTTAAAAACAGTATTTTTTTCATTTATATACCTTTATATTCTTAAGATAAATGATTGCACGGGTCAATTGATATTGCTATTATTAATAACGGAAAAGTCAAAATAAAAATTATCGAAAATTATATTCTTGAAAATATTATATTTACCAAATAATTGTCATTAAAAAAAACAATTTATGAAAAAGGTAATCCTGATAACATTATATTTTTTAAGTCCTGTGCCTTTGTGCGTAGTATTGTTCATTGCCGATCCGGAAAAATATTCAGATATTGCTCTCCTTATAGGAATGATATTGGGCGCAACAGCTTATGCATGGTTAATTGCGGAATTTGTTCTGATATCCAGAGTTAAATTTTTAGAGAAAGAGTTCGGGCAGGACCGCTTTTATAGAATACATGCCGTTATGGCATTTTTGTGCCTGGTATTGGTTCTGGCACATAAAATTATCGAAGAGTCTGCTCTGGGCGAAATACCTGCAGGAAGATTCGGGGATGCGGCTTTCATTCTCTTTTGCTGCGTTTGCGTTTTTGCACTCGTGTTTATATCCGACTCTTTTTTAATGCGGTTCGAGCCGTTTTTTCGATTCCGGAAATTTTGCGAGAAACTGTATATCGCGAAATATGAGTACCAGGTTGCGCTTCATAACATTGCCCTCCCGGCTATTATTGTAATGTACGTTCATGTTACAAAGACGTGTTCCGCACAGGTAAGTCCTTATGTAAATTTGGCATTTTTTATGTACCTTGCAATAGGTCTATGTTTTTATATTTATCATAAATTTATAAAATTGATATTTGTAATTCGCAACCCATATACAGTAAAAGAGGTGATTTCGTTTTCTGATGATATTAAAACGCTTGTTCTTGTACCGGACAATGGAAAAATTTTTAATTATCTTCCGGGCCAGTTCGGATTTTTCAGAATTAAAGGTGAAGGAATAAAACGTGAGGAACATCCGTTTACCATAGTATCCCATCCTATGGATAAAACGCGCATATCTATAACAATCAAAGCTCTGGGCGATTACAGTTCAGCTATTGCAAATGTTAAAACCGGCTATAAAGCTTATATTGACGCACCGTATGGAAGATTCTCTTATCTGCTTCATCCTGAGGAGAAAGGTATCGTTTTTATTGTCGGCGGCATCGGTATTACTCCGGCGCTTAGTATGCTCAGATACATGCACGCTTGCGACAGGAACAGGCCGGTCATATTGTTCTGGGGCGTTGATTACAAGCGCGATCTGATTATGTTTGACGATGCAGAATTATTAAAGAAAGATATGAAAAATTTTCATTATATTCCGGTAGTATTCCGTGAAGATGAATGGAATGGTAAAAAAGGCATTATCGATGAAGAAAAAATTGAAACAATATTCAAAATCGGGGGTCTAAAAATAGAGGAAACGGGATTTTATTTTTGCGGACCTGCTCCAATGCTGCGGAGAGTGCTTCATGCACTGAAGATATTAAAAATTAAAAAATCACGGATTCATCTTGAAAGATTTTCAATATAACAGGAATTTATAACAAGTTATCTTAAAAATTTTGTGAGTAATTCAATTTATCGAACATAAAATCTAATTTTGAGATGACTTGTAATATTTAGTATTCAATAAGGATATAATATGAATCGTTTCAGAAGGAGCATTGTTGTCTATTCTGCGTTAATTGCAGCCGCATTTTTATTTTCTTACAAAGTATCCGGCAAATCAAGGGACATCAGGAATATTCCGAACGGCAAAAAATTTTCGTGCGCTATCTGTCATGCTGATGGAAAAGGATTGGATGATAATCTGACACAGTTCGGCAAAGACTATGAAGCAAACGGAAGAATATGGGATGTTACTCTCGCGAAAAAATGTTCCAATGGTTCAGGAGTAACCAACGGCCAAATGCTGGGCGATCCAGACGGCAAATGGAAAAAAGGGGATGGAAGTCCCGAACTGAAATAATCGATTAGGCTTTTGCTTAAATAATCTTAACAATTTTTAAAATGGGTTTTAATAATTTGAAAAACAACGTTAGTTTTATAATTGATGTCATATTTATCGCATATGCAGCAGTTCCGCAAATGTTTTTAATTATAAACGGTTCATTAAAAGATGTACCAAATTTTCTTCTATGCGTTTTTCTTTTTGTCTATCTTTGTTCGTTTATAATTCCTGTTTTTTTGGTCATTCGAAAACATACATTGCAAAGGATATTATTCAGGCTATGCCGCTGGTATTTTACTGTTTTTTCAGTAATATTCATATATACCGGATCATTTATAATATTCTTCGCATTATTTTTAGCTGTAAATCCGCCATATGTGATCGTTGACGGCATAAGGCATGGGCTTATGGCAATTGGACAGGCATTATGCGCAATAATTGCTGCAGCTTTAACCGGTTCGTTATTACTCTGGTTTTATTTTTTTCGCTTTAAAAATATGTGGCACCGGATTGAAGGCTTGCCGGATAATAAAGAATAAAGCAGAAATTTTTGATCTGAATAAAATAAACAGCCTATGACACAAATTAAAATATATTTATTCGTTATCTTACTTACACATAGCCTGTTTACTTCTTCTGCTTTTGCTCAAAACGCAAAGGCAATTAACGATGTTGCGTGCAAAGCCCTGGATAAGAAGTATTTTACTGATGAAAATGGTATCGTAAAACTTTATGGAATCAGAACCAACGATGCAGATACCAGATACGGCAAATGGGCATGTGCAAAGGTTGCCACAATCATACTGCAAAAGGCCGGTGCGATTAAAGAAATAATGCTGGGAGTGGGAAGGGTTGAGGAATTGCTAAGACACTGGAAAAAAATAGAAGATGAAAGCAGTCTGAAGCCGGGAGATGTTATTGTCTGGGTTAACAGATTCAGCGGAAGAAAGGACGGGAAATGCACAGGCGGAGGAAACTGCCATATCGGTATAGTCACTAAAAAAGGATATTTTCATAACAGTCCCGCATCACGGGTTCCAACATTTGACGGGGCGTCATTGTGGGCTTTTAAATTTAAAATCGGGTACAGGCCTCCTGAGTAATTTTTTCTTTGGTTTGCAAACTGCTAAAAGCAAACTCGAAAGAGTGTAAAGTTCATCGTATTGTGATTTCTCGGAGAAAATCATGAACAGTAAATTTAACCAGCATAATATTAGGCTGCTTCTCATTTTCGTGATCCTGACATCCGGATGCGCTAGCAAGCAGTACTTTTATCCTGAACCTGACATCCGTTTAGAAAGCATGAAGAAAACTATTCAGTATCTTACTTCGATTGATCCTCCGCGAAACTACGAACATCCGGTATCGATGATTAAAGCATCTGAATTTATCCTCCAAGAATTTAAAAAATTCGGACTAAATACCCGTGAGCAGAAATTTATTGTGTCTGAAAAAATCTACCGGAATATCATAGCCAATGCCGGACCCCGGGATGGCAGCCGCCTGATTATCGGAGCTCACTATGATGTATGCGGCAGCCAGCCAGGCGCAGATGACAATGCGAGCGCGGTTGCGGGGCTGCTCGAAATCGCCCGCTTTGCAAAAACTCATGAAAGCAGGCTGCCATACGGGATCGAGTTCGTTGCATATACTCTTGAAGAGCCCCCTTTTTTCGGTACTAAAAATATGGGAAGTTATGTTCATGCTGAGTCATTACGCAAAGGCAATGTAAACATAAAAGGAATGATTTGTCTTGAGATGATCGGATTTTTCACTGATGAAAAAAAATCTCAGTCATATCCGCTTGGAATTTTAAAATTATTTTATCCCACTACAGGAAACTTTATTGGAATCGTAAGTAATTACGGGAGTTCTACTTTTGCCAATCAGATTGACAGACACATGCGCAGATCATCGATTGACGTAAGTATGCTGAAAGCTCCGTCATTTATACATGGGCTGGATTTCTCCGATCACCGCAATTACTGGAAGTTCGGGTATGATGCGGTCATGGTTACGGATACCGCCTTCTACAGGAACACAAACTATCACCAGGATACGGATACTATTGATACTCTTGATTTTAATAAAATGCGTGAGGTCGTGAAGGGGATATGCTGGGCTGTTTTTAATATTGAATAAACCTAAACAGAAATTATGGTGGTCTGTTAAAGTAATAATTTTGGAAGAGCGAATTTTTGGAGTTTAAGTCAAATTATGAAACAACAACTTTTTATTTTACCGCTATTATTGGTTCTACATGTATTTTCATGCAGCAATAATGAAATACATAATGATGAAATATCCCAAGAGAGGATTGTGTCGGAAAACGCAGGTATAAACCTGTTAGAGGAACCTTATCTAAAAAGCAAAACTTTAGCAGTGATCCCATACGGGACAAAATTAAAGCCATTGTCGGAAATAAGTTATGCTTCAGAAATAAAAGAATTAAACTGGTACTGGCTGCAGGTGATCTATAAAAATCAAAAAGGCTGGGTGCTAAGCAGTGGCCTATTATCCAAAGAATATTTTCTTGAAAAAGTACGTGAAGACAAATATAAAAAGATCATAAAATCATTCATCCAAAATCCGTATGTACATAATTATAATTTTCAATCCAGGACTAATAAAAGAAATTCAATGCTGCAGTATTTGATTTCACAGTTTGGTAAACCATCTAAGCAGATAAATCATAAAGGTGAAATTGAACATTCAGCAGGTGTAATCATTGATTGCATTGATATATGTTTTCTAAATAATCGGTTTTATATTGTGCAGACGCGCGATTTTTCTAAACAGTTCTTACGGAATATATATATTCTAAACGATAAAATAAAACTGAAGTATGGTATTAATTTTAAAAAATCAAAGGATGATATAATTAAAATATTCGGCGAACCAGTCACAAACGAGAACGACACTCTTGCTTTTTCTTCTGACCCAGACAGTATAACTTTTGAATTTAAAAACGATAAAATTAAAAATATTACAATTGATTACTATGTTGATTAAGCTATACGATGATTAAATCTACTGAATTATTGAATAATAATACTTTTATTTCTGATGCCTGTATGGATGCTATAGCTATTTTCGATTGTATGTGATCTGTATTTGGGATGTTAGTTTTATTATTTTTTTATTAACCGCAACTTTATACAATACACTTTCCAATAAATATATTATCCTTATTGTAATAAATTTAATGGAGGTTATTAAATGAATAATGCTAATTGGCTGGAAAATGGCAGTGTTTTTATCAATGGGGAAAAGCTTAACAATACTTCAAGTATTCAATGGGAAAAGCATCCTAAATTTGAAGGCGTATTTATAAAAAATTTATTTACCGGTTCGGACAGCAATAATAATTTAAGCGCCATGATAGTGAAAATTGAGCCGAATCATGAGATAGGCAATCATATCCATGAAGGCAAAGCGGAATTACATGAGATAATTGATGGAGATGGAGAAGCGATGGTTGATAATACGACTTTAAATTATTATCCTGGTGTTATTTCTTTAATCCCGGGAAATATTCTGCATAACATTAAAGCCGGTAAAAAAGGTATGATCCTTTTGGCAAAATTTACTCCGCCGTTGAACTGATCATCATGCAAACGGAATATAAAACATTAATATCAAATTCTTCTTTAGAAATACTAGAGGTAAACAACTTATCTCATGTTTTTCCGATGCACATTAACAGAAGGATTTGCATAGGACGGATTGATTCCGGTACAAAAGTATTATTTATTGATGGGAAAAAAATTGAATTAAAGAAAGATGATTTATTCATTGTGCCGCCGTATAAAGTTCACATGAGTTATGTTGATGAAGCCAGTTATTCGATTATATGTGCTGATGACATTAATCAGCTTTATGAGGGAACTAATTTTGATAAAAAGTTTCATAAAGCTTTTAAGAATGGGAATTTTAGATCTCTTATTTCCTATTATTTAAAACAAAGCAAGTACAGTTACAAGAAAAAATATAGTAAGATAGATGAAATACTGAAATATATAGATAATAATTACACAAAACAACTGACAGTTGATTTACTGGCGCATAATATTGGCCTGAGCCCGCATTATCTTCTTCATTTGTTTAAAGAAGTGGTAGGTTTATCATTACATCAGTATATTTTGCAATCTAGGGTGAAAAAATTTAAAGAAAGAGGAATGCAGCAAAAGGATAAAATGGATGTTGCTTTCTCATGCGGTTTTTATGATCAGAGCCATTTAATCAGAATTTTCAAAAAGCATGTCGGAATAACGCCTAATAGATATTTTGATTCCGTAAGGATGATAAAAGCATAACCCGGAAGAAGGATATAAGATTTATAAAAACAATAGTAATTGACTGCTGAAAATATTTTACTCTGTGTACTTATATGTATTATGAATTAACTCCCGAAAACTGGGCAGCGCAGTATATTGAAGCATATTGGACTTACTCTAACAATACCAGTAAAAGAATAAAAGCGATAATTCCCCCTGATGGATGTACTGATATTATATTATCGTTTAATAATGGGCGATGTAATCAATTCGTTGTTGGATGTATGACCAGGCCTGCTGAAGTGTTTATTGAACCTGCCGAAATAAGCATCGGTATTCGTTTTAGACCCTGCTGTGCTTCTCCATTTTTAAATATTCCCCTGATAGAATTGACAGATAAAAATATCCCTCTTGACGAAATCTGCGAACTGAATATTCCTGCAATTGATGCAGATTGTGTTTCTAATAAAAACTTTATTTTTTCTGCCATAGAAAATAAATTAAAGAAGTGCTTCATGGAAAAGCAATTTGATAAGATTGCATATTCGGCTGCTGTTTTAATTAAGGATAATAATGGATTAAGAACAGTAGATGAAATTGCAGATATTATAGGCGTATCAAGACGCCATCTTGAACGTAAATTTATGAATTCTGTAGGAATATCCCCCAAATTTTATTCAAGGATAACCCGCTTTCAATATGTGAATAAAATACTCAAAGTAAATATTGAAGACTCACTCGCTTCTATTGCTCAAAATGCCGGCTATTATGACCAGTCACATTTTTACAAAGAATATAAAATGCTCTCCGGAACTGTCCCGCTAAAAAAACAGTAATGTCGCATTTTTACAAGACTAAAATTAATAGATAAATTATTTAGTGAAAGGAATTTTTAGTATACTGCTGCTGAGTGTACATGATCAATAATAAATTCGGAGGCATAGGATGCAAAAATTAACGGCAAATTTAATGGTCAATGATGTCCAAGAAACAGTTAAATTTTATCAGGATTATCTGAACTTCACTTTTGTGATGGGAGTCCCTGAAGATAAAAATGAAGGATTGTTTGAAAATGATTACAAAAGAAAATTAGTATACGCTTTAGTTAAATCAGAATCAATTGAGATTATGTTTCAATCGAAAGGAAGCCTTTCATCTGATATTCCATATTTTGCGAATAAGCCAATTGGAGCATCTGTGTCATTTTATTTCGAAGTAGATGACATTGATTCTATTTATAAAAAATTTAAAGACAAAGTAAAAATAATAAAAGATATCCATACCAGTTGGTACGGAATGCGTGAGTTTTATATTGCAGATTGCAACGGCTATATTCTGGGTTTTGCAAAGCAGAGTTAATAAAAATGGATAAAGATGTTAAACGGTTTATTCAGGATTTAGAAGCATTTATGCCGGAAGAGGCAAAGATGATTACTGTCCTGCGTAAAATAATATTGAAGATTATTCCGGAAGCTTCGGAAGTTATAATGTATGGCGGAATAGTTTATAAAACCGATTTTCTTTTATGTGGGATATTTCAAAGAAAAAAATATATATCTATAGAATTCGGAAATGGATCAATGATGGATGATCCATATTCTGTGCTGGAAGGTAATGGAAAAGAGAGGCGTCATATAAAAATATTCGGGTACGAAGAAATCGAAAAGAAAAAAGTAAAATACTACCTCTCAAACTGTAAAACTCGGTAAATTATTTTTTTAATACTTTCCTAATAAACTCCATCATATCCTCAGGCACCGGACACAGGAACTGTACCCGTTCGCCTGTTACCGGATGCTTGAACGCGATTGAGGACGCGTGGAGCATATGCCGGGGCGCGTCCATCCACGGCAGCATCTCAAAACTTCCTCTGCGTGCAGCTCGCACAAATTCCAGGAACTCTGCATCGCTTCTGCCGTAAAGCTTGTCTCCCGCGAGCGGGTGCCCAATGTGCGCGAGATGCACGCGTATCTGGTTCGTGCGGCCGGTAGCAGGCAGGCATCGCACGACTGTATAGTCTGTAAGACGCTCGATCACTTCAAAGCGGGTGAGGGAAGCCTGCGCGTTCGGTGTACCTGCAGGCACAACGCGCTTCCTGATAGACACAGAGCTTTCGGGATCGGGCGCGATCGCGCCGTCTGCTTCAAATGAAGCGTCCTGAATTGAACCGCGGACTATCGCGATATATTCTTTCTCAACAGCATGGGCCTCGAACTGACGGGCAAGGGCGCGGTTAGCATCTTTCGATTTTGCAACAACAAGGAGGCCACTCGTCTCGCGGTCGAGCCGATGCGCCAGTTTAAGGTATCCGTCATAACCTTTATCCGACATCATCTTCTTTATTAAGTAAGAAAAAGTATGCTTAATAAAGTTACCGTCAGCATGTGAGGGAAGATTACCCGGTTTAAACGCTACAAGAAAACTGTCTTCATTATGAATAATTTTAATATTCGAATCAACTGGAGGTTCGTTAAGTATAACTGTATATGAAACGATGTCTTTGTTTTTAAGGATATAATCAGGCAAAGAAGCTGAACCATTTACTTTTACATCCTGTGCATTAATAATCTCTTCCCATTTTTCGATTGTGTGATACCTGAACCGCGAACTCAGAAAGTCAATAAGCCGGGCACCGGCATTGTTTTTATTGATTACGGATGATAATGTTGTTGGTTCTGGCATTTTTTTTAATGTCTGCGAATAAATTATAAATATATATTTATGAAGATAAATATTACTTCAATACAAAAATTTTTTAATAAAAAAATATTGACAGATTAAACATAATGATAGTATTATAAATCGTACTATTAAAAGGATTAATAAAAATGCCACAAATAATAACAGCAAACGAATTAAAAACAAAGGGTGTTTCTATTTTGGAAGAGGAAACAGCAGATGGAACAGAAGTAATTATAACTGTTAGAGGAAAAAATAAATTTGTTGTTCTTCCAATTGAAAAATATAATTATTTAAGGGAATGTGAACTGGAAACTGCGCTTCAGGAAACCAGAAAAGATATCAAAGAAGGAAAGTTTATAAAAGAATCCGTTGAAAAACATATAAAGAGAATAACTCGTGTTTGACATAATTTATACTGAGAGTTATTTAAAACGGGCAGCAAAATTTGCTAAAAAACATCCTGAATTAATATCTCAATATGAAAAAACTCTAAAATTGCTGGAACTGAATCCAAATCATCCTTCATTAAGATTACACAAATTGCACGGCAGAATGTCTGAATTGTATTCTGTATCAATAAATATTTCTTATCGGATATCAATTGATTTTTTAATCGAAGATAATAAAGTAATTCCGATTGATATCGGAAGCCATGATGAGATATATTGATCTTATAGTATATCTAAGTACACGGTAAAATCCTACTCTATAGATATAATTATTTACAATGCCCAATATCCAACTATACACAAGCAATAAACTGGAAGCCCTTGCTGACAAGCTCGCTGATACTATAAGAAAGCCGCTTTCTTCACCGTTAAAGCCGGAAGCGATCGTTGTACAGAGCCCGGGCATGGCGCGCTGGATATCCATGCAGATGGCTGAGAGGCTTGGCGTATGGTCGAACTGCAAATATTATTACCCGAACAATATCATTGATGAGATTTTCAGCAGGATCATTCCGGATTACAGCGGCGAGCGTCTTTTCGATACTTCAGTTGCAGCATGGCAGATAATGAAAGTATTGCCTGGCTGTCTTGAAAAAAAAGAATTCGAAAGCCTTAAAGAATACCTGACTGCAGATGACGCTATGCTGCGCAGCTACCAGCTGTCAGCGCGTATTGCTGACACGTTCGATCAGTACCTCACATACAGGCCGGACATGATGCTCGGCTGGAACAGCGGAAAGGGCAGCGGCTGGCAGCCTGAGCTATGGCGTAACCTGATAAGCGGTCGTAAACCGCAGCTTCCGCATGATTTAAAAAATAAATTTTTCGGGCAGCTAAAGAACGAGGATTTCAATCCGGCTGCTCTTACGGAAAGGATCTCAGTATTCGGGATATCTTCGATACCTGAATTTCACCTGGATATTCTCTCCGCGATATCAGGTTATCTTCAGGTAAATATCTTTTTCATGAATCCGTGCAGGGAATACTGGGCCGATATTTACCCGGAAAAAAACATCGCAAAGACCATGGGAAAATATAAGGATAATATCACCACAAACGAACTGCATCTGGAAAAGGGCAACAGTCTTCTTGCTTCGCTGGGAAGGGTGGGAGGCGATTTTTTTTCAATGCTAACGAAAGACGACAACACGCAGGAATACCCCCTGTTTTCGGAGCAGCCTCGCGATTCACTGCTTCACAATATTCAGCGCGACATACTCGACATGACTGAGCCCGATGAGAACGGGCGCGCGAAGTTTACTGCGGCTGCGCTTGCTGCAGATATGTCGGTAAGAGTGCATTCGTGCCACAGCCCGATGCGTGAAACGGAAGTTTTGTATGATAATATCCTCGATATGTTTAATTCGGACCCGGCGCTGGAACCACGCGATATTATCGTGATGACACCGGATATCGAAGCATATTCGCCATATATTTCTGCGGTATTCGGTGAACCGCGCGACGAGCGCCGCAGAATTCCATTCTCAATTGCAGACAGGAGCATTGAAAAAGACAGCCTTACCGAAAGGACATTCTTTGCCGTGCTTGAGCTTAAGAACAGCAGGTTCGAAGCAGCAAAGATTCTGGATATTCTGGAAAACGGCAATGTATTAAATAACTTCGGCCTTACTCTGAGCGATCTTAAACTGATCCGCGAATGGATAAAAGGCACGAACGTAAGCTGGGGAATCGACGCGGATTTTCGTGGAAAGCTGGGTTTGCCTGCTTTTAAAGAGAACACGTGGGAGTCCGGTCTTGAGCGTATGCTTCTGGGTTACGCGATGCCGGGCAATGCCGAAACAATGTTTCAGGATATTCTGCCTTATGACATTGAGGGCAGCGATTCTGCAGTACTCGGAAAGTTCATCGAATATTTCAATACGCTTACAGGCATAACAGAATCGCTCTCAAAAAAATATACGCTCTCCGGCTGGACCAATGTTCTTGAAACAATAGTCAGCAGAATATTTGATATTAACGACGACTCTGAAAATATTCAGATGATACGGGATGCTGTTATTAAACTTGTTTCAATAGAGGAAAAGTCTGATTTTCATGAGGAGATAGAACCCGTGGTTATTATAACATGGCTGCGGGCGTTGTTTAAGGACAGGCGCATAAGCAGCGGCTTTTTAACAGGCGGCGTCACATTCTGCGCAATGCTGCCCATGCGCAGCATCCCTTTCAAGGCAGTCTGTCTTATGGGACTGAACGACAGCTCATTCCCAAGAGCCGACAATCCCGTAAGCTTTGACCTGATATCTCAGAAGCCCATACGCGGCGACAGGTCGCGCCGCGACGATGACCGGTATCTTTTTCTGGAAGCGATCATATCTGCAGGGCAAAGTTTGTATATCAGCTACACAGGGCAAAGCATTAAAGACAACAGCGAAATTCAGCCTTCGGTCGTGGTAAGCGAACTCCTGGACTATATAGGGAAATACATGGCAAAGGACGCTGCAATAAAAGATCATATACTTATAAAGCATCCCTTGCAGTCATTCAGCGGTAAATATTTTACAGATAATAAAAACCTGTTCAGCTACTCGGAAGAAAATCATGCAGCCTGCAAAATTACAGTGTCGGAAAGAAAAGACGAAAGCCTGTTCATAAAAGGCAGACTTTCCGATACTTGTCTTGTTCCGGGGAAAACGATCACAGTGAGCAGCCTGCTTTCGTTTTTCAGCAATCCTGCAAAATATCTTTGCACGAATGTACTTGGCATTTATCTGGACAACAGAACGGACGTCCTGGATGAGAAAGAACCGTTTAGCGTCGAGGGGTTACAGAAATATCTCCTTGAGGAAATGATATGCGGGCATTGTATGGCAGGCCGAAACCTGGACGATCTGTATAATATTGTCCGCGCCCGCGGAATGCTTCCTCACGGAGAGACGGGAAGGGCGCTTTTTGAAAATTCATTACCCGGAATAAAAAATTTTGTGTGCAGGATAGAAGAAATTTCCGGATGTGTCAGGCCGGATACTGTTGAGGTCGATCTGGATATCCGCGGTTTTAAGCTGACAGGCAGGCTGGATAATATCCGGCAAAATGGAATGCTGCGGTACAGGTATGCTAAAGCAAAAGCCGCTGACAGAATAAAAGCATGGATAGAACATATTATACTGAATACGCTTAACAATAGCGACTGCTCTGCAAAGAGCATTTTAATTTGCAAGAACGCGGAATGGGAAATTAGCCGGCCCCAGAACTGCGGCGATCTGCTCTGCGATTTGCTGGATTTATTTATTAAAGGCCACAATGAGCTTATCCGCTTTTTCCCGGAAACTTCCCTTAAATTTGCCGATTCAATGTTTAAGGGCAATTCCGCTGAAAAGGCCAGATCGCAGGCTGAAGATGAATGGACAGGCAATGAGTATCAGGGAGGCGGGGAGGGCACTGATGCATATTACAACCTGTGCTTTGGAAATATTTCTCCTGTAAACGATGATTTTACTGAAACCTCACTTAAGATTCTGGAACCTATGCTGAAGCATCAGGAGAAGATATAATACAACTCAATATCCTTACAACAATGAATCGTTTAATTCCCAAATAAGAACTTTGAATCAGCTCAATACCCGAAAATTCCCTGGTGATTTATGACATTTTTCTATTGCCTTTCTATCAATAATATTCGCAAGCTCCAATATCGTGCGAAGCTCCTCTTAAATTTCCGTTGTAATCGAGAGCGTTATAAAGCAAAGCCTCACCTGCACCTATGACTGGGCTGCCTGCTTGCGGTTTACCAAAATTAATATTATTGGGATCAGTACTTATAAGATTTGGATTCGCAATAAAACTATTTTGATCATTGCCGGTAGAAGATTGCCAGATAGCTAAAGTCCCTCCATTGAATAATACAGGAGAAGCTACCCAATTACTACCATAAAACATATTATGATTTGATATACAATTCGTCAATGTGTTACCATTTTCGATTCCCAGAAAACAAATAGTGTTAACACTAGCTACATCTAGCATTAAATTATTCTTAAATTCTAAATTAGTACATGGTTGATCGATATAAAATAAATAAAAAGCATTACTTACAGAAGGATTTATAAAAGTATTATTATATATTTTAATTCTTTGAGAAGAACCAACAATGGAGTCATCTTGAATAGAGAATATATATTCATAATTATAAAATATATTATTTCTGAAGACAATATCTTTTGCATCTATTTGTACTGAACTTTGACGATGTCCGCTAACACCTATAAATAAATTAGAATCTGCCAAAACATGATGTTGATATTCTTCAGCAGAATTTGTATTTTGCGGTCTAATAGAAAGTACGTTGCCATACATCGTATTTTTATAAATAACTACTTTTTCTGAATTACCCCTTATAGTTAGCGCATCCCAAACAACTGTTTCAATATTCGGCCCAAATGTATTATGCGCAATAAAAAATCTATTTCCACCCTGTAAACGGAAAGTATGTCCCTCGTGATCTCCTATTTGGTCATGTACATTGTTACCAATAATAGCATTCTCATAATTGGTTGCAGTACCTGAAGAATATCCTCCGAGATTTACATTATAAAATTCACATTCTGCAATTGTATTATAATGACCTCCTATATTCAAAGGTAATTGACCTAGATTATTCTCTGCGGTTCTATATTTTAAACAATTAGTTGAGGATGATGTAAAATTTATACCGGATGGATAACGTGGAGGTACATTATAAGAATACCCACCTGATTGTACTTCTAAATTCATTACTCGCCAATCGTTAACCGTAAGATCAATTGTTGAATAAGCCCCGTTTGATTCGGTAGAATAGATAATTGGTTTGTCACTGGAAGGATCACTCGGATCATCATAAGTACCTACAATAACTGGTGTAGCAGAACTCGTGATTCCGACATAAGCTGTATTAAATATATCACCTTGCTTAAATAATATTCTTGTATTATTCTGTACATGAGAACCGGTAAGAGCGTGGGAAACTGTCTGGAACGGATCATCTATTGCTCCTGTGCCACTATCGTCACCATCAGCAGCAACGTAATAAGTCGTTCCGCTAAAAGCGGAAACTGTAATGACTGTATCTTTGGAAGCTGTATTACCTGCTGCATCATAAACATCGAGGTGAACCCTGTATGTGCCCGGATGCTCAAAAACATGAGCTGCTACAAATCCGCTGGCATTTTCATATTTGCCATCCGGATCAGTATTATCTGCGTCAAAGTTCCATGCGAATGTTGCATCCATGTATGCTGCGTTATCTGCAAAAAAGCCTAGATCGGTAAGACCAGTAGTGCCTGTAGCATCAAAAAATACGGACAAAGGAGCAACTCCGCTTAATCTGGATGTGCTTACTGAAATTATAATCGGGCCATTTGTACCGCCATTTGGATTCCCGCTGTTCTGCGAACTATTATTGCAGCCCGCAAAAAATACTATCTGGCAGGAAATGATAAATATAAAAATAATTTTTAATATTATGCAATGTTTTAATTTTTGAGAAAGATTGTTCATAGTTATTCTCCCTATGTAAAATAAACTTCTTCCTGTTTGTCGGATTGGTCTGAAAGTAAACAAGTATAGCAGGAAAATAAATCTGTCTAATATAGTCTTTTAGAATGAACAGTCTGAAAAATGAAAATCTCGATACGATAGCAGAGGCGGTTTTATAAATCAATAATTTTTTGAACCGTATCTGTGAAACAATAAAAAAAATTCAATTGACTTTTTATAATATTTTATTGATATTTCTAATTAGTTACAATTTTTTTTAATATTTTTTAATTCATCCTTAACAATGCAGGTGAAAGATTATGAAAAAAGTCACGTTAATAACAGGGGTACTGAGCCTTATACTGTCAACATCAGTTTTTTCAGAAGTATCAAAGATCGGATATAAAGAGTTTTATCTGGGTCAGACAAGAAATGAGATTAAAAATCTTGTTAAAGGGAAATATAACAATGTCACTTTTTTCGGAAACGAAGACATGAAAATCGAAACAGGGGATCTTGTAAGTTCCAAACTGTTTTTTGACCATTCGGACAGGTTGTATTTTATACAAGTTGAGATAACGTCCGGAGAAATTGCAAAGGTGAAACAGAGAATGGTTGAAAAATATGGTCAAGCCAACGACTACGCCGGCGAGGAGTTCAACAGGGAAATCAATGCTCATCTTATGGGAAGATGGCTTGAGGAAAAGAGATACAAAATCTCGGTGTGGCAAAGCGAGTATTGCCGTACTTCAAGGTTCATACCATGCGTAATCTTCGTCGAATATTTAGATCTTAAACTCAAAGAAGCAAAGGAAAAACATGAACTGAATCTTAATCTGGAGACACAGAAGAAAAAAGACAGTAAAAAATATGATGGATTTTAGCAGTGTCAGGCAGTTTATATGAAATACATAACGCGCTGCTTTTTAAGTTCCCTGACCGTGTTTAATACAAGATAATCTTTAATCCCGGTCTGCGTCTCCAGCCTAACGATGATTGCATCCAGTTCGTCTTTGCTTTTCGCATGTATCATTGCAAACAGCCCGTGCTCCCATCTGCCCGGGTAAATTGTCCGCAGGTAAAGATGTGAGATATCCGGAACAGACGCGAATTTTTTAATCAGCACGTCGTCACCGTAATCCGCGAGCTTCCACGCAGTCATTGCGTTAAATCTGTAGCCGGCACCTGCGTGTTTAACAATAGCGCTGTACCTTCGCATTATGCCTTCTTTTTTAAATGCTTCTCCCAAAGCAACAACCCGGCTTTCTTCAATATCAGAATTCGATTTTTGAATAAGCTCCCTGAACGGCCTGTTTGTTAAGGGCAAATCCATTTGCAGGATATTTACAGCCAGTTTCTCCTGCTGCGAAAGTTCCCGCACGGGAACGTTTTTTATGTTTACGTTACCAGGAGCTTCAGTATTATCCTCATTTTCCCCAAAGTGGAAATTCACCCCTATCTTTAACAGCCTTTCGTTTCTTAAAACAAGGAAGTCTTTAGCTTCAGATTTGTCTGCAAGGGCTTTTGCTTCTTCGTCAAGCGATCTGTCTTTTGCGACCGAAAGCGTAAACCAGATATTATACTTATGATCCCTCAGGTAATTATGGCTCACTCCGGTATTGGCGTTTATTGCAGACACGGCTTTACCTATGCAGTCTTCCGGTACCTCCAGCGCTACAAGCGCGGATTTGTAACCCATGGACGCGGCGTTAAAGATCGCGGAAATGTCGCGTATTATTTTCCCGCGTTTTAATTTCTCTATCGCAGTAATCAAAGTATCTTCGCTTATGCCAAGTTCGTCCGAAAGATAAGCAAACGGAGTTGCACCGAGCTTCCAGTCTTTCTGCACGCGGTTCAGTATGCGTATTTCAGTATCTGTTAGTTTTTCCATAAGTATACAAGTCATCGTAGAAATATGAATTTAAATAAGTACGTAATTATAAAATGAGATCTGATATTGTTTAGATATTATTAAAAATATTACCAGAATTATTTTGACTTTTTTAAAAATAGTGATATAATCTTTTTATTATTTTTAATCAATTTCATTAGATCAAAAGTCCGTTTACTTTTTACTTTATACCTGGAAAAACGCAAAAGCGTATTCCTCAATCGTTAAAGGATCTATTTAAATTGAATTCTTTAATTGTTAATACTATTGAAGGAGGAAGTATGGATATAACAAGAGTTCCGGATGAATTATGGAAAAAGTTATTGTTGCAGAAGCTGGATTGCAAGTTCGAATTTCTGGGTTTAAAGTTCCTGGTCGTACGATTGCAGCTCAAAGTAAAAGTCGATCCGTCGGAATCCAATTTGCTCAGCTGCATTATTGAATTACGCGAATTCTTTAAAAACAGCGCAATGTTCCCTGTAGCGCATAGCGATTTTGAAAAAATACTGAATGCAGGAGGAATTAAATGAAAAGAGTAATGTATACATTAAGCGAAGTTAAAGAAAAAATTGCCGGGGGACAGGGTCTCATTCTTGCCGGTGACGAGGAATTGCTTAAACAGATACCCTCTGGAAAATGGATCGCCGGCACAATCCCGTACTTTATGGCTGAAAACGGAGGAGTGTTTTCTACGGATAAAATCTGTGTAACCGAGATCCCATCATATGTTAAGGAAGTAAGCATAAAAAAATATAATGCTGCAAATATTGAAAAAGTTTTTAAAGATGCTCCTGCAAACGGATTAAGCGTCATCATTATTCCTGCAACAAGCACGACACATCTGCAGTTTGCGCTTAATGCTCCGGGCTTTGACGGATTTGGAACAAAACCCCTGATTGGGTGGATATCCGGCATAAATCTTGAAAATTTAGGGAAAATTACTCCTAAGGTATTTTCCGGCCAAAATAAAGAGATAATTGAGGATGGCGCTGTTGTAATGCACGTCACTCTTCCTGATAATAAATACGCAAATATTAATATTATTAATATTTTTGAACAGAGCACCGGAGATACAATTACGTTCCCCATGGATGCATTCTATGCAGTTGATGCGTTTATAAACGGCAAAAAAAGAAATTTTGCCGAGTATCTTACAGAGATAAAAGCGGATACAAAGCTGCCGCTGGTTGCGGATTATTTAGGCGCAATGGTTAATACAAGCTTCCAGAGCATAGATAAAGAGCAGAAAAAAGTAAATTTTTATGCCCCAATATTCAAGGGAATTGAATATAAACTCGCAGCTCCCGTTGGGGATTATGTATCATGTTTTAATGAGCAAATGCCCAGTAAAGATGCGAATGCTATTTTTTTCTCGTGCAACTGTATTCTGAATTATCTTTATTCCGAACTGGAAGGGAAAAAGACAGGCGGTGTAACAGGCCCAATCACTTTCGGCGAGATCGCGTATCAATTATTAAATCAGACAATGGTATATTTAACTATAGAAAGCAGATGAGTAAGCTTCTTTTTCACTAGATAAGTCATGGGGCTGGCTTAAAAACAGGTAATGTAATTTCGAACCCTGCGAATCCCGATCGAAGTCGACGGAAAGCAGGGTGAGAAATCTATTTTCTTGAGATTTCTCCTTTCGGCAAAAATGACAACGTTTATTATTTATATAACACGTGTTAATCGGCAGTTTTGTTTTTGTGACAGCCCATTGAGCATCGTTCAACCTTTTGGTTTTAGGAAGCATTCTATATTGCAGTTTGGCCAGAAAAATATATTTGGATAGCTTTTTAATAGGTTGACAACTCAATTAGAAGTTTTATTTTATAAATAATGAAATTTGAATGGGACTCAAATAAAGCAAGATCAAATTTAAAAAAACACGAAGTTTCGTTTGAGGAACCCGTTACTGCTCTGAATGACCCAATGTCCGCGACTGGATTTGATCCTGACCATTCACTTACAGAAAAGCGATATATTACTTTCGGCCTGTCAAAACAAGGTCGCTTATTAGTAGTAGCGCATACCGATGATGGTGAAATTATAAGAATAATTAGTGCCCGACCAGCAACTCGAGGTGAAAGAAAGATATATGAAGAAAATTAATCAAAAGAAAAATGATGAACTTCGCGCCGAGTATAAAATAGAGGATTTTGCAAAAGGATTTGTACGCGGTAAATATACTAAACGTATAAAAGAATCATCAAACGTCATTGTGCTTAAACCGGAAGTTGCCGATATCTTTCAAAATGAAGAAGCAGTAAACTCGGCTCTATTATCCTTAATACAACTCGCAAATAAAACTACCCAAATTAAAAGTCGTCCAATAAAGAGAATACGTACGAAAAGATCACGCACAATTTAAATTAAATCCGGCAATAATCCTTTTAAATTCAAAAAAATATTTGCTTTTGAATATTAAAATAATATCTTATTACGATATACTATTTTTAAGGAGGATTTATGCACATCCGGAGAGTATTACTGCAGTCAGCTTTAATTGTTATATGCTTATTAATAAAAATACAGATAAGTGCGCAGACTATTCATGTTGATAAAGTCTTGAACATTGGACCTCCTATAAATTCTGCCGGCGCGGATTTTGCTCCTTCCTTTACTGCAGACGGTAAAACCCTTGTGTTCAACTCCAAGCGCGGCAGCAGCGGGTATCAGCATATATACATCAGCTACTATAAGAACGATGCATGGACAAATCCCGTGCCTATAAGTGAAATTAATTCCAGGTACGATGATGAAAGCCCATATATTACGCCCGACGGCTCATTTATATTTTTTTCTTCCGACAGGGACGGCAGTTTTGAAATGCCTAAAGATATGTCCGGGCAGATTAAAGTATCTTTCGATCTTTATGTAAGTAAAAATGTTGAAGGAAGATGGTCAAGCCCCATCAAAGTGCCCGGTGCAATAAACACTATAAGCCATGAGCGAAGCCCCAGCCTTAGCTCTGACGCGCTTACCCTGTATTATACCAGCATGCCTTTCGGAGATGTCAGCAGGGCGCGCATCATGAAAGCTGCGTACAGCGACGGCGAGTTCATCAATCCTGAACCGCTTCCTGTGCCTGTAAATGTTAACGCACAGGATACCGGGCTAGTGCCCTCGCTGGACGGCAAAGGCTTTTTCTTTTCTTCAAGAAGGGCGGGCGGATATGGCGGCTGGGATATGTATTACGTGAAGTACGAAAACGGGGCGTTCGGGAAACCGGTAAATCTTGGCTCTGAAATAAATTCGCCGAAGAATGAGACTAATCTTTCATTGATAAATGATTCAATATATTTCTGTTCGGACAGGGAAGGCGGATACGGTTCATACGATATATATACAGCAGGGATATCAGTTCAGGACGATACATTAAAAATAATTGTCCGCGATAAAAAAACCAAAAAGCCCGTGGAAACTGAAATGAAGTTATCTACAAAAGTAAAAGAAGGCGATAAAAGTCCGGCAACATACGAGATTAAAAAAAGAACAGATGCTAAAGGTGAAGCCCTGGTAAAACATAAACCGCAGGTAAAGAATCTGGATGTTTTTATAAATGAAGAAGGATATCTGCCTCTTTTTGATTCAATCGATATAGCTGCTCTAAAAGGAAAGCCGCAGATATTTGAGCTTTCTCCGATTGAGAAAGAAGCAAGCTTCGATATCCATTCAATTTATTTCGATTTTGAGTCTGCGAAAATCAAGCCTGAGTCGTTTCCGTATCTCGATGCATTTGCTGAATATGTAAAGAAACATGCTTCAATGCGTTTTGAGATAATAGGACATACCGATCTTCACGGCTCGGATGACTTTAACGATAAACTGAGCATGGCAAGGGCAAAATCTGTAATGGATTATCTGATCAGCAAAGGAATATCCAAAGACAGATTTGCGATCAGGGGCTTCGGCAAAAGAAAGCCGATAATCCCGCAGATGGGCCCGGGCTTTGATGAAAAGAACAGGCGTACTGAATTTAAACTGCTGGAGAAATAAAAAAATAATAAAAACGGGCTGCCTTGTGAGTGCAGCCCGGTATAGTAATAAGATTGCATAATTAGTTTATATCGATTTTGCCGGTTCGGATTCCCCGAGCGGATATTTTACTCCGATATTTAACACAACTCCCGACATATCAATTTCCAGGTTGCCTTTGGAAAGCTTTGCTCCTCTGTAGCCGACTTCAGCAATAAATTTTATCTTTGACGATTGGCCAGGATCGTAAGCCATCCCTAGCATTAACTGCCATGTAAATCCATGGAAGAATTTTGTCTGGGTATCGGAGTCGTGATGTTGTCCTCCGGAATCGTCATATTCGGGCGTAGCATAATGCAAAATCATGAATGAATAGCCGAGGCCAAGAGTAAGGTACGGAATTACATGCAGTCTGCTTTGCAGGTTCGGGAAACGTATCTGCGCGTCTGCGAGTACGGGAATAATATACGCGTCCGAGTCGGCTTTTACATTGGCGCCTACTTCGCCGACTTCTACGCTGCTTACTTTCTTCTCCCATGTAGCCCAGTAAAAACCGGGCTCAAAGCCGAGGGCGAAGAACGGATCAAGATCTGCAAGCCATGCGAAGTTTAATTGCCATCCGAATTTTTCAGGATCGGAAGCATAACCTGTGCCTATTTTCCCGTCCATGGTTTTTGCGTACGGGAATGCACTTGCCGACATTATGATAATTATTGGTATTATTAGGATTAAAGCTAGTTTTTTCATAAAAAATATCCCTGAATTTTGATAATTTTATTATATAGGTTTGATTTTTATACATTATTTGCATATCAGTCAAGCAATATTCGGCAATTATTTTATGTTAATGAGATACACGATTTTTCCGGCTATACCGCCGCAAATACTCCATCCACGGACTCTAATAAAGATTTTTCCAGGTAAAAATATACCTTGATAAAAAAATGTATTTATTATAATTGAGCAACAACATATATTTCTAACCTGATTATAATATCACGGAAAAGTCAGTCAGGATAAATAATTAACATAAATAATGCTTTGAACATATATATCAATGAAGAATATTTTAAAGAAAACATATATAGAAATCGACCTGACTGCTATACGAAAAAATCTTGAGTCGATAAAAAAACACACTGATAATAAATCCGTTCTTCTTGCAGTGAAGGCCGACGGCTATGGCCACGGCGCGGTTCAGGTATCCAGGCTGGCTGAGGAAAACAGCCTTGCTGATATGCTTGGCGTGTCCTCGCCTGTAGAGGGGATAGAACTCCGTGAAGCAGGCATAAAACTTCCGGTGTTAAATCTCGGGTTAATACTTCCGCGCAAAGAAGAGATTGAAGCATTGCTCGACTACAATATTTCCCAGACAGTGGCTGATCTTAGCCTTGCAGAAATGATATCGGCTGCAGCATCTAAAAAAAGGAAAACTCTAAAACTGCATTTGAAAATCGACACAGGAATGGGTAGAATAGGGTGTATGCCAAATGAAGCGCTGGAAATCGGTAAACGAATTTCAGTCCTTCCGGGTGTTATCCTCGAAGGCATTTTTACACATTGCCCTGTACCTGATGATCCCGAATCGGAATTTACACGGAACCAGATAAATATCTTTAAATCATTAATTATTGAATTTGAAAAAAATAAATTAGATGTTAAATACAGACACATGGCCAATAGCGCAGCAATACTTAACTACAAAGAATCAATGTTCAACATGGTGCGTCCGGGAATTATGGCTTATGGATACAGACCATCCAGGAACTGTAATTCCAGTGTTAAGTTGATACCTTCAATGACATTTAAAAGCTGTATTGTTTTTATAAAGAGGGTTAAGAAGGATACGCCTCTTTCGTACGGACTTACGTATAAAACCGGGTCCGATACTAATATTGCTACAATACCTGCCGGTTACGGTGACGGTTACAGCAGGTTTCTTTCGAATAAGGCCTGCGTAATTATCAGCGGAAAAATGTATTGGGTAGCGGGACGTGTTTGCATGGATCAAATACTCGTTGATCTCGGCAATGACGAATATCCGGTTGGCACTGAAGTAGTCCTTTTCGGTAAAGATAAAGTTACAGCAGAGACAATAGCGGAATTGATAGGCACAATACCTTATGAAGTGACTTGCGGTATTTCCAAAAGAGTACAGAAGGTATATATCAGCTAAATGCTTATAATTAGAGGCTATGCCAGAGACAGCCTTTCAGCTGTCTCTAGTTGTCGTAGATTATTTTTCAATCTTGGGTATAATGAATTCCTGGCCTGGATATATCAGGTTGGGATTTTTTATTTTATCTTTATTGGCTTCATAAATACGTTTCCATTCTTTAAAACTGCCATACTGCTGTTTGCTTATTTCGGTTAACTGGTCTTTGTACTTTACTTTATATATTATTACATCGCCCGTTTTTGGCTTTGCTGCCTCGGTTTTTGGCTCGATTGCTTTTGCTTCAGGAGCAGGTGCAGCCGGTTCTTTGGGGATAGCCTGATCTTTTACAGTCGCCGGTTTCCCTTTCGGATATAAGAAATAAACAAGTACAGCTGCTATAAGAATAACTAATATACCGATATATGTTTTCATCGAAGATTTTGATTTTTCGTTCTGTTTTTGAACAGAAGCGCTTTTTTGAGCCAATTCATCTATTTTTTTGTCAAAGGCTTTACTGGTTTCTGTTGAGTTTTTATCAATAGCTGTTTTTTGAGCAGCGCCGGATTTCACAACAGTTTTTGACGATGCTTTCTTTTCCGGCTTTTTTGCTTGTTTTGATGCGCCTTTCTTTTGAGCGGAAGTTTTTGCTCCTGTTTTTGAGCTATTTTTTGTGTTTACTGCCATGGTTGCCTCTCTTTATATTTAATAAGGACTTACAATTATCAAAATATTATAATTTAACTTTTTTGCTGATAAGTTATTATTTAAAGAATTAATAAAAAATCAATCTTTTTTTATTTTTTTATTTCTTTATTTGTAAGTATAAGATAATTCCAGCCGTATGCTAAAATAAAAACAGCTTTATCCGAACACCATTTTAGTGCTTTCTTCGGGTATACAATTCGTAAAAGGGCTGCAAGTACAATGATTTCCATCACTTTAAAAGTATAATGTTTATCGTCTATTAATAATACTATTTTTTTATTATGATTTAATTTATGCGGTATTCGTATTGATATTCCTACATCCCAGTCCAGTTCCCTAACTGCAACGGCATTTAGCGCAGATATTCCGTTTATTTTTACCGCTCCCTTGGAAAAAATCAGCTTTTTATCTTTAAGTTTTAAATTAATTACTGCCCTGTATACAAAATCAATTAATCCATGCGATATTCCATTTGAAAAAAAACAATTGCCTTTTGATTTAGAAAACTCTTTTAACTTCCTGGTCTTTTTCTTTCCGGAATAACCCGGCACAAGCGCACTGTGGAACGATTTGTCGTTGATCCAGTTGATTTTAATAATATTTGAATTGGTTTTATTCATTTTTAATTTCTTCAGGCATATATGTTTTAATTCGCATATTTAACATTCTTTGATAATTGCGATAAATAACTTTTTATGCTTGATTTAAAAATATTATAAAGCTTTTTAGAATTTGTATGTATACTATTAGCCGGATGAAACTGCCGGAATAACAAATGAAAATACTAATATACGGAATTGTTTATTAGGCAACAACTTTATGAAAAGACTGGAAAAGATATTAAAAAACACATCTAATAAAAGGCATGCTGAGACTGAAATAGAAAAATATAAGAAACGTTTGGAAGAACTTAGCCAGATACATACAAGCAAACTGCAAATAGAGATCGATGAGCGAAGACGGGCTGAAGAGATAAAATTTGAAGCATTAAATGAAACAAGAATACTTCAGAAAGAAATTATGCAGATAGCGGAAAAAGAAAGGCAACGGATAGGTGAGGATTTACACGACGGCATTGGGCAAAACCTTACGGCTGTTACTTTTTTAATAGAAGCTCTAAGGGAAAAACTGAAAGAGAAATACAATGAAGCACTGGACGATATTGATGAGATTAATAATCTGGTAAGAAAATCGATTATTCAGACCAGAAGTATTTCAAAAGTGCTTTATCCTGTTGAGATGAATAAAAACGGACTTTATTCGGCTTTGAGTGAAATGGCCTCGACTATTGAGAAGGTTTTTAGCGTATCATGTAAAATTTCCAGTAAAGGAGATTTTTTACTGGATGATAATCAGGCTGCGAATCATCTTTATTATATTGCCCGCGAAGCAGTTACAAATGCTATTAAGCACGGAAGAGCAAAAAACATTCATATCTGCATGAAATCAGAGAACAACAAAATCAAGCTGGTTGTCATTGACGATGGAAGCGGCTGTAAAGCAGGCGAGATGGGAAACGGCATGGGTCTGAGAATTATGAAATACAGAGCTGCTATAATTGGCGCGGAATTTTTTGCAGGTAACCGCAGTAAAAAGGGTTTTGAAGTTAAAGCCGTTCTGGAAATAAAAACAGAGCCAAATAAATATGAAAATTCAATTTAATACTTTTGGTAATTCATTATGAACGAAAATAAAGAAATTAAAAAAGTATTAATCGTTGATGATCATCCAATTCTGAGGCAGGGAATTAAGAGAGTTCTGGAGAAAGAAAGCGATCTTGTAATAAGCGGAGAAGCAGCCAGCGCGAATGAGGCAATGGAGATTATCAACCGCGACAAGCCGGATGTTGCTATAATTGATATAACACTTTCGGGGAATGTTAACGGGATCGATCTGATACGGTCAATAAAAGAAAGATTTCCGGATATCTATACACTTGTACTGTCTATGCACAGCGAATCGATATATGCCGAAAGGGCGATCAAATCGGGCGCGCATGGATATATAATGAAAGAAGATGCGGCAAAAAACATTATCAATGCCGTACGCACTGTATTAAATGACGAACTTTATCTAAGCAGCGAATTATCAAAAAAGCTGCTTAATAAGCTGATTCACAAACAGGGAGGTTCGGATTTAACTATTGAAAATTTAAGCAACAGGGAATTTGAAATTTATCAGTTTATAGGCAATGGTTTCAGCACCAAAGAAATTGCAAATAAATTAAGTCTTAGCATATATACTGTTGAAAGCCATAAAAAAAATATTAAAGAAAAGCTTCGTATTAAAGATTCTTCGGAACTTACCAGAAACGCCATCCAGTGGGTAATAATGCATCATAAATAACATATCCCTAATTTTTGTTATAATAAAATAACAATTATTAAGAATTTACTTTTTTAGTGAATTAAGCGCATAGTAAATAAAAAAATAAATTTCCGACCATTAAAACAGATTTCAGCAGTCAGACAGAGATTAGCGGATTTTTCCTTATTATCTTAAGATATTAAAACCTGCTGAAAATTAAACATTTTGTTACCGGCTTAATATGATCTATAATGAATTCCGCATTATGCTTTTTTTAATGATGTCAGGAAACTGTTTATCATGGCAAAAAAGAAGATATTGATAATTGATGATGATCCTGAAGTGCTGTCTTCATTAAGTAATACGCTGGAATCCGGCAAATTCCATGTGGTAACAGCCTTGAATAGCGAGAATGGTTATAAAAAATTCGAAGCTGAAAAACCATGCCTGGTTATATATAACATAATGGCCGAACAAATAACCAGAAGCATTGATGTCGTAAAAAGAATGCGAAAAAAAAATATGGATGTAAAAATCTATTTTTTCGGCAATATGAATTTTTTTACGGCTAATAACCTTAATGAATGCACATCCGGAGTAAATGGGATACTGGGAAAACCGATAAATCCGGATGAATTGCTTGAGATTGTAAAAAGCATTTGATGCTTCAGGTTATTTAATCCCCAAAATTTATTATTCTTAAATCACAATTATTGGTAATTGACTGTTTTTTTAATTTTTGTAGATTTAAAATATAAAGTAATTAATTATTCGTATTACTGTGTTTATTTACTAAAAATCCTGATGATTTGACAAAAATTAGTTGTTAAAAATTTCAAGGAACTTATTCTTGACACTGAATATTTTTAAATGTAGAAATATTACCCGGTTTGGATAATTTTTACCCGGCACGTTTTGCCTGCAACAACCGCTGCTTTCTACATTAAGAAGACGTAACCGGTTATTCGGATAATGTTAACTGAAACAGTGACTGAAACAAAAGATTATTTATATCAGGGTTGTTTTGAAATAGAAGGTGATAACTTTAGTAAAGCCGGAATAGCTTCTACCAGCATAAAATCAGGTTTAAAGAAAATAGGGATTTCCGGTGATTTGATAAAAAGAGCAGCAATTGTTTCGTATGAATCGGAAGTTAATATTGTTTGTCACGCGATAAAAGGCGTAATTTCTGTCAAAGTAAGTCCGAACACCATAGAAATAGAAGCGGTCGATGAGGGGCCGGGTATCGCGGATATTGAGCTTGCAATGCAGGAGGGATATTCAACGGCAGATCATCATATAAGAGAGATGGGATTCGGGGCCGGTATGGGGTTGCCTAATATGAAAAAATATTCCGATAACCTGAATATATCTTCGGAAGTGGGCAAAGGAACAATTATTAAAGCGACAATCAGTATTTTATAAATATACAGCAATACTTTTTATTTAATACGCAGCAAATATAATGCCGTTTTTTTAAGACTAATTCAATCATCTTTTACAAGGTAAAAAATTGAATATAGATACGATTGTTAAAGCTTTGAATTTGAAAGTAAGATGTGCAAATGACAGTCTTACCAATAACGTTAAAGGAGGTTATACAGGAGATCTCTTAAGCGATGTAATGGCAAATTCCCACGAAGGAGATGTATGGATAACAAGACAGGTGCACCAGAATATAGTTGCGGTAGCAAGCTTAAAGGAGCATTCGGGTATTATCTTAGTTAATTCATGCGAACCTAATGAGGATACATTGGAAAAGGCGAATGAGGAAAAAATACCTGTTCTGGTTTCGGATATGAGCGCCTTTAAACTGACCGGTGAAATATATAAGTTAATGGAATTAAATAATATTCGGTAGCCTGATCTGCTAATAGGAAGATGTTAAAAGTTTTTAATTGCGATTTACATATTCATACTTGCCTGTCGCCCTGTGCAGACCTGGATATGCATCCAAGCGCTTTAGTTGAGCGTGCACTGGATGCTAAATTGGATTTAATTGCTATATGTGATCACAATTCATCTGAAAATGTTCAGTATGTAATTAAAGCCGCTCTTAACAAAAATATAAAGATTTTACCCGGCATGGAAGTTACAACAAGTGAAGAAGTGCATGTCCTGGCGATTTTTGATAATTTACCTGATTTGTTGAAATTACAGGAAATCATATACGCCCATTTACCGGGTGAAAATAATGAAAAACGGTTTGGCGTTCAGGCAATTGTGAATGAAAATGCGGAAGTTGAAGGTTTAAGCGATAGATTATTGATCGGAGCGACCGATCTGTCGCTAGATACGGTTATATCACATATCCATCAGCATAATGGGCTGGCAATCGCTTCGCACATCGATCATGAAAATTTTAGCGTTTTAAGTCAGCTGGGATTTATAAGTGAGGATATGCATTTTGATGCTCTGGAAATATCGGCGGCTATGGGGATCAAAGAGGCAAGGAAAAAATATAAAGAATTAAATAAATATTCCTTTATTACATCCTCAGATGCCCATTATTTGAAAGATATTGGAACGTCCATTATAAAGTGTAATTTTGAAAAACCGTCATTTTCTGAGTTAAAAATGGCGTTTAGCAATGAAAACGGCCGCTGCGTGCTGGAGCAATAAATGCTTGAGCTTGCTGAACATATTCTCGACATAGCTGAGAATTCCGTAAGGGCAGGCGCAAAGCTGATTGAGATCTCAGTGAGAGAGGATTCCGCGCAGGATTTGCTTACGATCGAAATAGCTGACGACGGCTGCGGTATTAAGAAAGAAGATTTAAAAAGAGTTATGGATCCGTTTTATACTACAAAAACGGTTCGGCGCGTCGGTCTTGGTTTGCCGCTTATTGCGAGTGCTGCAGAAACAACCGGCGGAAAAATGGAACTGAAGTCGGTGGAAGGTAAGGGCACTAAACTTACAATTACTTTCCGGCTTCGGCATGTCGACAGACAGCCGATGGGTAATATTAGCAGTGTTTTAATCACTCTGATTGTTGGAAATTCAGAAGTTGATTTTATATATAAACATTGGTGTGATGGCAGGCGGTTTATACTTGATACACGCCTGATTCGTCAAGAAATTGAGGATGTACCGATAAGTCATCCTGAAATATTAAAGTATATTAAGGGCGTTATTAAGGAAGGGCTCAATTCACTAGAGTCTATTGTTTAAAAAGCCCCAAAATGGAGGAAGATTTAAATGAAAGCTGAAGATGCCGAGCTATTAAAAGAGTTTACGCCGGAACAAGTTGCAAAACTAGATCAAATAATTAAAAAATTTAAAGACAAACCAGGCGGATTAATTCCGGTTCTTGAAGAAGCACAGGTCACATTGGAATTTTTGCCGCTTCCTGTCCAAAAAAGGATTGCCGAAGGTTTGAATTTACCGTTAAGTCGTGTTTATGGAGTTGTAACCTTTTATTCATTTTTCACAATGACACCGAGAGGAAAGTATACAGTTCGTGTTTGCCTTGGGACAGCATGTTATGTGCGTGGCGGTAAAGCATTGCATGATACATTACAAAAACAGCTGAATATAAAAGAAGGTGAAACTACACCTGACCGTATGTTTACCTATGAAACTGTTCGCTGTCTGGGTGCATGCGGACTTGGCCCTGTTATTGTTGTGAATGATATTGTTCATGGACGGGTTAAACCAGCTAAAGTTAAAGAAGTTTTAAGTCAATATACGTAATGCCAAATTTAATATAAGGAAAAAAACAGGAGGTATTGCTAATGGCAAAACTGAATATCGCAGATTTAAAGAAAATAAAAGAGAAAGTACACAAAGAAATGGCTTTGCGCGATGGTGAGCGCAGAGCTAAGGTAACTGTTCATATGGGAACATGTGGTATAGCTTCAGGAGCAAAGGAAGTTATGGATGCTTTATTAGACGAAATACAGGCCGCAGCTGTAAACGATGTTTTCGTAACAACATCCGGATGTATGGGTCTGTGCAGCCGCGAACCATTAGTTACTGTAGAAATTCTTAACCAGGAACCGATCAAGTATGAATATATGAATCCCAATAAAATGAGACAGGTTTTTAAAAAGCACATTTTAGAGGGACAGATTCAAACGCCTTTTGTTTTAGCGAAAGGCTCAGAAATTAATAAATAAATTTTTCATCCATCATGACGGATAATTTTGATGCATGATTATTTCTTAAGGAGGATGTTGATAATATGAAGGTTTTTCGATCACATTTACTAATATGCGGAGGTACAGGCTGTCAATCTTCGGGCAGTCTTGGAGTTAAAAAAGCTTTAATAGAAGAAATAGGCAAAAGAAATTTAGCCGAGGAAATTAAGGTTGTTGAAACCGGCTGTAACGGCTTTTGCGCTTTAGGGCCGATTATGGTTGTTTATCCGGAAGGTATTATTTATATAACAATAAAACCGGAAGATATTCCCGAACTTGTTGAAGAACATTTGGTAAAGGGAAGAATTTTAGAGCGCCTGTTATACAGAGAACCTGTTACAGACAAAGTTATTCCTTCAATGCAGGATATTCCATTCTTCGCATTACAGGAATTGAGAGTTTTAAGAAATCGCGGATTAATTGATCCTGAAAAGATAGAAGAGTATATTGCCAGAGACGGATATTCCGGCATGGCCAAAGCACTTACTGAAATGACCCCGGAACAAATCGTTAATGAGGTTCTTGAGTCCGGACTAAGAGGACGCGGCGGCGCAGGATTCCCGACAGGAATGAAATGGAAATTTGCAGCGCAGTCTAAAAACGACATTAAATATGTACTTTGCAATGCAGACGAAGGTGACCCGGGCGCTTTTATGGACAGAAGCGTTCTGGAAGCAGATCCACATGCTGTACTTGAAGGTATGGTTATAGCAGCTAAAGCAATCGGCTCTCATCAGGGATATATTTACTGCCGCGCTGAGTATCCTTTAGCTATTCACCGTTTAACCATTGCTATAGACCAGGCAAAAGAAGCAGGATTGCTTGGAGAAAATATTTTAGGAACCGGTTTTGATTTTCATTTAGAGATTTATCAGGGTGCAGGCGCTTTTGTTTGCGGTGAAGAAACAGCCCTGATGACCTCAATTGAAGGAAAACGCGGTATGCCGAGACCAAGGCCTCCATTCCCGGCTGTTGCAGGTCTGTGGCAAAAACCGAGTATTTTGAATAATGTTGAAACATTAGCCAATATCGGACAAATCATTGTTCGCGGCGGAAAATGGTACGCATCAGTCGGAACAGAAAAGAGCAAAGGCACAAAGGTATTTGCGCTAACCGGCGACGTTGCCAACGTAGGTCTTGTTGAAGTACCGATGGGAACTACCCTTGGTACAATTGTATACGATATCGGCGGCGGTATACCGAAAGGAAAGAAATTCAAAGCTGCTCAGCTTGGCGGACCTTCCGGCGGATGCATCCCGATTCAGCATTTGAATGCACCTGTTGACTATGAAAAGGTCGTTGAACTCGGAGCGATTATGGGTTCCGGCGGATTAATCGTTATGAATGAAGATAAATGCGCTGTAGACATGGCGCGTTTCTTTATGGATTTCTGCCAGGATGAATCCTGCGGTAAATGTACTCCATGCCGTGAAGGCACAAAGCGGATGCTTGAAATATTGACGAACATTACCCAGGGTAAGGGCAAAGAAGGAGACATAGAACTTCTGGAAGAAATGGCTGAGGTTATTAAAAATGCAGCTCTTTGCGGTCTTGGCCAAACAGCTCCGAATCCTGTTTTAAGTACAATACGCTATTTCCGTGATGAATATGAAGAGCACATCAGAGAACATACCTGCCGCGCAGCAGTATGTACTGCGTTGTTTAAATCGCCATGTCAGCATACATGCCCTGTTGAAATGGATATACCATCGTATATTGCTTTGATCAGAGAAGATAGATTCAGCGATGCATATAAAGTTATGCTGCAATCCAATCCTTTTCCGTCAGTTTGCGGAAGAGTATGCGATCACAAATGCCAGTCCAAATGCCGTCGCGGTAACCTTGACGAGCCGTTGGCAATTAAATTCTTAAAACGCTTTATTTCGGATAACGCTGACCGTCCGGTAACGGCAAAGATTCTTGTTACAAGGAAAGAAAAGATAGCTGTTGTTGGCGGAGGCCCGGCAGGTCTTACAGCTGCACGTGACCTTGCTCAGCGCGGTTACCAGGTTGTTGTTTTTGAAGAACTTCCCAATGCAGGCGGAATGATGCGCTGGGGCATACCTTCTTACAGGCTGCCGAGAAATATTCTGCAAAAAGAAATTGATGATGTCATCTCTCTTGGCGTTGAATTAAAACTAAATACACGCATCGGACGCGACATATCATTTGAGAAGATTGATAAGGAATTTGATTATGTTTACCTGGCAGTAGGTGCTCATAAGAGCCAGAAACTCGGAATACCGGGCGAAGACCTGAAAAATGTTTACGGCGGTGTGGAATTCCTGCGCTTATTCAATGCTGATGAGCAGAAATGGATGAAGGGCGAAAAGACTCTCGGAAAGAAAGTTGCTGTAGTCGGCGGTGGAAATTCTGCAATTGACGCAGCCCGCGTTGCAGTTCGTCTCGGAGCGGAAGTAACGATTATTTATCGTCGTCTGCGCCAGGATATGCCTGCAGCCGAGGAAGAAATCATAGCAGCCGAACATGAAGGAATCAAGATAGAGTATCTGGTAGCTCCTTTAAAAATAGAAGGGAAGGATGGCAAGGTTAGCTCAATTACCTGCGAGCGTATGAAACTAGGCGAATTCGATAACAGCGGACGTAAAAAACCCGTTGCCATTAAAGGTTCGGAATTTACGCTTAATGTAGATGCAGTTATAGCATCTGTAGGACAGGTAGCGGATATGAGCTTCCTTGATAAGAAGATAGCCAATGTAGTGAATAAGTGGGATTACTTCGAAGTCGGTAACGGTTATAAATCACGCACAAGCAATATGCGCTATTTTGCCGGCGGTGACGCACAAACCGGACCGGATACGGTTATCGGGGCAATACAGGCAGGGCATCAGGCTGCTGATGATATAGATTCAGCTATACGCATTGCAAACGGCGAACCGGCTTTCGAAAAACCTGCATTGGAAAGAATTGAAATTCCTCTAATTATAGATGAAGAAACTGTGGAAACTCCGCAAATGGCTATGCCGGAACTGGAAGCAGCTTCACGTAAACTAAGTTTCGCAGAAGTAGAGCTTGGATTTACAAAAGAGGATGCAATTAAAGAAGCGAGCAGATGTCTGCGTTGCGATGCTGCAGTATAAATAATGCAAAGAATTACCCCGCAGGGTTTTGTGCTGCGGGGTAAATATAAGGAGATTTATTTTATGTCGAATGTTAATGTAACCATTGATAATATAAAAGTTGCGGTTGAGACAGGTTCTACTGTTTTAGAAGCTGCAAACAAGGCGGGGGTTAAAATCCCTACGCTTTGTGCCTGGCAGGAACTCAACCATAAACCGGGAGCTTGCCGCGTTTGCATGAGCGAAGTTGACGGACAGCGCAGCCTGGTTGCATCATGCGTTTTTCCTGTTACAGAAGGGATGGTTATACATACAAATACTGAGAAAGTCAGAAAAGCGAGAAAAATGGTAGTAGAGCTGCTTCTGGCAAATCATCCACAGGAATGCAACTTTTGTGTAAGAAACGGGAATTGCGATTTGCAGAAAGTTGCTGAATTTGTCGGGTTGAGAGAAGTCCGTTTTGATTATACTCAGTTCCCGAAAGAAGGAGTAATTGACTATTCAAGCCCTTCGATTGTAAGAGACAGCAGAAAATGTATTCAATGTCACCGTTGCGTGGAGGTATGCGATAAAATTCAGACTGTCAGCGTTTTAACTCCGGCGTATCGCGGAAGCGATGTAAAGGTATCACCGGCGTTTAATCTGCCGCTGGTAGAATCAAATTGCGTTGGCTGCGGACAGTGTATCCTTGTTTGCCCGGTTGGGGCGCTTTACGAAAAAGATGATGTTAATGAAGTTTGGAAAGCTTTAAATGATCCGACAAAACATGTAATTGTTCAGGAAGCGCCGGCTATTCGCGCAGCACTTGGCGAAGAATTCGGTATGGAGCCGGGCAGTCTTGTAACAGGCAAAATGATTGCAGCTTTGCGTCGTCTCGGGTTTGATAAGGTATTCGATACCAACTTTACCGCAGATCTTACAATCATAGAAGAAGGCAATGAATTGCTGAAGAGAGTTAAAGAAGGCGGCAAGCTGCCGATGATCACTTCGTGCAGCCCGGGCTGGATTAAATTCTGCGAACATTTTTATCCGGATCTGCTTGATCATCTGTCTACCTGCAAATCGCCTCAGCAGATGTTCGGCGCTCTTGCAAAGACATATTATGCTGAAACAGCAGGAATTGATCCGAAAAATATAGTTTCCGTTTCCATTATGCCTTGCACAGCCAAGAAAACAGAATGCAATCGTGAAGAAATGGACAGCAGCGGATTCCGCGATGTGGATTTTGTTTTAACCACAAGAGAATTAGGCCGCATGATAAAAGAAGGCGGCATTGATTTCCTGAATCTGAAAGATGAGGACTATGATGCGCCGATGGGAGAATATACAGGAGCAGCAACGATATTCGGAGCAACAGGCGGTGTTATGGAAGCAGCTTTGCGTACTGTATACGCAGTTGTAACAGGAGAGAATCTGCCTAGTCTGGATATAACACCTGTTCGCGGCCTTGAAGGCATTAAAGAAGCCACTGTTAAAGTTGGCCCTCTCGGTGATGTCAAGTTTGCTGTAGCTCACGGTCTCGGGAACGCGCGTAAACTGATGGATCTTATCCGCGCAGGCAAAGCAAGTTACGCATTTATTGAAGTAATGTGCTGCCCGGGCGGATGTATTTCCGGCGGCGGCGAACCGATTCCGACAAACAACGAGATACGCAAAAAACGTTCGTTAGCTCTATATGCGGACGATGGTAAAGTTCAGAAACATCGTCAGTCTCATGAAAATGAGTCGGTCAAGAAGCTCTATGAGAAATTCCTGAAAGAACCTTTGGGACATAAATCACATAAACTGCTTCACACTAAGTACAAAAAAAGAGGCACAGATATGCCTCATAAAAAACTGGACGAGAATGGATTGTTGGGATAAGGTATAGGATCACAGGAAAGAAGAGGTTTGACCTTAACCGGCAAACCTCTTTTTTTTATTAATTTAATTACTCAAGTTAGTTGACTTTTATTTTTACAGTATCGATAAAATCAGTGTTTATTGATCCGGAGATGAATTCAATATATATTTGTTTTTGGATTCATGCCGGGTCAATAAGCGGCTTATTTTTTAATAAAGAAGTGAGTTAAAATGAGTAAATAATTGCAATGACAGATCAAAGAAAAGAAAAAGATTTATTGGGCGAACTGGTAATCCCTCGTAATGTATATTGGGGAATTCATACAAAACGCGCAATTGACAATTTCCGTATCAGCGGGAAATTCACAAATCAATCGCTCATTAAAGCCCTTGCTTTGGTTAAAAAAGCCTGCTGTATGGCAAATGCGGAAACCGGATTTCTGCCTGCTGAAAAAGCCCATGCAATAGAAGAAGCCTGTACGGAGATCGCATCGGGTTTGATGGCCGATCAGTTCCCGGTAGATGCTTTACAGGGCGGAGCCGGGACCTCTACCAATATGAATATCAATGAGGTTATTGCAAACCGCGCTATTGAACTGCTTGGCGGGCAAAAAGGAGATTATGCTGTTGTCCATCCTCTGGAGGATGTAAATCTTCATCAGTCTACGAACGATGTTTATCCAACCGCAATCAAAATAGCATCAATTTATCGTTTGCGTATTCTGGCAGACGCTGTTTCTCACTTGCAGGGAGCATTCCAGGAAAAAGAAAAGGCCTTCGCAGGCATTGTTAAACTCGGAAGGACGGAATTGCAGGAAGCAGTGCCGATCACTCTTGGCGCGGAATTTTCCGCATTTGCAGAGGCCATATCCAGGGACCGCTGGAGGACGTTTAAATGCGAAGAACGCCTGCGGGTAATAAATCTTGGAGGAACGGCAGTCGGGACCGGACTTACTGCTCCGCGCAATTATATTTTTCTGGTTAATGAAAAATTACGGGATGTTACCGGGCTGGGGCTATCACGCGGGGAGAACGTGATGGCAGAAACGGCGCATGCCGATTCATTCGTTGAGGTTTCCGGTATCCTTAAGGCTCACGCAGTTAACCTGATAAAGATTGCAAACGATCTGCGCCTGATGAACTTTCTTGGCGAAATTCATCTTCCGGAACTGCAGGCAGGCTCATCCGTTATGCCGGGCAAAGTAAATCCTGTGATGGCTGAAGCGGTTGTTCAGGTAGGAATAAAAGTGATCGCGAACGACGCGATAATTACGGATGCGGCAGCCCGCGGTACACAGCAGATAAATGAATTTCTTCCACTTTTGGCAGATTCTATTCTTGAGTCTCTGGACTTGCTGATAAATATCAATACGCTATTAACGGATCACGTAAAAAATATTGTTGCCGATAAATCGAAGTGCGAAGAATATTTTAATCACAGCAGAATGATAATTACGGCTTTTCTGCCTGTAATCGGATATGAACACGCGACAGACTTGATTAACGAATTCTCCGCCGGCAGCGAAAAGAACATGCGGAATTTTCTGGAGCAGAAACTTGGAAAGGAAATCGTCGATAAATGCCTTGCTCCTTTTGCATTAACAGCGCTTGGATATAAAAACAATGGATAAAACACCGAAAGCAAATCGTCTGCACATTGCCCTGCTTGGCCGGACCAATGTCGGCAAGTCCAGCCTTATGAATCTGATGCTGGGACAGGATATTGCCATAACATCCCCGGTTGCAGGCACGACAACCGATATTGTTGAAAAAGCAATGGAGTTGCTGCCCCTGGGGCCTGTGCTGTTTTTGGATACTGCCGGCCTTGACGATATTTCGGAACTTTCCGGAGCCAGGATAAAGAAAACCGCAACCGTGTTCGATCACGCGGATGTGATTATTCTGGTAGGCGAAGCCGGTATATGGACTGATTATGAGGAACATGTTGTTAAAGAGTCAACCGAGCGCAATATACCCATGCTGATGGTTATCAATAAAGTTGATCTGCATTCGCCTACGGATGAATTCCTTAAACTTGTTAAACAGAAAATCAGCCGTGTTTTGCTGGTTTCATGCACGGAGCAGGCAGGCAGGGAAGTGTATCTGGAAGAGTTGAAACATCAATTGCTTGAGGTTGCTCCTGCGGATTTTATTGCAACTCCGTCTCTCATCGGCGACTTGCTGCCGCCGGGCGGTTTTGCAGTGCTGGTTGTTCCTATTGATTTACAGGCGCCAAAAGGCAGGCTAATACTTCCCCAGGTGCAGACAATACGCGATATACTTGATAATGACGCTTCAGCCATTGTAGTTAAAGAAAGAGAATTGTCCGCAACACTGGCCAATCTCAAAATTCCGCCATCGGTAGTAGTTACCGATTCGCAGGCAATACTAAAGGTGACAGCCGATGTACCGAAGAATATTCCGGTAACAACCTTCTCAATTCTGTTTGCCAGGCAGAAATCGGACCTTCCTGCAATGGCTGCCGGCGCTGCGGCCATCGAACATTTAAAGCCGGGCGACAAGGTTCTGATCTCCGAAGCATGTTCTCATCACGCGCTTGAGGACGACATAGGGCGGGTAAAGATTCCGCGCTGGCTGCGTCAGTATGCCGGCGGGGAACTCCAGATCGATGTTTCCGCAGGCCGCGATTATCCCGATAATCTAAAAGAATATAAACTGATAATTCATTGCGGCGCATGTATGCTTAATCGCCGAGAGATGCTGAGCCGGATGCGCAAGGCGCAGGAAGCCGGTGTACCGGTTACCAATTACGGAGTTGCTATATCGTTTTTACAGGGCGTTCTTAAACGCAGCCTGGAATGTTTCCCGTCGGCACTTATGGCAATTGAGAAAGAAATACAAAAAAAGAAAATATGATCTAGAGCTCATACATTATAGTTATTTTAGAACACAGAGAAAATAGTGAAGGATTTTTTTACATCAGAGGAGATCGAAGATCTGTTGATTAAAGCAGAATCAGGCAATGATTTGGATCGTGATGATATTGTCGGGCTTCTAACACTGCACAGGGATTACTCTACCGATCTGTTCTCTGCCGCTGACAGGGTAAGAAAGAAGCAGATGGGTGATGAGATTTATCTTCGCGGCATTATTGAGTTCTCCAATTATTGCGAACGCAACTGCCTTTACTGCGGGCTTCGCAAGGCCAATTCCGGTTTAAGCCGCTACCGGATGACTGATGATGAAATTCTTGCTGCTGCGCTCGAAATAAAGAAGATGCACATACCTACAGTAGTGCTGCAATCAGGCGAGGACGCCTTCTATACCACAGAAAAAATATGCAGTTTGATAGAACGAATTATATGCGAAACAGGCCTAATTATTACGCTCTCCATAGGCGAGAGAAGTTTTGAAGAACTACAGGCATTTAAGCAGGCGGGCGCAACACGTTATCTTCTAAAACATGAAACAGCTTCTTATGAATTATACAAGTTTCTGCGTCCAGGCTGCCAGATGGATAAACGGCTGCAATGTCTGCGTTCGCTGAAACAGCTTGGATTTGAAACAGGCACGGGAAACATGGTTGGCCTTCCCGGCCAGACTTACGAAATACTGGCAGATGATCTGCTGCTTATGAAGGAACTTGATGCCGATATGCTGGGGATCGGGCCTTTTGTCGCTCATCCGGATACTCCGCTCGCCGGTATTGAAAATGACGATAACGAGCTCACTTTGCGTGTCCTGGCTGTTGCACGTCTGCTCACCCGCAACACGAACATTCCGGCAACGACCGCGCTCGGGACCATGCACAAGCACGGACGTCTCCACGCATTGCAGGCTGGCGCAAATGTTGTTATGCCGGACTTTACACCCGATATATATAAAAGCCGGTACGATATTTACCCCGGCAGAATTGATGTCGCTTCTGCTGCAGAGATTATGAGTAACCTGGAAAAGGAAATCCTCTCCATAGGCAGAACCATTCGTTACTCGCCGGGCAGCAGGCCGAAAATGATGCATAGTTACAAAGGGCTGCCTCATTAAAATAATACGCCTCCATAGCTTTTTATAATTAGCTTGTTCATCAGGACAATAATACAATTGAAATTATTTTATAACCGGCGAATAATGGAGCAAACTAATCAAAATCCCGGCCAGATACAATGAGAAGAATTAGAAAATATCTTACCCTATTGTTTATTATATTACTGTATTTTAACAATCAGTTAAGTGCAGATAATGAAGATAACGGCGAGCCGCAGAAACAATACAAGCATTATGAGGATATTAAAAGAAAACAGAACCAGGATTTTAAAAAAGGGATTTACAAAGATGAAAAGAAGGACTATGTAAAGAAATGGATAAGCGAGGATATTAATTATCAGAAAAGAGTTATTCAGCTAAAAAACGATTACCTTACTTGGGCAAAGCAAAGGATAAATGCAGGAAAGGAAGTCAAATTTAACGAGTATGAAGGATTAAAGAATCTGAGTAAAACTGAAAAGGAAGTTTTATGGGAGTATCATAACAGTCATTTTAAATCTAAAGAGAAAAGCAAATCAGGAGTAACTTCCAATGCCGAGCGCAGAAAGACGGAGAAAATTAAGCAAAAGAAACCGGAAGGTAAAATCGAAACTATCGTTAACAAAGAGGATAAATTAATTACAGCAGTGGCAGCCGGCTCCGGCTCGGCAGAAATAGAAAACAGGCCTGATATATATTTATATATAGTTATTGGCGCGGTCTTTTTAATTATTACAGGCGCATGCGCTTATTTGATATTACATAAGTTTATTATAAGGTAGGGGGATTATGAGCGAAAAGGTTTATTTATTAAAAGCTAATGATAATGATGATGACGCTGTTTTATGCGGAAAGCTCGAAGGACTTCTCAGTTCGGAAAACCTGCTGGATATAATTAATAAACGTGACGTTACAGCAGTAAAGACGCATTTCGGGGAAGTCGCGGGGCTGGGTTATGTACGTCCCGTATATTTTAAAATGCTCGGAGACTTAATCAGGAAAAAAGGCGGTGTACCTTTCCTGACAGAGACATCCACGCTTTATAAAGGGAACAGGAATAATGCGATAAGGCATCTTCTTCATGCCAGTGCACAGGGATTCCGCATTGACTCGACCGGTATGCCGATCATCATGGCTGACGGACTTTTCGGGGACGATGAATATGAAGTCCCGATCAATGGCAAAATATACAAGTCAGTTAAAATAGCTGCGCTTTTGGCAAAGTGCAACGCGCTTGTATTAGTATCTCATTTTACCGGTCACCTGGCTGCCGGATTCGGTGCTGCTTTGAAAAATATGGGCATGGGCTGTTCCAGCCGCAAAGGGAAACTGGATCAGCATTCCAACGCGAAGCCTAAGATCAACAAAAAGAAGTGCACATTGTGCGGTATGTGCGCCAAGTGGTGCCCTGAAAACGCTATAACGCTCGGCGAGGAGACTGCCGACATCGATAAGGAAAAGTGCATAGGCTGCGGCCAGTGCCTTGCAATATGCCGTTTTGATGCTGTTCAGTACAACTGGGGCGCAACTTACGAAGTGCTTCAGAAGAAGGTCGTTGAGCATGCTATGGGCGTTTATGAACTCTATAAGGGTAAATCTATTTATATAAATATGCTGACCCGCATTTCAAAAGACTGCGACTGCATGGACAGCTTTAAAAAGATAATGCCGGATATCGGCGTTGTGATCTCCCGCGATCCTGTAGCTGCTGATGCGGCTTCCCTTGATCTTATTGAACAGCGGTCCGGACAGAAGTTCTCCGATATGGCGCACAATATTCCATACCGGTTTCAGCTTGATTATTCCCGCGAGCTTAAGTTCGGGAGTGTGGATTACAGTTTGATTGAGGTGTAGCTTGTATGGGCGAATAATCATTCGCCCAATATACTGAATTCAGTAGATCTTTAATTGTGCTATAAATGAGCTAATAGAATAATATCTATTTCGGAACTTCGTAAAAAACATCCTGTTTTACGCAGTTCCGGCGACTTCCTGTCGCCTGCTCCATAGATATTATTCTATTAGCTCATTTAAGAATCATCTAGCAAGATATATTCTTATTCAAACCTTATCCCGATCATTCTGCTTACGGATACGCACAATAACCCGAACGGCAAATAACCCGAGAAACCGAGAACAGGCATTTCGAATATCAGGAATCTGTGTACGAGAGGAACCGAGTACTGCCATTTAGGCAGGCTGTAGAAGTTCCACATTTCCCAGAAGAGTCCGCAGACAAGAGCAGCCAGAGCCGCAGAGACAACGCCTGCCCAGACTCCGTCAGCAGCATCCGAGAATATGTGTTTCTCACTTAAGAATGCCTGCAATGAAACTATTATCAGGAACGGACTGACCCAGACAAACGGGAAAAGATAATCCGGGTATGTTCCTATCAAAAGCAAGGCCGAACATGAAATAACCAGTATCATTAAAGCAGGGATCATTGAACCAGAGAAGTTTACTTTTATTATACCGCTGAATCCTTTCGATATACACGGGAAGGAGAGCAGCAGGCTGTTAATGCTGGAAACAGCAGGCAGCACTGTGGAAAAAGCAATTGTCGAAAGCACAAAAAAGACCATAGGGCTGTAGTCTGCACCTACATAATACCAGTTTTGAGTGAAGCCGTTTATATATTCAAAGTACCACCAGAATACCGAGCTTGCAGGAAACAGCAGAATGAACTTCCGCGTTTGATCTGTCATTAAGCAGGCTCCGGTCCTTGCATATTGCAGCGAGTTTACAACAGCTATAAAGGAAAGCCACAGGGGAAAGAACGTATGCCTGCCGATCTTTCCGAATATTTCAAACTGCCCCCACGCGATTATCCAGAAGAGAAGCATTGCGAAAATGCCGAGCTTGCCCCACCATGGCAGCCTGCAGCCTGGCGAAGGCTGATGCTCCATCCGGGAGGCTGCAAGGTATTTTATAAAATATATTATTATGGGCAGAACAAAGATAAGTATGATAACCGTAAAAATGGCAAACGCTGTCCATGAGAAGCCTGCATGTCGGGCATAATCTGTTATAGGTGGGAACTCCAGGTATCTTTCAACCGGTCGGCCAGATAATATGAGAACTGGCAGCGGCAGCCCGAATAGCAGGGCTGCCACAGTGATCGGCAGTATGATATTTCCAGCAAAGTTTTTCTTTATCATATCTCAAGCCGTATCCCTGTAAGATGATAATTCCTGAAATAGCCGTTATCAGGATCTGTATCCGTGCGGTATTCGAATCTGTAAAACAGCATCCAGTACAGCCCGTTCTGGATCCTTATTCCGGGTTCGGCGCTGTATACGGCATCGAAATTATTATTATGTAATAAACGTATGCCTGCGGTAATATAAGGAACCGATCTGTAATAACGGCAAAGATTCCATCTGAGTTTCACGTTATACTCCCAGTCGTATTTATAATAACTGTTGTTAATTATTCCTGAAGCAGAGATAAGCCAGTCGATTCTGTTCATAAAATTATACACAGCGGGAGAGTCAAAGTCAACACTGTTACCCGCGTATCCTGTTTTCATTTCGCTGCTGATTATACGCAGGCCTGCGGCTGAATAATTCATCTTATGCCCGTAATCGTAGTTGCCCTTGTCGTAGCGGGCATAAGTATAGTAAGGTTCTATGAACGCATTGAGAAGATCCAGCCTGTGCGCTATGCCTGCTTCGGTAGTGTTTTCAATATATCTCGGGAACATGCCTGCGCTTGCTTTCTGTGAATTATGCACCAGCGTGTTGCTTATAAACGGTGATGTCTTATACGCGCGGGACCAGTCCAGCCCTATAAGGATATCCGTGTTGAAATTCAAATTGTTGTCTGCCAGGTATTTCCCGTAGCTTCCGCTGAAACGGAAGTCAGGGAAGATAAACGGCTTTCCTGTTCTGCTTCCGGATTCCCTTCCGGTTCTATCGCTGCCGGTTGCCAAGAGCGTCTCTGCGCGGAGACCTATATAATACATGTCCACAGCATGCCTGTTGTAGTACTCAATATCGTATTTACGGTTTATGCCGATAAAAGGCGTCAGGTCGCCCCTGTCGAAGTGCATACGTATTCCTGTTTCAAAATAGCGGTTATACCTGGCGCGCTCATCTATAAGGGATCTGAATTCGCCTTCGATATAGGGGATCAGAAAATAATAGTGTAATATATCATACCTTATGCTTCCTGTGATCAGGTAATCGTAGTTCATTACTTTTGTGCGGATTCGTCTGTCGATTGATATTTTGTACTTCAGGTTATTGAATATATTTATGTCATTTGCGTTATCGGAATTGTTCTTTAATTCTTTCTGCCCAGGCCTTAGCCCGTACGATTCCCATCTGATTCCGAAGCCATACCAGCGCATCTGCCTGTCCTCGGTATGATTCTCATTGTATATGTTTGTGCAGATGTGATCCATGAAAATGCTCAGAATGCCGTACCTGAACTCGCGGCTCAGCTTCCCGTAATCCATCTCATAATTGATTGTTTTCGGATTGATATAACGCGAATTATCGTCGTAACATATATATTCGTTAACAAACATTGAGAATAGAATATTGCCCTTCCTGAATATATCGAGATCAATGATCCTGCTTGATTGCGCTGTATAATCGGCCTTGTTGTCTTTAAATGCCCGGCAGTCAAGCTGCAGCCCTACCTGGGGAAAGAACGAAATGCCGGATGTTTCACTAGGCCTGCTTTCATTGATACTCTGGTCCGGTGAATTGTCTGCTCCGAAAGAGCCGGATGCCAGTATAAATAAAAAAGCGATTGCAGGTATAATAATGCGTTTTGATGATGATGACATGTTGAACCTATGATTAGTTTTTACCTCACCCTTTGATCCCCGGGAGTTGTTTCATGTTATTTTATTAAAGATAATTATTGCTTCTTCGGCCCCCTAAATCCCCCTAGAGGGGGACTTTTAGCTTTTTTTAAAGAGAAACGCTTATACTTTTTCCGTTTTTAAGTCCCCCTCTAGGGGGATTTAGGGGGCGAGTACAGCATTCCGCGAACTTTCCTCACCGTTTTTTTCCCCTATTCCTAAAAATGTGGGTAGAAGTTAGCCGTCCCATAGGGAGACTTCACCTAGGGGTTAGGGGGATGAGGTTTTAGAATAATTAAATCATCCTTCCTGCCAAATAATCAATCATAAAACAGGGTAAATTAGCCGAATTATTATAACAGGAGTACTATTTTTTAAGGAGATAAGCAATGGCAGGAAAAACTACAGGCGGTAAGAAAAAGCCTGCTGCTAAAAAAGCGGGTTCAGCCAGAACAAAACCGAGAACCTCAAAGACTTCTGCCGGTGCGGTAAGAAAAAAATCCGTTAAAGGCAAACCGGACAAGACCCCGCTGTTTGTACTTACTATAATGGCACTTTTAACTGTTATTGCTATTATGCTCATCAGTAATTACAGGGCAGGGAAGGGTGATGTTGCCTCAAAGGTTAAGGCTTCGGATACAGGCACGAAAGATTTAACAGTAAAGAACGACGCTGATGCACAGAAGCAGAAGAAAGATAAGGCAAACGAAAAAGCCGGCAAAGAACAGAAAGAAGAGAAGGCTGTAAAGAACGCCGGAGAAGATAAGATTGCCAGGAATAATAAAGAAGAGAAAGCCGGGCAGGATAATAAAGACAATAAAGTTAAGGATAGTAAGGATGCGGCGCAAAGCCTGTTTTATATATATCTTGTTAAATACAGTGAAAACAGCGAACGGATGTCGCTTCAGCCTGTTAAAAGAAACATTAACTCCGCATCGCCCCTTAAGGATACTTTAAACGAGCTCATTAAGGGACCAAGCAGGCTGGAGAAAAAGAAGGGGCTCCTGACTGCAATACCGGATGACCTGAGGATACGCAATGTGCATGTAGTTGGTAAAAACGCGGTGCTCGATTTTAACGATGCAATTGAATCTAACGCCAACGGCGAGATATTGCTCACAAGGATTGACCAGCTTGTTTACACTGCAACGCAGTTCGAAGGCATAGAAAGCGTTATATTCAAGGTTAACGGGAAGCAGAAGAAGTTCCTTGGCGGGGACGGCCTGTCCGTTAGCGGGCCTGTAGGCAGAAGAGGGAAGTGAGAATATATGCTGGAGATCGAAATAAAGGCATACTGCGACAGTCATAACGCGGTTATCGCAAAGATAAAGTCGCTGGGCGGGACTCTTGTAAAGACAGTTAAAGAAAGAGACACTTACTATAAACATCCTGCAAGGAACTTTGCCGAGACAGACGAGGCGTTCAGAATAAGAACCGAGGACGGGAAAAATATCCTTACATACAAGGGCCCGAAGCTCGGCACAAAGACGAAGACAAGGGTTGAAAAGGAAGCCGGGTTCGATGATCTGGCTGCTATGAAGGAAATCCTTGGCAGCCTGGGCTTTGCTGTTGTGGACGAAGTCGCCAAGACAAGGACGATTTACAGGATAGGCGATACCGAAGTCTGTCTTGACAGCATAGACGGACTTGGGGCTTTCGTTGAGCTTGAGAAACTGGGCACTGACATGGAAGTGGAGAAGGAGCTTTTTGATCTGGCTGCAAAACTGGGGCTTTCCAGGTTTGAGACAAAGTCGTATTTAGAGCTTAAACTGGAGAAGGCAGGGAAATAAGGTACTGCATTTATTTAATTTACCTCATTATTATACTTTTCTATTCAAAATCTAAATTTTATACAGTTTCAGGCTGGTTCTGATGCTTATACACGGTCATCCGGTCGCTGTCTCACGGTCATAGAGATACGATGACCGTGAGGTAGAGATGCTACCTCCGTGATCACTCGGGTGCTGGGATCATGATCACTCGGATGCTGCCTCAGGCTAAGTCTGTAAGAATTTCAGGCTAAGTATATCAGAGTCTCAGGCTGACTCGGTTGCTGCCACAGTGAGCTTTTGTGCTAAATTAGCATTGATGTTAAAGAAGGATTTATTTATGCCCTCACCCCTAACCCCTCTCCCAGAATTTAATATATTGCATAAAGGATTCTTTTGCTCTGGGAGAGGGGAACCTTTTATATCCTTTAATCTTATTTGTTTTAATCAAGATATAATGTCCTTCAGACATCGCGTAGTTACTCAAACTCATTGCGAATATTCTTCTATATGACCTGTTTAAGTAGTTCGTTCAGGTTCCCCTCTCCTGGACTGCTGGATTACTTTACTTGTAGAATAAAGTACCGGGAGTCCCTCAGGGAGGCTTTGCACAGGTGTTAGGGGTGAGGGCATAAAATACACGATATCCAGCACTGGGTAACTTATCGCTGGCTGAGAAATTTCAATCTGTAAAGGTGACGTGAGATTAAATGAAATAGCATTAAACAGCAAAGCCCCGGAATATTCCGTGGGCTTTGTTAAGTGAGTAATATAGTTTATATCTTAAATATCTTTATCTCAGCTTAAACCCGCCTTTGTTCAGTGCATCGATGACCTTCTTCTGCAGGCCGTCTATCTGCTGCGGCGTGAGCGTGGCGTCCTTTGCATTGAATATTATCCTGTAAGATACGGATTTCATATCCTGCGGTATTGGCGCGCCTTCGTAAACAGAGAATACGTCAATGCTTTTTATAAAGTCCTTTGCGCTTTTCTGGATGATCGAATGGATATCCGCGACATACGCGTACTTGTCAGCAATGACCGATATCTCGAAAGGAACGTCCGGGAACTTCGGAAGCTCTGCAAAGCGTATCTCGGTTTTCCCGATGCTCATCACAGTTTCAAGGTTTATGTCGAACATGGCGGCCTTGCCAGCAAAGTCGAAGTTCTTGTACATCTTCGGGTGCAGCTCAAACACGTGGCCGGCAACACCGGGGCCGATCTCGATCGCGAGCGTTCTGCCAGGATGCATGTACAGCTCAATATTATCCGTAGCAGGCTTTGTGCGAAGGCCTTTTACTTTAAGAGCGTTCAAAAGCCCAGTAATCGCGTTTTTAGCATAGTAAAATATTTCTTCGTTTGTGTCTTTCATATAGAACGTGCCGCACACCCTTCGCTCCTCTACTATAAGGTCCTTCGATGTCCTGTCTTCCTTTTTGTAAACGCGGCCGAGCTCGAACATGGCAAAGCTGTCAATGAATCTGCAGTTGTACTTTATGTTCTTAAGCATTGCCGGCACAAGACTGCGTCTCAGCCTGTCCTGATCCTGCGAAAGCGGGTGGCGGAGCCTAAGCTCCCTGTCGCCTGTAATGCCGGTTTTCTTCAGCTGCTCCTCGCCTGTGAACGAGTATCCTGTTACCTCTGTCATATTATAATTCGCGGTCAATATGCTCTTTACCTGCCTTTCGAATTTCCTGGTTCTGTTTTCCTCGGGTACCTCGCACGGCACAAGCGGGGACATCTGCTTAATGTTGTCGTATCCGTAAATCCTTCCTACTTCTTCAACAATGTCGGCTTCTATTGAAATGTCCTTTGTCGCCCTGTAATGCGGAACCTTTATGCTGAGCGTTTCGCCGGATACATCCACACCGAAGTCAAGCGATCTCAGTATCGCGATTATCCTTTCATCAGGGACCTGTTCACCCAGCTTATGCCTCAAATAGGATGTGGTAGTGGTGAGCGATATCTCCTTTAATTTTGCAGGATAAGTGTCTACGATGGGTGTTGTTGCTTCGGCTTCCGGTATAATCTGCTTGATCAGCTCATATATCCGGAGCAGTGCTGGCCGCGTAAGCTCAGGCGACTGGGACTTTTCAAATCTCATGGAAGCATCGCTCGGAAGATTGTACCTGTGCGCTGTTTTGCGTATGTTCACTGCATTGAAGTTCGCGGCTTCAAGCACTATCTCTGTTGTGCTGTCTTCTATCTCGCTGTTGCCGCCGCCCATTACTCCTGCAAGTGCGATAGGGCCGCTTTTGTCTGCTATTACAATGTCCTCCGAGCACAGCACATGATCGCGCTGGTCAAGAGTCTTAAGCTTTTCTCCGTCAGTAGCCATGCGCACTATTATCTCATCGCCTGCGAGTTTCTTCCTGTCGAACGCGTGCATAGGTTCACCGACCTCGCACATAACATAGTTAGTGAGGTCAACTATATTGCTTATAGGCCTCATGCCTATGGCAGTTACCTTTGCCTTTAACCAGTCAGGCGATTCAGCTATCTTTATGTTCTTTACTACCAGCCCGGAGTATCTCGGGCATTCGTTCGGGCAGTTTATGGTCACCTTAAGGCTGTCAGCATTTTTAAATGTAGCCTCAAGCTTTTCGTTAATTATGCTTTTAACAGGTCTGTTGAACAGGGCGCCAATCTCGCGCGCAATGCCCACATGGCTCCACAGATCCGGCCTGTGGGTAACCGATTTATTGTCCAGCTCTAGAAGGGTGTCCACCCAGTCCGGGTACATTTCCGCGAGCGTTTTGCCTATCGGTGTGCCTGCAGGAAAAATCATGATGCCCGAATGATCATCGGACAGACCGAGCTCTTTTGCCGAGCACAGCATGCCGTTCGATTCCTCGCCGCGTATCTTGCTCTTCTTTATGACGAATTCCTCGCTGAACTTTGCGCCTATCCTGGCAAGAGGCACAATGTCGCCTATCTTGTGATTCGGGGCGCCGCACACAACGCGCAGGTTCTCGCTTCCTGCATCAAGATCAACGAGCGTAAGCTTGTCCGCGGACGGGTGCTTTTTGACGTTCAGTATCTTTGCAGTGACTATATTAGCAAAATGCGCGTTCATGTATTTAATGCTTTCGATCTCGGCAGTTGCCATGGTAAGCCTGTGCGCAAGGTCCTCGGGCGAAATGCCGCTTATGTCAGTTATAGTTGAGATTAAGTTCAATGAAATCCACATGTAAGTTGTGCTCCAGATAAATATAAATTTTACTGATCTAATGATTTATTTTGCCACAGAGGCACAGAGATTTGTAATTATAATGACCGGATATCCAAACACTAGTTCCTTATTCCTGTATCTTGATATTTACAATGCTTCTGCTTAAGAATGTCGTTACGTAATTCCATTTCTTTCTATTTTAATAATCAAGTACCGTATTTATAGTGATTCGTCTCCTCTGTGTCTCAGTGACTCTGTGGTTAACATTCTTTTAAAATTGACTCAGGAAGCGCAGGTCGCCGCTCTGAAAATGACGTATGTCGTTTATGCCGTAGCGCATCATTACAAGGCGCTCAAGTCCCATGCCGAAAGCAAAGCCCGACCATTTGTCCGGGTCTATCTTGCCTGCGCGGAGCACGTTCGGGTGCACAAGCCCGCAGCCCAGGAACTCTATCCAGCCGTTGTTCTTGCACACTTTGCAGCCTTTGCCACCGCAGATCATGCACTGAAAATCCAGATCAAATCCCGGCTCAACGAACGGATAGTACGAAGGCCTCAGCCTCACAACAGCTTGCTTTTTAAATATGGCGGAGAGGAACTCCTTCATTATGTAAATGAGATTTGAAACAGATATCTCTTTGTCGACCATCATGCCTTCAATCTGGTGGAATGTGTGCTCGTGGGAAGCGTCTACAGCTTCGTAGCGGAACACGCGGCCGGGGCCTACCATCTTGAACGGAGGCGTGTGCTTTTCCATAGCGCGTATCTGGATGGCGGAAGTCTGCGTCCGCAGCAGGTTGCCGTCCTCTGTCCAGAACGTATCCTGCATGTCGCGCGCGGGATGATGCTTGGGTATGTTAAGCGCTTCGAAATTGTAATACTCAATCTCGGCTTCGGGGCCGTCTATAATCATGAAGCCCATTGAGCTAAAGATATCTTCGATCTCGTACTGAACCTGAGAAAGAATGTGCATACGGCCCTGCCCGGCAAAGAGTTTAGGCGTATTAAGTGTGACATCCAGCCACTCACCTTTGGCAAGCTGGTCGGCAGAGACTTCCGAGAGAGCCGCTTTCTTTTCGTCAAGCGCGCTCTCGATTATCTTCTTTATCTCGTTCGAGCGCTTGCCGACTATGCCTTTTTCCGCAGGCGGGAGGCTGCCGAGCGACCTTAATATACCTGTGAGCTCGCCTTTTCTGCCGAGCACGTTAATGCGCAGGTTCTCGATATCCTCTGCGGTCTTTGCACTCTCTATTCCGGTAAGCGCGGTTTTTAAAATATCTTCTAGTTTTTCTTTCATAGCTTTATATTATAGTGTTCCGTATTTTTGAATTATCTTAGGGGCTGCCCGGTAAAAAAAGATTTGCCTCATTGTACTTGCGGCATTCTTTCGGCGCAATCTCTATAGCAAGAATTACAAGAAAGGAAAATAATCGGAAAAAGTCAAGGATATTTGTTTTATAACGGATGTTTAACTCTGAGCGAAACATCACCGCAGAATATGTTTTTTATCTCGCCGTTGCTTTTAATCAGGGTGAGGGACCCGTCTTCCGCAACAGCTCCCGCAATGCCTTCTTCAGAGTATTTGCCGGATGATATTATCACTGCTTTGCCTGTAACTAATGAATGTTTATTCCAGTTTTTGCGAATTTTATTTACATCTCCCTTCAATAGCAAATAATACTCCCTAGCCATTTCCAGCAGAATTTTTTTCAGTAATTTTTCTCTGGAGATTATTCTCCCGCATTCTTTATAAAGGCTTGTAGCAATATCAATAATCTCAGGGAATAGGGCAGGGTCAAAGTTTACGTTCAGTCCTATCCCCATTACAGCGTATTTAATATTATTCTTGTCGATATGCAGTTCAGTTAATATTCCTGCAAGTTTTTTGTTCTTATAATAAATATCGTTCGGCCATTTTATTTGCGTTCTTAGTCCGGTGGTTTTTTTAATTGCTTTAACAATCGCGATAGAGGCAGACATTGTCAGCAAATAAATCCTGGATGGGGGCAGAGCTGGCCTGAAAACCAGTGACATAAGTATATTCTTGTACGGCGCCGAAATCCAGTGGCGGTTGAGCCTACCTCTGCCTTTTGTCTGTTCTTCCGCTATTACGATCGTGCCTTCTTTTGCCCCTTTATCCGCAAGTTCCTTTGCCTTTGTATTTGTTGAATCTATTTTTGTAAAATACAGGATATCCTGCCCAATAGAATGAGTTTTATTGCTTATCTTGAACTTATCGGTGTTTAATTTTCCAGGATTGTTATTTGTATCGGACGCGTTTTGAAATGTTAGCTTCTTTTTTGCTGTAAAAGGCAGTATTCTGGATAATATCATAATTTTATTTATCTTTAAAGACCGCCGGGCTTAGCGGCATTTATCAAAATAAAGCTTTTATTTTTCATGCAGCGTATTTCAAACCCCCGTCGGTTTCGGGGTCATTTGCAGCGGATGCCATTAAGCGTTTATATTAGTAAAAAAAATAACTTGTCAAGATATTTTCAGTGTGATAATTATATTGAGGATAATCGATTATAATCCGTATAATAAGAGTATGTTTTTACTTTATTATGTTAAAAGAAACAGCTAACGTACAGCAAATTGATGGAGAACATAAACGCAGATGGTTCTGGAGCGATTATTTCGATCTTATTGTATGGATCAGCGATGAGAACAATATAATGGGCTTCCAGCTTTGTTATGACATACGGAAAAATCAGAGAGTGCTTACATGGAAAAAAGAAACCGGCTTTTCGCACGATAAAATTGACGATGGTGAAAGCCAGTCGGGAAAACACAAAGCTAGCCCCATATTAACCGCGGACGGCATATTCGAAAAAGAAAACGTGTCGGCCGCTTTCAGGAATGAAAGCAGGGACATAGATAAACAGATAGCGGATTTTGTGTACTCGAAAATTCTGGAGTACGTTCTTTGATTATGAAGATAACTCATCATGTAAATTTCCAAAGGCAGCATAAATGTTAAAACAAAAAAAGTTGATTACTCGCCTTGTTTTAATCCTGACCGCACTGACATTTTTTACATGCTCTACTAACCAGGCGAGAATATCGCTAAGAAATAAAATATCCGGAACTCCTGCAAAGAATTATACAAGCTACGCTTTTAATCCTGAAACTCCCCTGGAAGAAAGAGTAAAGGCTGCACCTGACTTTTTGCTGAGTTATCTGAAAGAAATTGATAATAATTCAACATACAGCATATACATGCCGGCTAAACATGAGATAACAATTATCAGGAAATATTTAGCACTGCTGCCGCAAATACATCAGAACATACTTAAAGACCGCCTCATAGGCATATACTTTATCAATAACTTTACAGGAAGCGGCATGGTGGAGTATGTTCTGGAAGGACAGGACAGGATATTCGGAGTTTTAATAATAAATCCCGAAACATTGCGTAACAATATATCGGACTGGATGACATACAGGGAAAATACATGTTTTACTGCCGATACGCAGGCAAACGATATTAAAATAACTATTGATTGCGGAAAAAATTACTCTGGATTAATATATATTCTGCTTCATGAAACAACGCATCTCGTCGATTATGTTGAACATTATACTCCTTATGTGGAGGAAGACATGCGCGAGCTTGGATTCTCTTTGCCCGAGACGGATTTCACAAAGGAGGTCTGGATAAATTACGATGAACCGGCTAAGGATTTTGATTTTTCTTTAAGAAGGGACATTTCTTTTTACGGACTTGGTCACGGGCCAAGTATACCTGCACAAAAAGCTGCCGGAGTTTATAATGCTTTTTCACGTACACCGTTTGTCTCTCTTTACGGAGCGCAGAACTGGGCAGAGGATTTTGTGGAATATTTTACATGGTATTATTTTACCGTGAAGCTGAAGCAGCCTTACAAAAGCAGGGTCGCGGCGGCTGGCAAAATTCTTCTTGAATACGAACCGATGAAATCCGAAAAAGTATTAAAAAGAGCAGGCTCTATTTTAAAGCTGATGCAGCATTAAACCTCATCCTTCAGCTTTTGCCATGAGGCATTGTTCGCGAAGTCGTAATAATGGCAATACTGGGATAAAAGAGTAATAGCTTTTTTTACCATCCTGGGATTTATTTTCCAGGATTTTTTTATAAGCCTGAAGAACATCCGGATCACAGGCAGGGGTTCATTTAAAATATAATATCGTAAAATATAAAAGAACTTGAATAATTTAGATAAATTGGTCTTTGAGTCTTTATAAATATTTGTATAATATTTTATATTTTTCATCCAGTTTAAAGCGCGCAATTCAAAGTTTTCCGGTTCATATAAATTTTTAAACAAAGTACGATGCCTTGTAACAAGTTCGGAAATAGGCATTGAACGCGGAATAATATTTGTGGAAAAATGCCACAAGCCCTGAAAGTTATCGTTTATCCTGCCGACTTTTTTCATTCTTTGATAAAGCGTTGTATTCCCGGGTGCGTTTAGTATACTGACGGAGGCAATAGGGCTTGCCGTATCATTCAGAAATTTTTCAAGTTCCGGAAAGGTTGAAGCATCGTCGTTATCGAAGCCGACTATCAAACCAACAAACGGAATAATCCCGTAGCTCGATATCCTTGCAACCGCCTGCGACGGATTGAACTGGTAAATGTGGCCTTTGTTGATTTCATCAAGGCATTCTTTCCGAATGCTCTCAACTCCTAAAAAGATAACCGAGAAACGCGCGTCTGCCAGCATCTTCAGAATTTCTTCATCGTTGCTTATTTTAATGGTTGCCTGTGCGCTAAAGGATAACGGAGAGGGCAGGGTGGTGTTAAGCCTGATAATTTCCGTAAGAAGCTTTTTGGTAAATGACTTCTTTACAAAAAAGTTGTCTTCGGAAAAAAAGATGGTCTCAGCTCCCGCATTGTAAGCGTTTTTGATTTCGGTCATTATTTGTTCAATGGATTTCGTTCTGTATTTACGGCCTACCAGTTTTATGGCATCGCAGAAATCACAGTTGTTGGGGCATCCTCTGCTGGTCTGAACAGTAAAATACAAATACTCTTTACCTTTTATATGCGACCAGTCGGGCGCAGGGCTGTCTTTCATATCTATATGTTTCTCCTGCAGGTATACATGCGCAGGTTTCCCGTTTATCCATTCCTTCAGAAATTTCGGCCATGTATATTCGCCTTCATAAATAAACAGGTAATCTGCCAGTTTTTGGGCTTCTTCACGATGGAGAGTTGCGAATGTTCCGCCCAGAGCTACAGGAATTTTTCTTTTTTTGAATTCATTACATATTTCGCCGATTCGCTTCGAATGAAGAGTGTAGCCTGTAACTGCTGCGAGGTCGCAATCGGTATCCCAGTCAATTCCTGAAATATTTTCATCACAATATATGTATTCTATGTCCAGGTCTTTCGGAGTAAGCGAGATTAACGTAGCCAGGGCAGCATTCGGCATAAGTGTTTTAGCGCCTACAGCTTTAACCGAGCTTTGCATTGTCCAGAAATTTTCAGGATTAAGAGGATTGATAAGGTATATTCGTTTTTTATTTGTTTTCATGGTATAAACATAATTACATTGTAATTTTATACTGATGGAGAAGACACTTTTACAACAAGTCAAATATATTAATTTTATTAATCCGCGCAACAAACCCTGTTCCTGCCGTTTTCCTTGGCTTTATAAAGAGCCTGGTCGGCTTTAGCGCGCAACTCCTTCAGTGTATCGGCATTTTTCGGGAACGAAGCAAGTCCCATGCTTAGCGACAGGTTTGTCATGCTTCCGCCTGAATTTTTTAAAAGGTCAACGTTAGCCACTTCAATGCGTATTTTTTCTGCAATGGCAAATGCCGCTCCCTGGTCAGTGTCGCGTAGAATGATCGTAAATTCATCACCGCCGTATCTTGCCATGCTGTCAAGCTCACGCAAATGTTTTTGTGAAGCCCTGACTATTTCAATAATAGCTTTATCCCCTGTTTCGTGTTTGTATTGATTATTGATCTCCCTGAAATAATCGAGATCGATCATTATAAGGCTTAACGGTTTCCCTGCGGCTTTTGCCGTCAGAAAGTAATCTTCCAGGGCGCTGTCCAGATATCGTCTGTTGTAAATGCCGGTAAGCTCGTCGGTAACCGCGCGTTTGCTTGCATCGTTACCCCAACGCACCATATCCGAAAGAAAATTACCCGTGTTCCTTAGCCTTTGAGTAGTTATGTTAAGTATTTTATACATTATCCTGATTGCAAAGTCGGGTTCGGATTCAAGCAGTTTGAAAAAGTCCGTTTTCCGGAATTTATACAGAGAAGAATCTTCCTTCGAATAACAGGACGCGGATCTGGGCGCATTTTCAAAGATCGACATTTCTCCAAAACAATCTCCGGATTTAAATAGAGCAATCTCCTTCTGACTGCCGTCAGTACAATTTATTGAACTGGAAATAACTCCGCTCTCAACAATATAAAATTCATTTCCTTCATCGCCTTCACTAAACAATTTTTCATTTTTTTCTATTGTTACAGGGATAAGGCACTCTTCTATTTTTTTAAGTTCTTGTTCTGAAAATGAATTAAAGATGATGACCCTTTTTAAAAATTGTATTTTATTTTTGCTCATTTATATCATTAAATATGCCATTATATTTATTGTTTAACAGATGTAACATTATGCGCTTAAAACTTTATTGCCGCCATTTGCTCTTATCTCCATCATTTTATTGAAAGCTATTTCCACAAGCATGACCGGGTCCGTTGAATGCTGGGGATAAATAGATATGCCTATGCTTGTAGTAAAATTAAATTTTTTACCGTTAGTGATCCGTTCCATATCAATGTTGTTTATAACATTTAATATTGCCTTACCTCTCATAATAGCTTTGTCAATAGTTGTATCGGGCGATACTACAATAAACTCGTCGCTTCTGTATCTAATACCGATTTCGTTATCTTTAAGACCGGATTTAATAGCATCGGCAATGTGAAGTAATGTTGCGTCGCCTGCGGCATGTCCGAATGTATCGTTTATATATTTGAAGTTATCGGGTTTTATAAAAAGAATACCGGTACATATATTGGATGCCGCTAACGATTTATTAAATTCATCTGTAAGATATGAACGGTTGTACATTCCGGTGAGCTTATCAAATAAAAGCTGGCCACGCAGTTCCTCAATCCACTTCGTTTTTTCCGAAACCAGCTTGTTAGTTTCTCTGATCCTGTGAGCGGTCATAGCTATCAGCTCATGAAGTATATTGGCAAAAATTTCCGGATGTTTTTTTAAAATATCAGTAAATTTTTTTCCCTTTTTAGGGAATATAAGCAGTGCTGTATCCTGCTCTGCGACGGCTGATGCATTCCTGGGTACGTTTTCGAAAAGATCAAGTTCTCCGAAAAGTTCGCCTTTTATGAATTTAGCAATGTCATATTTTTTATTATCATCTGTTTTTTTTATAATGCGTACTCCGCCGGAATTTACAATATAAAGCGAATCTCCGATGCTTCCTTCAGTAAAAATTGTTTCGTTGTCATTAAATTTGACAATGTTGCTGTATTTCGCAATTAGCTGTAGTGCTGCCGGTTTAAGTTTTGAAAAAAGAAGCGAATCTTTTAAAATATCGATTGCATCGATCATATATATTTTATAATTTTCCGGGGTTTGAATTTAAAAACAGATTCAGGGATAATGTTTAAATAGTCAACGGCTATATTATCGATTATTCTCATGAGACATCGTAATAATATAAAAAAGAATTGGTTTTAAATTAATGGAAAATATTGATTAATAATAAAATCAAAATTTTTTTTAACGTAATTTTTTCCTTTTATAAAGCCCATGTGCCCTGGTAAAAGAATCTCGATATCAAGTTCGGACATTTTTCTTATACTGTCTTTTAATTGATCGCTGCTTCCGCCCGGGAAGTCTACCCTGCCTACGCTATTGTCGAAAATCAAATCCCCGCATACAAGAGTTTTTTTCTCAGGCCAGTACAGGCAAATTGAACCGGGCGAGTGCCCGGGAGTATTAAATATTTCGAGTTCGGTATCGCCTATTTTCCATATCCCTTCTTTAAGAGAAGTATCGAATTTGACTTCCACCATTTTCATGCCCATCATCTGATAAAACATCGGGCCTGTTTTACTTACATAGTCAATTTCATCTTTAAATATAGCAATAGGAATATTTTTTTTCATAAAGTATGCGCTGCCTTCATAATGATCCAGATGCCCGTGAGTATTGACAATATATTTTATATCATCAGTATTTATTCCGTCTTTTTGCATTTCCATAAGTCTTAGGTCCATATAGTTGTTCAGACCTGGATCAAATACCATATTCAGTGGTTCACCGAAAAAATACATGTTGGAATTATTTTCAAATACGCTTTTCCATATATAAGCATAAATGCCGTCGATAACTTTCATGTTTCCTCCGCTTGCTTTGTCTGCGTTATATAAATTCATCATTTAATTTTGACATTTTAAATTTTAACAGATGTATAAGCAATAAATAAATTTCTTATTGCTAAGATTTAAAATAAAGTTATAATTATAATCAAAAGGAAAATTATATGAAATGCTTTGCTCCATATATAAGAATTATTTCGTTAATAATAGCAGCTGTTTTTTATTCTATTTATTGTATTGCTCAGGATAAGGTTATTATTTTTGAAAATTTTGAAAAATACTCGGATAAAGATGATATATTTAATACATGGCTTTTAAGATCTGATAATAAAAAAGAAGCATCTAGTGTTTATAAAATAACCGAGGAGAATAAAAATAAATTTTTAAATGCAGTATCCAAAGGAAACTCGGTTCAGATTGCAAAAAAGATAACATGGGATATTAAGTCTTATCCGGTACTTTCATGGAAATGGCGGATGAAATCACTGCCGGAAAATGCTAATGAAGAGGCGAGAGGGAAGAACGACAGCGGAGCTTCGATTTATATTTTATTCCAGAGAAGCCGCATACCGTTTCTTTCGTGGGAATATCAGCCTGTAAATGTCATAAAATATGTATGGAGCACAACGCTTCCCCAAGGAAAAATAGTACGTAAAGAAAAGACTAAGTTGGGATCTGTCATTTATGAGGGTTATTTTTTTGTTATTGAATCCGGATTAGGTAATGCAGGTAAATGGATGAACGAAGAAAGGAATGTCCTTAATGATTACAGGAAAGTTTTTAAAGAAGATCCGAAATATGATCCGTATTTAATAGCAATATTGTCCGATTCAAATGACACAAAAAGTACGGCTATTGCCGATTATGATGAAATAATCATTAAAAATGCGGAATCCTGTAAGTAATATTTTATATAGAGTTCAGCACTTTTGATTGAAATTCTATTTTATTGCCGATATCCAGGATGCTGTAGATTTCTTTTACTTTTTTTATAAAAGCAAGATTTAATGTGTGGCCTGATTTTGAAACGATAAAATGACCGATTAACGGTTTTCCTATTAATGAAATATCGCCGATGAAATCCAGAATTTTATGTCTTACGCATTCATTCTCAAATCTGGGTTCATTTAAAAAAGAGTCATCGGAGATCAGCAATGTGTTTTGCAGGCTACCGCCCAATCCGAGTGAATTTTTATGCAAATAACTTACATCTTTAAGGAAGCCGTAAGTTCTGGCAGGCGCTATTTCTTTATTAAACACGTCTTTTACCAGGCTGAATTGAGCAAACTGCGATTTTATTAACGGGTGATCGTAATGAATTGTGTATGATATTTCGGCTTCATCCGCCGGGAGCACTAATACGAATTTGTTTGCATCAAATAGCCATATCGGATTTAATATTTTGATCGGGTAATTTATTTCTTCATAAATATAAAATTTTTTTTCGTTAAAAATATTTATAATAGGATTAACCGAACCGTCGTAGATCGGTATTTCATTTCCATCAACTTCGACAATAATATCCGTTATGCCGTAAATATAAAAAAAAGACAGAAGATGCTCAACTGTTCCGACCTGCCATTTTTCGTTTGATAAAGTCATGGCAAAATTAGTATCTTTAACAGCATCCGGTGTAGCCTGTATGGGCGATTTCATACCGAATTTTTTATTGATAAATATTATACCTGTATTGAGATCTGCAGGCAAAAAACGCAGTCTTGTGATTTTACCGGAGTGGATTCCTATGCCTTCTGAATAGATTACATCTTCGATTGTTTTTCGGTTATAAATATGATAGTTGTTCATTTTTTTGTATAATATTGAAAAGCAGTTTAATCCGATATTTTTGAAAAATCAAGCAGATTTTTAAACGGATTAAGTATGCTGTCAAGAAGAGCAAGACGATTGTCTCTTAATTCAATTTGCTCGCTCATAACCATAACACGGTCGAAGAACGTGTCAATTATTAATTTAGCATCTATTAAGAGGCTGAAAAGATTCGCGTAATTATTAAGGTGAATAAAGTTAGTTATTTCATTTTTTTTAGAATTAAAAAATTGAAATAAAGCTTTTTCAGCATCTTCTTCAAGTTTTTCAGGAGTAAAGCGAAGTGTGTAATCTGGATTTTTTGTAAAAAATATTGTTAGAATATTATTCATTCTTTTAAAGCTTAAAAGCATTTCGGAAAAGTTTGGATTTTTTCTGAATTCGTGAATGCTGGCAGCTCTTTTAAAGAGTTCTGAATAATTATAATAATTTATTGAAAGACACGCGTCAATTTCATCATATCTGTATCCGGTTTCCAGAAAGATAGTTTTTGCCCGCGCTGCAATAAATTCCAGTATTTTAACCGTGTGTGATTTGCCGTTTTTATATAGCGATGAAATATGAGTGAGAATATTATCCAGTTCTATATTTAAATTATTTTTTATTAAAGTGTCGACTACCGCATTGGCCTGTCGTCTGAGCGCATAAGGATCTTCCGAACCCTTAGGAATGTTTCCTACTGAAAATGAGCCGAAGATATTATCAAGCTTTTCAGCGATTGAAACTGCTACGCTAATCAGGTTTGTCGGCAGCCTGTCGTCCTGAAATCTTGGCTTATAGTGTTCATCGATCGCGTTTGCTGTTTCCTCGTCCTCTCCGTCCAGAAGCGCATAAATCTTACCCATCTTACCCTGCAATGATGAAAACTCGAATACCATGGAGGTGACAAGGTCGGCCTTGGAAAGCATGATAGCCCTTTTTATTTTTTCAGCAACTTTCGGTTCAATATTCAGCATTTTGGAAATATAATCTGCAATGAAAAGCATTCTTTCGATTTTATCATAGATTGTCCCAAGCTCTTTATGAAAAAGAACGCTTTTAAGGGAATCGATTTTGTCGATAAGTTTTGTTTTTCTGTCCTCATGAAAAAAGAAAGCTGCATCATTAAATCTGGCGCTTATTACCCTTTCATTGCCTTTTTTAATATGATCAGTCGGCGGATTGTTTGAGATTACAAGGAAATTCTGTATTAATTTGCCATCCTTGCCAGTTACTGCAAAATATTTCTGATGTACCTTCATTTCTGTTATCAGTACGATATCCGGAATAATTAAAAATTTCTTATCAAATTCACATATAACTACATGCGGATTTTCAGTTAAAAATGTGACTGTATCGAGGAGTTCTTCATCTTCGACAAGCTGTCCGCCTATCTTATTTGCGGCTTTTAATAACTCATTGTGTATATGTTCTTTTCTTTTTAAGTGATCGAGTACAATGTTGTTCCGAGTGAGGCAGGACTCGTAATCATTAATACTATTAATCTCAATCATTCTGTTGTTTTGAATATAATGGCCTCTCGTAAGATTTGAAGCCTTTATTCCCGAAAGTTCAAATTTTACAGTTTTATTATTCAGTAATAATAAAAAATAAGAGATCGGTCTTGGGAACGCTGTCGTTTTATCGCTCCATCTCATTTTCTTAGGTGTGCCTATATTCTTAATGACAAATTCAATTATACTTGGGATAATTTCTTCAGATTTACTGCTATCCATTTTTTTTCTGGCAAAAACATACTCGCCTTTATCCGTTTTTTTTGAAAAAATATTCTCTTTCTGTATTTTATTTCCATTAATAAAACCGGACAAGGCTTTTGTAGGCTGGCCTTTCTCGTCATAGGCAGCCTTGAGGGACGGCCCTTTAATTTCAATTTCTTCTTCGCTTTGCGAGTCTGCCACTTCAGAGGCAAGAATCGCCAGTCTTCTTGGGGTGGCATACACTTCGAGTTCGTTGAAGCGTATCCTGTTTTCATCAAGTTTCTGTTTAAAGATGTTAGTCAGATCTTTAATTATTGGCGGAATGTATCCTGCAGGTATTTCTTCTGTTCCTATTTCGCATAAAAAATTAGCATGGTTTAACATATATTAAAATTCTCTGTAAAAGGTTGTACTCTTATCTTGACTGTTATCTTGATAAATAATTATAAGGATTTTTCGGAATGCCGTCTTTAATTAATTCAAAATGCAGATGAGGGCCTGTGGAGTATCCTGTATTGCCGCTTCTTGCAATCCATTGTCCCTGCTTAACATACTGCCCTGAATTTACAAAAATCCTCGACAAATGACCGTATAAGGATTTCCATCCACTCTGATGAGCAATTATTATTACATTCCCATATCTGCCCATCCAGCCTGTGTAGGTGACTTTGCCGTATTTAGTAGCCCTGATAAGCTGATATTTTGACCGGATATCCAGTCCCTGATGAAATTGCCTGTAGCCGTTAAAAGGATCTCTTCTCCAGCCGTATCTGCACGTAATATACCATTTCTGAGCAGGCCACATAAATCCGGGTATAATATCCATGGGCTTTGCATCCGGCACAAAGATGATTTCTCCGACTGATACGAAATCAAAATTCTTTTTATCGTTTTCAGCAAATATTTTATCGACAGAAACTTTATAATTCCTTGCAATATCATTTACGCTTTGGCCTTTCGCTACTTTGTGCAGAATGCCGTCTTTATTCGGGATATTTAATTTTTTGCCGGACGGGATAAGATCGTAAGAGCGAAGGTTATTACTGCCGCAGATCGTATCCATTGATACGCCGTATTCTTTTGCGAGTTCGCTTAATGTGTCACCGTCTTCTACAGTATGCTCTCTTATCTTTAATTTCTCGGTTTTCCCTTGGTCGGAAAAGTCTGTTTTCTGTGATAATAAAAGCTCGTTCTTATGCTTTTCATCTTCCTCAAAGATGCTGTCATGAGAATTAGAATCGATATTATAATATAAATAATAGCCAATACCGGAAAATAAAACGATGAGTGTAAGAATAATAAATTTTTTCCCTGCAAATAATACATTATTCATCGAGAATATTCTGGAAAAATTTTTTTTCTTTCCTTTATAGGACAAAGAAATTTCATTATTGATTTTTGTAATTACCAGGTTTCCGAATTTATATGTTTTATAATGCAGTCTGTTCATGAGGGATAATTTTGTATGATTATTATTTTATTTATCGGGTATAATTAAGTTAAAAATTATCTTATTTTTTGCTATCCTGCTTTTCATCTTTAACAAGTTTGTCTCCGTACGAATCATCGATTAATTTTTTGATGTTCGCTTTTTGACCGCCGGTTATGGTAATATGTCCCTGCGTAATAACGCCGCGTTGTATCGCTAAAAAAGGCGTTTCAATATCTCCGGAAACTTTTGCCGTTTCGAGCAATGTCACTTCTTTTTCCGCAACAATATTGCCAATGACGGTTCCCGAAATTACAACCGATTTAGCATTTATATTGGTTTTAACTTTACCCGTCTGGCCGACGATTAATTCTTCATCCGTTTTAATTTCGCCTTCAAATTTACCGTCAATCCTTAAAGACCCGCTTATATAGAATTTACCTTCAAATACGGAGCCTTCTCCTATAGTGCTGTTATTTGAACCGTCTTTGCTTGCCATATATTTATCCTGAATAATAAAGATACATATTAAAATAGTTAATATTGCGCGTATTATTATTGTTTTTAAATATATTTCAACAATAATTTATTATTTGTGATGATAAATTTTTACTCATAAGTATAAGGCATTATTATTTATATCCTTACATTTCCCGATAGATACTATTGTAATCCTTTTTCCTTTAAAAATTTTTTCGCATACCCTGTTGAAATCGTTGATAGTAACTTTATTAATTTGCTCGATAATCTCTCGAAAAGAGAAGTTCCGTCCATAGGTTATTTCATTTCTTGCGAGCTGCCCCATTCTTACTTCCGTGCTTTCGAGGCTTAGCGCAAGATTTCCTTTAATATATGCTTTTATATCGCTGAGTTCCTGTTCAGTAATTCCTTTCTTTAAAAGAGTTTTACATTCCTTTAAAATTAAATTGAGGACGCGTTTATAATTTTCGGGTGAAGTCCCGCAATAAATGCCGAAAACTCCCGTATCGCTGTATGATGAATGAAATGAATATATGGAATAGCAAAGTCCTTCTTTTTCCCTGATGTTCTGGAACAGCCTTGACGACACGCTGCCTCCAAGAATTGTGCTTATTGTATAAAGTGCCCATCTGTCATCGTCATCTTTTTTCAGGCCTTCTACTCCAAGGCAAAAATGTATCTGTTCAAGATCCCTTTTAACATGGTTGTTGAATATTCTTACAGGGGCAGGGTAGTCCTGAGTTTCGTTGAATATTATATTATTATGATTTTTAGAAAAAAAAGTTTTAATTAAACTTTTCGTTTTTGGAATTTTAAATTTACCGGCAACGGCAAAGATACAATTTTCGTTTTTATAATGCCGGTTAAAAAATGCAGTTAATTTTTTTTTGTTGGCATCAGTAATGCTTTCATGAGTGCCGAGAATCGGATTGCCGAGAGGATGCTGGGAAAGCATGGCTTCCATGAAAATATCATGAATTATTTCATCAGGAGTATCCTCATACATGCTGATTTCTTCGAGTATGACATTTTTTTCTTTTTGAATATCGGTTTTATTAAAAAGAGACCTGTAGTAAATATCCGACAACAGGTCGATGGATTGTTCCAGATAATCCGAGATTACATTAATATAATAGGAAGTGTATTCCCTGTTTGTAATGGCGTTATGCTGTCCTCCAACCCGGTCAACTATTTGAGCAATTTCTTTTGCCGAATAGTTTTCTGTTCCTTTAAAGAGCATATGTTCGATAAAATGCGCATATCCCTGCTGATCTTTGTTCTCATGCCTTGATCCGGCTTTTATCCAAAGACCAGCGGAAATGGATACGACGCTTTCGATCGGCTCTAAAAGGACGGTTAAGCCATTATCCAATTTATATTTTATGATCATGCTGATATTATTATAATGTATTTCAATTCAAAATCACCTATCTATGTAAAATCATATTTTTGAGATGACTAGTAAACTTGGCTGATTATTTTAGAATAATAATAAATAAATTATTTAACAGCTTTTTAAATCAAAAGACAGGATTCTTTCAGAAAGAAGCGTAAAGATATTATACCATGATAATAAGCGGGCGCTAATGAGTATAATTATTTTTTTAAGCTGTTATAATAGAAGTTATTTCTTCGGCAAAGCATCCTTTCTGCTGAGGTCTATTCTGCCCAGTTTGTCTATGCCAATTACCTTGACATCAACGGCATCACCTTCGCTTAATATATCGGTAACATTATTCACCCGTTTAAAATCAAGTTTGGAAATATGTAACAAACCTTCTTTACCGGGAAGAATTTCCACAAAGGCGCCGAAATCCATTATCTTTTTTACGCGTCCTGAATATATTTTGCCGATCTCGACTTCTTCGATTATTGATTCAATTGCTTTCACCGCAAGCTCAAGAGAATTTTTATTAACAGCAGCAATTGTAACCGTACCATCGTCCTGAATATTTATCTCTGCTCCGGTTCTTTCTGTTATGCCTTTAATCATTTTGCCGCCGGGACCGATGATCTCGCCGATTTTATCTTTCTCTACCGTCATTGTTATTATTCTCGGTGCATAAGGCGAGAGTTCTTTTTCCGGTTTTGAAATACTATTATTCATTTTTTCCAGGATGTGAAGCCTGCTTTCTTTTGCCTGTAAAAGCGCTTCTTTCATAATTGCCGGAGTAATGCCCTGGATTTTTATGTCCATCTGAAATCCTGTTATCCCTGTCACTGTGCCTGCAACTTTAAAATCCATGTCTCCAAGATGGTCTTCAAGTCCGATAATATCGCTTAATATTGCGTATCTGTCTCCTTCCATAATAAGACCCATTGCAATTCCTGCTATCGCTTCTTTTACCGGAATGCCCGCGTTAAACATTGAAAGCGATCCAGAGCATATCGAAGCCATTGATGATGATCCGTTGGATTCAAGAATTTCCGATACTATCCTGATTGTGTATGGGAATTTTTTTTCATCCGGAAGAATATATTCAAGCGAACGTTCTGCAAGCATGCCATGACCGATTTCTCTTCTGCCAACGCCGCCGACTCTTCCTGTTTCTCCTACGGAGAATGGAGGAAAGTTGTAATGAAGCATAAATTTTTTATAGCTTTGCCCTTCAATGGCATCAATCTTTTGTGCATCGGATACCGTACCTAATGTGACTACTCCGAGACTTTGGGTTTGGCCGCGTGTGAACACAGCCGAACCGTGTGCTCTTGGCAATATGCCTATCATAACATCAATTGGTCTTACTTCTTTAAGGCCGCGGCCGTCAGCGCGCAGCTTTTCATCAAGGATTCTATTCCTTAGAATTTCGCCGTCAAATTCATCTATGATGGAATCTGCCTGGCCGATTGTGTCAGGAAATTTTTCGGCAAGGCTTTCTTTTGCTTTTTCTATTATGGATTTATGCGCATTCTCTCTTTCTTTTTTATCTTTGAACTGAATAAGATTTTCTATTTCTTTATAAAAAATATTTTTTATTTCCTGTTTCAATTCCTTATCTTCGGATTTCGGCACGTATTGCACTGTTGTTTTTCCAGCCGACTTTGACATTTCTTCAATAGCTGAGCATATTTTTTTTATATTTTCATGAGCGAATACTACTGCATCAATCATCTCATCTTCGGATAAGTTCTTTGCTGATCCTTCAATCATGGTTACTGCAGTTTTTGTTCCGGCTACTACCAAGTCGAGATCGCTGGAACTCATCTCTTCAAAAGTCGGATCTACAGTCAGTTTTCCCTCGATTCTGGCAACTCTGACTGCTCCGATTGGGCCGCTAAAAGGAAGCCCTGAAATTGAAATAGCCGCAGACGCGGCATTAATTGAAAGAACATCCATTTGGGTCTGTGTATCCGAAGACAATACATATACAATAACCTGGACTTCATTTACAAAGTCTTTAGGAAATAATGGTCTTATTGGTCTGTCGATCAGCCTGGACGTAAGGGTTTCTCTGTCGCTTGGCCTTTGTTCGCGTTTAATATAACCTCCGGGGATTTTGCCGGAAGCATAGTATTTTTCCCTGTAATCCACGGTTAACGGAAAAAAATCTCTGTCTGCAGTCTCTCTCGACATAACGACCGAGGCAAAAATGACAGTGTCATTACTTGAGGCTGCAACGGCTCCATCTGCCTGTTTGGCCAGATAGCCTGTATTGAATAAAATTGTATCTTTCCCAATTTCTACTGAATAGCTGGTGCTCATTATTTTCCACCTGATTTAATTAACATATAAATATAATATTTGGGGTTTTATCGCGTGTTTTTGAGGCAAAGGCAGCGAATATTTAAATTTTACCTTCTGATGCCCAAAGATTTTATTATGCTTCTGTATTTTTCAAGATCTTTATTTTTTAAATAATTCAGAAGTCTTCTTCTCTGTCCTACAAGCTTAAGTAAGCCTCTTCTTGAATGAAAATCTTTTACGTGTAATTTGAAATGCTCGGTAAGATGATTTATCCTTCCAGTTAAAAGAGCAATCTGAACCTCTGAAGATCCGGTATCTTTTTCATGCGTCTTGTACTGATTTATAATTTCATTTTTCGCCTGCATAATAACTTTATATCCCCCTATCGGTTTGAGATTTCATATTTTTCCCGGTAATTACAGCAATTACGAAGTTTTATTAAATACGTTCAAATACTTAATTGACCAATTATCAATATCAATATCAGCAATTGCAATAAGATTTTCTTCTTCATCTAAAATAATAAAAGGGTTCTTCCCATTATTGTAAATATTTATTATATCATTCCTTAAGAAAAACGCGCCGTTTAAAATGTTTTTAACGATAGCATTTTTAACTTTTAAATAAGAAAAATTCGTTAATGCCTCTTCCGGTTTATATAAATACTTTTTTTCTGCATTTAAATTACTGATAATTTTGTTATCATCAGCGGATTCTTTAAGCTCATTGATAGTTGCCGCGTTTTCTATGGAAAAATTTCCGGAAGCAATTCTGCGAAGGCTTTCCAGATGTCCGCCGGTTCCCAGAAAATCTCCAATATCTTTTGCCAGAGACCTGATATAGGTTCCTTTTGAACACGTAACGTCTATTGTCACTGTTGAATTGTCAAGATCAATTTTTAAAATATCCAGTTTTGTTATATTTACTTTTCTTTTTTTTAGTGAAATATTTTTACCTTTACGTGTAAGATCGGACGCTCTTTTACCTTTAACTTTTAATGCCGAATAGAGAGGAGGCATTTGATCGAACTCGCCTTTAAACTTTAATGCTGCTGTGAAAATTAGTTCAGGAGTAAGGTAAGTTGTTTTTCTCTCTTCAATTATTTTGCCTTCTGGGTCGCATGTATCGGTGACAATTCCGAGTTTAATGCGGGCGATATATCTTTTATCGCTTTCCAGAAAATACCTTGCAAGCTTTGTTGCCCAGCCTGTGCAGACGATCAGCAGTCCGGAAGCAAATTTATCCAGTGTGCCCGAATGCCCTATCCTCTTCAGGTTAAGTATTCTTTTTAATTCGTTTACCGTATCTGATGATGTTTGTCCTACTGGTTTATCGATCAGAATAATTGAATTTTTTGCTGAACCTATAATAACTACCTCTTCTGTACATCATCATCATTATCTTCTTCTTCTTCTTCTTCTTCTTCCGGATTCGATAATGCTTCTTTTTTAATTCTTTCTTCTTCTAATTTGTTGATAGTATATACCATCTCGACGCCTTCTTCAATGGAGCTGTCGAGTTTGAAAATTATTTTAGGTGTATTCCTTAATTTAATTTCCTTTCCTATTCTGAATTGAAAGAAACCTCTGGCTGAGTTTAATCCAATCATTGATTTCTTTTTCGCAGTATCGTCTCCCATTACAGAGACTGATACAATGGCTGCGGATTTATCCTTATTTAATTTTACATCAGTGATTGTTGCAAACCCGATCCTCGGGTCTTTAACTTCTTTAAGAAGAGTATCAGCAACGATCATCTTTATCATTTTTTCCAATCTTTCTTTTCTAAAACCTGGCATTAAGCTTAATACAGCCTCCGTTGATTATTAAAGCATTTTATGGACATAATAAAATGCAGCGCAAACTAATTGTACTTTGGTATAATTATTGTTATTAGGATTTTATTAAAAGGCATCTATAATTATTTTGATGGTTTCCGATTATTCAGTCATATTATGGATTTAGTGTTTTTTCAACTTCAACCATAGCAAATGCTTCAAAAGTATCCCCGACTTTTATATCATTATATCCGTCGATTGTGAATCCGCAGTCCTGGGTTGTGCCTATTTCTGAAGCATCGTCCTGATATCTTTTGAGAGATTTAAGTTTGCCTGTGTAAATTACAACTCCATCTCTGATTAACCTGATGCTGTTGGTCCTTTGCAGTTTGCCTTTTTGAACTAAAGCTCCTGCGATTGTACCGATTTTGGATATTTTAAATGTTTTAGTTATTTCGCCCGAACCGATAATTTCTTCTTTATAAACCGGTTTCAGCATTCCCTGTAATGCTGTCTTAATGCTGTTGGTTGCCTCAAATATAATATTAAATAACTGTATTGACACGCTTTCTTTTTCTGCAAGGTCTGCTATTTTTGCAGTCGGCCTTATGTGATAACCGATTATTATCGCATTGGATGCCGACGCTAGCATAACATCTGATTCGTTTATGCTTCCTGTACCGCCGTGAATAACCTTAACGCGAATATCCCCAACCGTTAATTTTTCCAGCTCTTCCTGCAACGCCTGTACGGAACCGTCTACGTCCGCTTTTATAATTATTTTTAATTCCTGGATTTCTCCCTCTTTAATCATCTCGTTAAGATTTTCAAGAGTGACTTTTTTAATCTTTTTAGCTGTTTCGACTCTTCTAAGCTCCTGGCGTTTATTGGAAATCTGCTTTGAATATTTTTCCGATTCAACTACCTGGAACGGATCTCCTGCTGAAGGTATGCCGGTTATTCCAAGAACCTCCACCGGTGTCGATGGCGTTGCTTCATTGATCGGGTTGCCTCTGTCGTCGAACATTGCCCTGACTTTACCCGAACATATACCGACTACAAACGGATCGCCAACTTTAAGAATGCCCTGCTGAACAAGTATTGTTGGCACTGATCCTCTGCCGCGGTCGATTCTTGATTCCAGTACAGTTCCACGTGCCATAATTTTCGTATTAGATTTAAGTTCAAGCATTTCCGCCTGAATCAGGATCAACTCGAGCAATTTATCAATATTTATATTATTTTTAGCGCTAATTTCGGCATACAGAGTGTGTCCGCCCCATTCCTCCGGAACAAGCCCGAAGTTGGAAAGCTCCTGTTTAACTTTTTGCGGATTTGATTCCGGAAGATCGATTTTGTTTAAAGCTACAACTGTAGGTACTCCTGCATCTTTAGCATGGTTTATGGCTTCAATGGTTTGCGGCATAACACCGTCGTTCACGGCAACGACAAGCACTACAATATCAGTAACCTTTGCGCCCCGGGCTCTCATTGTAGTGAACGCGGCGTGACCCGGCGTATCTAAAAATGTAATAAAATGATTATTGATAAAGATTTTATAGGCACCTATATGCTGTGTAATTCCGCCAAATTCCTGATCAACAACATTTGTTTTTCTGATAGTATCAAGCAGTTTTGTTTTTCCATGATCGACATGACCCATTATAGTAACGACAGGGGGTCTTGTTGCCATATCCTCTGGATTTTCAACTTCGTTTAGCTTAATAACGGTTTCTTCAAAAAGGGAAACGACTTTAACTTCTGTATTGTATTCGCCTGCAAGTATTTCTGCGGTTTCAGAATCGATGATCTGATTTATTGTAGCCATAACTCCTAACTTCATGAGTTTGGTTATTACTTCACTTGCTTTAATATTTAATTTATGCGCAAGATCTCCGACTGAAATATTTTCCGTAATTTCAATTCTGGTTGGTGTTACGATTTCTCTTTTAAGGTTTTCAAGCGGTTTTTTCTTACGGAGAATAATGTCTTTTTCTAAAAATTTTTCCTGTTTAAATTTTTCTTCTATAAGTCTTTTATTTTTGTCTTTATCTTTTCCGTGAAGTTTTCTTCTGGAGGTTTCTTTTGTATGTTCTTTAATTGATTCTTTATCGCCTTCTGAAACTTTTGGCTTAATTACTGTATTTTTATTTGTCTGGAATCTGCCGCCGCCAGGCCGCGCCTGTGTACTTCTTTGAGAATCTCTCCCTGCATTTGGGGCTGTTCCCGTTCCCTTATTCTGGTGATACCCGCCTTCTCTTCTTGTGTCTCTTTGTCCCTGAAAGCGGGGCCTTTCAGGTCTTTTTTCTTCTCTTCTAATAAAGGGTTTTTCCGGTTTCTCTTTTTCCTTTACAGGCACTGGAGGTGTAGCCGGAGCAGAAGAATTTTCTTCGGGTTTTTCTTTTATTAGTCCTTTTGAAACATGTACTTTTCTTTTTAGCTTGATCTTCTTGCCGGATTTGTTATCGGAATTCTTCTCTCCTTTTTTCTCCATCAGTTTAAGAGTCTTTTTTGTCCTTTCTGTTTTAAGAACTTCTATCTTTTTCTCAACAAGAAATAAATCCTTTTCAGAGATATCTGTATTTTCGTCTTTGTATGGTATACCTAGCTCATTGCATATTTGTATTATATATTCAATTGAAACATGGTTTTTTGCAGCAATGTCAGCAGTTTTCATTTAAATCCTTAAAAATTATTTTATTGATTTTATTGTTGAGTTAATATCGATCAGCTTTAATTTAAGTCTTGTCGCTATCCGTTAAGCATTTTTATTAGCAGAATCCCCGGTATTATTATCCTCGCCGTTATTTTCTCCTGTATTGGTTTCTTCGTCGCTTTCTTCACCTTCATCATTTTCATTATCATTGGCTTCATCTTCATCAAAGTCAATGGATTCTCTTAATATATCCAGTATTTTTTGAGCCGTTACTTTGCCTATGCCGTCTATTTTCAATAAATCTTCCGATGAAATTTCAACCAGATCTTCGATTGAGAATACTCCGCCTGCTTCCAGTAATTTAATAATTCTCGGTTCAAGCCCTGGCAGTTCTTCCAGCGAGGTTTCATTTGTCGGTGTTTCCGAAAACAATTGATCCACAAGCGCCCTGGATTCACCTGAACTCAATAGCTCGTGATATTGGGTTTCTGTTTTTATGTCAATATCAAATCCGCATAATTTTGAAGCCAGCCTGGCGTTGTGCCCGCCCCTTCCAATAGCGAGTTTCAGCTGATCGTCCTCGACAATAGCAATAACTCCGTTATCCTTGGTTCGGATAATTTCCTTAGGTTTGGCAGGTGTTAAGGAGTTAGCTGCCATAGTTTGTTTATCCGTAGAGTAGTCGATAATATCGATTTTTTCGCCTTCGAGTTCCCTTACAATCGATTGGATCCTGACGCCTTTCATGCCGACGCAGGCGCCCACAGCATCAATATCATCCCTTTCGCTTGTGACGGCTACTTTTGTCCTGAAACCGGCTTCTCTGACTATCGATACTATTTTTACAATGCCGTCATATATCTCCGGTATTTCCATTTCAAAAAGCTTTTCAACAAATTTAGGATGTGCCCTGCTTAAAATGATTGCCGGGCCTTTAGAATTTCTTGAAACGCTTAGAAGCACAGCTTTTATTCTTTCTCCGGTTTTAAAATGCTCAAGCGGCGATTGTTCTCTTGCAGGCAGCACTCCCTCGGTTTTACCCAGATCAATAAAAAGCGCATCTTTTACTTTTCTCTGTACATATCCATTAATAAGCTGTCCTTCCTTGTCTTTGTATTCTCCGAATACAATGCCTTTTTCTTCTTCTTTTATTTTCTGGACTATTACCTGCTTGGCGGTCTGTGCTGCGATCCTGCCGAATGACTCAAACGGATTTTCTTCCACGTCAATTTCATCACCGAGCTGGACGTCCGGTTTTATTTTTTTTGCCGCTTCGTATCCGATTTCTTCCGCCCTGTCCCTTGGCTTGTTAACAACCATTCTCCGTGAAACAACGGAAACTTTGTTAGTGTCCCTGTTGAATGTCACTCTGACATTCTCAATTGTTCCGTATTGTTTTTTATATGCAGACAGCATCGCAGATTCGACAATCTCTTCAATGGCTTCCCTGTTAATGCCTTTGTCGCTTGCTATTTGGTGCAATGCCTCAAAGAAGTTTTTACTCATTTTCAACAACCTTTAATATTCTAAATTAGCCTTAGTAATTTTCTCAAAATCAATAATATATTCCTTATTATCTGATTTTAGTTCAACTTTTGTGTCAATAATATTATTTATTATTCCTTTAATAACTTTTGTCCCGTCTTCCGAGGAGTAAATTAGTTTTGCCGGGGACCCTATAAACCGGATAAATTCTTCTATGCTCCTTAATTTTCTTTTTAATCCGGGTGAAGAAACTTCCAGGGAATAGTTCGGAAGTACTTTTTCAATGTCCAGCCGTTTGGTTAATTCTTTTGTATAGACAGTACAATCTTTAACTGATATTCCTTCAGGATGATCAATCTTAACATAGATTTTCGACTGTTCTCCTCTGTATAAAACCGATGATTCATATATAATATAATTCAGATCGCGGGCAGTATCCCGTACAATTTTATCTATGTTTTCCGGATTAAATTTGGATTCCATATATCGCTTACTTGCAAAAAGAGAGTGGCGTGGCCACTCTCTTTTTAAAACATAAAAACAATTAAAACCCGTATATTTGATAATTACATTAGCAATATGCAAAGATTATATAATAATTTCAAGCCTTTTTTATTTTGTTAAAAAATTTATCTTTAGCTTGTTACCGGAGGTCTTAACTTTTAACTGCTTTTAATTGCGGATTTATATATCTTTTCATACTCTTTTACTGCGTCATCCCATGTATAATTATAATTCATTCCGTTTCTTTGAAGAATATCCCAGCTGTATTTATCATTATATTGTTTTATAGATTTTCTTAGGGTATTATATAATTCTTCTTGAGTAAGATTTTTAAATTTAAATCCATTGCCTTTTTTGCTCCTGTCATCCCATTCTTCGACAAGTTCATCAAGGCCGCCGGTAGCCCTTACAACAGGCACGGTTCCGTATTTCATGCTGTACATCTGCGTAAGCCCGCATGGCTCGTACCTTGAAGGTATTATGGATATGTCGAGTCCGGCCTGAAGAAGATGCTCAAGCTCTTCTTCGTATCCCCAGAATACGCCTATGGATCGCGGAAACATTTTTTTAAGTCTATCGAATCGTTCTGATATTCTCCGGTCACCCGTCCCCGAAATTATGAACTGAAATTTTTCGTCCTGAAAAAGAATTTCAAGAGTATCGGCAAGGATATCCATGCCTTTTTGAAACGTAAGCCGTGATATTGTTCCGAGCAGCGGGATATTTTCATCAGGTAAAATGGCAACTCTTTTCTGGATTTCAAGTTTTGTTATTTTCTTTAGCGATATATTTTTTATGGAATAATTGCGAGGTAAAAAACGATCCGTTTCAGGATTCCATATTTCATAATCAACTGCATTCGGAATTCCATACAGGCATTCTTTTTTGCTTTTGAATATATCTTCCAGGCCGAATCCGAATTCCTTCGTCTGTATCTCTTCCGCGTATTTTTTACTTACAGTGGTTATGATGTCAGAATTAAGGATTCCGCTTTTTAGAAAACTTATTCCATTATGATGTTTCAGATCCTCTATATTAAAGCAGGTATTATTTAGCTCGTTTAGGACCGTATCGGCCTGCTTAAATATTCCCTGATAACCTGCGTTATGAACACTCATAATAACAGCCGTATTTTTAAACCAGGGATTATTGATGAATATGGTTTTCAAATAAAGAGGAATCAGCCCCGTCTGCCAGTCATTACAGTGAATAATTTCGGGTTTGAATCCGATTTTTATCAGCCCTTCTATTGCCGCCTTTGCGAAAAAAGAAAAACGTTCAGCGTTATCGTTGTAATCGGCCGTGCTGTCGCCGTAAAGGCTATCCCTCGCGAAATAATTTTCGTAATCGATAAAGTAAGTTTTGACATTCGGGATTATATCGGATTCCAGGATTGCGGCATATTTATCTTCTTTGTTTATTGTTATTATCAGCGGCGCTGCAGTGAGTTTAAGCTGATATTGATTTTTGTTTATGGATTTGTATGCGGGCATTATTATGCGGATATCGTGTCCGGCTTTTGCAAGAGCCTTCGGGAGCGCGAATGAGACGTCGGCAAGGCCGCCTGTCTTTGCAAATGGATACACTTCCGGGCTTATAAATGCAATTTTCATTTAAACCCGATTAGCGAAGGTAAATATTCTGCCGGCTTTTCAAAACCGAGCAAATCCAGAATCGTTGAAGCGACATTACCGAGTCCGGGGTTTTTAATATTTTTATTTATATAATATTCGTCTTTAAAATCCGGGTCACATATAATAAACGGCACTGTATTTAATGTGTGCGATGTTTTCTTTTTATATTCTCCTGAGGTTTTATCGGTTTCGAATTTTCCGTTTTTATCTAATTCGAACATTTCATCAAGATTGCCGTGATCCGCAGTAATTAAAGTAATCCCGTGCAATTCCGACATTGTTTTAAGCAGCCTTCCAATGCTGATATCCACAACCTCGGCCGCGATTACTGCAGCTTCCAGATTGCCTGTATGTCCGACCATGTCTCCGTTTGCAAAGTTAAGCCTTAAGAAACCGAATTCACCGCTTCTTATTGCTTCGATTGTTTTAACAGTTATTTCTTCTGCTTTCATCCACGGACGCTGGTCGAACTCGACTTTATCCGAAGGCACTTCGAAATATGTTTCCATATTATCGTCGAATTTTCCGCTCCTGTTCCCGTTCCAGAAATAAGTGACATGTCCGAACTTTTGCGTTTCGGATATTGCGTACTGTTTTATTCCGGAATGCACAAGGTATTCGCTTATGGTTTTATCTATTGCAGGCGGTATAACAAGATAATTTTTCGGTATTTTGAGATCGCCGTCGTATTCCATCATACCTGCATAGACAATATCGGGATATTTCACTCTGTCAAATTTATCGAAGTTCTTTTCTTCAAATGCTTTGGTGATCTCAATCGCTCTGTCGCCGCGAAAATTAAAAAAGATAACTGAATCGCCGTCTTCTATTTTACCGATTGGGCCTTTATTATCTGCGATTATAAAAGAGGGCAGGTACTGATCCGTTATTCCTTTGATTTCTTTTCTGAACGTTTCGATCGCTTCTTTAGCAGACGCAAATGCCCTTGCTTTTCCGAGTACATGCGCCTCCCATCCCCGCTTTACTATTGTCCAGTCGGCTTCGTACCTGTCCATTGTCGTTACCATCCTCCCGCCGCCGGAAGCTATTCTGTAATCGAGTCCTTTATCCCGAAATCCTTTAAGAAATTCTTCCAGCTTATCGACATACAGAAGTGCGGAGGTTTCCGGGACGTCCCTGCCGTCCAGAAGTATGTGCAGTTTTACTGTCTTTACTCCTTCTTTAGATGCTGCCGAGACAAGTTTAAACAAATGGTCTATATGCGAGTGGACATTGCCGTCCGACAGCAGGCCTATTAAGTGAAGCTGCCTGTTTACGGATATCGGTTTTGCAATTAATTTTTTCCATGTTTCTGTAGCAAAGATGCTCCCGTTCTCAATTGCGCCGGAAACCAGCTTTGCGCCCTGATCGAACACCCTGCCTGCTCCGAGCGCGTTGTGTCCTACCTCCGAATTGCCCATGTCCGCGTCGCTCGGAAGCCCTACAGCTTTCCCGTGCGCCTTAAGTTCAGTGAACATGCAGTTCTTCATCAGCCTGTTGAGATTGGGCATTCTGGAAAGGTATCTCGCATTGCCATCGTTTTCTTTCCCTATGCCAATGCCGTCCATAATTATAAGAAGCAATGGTCCTTTTCTCGGCTGGAATTTTCCGGATTTTTTTAATGTAAGCATTCGTTTTCCTTAATAATTTGTAAATGGTTAAGTATAATCATTTAAACTAAATAATAAAATACTATACTCCGACAATTTCAGATGCCTTTATTAAATCTTTATCCAGGGTCATCAATTTAGCTTTTTTTCTCACAGCCAGTTCTATATAAGCCGCATCGTAAGCGGATATTTTATATAATTGAGTTAATTCGAATATATTTTTAGAATAGTGCGATCCGTAGCTTATGTCCGTTTCAATCGGCATTTTATCAAATAATTCAATTATTTTCGATATTGCGTTGAAATTCAATCTTTTTCTTTTAAGGGAAACATTTAATACATTTATTGATTCATACCACCATAGCAACGGTATATAAATTTGATCTGAATCCTTAAGGTTAATAAAAAAAGTGCGGATAGAATCAGATTTTTCATCCGGGAGAAACAGAGCTGAGGAAAAAGAGCAATCAATAACGAATTTCATTAATGCTTTCTGCCTTCGTTTATATACCGGTTAATATTCACTTTTCCTTTTACGGAATTCCTGATCTCATCGAATTCGCAAATAATATCAGTCAATTTAATGTAATCTTTAACGTCAGTATGCTTTATCAGTTTTGCAACCGGTTTGCCGCGTTTCGTGATAATAAAGTCAACACCGTCCTGTACCTCGGCAAGCATATGTGCAAGATGTGTTTTTGCGTTGAAGGAACCGATTGTTTTACTTCTATTCTTCATTAAACCAGTATATTAAACCAGTTAGAAAAAGTCAATTGCTAATTTGTAAAAAAGACCAGTGTGTTTTCCGGAAGAGTTTATATTAGCAGAATGTTTTATGTAAGCGTTAAATTATAAAATAATTAATATATTTATCTTTTGTAAAGAATGCGTCCCAAAACCTATTATAATAAAGTAATTCAAGACAATTGACTTGTTGCAAAACTAATAATAAAGTGTTTTGACGGGGAAGTCAAATTATTTTGCTTACAATTCCTTAAACCGTTTAATATCTTCTGGCAGGCCTATTACAGCCACGTAATCTCCTGTACGGAAGATAAAGCCGGCGTCCGGATTGGGAAGGAATTCATTCTGTCTTAGAATGCCTACTACGGATACGCCTGTCTTTGCTCTTATTCCGGCTTCGCTCATCGATTTTCCGGAGATCGAACTTTTGCTGCGGACTTCTATCCAGCTTATTTCGAGCAGAAAGGGAGTGTTCTTAATGTTTGATAAAAGCGAATGCTGGATATCCAGAGCAGGACTGGATGCATATCTTTCGCGCCTGATTTTATCTGTGTAATTATATATTGCTGTAAACGGTATATCTAGATAAAGCAGCGATTGTCTTATTATTTCAAGGCTTGCCTCGAATTCGGGCTGTACTACGTCGAAAATGTTCATGCTATAAAATTCTTCTACTGCCGAAATGTTATCAGCCCTTGCTATTATTTTTATCTTAGGATTACAATGCAAAGTCAAAGCTGCAATTTCGCGCGCAGTCATAATAGAAGGTATGGTGATGATTAGCAGGCGCGCGGATTTTATTCTGGAAGCGGATATTACGGTCTCCTGCGCTGCGTCCCCGTATATCACAGGGAAACCGGCCTCTTTTGCCTGTTCAAAGCGCCGGAAATCCTGCTCGAGTATGATGAAAGGGAACCATGATTCGCGGAACATCGAAGCGATCTCAAAACCCACGCGTCCGCCTCCTGCAATTACAATATGATTATTAAGCCCTGTGTCCGGAATATTTACGGTCTGAATCTGTTCGTGTTTAAACAATCTTTTTTTTATCGAGTAAACCGGCACTGCCAGATATGATAAGAAGGGTGAGATTATCATTGTAACAACAGAGACAGAGAGTACAAGAGAGTAAAAATCATTATCAATTATTTTGTTTGTAAGGCCTGTCCTTGCGAGCACAAAAGAAAATTCACCGACCTGTGCAAGCCCGAAGCCGAGCGCGAGCGGTATTATATTAAAATATTTAAATACCAGGCTCAGCATGGAAAACACAATGAACTTGCCTGCGATAACAAGTATCACAAGAATTAATATAATAAAGATATTGTTATAAACGAAGACCGGGTTCAGCAGCATTCCTATTGATGTAAAGAAAATGAGCCCGAAAATGTCGCGCAGCGGGATGATGTCATTGAGCGCCTTGTGGCTGTAGTCGGAATTGTTGATCACCATGCCCGCAACGAATGCGCCGAATGCGAGCGAAAGCCCGAACAGATGCGTGAGATACCCAACGCCGAGACCTATTGCCGTGACCGTTATAAGGAACAGTTCTCTTGAGTTCAGCTTTGCAACGTTCTTCAGGAACCAGGGTATGATGCGTATCCCGATGAATATTATCGCGGATAACAGAACGAGCGCCTTTACTAAAGTGAGAGCCAGCGGAACGAGGTTGCTGCTAATATCGTTGAGCTTCGGGATAACGAGCATTAAAGGTATGGCCGCGAGGTCCTGCATGATTAAAATGCCTATCATTACCTTGCTCGAAAGTGTCCCGATTAGCCCCCTGTTCATGAGTGTTTTCAGCACAACCATAGTGCTCGAGAGCGAAATTATCATCCCGAATACAAGCGACACGTTCCACGGCATGTTGAAAAAGCGGCCGATCAGCAGGCCGTATGCTATTAACAATAATATTTGTATAGGTGTGCCGATAAACGCCACTGCCTTGACTTCTTTCAGTTCTTTGAACGAGAAATCAAGCCCTATCGAGAAGAGAAGGAGCGCGACGCCTATCTCGGCCAGCAGTTCAATGCGGGGTATGTCCGATACGCCGACGCTGCCGGTGTACGGCCCGATTATTATACCTGCGATTATGTATCCGATTATCGGCGGGATTTTTATCTTGTTCGCGATTAATCCTGCGAACAGGCCTACAAGGATGATGATTATGAGATCTTCTGCTATGCCCATGTTGTTAATGATGCCTTGTGAATGTCAGAGTCATTGGGAATATAAATAATACATAAAAATATATCAATGATTTTTACCGGATATCGATAATAATAACATGTATAAACATGCTGTTTAAAATGCAATTGACTTTTAGTAAAAATCTGTTAATGATAATTGCAAGAATTATGTTTTGCTTAATCAGTATGATATTTGTTTTAAAAAAAATAATCTTAAAAAAAATAAAAGAGGAGTGTATGAAGAATTCAGAGACAGTTTCAAAGACCATAAGTATTTTCCGCCCGGCAGCTTTAATAATTAAAAGAGCAAAACTCATATTGTGCGTTTTATTTATGAGCCTTGGGATTATATCGGGTTTCGCGCAGCCTGCTTCCGCGCTGGATTACATAGTCGGAGCAAAAGGCGGATACTTTATATGGGATCCGTATTTAAAGGATATAGGAGTATCAGAGTTTGAAGAAATGAAGAATGGAGACGGAGTACTATATGGCCCTGTTTTAAGCGTAATGTTTTCTCAGGATTTTTCTTTCTCTTTATCAGGTCTTTATGGTAAGCAATCCTCGCATTGGATGGAGGAAGATGCTCCATACTCGGGAGGTTCCGAATACCGTACAGGCCATCATTCATTTAATGTTAAGCGTCTGGATCTGGACGGGGCTTTAAGCTATCGTATTACGGATAATTTTAAAATATTTGCTGGTTATAAATATCAATATCTAAGAATAACAATAGAAAATGTATCATTCAGACGGTTTAATGGAAGTTCTAGGCTAATATCAATTGTAGGAAAAAACAAAATCAAAATGCCATATAACGGGCCGGCACTGGGTCTTGGACTTTCTGCACCTGTCGGAGAAAGATTCTTCTTTGCATCCAATCTTTCTTTTCTTTATATGTGGGGAAAAATGGATATGGATAGTGACTCTTATTCTTATGATAGTAATGATCTAACTCCTACTAAACATGACAATGGTAATAATGAGAAATTTAACCTGCGCACGCGCGGAATAAATTTTGAGCCGTCAATAGGAGCCAGTATGGGCGAGGGTTTGCCGATCTTTACCGTAGGTTTAAGGTTCCAGTGGACACAGGTTCGTTTTCTTAACCCGGCCGCAGGTTCCGATTTAAATGACAAGTGGAATAATGATTATTTATACGGAGTTTTCGTAAGTGTTTTACAGCCATTTTAGTATCAAAAAGCAAACAGGCATTTCTATAAAAACAAATAGCCCGCACTCTATTGAGACGCGGGCTGTTTTTTTATTGTGACTAATATAAGCTGCTAATTATAACTGAACCGGTATAGCGAGCGACACTCTTGACAGGTTCTTCTTTGCTTTTTCATAAGCCGGGTCAAGTGCAACGGCTTTCTGAAAGTTCTGTTTTGCTTCTTTTATTGCCTGCTTGGCCTCCGCTTCCTTTCCTTCTTTTTTCAGTGTCTTTGCTTCCATAAAGGCAATTTCACCGCTGTAGTTATTGAGCGATGCTTCAACCGATTTTGTATCAACCTTGGAAGCAATTGCTTTCTGCTCGTTCTCACTCAGCATTGCGTCAAGGAACACGGATATCTTCGTTACTATATCCTTCTCCAAATCAAAAAACTTGTTTGTAGCTCCGTTCACTGCTGCAGTACCCAGCTGCGCTCCTTTCTCGACGGAGAACACCTGTGATTCCAGTCTTAACGCGCCGTTCATTTCCATGAAGGAACCTGTAAGTATGTATTTTGCGCCTGTAATCTTTCCAATTTCAACCATATCTTTAGCCTGAACTGCACCGCTCATCTGGAATTCCTGTTCTTTCATTACATCTGAAAGGCGCTCCTTGCTGATTATATTGAACATGCCGATTGTTTCAATATCGGTCATTATCATTGAGGCAATCCCGAACTCCCACGGTTCGTATTCCGATGCGCGGCTTTTGGGAGTGTTGTTCTTAAAGTTCAATACTACAAGTCCCTTGCGTTTTTCCCTTGGGATTTTTCTGAGATGTGATGTCTCGGAAGAACAACTAATAAAAATAAATATAACAAAACATGCGGCAATTTTCAAACCAGTCTTATACATCATATTAAATCTCCGGAATGTTAGTAATAATGATAAAATGTAACCCGAATATTTTATACTTCGGATTCATTATTTGTCAAGTAAAGTAAAAATATTGTCTGATTTCAAATTAGAAAGTTGTTTACTGATCTTTATAAAACTTTATATTGTGATGAGTTGTAAAATTTTTCAAAGTTTATTGCCCCGGGCATAAAAAATCAGCCTTAATAAATAATTGACCAGATGGACTGGATTTTTAATATTAGCCTCTGTTTGTATTATGTCTGATAATTATAACAGTTTTGTATTGACGGATTATTGTAAATCAATATAATGAGCGCTTTGAGCCGGTAAAGCGGCTTACTTTTAAGGCAATTTAAACATGAAAAGAATTGATACACAGGCAATAGTTATTGGCGGAGGGGCAACCGGCGCTGGCGTGCTGCGCGATCTGTCGCTGCGCGGTATAAAGGCAGTGCTTCTGGAGAAGAAGGATATTGCGAACGGGACTACGGGACGCAACCACGGGCTTCTGCACTCGGGCGCGAGATACGCAGTGAGCGATATTGAGTCCGCGCGCGAGTGCATTTCGGAAAACATCATATTAAAAAAGATAGCGCGCAATTGCGTTGAAAGCACAGGCGGCCTGTTCGTTACGCTCCCGGGAGATGACGAATCCTACCACGAAAAATTAATGAAAGGCTGCAGGGAAGCCGGAATTCACTGCGAAAATATAAACGTAAAAAAAGTGTTTAAAATGGCGCCCAATATTAACCCCGGCATTGTATCCGCCCTTCATGTGCCGGACGGCACAATAGACCCGTTCAGGCTGGCTGTTGCCAATATACTCGATGCAGAGGAACACGGAGCAAAGGCATACACATACACTGGCATAACAGGAATTATACGCGACAAAGATATCGTAAAGGGCGTTACATGCGTTGATGAAAAGACAGGCGAGGAGTTCGGTATATACGCGGACCTCATTGTCAATGCATCCGGAATCTGGGCGCAGAATTTGTGCAGCATGGCAGGCATTGATCTTAAAATGACCGCATCAAAGGGAAGCGTTCTTGTTATCGATTACAGGATAAACAATATTGTGCTTAACTGCTGCAGGGCGCCTTCGAACGGAGACATCATTGTTCCTAACGATACTGTTTCGCTTGTGGGCACCACATCTAAAAATATAGACTATAACCGCATCGATAACCCGATGCCGGATAATGACGAGATAGAAGAGCTGTATATGCGCGCGAAGGAGATGATTCCTGATGTCGCAAAGGCAAGGGTGCTGAGGGTGTACTCCGGCGTAAGGCCGCTTGTTGCCCAGGGAAAAGCGAACGACGGCAGGAAGATAAGCCGCGGCATTGCATTGCTGGATCACGAGGAGCGCGACGGGGTAGGGGGCATCATTACAATTACGGGCGGCAAGCTGATGACGTACAGGCTAATGGCGGAAATGGCTGCCGACCTCGCGTGTAAAAAGCTAAAGATAAATAAAAAGTGCGTCACACATAAAAAGCATTTGCCCGGGTCAAAGATGAGGAAGCTTGAGGCGCGTTCGGTCAAGCATTATACAGGGATAGCCAACTCTGTTGTGGGATCAACGTTCAACAGGCACGGCGAAAGGATAGCGCGCATATTAAAGCGGGATAAAAAAAATTATCGTATTATATGCGAATGCGAAATAGTGACAGAAGGCGAGATCGCTTATGTGATAAAGAATTTTAATGTTCGGGACCTTGAGGATTTAAAACGAAGGACGCGCATAGGAATGGGCCCTTGCCAGGGCGAACTCTGCGCGTACCGCTCTGCAGGGCTGTTTGTGCAGTACGGCGCAGCAGAGCCGGAAGACGCGGACAAACTGCTGGCAGACTTTATTGAAGAGCGGTGGAAAGGCATAAGGCCCGTGTTCTGGGGCGATGCTATGCGCGAAGCCGAATTCATTTACTGGGTATACGAAGGGCTGTTCGGGATTGGGGAAGTGAAATAAGAAAGATAGCAAGTTAATTCATTTTATTTCAGAAGGATGTATCAGGTGAATACTATCACTAAACATTTAAAATTAGTTGACAAATATATATATTTTTTTTAATTACAGATTGTATATAAATATTAAAAAAATAATAAATAATGCCTTATATACTTTATTTATAATGATAAATTTTGCGTTCTTTCTATAACTTATTTGAAATTGAAGAATTACATTAATTTTTAAAGGATATTTTATTTGCTTGTTATTCTATATATAAGAACAGCTTAAATTTTACAACAGATAACTTAAATGCAGGTTTTGGGAATAATTTTGAGATAATAAAAAATCAAAAAGCAACTGAGATTGATTTAAAATGCTTAAAGAGAGGTAAAAATGAATGCAGGCAGTGGTAAAATTCAATTAATTCAAGAGTATAATATTAATTATTATCAGATTTTTTGTGGATGTTTAATATTTTTTAGTATTTTATTCAGTTGTTCAACAGCAAATATCGACTTAAGAAGGCTGGAACAACCTGTAATATTGAATGCGAATCCATATATTGGCGATCAGAAATCCAGGCCTGCTTTGATCCCTGTCGATAAATATGAAGCAAAAGTAGGTGAGCAAATAACGGCTTCATCCTATAACTCAAAAGCATTCAATACAAATGAAGCACAGGTGCAGGCATTTAAAAAGATCGGAGGGGATAATACAAAAATAATTAATAATGTCAATCTCGATATAGAAACAGTTGGTATTAACGGTTGCCTTGTTTTATCTCAAGGCGCAAAAATTACAATTAAAGGCGATGTGCAAAAAGCAGATAAACCAATTAAACCGGAGAAGGGAAAATAAAATGAAAAAATATTTTAAAATAACTATACTGTAGTTTATTGGTTTTTCTTCAATACTGTATGTTTCCTGTGCAGGTGTAAAATGCAGTATAAAGGCATCGCAAATAGATCAGCCGGTCAGTTTTACCCCATACATAATTGATGCTAACGGAGCTTTAAAAAAGCCGTCTAATAATGAAGTTCTTAAACATTTTCAAATCCAAAAGTTCTTTTGGGCTATGTTTTGGAGAGGCGTTAATTTGGGTTCGGATAATTATGATCTGTCTGAAGATTTAATAAAAGAAATGAAAAATGCAAATGGTAATGCTATTGTTAATTTAACGATAAAAGCTTACAATGACTGGCTCTGGCTTTTAACATCTTTAATACCAATATTGCCGAATTATGTTTATGTTGAAATAGAAGGTGATGTTGTTCGTTTGTAATTAATACTTTGGGAACTAAGGTATTTCGAAATAGTGATTATCTAAATAACTCATCAGTGATAAATTTTATGCCTGTTGAGACAAGCTTTTAGTGATTCATAATGAATTATTTACCAGGAACTATTTAAATACTAAATACTAAGGAATAAATTATGAAGAATAAATATATCTTTGGCATTTATTTTTTAATTATTGTTTTTTTTGCAGGATGTACGACAGGTACCGGCAGCCGTTCCGGTCAAACAAAAGAGCCATGGATTGAGAATGGTCAAAGATTGGGAACTATTATAGCTGAAAATACTGCTTCGGGAAAACAACTAAAGTATTACGATGTTAACGGCAAATTACATAGTTTTGAATTAAGAGACTCCAATAATGTTTTGCTGCCCGGAGTTTCTACAATAAAATATTTATATAATTCCGAAGGGAAGCTTATAGAAGAGCATTGTTATAATGCTAATGGAGCCTCTGTTGAAAATAAAGACGGATATGCAATTAAACAATTAAGTTACATACCGATGAATGAAAATGATTATGCAATTTTAATTTCATTTTTGAATAAGACAGGGAAACCGGTTTGTATACCGGAGGGCTATGCCTTTAAAAAAATTGTTTATGCTGGACATTCTGGCAAAATAAAGGAAATGTATTTTGAAAATGAAAAAAGCAAGCCCGCAAGTGTTAAGTGTGATGGTGTGAGCAGTGTAGCAAATGTAAAATATAGTTTTTTGGAAGGTATAGGTGAAGTTACGTGCGGTGTCTATTATGGACCAAGCGGTTTAATAATAGAGAGAAAAGTCTTAAGCGGGTCTATGTATTATATGAATGAGATTAAAAATACCAATTATAATTATCCAGTCTATTATGCTCCCCCGGGTCGCAGATAAAAACATTAAGCAGTAAAGTTAATTTGCTAATGTTATAATAAAAATATTATCTGCACAATCCGCTTTAAACTTTTTATTTTTTCATTCCAGACCGTCATAAAAAATGTTCCGGTGCAAACGAATATGCCTCGGTGCATAAAAACATATTTGGAGATAGTATATGCTCTGAGAAGTATTTCAGACACACTTTGGAGGATCAAAGCTTATTATTATAGAAGAAACCGACTGTTTTTTAACAGACTCCGATATTCAGAGACTCAAAATCGGGTATATTTTACCCAGCGCCGGCTTTCGGAGAGGGAAACTTCCCTGTTTTATAGGGGACACCGGCTCTCAGAGAGGGAATTTTTCCTGTTTTAGAGGGAACGCCGATATTCAGATACTCGAAATCGGGTATATTTTACTCAACGCCGGCTTTCGGAGAGGGAAACTTCCCTGTTTTACATAGGACGCCGATAGTCGGAGAGGCGATAAGCTCTATTATACAGGGAAAAAGGCTGTCCGGACAGGGAAAACTGCCTTTTATGCAAAGAAAATTTAGTGTTTCAGGGAGTAAATTCAGGTGAATTACGATTGTATCATTATAGGAAGCGGGCTGGCCGGTTTAACATGCGGCATAAAGTGCCTTAAAGAAGGCTTAAGCTGCGCAGTTATTACATCGGGCATGAGCGCGCTGCATTTCGCCTCAGGCTCAATCGACGTTTTCGGCTATGATGATAAAAAGAAGATCATTAGTAATCCGTTTAATCATATAGAAAAGCTCATCAGGACAGACAAAAATCATCCTTACGCGAAATGCGGGGTCGATAATATCAGGGAGGCCCTGTTTTTCTTTAAAGATATTGCGGCGGACGAGGGAATCGATTTCTACAATTATCATAATAAAAATTATTTTCATTTTACGACACTCGGAGCTCTTAAGCCTTCGTATTTTTTTCAGCAAAGCGTGTGCAATGAAAATATCCGCACGCTGTTGGAAAACAAAGCAAAGATCGCTGTCCTTAATTTTGAAGGATACAGGGACTTTTATCCGGAGATAACCATTGCAAATTTAAGGAAGAGCAAGGAATTCAGGGACAGGGAATTTATAACAGGCGAACTTATTTACCCTAATCATAAGAAGATAAAAAGGAATTTGTACGAATACCGTTCGATTGATATTGCCAGGGTTTTCGACAATCCGGAATTTATGGAAGATATCGGCAGGCAGATTAAACAGATTGCGGCTGACGCGGACATTGTTTGCCTGCCCGCGTTCATGGGCATTAATAATTACAGGAAGCATCACGAGATGCTTCAGATAATAAGCGGCAAGGCTGTGTGCGAGATACCGACACCGCCTCCTTCGCTTCTGGGCATGAGGCTCGACAATGCGCTTAAGTCCGCGTTCGCGTCTCTTGGCGGCGTGCTTGTTGCAGGCGACAAGGTTAACGGCGCGGTTATCAATAACAACGCGGTGGAGCATCTGCATACTGAGAATTACGGCGACGACGCATTAAAGGCGCGCTTTTATGTGCTCGCGTCCGGGAGCTTTTTCTCCGGCGGGCTGGCCTCGGACGTGGACTCAATAAGAGAGCCGGTCTTTAACCTTAAGGTAAGTTATTCGCATAAGCGCGCGGACTGGAGCGCTGCAAAGCTCTTCGACAGAAAGAGCCACGCATTCCTTGAATACGGCGTTGAGACAAACAAGTCGCTGAACCCGCTGGACAGCACCGGCAAAGCAGTAAAAAATCTCTTATGCGCAGGCGCGATACTGGCCCATTACAATCCTGTTAAGGAGGCATCCGGCGGCGGAGTGGCGGTGTGCACAGGATACATGGCAGCAAAAAATATTGTGAAGGGAATAAAGAAGAAGTAGAGAAAATCGGACTCCCTGAAACCCCTTCCGGCCTTCGGCCACCTTCCCCTTAGCAGGGGAAGCAACATGTGTAGCTAAGATTGCTCCCCCTGTTAAGGGGGAGAAGCCGCGAAGCGGCAGAGGGGGTTGGAGAAGGAGGTTAGGGGGATGAGGTTATAAATCACAATCATCACTCAACCACACAAACAGGAACGCGGATGCTGAATATAGACAATATCAGCTTTGACCACTGCATAAAGTGCACAGTATGCACTGTTTACTGCCCGGTCGCGCGCGCAACACACCTTTTCCCGGGGCCAAAGCAGTCGGGCCCGGATGCCGAACGCCTGAGGATAAAGGACCCCCGTCTCGTGGACAAGTCGCTCGGGTTCTGCTCAAACTGCAAGCGATGCGAGATCGCGTGCCCGTCCGGAGTTAAAATCGCGGACATTATTCAAAGCTCCAAATGGAAGTATTTTAAAAAGAAATTCAGGATACGCGACTACTTTCTCAGCCGCACAGATCTGCTCGGGAGCATTGCAACGCGCTTCAGCTCCATTGTTAACTTCATAACCGGGCTTTACCCCGTAAAGCTGATCCTTGACATATTTTTAAAGATACCTTCCAAAAGGATCTTCCCGGAATACGCTGCCGGCACCTTTCATGACTGGCACAACAGACAAAGGGAACATCAGGAGAGATATAAAAATAAGGTATTATATTTCCACGGATGCTATGTTGATTATAATCATCATGAACTGGGCATGGACCTTATTAAAGTCCTTAACGCAATGAACATAGGCATAGAGATTGCGCCCGAGAAATGCTGCGGCGTTCCGCTTATAGCGAACGGGTACGTAAAGAAGGCGCGCAAAAACGCTCTCTTTAATATCGGCTCGCTAAGCAAAGCGGCAGCGGGCAGCGGCATGCGGATCGTCACAACGTCGTCGAGCTGCCACATAGCTCTTAAGCACGAATATCCAAACCTGCTGGAGCTTGACAATTCGGCAATATCCGACAGGCTGGAATTCATCACGCGCTTCCTGTACGATGAGTTCGAAAAAGGTAATGTGCCTGCAATGAAGCCTGTGCTTTTAAAGGCTGCCTATCACTCGCCGTGCCACCTGGAGCGCATGGGCGGTGTCATGTTCACGATCGAAGTGCTTAAAAGAGTGCCCGGGCTTGACCTGCGCGTGCTGCACTCTGAGTGCTGCGGACTGGCAGGGACGTACGGGTTCAAGAACGAGTATTACGACGTGTCGCAGACAATCGGGAGCGAGCTTTCCGCAAGGATCGAAAGAGAGAGCCCTGATATAGTAATAACGGACTGCGAATCGTGCAAATGGCAGATCGAGATGAATACTAAGTATAAAGTGCTGCATCCTGTGAGCCTGCTTGCAATGGCGATCAGGCAGTTTTTATAATCTTCTTAGCCGGACGGGGTTTGGGCGCAATAAGCTGTCTTTCGTTTTGATTTTGTTTTTTTCTTATATCTTTGCAAATTTCATGAATATCATAGTTGAATTGCTTTAAATAATCATCACGGTATTTATGAATTTCTTCTATTATAGAATCTTTCCACATAATTTAAACCTCCCAGAGTTCTTGCGGAGTGCAAATAATCGGCGGTTCATATCCATACTCCCTTGCAATTGCTTCAATTTTAGGGCGAAGAATTGCATTTGCAATATGTTTGCAGTTCCAAGTAAGCAGGTAATCCATACCTCCTACTGTTGCTGCTGCTATATGCAATACATCGATCTTGGCTTTTGGCGGCAAAGGAATTTTTTCAAGTAGCACAATAGCAAAATTTTCCACTTCCTCGGTTATGTCAATTTCCGGAATGCCTTCTAATATAAGCAAACGTCTTTTAGCAGCTTCTGTATCCCCGGATGATGCTTCCTGAATTACTAAGGCGGATAAGAACAGGTCAAATTGTTCCTTGTTGTCCCACCATTCCTTGGTTATTTCCTGATTTGCAGCCATTATTAAATCAGGATTCCGCCATGCTGTCAAGTAACTTGCTACACTGGTTTCAATGTAAACTTTCGGTTTCAATATTAACCCACTAAATTTTTTTACTCTTATGTTAATAGTATATTAAACAATTTTATATTTCAATGAAATTCTTGATTTGCCAGCAATAGAAAATATTTTAAAAATTAGAGATCAGCGCTTCTTTTTTACCGCATATAAACACAGCACAGGATTTTCCAGACAGATATTTGTTGCGGAAATCCGCTGTTTCAGCATAAAAGAAATATAGTTCAGCAGCCGGTACTTCGGAAATTTTTTCAGGTAAGAGCGCCTGCTTTTTCTCTTTTATAAGCGCGAAGAACTCCTTACGCTTTTTCCGTTCTGTGTCTGTTTTAAGCATCTTCGGCATCCGGTTGCTTGCTGAAGACGCGCACCAGTCCCAGCGCAGGCAGTCGAGTATATATTCCCGATCAATTCGAAGCGCAAGAGCGCATTCGATCAGAATTCCGGCGAGATATTCCCACTGCATCCCATCTTTCGCGGATTTTTGCGCAGCAGTTCCGGATAATTCTTCAAAAAAAGAGAATGCGGATTTATAAAACGTCAAAAGATTTTCGAGCGTTATTTTAAATCTATGGGAGTTGTAAAGAATATCTACGAGCTTTGATATGCTTTTAACAGTTTTCATGTTGTCAGCGTTGAGCCAGCTGTTACTCGTTACTTCGTACGGAGGCTCAGAAGCGTAACACAGCCCCCATTCATTGGCGCGCTCCCGGACTTCTGTGCCGGGCAGTACTTTAAGATATCCGGGCTGAAAATGATCGGCCCCGAGCGGGTAAACTTCGTTGAATGAAAAGGCGAGCGACTCGTAATCCTCGAACGGCAGCCCTGCGATCAGGTCTGTATGCACAGGTATCGTGTTCATGTCAATAAGCCTTTTAATCTTTGGTTTGATAGTTTCCCAGTCTCCTTTACGGTTTACGGCTTTCAAAGCTTGCTCATTTGTCGACTGAATGCCGATCTCGAACTGGAAAAGGCCGGCAGGGCATTTTTTCAGGATCTCAAAGTCTTTATCATTAAGAAGGTCAGGATGTATCTCGAAATGGAACCTTGTGCCGGAGTGCGCATACGAACAGATTATGTGTTCCCACACAGCGTGGGCGTGTGATTGTTTTGAATTAAAAGTGCGGTCTACGAATTTTATTATCCTGGGTTTATGTTTCATGATAATTTCAAGTTCTTCTTTTACAAGGCCAATGTCTCTGAACTCGAGCCGCTGATCCTCGCGTGATGAAAGGCAGTACGCGCATTTAAACAGACAGCCCCTGCTCGATTCATAGTATATCTTTCTGTGCGTGAATCCGGCGAGGTCTGCATCCGTGTACGGGAACGGTATTTCCTGGAAGGGCGGATTCTGCATCCTGATGATGCGCTCTTTGCGTATAAGATCGTCCGCGAACAGATTCCGGAATGCTTCTTCACCGTGTCCTGCAATGATGTAATCTATGAAGCTATACCGCGCGAGCCACTCGTCAGGATTATAGGACGCGTCCGGGCCGCCGAGCACAATTACAGGGCGGGTGTTCATCTGCCCAAGCGCGCTGAGCACTTGCTGCACAAGAGTTGTGTTCCATATATAGACCGAAAAGGCAACAGCGCGCGGTTTTTCGTCACTGATGCTTTGCAGTATTTCGGGAGCAGGTGTGTTTATTGTGAACTCTTTAATGCTGACGTCCCATTCGAGATCGCGCACGTATCGTTTCAGATAATAAAGCGCAGTCGCAGGATGCGAATAACGGGCATTGATTCCGATGAGTATGAGTTTATTCATTCTATTTGTTGAATTCAGGATGACACACAAATTAAATATTTTTTTCAATAATTTTAAAAATACCTGAAATATCTATTTCGAAACTTGGAATGATTTTATTTTTATTATGTTTGTGGTGAGGGAATGTTGAAATGTTTTTATGATGTGGTGAATTATCCCATCTTATAATGAGTTTCCCGTTTTTATCCTGCCAATGATAGGAATAATTTCTTACTTCTTTATCAGAATACTCTCTAATAAATAATTCCGATTCATTGATTAAAACTACCTTGACTTTAATGAAAAAGCCAAACCGGAATGTTTTAAAATCAAGTATATCAATAACTTTTACCGATTTATTTCTTTCAAGAAATTCTATAATTTCCACTTTTAAGTTTATCCTTTTCTCTGGACAGGGATTCAAATGATTTTAAATATGCTTTCCATTCAATATAGTCATCCCATTGTTCAAAGTTTTCTTTCCTTGAATTAATAATTTTTTTTTCAAATGCCTGGAAATCAGTCTTATATTTATTTTCGAATAGCTTTATTTTCTCGTGGAGTTTATGAATTTCATAGAGAACATTAGTATAAATCATATCTTTAACATTTTGCTTATTTAACATTATCATAATATCACCCTTATTATTCTGATAGATGCATTGTAAACTGCATTTGTAATTATTCTTAATAATTATGTATTAATACATTTAAAATGTATTTGTCAAGAGTGAATTTATATTTTAATTTATTCTTGACTGGGTATTATAGATAAAATCCTGTTCCCTTGTATAATCTTGTTTATATTATAAGTAATTTTAAAATATTTCAAATCAAGTTTAATAATTATGCAATATATAATAGACGCCGGTGTAGAGAACATCCATGTAGCTGCATTTGACTATAAGGATGGAGACGGCAGAATAGTAAGCGACATTGTATGCACTGCTGACGACCGCATCCAGGAAGTACTGAAAAGAACCGGGCTTTTTAAGGATGACGCGTCCGGCAAACTTATCTGCGAAGGCAGCCTTTACATAACAGGCAAACTCGCGGACATAGTGAGAAGCGCGTTCGACGCAGGAACCGTTATCATGCCTGCCGCAGCGCTTTGGTCGGGCGCCAGGCTGCTGATGAAGCAAAGCGCGAACCGGCTTACTTCGCTGGGCATCATAGACGCTTCCGCGTCCGGATACATGACCATTTCGATAAACAGCAAAGGCGATCTTATAGAAGACAGCCTTGCGGTCAATCCGCATTGCGGAGCAGGGTCAGGCATAAACATAAGCAGAATACTTGAAAAGCTTGACATTGAAAAAAAGGATGTAGATAAAATACTCGCAGCATATCTTGGAGGTTCCGGAAAAGAAAAGCGCCGTGATGTGCCTGTGCGTTCCGACCGCTGCGGAGTGTTCAGCTCATCAGCTACCATATCCGACAAAAACCAGGGCATTCCTCTGGATTTCGCTCTTGCCATAACAATGAAATCCGAGGTGCTTAAAGCATGCCGCAAGCTGACCGGAACAGACGCGGTGTATTTAACAGGACGCATCTTTAACTGGCAGTACGCGCGCGACTGCGCGAACGATTACTTTAGCGATCTGAACGTCACAGAGATAAACTTTGATACGGATCAGACTCTTCTTATACGCGGCGTGATGCACCTGGTTGAGTCAATTGGCAAAGACAGTGTGAGAGAGCAGAATACTGAGAAAATAAGAAAGCCTGCAACGATGATCCAATATCCTTCGTTTAATTCTTTAAAAAAGCAATACGAGGCAAGCGGCCTGTATGAAAGATTAGAAGACGGCGGGCTTCGGGATTTTAACGCGGACAGGATGAACCGTACGCATGTCAATATAGGGATCGATGTCGGCTCTACCATGGCCAAAATGGCGATCGCTGATGCCGGAAGCGGGGAACTTTTATTCACGAATTCGTACAATAATCACGGAGATACTATAGAGACTATCAAGCACATGTTCGCTGATCTGCGTTCGCGCGGAACCGGCCGCCTGAATATACAGAATATCGGTATCACAGGCAGCGGGCGCTACCAGGTACAGAGATCACTTCAGGCTGTGTATCCTGCGCTAAGCGAGCGGATCTTTACTCTGGTTGAGAACTACGCGCATGCCCGCGGTTCTATCGGATACGCGCGCGATCATATTGCGAAACTGAATGCTAAAGGCATTGCTGTTAACGGGGATTTTTGCGTGCTGGTAGACATAGGCGGCGAGGACACTAAGATCTCGGTAATCGCTCTTAAAAAGAACGAGCTCTTCGACAATGCTATGAACATTAAATGTTCCGCAGGCACAGGCAGCCTTATGGACACCCTTAAAACGATGTTCGGAATAAGTGATATAAGCGATGCGTGCCGCCAGGCATACGATGCACAGCGCGCTTACGGAATAAACGCGACGTGCGCAGTGTTTCTTATGGAGAACGCACGAAAAATGCAGGCAAGCGGTTACGGCAAAGAAGAGATACTCGCATCATGCAATTACGCTATTGTAGAGAACATGGCGCGTACGCTCTGGAACCAGATCGAATTTCCGGACAATGCCATTGTGCTGCTTCACGGGCAAACCATGCTGTCCGATCCTCTTCCGCTTGCGGTTACGAACAGGATGCAGGAATACACCGGCAGGCCTGCATACTGCCTTGTTCCGCCTATGCCCGGCCACCGCGCATGTATTGGTCTAATAAGCAGCATGGAACAAAATGAAAAGACACACGATGAACAATATGACCTTAACGACTTCATTGACAGAACTTACGAAAAAAAGATAATCGAATGCCGCGGAGCAGCATGCGGAGACAGGGACGCGCGTTGCGCCCGCGCAAGCCTTACCTCAAACGGGCCTTCGGGATTAATCAAACTGATGCTCGGAGGATGCACTGCAGTAAATGAGATGCAGTCGCGCAAGTCAGGCGGAGAGCGTGTAAAAGCGCCGGACGCATACCGGGAGTTGTGGGCATACACTGCCGAAAGGCTGCATCGTTCTGAGCGCGAAGACAGGCTGGTGATACCGCGGAGTTTTGCAGTATCCGACCAGGCATTCTTTCTGGGCAGGATATTCGCTCATCTTGGTTTTCCCGTTCATTGCGACGATATTATCGAAGACGATATTTTTAATGCACAGCCTCTTTTCGCTATCGACACATGCGCTCCGAACATAGGCGCAACAGGGCAGTTCATGCGTCTCGCAGGCAGAAAACACGGCATAATACTCGTACCGCAGATCGACTATCTTCCGACAGACGGAGCAAGTCTGGGACGCACATGCACTACTAATCAGGGCGGGGTAGTGATCGCCATGCACTTTGCAAAGATGAAACATCCGGAAGCCCGTTTTCTGCTTTTTAATGTCAGCCTAAAAAATATGGAACCTGACTTTATCGCAAGCCAGATGTACAGCAGCCTTTTGCCTGTATTTCAATACTATAAGCGCGATATATCCAGGCAGGAATTTACTGATGCCGTGAAAATCGCTCTTGCAGACAATCAGAAGCTGTCGGGTAAGCTGTCGGATAAAGCTGCCGAATATGTTGAATACGCAATAAAGAATCATCTGAATATTTCAGTAATATGCGCGCGGGGATATATTTCTAATCCCGGGATATACGACAGCCATGTAGGCAAGCTTATGCGGGACAAGGGTGTAATAGCCCTGCCGTCTTACTGCATTGACACTGAACTTGATAAAGATTATGGTTATATGTACTGGAAAAATCCGCACGATATACTGACGAAGATAGACGCAATAACCAATAAGAATTTACATGAAATCATTAAACATGCGCGTTTAAAAGAGCTTGTAAGAAGAATCGAATGCGGACTAACCGATACGCTTTTGTCGGTCGTGCAGGTTTCGACATTCAGATGCGGCCCTGACTCAGTGACGGTCCCGGCCTGCATGGAGATCACGAAAAAGATACCTTCGTTGTTCATTCAGTCCGATGCAATGATAAAAGAGCTTGCGCATCTGGAGAACAGGGTCAACACGCATATCAACCAGCTTACCAAGCAACTGCATACCGAACTCTCCGATACCGGTGATGATAATTTCAGCGTTGAAGTGCTGAACGAATTTGTTTTTGACGGCATTAATAGAGATACCGATGTAATCTATTTCCCAAACTTAAGCGATAACAGGATGGTTACATCTGTATTCCGGGCTGCGGGCATTACTGCAATCGATAATTACGATGATGAAACATATAATCTTGTATCGAAAGTTAAAACCGGCCGTAAATTTGCAGGGGACACAGTGTGCCTTCCTCTATCTGCAGTTTATGCGGACATGATAGATGCTGTTCAGGATTTTGCGGCACGGAAGAAGAACAATGATCCCCTTGTTAAAGGCAAAAGCAGGATAATGGTTTTTATGAACGGCGGTGACGGGCCATGCAGGCTTGGACAGTATGTCGATGTACTTAAACTTTTACTCTATAAACAATTCAGGAACAAAATCGTTGAAGATAAAGAATTTAATTATCCGATAAAAATTTTAATTAATCTTACAAGTTCGCTTACTAATGAGAATGCCGGTTTTTACCTGGAAGAATGGGTCGGGCTCGTAGGGTTTCAGGCTGTTATTCTCCAGGGAGTGCTTCACAGCGTTTTCATGAAAGCAGCTGTTCTATGCAAAGATCATGATGAATACAACCGCCTGTGGGCTGACTTTCTTGAACTAAAACGCGATCTTTATTACATTCTCGAGCACAATACCAGACCTGGCAAAATAATGCGTTATTTGGTGGAACTGATAAAGCGGAAAATTCCAAAGCTCGGCGGTATAGCAAAATATTTCGGCTACGGGCTTTACAGAAACAGCGGGCTTAGGAAACCACTAAAACGATTCGCAAAGAAATGGCTGCTCACAGGCAGGGAAAACCCGAACCGTTTCCGGATACATGTTGACGGCGAAGTATATGTGCGCGTTGCGCAGATCGAAGAGATATTTAAAATTCTTATTGATGAATTCGGATTCGGCAGCTTTGAAATCGGTCATACGCCTGTATGGGCTTTCCTGGAATATATTCTTGAGAATAGAATTTTAGTTAAGAAAGATGAAATAAACAGATACGAAGAGAAATTGCGTTCATGCCCGGAACAGGAACGAGCGCATCTTATTGAACTTATACAGGAAAACAAAAAGCAAATCACGGACAGCAAGGGATCGGTATCAAATCTAAGAAATATATTTGCCGGGCCATTGTATAAAGCAGCCGGCCTGGAGATGCCTCATCCCATGGAAGCTATTCTGCGCGAAGCTGAAGAGTTGCTCCCATCGCTTAAACCGCATGGGGAGCTTGCGCCGTATACCGGCGAGGCGCTTATAAAGCTGCGCTCAGGGACCGATCTTTTTATCAATGCAGCGCCCGAAGGATGCATGGTATCTTCAATGGGCGAAATACTCACTCCGATAATACTGGAAGCCGCTGGCAACACGGGCGGCAGGATACAACACCTCTTTTCAACAGATGGGGAGATTAACGAAGAACTGCTGTTTATGGCTGTTTTAAAAAAAATGGGGCCGGAAAAATATTATCGAATATAAAACTTAATTTTGAGATGAGTTGTAGTAAATCCGGTCTGTATATGTTTTGTAAGATGTCCTTTGTGTTTAGTTTAATAAAACAGGCTATTTATCAGATACTCTGACCTTATTTAATAGTTCTGCCATTTCTTTTTTATGTTTAATTGTATCATCCGAAAAAGCAAATTCATCCTTTTCTTTAGCAACTAAAATATCATTAAGAATGGAATTCTGTAATTTTGTATTGGTTTCCTGAAGGTTCCTGGTAATCCAGAGAATTTCATTTTTATTATATTTAACTTCTGTCTTTTTACTTTTTATAATCACCCTTAAAAATGAAAGCAACAATTGCTTTGTTTTATTAGCGACAGAAGGGTTTCGGAAAAAATAAATAATAATAAATGGAATTAAAAGAATTAGATTTGTTTTAAGTATCAAAAATATTTTTGCCATAAATGCAGAATATTCCGGATTAAAGCTTTTTGCCCAGGTGATCCAGAATAAATCTGCAATAATCAAGGAAGATAAAAAGGATAATTTTCCTTTTGGGATCCCGACAAGCGAAATCCCCATGCTTATTAACGAAACAACTATCAGCAATAGAATAACTTCAATACCGATGATTGCAGAAATAACATCTATAATTGATTTAATCGAATCCAGAAATCTCCCAAAGCCTTTAATGGCATTAGCTGTTTCATCCAGGGTTGAACTGAATCCTGAAAATATTGTTAATTCATATTCCGGGATTTGAATAATATTCAATACGGATAATGTAAAAAGAATGGAAAAACAGCAGTAAAAACAGAAGCTGAAACTATTAATGAATTTGCGATTCGTCATCAGGGAAATTATTTTAAATCGATGCAGAAATTGATTTGATTGCCGGTATTGTTCCAGTTCGGCCTGCAGAAATGCTTAATGATCTGAATTCCTCTTCCTCGCGGATTTAGATTAGGTGAGGAATCAGCTATAGAATATTTATCAATATTAAAGCCTGTACCTTCATCCTCGATTGTTATGGATACATATTCACCGGTGCGGGTAATTTTCACATCAACAAGCTTGTCCGGATCCCAGTGATTCCCGTGTTCCATTGCGTTTGTTATCGCTTCATCGATTACAAGAAATAGCTCATCGTAATCAATTTTAGTAACACAGGTATATTCCTTAATTCTGCTTATTATAGTTTCTATTATATGATTTTTATTGTTAATAGTGGAGGGAAATCTGTCATTGATAATAATATTATCGCCGAATATTTTCATGGTTAACGTCCCTGTTAAGCAAGATGTTGCTGCGATAATTCTTTATTTATATACTAAATATAATAAAAAGCAAGTAATTAACAAAATTTTCTGCATGTTTTTATTATATTCGGGGTGGGGAGATTTGAACTCCCGGCTCCTGCGTCCCGAACGCAGTGCGCTACCGGGCTGCGCTACACCCCGTAAAATACGGAGTTTATTTATTTTTATATTGTTTGTTTTATCAATCATTTTTTTAAAATTTATTCATAATTTCAATCCGAAAGCGATATTTTGAGTTCTGAACCTGTATTATTTCGTATCCTTCCCTAAAAGTTATGTATTGCCTTAATAACATTTGCGATTATTTATGAAATAAAAGTAGACATTTTAATTATTATGCTTATTTTAGACATTTTAGTAACGAAGATATCGTTATACTATTATTCTTTTACATCATAAAAAATTCCTTGCTTTAAAGATGCCTAATAAATAAAAATAACCTGTGTATAATATGCATTATTCATGCTGGGGGTTATAATGCTTAAGCTTGAAAAAAACAGCAAAAGTGCCTATAAATTCAAATCTAACGAGACTTTTGACGGCGTTATAGACGGTTTTTTTAACTCTATGCTGGAAAAATTTGCTGGTATGCTTTTTCGAAAAATTGACTTTGATTCCGAAAGTCTTCAAACTCTTAAAGATTACAGTTCAAAGAGCAATATTGTTTATGTATCCTTCCATAGTTCAAATATTTCTCTCTTAATATTTTGCCATTTATTAAAAAAACATAATATCGACCTGCCTATAGTTGCCCTGGATGAAAATCCGTATATGATGCAGACAATAAAACATTTATATAAAAGGTTTATAAAATCAATAAAGAGAATACTCTTCAGAACAAAATATCCCGATATTTTTGAAACTGATTATATTGAAAGACAATTATGGGAGAAAAAAAGCATTCATGTTTCCCTCCTTTCGAGAAAATTTTTTCTAAGAAGATACATGGAAATAAAATACGATTCCCTTACGTATCTGGTGGGGCTTCAGAAAAGTTTTCAAAATCCGATCTATCTTTTGCCCCAGATGATTTTCTGGAATTTGAATCCCGAGCGTACAACAACAACAGTAGCCTCACAGGCAACCGGCGATAAGGGGCTGATATCGGGCTGGATTGCCGTATTAAGGAGCGCTACACCTGCGTTTGTAAGAATTTTACCGCCTGTTAATGTTAAAGAAGAAATCGAAAACGCAAAAACCAAAGATCCCGAGCAAATTGCAGTCGGATTAAGAAATAAACTTCTCGAAAAATATCATCATGAAAAAAGAGCGGCCATTGGCCCTGTTATCAGATCCAATCAGGAAATGATGGAAAAAGTACTATACCATAAAGAAGTACTGGAAATGATTGAGAAGCAGGCAAAAAGAGAAAAAGTATCGGAAAGACAGTTGAGGAGAGAGGCGTATGAATATTATCAGGAACTCGCTGCAAATTATTCAGTACTCGTAATCAGTATTTTTAAAAGAGTAATATCTTTTATTTTAAACAAAATTTTTGACGGTATCCAGTACGACCTGGAGCAGGTAAGAAAAATAAGGGAAGCTTCAAAAAACGGGCCATTGATTCTGCTACCTACTCATAAAAGCTATCTGGATTTTATTGTAATTCCCTATATATTTTATATTAATAAACTCTTCAGTCCGCATATTGTCGCAGGGAAAAATATGTCTTTTTTTCCATTTGGCACAATCGCCAGGCGTGCAGGGGCATTCTTCATAAGGAGAACATTCAAAGGCCTTAAGTTATATCCTACTATTGTTAAACAATATGTTAGAACACTGGTATCGGACGGTTATCCTATTTTAATATTCATGGAAGGAGCCAGAAGCAGAACAGGCAAGCTTTTATTGCCAAAGTTAGGCATACTCTATTACATAATCGACGCAATCTATGCAGGGTATAATGAAGATCTTGTTTTTGTGCCTATAGCAATCGACTATGACAGGATACTGGAAGAAAAAGCTCACTCAAAAGAATTAAAAGGCAGCAAAAAAGTCGATGAATCAATGACAGACATGATAAAAAGCCGTAAAGTATTAAAAAGGAAATACGGTAAAGTATATGTGTCGTTCAGTGATCCGCTTACGCTTAAAGAAATTTCAGCAGGCGTTACCGATAAAAAAGCCATACCCGATTTGGTTGCCAATACGGTTGTCGGTAAAATCAGCGAGGTTACAGTAGTTACACCGTTTGCTCTTACGAGCATGGCAATTTTAATTCTTTCAACAAAAGGCTTTGCGAAATCAATACTTATAAATAATTCAAAAACTCTTTTTCTTTATTTAATACAGACAAACGCAAGAATGTCTGCAAGCCTTCATAAAGATTCGGACATCGATGAAATAATAGGGCATGTGCTGGATACGTATCTTGACGATAATATCCTCCATCAGATTAAAATTGAAAGCGGCAGTAAAGAGGAATTAGTCGAAGATTTATACGTATTGAAAGATGACGACAGGATAAGAATTAATTATTATAAGAACTGTATTCTACATTATTTTCTTCCTGTTTCTTTAACTTCGATGGCGATATTGTATATTAACAAAATCTCAGAGGGAAAAGATATTAAAGAATCGGATGTTAAAAAAGAATATGAATTAATAAAAGATCTTTTCCGAAGGGAGTTTTTATATTCGGATGACGGGGATACATCAGAGACAATACATGAAGAAGTATATAAATTTTTTAAACAAAAATCGTTAGTATCCAGAGGCGAGGATGGCATATTGATCCTTAAGGAGAATTCTGTTGATGAATTAAAATTGTTTGCTTCTATCATGAAGGATCATTTTGAATCATATTATGCTTCTCTGAAGACAATAATCAATTTGAATATGGATCAGATTAAAAAGGACGATCTTGTTACTTGTATAAGAAAGAACTCATTGAAGATGTTCCATACGGGTGAAATAGATCTTTTTGAATCTCTATCAATGCCGTTTTATGTTAATGCCATAGGCAGATTTTCAGATGAAAAAATGCTTAAGGGTGGGTCGCGCGATATTAAAAATGCCGAAATTAAAATGGCTGATATGGAAAAGGCAGAGAATTTCCTGCATAAAATTGAAGAGTATCTCAAAATTATCCGATAATATTAAAAAGTTAGATAATTAATAGGATTTATTATGAAAAAATTATTTATTATTATCGCAATAATTTTTACCGGTTCTTCTATTTATTCACAGGGTAATATAGACGGTTTTGGAAACATAAAATGGGGAAGTTCCATAAATGATATTAAATCAGGAATTATAGGTAAGATTACATACACTGATGAAAAGAAAGTAGTTATCTCGCGGGATGGAGATATAGAATATCTTTACGGTTTTTTCTATAAATCAGGCGAAACTGCATCGCCGGAACCGCTAAAGAATCCTGCAGCAAACGTTGAGAATCCTGATAATAAAAGTAAAGAAACGGGCGCAGCTGTAAAAACAGGCGAAACAGAAAACAAGACAGCTGATAGTAAACTGTTTTATGTTTCTATCCGATTTCCGTATTTAACAAAAGATGAAGTTAAAAAGAAAATAGAAGAAAAATACGGACCTTCTACAGGGGAAGATATAAAAGACAATAAAGGCGCTATTGTATGGACTTCCGCTACAACAACAATTATAATGTGGGTAGATGACTATTTAAAAAAGCCATATTGCATGAAAATAAATTATCTTTCCAAAGAAATAGTGAAGGAAGTAAATAATTATCAAAAATTTATATTTAATATTAAGGAAATCGAGATTCTGAAAAGATTATCTTTATAAGCATTTAGTTCCATTTAAACTGCAAAATAACTGGAAAAAGTGAGGGTATTTTAACTATTGATGGGCGACAAATACGGGAATTATGCCGATCCCCTTATCCAGTCCGTCAAGCGCCTTTCCGATAACAGTTCCGATTTTATTAAACGAATCTATATCTCCTACCATTCCGCAGCCGGGTGTATCGGAAGTAACTATAAGATCACCGGCTTTAATCGATCTTTCGCGGGCGTCGACCCTGCACAAGGCTTTACCTGCCAGGACAACCGGATAAAGCTTTTTTTCAGTAAAACTGTTATTAAGAATAATAGTCGGATTTCCTGATACGATTCCGATTACCTGCTTGCAATATTTTGTAGTAGACCTTGTTAATATTGATTTTCCGTTTTCACTAATTACAAGCATATCCCCGGCAAGTATAATTTGTTCCTCATCCACTTCGAACATCTCAACTATATTAGAAGGATAATCTTTTTCTTTACTTTTGTTATTAATTGCAAGCTTGCCGCTAAAAATAGAATTACCATTTACAAATAATGCATCTCCATTGCCCTTTAGTTCTATCGTATTATCATATCCGGAAATAGTGCCATAGCCGTCCGCAACAAGAGAATAATTGTGTTCGCTTGCAAATACCCCGCCTGCTCCAAACCTGGAAATGCCGATCACACCTGCGCCTTTAATTTCGCTTTCTTTGCTTCCATTGGATTGACCCCGAACACCGGCAAATCTGCCATGTCCGAGAATGCCGTAGGAATGCATCACTTTTTCGCTTTGCGGATAGCTGATCCCAGTAATTCCTATTGCTCCCGGTTGGCCGGATTCATTTTTAGCATATATAACTGCAGAACGATCGGAAGGAGGAACAATTCCGTTTATATATTCTTCTTTATTGTCAACTATCTTAATTGTGCCGGTATGAGTATTATATTCATGTTTAACAGGCGCGTAATTGTGATCGTGAGGCAGAGGCATCCTGGCATCATTTAATCTGTCATCATCTGATTGCACAACAGAATGCTTTTTCATTTCCCTGTTCTTGGCAAGTAAAACGATGCCGAAGGCATTTTCGGACGCTTTTTTAAGTCTGCTATCAGAGCCCTGAACAGCAACGCCCTCCTTGTCTTCGCCGTTCTCAGCAAGCTCAACAATGCCCTTGGAAACAGTCGTAGCATCTTTAAGACGCTTATCAGAACCCTGAACAGCAACGCCCTCCTTGTCTTCGCCGTTCTCGGCAAGCTCAACGATGCCTTTTGATACAGTCGTAGCATCTTTAAGACGCTTATCAGAGCCCTGAACAGCAACGCCCTCCTTGTCTTCGCCGTTCTCGGCAAGCTCAACGATGCCCTTGGAAACAGTTGTAGCATCTTTAAGACGTTTATCAGAGCCCTGAACAGAAACGCCTTCCTTGTCTTCGCCGTTTTCCGCAAGCTCAACAATGCCCTTGGAGACAGTCGTAGCATCTTTAAGGCGCTTATCAGAGCCCTGAACAGCAACGCCTTCCTTGTCTTCGCCGTTCTCGGCAAGCTCAACGATGCCTTTATGATTTGTAGCAGCATTCCGAAGCCGGTTGTCATTAGCCTGAACGACACAATATGGATTAACTTCTTCATTATTTGCAAGTCGAACTATCCCGAAAGACTCGGAACTCGCTTTGCGAATTCTGGAGTCGTTGCCCAGTATTACTCCAAATTCAGAATATTCTCCATCACTGCATATTTTAACAATGCCGAAATTGGTTTCTGTAGCTTTCTGAAGTCGTGAATCGTTTCCTTTGACGACAACGTCAGGATTGTCTTCCCTGTCTTTTGCCAGCCTTACAATGCCATATTTTAATTCAGTCGCATTTTTAAGCCTGGAATCGGAAGCCTGTACGGCAACAAAGGGCTTATCTTCACCATCATCCGCTAATTGAATAATACCTTTATTAAGAGTAGTTGCGTCTTTTAACCTTGAATCATTACTTTGAACAACTGCTCCTATGGCTTCTTCGCCGCTTTTTGCAAGTTTAACAAGGCCATATTGAAAAATTGAAGCATTGGATACCAGCTCTCCGATGTTGTGGCTATGAGTTAAATCTATTACGACACCAAAAATTTCTATTTCGGAGAGTCGCAGAATATATAAATTTTTATTTATTTTAATATTATCCATATTTATATGGATAAAGCGGCATTCGATCGGATTTATATCCCAGTAATATTTTTTTGATGCCTCAGCAACAAAATTCCTTTCATCGAAAAGGGCAGTCCAAAGTTCATTATCTTTGCTTATTCTTATAATAAAATTTTCGGGGAAAGCATGTTCCTGTGAATTAATTGACGAAAAGGATATGCGGTTAATCTGAAAAATATTTCCAAGGTCGATATGAATATCTTCTTTGCCTTTTTTTTGCTCAGCTTTTGATTCCCAGTAAGAATCCGTATTGCCGTCAAAAAGTTTATAAATATCGTTTTTATATGATGAGCTGCTGCTGGCGCCGGCTTCTGCTATTCCGGCAATCCCTGCCGACACCTTACCTATCTCACTGAAAAATTTTGTACCGACTTTTCCGGGCTTTGTAATAATAATTTTAATAAACCTTAACAAAGTCAAAGGAATATTTAGAGTATAGACATTTAAATCGCCTAGATTAAAGGATTTTTCTGTCTGGAGATTTCTCCAGCCTATTCCGTCAACACTGAATTCGATGCGAAAATCTACCGGGAAAGTTGTCTTTCCTGAAGTAGAAGTGAATATTTCAATGCGGTTTACCGGCAATTCTTCTTTATAATCTATTATAAAAAAATCCTGCTGGATACTATTGCTTTTTTTTGAGCACCAGAAACCATTTTCGCTCAAAATATTATTAATAGAGTGTTCAGCGTCAAGTTCTCCGGAAGAATTATAAATAATTCCTTTATACAGTTTTTTTTGGCTGATATTTATCATCATTATCTCCGCACAACTACTGGAATTGTTTTCATAATTATATAAATAGAGGTAATTGTTTTTCATTTCATCATGACTAGCTATTGTCAAATATTTTATTTTAAGATAATGACAGGCTTGATTAAGCAGTAAATATTTTAAACTTATTATGTAGTATAGGTTATAATCTTTGAATTTTAATTAAAAAAGGATTGATTTTTAAGATAAAAATTATTTTTAATAATTACAAAATTTGTTGGATTTTATAATATTTTATCGTTATAATTTTTATACAAAAAAGAACTCTTTCGTTTAAACAGGAATCATGGATTATATCGAAGAAAAAACACCATCCGGTATTACTATTAAAGTTATATTGAAGAGCTGGGAATATACAGCTTTTGACAAAAGCGGCAGTGTAATTTATACAAATGAGACCGGTGGAAATGTTTTGCACAAAGTACCGGTTATTGCTTTTTTCGGAAAATACCTCGATCCTGTATTAAAATCCGATACCGAACTCATTTTTTATAAAATAAGAAATGGGGAAATTGTAATTCCTTATGAAGATATTCCTTATAAAAAAAGAAAATATTTATTTTTAAAGAATGATGATATCCTTGATCTTATACCTATAAGAGTTTTAAAAATTTCCAATATATATAATCTTGTGCATGATATTGAAAGCGGTATAGCATTTAATTATATAGTGCTGGATAAGAGTGTGTCAAAAAATGAAATAGTAGTAATAAAAAACAGATGCCCATCTGTAATAATCATACAAACAGGTATAGATAATGAAACTTTGGAAAACGAGGAAGAAAAGGATAAAGGAGTCAGCGATATTACTTCGGTTGATAAAAATCTTAATATTATGTCAAATAATCCCGTATTTTTAGCTAAAATTCATCTTAAAAGATTAGCCTTATCCAACGTTAATCAAATACTTCTTGATTTTGATATTTCTTCTCTCGAAGCCGAATACATGCTTCGTTACATTGAAACAATGCTTAATGCGAAAGAACCGGATGATGAGATTGAAAAAGCCCGACCTAAACTTGAAGCGCAGGCAGATGCCTTCAGATTTTATATTAATTTACTTAATAAAAATGACAATGAAATCAGGAGACTTATCACTGAAATTAATGACATCCATAAAGTCTCGTCTTACAGCACTCTTTTGGCAAAAGTAAAATTATTGTTTAGCAAACAGGAAGAGCTATTAATGCTGACGGAATATGAAAACCTGCTTTTTGAAATGAAAGATAAACTCCATTCTTAAAATAAAATTTATAATTCATGAATTCCCGCATAATATTATGAATAAATATATAATTTTCAAAAAGTATACTTACAGAATATTGAGCTTTATTTTTTTCATATTCTGGATGTTTTCTTTGAAAACAGCATTCAGCGAAAACTGGTGGAATGTATATTTTACATCACCTGAAAAAAAAACAAATGCATCTTTAAAATCAGAAACTCCTGAAAGAGCGTTTATACGAAATATCAAGAATGCAAGGAAAAGTTTTTATGGAGCATTTTTTGACATTAATTCAAAGCCTATTATTGATGAACTTCTGATCGCGCATAAAAAAGGCATAGACGTAAAACTGGTCATTGAAAAAGATAATTATAGAAAAAAAGAAATAAAAGAGCTTGTGAGTGCTGGAATTGAAATTGTAACAGACAGAAAAAAGGGGCTGATGCATAATAAATTTGCAGTAATTGACGGAAGAATTGTCTGGACCGGATCATATAATTTGACATATAACGATGAATATAAAAATAATAATAATGCAATTGAAATTAATTCACCCGATGTTGCGAATATTTATTTGAATGAATTTAATGAAATGTTCGTGAATAAAATATTCGGCAATAAAAGGGAATATGGGGTTTTCCCTTCTTTTCGAAATAAATATTATGTAAAAATTAATCATACTGATATTAATGTTTATTTTTCTCCGGATGATAATATAGAAAGAATAATACTTGAAAGATTAAAAAAAGCAAAGGAATCAGTATATTTTATGGCATTTTCATTTACGAGCGATAAAATAGCAGATGCAATGATTGCTTTAAAAAAGAGTGGCATAAAAGTCAGCGGTATTATTGAAAAAATTGGCTCAAATACCAGGGATTCGGAATATATAAAACTGCAACTTGAAGGTATTAATGTTAAACTTGATAAAAATAAATATAGAATGCATCATAAAGTGATTATAATAGATAAAAAATTATTAATCACAGGATCTTATAATTTTTCCAGGAACGCAAACGAGAAAAATGACGAGAATATAATCATTTTAAACAATAAAGATATTATAAATTTATATATTGTAGAATTTTTTAAATTATTTTAATAAAGTTGTTGCAAAAAATAAGTAATATCTATCTATTGTCACAATCATTCAGTGATTGTTTTTACAAATAAGCACTGAAAGTCGGTTGTGATAATCAGTTTAACAAGTTATTTTAAAATATATAAATTAAAAATTATAATAAGCCGATAGCTTATTAAGAATATTTTAGTGATTGTTAAACAAACAGATAAAAATAATAAAAAAAATAAAAATCTGTTGACGATTTATACCACCATTGATATCTTAGGGACGTAAATCAATAAATATTAGTTCTTAATTTGAAATTAAGACTTTAATTTTTATTTAGATTCCCAGAAAGGATGGACGGGGGATTTTTTTGTCCTCATGTCAAAGTTTTTTGAAAACTAAGCAGTATTAAATTTGAATGGTTCTGTACGCGAACATTTTTTTGTCAATTTTTACTAAGAAATCAAAAATTCTATAATGGAGAGTTTGATTCTGGCTCAGAACTAACGCTGGCGGCGCGTCTTAAACATGCAAGTCGTACGAGAACCCCGATGCTTGCATTGGGGGGAGAGTGGCGAACGGGTGAGTAACACGTGGATAATCTGCCTTTAGGATGGGGACAACCATTGGAAACGATGGCTAATACCGAATAACATAATTGTTGCATAAGCAGCAATTATCAAAAGTGGGGACTTTCGAGCCTACTGCCTGAAGATGAGTCCGCGGCCCATTAGCTAGTTGGCAGGGTAATGGCCTACCAAGGCGACGATGGGTAGCCGGCCTGAGAGGGTGATCGGCCACATTGGGACTGAGATACGGCCCAGACTCCTACGGGAGGCAGCAGTTAAGAATCTTGCGCAATGGGCGAAAGCCTGACGCAGCGACGCCGCGTGAATGATGAAGGCCTTCGGGTTGTAAAGTTCAATAAGCAGGGAAGAATAAGTAAGATATAATATGTCTTATGATGACGGTACCTGTCTAAAGCCTCGGCTAACTACGTGCCAGCAGCCGCGGTAACACGTATGAGGCGAGCGTTGTTCGGAATTATTGGGCGTAAAGCGCGTGTAGGCGGGGGATTAAGTTAGGTGTGAAATCCACGGGCTCAACCCGTGAATTGCACCTAATACTGATTCTCTTGAGTTCGGGAGAGGAGAGCGGAATTTCCGGTGTAGCGGTGAAATGCGTAGATATCGGAAAGAACACCAGTGGCGAAGGCGGCTCTCTGGCCTAGAACTGACGCTGAGACGCGAAAGCGTGGGGAGCGAACGGGATTAGATACCCCGGTAGTCCACGCTGTAAACGTTGTATACTAGGTGTTAGTGGTTTTTACCACTAGTGCCGAAGCTAACGCATTAAGTATACCGCCTGGGGAGTACACTCGCAAGGGTGAAACTCAAAGAAATTGACGGGGGCCCGCACAAGCGGTGGATCAGGTGGTTTAATTCGATGATACGCGAAGAACCTTACCTGGGCTTGAACTGTGCCTGACAGGTGTAGAGATACACCCTCCTTCGGGCAGGTACAGAGGTGCTGCATGGTTGTCGTCAGCTCGTGTCGTGAGATGTTGGGTTAAGTCCCGCAACGAGCGCAACCCTTACTCCTTGTTGCTAACAGGTAATGCTGAGCACTCTAGGGGGACTGCCGGTGATAAACCGGAGGAAGGTGAGGATGACGTCAAATCATCACGGCCCTTATGTCCAGGGCTACACACGTGATACAATGGTTGGTACAAAGAGATGCAATACCGCGAGGTGGAGCAAATCTCAAAAAACCAATCTCAGTTCGGATTGTAGTCTGCAACTCGACTACATGAAGTTGGAATCGCTAGTAATCGCAGATCAGAACGCTGCGGTGAATACGTTCCCGGGCCTTGTACACACCGCCCGTCACACCATCCGAGTTGGCAGCACCCAAATTGGCTGATCTAACCCGCAAGGGAGGAAGGTCATTAAGGTGAAGCTGGTAAGGAGGGTGAAGTCGTAACAAGGTAGCCGTATCGGAAGGTGCGGCTGGATCACCTCCTTTAAAAGGAGCTTCAAAAACTATGGAATCTTTCAACAAATAATACTGCTTAGTTTTGAGAAAACCTTTGACCCTAAAAAATTCTAAACAGAAAATAGGTGCGCTATAGGCCGGATTCAATTTTAATGTTAAAAATTTTTTAATCCGAGAAAGGGCCTGTAGCTCAGCTGGTTAGAGCGCGTCCCTGATAAGGACGAGGTCGGTGGTTCGACTCCACTCAGGCCCAATATTTAAGATTAATTTCTTGAATAGAGGGGGTGTAGCTCAGCTGGGAGAGCGACTGCCTTGCACGCAGTAGGTCGACGGTTCGATCCCGTTCACCTCCAAATGCGAATACTGAAATTCAGTATTACGCATAGATCTTTTAAAACAGTCTAAATCTAGAACAAACGTTGCAAAATACAAGAATTATCGAGCGTCATGCTTGTTGGTAACAACAGGCCAAATAATATGGTCAAGCAAGTAAGGGCGTACGGTGAATGCCTTGGCACTGATAGGCGAAGAAGGTCGCGGCAAGCTGCGAAAAGCTTCGGGGAGGAGCAAGCATCCTATGATCCGGAGATTACCAAATCGGAAAACCGACTATGGTTGAAACCATGGTATCTGCTGTTGAATAAATAGGCAGCAGAAGCAACACCGGAGGAATTGAAACATCTTAGTACTCCGAGGAAAAGAAAGCAAATAGCGATTCCCTTAGTAGTGGCGAGCGAAAGGGGAACAGCCTAAACCGGTCTTTACGTTACAGTCCAGAAGCTCTGTAGGATCGGGGTAATAGGGTTTAAATGGAGAATATTCTGGGATTCTCGGGAAGTTACAAAAATTTAATCTAGCCGAATCTACTGGAAAGAGAGCCAAAGAGGGTGATAGCCCTGTAGGTAAAAGATTAAATATCTTCCTGGTTTAAACTCCTGAGTACCGCGGGACACGAGAAATCCTGTGGGAATTTGCGAGGACCACCTCGTAAGGCTAAAAACTAATCAGTGACCGATAGTGAACCAGTACCGTGAGGGAAAGGCGAAAAGAACCCTGCGAAGGGAGTGAAATAGAACCTGAAACCGTATGCTTACAAGGTGTGGGAGGGCTATGCAGCAATGTATGCCTGACCGCGTGCCTTTTGTAGAATGAGCCGGCGACTTACTCTATGCAGCAAGGTTAAGTGATTGTAATCACGGAGCCATAGCGAAAGCGAGTCTTAATAGGGCGATTAGTTGCATGGAGTAGACCCGAAACCGAGTGATCTAGCCATGGCCAGGTCGAAACAGGGGTAAAACCTTGTGGAGGACCGAACCGGTGTATGTTGAAAAATGCTCGGATGAGCTGTGGCTAGGGGTGAAAGGCTAAACAAACTCGGCAATAGCTGGTTCTCCTCGAAATAGCTTTAGGGCTAGCCTCGTGTGTTTCGTTGCGGAGGTAGAGCACTGATTGAGCTAGGGGGTCCACAAACTTACCAAACTCTTTCAAACTCCGAATACCGTAACTTTAGAGCACGGGAGTCAGACTACGGGGGCTAAGCTCCGTGGTCAAAAGGGAAACAGCCCAGACCAACAGCTAAGGTCCCTAAATATATGCTAAGTGATAAAGGAGGTGGAATTGCTGAAACAGCCAGGAGGTTGGCTTAGAAGCAGCAATACCTTTAAAGAGTGCGTAATAGCTCACTGGTCGAGTGATTCCGCGCCAAAAATGATTGGGGCTAAGCATATTACCGAAGCTTTGGAATCTCAGCAATGGGATTGGTAGAGGAGCATTCTATGCGGGTTGAAGGTTGACCGCGAGGACAGCTGGACTGCATAGAAGAGAGAATGCCGGCACGAGTAGCGATAAATGCAGCAAGAAACTGCATCGCCGAAAGTCTAAGGTTTTCTGAGCAATGCTAATCAGCTCAGAGTTAGTCGGCCCCTAAGGCGAGGCCGAAAGGCGTAGTCGATGGGAAGCAGGTTCATATTCCTGCACCACCTGATGGAGGTTATCGTGATGGGGTAACGTGGGAAGATACGGGCGCAGGGCGTTGGTTGTCCCTGTCCTTATGCGAAGGCTTGGAATCCAGGTAAATCCGGGTTCCTTTAAGGCTGAGGCTGTAGGGGAGTGAATCCTCGGAGGAGCGAAGGTCCAAATTCTATACCACCAAGAAAAACCTCTAAACGCGAAGTTAGGTGACCGTACCGCAAACCGACACAGGTAGGCAAGGAGAATATCCTAAGGCGCTCGAGAGAACCCTCGTTAAGGAACTCGGCAAATTAATCCCGTAACTTCGGAAAAAGGGATGCCTCATTATTGTGAAACCCCCGCGGGTGGAGCATGAAGAGGCCGCAGTGAAGAGGTTCAAGCGACTGTTTAACAAAAACACAGGACTCTGCAAAATCGTAAGATGAAGTATAGGGTCTGACACCTGCCCGGTGCCGGAAGGTTAAAAGGAGAGGTTAGCCGCAAGGCGAAGCTTTGAATTGAAGCCCCGGTAAACGGCGGCCGTAACTATGACGGTCCTAAGGTAGCGAAATTCCTTGTCGGGTAAGTTCCGACCTGCACGAATGGTGTAACGACTTGAACACTGTCTCAACGAGGGGCTCGGTGAAACTGTAATGTTTGTGAAGATGCGGACTACCTGCAGTAGGACGGAAAGACCCCGTGCACCTTTACTGTAACCTGACACTGTATTTTGGTCTAGTCTGTGTAGGATAGGTGGGAGACTTTGAAGCCGGGACGCTAGTTTCGGTGGAGTCAACCTTGAAATACCACCCTTATTATATTGAAGTACTAACCGGTACCCATTGATCTGGGATCGGGACAATGTCTGGCGGGCAGTTTGACTGGGGCGGTCGCCTCCTAAAGAGTAACGGAGGCGCCCAAAGGTTCCCTCAGCACGGACGGAAATCGTGCTTCGAGTGTAAACGCACAAGGGAGCTTGACTGCGAGACCAACAAGTCGAGCAGGTACGAAAGTAGGGGTTAGTGATCCGGTGGTTTTGCGTGGAAAAGCCATCGCTCAACGGATAAAAGGTACGCCGGGGATAACAGGCTTATAGCGCCCAAGAGTTCATATCGACGGCGCTGTTTGGCACCTCGATGTCGGCTCTTCGCATCCTGGGGCTGGAGAAGGTCCCAAGGGTTCGGCTGTTCGCCGATTAAAGCGGAACGCGAGCTGGGTTCAGAACGTCGTGAGACAGTTCGGTCCCTATCCACTGCAGGCGTTGGAAATTTGAGGAGATCTGTCCTTAGTACGAGAGGACCGGGATGGACGAACCTCTGGTGTACCAGCTGTCGCGCCAGCGGCATCACTGGGTAGCTATGTTCGGAAGGGATAACCGCTGAAAGCATCTAAGCGGGAAGCCTACTCCAAGATTAGATTTCCCTTGGCCATCAGGCCACTGAAGACTCCTCGTAGATTACGAGGTTGATAGGCTGGAAGTGTAAGCACAGCGATGTGTTCAGCTGACCAGTACTAATCAGTCGTGTGGCTTGACCATATTATAAAAAGCCCGAACCGGGTAACCGGCTCGGGCTTTTTTAATTAATTATAAAAAATTAATCACGGATGAACACAGATAAACACGGATTAAAAATTAAAAGAATTATATATTTTTTATCTATATTTATCCGTGTTCATCTGTGTTTAATAAATTGCTTGCAAACCAAGATAAATAGTACGAAAAATAATATAGAAGAATAATTTTAATAGACTAACAAAATTGTTTCGATAATTAATTATCGAGTTTATTATTTTTGGATAAAACAATGGGCTTTAACTGCGGAATAATCGGTCTTCCTAATGTTGGGAAATCAACAATATTTAACGCATTATCCGGGGCAGGTGCCCAGATGGCAAATTATCCTTTCTGTACTATTGAACCCAACAAAGGCATTGTTATTGTACCTGATGAAAGATTATCAGATATTGCCAAAATTTTAAAAAAAGAAAATCCTATTCCCACAAAAATCGAATTTATTGATGTTGCCGGATTAGTAAAAGGAGCTTCAAAAGGCGAAGGTCTGGGTAATAAATTTTTAGATAATATTCGGAATGTTGATGCGTTGATCCACTGCGTAAGGTGTTTCAAATCAGAAGATGTTATTCATGTTGCAGGTGATATAGATCCGATACGCGATATTGAAATAATTAACACAGAGCTTTGTCTTGCGGATATGGCTGTATTGGAAAGAGCAAAAGAGAAAATCTCAAAGTTAGCCGCGTCCGGCGATAATAGTGCCCAGGCAAGAGTCGAAATAATGAAAAAATTTATTCAGCATTTAAACGAAGGGAAACTATTAAACGCCTTTGAGTTTGATAAAAATGAGATTGAAATAATCATAGAATATGGATTAATTACAGCAAAACCGGTTTTATATCTGGCTAATACGGATGAAGAAAATTTTGAAAGCAATGCAGTTAAGGATGTTAAAGCTCATGCTGTAAAGATTAATTCAGAGTTTATGCCACTTGCAGGTAAACTTGAAGAAGAAATTTCCGAATTGTCAAAAGATGAAAGACAGGAATATCTAAGTGCAATGGGATTAACTGAGTCCGGTCTTGTCAGGCTTATAGAGGTTTCATATAAACTGCTTAGATTGATCACATACTATACTGCAGCAACAGATTTGCAGGCATGGACAGTTAAAGAAGGCACTAACGCGCTTGCTGCAGCCGGAAAGATCCACACGGATTTTGCAAGGGGACTTATCCGCGCCGAGGTTTGCCATTATGAAGATTTAAAAGCTGCCGGTTCAGAACATAAAATAAGAGAGAGCGGCAGGTTGCGTTCCGAAGGAAAAACCTACTTAGTAAAGGACGGCGATATTATTCATTATCTTTTTAATGTTTAACGAAATGTATGAGTTTTTTAAGGAAATATTAAATTCCTCTAAGATCGTTTTTTTTTTCAGATTATAAAGGAAACAGCGCATAATATTAATGTCTAACACGACGTGAGACTAATTATAAATATTATTAAGTTTACATTAAACGAAAAAATCGTATATGGCATTAATGTTTAAATAAAAAGCAGAGCAGTTTAATAGTTGTGATAAACAAACAGAAACATATTTGCTCAATATTATTAATATTAAGTAAAAGGAAATTCAAATGTATATAAATATTCTTAAAAAGCTACAGGACTATATTGAAAAAAAAGGATTTTCCGGAGCTGTTATAGCATGTATAACATTTGTTTTTATTATGCTGTTCAGCTTTACTGACTTATATAATACATTCGAATTAAGGTTATATGATATCAGATTTAAATTAAAGCCTAATATTAAAGAATGGAATTATCTGAAATTTATCGACATTGACGACCAAAGTATTAACAATGTAGGAAAGTATCCATGGCCGAGATATTATTATGCAAATGCGCTTTCAATTTTAAAAAATGTAGGCGCGAGACAGGTAACGTTTGACATGGAATTTCCCGATCCTTCGCCAAAACAGGTTGATATGGATATACTGAACAGGCTTAGGGTAAAATCCGAAAAAACGAGAATAAGCAAAGATGACCTGTCCAGGATAGTTTTAGACAATGACAATATTTTTGCAAAAGAGATTAAGAATTTCCGAAAAGCAATTATTCCTTATCATTTCCAGAAAGATAAAATTCAATATTATAATATAAGCGAAGAAGAAAGAGAAGAGATCAGGAAATCTCATGAGTTATTCAGGTCAATTGCATCATTACCGGTACCGAAGGATAAATTAAAAGATTACAGCTCTTTAACTGATACGAGCATAATTGATATAGCTGTTCCGATTCCCAAGATTATTTATAGCGCATACAGGTTCGGTTTCACAGATAGCGAGTTTGATGCAGACGGTGTTGCAAGAAAAAAAAGACTGGTACGGTTTTTCGACGGAAGAATATATTTCGATCTTGGGCTCGTTATGCTGATGGATATTTGCGGTGTTGAAAAAGAAAATGTAATTGTTAATGTCGGAGATAGCATAATTTTAAAGAACGCCGTGAATCCTATTACTTATGAAAAGAAAGATATATATATCCCTATTGATAACGAAGGCAAGATGTTTGTCAACTGGGCAGGGAAAGGTCCGTATCTGCAGTCTTTTGAGCACATTCCTTTTTATGCTTTGCTTGAATATCCAGGTATAAAAAAAGAAATAGATGACTTCTTTGATGAACAGGAGATATTATCCGGGTCAAAAGAAAGAAGCAAACTTTACGGAGAACTGGAAAAGCTTTATAATGAATTCGACGAACTGGATCTCAAAGATAAGAAAAATACCAGGTCGAGAATAGATGAGATCAATAACAAAATACGTAAAATAGAGCAGGGTTACAAGTCTGTTTATGTTAAGGAAATAGAAAGCACTAAAGAAAAATTAAAAAAGGGCAAAAATGCCGACCTGCTTGAATATTTGAAAGGACTTGAAAATTATTTAAAGGGTATAGATATTGTTCATTCTGTTGAGAATCTAAGGGATAAAGTATGCCTGGCTGGTCTTGTCGCTACAGGCACTCAGGATATCGGAGCTATCCCTATTAATAACGAATATTGGATGGTCGGTACATATCATAATATAGTAAATACGATTTTAAATGAGTCTTTCATTGTGAAGATAAATAAGCCCGTAAATCTATTTATAATACTCCTGCTGGCTTTAGTTATGGGTATTGTTGTTCAGCGGTTAAAGGCCAAACTGTCTTTGCTGGCAATTGTAGCAGGAATAATTATTTATAATTTTATAAATATTTCTTTATTCGGATTATTTAATATCTGGTTCGATCAGCTTGGCGGAAGCCTTGCCGTATTATTGCCGTCTTTCGTAATTGCAGGTATGAAGCTGATGAAGGAGGAAGGCCAGAAACGCTATATTAAAAACGCATTCTCACGTTACCTTGCCCCGGCGGTTATTGATAAAATAATAGAAAGCCCCAAAGCTCTGGAACTTGGCGGTGAAGAGCAGACTATTTCCATTTTCTTTTCAGATATCGCTAAGTTTTCTACGATTTCCGAGAAGCTGACTCCGCCGGAACTTGTCAACCTGCTTAATGAATATTTATCTGAAATGACTAATATAATTTTGTCGCATAACGGCACTGTTGATAAGTATATTGGTGATGCTATAATGGCTTTTTACGGAGCGCCTCTTCCTTATGAAGATCACGCCCGCAGATGCTGTATGGCTGCCATTGATATGAAGAAGCGTTTAAGAGAAATGCAGGAAGTGTGGAAAAAAAACAATAAAGATGTTTTATATGTGCGAATGGGAATGAACTCAGGGAAAGCGGTTGTCGGGAATATGGGTTCAAACACTCAAATGGGCTATACTGCGATGGGTGATGCAGTAAATCTCGCTTCGCGCCTTGAGGGAGTTAATAAAGTGTACAGCACTTATGCTATGATCAGTGGTTCTACATACGATTCTGTAAAGGATTTAATTGATGTTCGCAGGCTCGATACCATAAGGGTTGTGGGCAAGGATGAACCTATTGTTATTTATGAACTCCTTGGAGAGAAAGACAAGCTCCCGGATAAAATGTATGCAATGATGGAAAAATATAATAAGGCTCAGGAGTATTTCGCAAAGAGAGACTGGAAAGGCGCAATTTCATATTTCCAGCAGGGTTTAAAAATAGTTAAGGATGACGGACCTTCCTTGTATTATATTGAAAGATGCGAGAAATATATCAGAAGGCCTCCTTCAAAAGACTGGGACGGCGTTTATAAAATGACGAGCAAATAATTTGTTTTTACTGTTGAAAATCTAATTTAAGTTTTTGCAAAATAAAAGCCGGTGTATGCCGGCTTTTGTAAATTTAAGTAACAAAAATTATTAGAACGACAAATTGATTCCGGCCATAATAAATGTTCTGTTCTTTTCTCCGGATGCGTATGCTGATCCGGGTATAAACAATCCGAAATTTCCAAAGAATGAGAGGTCGGAATAGATTTGCCATGCAAGTCCAAGATCGAAGCCATGCCCCAAATCTTTATTTGGTTCTGTAGCTTCGCCTTCATTGATTCCTTTGTTTGAAACATCTTTCTGATAATTTGAGTAGATTGCTGAAATATTTATTCTTTTAAAGATGATATTGCTGAAATCGCTGAAAGGAGATATTGCCGCTCCTGCTCTGTAAATATGTATATTTGAAAGATATGGCCTTAGCCCGTAGCCACCAGAATAATTGCCGAAGTAAATAAATCCTTTGTCGTCGGATCTGGTGTTTCCTGTTAGCGATGACGGATTGTCTTTATCGGAATCACCCGATCCGTAAGCATATTGCAGGAGAATTGCCGGACTTAGTTTTATATCAAAATAATAATTCATGCTGAGTATTGCTGCCGATGCTTTTATGCTTTGTTTTTCGTTGCTGCCGGAGGAATTAGTGAAGCTTTCCCCGCGTTCTATTATATATTCGCCATAGTAGAAGGCATTTTTGAAAACGCCTTTAAATCCTAAACCGTAATACTGCGAATTATAGCTTGTATTAGCATTGTCCGGTTCATCGTTTTTATCGGTTTGATAGAGACCTAAAAGATATAAAGTGTGGTTTAAAAAAGTTTTGCTTATTAAGCCGCCTGCAAATATTCTTTTCCCTTCATCTTTGCTTTCTTCATTTGTAAAATATTGTGAAGTAAGGCGATACGGATTCGTCTCTTTACTGAGCAGCCCCGTGTACGCGCCAAAAACCATCAAATCAGCATATTTAGAATAAAAGTTAAACTCTCCGCCATCCCCTCTGCCGTTAAAAACAAGCCCGCTTCCAAGCAAATAAAATTTTCTTCCTACGGAATAATTAATGCTGTTCTTTAATAGGGACATATAAAAAAAGCCTGCATCAAGGTCTATGTCGTTTTCATTATCTAGATCCAAATCATCATCTTTTATATAATATGTATATATGTCTTTACCTCTTAAATAAATATAGCTGTTATACGGCAGAGTAGTCTTTAACCAAACTCTGGCAAGGGTTACAGAAGACATAATTTCAGATGTTGAGCTTGTGGTTCCGCTTCTGCTATCAATTATTGCAGTCGTAAGCCAGCCGCCGTAACTTATTGTGAAAGGTTCTGGCGTTGCAATTAGCGGCTTCATGTTGTCTTCTGCCCTAAACTCAGGGATATATGTGTCCTCAGTTTGTTTCGCTGGTTTCTTTACTTGTGCATAAAGGGAAATATTAATAACAGAAATTAAGACACAAATAAAAATTATTTTGATTTTCACTCATTACCTCCGGTCAGTTCGGAAACATTGGTCATTATTTCAATCAGCTCTCCGCCGCTTAATGTCTCCCATTCGCTTCCATCGTAGCTCATTAATTTATTTGCAGCGCACGCTCTGTAGGCATATCTCTCTGTTCCGAATATTTTATAAAATAACGAATCCCCAAGACGCAGGTACCTGGCAAGCATAAGCGCAAGAGCGCCTCTTCTTAGCGGGGAATTTTTTGTTAAGGTTATTCCTGTTGTTATGCCTTCACGGTTCAGAACTCTTATATTTTCCTCAAAGGATTGTATCTTTTTACCTGTGACAAGCATGAAGAAATTGATGCCATCTGCATATAGAGCCTTGTCTTTATCTGCAACATTGTTAATAAATTCAATGCTCTGTAAATTTTGAGCCGACAACTGAGAGGAGGTAAGAATACAGGCTGATATTATATAAAGTAAAATTTTTTTCATTAATAAGCTCCCTTTACCATTCAATTTGCAAGTTAACAGATGAAGGGCCTGCGCTGTTTCGTTGTGTTGATCCCACAGGATTATCATTACCTGTAAATGCGTCAAAACCCGAAAATTCCGCCGATCCTTTTTCAGTATCGGTTGAGTTTGGATTGATTAAACGGATAAGCGATCTGCCGGATAAATTAAAGAGAAGATTTTGCGGCCTGGGGTCATTCGGGCCTATGTTGAACGCCGAGTTGCCAGTGAGAGAGTAAGAACCCCCGTTCCTGTCTTCAACCGTAAGCGTACCTGCCGGAGCATGCACGAAGTTACCGGATTTTGCGCCATTCTTGTTGAATTCTTCAGTTCCGCGGACGCTGGAAGTAGCAACCGGAGTTGTAATTTTAAAATTTGTTTTTAATGTACCTATCTTTCCGATTCTTGCTTTTAAGCTGCCGTGTTTTAAACCTATATTGGTGTCCTTTGTACCTGCGGACAGCCTGTTTCTGAATATTTTCATCATTGTTAATTGATTTACTTTTACGCTGTCGCCGTCAATATTCAACAGAACCCATGATTTTGCGCCTGTGCTTATTTTGGCTCCTTCCTCAAGCGGTTGCCCTTTTGTTAAAGGAAGCCACTGATTTCCCTGCTTGTATGCAGCTTCGCCTTTTGTGGCTTCAACAACAATTTTAGCATATAAATTCTGGCCGGTAAAAATCAGCGATATTAAAAGAGCAATGAAAACCGATATTATTTTCATATTATCCTCCTATTCTTTTATATCTGTGTGAATGTCAGGAATTGAGTAGCTGAAAATAAAATATAATTTCCCTCATAAACATAATAATTTTAAAGATTATAGTCAATAAAATACGCCCGATTTTTATTGTTTTAAATTAAAAAGAATAATGCAATTGTGTCAATAATATTTAATACAATGTTAGGGTTTTGTCTTGTAATTGATAAATATAGTATTTTGTAAAGTAAGCTTATCTGTATTTTATAAAATGTCGTTCATCGTATTGAATTTAAATAAATCTAATTCTTAAACTGGTTATCTTTTGTAAGTTACTGCCAACAGCCAGATAGCAGATGCGACAATCAATTCAACGCTTATAAGCAGCAGCCAGTTCAGCCCGGAATCGGCAGTAATGACGGAGGGCATTCCCCAGATGAAAACTGACAGAATAATTCTTACGAGCCAGAAGATCAAAACCACCATGCTTGCTTTATGCAATGTGTGCTTTTGTATGTGAGAAAACAGCCCATATATCATAATGAAACCGCAAAAGAGTTCAACAATGCCAAAAATGACCTCAATAAATAATCTTCTGTTATTAAGAGAGAAAATGCCTTCATCCACACCCGGTAAAATTCCCATTAATCCGAGGATAATAAAGAATGCTCCTGTAATTCCCTGCAGTGTTTTGACCGACATGACCGCCCCCTGTTTATCTGAATAATTTAATTTTTAATATGTGCTTTTTTTTAGTTGAGGATTTGGATTTTGTATTTTTTTTAGTGGCGGATTTTTTTGTCACAGTTACCCGTTTATTGCGTGTTGTTTTTTTGACTGGCTTTTTTACTTTCTTTTTGGGTTTTGCTTTAGCTGATAAAACCTTTTTTACAGCAGTAATCTTTTTTTTCGGTTTGTCCTTTGTCTTTTTACTTTTAATTTTCCTGGCGCTTTTTATTTTTATTGTCCGTTTTTTCTTAACCAGAATTGCAGTATCGGTAGCTTTGTAATAGGTTTTATGAAATTCGCGGCTTTTAAAAGACAGCAATGCCCGTGTAACAAGGTCGTCATTGCCGATTGACTTGTAGGAAGATTCGATAAAATCAAAGGAGAGATGAGCCAGCCCGCATCGCAGGTAGCAGGTCAGCCTTTCCTGTGATGCGCCTTTTTTATATAATTCTCCGAGCCATTTGCGCAGTCTTGTTTCGTTTTTATCGAACATTTCTGCAGGCAAAACTGCTCCGCTTTTCTTATAATGAGCATTCAGTCTTGAATGAACCTTGCGGTAATCATCTTTATATGCGGCATCTATAATCCCATCAGCAATTAATTTTTCATCCAGCTTTTGAACGATCTTATAATCTGCCATAATATTTTCCTGATTATTACTATATTTTTAGATAATAATATTATTTCATTAAAATGCTTAGATTGCAGGAATATGCGTTGTCGTTATTTCCGCCAGCAGTTTATCATTATTTCCTGTGACCTTTGTACGCACCACTAAGACCTGTTTTCCTTTGCGGACAAAGCCGGCTTCGGCTTTTATTTCGCCGCTTTGCTGATTGCCGAGTAAACTTGTATAAAGATTTACGGCAAGGGGGAATCCTTTGCCGTTTTCGGGAATCGTTTCCGTTCCAAGCGCCAAAACAGTTGCCGTTACATCCGCCAGCCAGATAATTGCGCCGGCATGGACAGTACCGAAAGGATTAAGCATTCCGGATTTTACAGGCATTCTGCTGATTACACGCTGTTCGTTTACTTCTTCAATGTAAAACTCAATTTCTCCGTTATATTTCATTGGAATTCCTGTTTGTTTTCAATATGGGCTTTATAATTCTTACAGAATAATATTAATGTTCTAAATAAAATAGTAAAGAGAAAAGACCTGCTATAAATTTATAGTTCAATTAATCCGGAAATAAGTCAACTTTAATTCAAATATTTAATATAAATTCCATTGACTTCTAATATAAATATTTTATATTTAAACAAATATGATAACAATTATGGATAATAACAGGGAAAGATATTTAAAAATAGCATATATTCTCAGCATAATAACGATCGTTTATAACATTGCAGAAGGCCTTGTTTCAACTATTTTCGGTTTTTCGTATGATACTGTTGCGCTCTTTGGTTTCGGCGTGGACAGCTTTGTCGAGGTTATTTCCGGTGCAGGTGTATGGCACATGCTCCGCAGGATGCGTACTTCCGATATTACTGCCATAGATGTATTCGAAAGGCGGGCGCTGCGGATCACAGGATTCGCGTTCTATCTGTTAACCGCGGGATTGATCGTAACTGCTGTTCTTAATATTGTTTTTGATACAAAACCGGAAACAACGATAGCTGGCATTATTGTTTCCGCAGTTTCAATAATAAGCATGTGGTTTTTGTATTCTTATAAAATGCGTGTTGGCAAAGCTCTCGATTCCAAACCGATCATTGCTGACGCGAATTGCACTAAGACATGCTTTTATTTATCGTTTATACTTCTTGTTTCAAGCATACTATACGAAGTCTTTCGCATAGGTTATGTTGATCTTGCCGGAGCGCTTGGCATTGCTTATTTCGCGTTCAGGGAGGGCAGGGAAGCATTTGAAAAAGCGGAAAGCGGTAGCCTTTCATGTTCGTGCTCAAGCTGCGGGGGAAGTAAAAACATTACATTTGTAAAGTAACCGTAATTCGAGGAATAAAAATGAAAAGGATGTTTTTTTTAATTTTATTGTGCTGTTTAATGGTTAATAATTCATTATTCGGGAATCCGTCTATTGATTTCATTAAAACCGTACATGACTTTGGGACAATTAAGCAGAATACAATTGTTAAGGAATCGATTACATTTAAAAATAATGGAGATTCGGATCTTATTATAAAAAAAATCAGAACAAGCTGCGGATGCACCGAAACAAAAACAAATAAGGATAAAATATCTCCCGGCGAAGACGGAATTCTTGAGATATCTTTTAATTCCGGTAACGATGAAGGTCAGGTAACAAAATCAATATATATTTATACGAATATCCCTGATAAGGAAAAAGTCGTTTTTAAAATAAAAGCGAATGTAATAAAATAACCTGTTTTTATTTTATCTGTCTTTCCAGTTCCACCATTTTATGAGTTCTGGATCGCGTATTTCATTTTCAGCATAATAAACAGCGCATCTGAAAACATACAAAACGCATCTGTCTATATGTGTATTTCTTATTTTACACAGATCATTATATAATTTTTCCGGATTTTTCCCTTTCAGGTCAGGTACAAGGTCTATTCCGAGATCAACAAGATCTTTTTTCATACTTGGCCCTATGCCCGGGATACTTTGTAAATCGGTTTTGTCTTTTAGCTTTTTCATAATAATAATTTTTTAAATTACTGTTTGCCGCCGGCCATTGCTTTACGAACCGCATCTGCTATCTGGAATGTGCTTATCGGTTTGGCAAGCACTAAGCTGACGCCTTCTTTTAAGGCGTTCTCTTCCATTGCTTTGTCAAGATAACCGGAAGTTAATATAACCGGAATATCTTTTTTTATTTCTTTTATTTCCTTTAGCATTTCAATACCGGTCATGTGGGGCATAGAATAATCTGTTATTATAAGATCATAACCGGCAGAGTTGTTTTTATATTCATCAAGCGCTTCCAGACAGTCTGTAAAAGCTTTAACCTGGTAACCCAGCTCGCCCAGTATTGTACTTAGCGTCTTTATTATTATTTCTTCGTCATCTATAAGGAGTATTTTTTCCGTTCCGCCTTTTATAATTGAATCGGATCTGTCTATTTCTATTTCTTTATCATCTGCGGCAGGTATAATAACGCTGAAAATGCTTCCTTTCCCGACCTCACTCTCTACAGTTATAATCCCGCTCAGTTTTTTAATGATCCCGTGGGCAACTGAAAGCCCCAGACCTGTGCCTTCTCCCTGCGGTTTGGTTGTGAAAAACGGTTCAAATATATGTCCAAGAATTTCAGGAGCTATTCCGCTTCCTGTATCCGAGACCCGTATTATAATATGCCTTCCGGGCATAATGCCTGTGTGCATTCGCGCAAAATCTTTGTCTACCAGCATATCATCAAGGCCGATCTCAATAACACCTGGCCTGGACTTCATTGCATAAATAGCATTATTACAGAGATTTATAATTACCTGGTGAAGCATAGTGGGCTCTGCCATTATTACTGAGTTGCTTTTAAGAATTTCTTTCAGTTCCACAATGGCAGGTATTGAAGCGCGCAGAAATTTTACTGCCTCCTCAATTATTTGTTTCGGCAGAACTGGTTTAAGCGCGAGATCGGTCTGCCTGCTGAATATAAGTATCCTGGTAACAAGATCGCGTGCCCGCTCCGAAGCTTTTATAATCTGGCGTATATATTCTTCGGTTTGAGGCGGATTTCCGTCTACATTTAAAGACAATTCCGAATATCCGAAAATTCCGGCAAGGATATTGTTGAAATCGTGCGCTATACCGCCTGCCATTGTGCCTATTGCCTCCATTTTCTGAGAGTGCACGAGCATTTGTTCTAACCTGGATTTTTCCGCTTCTATCTTTTTAAGATCCGAAACATCAAGAACAGTTCCGACAACACCGTTGGATATATTATTAATATCAAGCGGACTTATACATAAAATTACGTCTATGATTGTGCCGTCTTTGCGTTTAAAATGCGATTCTGCAATTCCAAGGCCGTTTTCCTTCATCTTCCCGTATAATTTTTCGCCGGTTTTCTCATACTCCTGATTATTGATATAGAGATCGCTGGAATTCATCCCAACTAATTCCGATTCGGGATATCCGGTAATTTTACATAATGAACTGTTAACCTTAATATGCATACGATCATTTAAAATGGCTATGCCTATAGGCGCGGCGTTAAAAAGGCTTTTTAATACTGCTTCGCTTTCTTTTAACGCAAGCTCGGCTTTTTTAAGATCGGTTATGTCAAAACATACGGCTATATCGCCTGCTTCTTCATCATCCGGATTTATATAACTGAGACTTATCAGCGTGTGCATTACTGATCCGTCTTTACGTCTAAAACGCGTTTCAACCATGGATAAACCTTTGCTCTTTCGCTCGCTATATGCTTCGCCGACGATGTTGTATTCTTCATCACTGAAATAAAGTTGGCGTGTTGTGCGTCCAAATAATTCTTCCTGGGAATAACCGGTAATACTGCAAAATGAACGATTTACTTTTATAGGAACTCTTTTAACAAGGAGCAAAATGCCTGCCGGGCTTGCTTCAAAAATACTGCTTAGTAACGTCTCACTCTTTTTGAGCGCATCTTCTGCCAGCTTGCGCTCGGTAATATCCTCAAAGATAACGCAGACCTGAGAAGGTGAGTCGGCTGGACGATATGCATTGCAGTGATACCAGCCTCTGGTTGCTTTATGATACATATCGAAGGTATAAGGATTTCCTGTTACGGCTACACTTCCATAAGCCTCTACCCAGCTTTGTTCTGTGTCGGGCCATACTTTAAATATATCCTTGCCTTTAACATCTTCAAGTTTCAGTTTGGATATGCGCGCATATGCTTCGTTAAAGAATCCGAATCGAAAGCTTATATATTTTCCATTTTTATCAAACACCGATTCCCATATAACAAAAGCGTTAAGCATGTTTTTGAATATTAGTTTAAGTTCAGTTGCGGTTTTTTGCAGAGCTTCTTCAGCATGTTTGCTTTTTGTAATATCCCTGTAATCCCATACACGGCCGATTCTAACTCCTTCTATTAAAACCGGAGCCGTATAGCTTTCAAATACCTTTCCGTCTTTAAATCTGATTTCATCAAAACCCTTTAACTGGTTGTCGTAAAATTTTTTAAATATATTTACAAAGCCGTTTGGGTCAGTAAGCTGATACAGAACAGAACGGATCATTTGCCTGTCATCCCTGGAGTCAATAATATCCTGCGGTATATTCCACATCTCGACAAATTGTCTGTTTATATGACTGATTTTATCCTGATTATCGACAAGAAGAATTCCGTCTGCGGTTGCGTTAAGCGTTGTTATTAACACTTCCTGAGTCTGGCGAAATTTGTTTTCAGCCTCTTTGCGTTCAGTAATGTTTCTGAATATCCCCAGCAAATGAATCTTTTTGTTATATTGCAGGGGTTTTGCGGTAATATCTACATATAACAAAGTCCCGTCTTTAGTTAAGACAGGTATGTCCTTTGCTATTTCAATTTCTTCGTTTAATAACTGATTAAATAGTTTTTCTATAAGCGGGATCGATTCTTTAGGATGTATTTTATACAGGTCAATATTTAAAAATTCATTTTTAGTGTAGCCGAGCATGCGGCATATGGAAGGATTGCCCATCTTAAAACTTTTTGTTTGAATATCCGTTATAAGAACGCCATCGGGAATGTTTTCAAAAATATACTCAAAAATATTTTCTTCTTTGGGCGTGGGCTTATTTTTGTTTTTCATCAATCTGATCCGCTGATTTAAGTTCACATAAAGATGAAAAGCGAATATAAGTAATTATAAATTATATAAAAGATAAAGTAAATACAAATAATTATTTAATTCCGAGTGTCTTTACTATATTACCCCGGAAAACGGAATCTTTCTGTATTTCACTGTAACCGGCTCTGTCCAGCATATGTTCGACAAGTTCTATTTCACCGTCATAACCGAACCACGGCCAGTCTGTGCCGAAAATAATGTGTTCCGGACCATGCAGTTTAAGACATTCAATGAAGTCTGCTTCCTGAAGAGTATGCGCGCCGTTGGAAGTATCCATAAAAAAATTTTCCGCCGGCAGCAGATGTTTTCGCACTTCAGTGTACGGAGCGTGAAGGCCTGCCATGTGCGCTCCAATGAAATTTATTTGCGGGAAATTTTTTACAAGATCGGCAAAAAGCGCAGGCTTTGTATTATAAATCGGTTTTGTTCCGAAAAATCTGTCAGCATCGAAAAACGTATCCAGAAGAACTGAAAATCCTGCTTTGTTGTTTATGTTTTCACTGCTGATCAGATCAAACATTTCCATTGCTTTCTGACCGTTAAGCACAAATCCCTGCGAGAATGAGCACAGCTTTATCACTTTTATGCCTTTATTTTTAAAGCGTTCGATTTCTTCCTTCTTCCCGGCGTAATCCGGATGCAGGGTGCACGCAGTGTATATGTAGTCCGAATTTTCCGATATAGCAATAAAAGTATCGTTCTCTTTTTTAACCTTTGCGGCACTTGCGGTCGGCAGGGCAAGACATGCCTCAACATTCGCGGACTTCATGGCATTTTCGAGTGTATCCACGCCCAGCTTTTCGTGCGCGTGCTCCATGTCAAGGTTAAGGGCTTTCCCTATTTCAGGCCGGTTTGCCACATTATCAATAATGCCTGGTTTAAAAATATGTACGTGCGCGTCGAAGATGGTTCTTTTTACTTTCATATTTTATTGTTGCAAAATTTAGCTTTTTAATTTTTATTGATTGCCGGATTAAATATTTCTTCTTATTACTTTAATTAAGAAAAATACGTTTTTTTGCAAACATTTTATTTAGGTATATTATTTTTTTAAATTACAATATTCTGGAGAATTCTTATGAGCCATGAACGAGCCGCATCTGATATTACAGCAGTAGTTAAAGAAATCATTGAAGGGAACAAGCGCTATACGGACAAACGCAAAAAGGAATATTTTGATAAGTTCCGCGACACTCAAACGCCTGATGTAACACTTGTGGCGTGTTCCGACTCGCGCGTACAGTCCGATATTTTCGGTGAAGACGCGACCAATAAAATATTTACTATAAGGAATATCGGCAACCAGATTGTGCCTGTTCTCGGTTCAGTTGATTACGGGATTCTGCATCTGAAAACACCGCTGCTCCTGATTCTGGGTCACGTGCATTGCGGGGCCATAAAGGCTTCGATGAGCAATTATGAGAATGAATCGTCGGACATTATAAAAGAACTCGATCATCTTTGCCTTCCGGTGCGCGGTTTTGCGGGTCAGAAAGGAGATGCGGAGAAGATATGGCTGGAAGCCGCTGAAATGAACGTGGACTACCAGGTAAAGCTTGCAGTTAAAAGATACAAAAACTTTATAGACTCCGGAAAGCTTACAGTACTTGGCGCTGTAGAGGACTTTATTGACGCGTACGGAAAGGGACACGGCAAAGTGATAATGACAAACCTTAACGGCGACAATGATTCCGGGAGCATTAAAAAACACAGCGCTTTAAGCGGTGTAAAAAACGAGAACATTTTCCGCGGGAAATAAAATATTTACATAAATCTTTCGAATCGCTCTTTCTTTGCCTTGCAAATTGGGCATAAGTCCGGCGGCGCTTCGCGTGCGCACAGATATCCGCACACCTTGCAGCGCCATACGGGCAAAGGCAGCTCTCCTGTGGGCTTTGCTGTCTGGTTACCATATGCGGGTTTAGTACCCGCCCCTACAAGCTTCCTCTCTTTCGGAGGCCTCCTTCTTTCAGGTATCGGCTGCGCTTTCATTTCTCCTTTGCTTATGGCCAGAGAAACGTACAGTGCGCAGTAACATGCTCCGAACTCGGATACGTCCGCGTCGCGGTAATCGCACGGGCATATTATATCAAGATCGTCTTTTTTTTTGCCGGAGGCAAGCCGGCACGGACATGCCTGGTATCCGTATCTCTCTTCGTTTATAAGCAGGCTTTCTACAAGCTCGCGGACAAACCCAGCGTCCGGGTTCAGGAAATATCCTCCGCTTTTTGCATCTGCCAGCAATTTCTGCTCGAGCTTTGCAACAGCTTCGTCGGTCATTATCCTAACTCCTGTTTAATTTCTTCTTCTTTGAATCCTATAATGCACTTGCTGTCCTTTAGAACAAGCGTCGGGAATGAACACATGGGATTCCAGATGTTAACGTCGTCGACTGCCATTTCTTTATCCGGCTGGCTGAGACTGTCGAGAAACACGTAGTAGTAATCAACGCCAAGTTCATCGAGTAGAGCTTTTGTTTTTTTGCACCATGCACAGGTGGTCAGGCCGTAAAGAACGATTTTGCCTTTATCTTTTCCTTCAACGTGTGTGAGATTATACATATTTATTTTCTCCTGGCATTTATTCAGTTTTATTCGATTAAATAAAGATTGTAAATTTTATATTTGTCAAATGCTTTTATATTTAACCGATTATTGATATTGAGATTGACAAAATTTTATTTTTTTATGTATATAAATACATGAGGTTCTATACATGAAAAGATATTGTTGTGCAAAAAAGGGCAAAACTTACAGTGAAATGAAAAAATTATTATGATATCTTTTTCAGTAAAGACAAATGTACGGGAAGAATTGATAGATATTACGTCCGAGGTGAATAAAGCAGTAAAAGAGTTTAAAGTAAAAGACGGCGTTTGTTATATCTATACGCCTCATACTACGGCTGCAATTACAATTAACGAGAACGCCGATCCCGACGTGCGAAGCGACATGCTGAAAGGCCTTGCACATCTTGGGCTCGAGAGCGTGCGCTTTAATCACTCGGAAGGCAATTCGCCGGCGCATATCAAGTCCAGCCTTGTGGGATGCTCGGAGTTCGTGATACTGCAGGGCGGCAGCCTAAAGCTTGGAACGTGGCAGGGCATTTATTTCTGCGAATTCGACGGCCCAAGGAACAGGCAGGTATTTATACAAGTATTGGAATAGTTTTCCGGAAATTCGGGTAATCTTACGAATAATTAAACTAATTTTTACCGGATTATTATTATAGCATTACGCAGTAAGTTTGGGCAGTAGCTTTATTAATTAAAAAAATTAGCGAGGAAACATGAGATTACTACTTATCAATCCGTTAAATTCAGCTATCAGCTATAAAAACTCAAATGTGAGCCGATGGAGTAAATACCGCATCTGGAAGCCCCTTGGGCTGCTTGTAGTTGCAGGTTTAACCCCATCTGACTGGGATATTACCATTATCGATGAAAACCTCGGCCTGCCAGATTATAAACAATTGCCGCGTCCTGACCTTGTCGGCATAACAGCATTCACTTCACAGGCAGCGCGTGCTTATAAAATATCGGACGAATTTCGAAAAAAAAATATCCCTGTGGTTATGGGAGGCATACATGCCAGCATGTGCATGGATGAGGTATTAAAAAAAGTTGATAGTGCTGTAACGGGTGAAGCCGAGAGCATATGGGGCCAGGTTTTGGAAGATTTTAAGAAGAATAAGTTAAAGCGTATTTATAAAGGGACGCATCTCAGTTTAGACAAATCTCCGGTTGCACGGCATGACCTGTTACCTGAAGGTTATTTTTTCGGATCAATACAGACATCCCGCGGATGTCCTTTAAACTGCAGCTTTTGCAGTGTGACATCTTTTAACGGCGGAAAATTCCGGCGTCGTCCCATTGAGAGTATAATCGAAGAATTTAAGACTATTCGGGAGAAACATGTACTGATTGTAGATGATAATTTTATCGGGACGAGTCCTGTACATATTGCAGAAACCAAGGAATTATTGAGAGCGATGATTAAAGCAAAGCTTTCCAAGACATTGATTACGCAGGTTACTATTAATATTGCCGACGATGATGAATTGCTTGAATTGACTGCCAAAGCCGGATGTAAAGGCATATTTATCGGGTTTGAATCTGTAAATGATAACGGGCTTCTCGAGGTAAGTAAAAAATTTAATATGCGGAGCGGGGCTAAAAAGCGCGATTTTAAAGAATCTGTCCGAAGGATACATAAACATGGGATCTCTATTGTAGGTTCTTTTATTATGGGACTCGATGTAGATACAAAAGGCATTGGGCAACAGATTGCCAGCGCGGCAAAAAGTTACGGGATTGATGCACTTAACGCGGTATTTATGACTCCTCTGCCGGGTACGCGTCTATGGAAGAAAATGGAATCAGAGGGACGCATAACTGCAAATAAATTTCCTGAGGATTGGGATTATTATACGCTTACATTCCCTGTAGTTAAATATAAGAATCTGTCATGGTCGAATATTATTGATGAAAATGAAATTTGCAACAGAGATTATTATTCGATTTCCAATATTCTAAAGCGTTTTTTTATAAATCTTATTTTCTTTCGAAATCCCTTTATGGTTTTAGCGACAAATCTTTCATATAGAAATAATGCAGTACGCAAGTACCGTTTGAGATTTCAGGAACTGGATATTGCGAGAGGAGATGCTTAATATTTATTTCAATTTGTAGTTACTGACGGAATTAAAGTTATATTTTTAAGCTGTATCCTAATTAAAAAGCTTACCCCAGTTGCGTCTCGTACGCTTTTTCCATTCCTTGCTGTGATAAATATAGCTCGCGATCAGCGGAAGAACGGATGTTGCTTCAGCATAAACCATTTGCTCGTAGGTTGTGTCCACCTTGCCCCATGAGGATGCTTCCTTTAATGTCGAGCTGGAGCATGCGCCGTCGCGTACGTCAGCTACCGTGATCTGTACCGCGTATTTGTGCATCGGAACTTCCTTTCCCAGTATCTCAGCGCAAACAACGGTATCCTGGGCAAAGTTCTTGGGTACGCCTCCGCCTATCATAAAAAGGCCTGTAGTTTTAGCTTTTATTTTTACCTGTGTAAGCTCGTAAAAGTCCCTGACAGAGTCTATTGTTGTGTAGTTTTTACCTTTTTCGTGCTGATGCATAACAAGGCCGAAGCCTGCGCTCGAATCGCTGAATGCAGGGCAGAATACAGGCACACCATGTCTGTAAGCCAACTCAACAAGCGAGTCTTTCTTTTTTGCATTTTTAGTTAGATATTCTCCCATTTTTGAAATAAACTCACGAGAGGAGTAGGGGCGCGCTTCGCAGGAGTCAGCGATCTTCTTGATGGCAGAGTCGCAATGCTGAAGTTCTTCTTCGTCAATAAATGTGTCATATATCCTGTCAATGTAAAGGCTGCGCAGTTTTTTATCATCAACATAAGGGCTGCCTTTATAATGCTTGAATCCGAGCGCTTCAAAAAAGTCCATATCCACTATGCTCGCGCCCGTAGCTACTATGACGTCTACCATGTTGTACTTTATCATATCCGCGTATATCTTCATACATCCTGCAGCGCTGGTGCTGCCTGCAAGCGTCAGAATTATCGAGCAGTTTTTGTCCATGATCATACGCTTGAATATTTCGGCAGCAGCGGCAGTATCGCGCGCTGTAAAAGACATATCGCTCATCGAATCGATTATTTTAGTAGCATCGAACGATGTAATATCGATGTGTTTTATTTGTTTATTTAACAGGCTTTTTTTGTTCATGATTAATTATTCTCCAAATATGTATTATATGCACGGCCGTGCGTCTCTACGGATGATTAAAAATATAGCTTAAGAGCTTGTATATCAATTTTGCTGCCAGGAAATCATAAGGTTTACTGTATTCATTCGGGCAAAGCTCTACGACATCAAAACCGATTACTTTCTTTTTTGATGTGACTTTTTTTAACAGTTCCAGTACATCATACCATAAAAGACCTCCGGGTTCCGGAGTTCCGGTAGACGGCATAATGGAAATATCAAAGGCATCAATATCGATCGTAATATAAACTGTATCGGTCAGCAGTTCAACAACCGAATCCATCCAGTCCGGATTACTATGAATGTTCTCAGCATAAAAAACACGCTTATCATCGGAACGGCTGCGCTCGAACCGGTCCATGCTCCGTATGCCTACCTGAACGATGGGGCATGCTTCCCTTATTCGGGACATGGTACATGCGTGATTATATTTTGAACTGTTATATTCATCCTGGAGGTCTGCGTGAGCGTCAAATTGCAGCACTGAGACTTTATTGCCGAAAAATTCTTTATGAGCGTAAACCGATCCTATCGAGACCGAGTGTTCCCCTCCAATGGTAACAACGAATTTGTTATTCTGCAGGTGGCCGGTTATCCTTTCTCTGGTGTCATTTACCATTTTATCCGGGGATTTGTCTTCACTTACAGGTTTATCGGTATAAATGCCGAGTTTGTAAACTTCACTGTCGGTTTCAATATCGTACAGATACATATTCCATGACGCTTCGATAATCGCGTCCGGAGCTTTATCGGCTCCCTTTAACCATGTGCTCGTAGCGTCAAAGGGAACCGGCAGAATTACTATCTTTGAGTTTTTATAAACTGAAAATTCGGGAGGGACATCTCCGAAACCTGGATTAATTGTCATTATTATTATCCATTAATAACAGGATAAATATAATTCGTAAAACATAACGCAACAATGGCAGTTCCATATTCCTTTTTGGGAATAATGTTTTCAGTAATACAACGAATATCCTTTAGGAAATACTTTTTGGAAAATCCGTTTACGTATAGTTCCTGAAGGCTGTCATGCAATTGATCTATTGCCGATTCATCGGTCTTGTTGCCGTTATATTCGCATACAAGGCCGCCGTATTTTTCACCGGACTTTTTATCGTACAGCCATCCATAAATAATCCCTGCGGTCGCGTTTTCGCCTTTCTCAGCGTTTGCAACAGCCATAATACTCTCCATGACACATCCGTGAACATGGTTAGTTGTTTTTTTAATTTCCTGTGCAATGGCGGGTAAAATTGAAGAATAAGTGATAATATTGCACATCTCGATCCCGGCTTTCTTTAATGCAAGATGATACGAGCCGGCATGAATTGTGATATTACTCTCACCTTTTCCTCTGGTAACAAAGTAATCCTTTGGTATTCTGTTTCCAACGGTAAGATAGTGAATAGGAGAGGCTGTTTTTGGCCTCAATGATTTACTTAGGAGAAGATTTTTATCCATTTCTCCATCCCCCAAAGAAAGAGATGCGGATCTATTTCAGGATCCATTTTTTTTAATAATTTTTGCAATATTCCGTATAGGAATCTCCTGCTGTTATTTTTTTAAAAGCAATCCTTTCTAAAAATAGAATGAAAATAATTCAAACTTTTTTTTTATTTATCGAATTTTTTTTTAAAAATTATATCAGAGAAAATATTTTATTATACAGTATTGTTATAATAATAAAGTATTTTCAGAAATCAAAGTAAAATAAAACATAAATTTTTTTGACATATATGACATAATACAGGCCGATAATTCAAGCATTATTTGTATTCCTGTTGACAATCGGGTTATTTTTTTTATTTTTACATGCAAGCCCTTCCTGAAAGGGCGAAAATATTTTATAAAGGAAAGATTATATAAGGGCATTAATTATCATTAACACTATTGAATTATTACTCCATTTCCGAGAATATCTTCGATTTTTCCACGAAGAACCTTTTATATACATTTGAAAGCATTTTTGAAACATTTGTTAAGAGTTCTCTGTCTGTTGATCTTTTCTGTATATATTTGTTAACGTTGTTTAAGTCATCTTTTAATATTCTGCCCAGGTCATCCATTGCCTGTGCGTAAGCAATCGCTTCGGGCGATTTGTTCTGCATGCTCTGTTTCTGCTTTGACTCGGCTTCGAGCTCGAGCTCTCTTTTCTTCCTTTCATCAATTTCTTTGGACAGTTTATTTAATATCAATGCGGATAAATTAATAAAATTTACCGGCCCGATTATTTCCTGGAAACGGTTATTAATAGTACATTGTATAAATTCCATATCAGGTATTGGCTGTATGTTATATTCTTTATCAATAAGGCTTTTTGTATTTTCGTCTGTAATGATCCTGTTATAAACCGGCATTGAATTGAGATGCCGTATTTCTGATTCATCAAGATTTATTACTTCATCATTTATTATTTTAATGTTTTCCGACAATATCTGAATAAATATTTTGAATCTGTCAGCGGCAAGTCTTGTACTGTTGAATTTTATAAAATTATCGTGAATAGATAATGCTGTTTTGCATGCGATCAATGGATCCCTGTAATATGCCATTATTTTGCCGTGAAGTATATGGGTAACAGTTCCGCCTGCGCCGGAAATTTCAGGAATAACGATGTCATTTATCTGCTGTTGCAGCATTTTCATTTCGATTATGCTTAGAGTGTTTATTTGTTCTATAAAATTATTTATTTCTATGTTTAGAATAAAGCATTTATCTTCAATGAGTCCGTTAACAGGCTGCGTGGTGACATCTGCGGTTTCTTTAGCCCCGATAAATTCATGTTTTTTAAAAATATTTGTAATAAAATGGTCGATCTCGCTTAATTCTTCTTTCGGGAGAAGGCTTAATAGCGAAATAATATCGGCCGATATCGCATATTCATCTTTTAAAAGCGATATCAGGAAATATGCGAAATCAATAGACTTAAGATTTTCAAATATTGAAATTATTTCTCTCTGGATCTTTTTATTTTTAATAGTCATCATATCCATAATGGATTTTAATGCATTTTTATTGCCCATTTTAGTTAATAAATAGCAGGAAAGAATTCTCACTTTGATGCCTGGATCCTTAATGTATTCGGATAAGATTTGTATTATGGGCCGCTTATTAATGTTTAATGCATGATTCATAATATGCTCAACAGACATTATTATAGCCTCTTTCGGAGGATTATCCTTAAATGAATTGAACAATCCATCAAGATATTGTATGTCCGCTTCCCTTGCGCATTTCCCCAGACACAGAATAGCCAGCCTTTTAATTTCTATGTTCTGATTTTTTTCGATTATTTCCTTTAGTGCAGAACCGGCTGCTACGTTTCCAAACAGGTTCTGTTTTAAAAGAGTATTCAGCAGGTTTACAATGACGTCTGAAGAGGAATCCGCATGCTGCTTTAAGTAGTCGAGTATAATATTGAGCGATCTTTGATCCGAGTAAAGAGACAGATACTGGACTGCTTTTTGCTGTTCGGATTCATCTCCGGCTGATAACAGAACTTCCAGTTCTCCGAGCATATATGAATAGTTAAGCATTGAAAGAGTATAGGAAGCGGCATCGAGTATTTCTTTATCTGTATATTTTTTAACATAATTATAGATGATTACCAGCGGGCTTGCGCCGTTTTCTATTTTTAATTTTCCTATTATTTCGCATATCCGTATAATTCTGTCCTTTAAATACCGTTTTTCAAATATAATATCGTCAATTCTCGAAGCATAAATTTCCCTGGACCTGATTTCTTTTTCGTAAAGCATTTCCAGAAAACATTCCAGTTCGTCTTTTTCGGATTCATTAATATAAGGTATATATCCACCGATCTCTGTTAGAATATTTTTAAGAATGGAACTGTCGTTCGATTTCAGGAAATTGAATATTTTCTTTTTATATTCCGGGGGAAATTTATTTAAAATGAACCGGCGTATTTTTTGAACATTTTCGGGGAAATTTTTTTCCACTACTTCGGCAACCATAAAGTCTTTTCTGTAGGTTTCGAAATAGGTTTCGAGAGTAACGATCATATAGTTGAACAGCTTATCTTTAAAAAGCATGTTCCTTCTGGTTTCTTTTAGATTATTGAAATATTTTTCAAAAATAGCTACTATAGTCCTTCCACCTCTCGGGCTGTCTATTGACAGGGAAATAAGATTCCGGAAGAGTTTGTCGGGGTCGTGGAGTTTTTGTGTGTTAGCGAGAAGCAGATCAAGAGTCATGTCCATTAATACAGTGTTACTCGAGTTTAGAGCTTTCATAAGATATATCAGCAGTTCCCTGTGATTGCTTGAGATCATTGCATTAATAATTGCTATTTTATTTTTATCCGAGTATGTGTCGAATTTTGATGTCATTTTGCCTATAAGGACGCGTATATCCAGTATTGCCCTGTCGTCTTTTTCTGGAGAGTATGTAAATATGTCTTCTTCATCAGATTTGTCCTGCCGGATTTTATTTGTTATATCATCATTCAAAATGGAAATTGAATTGTAACCGGCACAGATAAGTTCTTCAGAATTTTCTTTTAATATTTCTTCCAGAAATGCTTTATTGTCTTTTCCGCCCGGAATTACTATGTCTTTGAATGCAGAGAGCGCTATTACGGCAAGTGACCTTAAACTGTTAGTGCTGTCTTTATTTGAAGCAATGGAATATAAGTAATCTTTTACAGTGTCCGATCCTCCGCCGACTGCTTTAAGTACGCTAAACGCCTTTGAAAGAACAGCCATCTGATCTTCATTAACTTTATTTTCTTCGATAAATTCTATTACGATAGGAATAATTTCAGGAGTGCCGAAATGTTCAAAATTTTCAAAAATATATATTTTTTCTATGTCTGTAATTTTCTTTTTTAAAAGAAGTGCAAAAGCAGTCTGTACCTCTTTATTGTTGATATCTTTTAAATTCATAATCGCACTTTCTCTTACCAGCGGATTCAGGTTCATTTCTTTTAAAAGAATCTGCATGCCTGTTTCGGACTTTACCAGTCCGAGTATTTTGTGAAATGCTATTCTTTCGTAAGGGAGTAGTGTAAAATTTTTGCTTATCTCGAGTTTTAACGTCTGCAGTTGATCCTGTGCCATATATGCTCCGGTTATTGTATCGTTATGAACAATTATAGGTTATTGACTTATGCTATTTAATGCAATTAAAAAAATAATAATCCTATTCTATAATATTTTACGGCACATTGTGAAAAAATTATGTTGATTTTAAATTCAGGATTAAACAAATATATTGTATTATGATGCGAGTTTATACTATTTCCGAAATCACAAAAACAATTAAAAATACGCTGGAACAGAACCCGGAGCTAAACAGCGTTTGGGTAAAAGGCGAGATATCAAATTTAACGTATCATTCTTCAGGACATATATATTTTTCTCTGAAGGATAACGGTGCGGTAATCTCTTCGGCTTTTTTTAAGTACGCGAACAGGGGCCTGAATTTTAAGCTTGAAGAAGGAATGAATGTACTTGCGTTCGGCAGTATTAATATTTTCGATAAAAGAGGGACGTACCAGTTTATAGTTTCTGAGGCGCGCCTTGAAGGCATAGGCGAGCTTCTAAAGCGCATTGAACAGCTGAAAAAGCGGCTTTTGGAAGAGGGCATTTTCGATGCTTCGCACAAAAAGAAAATACCGTTTTTGCCGCAGCGTATCGGCATAGTCACTTCCCCGACCGGAGCCGCGATAAGGGATATTATTAAAGTAGCTATGAGGCGATTTCCGAACATTGAAATCGTAATAGCGCCCGCAAAAGTGCAGGGCGCTCTTGCGGCGGAGTCGGTTGTTAAAGGCATTGAAGAACTCAACAAACCTGAGCATAATATCGATGTTATTATTGCGGGCAGGGGTGGAGGCTCGTTCGAGGATCTGATGGCTTTCAACGAAGAGATTGTTGTGCGTGCTTTTTATAATTCGCATGTTCCCATTATCTCGGCCGTGGGGCACCAGGTCGATCATCCGCTTTCCGATGATGCTGCTGACTACGCGGCTCCTACGCCTTCCGCAGCGGCTGAGATTGCCATACCTGTAAAGGCGGAGCTGGCCGACTACGCAGAGAAGCTTTCTTTAAGATCAATGAATTCGCTTAATTATCTTACCCGTAACCTGCTGCAAAAACTGGAGCGTATAGAAAGTCTTGGTGTTTTTAGGAATCCGATGGATATCGTTCATAACGCAGAAATGTTTCTTTCCGACGTTGAGACAATAATGGTTTCATCGTTGAAGGAGCTAATAACGGAATGCAGGAACAGGCTGCTGATGCTCCCTGATAATATTTTACTTATGAATAATATTTTAAAAGAGAAATCCCACAAACTGGAATTAGCGTATAATAGCGCGTCCAATCTTTCCCCTGTGGGCATACTCGGAAAAGGATATTCGCTAACATTAAATAATAATGGTAAAATTATTAAAAGTATTGAAGGATTAAAAGACGGGGATGATGTTCAGACTGTGCTGATAGACGGATCATTTAATAGTACTGTCAATTTTACAAATAAAGAGGTGTATTTTGGAAAAAAAAGAGAAGTCACCCGATAAGCTTACCTTTGAAGAAGCGCTGAAAGAGCTCGAAGACATTGCACGGAAGCTGGAGGAAGGGACACTTGATCTTGATGGTTCTATTGAGCGTTTTGAAAGAGGCGTTGTTTTAAAAAAGATATGCAGGGAAAAACTGGAAGAAGCTGAGAGAAAAATAGAGATATTGCAGAAAACGGAAGATAGTAAAGGTGCTAAAAAAGTAAGAAAGAAAAAACTTAAAATAAAAGAAGATACCGGCGAGATAGATGATAACGAGGAATTACAGGGTTCATTGTTATGAGATTACTAAAGTCTAAAAAAACAGATTATCTTGATACAGCAAGGCAGGTTCTTGGTATTGAAATCGATTCGCTAAAGGATCTGTCGCGCTCGCTTAATGAAAATTTTTCTTTGGCTGTGGATGCCATATTGAAATGCAAAGGCCGGGTCATTGTTACCGGTATGGGCAAATCCGGCATTATCTGTAAAAAGATCGCGGCTACGCTCACATCGACACGCACCCAGGCCGTGTTTATGCATCCGTCCGATGCTATGCACGGCGATCTTGGGCTTATTACACGCAATGACATTGTGATTGCAGTATCGCATTCCGGAGAAACAAGGGAGATCGCGGAGCTGATCCCGCATTTAAAGCTTATGAAAACGCGTATAATCGCGATTACGTCCAATCCCGGCTCGGATCTCGCGAAGGAAGCGGATGTACTTCTTACTTATAAAATAGAGAGGGAAGGGTGCCCGCTAAACCTGGCGCCCATGGCAAGTACTACTACCGTACTGGCTCTCGGCGACGCAATCGCGGCTGCTTTAATGAAAGCAAAGAATGTTAAAGAAGAGGACTTTTATTTGTTTCATCCGCAGGGCAGGCTGGGACAGACACTGCTTTGCGTATCCGATCTTATGGTTAAAACAAATCTGCCAATAGTGCAAAGGCATACACCGATGCGCGAGGTTATAAAGATATTGGTAAGCACTAATTTCGGCGCAGTTCTGATGGAGGGCAGTAAAGGGCATTTAAGGGGTATTATTACGGACGGCGATATTAAGCGCCTGGTCGAAGAAGATGAATCTTTTCTGCAAAAAAAATCCGACGATTTTGCAAAGGCGGAACCTAAATGGATATTTGAAGACTCTCTTGCGAGGGAAGCGCTTATGATAATGGAAGAAAACAGGATCACCCTGCTTCCGGTACTCGGCAGGGACAAGAAAATCGCCGGCGTTATTCATATCCACGATATAGTAAAACACAATTACGGGAGACGTAAATAGATGAGAAAAGTAATTTTATTATTTATAATATTTATATTATTTTTCGGATGCAAAGCAAGGAAAACAATAGAATTCTGCGAAGGCGTTTCAACAGAAGGCAAAGGAGTAAGTTGCGGCGAACAGTTTTCCACTGGGGAGCTGACCGCGCTTATCAGCGCCGAGTCATCATTTAATGTCGGGAAATTAATTATTAATATATTTAAAAAAACCAAATATAAGTCCGAAAAATTCGAATCATTAACTATAGATGTAAAACCTGAAGAAACAAGAGTAAGAGCTAATTTATATTTTTATGATGAAGGCGAATTTACGCTCGAAGTAACCGGACAGGATAATAAGAAGATAGCTGAAGGCAGTATAAAGATCGTTGATATCTAATTTATTTACTGAATATGTGTTTTTAATATTGATGCTCTGTTTTAGAGCATCTTTTAAGGTTCTTAGAGGATAGATACGATATTTTGTAGCAATGAGCGTGGCGAACTGTTTTGTTATCAGGGCGAACACATGGGGTCGCCTCTACATTATTCTGCCTGCGTATTTGCATTTGAACGTCCGTAGGGGCAGACCCATGTGTCTGCCCCATTTTTATATTATAAAAAAAGCGAATTCTATGCTGACACACAGAGTATTTCTATATATTTTTACTCTTTCTCTCCGGTTTTTTCCGCTGCTTTTCTTTTTTTCTCCTGCTCTATAAACATGATAAAAAGCAGGAATGCCCCGACAACTATAACCGCGTCTGCAACATTAAAAGCCCACCAGCGGAACACATTGTCGCTTCCAATGTAAATAAAATCCACGACTCCTTTCCTGCCCGTAACCCTGTCCAGTATGTTGCCGACTGCACCGGAAGTAATCAGAGCCATTGAAGTACAGAAAATCATGTTCTTATTTTTTTCGTAGATAAAAAATATAATTATAAATATTAATACAATTATAGAAATTATTAAAAATAGATTCTGATACCCCTGAAGGATACCGAAAAGTCCGCCCCTGTTGTAAACAAGAGTTAACTGGATAAAGCTGCCCGCAATATTAATTCTTTCATGTTCTGAAATATTGATTAGTACAAGATATTTTGTAATTATATCCAGAAAGAGAGAAACCATAAATATCAATGCCGTATAAATATATTTTTTCATTTATCCTCGAAATTAAAAATAATTGTTTTCCTGCAATCTTTAACGGGTGTATTCAAAAATATTATGCAATATTCTTCACAATTTTAGTGCATCTTGGGCAAAGCTCCGGATGCGCAGCATCGCTGCCGATATTGTCCGTAAAGTTCCAGCAGCGCATGCATTTTGCACCGCCTGTTTTTTCAGCCATAATAAATGATTTTTCATATTCAGCAAGCCCGGCTTTTTTTTCATCCAGTATTTCCACTTTTGCTGCCTGGAAAAAAATGTTTAGATCGCTGCCCATATCTTTCAGCCACTTTTTAACATTTTCATCCTTGGGAAATATCTTTAAATCCGCTTCCAGCGAAGACCTGATTGCTTTTTCCGCTCTTTTTAATTCGAGCGCTTTAAGCGCATCTTTTTTAATATTCACAATGGCTTCCATTTTATTTTCGATATCCGGATTATTATATGCATCATTCAGTTTGTTGTATTTCTGCGTATGTATTGAACCGGTATTTCCTCCGAACTTCCATATCTCTTCAGATGTGAAGGAAAGAATTGGCGCAGAAAGCCTGAGTATTGTTTCATATAATTCTTTTAGAGCAGTTTGAACAGAACGTCTTTTTTTGGCATTTTTTTCTTCTATGTAAAGAATGTCCTTGGAAACGTCAAAATATATTGAAGATAATTCCACGGCGCAAAAGTTAAGAATCCTTCTATATACTAGATGAAATTCGTAATTTTCATATGCTTTAGTTATTTGAGCTGATAAATGATATAATTTATTCAGTATCCATTTGTCGATGTCGTTCAGATCATCATATTTCAGGGCATCCTTTGGACTGAAGTCCGAAAGATTGCCTATTATGAATTTAAACGTATTGCGGATTTTTCTGTACGAGTCAGCGACCTGAGTCATCAGGTCTGTGCCGATTTTAACGTCGTTCCTGTAATCTTCGCTTGATACCCACAGCCGCAGAATGTCTGCGCCGAATTTATTTATAAGATCTATAGGCGGTATTACGTTGCCCATGGATTTGCTCATTGCAGCGCCCTTTTCGTCCAGAACGAACCCGTGCGTAATGACAGTATTAAACGGCGCACGTCCGCGCAGCGCGAGCGCAGGCCATAGCGAAGACTGGAACCATCCCCTGTGCTGGTCGCTTCCCTCCAGGTAAATATCGGCAGGCCACCTGTGCTCAGCACGCACGTCCAGCACTGCGAAGTGCGATACCCCGGAATCGAACCACACATCCAGAATATCGAATTCCTTTTCGAAATCCGTACAACCGCACGAACATTTTGTCCCGGCCGGGATCAGTTCCCGGATGTCGTCGGTGTACCATGCATCAATGCTTTTTGTAAGCGCCAGTTTACCGAAATGCTGAATTGATTCAGCGCTCATTAAATTCTTCCCGCACTTTTTGCATCTGAATGAAGGAATTGGCACTCCCCATGACCTCTGGCGCGACAGGCACCAGTCCGGTCTACCTTCAACCATGCTCCTGAAACGAGTTTCTCCCCAGTTAGGGATCCATTTTGTATTATCGACTGCTTTAAGCGCTTTCTTCCTCATGTCATTATGATCGATCTTTAAAAACCATTGTTCCGTAGCCCTGAATATGAGCGGTTTTTTGCATCTCCAGCAGTGGGGATAAGAGTGGTTGATATCATGCGTATATATTAAAACATTTTTTTGTTTTAATAATTCAACTACTTTCGGATTAGCATCGAAAACATTTATCCCTTTCATCTCCGGATATTCATCCGTAAATTTTCCCTGATAATCAACAGGAGAATATGTATCAAGTCCGTATTCGAGTCCTATTATATAATCTTCATGTCCATGTCCGGGAGCTGTATGTACAATTCCGGTTCCCTGTTCCAGGGTTACATGCGTTCCAAAAATAACCTTTGATTCACGGTCAATAAACGGATGATACACTTTCATTTTTTTAAGCTGATCAATGGTGACAGGCGTTTTCCCGCTTTTCTGTATTCCTGCTATGCCGCACATCGCGTCAACAAGACCGTCCGCGACTATGTAATATTCATTGCCGAATTTATATGCCGAGTAAGGAAAGTCCGGGTGAAATGACAATGCAAGGTTGGCAGGCAAAGTCCACGGCGTAGTCGTCCAGATGACGACATAGAGTTTATCTTTGTCGACTCCGTCGATGTTTACTGTTTTTGGATCTACTTTGAATTTTACATAAACAGAAGGCGAAGTATGATCTGCGTATTCAACTTCCGCTTCAGCAAGGGCAGTCTCGCAGGTCGGGCACCAGTAGATCGGTTTTTTGCTTCTGTATATATATCCGTTCCTGAATATTTCGCCGAAAATCTCGACTATTTTTGCTTCGTACTGAGCCGACATTGTAAGGTATGGATTTTTAAAATCGCCGAAAACACCGAGCCTTTTGAAATCGGCCATTTGTATCTTGACCCATTTTTCCGCGTATTTCCTGCATTTTTTTCTTATGCTCACAACATCGAGATTATCTTTGCTTTCCTTTAATTCTTTAAGAACATGAAGTTCTATCGGCAATCCATGGCAGTCCCATCCGGGCACGTACAGGCTTTTGAAGCCGGACATGGTTTTATGTTTAACGATAATATCTTTCAGAATCTTGTTTAAGGCAGTGCCTACATGAATGTTGCCGTTCGCGTAAGGAGGCCCGTCGTGAAGAATAAATATTTCGCTGCCTTGCCTGCTTTTTTGAATTTCATCATATATATCCTGTTCGTTCCATTTTTTAAGCATATCCGGTTCCCTTTGCGACAAATTCGCTTTCATGGGGAAATCGGTAGCTGGCAGATTTATTGTCTTTGAATAGTCCATTGTGCCTCGTAAAAAGAATTTTAAATATAATAATTTTAAGAATTTATAAACACATCCGGCAGTATGTTTTGTCAATATATTTTTATCAGGCTGATAATATCAATATTCTTTAAGTGTATCGTAAGCTGGATTTATAAATTGGGATGAATTATATATTATCCTTATCTCGAAAAAGATAAGGAACGGCAAAGAGCTGTTATCGGTATGTTCGATCCTTCTGCAAGGCCTTATATTCCAGCGGATATGCTTACGTTTTCCGTTCCAATCGCAAGATTTATAAAAATGATTGATTACATGGACGAGTCGTTTTTAATTACGGAATCATGGAAGAAGGTGCAGAAAAGAATAAATAAAGTCAGTTGATTAATTCGGAATTACCGGATAAAAATATTACAAGAGATCTCAATATTAAGTTTTATATTTGATAAATTGAAATACATAACAAAATTTTTGAGATGAGTTCTATTTTTTTAACTTAACCGAATAATCAATTTTTTTTATTCCATCTGAAATCTCGGCAACATTGCTTACAATCTTGGATGTAAGATATGAAAAGTACTGAGACATTTCGCGTATTTCTCCGATTGATACAACTAGTCCGTCGATGGCGAATTTCTGTTTTTCTATGGCGTTTTTAATCGCGCTTGTGCCGCTTTTAACTTTTTCCGACTCTTCATCTACTATATAATTATTATGGATCTGGAATGTCATTTTTTCATTAGCGGAATGCATCATTTCTTTTACCGAAGATACTCCGCGAAGAACATCGGTTATCGTTTCAAAGGTCTTGCCTGCGTTTAATATGCCGTTTTTAATTTCTTTTTCGTTCCTGCTTATGAGCGCGTCTATTTCCTTTATGCCTGAGGAAGTCATTTCAGCCAGTTTGGATATTTCATCGGACACTACAGCAAAGCCGTGCCCGTGTTCTCCAGCACGCGCGGATTCTATGGCAGCGTTCAAAGACAGCAAATTAATCTGGCCGGATATTTTTGTGATGAGTTTGAGAGACTCGGCCATTTTCGCTGAACTGGCGCTGATTTCTTCCATGCTCTGCTGCATCTTACGTAAATATTGATTGCCGGCCGCGAAACTGTCGGATATGGAATCGATAACATTAAGCTGGTTTGTTAATTCGACAGCTATAGTTTCTATTATCCTGGTAAAATCAATCATTCTTGCAACAAGAAGCCCCAGGCTCACATGCTGTTCTTCGGCGCCTTCGACAATCTCAGCAGTCATTGATGAAATATTTTCCACAGTCTTAAGATCAGTCTCTGTAGATTTAAAATTTTCTTCCGCCTTCTGTGATAAGAATTTCAATACATCCGAGTTTTTCTCAATAGCATCGACCAGCCTTGTTATCTGGGTTTCGGTAGCCTCAATTGAATTACGGTAATTTGTAATTACAGATTCGCTTTCCTTTAGCAAATCTTCAAAAGCGATTTTTTTTAATGTATTGCCGTCGTAATTCCGGTCGTAAATTTTTTCAGCTATATTATTTAAAGCTGAAATGAGTCGTTTTAGCCTTGGGGGCAATATCAATAAATATATAACAACAAACGACGCGATTATGCCAAACGCAGCAATAAAATAAATAATTATTATTTTTAATGATAAATTTTGAAGATAAACATAACAGCTTAAGAATAGACCCGCGACTTGCAACAGAAATAATACAATACCGGCTATTGCAATGCTGCGTAAATATGGATTAAATGAGATTTTTATTTTCATAGTTTGCTTTTTTAACCGAATTGGTTGCCGTTAAAACGTGGCGGATTATAAATATTTGCTTTAACGAAAGCGGCAGCTATGAACCACAGCCCGATTTCGCCGGATGAAAACATTTCAGAAAGAAAATAATAATATAATTACTTTTCCTGTAAAATCAATTTTATTATTTTACATCCGGATTCTCAATAAGTCAAAAGAATAATATATAACATCTATATAATTGAGGGTAGATATTTATTGTAAGAAATAAATATCCTGAATTGTTAATTCGAGGAATATTGCGGTATCTTAATTTTTTCTGTATATACAAAGGATCATGCTTTTCAGTTTTTATTTCGAGGCGTAATACTGCATCGAATAAGAATGAAGAGTATGATCCTTCAATACAATTATTTTATATCCAGTAATTCTACGTCAAAAATCAAGGTTGCCTTCGGAGGAATAACACCGGGATAACCCTGCTCGCCATAAGCCAGTTGATAAGGTATTATCAATACTCTCTTTTCGCCTTTTCCCATGGCTAAAAATGCTTCATCCCAGCCGGGTATTACTCTGCCTACGCCTATAGCAGTTGAGAATGGCTGTTTCCGATCGTATGAACTGTCGAACTTTTGTCCATTTGTCAGGTAACCGGCATAGTGGGCAATAATGGTTTTACCTTTAGCAGGTTTCTCTCCGCTTCCGGGTTTGCTTACATAGTATTGCAGTCCGCTTTTGGTCGTTTGTATTTTAGCTGTATCGACACCCAGTTTTTTTAAAAATATTTCTGCCTCTTTTTGTTTGTCTCCCTGCCGGTTTTTTTCAATGTTATTTTTTTTTGCAAATTCTTTCTCAGCATCGAATGCTTTAGCTTCTTCGCCTATCCTGACAATTTTTACTTCTTTCATAATGACATCTTCCGAAGGTTTGTCGGATCGATCTTTCTTTACTTTACCGATTTTTTTAACGATATCCATGCCTTCTACTACTTTTCCAATTATTGCATGTTTCCCGTCAAGATGCGGTGTCGGGGCAAGCGTAATAAAGAACTGGCTGCCGTTTGTATCCGGCCCGGCATTGGCCATTGAAAGCATGCCTTCGCTGTTATGTTTAAGATTCCTGCTTATCTGATCTATAAGTTTGTAACCCGGGCCTCCTCTTCCGTTTCCCATCGGATCTCCGCCCTGTATCATAAAACCGTCAATAACCCTGTGGAAAATAAGTCCGTTATAGAAAGGGCGTTTTGCAGGTTTCCCCGAAGCAGGATCGGTAAATTCCCTGGTACCTTCAGTTAATCCGACAATATTGGAAACCATTAAAGGCACTTCCTTATAATACAACTCGCACAGGAAATCTCCTGTATTCGTTTTAAATTCCATATACATCCCTGGTTTATCCATTGCTAATGTTCCTGTTAATGAAAAAGCCGATATTAAAATGAGCGTTAATAATATCTTTTTCATTTTTGCTCCTTTATTAAAAATTTTAAAATAATTTTTCTTTCCCGAATATTATTCGTGGAACCTGGTTATTTTACAATAAGAGATATGTTAACTGTCAAGGTTTTTATTATTTGTTTTAAAGATATTAAGGCTGATATAACAACATGACGTTTTTATATTAATATTTGTTTATCAGCCTTCTTGAAACGTCTAATAAAAAATGTGCGGACTGACGGAATTATGATGCAGAAAACAATACTATGTTTTGTTATTAGTTTCCTTCCCAACCTGCAATGCGTGCAAAGAGCTGCCATGCTGCCTGGCCTTTTAGCACGCAATTCAGAGTTGCCTGCCTGGGAGTATCCGAGTGAGCGCAACTCGTGCATCCACTGAAGCTGCCTCCGTCTCCCATTGTTAATATATCGAGAATACTGCCATCGTTAGCATTAATATATTCGATAGCCCAGTTGCCGGCAACATAAGCAAGATTATCTGTTATGTTTTTATCTCCGTAATAATTTCCTGTTGGATCATAGCACTCAATATCATAATAATCTATAAGCCAGCGGTTATTGTTTACGCAATGTTCGCGTATCGTTGCGGCAGCCTGTGCTACGAAACCGCTCTCGCCCTGGCCTTGGCTATGTCCAGTCATAAATACGAACTCAACAGGATGAGCCGCTGCCCTGGCATTACTGCCGCCGACTCCGTATTCGGATATTAATTTTTCCATATTTGTGATATATCTGCTAATATTATGTCCATTAATACTGCACCATGACCACATTACAACATTTATATGATAATTACTTGTATTATCCAGAAATGTTCTTGTTGCGATTGTCCAGGGTGTATCCCCGTTTGCATTTTCGGAATCCTCTGTACTGAGGTCGTGATATCCTGCCATAATAGGATCATAATAATCAAGATCCAGACCTTCGCTTCCGTTATCGCTCCATTCATATCTGTTGTTGTATGGTGCATAAGCTTCCAGTGCATCCATGCCGGAAATTATCTGGCTTCCGTGTGAAGTATGCTGATATGCAATATGGAGGTTGCTTTTTGCGGCTGTAATGTATGTATCAGGTATAACTGAAGCGTCTGTAAAGCGATGGTCAATAATAGTCGGTTCCGTTGCTCCAGCCGGGGTAGTAACATTAATCCCATCCGACTTTCCGCTTTCATTGTTTGCCGCATCGTAAGCAGATACTGTATACGCGTAACTAACGCTTGCGCTGACAGATGTGTCGCTGTATGTTGTGTTGGCTGAAGTGCCGATTGCACTGCCATCACGATATACTCTGTATCCGGTTACTCCTTTATTATCTGTTGATGCATCCCATGCAAGACTTACTCTATATGATAATATCGAGGTTGTTTTAAGGTTTAAAGGAATAGAAGGTGAACCTGTATCAGGAGAATCCTGAGTAGTACTATTGCCGCATGCGGAAAAGTTTATAAATAAAAATGCCGGAAAAATGATAGAAAAAGCAATAAAGCTTTTCAATACGTTTAAATTTATTCTCATAATTTTTCTCCGTTTTAATATTAAATATGAATTGTTTAAAATTATGTTAGCTGAATAAGACCATTTAATGCATATTACTTTTATAACATCTTGATATCTTGATTAAAAAATCCTGATAAGCTAATAGCTGTAAAACCGGTAAAATTAAACATTTATTGAAAAACATTAAGCAAATCTTTTAAATTTATCATCTAAATATATAAAAGAGTTTAGTAAACGGCAAGATTAACTTGAATTTTTTTATAAAATTTAAATATTGTAATTTATTCAACTTGGCTGACTTTTTTTTATCGGTTCGTCTATGTAGTTTTGCTAAAAAAGTCAGTCAACCTGAGTGATTTAGAATTGGATTACTAATTTCCGCTGGTTTCTACTCCGTCCAATCATCTGATAAAGCTGTCTCTAAAGAGTAGTTAAAAAATGCCTGTATGGGATCAATTATTGTGTATACCGATATTGCTTATCGAATATATCGTTATTAGCCAGACGCGGTAGACTGAATTATTTCTTCAGTAAATTTGCAAGGCCTGCGAACGGAAGAACTTTTCCAGGCTGGTTATTCCTGTTATTATTCTTTTTCTCTGCTGATTTATTTTTCCCGGCATGCTGTTTTTTTTCTGTACGTTCTTTCTTCTTTTCTTTTTTTATTTCCGGATTCATTGGATCGCTTTTCATGGATAAGGATATTCTTTTCCTTTCAACATCAACTTCCATTACAGTAACATTAACTTTCTGATGCACTTTAACAACCGAAGCAGGGCTGTTGACATATCCATCCGAAAGCTGGCTTATGTGCACAAGCCCGTCCTGATGCACTCCCACATCGACAAATGCTCCGAATGCCGTAACATTTGTTACAATACCGGGTAGCTTCATGCCGGGTTCAAGATCCGATATCTGATGCACTCCTTCTGAAAAGCTGAATAGTTCGAATTCTTTGCGCGGATCTCTTCCGGGCCTTGCGAGTTCATTTACGATATCCATTAGGGTAGGGAGGCCGACGCTTTCGGTTATATAATTTTTAAGCCTGATCTTATCTCTAAGGGAACTGTCGTTTATCAGGTCGGTTACAGTGCATGAAAGATCGGCAGCCATTTGCTCAACTATCCTGTAGCTTTCAGGATGAACCGCGCTCCGGTCCAGCGGATTTTCCGAATCCCTGATGCGCAGAAAACCTGCTGCCTGTTCATAAGTTTTCGGGCCCATTCCCTGGACTTCTTTCAGTTCTGCCCGCGATTTGAAAGGGCCGTTCCTGGTCCTGATCTCAATGATGCTGTCCGCCATCCTTGCCGAAAGACCGGAAACATACTGAAGCAGGTGGCCGCTTGCAGTATTTACCTCTACGCCCACCGAGTTTACGCAGCTTGCCACAACATCATCGAGCGATTTTTTCAGATCCTTCTGATCCACATCATGCTGATACTGTCCAACCCCGATAGCTTTCGGATCGATCTTTACAAGCTCCGCAAGCGGATCCATGAGCCTTCTACCGATGGAGACGGCGCCTCTTACCGTAACATCGTAATCCGGGAACTCTTTACGCGCTGTTTCCGAAGCCGAGTATACTGACGCTCCGCTTTCATTAACCATTGTAATGATTATATTTTCAAGTCCAAGTTCATTGCAGAACGCGAGAGCTTCTCTTCCTCCGGTGCCGTTTCCTATCGATATTGCTTCAATTTTATATTTTTCACAAAGTTCTTTTATAATTTTAGCTGATTCAGTTTTTTTGTTATGAGGCTCTAGCGGATAGATCGCCTCATTGTGGAGAAGAGTTCCCTGCCTGCTGAGGCACACAAGTTTGCACCCGGTTCTAAGCCCCGGGTCAAGCGCGAGCACGGATTTTTGTCCCAAAGGCGACGCAAGGAGCAGCTCTCTTATATTATCCGAAAATACTTTTATCGCTTCAACATCGGCCCGTTTTTTTAATATGGAGCGCATTTCGGTTTCCATGGACGGCCCCATGAGCCGCTTATAACTGTCTTTGACTGTAAGCTTTATTTGCTCTGACGAAGAATTATCGGCTTTAATGAATTCTCTATCCAGAATAGCTACGGCTTCGTCCTCTTCAGGAAGAAAGTGCACGGAGAGAAATCCTTCTTCTGCGCCGCGGAGCAACGCCAGTATTCTGTGCGATGGCGCATTTACAACTGATTCCGACCAGTCAAAATAGTCGCGGTATTTACCGCCTTCTTTCTCTTTTCCTTTAATTATCTTTGAGGACATAGATGAACTTTTTGCGAACAGATTGCGGACATGTTCCCTGGCAAGACTGTTTTCATTTATCCATTCAGCAATAATATCCCTTGCCCCCTGAAGAGCGTCCTCGGATGTGTTCACTCCAAGTTCTGTATTTATATATTCTGTTGCGGTTTTCTCAAGGTCGATTTTTTTCTGTGAGAATATAAGTTCGGCAAGCGGCTCCAGGCCTTTTTCCTTTGCTACGCTTCCCCTGGTTTTTCTTTTCGGCTTAAAGGGAAGATAAATATCTTCAAGCTTCGCAAGTGTCTCTGCTGCAATAATTTCTTTTTCGAGTTCCGGAGTAAGCTTATCCATTTCCTTCATAGACTTGAGAATGGCTTCTCTTCTTTTATCGAGTTCGTCCAGCTGTTCCAATCTGTCTCTTATTGCAGCAATCTGAACTTCATCAAGCCCTCCGGTTGCTTCTTTCCTGTAACGCGCTATAAATGGTATGGTCGAATCTTCGGATAACAGGGCAGCTACTGCTTCAACCTGCTCGTCTTTAATATTGAGTTCTTTACTTACTATTTGGATGTTTTTATTAACTGACATTTTTATTCCTCAATTATTTAAAAGTCTATATCACAAAATAATAATATAATTTTTAATCAGCTGGAATATATTTTAAACCGGTATTTATATTTTATTAGATTTACGGCAAGAATAAAAAATAATTACAGGTGCTGCTCTGTTTCAAACTCCTGCAGATGCCCGGTCAGAGGGCTTTTAAAACATATCTTTTCTGCGAGCAGCTTTAATGGTTTTGAAAAATCATCTGCTTCTTCCGGAAAAAGAACCGGATAAAATCTGTCGTTTAAGATGGGGTATCCAAGTAAAGCCAAATGCACTCTCAATTGATGTTTTTGCCCGGTTTCGGGATGAATAGTAAAATAGCAAAAACCATTGTCGCATTTTTCTAAAATTATATTGCTTATAGCATTAACTTCGTTACCTTTGTTAACATTCCCATTATAACATTTCATCCTGAACCACGGATCGCCCTGAACAAGCCTGTTCTCGATTCGCCACTTATTGCCTTTGACAGCTGGATTTTCCGGAGAGACTGCTTTATATGTTTTATGAACAAGTCTTTTTCTGAACAGATTATAGTAAGCATCTCTTGAACGACTGTTTATGGAAAAAAGAACAATGCCGGCTGTCTCACGGTCAAGCCTGTTTACGGGAACCATGTTGTCAATGCCTGTGTTTTTTTTCAGTCTGTTTAAAAGCGTCTCATTTACATATTTCCCTGCCGGGGCAACAGGAAGAAAATGGGGTTTGTCAGCTACCAGTATGTGCTCATCAGCGAAAAGAATTTTTTCTTTATATGGAATAACGGTTTCGTTTTCGACTTCTCTGTAATAATATATTTTCATCCCTGCTGCTGCGGTATCCGGCATCTCAACCGGTTTTGAATTTTCGTAAGATACATTGCCGGACTCAATTCTGTTCTGCCAGACGGACCTGGAGATTTTCGGAAAGCTGCTGCATAAAAATTCAAAAACCGTCTGGCCGTTTACCGAAACGCCAATACGAACAATAGAATGGAAATCTGATTTTGACATAAATGATTATTTCGATTAAGTATCAATTTCAGTAGATTTATAATTGTGCTATAGATATTATCCTTTTAGCTAATACTGGAATTATCAAGTAAAATAGGCTCTAAGTATTCTAAATTTTTAGTTCCTCATCCGACCAGCCTATATCGTTCAGGAATTCATCGTAAGTGCCGGTGTATACTGTTATTGTATCATTATCGAAGACAATAAGCTTTGTGGCAACCGCTCTCAAATGCGCTTCGTTGTGAGTAACCATTACCATAGAGCCATCAAAATTGTCTATTGCTTCGATCAGGGAATCGCAAGACTGCATATCCAAATGATTCGTCGGTTCATCAAGGAACAGGATATGGCATGGGGTCACAAGAATTTTTCCAAGCAGCACCCTGCTTTTTTCTCCCCCGGATAATACCTTTATCTTTTTTAGGGCGTTGTCTCCCGAGAACATGAGCCCGCCTGCTATGCATCTTGCTTTGTATTCGCTGCATGCTTTATCTGCGCTTCTTAATTCCTCAACGATCGTCTTTTTATCATCAAGATCGATTTTATTTGTCTGCCCGAAATATCCTTCTTCTAATACAGGATGTTTATTGATACGCCCGCTGACCGGTTTCAGTTCTCCTGCAAGAAGCTTAAGCAGCGTCGATTTTCCCTTGCCGTTTTTTCCAATTATGCAGACGCGGTCGCGCCTTCCTATGCCGATTGAAAAGCCGTCAATCAGAAAAGGTTCCTTGCCGTTATACGAAAAGGATATATTCTCCGCGGACATCATCTGGCTTGCGGCAAAATCTGCGCTGTTAAAATACAATTCAAGGTCTTCAATGTTGTCAAGAGCTTTCATTTCGCCCTGCTTCTCGAGCTTTTTTACGCGGGACTGCGTACGGCTTGCAAAACTCGCCCGCGCTTTGAAGCGTGCTATGAACATCTCTTCCTGCCTGCGTTTCTTTGCTTCATTAAGACGAGTTTTTTCGTATATCTCTTCTTCCTGGTTTATCAGGCTATAGAGCTTCTCTGTATCGCCTTCTATTTTTCTGGCTTTTGTACGGTGTATGGCTGCCACATGTGTAACAACGCTGTCCATGAAACTCCTGTCGTGTGTTATAAGAATAAATTCGCCTTCCCATGATTTTAAAAAGTCCTCCAGCCATCTTATTGCAACGATATCAAGATAGTTATTCGGCTCATCGAGCATAAGCATATCGGGCCGCGAAACAAGAAGCTTTGCTAGGTTCATGCGTATCTGGTATCCGCCCGAAAACTCGGACGGCGCTCTTTCCAAATCTGGTTCGGAAAAGCCGAGCCCTGATAGTATTTTCTCAGCCTGCCATGTCTCGTATTCTTCATCAGGCGGAAGGCCAAGGCAGCATTCTTCCAGAACTGTCGGTTTACTAAAATGAAGATGCTGTTCCAGGTGCCCTATGCGGTAATTTTTCGGAGCCGAAATAGTACCGGAATCTGCATCGATATTCCCCAGTATCATCTGGAACAATGTGGATTTCCCATGCCCGTTCCGTCCTACAAGGCCTATCTTTTCGCCGCGGTTTACACTAAGGCTTAAATCATCGAAAAGCACCTGTTCTCTGAATGCTTTATTTAACCCGGAAATCTTTATCATTTATTTTGCCGTTTTATCTTTATCCATTCTTAAAAAATTAAATTCCTTTTACCGGCTGTTTTTAAACGAGTATCAGTGTTCATTTGCAGCTTCGATCAATATGGAATTTTGCAAAAATTGCTTTTACAATGAAAAAGATCAAGCATTTTTAATTACTGAAAACAGGATTTATTTTATAAGCGGCGGACGGCAGCCTGACATCCTGAAAGATATGTAGGAATTATTTTAGTTGACGAAATGAGCGTGAAAGCGGAAGAAATAATTTACATTAAGGAATAAAATAAATATTTCCTTTATCGGCGCTTTAGCCGGTGATGATTATAAATTTGAGCAGGCATACGTATGTGCGAAGAGAAGAAACTATACCGATCCGGCTGTCCTTGCTTTGACTTCAACAAGTATAGCCAGAGATTTAAGCTGGTATTTAAGATCACAAGAAAAAAGGTAAAGGAACAGCAATAATGCACGAATCGGGATTTAGAACTAACGCCGGTATACTTCTTATATCCGATTCTCCGTCCATCATTAATCTCCTGACTATTATGCTGAGGGAGAACGGTTATAACGTGAGAAGCGTTTCCAACGGACTTTCAGCAAAGCAGTCCGCATTGGAAAACCCGCCCGATTTATTTTTACTTAAAATAGATATTTCAGAAACAGACGGGTATGAGATCTGCAAAATGCTAAAGGAAAATGAGAAACTGGCTGATATACCGATTATTTATATCTGCAGAAATGAAACTGTTGAAAACAAGGACAAAATATTCACCTCCGGAGGCGTTGATTATTTAACAAGACCTTTTAATATTAATGAAGTTCTTAACCGCATCGATATTCATCTGAAATTGCGCTTTATGAAAAAAAATAATTATAATCTTGCCAAGCTGAACACGGATATTGAAACACAACTGAAGGAAAAAGAAAAAATTATTGAAGAAACTGAACAGGCTCTTAAGGATTTCAATGTTATTATAGATAAGGAGATCTTTGCATATTATAAAAATGAGGAAGAGCTGAAGAAAGCAAGGGCTGAGGCAGAAAGGAATGCTTCAATGGATTACCTTACCGGCGTTCTTAACAGAAGGGCTTTTTCGGAAAGATTCGATTTGGAACTTGAAAGAAGCCGCAGAACCAGAAAATCCATAGGTTTGATAATGACAGATATTGATCATTTTAAAAAGATTAATGATATCTACGGTCACCAGGCCGGGGACGCTGTATTGCAGAGATTTTCAAAATGTCTCTTAGGAATGTCCAGGACTTATGATTTTATTGCAAGATATGGGGGAGAAGAATTTCTTATTTGTCTTTCGGATACTAATAATGAAAAAATATGCGCTATAGTGGAAAGGATGAGACATAAAATTGAAAAAACGGAATTCCACATAGATGAAACTGAAGATATAATTAAAATTACAGCCAGTTTCGGTGTTGCTGTCTGTACGCCGGATTTCGATAAGGACCTTAGTTTCCTGATCTATAATGCTGACAGGGCATTGTATAGAGCAAAGACTGAAGGTAGGAATAATGTTTGCGTCGCGGAATAAAATTATTAGTTGTTCATTTGAATTATAGTTGTAACAGGATCGGGTATAATCAATTGTATTTGATTATCTGGAACAGGTTGCTGTAGTCATCTGTCCATGGTCTGAATTTTTTATTGTTTTTTCCCATTTTCGACAATGCATTGGCGATCAATGTACTTTGAAGAATTTTCCTGTTTTTTGAGAGAAGCATCCAGGTATTTTTCCATTCTCCGGTTGTAGTTGTATTGTCATCGATGAGAACAGTTTTTAAACCGATCGAATCCGATAACTGCGAGACTATCGGCTGGAGGTTGAGGTGCCTGTTGGTAATATGAAGTGCGAGAATTCCCCTGTCCCTGTTAAGATGCTGAAAATAGATATCGATCGCTTCTTTGGTTAAAAGATGCACCGGAATAGAATCGCTGCTGAATGCATCGATTGCAAGTACGTCAAAATTCTGTCTCTTATTTTCCCTGAGTTCTCTTTCCATCGAAATTCTTGCATCACCCATAACCAGGTCAACTTTTCCCTTGCAGTCATTAAGAAAGGAGAAGCTGGCCATTTTACCAAAAGAAGCTTCTGCCACGTGAGGATTTATTTCATAGAATCTGAAATAGTCCCCTGGTCTTCCGTAAGCCGCAAGTGTTCCTGCTCCGAGTCCGACAACGCCGATACGGATATTTTTTTCATGAGTATATTTCGGATGCGTAATGATTGCCCGGCCTATGCCGCTTGAACGGTGGTAGTATGTTGTAACTATTTTTTTTCTGTTCGCTGCCTGGTACTGTATTCCATGCGAGATCCGTCCATGCTGCATACTAAGACGGTGAGATGACGGATCATCCGCATTATATTCCTGAATACTGAGGACGCCGAAAAAATTGCGAGCTGTTTTAAGGGCATTCTGATTCATTTTTTGAATATCGCCTGCAAGGGTCCAGCCGAGAATAATCACTGACGCAAAAAGGGAAGATACCCCTATCCATGGAATTTTTTTGCCGGTTTTTCGGTTAAAAATAAAATCAACTGCAAAAAGTAACAGTATGCCAAAAATGAGTATTGGGAAAAATCCGTTATTAAAAAGAACACTCTGAAATTCGCTGAATGAGTCAATTGAATCATATTTGTCCCAGATCCATTTAAGAACAACAAATGTGAAAAATACCAGAACGGCAGGCCATGGATATTTCCTGAATATCCATGATTCTTTTTCTCTTACAAGAAGAATTATTATGAGGAGTGCTATAAGCCATAAACCGATCTGAAATTCCCAGAAACCGGAAAAGAGCAAAGGCGCTGCGACTGCAACAAATATTCCGCCAATAGCTCCTCCGGTTGAGACAAGCAAATAGAAGAGTGTCAGTTGCGTTATTTCCGGCTTCAGCCGTGCAAGCTCCCCATGGCATACCATCGCGCAGACAAAAATTGTAAAACAGTAAATCAGTATCTGAATAAGAATCGGTGCACTGAATCCCACGGAAAGTACATAGCATGATCCGATAGCCGCTAATGCAAAAGCAGGGAGAAAGATGTTTCTGCGGTACCATTTCTCATTATCAAACGCGATGATGAATGAAATGAGATACAGAACAAGAGGAAGAACCCAGAGAAACGGGATAACGGCAATCTCCTGGCACATCTGGTTAGTTGATGCCATCAGCATTACAGAGGCACAGGCCGGAAGAACAATCCAGAGGATCCTGGTAAAATGCGGTGAAAGTTTTTTTTCTCCCGGTACGCCTGGCGTCTTTACAACTTCGGCCTTCTTTGGGGCAGCGGATTGTTTTACCATCCGGATTCTTCCGGCCATTATGGCGCAAAAAGCAGTTAGGATTGAAAATGCCAAAAATGCTGCTGTCCAGATTACAGCCTGGTTTTTTAAGTTAAAATGAGGTTCAATGAGTATCGGATAGGTCAAAAGGCCGAGAAGTGAACCAAGGTTTGAAAGCGAATAAAGCCTGTATGTGTGCGCGTTCGGAAAAACGCGGCTGAACCAGGCCTGTACCAGAGGCCCGTTAGCTGATAATACAAAAAAAGGAAGTCCTACTGAAAGAAAGAGCAATACTACGATTTTAATGACAGGGAAGCTGCTGTCCTCAGGACGAAAATTTGCAGAAGGGAGAAGCGGCGAACCGCACTGGATTGCAAATACTGCTATCCATATCATTGAAATAACGAGAAGCGCAATATGCGTATTTCTCTGTCTCAGCGGATTTTTTATGCCTGCAACCCAGTATGAATAGGCGTACCCTCCCAGGAGAAGAAGCTGGAAAAACATGAGGCAGGTTGTCCATACTGAAGGTGTACCCCCGAACCAGGGAAGTAAAAATTTGCCGATTAAAAGCTCAACTACGAAAACCAGAAACGCTGAAAGAAAAATGGAAAGGGCGTATGGAAGCATAACATAATCCTTATAACATTATTAAAAAAATCTAAATTTTGGCATTCAATAAAATTGAGACAAGAAACAGCCATCTGTATATTTTTTTCAAGTATTAAATTATGCCTAATATTTCAGATATTATTCCTAAACGTTAAATATGAATAATTACATGGCATGAGGATGTTCCGAACTAAAATTTTTACCACAGAGACACAGAGGCTTAAAGAATTATCTGTAATTTATAGTAAAATATTGAAATATTATTATAAATAATTATTAAACTCAGTGCCTTCGTGTCTCTGTGGCATTCTTATGAGTCAGCTACATACCTTAATAATCACGTTTTAAGGTTTAGGAATTATTTCTGTGTTTTTATTGTAATTGGAACAGTAGATGCCTGCGCATACAAGCACAAGGCCGGAAATGAGGCCAATGGTCAGTTCTTCACTGAACAGCAGATTCCCGAAGAGCACTCCGAATACAGGTGTTAGAAATGTAAATGTGGAAAGTTTTGCTACCGGATAGGTGTGGATTAATCTGAACCAGATGAAGTAGGAAACGGAAGCGACAATCACGGACTGATACACAATAGAAGCTGCAATATACCCGTTAAAATTTGTCACCCATTTATCTTCCAGTACGAACGCGCTGATGAGCAGTACAGGTACGGAAAAGATAAACTGGTACAGAAACGTATTTATCGGATGAATTTTATCTGCAAGATATTTTTTTATGTATACAGTTGTGGCTCCCCAGAAAAGCGCAGCTATAATCGCAAGCAGGTCACCCACAAGCATCATTTTATTATAAGTGCTGGGTTTACCTCTAAATACAAAATATATTCCTGCAAAGGCAAGTACAAGTCCGATTGTTTTTACAACATTTAGCTTTTCCTTTAGGAATATATGCGCGCCTATTGCCACGACAAACGGGGACAGATACATAAATATTGCAGACCTTGCAGCGTCCGTGTACAGCAATCCCATGTAATAACATGCAAATTCTAGACCAAACAGAATGCCAATTATCATACCGTGAAAAAGCAGTATGCCTTTGTGAAATATTTTTTCTTTTATTATTAAACAGTATATTATTCCGAGTAAAGCTGCTATCCCGGAGCGAAGAAAGGACGTGAATACAGGTGACAGCCCTGTGTTCGATATCTTAATTGCCGAATAATTAAGTCCCCATAAAAGCGTAATGCTGAGTATTATTAGAAAGCCTTTTATGTCTATGTGATCTTTTTTCATTCTGTTTCTTCAGATGTTTATCAGTGTTCTACTTAAAGTATTTTTATTACTATTCAACACTCCCAGCCGATTTAACGCGTTTTAACTGGTTATTAAATTCATTACAGGAATACTGTCTCACTTCGTATTTATGCCAGATCTTTTTGTTATAATCGTAAGCAGCATAGACTATATATTTCTCTCCCAATTCATTTGTTTCCAGTGGTGAGAGAATTTTTATCCAGGTATAATTTTCCGGTTTGTTCTTATCAGGCTTTAAATATATTTCTCCTTCTTTAAATTCCATAATACCTCAGGGTGTAATATTATTGAATTATCCTGTTCCCTGTATATAGCAGCATCAGTTTAAAGATCAACCAATAATTATTAAATGGCATTAATTTTTGCATTAAATTTTCTGATCTCTTTCATTATTTTATTAAACAATGTATCCTGAGTGAAGGTGGCTGTTGCGATCGATAGTTTATTTATGGTTTAACATCTATATAATCTGGTTGACCGATTTATAATTTATACATAACAGGAAGGTATTAATATTATAAGGCAATGAAAAACATATTTAAAAAATTATGAGATTTATAATAATTGCATTAGTATTCCTGTTCTTAATGGGGGCTTCGGGAGAGATTTATGGAGAGTACCATATTGCGCCGGACAAAAAGCTTCATCTTGGAGCAGGGATCATTATAGGCGCTGGTTCATATTTTATCTGCCCCAGGCTGGAAGAACTGGTCTTTGATCGATCGAGAGTTCATCCTGCAGCATGGAGCATCGGCATGGCCGCTCTTGCCGGAGCAGCCAAGGAGGTAATATACGATGACTGGATGGGGAGAGGCTATCGCGATCCGAAGGATTTTTATTACACTGTAGCAGGCGGAGCAATCAGCGGATTAATGCTAGGCATTATTGAAGCAGTCTTTAAAAGTAAAAATGAACATGTTTTCTTTGAAGCAAACCCGTTCAATAAAAACATAGCTGTTTCATATTATCATATTTATTGATCCATTATTTATCTAAAATCCGCCTCTACGGCAACTAGCTTGTCTTATCGAAGAATGGTGTTTATCGCATCTGTAACTGATCCGGGAAAAAAAATTTCCGATCACTGCTATGAATATGCATGGAGTAATTTTCCGCATATACGCACCTCTCTGATTCGGTAAATACTTTCTCTTAAGACGGTTCATCCGGAGACAGAGGACCTAAGCTTTTCTACCTGCTCCTGTACAATCGAAATCCCGGCTGCTTTTTGCACATCAGGAGGAAATTCAGAGATCTCGAACAACTGACGGATTTCTATCATATCTCCTGGTTCTGCAGGTACGCGCTTTGCCCATTCAATTGCCTCTTCCTTTGACTTTACCTGTATTATCCAGTATCCGCCCAGGACATTTTTTGCTCCGGCAAATGGATCATCCGTGACTTTCGGTTTTTCTCCCCTGAAAGATATACGCGCTCCTGCGGCCGGAGGATGAAGTCCATCGAGAGAAATCAATACCCCGGCTTTTGCGAGATCCTCGTTATATTTCATCATTTTTTTTACAGCTTCCGCCGTAGGCGAAAAATTCTCTCCGGATTTTCCGTTCTGGTAAACATCCGGTATCATAAGCATCATAAATCTCATTACTACACCTCATCCATTTTTTTTACGGCCCGTATAATAACTCACAAACCTGAATTTATCATGCGTAAAATTCTAAACATATCTGCGAATATTTATAAGAATATATGGTTAAGACTATAGCATAGAATGTATTCTTCAGGCCGATTTATTATATAGTAATATTATGCCGGAAAAAGTCAATTCACGGTTTCTGTGATATTAGTTTACTCGAAATTGTTAGTAATTTTGTTAATTCGATTTTACTTAGTGCGGGAGACGAAGTACTTTTTTGAGAGTGGCAATGAGTTTTATAATATAAGTGTCAATCCCGGCAGACATGGAACAAAGTGTTCCAGCCCGTTTGAGGGTGAAATCCGATTGTTCCTGCTGAAGGGACCGTTTTCTGCAAAGGGAGCTAAATAACTGCTGTTTTTACCATGCCTTTTACATAATCAATCTGTAAGTCGATATTTGATTTTTTTAACTTGTCAGGACCATTATATACTTTTTTTATAATATTGCATAATTGTATTTTTTGCTCATTACTCAATAACATGCGATGCGATACTACTTTAATGTCCTCTTTCCCCGGCTTTGGAAGGTTGGCTACATTTATTTTATACGTCTGGTAAAAGGAAGAGACTTCATATTTCCAGAAGATTTTTTTATTGGCTGTTACCCAGTCGCCTATAAGTTCCTGTAATGTTTTTTCCATATTGATTACTCCATTAAATAATATTTTCTTTGCAGACTGTATTGTCAGATTCCCTTCTCACTTAATTAATCTTTTGCACTGATTGTCTTTTATTGGTTTCCAGTATTTTACTGACATATTTAGTAACTGTTGTTAATGAATTAAAAAATTCTTCTTTCTCTTTTTCCGAAAAATATGATATTAACGAATCTAAATATGCATTAAAATCCTTTTTAATAAGTTTTGCTGCTTTTAATCCTTTACCGGTAAGAGATAATTTGATTTTTCTTCTATCGTTTACCGGGGAATTTCTTGTTATAAATCCGTTTTTTACAAGGTAATCGATAGAGCGTGTAAAGGAACTTTTCTCCAGTCCTGTCATTAGACTTATTTCGGACATTGATTTAGCACTATGTTCATAAATAAGCATGAGGATATTTATCTGGGTTTTATTGATGTCAAGTTCAAGCTTTGACGAGTCGTATTCGTATAAAACCTTTTTAAGAAACTGCGGAAAAATTTTTATGTTGCTGCGGAACATGGCCTCTTTCTGTCTGATTAGTTGTAAATGCAACGGTTGTATTTACAATAGTAAATAAGAGCCTGCATTATGTCAACTAAATAAAATACATGACACATTTATCTTTTTAAAAAAAATCTTGCCTGTCAGAGTATTTTTGTCAATACTAAATCAGGGGAATATAATTATGGCACAAATCACATTAGGCAGTACAGGTATTAGGACAGATCGCAACGCATTCGGCGCTCTTCCTATACAGCGAGTTAATATGGAGGCGGCTGTTAAAATTCTGAGAAAGGCATACGAAGGAGGCATAACTTTTTTCGATACTTCACGTGTATACTCGGACAGCGAGGAAAAATTAGGACGGGCATTTGAGGGAATACGTGAAAAGATAATTATAGCTACCAAGACTTTTTCCGGCACACCGGAAGGATTCCGGAAAGACATAGAGACGTCTTTGAAAATGCTGAAAACAGATTATATTGACATTTACCAGTTCCATATACCGGCTGTCTGCTACAAGCCGGGAGACGGAACCGGAATGTACGAATGTATGCTTGAGGCAAAAATGCAGGGCAAAATAAGACACATTGGCTTAACAAATCATAAGCTGGGTATTGCGCACGAATGCATAGATTCAGGGCTTTATGAGACCCTGCAGTATCCGTTCAGTTATCTGTCGTCGGAAAAGGAAATTGAACTCGTGGAAAAATGCAGACATAGAAACATGGGATTTATAGCGATGAAAGCGTTATCCGGCGGTCTCATTACGGATTCTTCGGCAGCGTATGCTTTTATTTCGCAGTACGACGGCGTACTGCCAATATGGGGTATACAGAAGGAATCTGAACTTGATGAATTTTTAAGCTATATTGACAATCCCCCCCAGCTGACCGGCAAAAGAAAGGCATTGATTGAAAAAGACAGGCAGGAGCTTGCCGGAGATTTCTGCAGGGGATGCGGCTATTGCATGCCATGCCAGGCAGGAATTGTAATCAATAACGCTGCAAGAATGTCATTATTACTCAGACGTTCACCCTCCGAAAACTGGCTTACTCCGGAAGTGCAGGAAATGATGAAGAAGATTGAAGACTGTGTTGAATGCGGACAGTGCAAGTCACAATGTCCGTACGGACTGGATACGCCGGCATTGTTAAAAAAGAATTATGATGACTACATGAACGTTATATCCGGCAAAGTAAAAGTAAATTAAAAATAATAAATAAATGATTATGTCCGTTTGTACCGGACCGTAAAGAAAGCTTAAATTGTTATTGAAAAAAATAAATAATAAGTTATGATATCAGACATATATTAATATTGCCGGAGGTATTATGGGATTATATCTTGTTCAGCATGGAGAGTGTGTGCCTGAGACGCTTGATCCAGACCGGCCGCTAACTGAAAAAGGTAAAGCCGATGTTTTAAAGGTAGCCTATTTTTTAAAAGGAAAGATAAATGTTGATATTATATGGCACAGTACAAAACTCCGCGCCAGGGAGACTGCCGGACTAATTTCCGAAGCTTTCTCACCTAAAAACGGGTTAGCGGAAAAAGAAGGACTTGCCCCGAATGACTCCGTAAATAAAATTAAAGAGGATATTCTTAAAGAGAAACCGGAACACCTGATGATTGTGGGGCATCTTCCATTCCTTGGCAAACTTGCTTCTTTGCTTCTTACGGATTCCGAATCTGCCAACATAGTAATATTTCATCCGGCCGGCGTTGTATGTCTTGAACAGACGAATAAAGTGACCTGGGCTGTTGCGTGGAATTTAATACCTGAATTGATTAATATTTAGCGCTGCAAATATTCCCTCCTGCTGCCGGCAGATGAATCAGGTATGTCGGGAACTCTGTTAGAAATAACTTGACATTATTATTAATTTAAATTATAAATTATTAATTAAATTTTAAAAGGAGAAATTTTTATGAAAAAATTATTACTTATCGGTACTTTTTTTCTTTTTGTATTTGCTCAGGTTCCGGTCTTTGCTCATGCGCCATCCGGTATTGACGGACAGGTTAATCAGAAGTCAGGAGAACTTAATATCAAAATAATGCATGATATTGATAAAACTCCGGCAAAAGATGTTACAAAGCATTTTGTTAAAACAGTTGTAATTGAATTAAACAATGTAAAATTAACAGATTTATCGTTTGAAAAGCAGGAAAATTCCAAGTTTCAGAATGCTAAATATAAAATAGAAAAGCCTCTTAAAAAAGGCGATAAAATTTCTATTACCGCAAATTGCAGTATAAAAGGATCCTACAAAAAAGTTATTTTAGTTAAATAACGTATTGCTAAAATTGCTATTTATTAATCAGGTTTTTAAAGAGCGCCATTTATCCCAATTATAAAAATCCTGAAGTTTTAATTTTACTGCTTTTAGTATAGTTCATTCCAGTAAGAAGCGGCGTACAGCAACGCCACAGGAAGTGGCAAATGCCAAGAAGGACAGGATGTCTGGCTTGTCGGCATCCTGCCTTTGCCTGCATAACCGACATCATGTCGGTCACTACTATTATTGTCCCGTTTTACGATCTCACAATTTTTTTTATTTTTTTCCATAAAATTTGCCGTTTAGAATTATTTTTTATATATTAAACGAACGTCATAAGAACGCCGATGTTTAAAATTTAGTTCAAATTGAATAAACATGTTATGCAATACAATAATTTGCTGAAAAAAATGAGTGTTCCCGAATATAACATCAAAGTTGTAATAATGGAATTATATAAAAAGATTCAGTCATTACAATTACATTATTCTCAGCTTAATCGGTTTTTCCTGGATAAAGTCAGGCATATCAGTATTAAAAACTTAATGCATCAAATATTAAATAAAAACAGAAAAGAAAATAAATCCGGGCAGCCTGATGATAATTCCTCTAAGCAGGGACATCCTGTCATGAATTCTGAACGGATGAGATCAGTCGATATTCTCAGAGGCCTGGTTATACTTGTAATGATATTTGTGAATGACGTTTACAATATTGCAGGTGCTCCGGAAATGTTTCTGCATGTAAAATACGGTCATGACGGCATGAGCATAGCGGATGCGGTATTCCCGGCATTTTTGTTTATAGTGGGACTGTCTATGCCTTTCTCACTTGGGAAGAGGCTTAAAAACGGGGAGAGCGTCCAGCAAATATGGGAGCATGTAGCCAGGAGGTCAGCTCTGCTTATTTTAATCGGTTTTTTTATGGTTAATGCAGAATCGATCGACAGGTTTAACGGGTTCTTTGATTACCGCGTCTGGAGTTTTCTCATGGCAGCAGGAGTTATCCTGTTCAGGATCGACTTTCCGCGTTCTTACCCCTGGATGAGTCAAGTGCTTAAAATCTTCAGAATTACGGGAGTTCTGCTGCTTGTTTTCCTGGCCTTTGCGTACAGCAGTAAAAACGGAGCCGGGCTTATGCAGATGAGGGCGCACTGGTGGGGTATTATCGGGCTCATCGGCTGGGCGTATTTTGTGTCCGCTGCTGTTTATATTTTTTTTCAGAAAGTGCCTGCGGGAATTCTTGGCGCTGCGGCATTATTATACTGTATGTATTTCGCGGATAAAGCCGGCATGTTCCAGGGCCTTTCCTTTATCAATAATATAGTGAGCATTGGTCCTTTCCTGGGAACTCATTCTGCCATTTGCCTGTCCGGCGCTGCTTTGGGTATTCTGATCTCGGAAAATTTACATGAGAAAACGCACCGGTGCCGCATAACACGCGCTGCCGTGCTGGGCATAGGGTTTGCCGCTGCAGGCTATATGCTGCATTCATTAAGCAAGATGCATCCCATGTTCATAATAAGCAAACTTAGTGCGACTCCGTCGTGGGGCCTCCTGAGTTCGGCATTTACAGCATTGGCGTGGGTATTGATATATATTGTTTCAGATGTTTCAAAGGAAAATAAAGTTACAAAAATTATGGAACACGCTGGCCGCAACGCCCTTATGGCATATATCCTGTCCGACCTGCTTATATACGGACTGACGCTTCTGGATGTGTATTATTTCCGGAGTGACTTTTACAATAGCTGGGGTGCTTCCATGGGATTATGGCGATCGTTATTCTTTGCTTTCAGTGTAGTGCTTTTCGCCGGTGTCCTTGAAAGATTCAGGATCCGGCTGAGACTGTAATCAGCAATTCATCCCTTCTTCAGAATATAAAGTTCGCATTCTGAGTTACATCTGACCTTCTTTCGCTAATACGGAAGAGGGTTTAGTTATGATAACGCCCCAAGGCGATATGAATATTTTGAAGGAGGATTAAAATGAAATCTCTGATAAATAAGGTTAAGATATCCGTACATGTCTTTGCGGTTAAGATTCTTAAATATTCGTCCGTAGGAATATTTTCTGCGGTATTTCTTCTGCATAATTGCAGCGGCAAACAGGTGGCCAAAAAGATTCACTATTTTGAACATGTTCCGGTAATTTGTTATCATCATATAAATCCTTCACCGTTATTAAAAGATAATTATATTAATACTGTTCCTGCTGAATTTGAAGAGCAGATAAAGTTTCTGCATTCATCCGGTTACAAAACCATCCTGTCAAAGGATATTCCCGTTGTACTGGCTCCGGCAGAAAGAAATATTCTCGGGAATAATAGAAAACCTGTGCTTATAAATTTTGACGACGGGTACGAGTCCGTCTATAATTATGCATATCCAATTATGAAAAAATATGGATATAAAGGGATTCTGTTTATAATAACCGATAAGATAGAAAACGACCCGACGAGAATGTATATGAACAAAGATCAGATAAGTGAACTGATAAAAGAAGGATGGGAGGTCGGTTCTCATACGGTTACTCATCCGAACTTGAATAGTATTTCAATTGATAATATCACGGAAGAAATTGCGCATTCGAAAACAGTTCTCGAAACAATGTTCGGGGTACAGGTAATTTCTTTTGCATATCCTTATGGTTTATTCAATAAAAAACTGCTTAATCTCGTCAGGGATAACTACAAATATGCTTATAGCACGATACTTGGAAATAATTACGGATTTGACGATCTTCATCTTATTGAACGATACCTTGTGTTAAAAAGCCATGAGATATCGAATTTTAAAATGAATGTAATATCAAAAAAACTTGAATGCCGGATAAAATCGGAATTATACAACAACATTCTGTATGTTGATGTATCTTTGCCGCATGAATCAAAGGACCGTACAATTCAAGTATATTTTAACGACCGCCTTATAAGGGACCTGCCGGCAGAGGAAAAGAATCTTCAGTTTAAATTCAATTACTATCGCGAGTTTAATGATTTCTCACTTGTTATGAAAAACGATGCAGGAGAACAATGCAGTATTACAAAGATGATACATATAACTAAATCCGCTTTCGTTTATTAGCGACGGACAGGATGTCCTAGTGTCAGATGAGCGCATGGACGCGCGTTTGCATCTGACCGACGGACATGGATGCCCTGGTGCAGCAATATTTTATTTTTGCGGCTTTTTCTCATTGTCATAATCAATTTCGTCGTCATCAAAATCATCATCGTCATAATCTTCGTCGTTATAATCGTACTGCGGCGGAGCATCGCCGAAAGAATCTGTAATAACAGGATATTTGATATTTTTATCAAAATCCGTTATTTTGACCAGTTGAACAATAAAACACCATTCATCTCCGTAATCGAACATAAACAGCATTTTAGTTTTTAGTTCCGTAAAGACTTTTAATAATCTGGTTTTTTTGACGCCCGGAAATTTACTTCCTTCTCCAATATCAGTAAAGAGTTCATAGCCGACTATTGACCTGTACCAGTCTTTTAAATTATTATAGAATCCAAAAGCATGGTCAAAATCGAAATCGAAAGAATCAATTATAGCCTCTGCCAGATTATATAATGAAGCATTCTGCGGTATTGCTATGGTTCTGTACGGATTGCCCCTTGTCTTTCCTGCCCATTCAATCGTAACTTTTAAATGAAACACATTGTTTATGTTGGTAACAGCCATATCTTTCCTCTCACATTTATAAATTCATTCCCGGATCACTAATCATGTGATTTTAATACCATAATTAATAAAAGATAAAAGATGAAATAATCCGGTTTAGTTTGCAATGTTTTTTATTTGGAGAAATGAATTATTTTTAAAAGATGTATAGTATTTCAAGGCTTTTTTAGCCGCAAAGGAATTAGCAGGACAAGGATGTCCGTTTTACCCAACTTAAAATTCGAAGCTTGAAACTGAGAGTCCGAGATCACAAACTGAGAGCTTGAAGCTTCGGCATGGGAGTTTGAGATTACAAACTGTGAGCTTGAAGCTTCAATCTGACAGTTTATGATAATATGTTCACTGGTTGGGCTATGTTTTGACACATATTTCAACAAATACCGGTTTTTCAGATAATTTTCAGCAATCTATTTATCCTCAAACCAGTCTCTTACAAATCGACAGACACCGCAATCTGCTTTATCATATCCCCATAGCGGCTAATTGTTCCATGATGCCGTCAATAACAGCCACAAGCTGTGGATGAGTCACTTCAAATCTGCGGACCGATTCTTTAAGCCCGTTGAATGACAGCTTAGCGAGTTCAGGATTTTTTTCACCGCGAATGGCTTCATATAGCGACACCTGTGTAAAACCGGCTATGGATTGTGCCTGTTCAGGATTGGTCTTTGCCAGGACCGATATTTCTTTTTTAAGCTTTGTGATTTGATAATGAAGGTCCTTCTTCTGCTTTTTATTGAGCGTCGAAGATTTCCGTATGCTCTTCTCTATATTCGAAATCGTGTCATTAATCATAAAATATCTCCTCATCAAATCGGATTAACTCCATGTTTTCCATGTAGGGACTGCGACATGAATTTCAGCTCCGGACTTCATATACTTAATTAAAGCCCTTAAGAGGCCGAATGTCAAGGTAAAAAGCTCATGACCGGATTGCGGGCCATACCGGGCTTAAACTGACGTTGTATCACATAAATGCTACAGCGCTTGCAGAAAATAAGATCGTTAAATACATGCGCTGCAGGATTACGTCCCAGCAAAAGAGAAAGCTTAAACGAGGGAATATCGCCAGCCTGTACCCGATTATTGAGTATTCAGGTTATTCAAGACATCGATTAAAGGCTTTCTACAGTCACATCATCAACATAAGTCGATTTGGTTTCTCCGCTCGTTGCTCCGCCGCCGACAATATCAAATGTGTTGAATGATGAATACGCGCTGCTGGTTCCGCTTTTAGTAACCGTGGTATGATCCGTATTGTCTGTCAAAGTCACAGAGAGTGTAGATCCGCTCTTTGTCCAGACTCCCCTTGCGACTGCCCGGACTACAGACTTTCTTCAGCTAGTAAAAAAAATTCCGGGAGACGACAGGCATGGATGCCTTAGTGTCGGGTGCGGTGACGTACAGGATGTACTAATACCGGCTATGCGACAGGAAGTCGCGTTTATAGCTGATACACGGAGGTCCGTTTGCATCTGACAGACAGACAAGGATGTCCTGGTGTCAGAAGTGGACAGGAGGTTCATTTAAGCCCGACCGGCGAGTGTGTGATAAAGCAATAATGCTTTTCTACTAATACATTCATCGGGATTGTTAATTCTTTTCTGCAAAGGGAATACAATAGCAGGTAATATACTTTTATTCTTCAGTTAATAATTTCTTAATAATATTTATAAATATATCAGTATCATCAATCCATGGAGTAACATCAAATTCGCTGAAAGTAACAAAGTCATCATAATCGCTTTCCTGCCTTCTTTCAAAAAGAAAATTATAAATTTCTGCAATATTCTTTGCAATTATTCCGGTTTTAACATAATACCGGTTAAACAAAGAGCGGATACCGGAGTGTTTTGCTGATGAGAGATCGTTTTTAATAAGTAAGGCGGATACGATATAGAAGCATGCATAATACAATCTATTTACACATGCATTCCAATGTGACGCGGATGCGAGAATTCTTGTTTCTTCAAGAGATTCTTCAGCTCTTGATATGCGGTAATTCAGTAAATCTTTTTTAGCCTGAATCATATTCGAATGCCTTCGCGTTCAATGTTTTTATGAAATGGAAGAACGCTGTATTTAGGGCTTTCCCATTCCTCGCGGCTGCGGATAATCGAATTTATAATCTGGTCTGTTTCAACTTCAATTTCATAAAGCGCTGAACGTATGCGGTCTATTCTGGCGGAATTTACAACACCATTAATAAGAATCAGATAGTCCCAGTCCGATGTCTCCCTATAATCCTTTCTGGCGCGCGAGCCATAAAGAATTATTACAGCATCATGTTCAATACTGAGTATTTTTTCTTTTATTTTTCCAGTTAAATAATTTTGCATTAGAAATTTCCCCTTTTACACTCTATTCTATATTAGAAATAAATATAATGCTTTCTATTATTTATTCAGATATCAATTAATCAATACATACAATTATTAAAATATAATTTCAACCTCTTTTTAATCGTTGATAACTCCAGAATCGCAGATTAAAATGGCCTTCGGCTACGATTAAGCACTGGCGTAATCTGCAAAATCATTTGAAATCATTTTAATCACTGGTTCAGACATCCCTTCATAGTAAAAAATTGATCATAATTTTTGCGCATGCTTTTGCGTCGGATAACGCATTATGATGGTTAAGCTTGATCCCGAAATGAGCGCTTACCTTATCGAGTGCATTGCTTTTAAGCCTAAGCCTCTTTCTTGAAAGCTGCCATGTGCACTTATAATTTACTTCCGGTATATTTATGTTATAATGAGTGCAGCAGCATTTAAGAATCGTTCTGTCGAATCCGACATTATGCGCTGCAACGAAATCAATATTTTCGAAATAGTTCTGAATTCCGGGCCAAAGCTCTCTAAATGTCATTTTATCTTTCACATCATCCCATGTAATGCCATGGATATCTGTAAATGTAAAATAATCCGAAGGAGGCTTAATAAGCGTGTAAAATTCCTCTGTAACCGAAAGATTTTCAACCACTGCAATGCCCAGCGCGCATGCGCTTGTTGTTTCGAAATTTGCGGTTTCAAAGTCGATTGCTATAAACCGGTTATGCTTTTGTATTACTGACATTATTTATCCATTTACGCCTGTATAAAAGTTGTGAGAATTAAATTTCGGCCAAATATATTGTCAATATAATGGTCCCAGGGCGAACACGCAAAGCCAAGGGCGAACTCATGGGTTCGCCCCTCTATATTTAACTAAATTTCTTGCAAATTTTATTTTTATAATATTAAATACAAAGTATATTTTTAATAATTTTTAGCAACGATTAAATACCTGCAAATATCTTTCCAAAATTCAGTTTAGAACGGAGAAGATTATGAATACAAGAAAAGTAAAAAAAATATTCACAGAAAGGCCCACAGTCGAAGGAGCAGGCGTTAAACTGAAAAGGGTTTTTGCAACTGCGGAAATACCGCAATTCGACCCGTTCCTTATGCTCGACCATTTCGGATCATCAAACCCGGATGACTATGTCGCGGGATTTCCGTGGCATCCCCACAGGGGAATAGAGACAGTAACATATATGATAGAAGGCGAAGTTGAACACGGCGACAGCCTTGGAAATTCAGGCAAGATTAAATCCGGGGATATTCAATGGATGACTGCAGGAAGCGGCATAATTCACCAGGAGATGCCCAGGCCGTATATAGGCACAATGAAAGGACTTCAGCTATGGGTCAATCTTCCGAAAGCTGAAAAGATGAGCGAACCGCGTTACCGCGATTTAAATGCAGGCAGCGTTCCGGAAATAAATCATGCAAAAGGAATAAGCGTTAAAATTATATCCGGACAATACAACGGGACTCCGGGGGCTGCTCAGGATATTACAGGAAATCCAGACTATTTCGATATCACACTTGAGCCGGGCGTATTTTTTGAATTTAATATTTCGCAGGAATTCAATGCGTTTGCTTTTGTCCTTGAAGGCAAAGGCGATTTTGATGATGAAGGAAGAAAATGTTCGGAAGGGCAGGGTGCGCTTTTCGGCAGCGGAAATAAGATATCAATTGCGGCAGCAGATTCTAAAAGGCTTAGATTCATTCTTGTTTCCGGTAAACCCCTGAATGAGCCGATAGCATGGGGTGGGCCTATTGTAATGAACACACAGGCAGAGCTGCGGACTGCATTCGAGGAGCTGGATAACGGGACATTCATTAAGGCAGGCATTCCCGCAAATAAAAAAATAAAGCCCATAAAAGATTTTTATAAAGGATGATTTTTAACTTAGGGTGCGGCTATATTGTAAAATCATCCTTTTTTCCGCCGGTCTGATATTTGCAATTTCATTGATAATAATAAACAATGGGCTTTATTTTTCATAACTATTGAACTCACCAAACTTCGGGGAATGCCATATCTGTATAAATGTCTTCAAGTTTACTTTTATGTCCTCTCTCCATGGACACCAGCTCGGCAAATATTTTCTTTTGCCCCTCATCCGCGCTTGCATTTGCCAGTTGGGTGTACATTTGCATGGCTTCCAGTTCCTTCTTGATGGCTATAATCAAAGCATCCAGCGGTTTGAGGTCAATAGTCAGCGGTGGAGTGGGAAGTGTGTCAGCAACCTTATAATCCTTTGACGCGGAAAAATGAATTTTTTCCGGAGCTTTCTTGAGGAAGCCCTCCAGTGTAAGTTTATGTTTTTGCTCTTCCCCTGCAAGTGAAGTGAACATTTCCTTCAGTTTTATATCTTTTACTTTGTTGGCTACTGCATTGTAAAACGTATACGCCTCAATTTCATTGAGAATCGCATTTGAAATGATTTTCTTGTAATCATCAAGTGTCATAAATTTTTCTCCTTTAAAAAATATTTAATTGACCAGTATTAATACATCTGGTTTTCGTAAACCTTGTATTACTTCGAATTACATGCAGAATTAATTCTCTCTGTTGCATTCATTTTATGATAATGAGAATCGATGTTAAATAACTGGTTATATTGTCTTTTAATACTAGTACCTGCAGTAATAAATTTCAATAAATATTTAGTGAGTGGTGCAGTGTTATTAGGCAGGGTCAGATGAGGATATTCTGAATTAATTCCGCAAGGTCCCTTACACCGTAAGGCTTTACAATAACTCCCGAGAATCCGTGCGCTTTATATTCAGCCATAACAGGGTCGTTGGAATATCCGCTCGACACAATGGCTTTAACGGAAGGATCAAATCCTGTAAGTATCTTAATTGCTTCTTTCCCGCCCATGCTTCCGGGTATTGTAAGATCCATTATTACGAGGTCAAACGGATTTCCCGAACTATAGCGGTTTTTATATTTTGCAATTGCTTCTTCGCCGTTCAAAGCATGATCAACCTCAAAGCCCAGCTGCTTAAGCATTGAAGAAGTCGTGTTGATTACTATGAGCTCATCATCCATAATCAGGGCTTTTTTATTTGCATTATACAGCCTGTTTACTGCTGAAAAATTATTTTCCTTTTCCAGGTTTTCCGTGTTTGCCGACGCAGGCAGATAAATGTTAAATGTTGTGCCATTGCCGGGCATAGACTCCGGAATAATATAACCCCCGTGCTTTTTAATTATGGAATAGGTTATTGCAAGGCCAAGTCCTGTTCCATTTTCTTTTGATGTAAAATAAGGATCGAAAATATACGGGAGTATCTCTTCCGGAATTCCGTCACCTTCATCGGTTATGGATATTTTTATGTAATCTCCTTCCGGCAGGGAAGTGATTTCTCCGTTCGCAATACGGGAATTTTTTGCGCTTAGTTTTATGGCACCCGCATCCGGCATGGCCTGCATGGAATTGATGACAAGATTATGAATGACCTGACTTATCTGGCCTGTGTCGATCTCCGCATTATATAGATTTTCATCGATGCTGAATTCCGGGATTATGTGTGAGCCGCGCAGCACAAATTTTACAGTATCCGTTAAAAGGTCTTGTATGGATGCTATTTTTTTTACCGGGGCTCCGCCTCTCGAAAATGTAAGCAGCTGCTGGGTCAGATCCTTTGCCCGCAGGGCAGCCTCTTCGGCGTCGGATATTATACCGCAATTTTCATCATCAGGATTTATATTCATTTTTGCAAGGGACAGGTTGCCTAAAATAGCAGTAAGCATATTATTAAAATCGTGGGCTATACCGCCTGCAAGAAGACCGATGGACTCAATCTTTTTAATTTTAAATATTTCATCCATTTGCTTTTTCTTCTGTGTCACATCGCGGATGATCCCTCTTGACCCGACAATAGCTCCATAGGTATCCCTGATTGCATTTGAAGACATCTCGATTATTTTTTTTTCATCATCTTTCGTTGTAATTTCAAAGTCAATTATGTCCGCCGGTTTACCTGCTTTGTAAAGCTCCATTAAAATGGAGCTTATTTCCACGTCCGAATCACTGGATCCGTACAGACGGAAATCAGGATCCATCACTTCATCTTCCGTATAACCCGTGATTTTCAACAGGGCGCTGTTTGCGAAAATAAACCTTCCGTAAAGATCGGTCTCGAAATATCCTTCTTCAATGCTTTCGATAATGTTTTTATAGCGTTCCTGGCTCTGCCGCAGTTCCTCCTCGCTTTTTATGAGTTCCTGCTGCGATTGTCTGAGTTCGTTGTTTATGCTTTCAAATTCCTCGTTGGAGGATACAAGTTCTTCATTCTTTGCCGTAATTGTGAATTCGGCATGCCTGGCGCTGTCCAGGGCGCGCATGTTTATAACTACTATCTGGTAAGAAGTGAGTCCAATGAAGCAAAGGGAGCAAAGCGAATCAACCGCGTATTCGGTAATTACATCCATGGGCAAATTAAAAACAAATTTCATCTGGATAAAAAATAAAATCAGGAAGATTAAATTTACAAAAAAATAAATAATAATATCACCTGCTCTTCTATCAATGATAAGGGCTGGCAAGGTAAAGGCAGCCAGGATAATCATAATATTATCCATCCTGCTTAATATATTTACATCGTTGCTTCCAATAAAATTTATAAGCCAGAGGGCTGCGAATATACAGATTATCAGGGCATGCGCTGCGGCTGTGTAATGTCCTTTTTTAAAAATTATGATGATCAATGCTATGAGGAACAGGGTAATAAAGGGAATAAGAAAATTGATCGGTGCCGGATAGCGTATGTATTCCGCAACGGTAAAGACAGGGAGGAGAACGAATTCTATTGCAAAAAGAATGTAAAGCAGAGTTCTTGCTTTTTGTCTGGTTATATAATCTTCACCGGAATATTCTTCAAGAAATGAATCACTGAAACTATTAAAAAAACCAAAAATTTTCATTACGTAATTTTATGCTGGTCCCGAATATGCTTATCAATAATTATATCGATATTTTAGGGGCAAATCTGAAACAAATAATGGAATTTCCGGATCAGACACCTGCTTCATCATCGCCTTTGAAAATAAAGCGCAGTGAATCGAGCCTCAGCCTGGCCGACCTTATTGCGTCCCCCAGCAGGTTTGCTTCTTTTTTATAATGCAGAATCACATCTTCTTTAATATTTTTATTTATTTTGTGCAGTCCGGTAACGCGTTCGACCTCCCTGCCGAGAGCAGCTTCCATTTCACCCGCTGCTCTGCTCCTTATTTCGCATGCACTGCCTTCGGCCAGTTCAGTGCATTTGGCCATCATCGCTGGAAGCAATTGTTTGATTGTCGGGTCATTGCAGATATCTGAAAAAGCCATGTCTTCTGGCTTTACTGCCGCAGGATTGAAATTATATGTATAATCTTTTAGTTCGTGATTTACTACTGAGCGCACAGGCACCGGCGGCAGAAAGCGGTCAGCGTATAATTTTTTCGGAGCAACGCATTCAAGGACATAGACAGCTTCCAGGAGTATTTCCCTGCTCCCGGCATGGCGCCATACTACAGCGGCTGCATTGCCTTTTTCCGAACCGAGAAGCAGTTCAAGCGAGCCTGTAACCATGGGGTGGTCACTGCTGATAAATTCGATATCCTCGCGGCTAAGCGCTTTTTTCCTGTCAAATGTTATTCGAAGCTCGCCGCTTCTGGATGCAGGAAGCGGGAAATCCGGGCCGGATAAAACCGTTGTAAGCTTGTATGTTTTAGTGGAAATAAAATCCTCCCGGATGCCGTAAGCGTGAAAAATATCCAGCATCAGTTCCTCAAGTTCAGGTTCGCTATCGAGCGTTATAATTTCGTCAATGATACTCTCTGCGACATCCTGGCTGAATGAATTAAGCTCGAGCAGCCTGTCGCGTCCCTCATGCAATTTCTGCGCTGTTTCAGCGCACAGGGCGCGGGATGCTTCAATGACCGGTTCCAGCTGTGAAAAGTCAATTGCGGATGCAATCTCCTTGACGCGGTCGCCCATAGCCTGATATACCTTGTGCGCTCCGGGAACATTATGTTCAAAAGCATCCAGGCCATAATGATACCAGCGCGCGAGTATTTCGTAAGCGCTGCCTGTCAGATAAAGTATATGAATATTGATTGTTTCTTCCTGCCCAATGCGGTCAAGCCTGCCTATGCGCTGCTCCAGAAGCTCCGGGTCAGGCGGAAGATCAAACAGTACAAGGTCGTGCGAAAACTGGAAATTGCGGCCTTCACTCCCGATTTCCGAACAGATCAGCATTCGGGCTCCGCTCTCGTGGGCGAATCTCGCTGCATTCTGGTCCCTCTGAAGAAGGGAAAGATTCTCATGGAAAAGAGCAATGTCGGCATTGATCAGCTTTCTCAGGGCTTTTCCTATCGCGATTGCTTTTTCCATGCTGCGGCAGATCAGCAGGACTTTTTTATCTTTATTATTTTGGATAAAAGATACGAGCCATGTTATCCTCGGATCATTACTGAAATCAAATACCGCAGAATCGGATTCGAATTCTGCTGCAATGTTTTTTATGTTGTCGGAGCTGCCTTTCAGAGGGATCAGGTTCGCGATCCGTTCAGGGAAGCCTTTCATTACTGCTCTTGTGTTCCTGAATATAGCGCGGCCTGCGCCGAACCTGTCCAGCAGGGCTTTAATTAATCCAGGTATATCCGCGGCCGCAGGAAATGTATCCGTTGCACAATAAATACCATGGCATATTGAAGAAAGAATCTTTGCTTCATCTTCATTAAGTTTTTCTTTTTCAAGAAGCTTGTTTATAATTCCGGATATTTTAAAGTACTCGTTCTCTTCTTTTTCAAAAAGCCCGAAGTCAAAATATCTCTCCGGATCAAGAAGATGCAGGCGGGAAAAATGGCTGCGGGTCCCGAACTGTTCGGGAGTGGCGGTCAGGAGCAATAACCCTGCCGATACTGCACCAAGGTCTTTTGCAAAGCGGTATTCCGGGCTGTCTTCCAGAAGATGATGGGCCTCGTCTATAATGACCATATCCCAGCCTGCTTCTACTGCATAATTTCTCCAGTCATTATCATACGTTAAAAAATCCGTACTGCTTATGCACAGCTGGCTTTCTAAAAACGGATTCACACCGGAGTCCGAAGATTTCATTGATTCTTTTAAATCAGGATCGAATATCCTGACAATGATGTTGAACCGCCTCAGTAATTCAACGAACCATTGATTTACCAGGGAGTTAGGTACAAGTATCAGGACACGATCAATTCTTTCGCAAAGCAGAAGGCGGTGCAGTACAAGGCATGTTTCTATGGTTTTGCCAAGTCCTGTTTCGTCGGATAAAAGCGCGCGCGGCGCATGCATGGAGGTTATCTCGTTAGCGACATAGAGCTGATGAGGGATAAGGTTTATTCGCCCGCCTGTGAATCCGCGTACGCGCGAGCGGCGCATCCTGTGCTGAAAATCGAGAGCCCTGAAGCGCAGGTTAAAATCGCTGCTGGCATCCGTAAGCCCGCCAATCAGGCGCTCTTTCGGCGTTGTAAAGCTTATTGAATCCTTCAGTTCGGTTTCGGGCAGGTCAATATCGTCACTGTGATATATTATAATACCGTCTTTTTCCGATTTTGCTTTTACTGTAATGTTCAGCCCGTCACGGGACTGGATTATATCTCCTTCATTGAACTCGACCCTTTTTATAGGCGCGGAAGCAATGGCATATAGGCGTGTGCAGTCGCTTGCAGCGAAATAGATGTTCACCGTACGTTTGTTGATCTCTTTGACTGTACCAAGCCCAAGGTTCAGCTCCATCTCGCTGATCCAGCGTTGCCCTGTTTTAAATTTTTGCAAATGCGTTATTCCTTTTTTATTTCAAGGCGTAATACCTCGACGCTTGCATCGAGGATGAAAGCCTATCGATTTTTGTGCTTGCACAAAAATCGATAAGGCCTTGAAACATAATACCCCGCCGACACCGCAGGTGGCGGCTGGTACGTCAGTACCAGGGGCTTGCCCGTGGAATTTTATTTTATCCCAATTTTAAATTCAGGTTCATATCCCACTGTAAACTGGCTGGTTGTATTATTGCGCAGAGCCAGGAAATGTGCGTTGTTCTCATCGAACGGGCATATCGGCATTGCGCAGGGCTCGAACCCGAATTTTTTGTAAAATTCAGGATCGCCCAGAACAAAGATTGTGCTGTTCCTTATTGCTTCCTGCCTCAGCGCAAAGCGGAGAAGTTCGGAGCCTATTCCCATTCGCTGATGATCCGGATTAACAGCCAGCGGAGCCAGATGCAGCCCGCATATCTTTGCCCTGAAATACGCGTTTGAGAAAGCGATATATGCTGCGGTTCTGCCATTCTTGATGCATATCCACTCATGAAGAGGCCTGTTATTTTTATGAAGATTTTCAACTAACTGTTCTTCGCAATCGCTTTCAGGAAATGACTGCCGAAGCAATGCGTAAACCTTAGTATAGTTTTCCAATGTGAGTTTTCTTATTTTCATAACTGTAATTTTCCTTTTGATCCATTTAAGCCATTTACATTATACGGTTAATATAATTGACTTGTTGCAAAACTGTAATTTCTAGGAGCATAGCGACGAGAAATCTCTTAATTGTCGAAGGTAGATTTCTCCCTTCGGTCGAAATGACACTTTAGATTTGCAACAAATATAATACATAATTTTCAGGCAGAGAACTGTTTTAACAGTTCACGGATAATAATATCATATAATTTTATTTCAATCAATATATTTTAGAACAGTAAAATCCTGTTCAAGCGGCGTCCGGGGATATCCGGATTCTTATTGACATTTTACAAAGCTTTTATACTTATTTATCATATTTCGCAAAATCGTTATTTACTCAGAGCTTGTTCCGGCAGATAATTATTTATCTGCTGTAATAAGCACACAGAGAGCGTGTTTAAAAACCATTATACTCAGTAATTAGTTTTCCGAACTCAATTTTAATTTTTCTGCTTAAGATCCACTTGCAAAAATGAGGCTATATGGAAATAAAAAATCTTTTTACTGCTTACCGGTCGTTCTGCGAAACTCATGCAGAGCGCATACTCTTTAAAAATCAGAACATCAGTTTCGGCGAAGCCTGGCAAAGAACAAAAAATAGGGCGATATTCCTGCAAAAGAAAGGCTATAAAAAAGGAGATGTTATCGCCATCCTTGCCGTGAATTCCCCGGAATGGTGCGTTAGTTACATGGCAATAACTGCGATCGGTGCCGTAGCTCTGCCGATGGATACAAACTTTTCTGCGGCAAAGTACAGGGAAATGGCAAAGAGCGCAGGTATACGCGCGGCTTTTGTGTCGGGCCAGTTCCGGGGCGTTTTCAAAACAATTAAAGTTTATAATATTGAGGATGAACCACCGGCTGTCAAATCAGCTAAATTAAAAGAACCTTCAACCGGTATGGATGATATCGCTTCGCTGCTGTTTACTTCCGGCACAACCGGCAATCCGAAGATCGTTGCCCTTACGCACGGCAACATTATGAGCGTTGCAATTGACTGTACCAGGCTGGAAGAATATACTCCTGATGATGTAACGCTGGCCATGCTTCCGCTGTATCACGTATATGCTTTTGAAGCTACCTTTATGGCTCCCCTTGTTTCCGGAAGTACCATCGCGTTTTTAAATTCCCTTAAAGGCCCGGACATCATTAAAGCCCTTGCGGAAAATCCTGTTACCATATTCCCGGCAGCGCCCCAGATGTGGGAGCTGTTCTTCGACGGCCTTGTTAATAAACTTAAAGCGCAGTCAAAAGCCAAATTCCGCATGTTCATGTTCTTTCTTAAAAGCGGTCCGGTATTACGGGCGCTTGGACTCGGATTTATTTTAAATAAAATATTTCATCCTGTACACGACGTTTTCGGGCACAAAATGCGTTTCTTCATCAGCGGCGGCGCGCCTTTAAAAAAAGAATATTTTAACTATTACCGAACAATGGGATTTTATATAATGGAAGGATACGGCCTTACGGAAACTACAGGCCCTATAGCTATTCCGTATTACAAAGACGCAGAGGCCGGTTCCGTAGGCCCGCCTATACGCGGCAATGAAGTGAAGGTTAAAAATGTTAACGCGGACGGCATTGGCGAAATATGGCTCAAAGGGCAGGCTGTCATGTCCGGCTACTATAAGAACAAGGAAGCCAACAATCAGGCTTTTGATGATGAAGGGTCTTTTAACACACAGGATCTGGGCTTCGTGGACAAGGGAGGAAATATCCACATTACAGGCCGCATAAAGAATGTTATTGTTCTGGATTCCGGCAAAAACGTTTATCCCGAAGAGCTGGAGCTTTATTTCCGCAAGTCGCCCATAGTAAGCGAGATAGCCGTCTTCGGACGTAAAATCGACGGACGGGAAACAGTTTATGCGGTCATTGTCCCTGCTTTGAAAAAAGCGGAAAGTTACGATAATGTCAGGGCGGAAATTGCGGCTTTGAATAAGGGACTGCCTTCATATAAAGCTGTAAGCAGATTTGCGCTTTCAGCAGATCCTCTTCCGCGGAATTCCACGCGCAAAGTGCTCATTGATGAAGTCATACGGCTTCTCGATTCGGGCGCGTACCAGACCGACGCTTCGGGCACGGCCGTTCTCCGGAACATCCTTGCTGCAACAAGCGTCCGGGAAGAAGAAATCATCGGCCTGCTGGGAGAGAGGTTAGGGGTAAAGACGCTCTACGCGAACGAAACCCTCGCGGATCAGCAGATCGATTCGCTTGGACTGGTTGAGCTTATTGTCGACATGGAAGAATCTTTGAATATTTCCGTTGATATGGACAAAGTCAATCCAATGCAGACTTTGGAAGAGTTCGTCCGTTACCTGGCAACGTGCGAAGAGCGAAAAGGCGGCAACCTTGACGATCAGATACTGAACAGCCCCGTGACTACAAAAGCAAAGACATTCTTTAATCCCGTAAGCGAACTGATTATGCTGCTTGTGCGCGCAGCGTCAAATTTCTTCTGGCACATAAGCGTCAATCACAAAGAACGCCTGCGGCCGCGCAATGCCATTATCATCGCCAATCACCAGTCCATTCTTGATCCGCCGTTAATCATGAACCACATACCGCGTTCCATGCGCAGCGATATTTTCCTCATTGCAAAAAAAGAACTTTCATGGATGCGGATACCTTTCGCAGGCGCTCCTGTTCTTTTTGTGGACAGGACAGGCAACATAGTGCCGTCGCTAAAGGCTGCTGCGGACGTTCTGCGCAGCGGTCATTCGCTGCTCATTTTCCCGGAAGGCACGCGCACCCGCGACGGCTCTGTCGGCAAGTTCAGATCGGGCGCGGCTTATCTTGCGAAGAATCTTAATAAAAAGATTATTCCTGTGTCCATAAAAGGAGCTTTCAAGATCATGCCTTCAGGAAAACATATTCCCAGCTTTTCGAAAGTACATAAAGTCAGGATAAGCGTAGACATGCCGGTTGATCCGGCGGACTTTCCTTCTGTAGATGCGCTTAACGATTATCTCCGTAATGTGGTTTCCGGTAACATGTAGAAGCCATCTTAAAATTAGGTTTTATACTTTGAGATGACTTCTGGTTATTATTCACAAATCTGTCGTGCACTTTGCTTAGGGTAACTTCCGTATCTCAAATTCCTCAACTTTCCCGTAAAGCGTATTTCTTATTTCGTCGCTATGCTCAGGCAGAAACCTTACGCAAACCCCGCATTCCGAGCTTATTTTTTTAGGGACAGGGATTATTTTGTGAGGCACGTTCGCTTCTTTAAGTATTTTCTCGGCATGAAGAACATGACTTACGGATTTAAATAAAGCTATGCAGTATTGCGTTTGTGTTTCGTTCATGGCTGAACTATGCGACCGGATTTTATAAGAGCGCCTGCGATGTCATACATATTTGAAACGATTCCTGCCGCAAGTTTATCTTTAAGATTAAAAAAATTAAGGCATGTGCCGCATACCAGTATCTGAACCCCTTTAACTTCAAGCGTTTTAAGATCGTCAATAACATCCGAACCCTGAACGGCAAGCTTGACCCCTGTGTTTAATAATATCATTACATCGGGGACTGTTTCCAGTTCTATAGAAGTATGGATAAAAGCTTTCATAAGAAGAGCGCCAAGTTCATCGTTCCCTCTGCCCATTGTATTTGATGATATTAAAAAAACATTCGGGCCTGCTGCAGTGCCTGCATCGCATGAAAGATAATCGGTTGAAGCATCGGGCTGCGCGCCTGGTTGCTTATGAAGTTGAATTTTAAAAACCCCGTCTGCCTCGCCTGATACATGAAAAGAACATCCGGTGCTGGAAGCGAGCCTTTTTATATTTTCAACTGCAGTTATGTTGTCGACCAGAACCGTAACTTCTTCCTTGACATCCAGCGCTTTTTTTGTTAAAATAACAGGCTGAGGGCAGGTTAGTCCTTTTGCATTGATTATTTCGGACATAGAATCCTCCTGATAAATTATTGTTAACTTCTGAATTTTGACCTCATCCCTCTGTTAATATTCTTTCTAATCTTCCCTGGTAAACAGGAGATGGCAGAAGGGATTAGAGGGATGAGGTCATTTTATTGTCTCTGCAAATAGCATCAATAGCTTTTACAGCAAAATCAATTTCATCTTCTGTTGTAAATAAACCAAAACTGAACCGTACTGTACCCTCTGGAAATGTCCCGATTGTTCGGTGAGCAGACGGCGCACAGTGAAGTCCTGGCCTTGACATAATATTGTACTGTTCATCCAGCTTTAAAGCAATGTCCGACGGGCTAAGTCCGTCAATATTAAATGAAACAATCGCCGTACGCTTCTCCGGATTTGTGTGCCCGTAAATCGTTACTCCATTTAGCGAACGAATGCCGTTTATGAAATGTTCTGTAAGAGCAACCTCTTTTTTACGAATATTATCAATTCCAGTGTTTGAAATATACGAAAGGCCTGCTCCAAGACCGGCTATGCCGATAGTGTTAGGTGTGCCGGACTCGTACCTGTCCGGCATAAAATCCGGGTGCTCCTCATACTCTGACCGGCTGCCTGTACCCCCGCGTTCAAGAGGATCAATCATCTTCTCAAGTCCCTTTCGCAAATAAAAACCGCCGGTTCCCTGCGGGCCGTAAAGCGACTTGTGGCCTGTAAAGACAAGAATATCTATGTTATCTTTAATTACATTCATTGGCACGTTTCCAGCGGTCTGTGCTGCGTCCACGCAAAAGATGATGCCGTGCTCGCGCGCGATCTTCGCAACATCCACGACAGGCATAATGGTGCCTGTCACGTTTGACGCATGAGTCATGATAATCATTTTTGTGTTTTTTCTGATCGCGCCGGCAACGTCGTCCGGAGACATGTCTCCTGCGCCGGAACATTTTACGACAGTTAATCCGACACCTTCCTGTTCAATGGCACGAAGAGGCCGCATTACGGAATTATGCTCCATACCCGACGTGATTACATGATCCCCGCTTCGAAAGAGCCCGCGGACTATTGTATTAATGGCTTCGGTGGCGTTTCGCGTAAAAATTATCGAGAGAGGATCATCAGCTCCTATAAGCGAGGCAACAGCTTCGCGCGCGTTAAAGATTACGCGGCCGGCTTCGATCGAAAGCCTGTGCCCCGAACGTCCGGGATTTGCGCCTACATTGGCGTTAAAATCAACCATAGCTTTTATCATCGAATCAGGCTTAGGCCATGACGTAGCTGCGTTGTCGAAATATATTATATCCATAATTTAACATGACTCCAGTAAAGCTTCAATGCGCGTGCGTATCTGGCCCGCGTCGCTCTGTGAATAATCCGTCACTATTTTAAGGAACGGCAGATTGTGAGAATTCTGTATGTGCTTTTCGACCTTATAGGATTCAATATTGTACGAATGGCATGCCTGCAGCACAACGTCAACTACCGCGTCTGGTTTAAACATGTCTATCATTCTGCTCGTATCTGCAAGACGGCGATCATTTGGGGTCATACAGGAGCATGGAATTTGCAAATAACGCTCTGCGATGGCTTTTACCGGATCTCCCGTATTCTCGTTAATATCGGACATGTACGGCTTGAATCCCGAGCATGCGTCGAGAACCGTTATAACTCCTCCGGCTTCTTCAATAATATTAAATACTTTCTGCGCATCTCCTGCTATCGGGCATCCTGTAACCATAATTCGTGGCGCACCGTTGGCTTTATATGCGTATCCGGACGCTTTACGTCTTTCCAAAGTTTTAATTGCTTCATTTAATATCGGCTCCATATCTTTACCGGATGCTGACAGGCTAAGAAAATTCAAGTCATATATTTCTTTCCAGCTTATAAGCGAATGATCAAGCGCTGCAAAACTGAAGACTTTACGCATGAGAGCGTTTTTTAAGTTTGTATCTTTAATAGCTTCCTCTATTTTGCCATCTTCCGCTTTAATGTTAAAAGATTTTTCGAGGAATTTCTGAAGTCTGCGTATCATGGCTGTCCAGTTTGCTATGGCTCCCTCCTCGTCCGGAAGCTGAGGCAGATCCATTATGTGCGTCGGTTTTTTTTCTGCTATTAATTCAAACATTTTCTTTTTACCGTCGCATGTAGTTTCACCTATAACAACATCAGATATGCCGTAAAACGGGCATGTGTCTGTGATGATGAAACCATAGCTTGATTTTATAAGCGGGCAAAGGTTTGCAGGCAAAACCGCTTCCGCAGGTTCTATTGTATTATTTGAGAACGCACAGAGCGTAGCCGGTATTACATCCATTGCACGTATCAGTTCTACTGGCGCGTAGCCGCAGTAAACTCCCGCGATCTTTTTTCCCTGTTCGCGCTTTGATTGAAGAAACGCGAGAAGCCTTTTAGTCGGCGGTTCGCCCGCGAACTGGTCTTTTATTAAAGGTTCGATGGGTGTATTCATTTGTTCAATAACTCCTTTATTTTTATATGAAAGTTAACCAAATTAAACTGATGCACTTTCTAAATGCTTTCTTAATAGTATCTGATAATATTTGTATAAATATCTTCAATCAACCTTAGCCCTCCGCTATATCCGATAAAAGTTCTATTTATAAATAGGCTGTTTGTAACAGGAAAACCTATATAAGTTAAAGGCGCCTGTATGTCCTTTGCCACGAGTTTTTCCCACTCGCTGCCTAATATTAAAGTTTTTCTTGGGATATTCTCATCGTTCCTGATTGTCTTTTCTATTTCTCCTCCATCGACTTCAAAAAATACTTTATCAGAGTATGCTTCATCTATTTTTTGGAATTCATGCCTTACTATTCCCTGGTACTTTGCAGGAACATTGTCTGTGATAAATGCCTTTTTTGGACTGTATCCCATTTCATTAATTAAAAAGCTGCTTGCTCCGATCGCGTATGCTGAATCTGATATTGTATACAGTTCATAAGGCAATATCATCCTGATTTCCGTGAAGAAATCCGCTACCCCGATAAAATATTTATAATATCTTTCTTCTTCTTTGCGGATTACGGTTTCAATTTTTTTAGGATCAATGCCGGCGAATTCGCCAACTGCTTTTAAAAAACTGCTTGTTGCCTCAGCTCCTACCGGAATTAATGGATAATGCAGATAAGGTGTGTTGTGCTTTTTTTTAAGCAATATGGCAGTCTCCAATCCTACCCATGGAGACAGTACAAGATTAAATTCTGCATTAGGGATGTTCTTCCACTCACTTATACCTTCGCATTCATATCCGAATAAAATATTTACTTCAAGGCCTATTAGATTTAATAGGTATTTGATCTCCTGTAGGTCGCCTCTCCAGTTTTGATTTTGATACGGAACAACCGAAAACAGATTAACAAGTCCTTTCTTTACTCTTGGTTCGACATCTCCGATTAATTGGTTTATTATGGCTTGAATAACCAATTCATGGCCGAAATAATTATTTCCTTTAAAGCCTCCCGTCTCGGCGCTTACTATTGGATATCCTTCTTCTCTGTATTTTGAAGTCACTGCCCCGGCGTCGTCACCGACAATGTCAGCCGTGCAGCCGGTCAAAACCACAAACAGATCTCCTTTCATTACCTTTAAGCTGCCGGAAATCGTTTCATCCAATCTTTTTTCCCCTCCGTAAATGACTTCTTTCTCGGCAGAGTTTGTGCACGGTATATGGCTTCCTCCCGCATATCCTTCTCCCTGATTCCCTGAACCGGATGCCAGTGCAAAATGGATTTTTGAACTGCAGCCCGCTCCGCTGTGAAGAATGGGTATTGCTTTAGGGATTGCAAGTACTGTTTGCTGCGCGCCTAATGCGCAGGAATATCTCGGTTGTTCTATTATTTTGTACATTTTCTCTCGCCTTTTTCAAATAAAAATGGATCCTGCTGAAACCACCAGTCTGTGTAAGGCAGTTCGCAGTGTTTTGCGATGTTGTCATAAAATTTTTTCATTCTCAGTGTTTGTAAAATTTTATTTCCCATTTCAATAATACCGTCATAAGCTCCATATATGTTCACATCTCCTACGATGAAACTCGGTATTCCCAGTTTGCTTCCGACTGTAGAATTTTCGCCATGTCTTGTAATCAGCACATCGGGTTTGAATTTTTTTAATAAATGAATATATTGATACGGCTGCCTGTTGGATACGGTATAGCTTTTAACATCTCCGGTAAATCTGCACATATTGCCAATGCTGTTCGCCTCCTCGTAATCATTGTCGAATACCTGATCATGATGAAATCCGGTAACTCCTATGACTTCTACTCCCAGTGATCTGGCAACACTTACAAGGCTATGAGCAAAACAGTCACCTGCAAGAATATATGCTCTTATGCCGGACAGCTTATTTTTAATATTATTCAATTTAGGTTGTATTCTTTCGTGTTCTTCTTTAATTACTTTTTCAACCAATTCCGATTTATTAATAATCCTGCCCAGCTCTCTTAACCATTCATCCGTCCAGTCCAATCCAAAAGGAACAGGAGACTTTAATTCAGGAACTCCGTATTCCTTTTCAAGAGCTGCGGCAATATAGGTTCCAAGTGTTTCACATATATGAGTGGAGGCCACTGCTTCTGACATCTCTTCCAAATCCTTTACGCTGGAGAACGGGAATAAATATTTAGGTTTTAATCCTATTTTACCAAGAATGCCATCGAAAGAATGGCTTCCCTGAAAGTTAAATACATTGACGAATTCTGTTGATTTTTTTTTAGGAGGTTTAACCAGTTTGCGCATAATACCGTGAGCTACGTCATCAAATCCAGTACTCCAGATTTTTGATCTGAATCCGTCACAGTAAACGGACACAATAGGGATTCCAAGCTCTGCCTCCAGTTCATTTGCAACGCTTTCGATATCGTCGCCTATTATTCCGCTGGCACAGGAAGTATTTACAAATATTGCTTTTGGATTATATCTATTTTTTGCTTCTCTTGCGGCTTTCTTTAATTTTTCAATACCGCCATAAATTGTATCCTTTTCTTCTATATTCGAGCTGATAGATTTAGTGTTCTCCGGTTTTAATCCTCTTCGCATAGCTCCAAGTATCCCGTAATTATTATACAGAATAAAATCCCCTGAGCATCCTATCGGTGCGTGATTAACTACGACTCCGTCCGTAATTGTTGAAATCAACACATATGCCTGCGCTGAGGAACAGCTTCCATTCTGGCTGAAAGTCCTGTCCTGCATTTTCATTCTGCAGCCAAGTGATTTCTGATGAAGTTCGCTTGCTTTTCCCTTGAAAGACAGAATTCCGCCCAGCCTTCTTTCTCTTGGTTCCGCTTCCGGCAAATTTAAATCAATGCGCATTTATTAATTTCCTCTAAATTATTTTTATTTTCTATGTATCCTAATAATCCGTGTTCAAGAATTATTTCTTCCAATTTTTCCTGGATCATTGGTTTTGGTATAACGAATAATTTATTTTCTTCTATTTTTCTTGCTAACGCTCTGTATTTATCAGCTTGTTCTGATTCGGGTTCATATTCTATTACTGTTTTTTTTCTTATTTCTGCTCTTTGCACTACGTTATCTCTTGGCACAAAATATAGCAATTGCGTTCCGAGTTCTTTAGCAAAAGCTTCCAGTAATTCCAGTTCTCCGTCTACATTTCTGCTGTTTCCTATTATTCCGCCTAATCTTACACCGCCCTGCTTCGCGAATTTCTGAATTCCTTTGGCGATATTATTTGCTGCATACAATGCCATCATTTCGCCAGAAGCAACGATGTATATTTCCTGCGCGATTCCTTCCCTGATAGGCATGGCAAAACCGCCGCATACCACGTCTCCCAGCACGTCGTAGAACACATAATCCAGATCGTCCGTGTATGCACCGAGCCTTTCCAGCATACCGATTGCAGTAATTATTCCTCTGCCGGCGCATCCAACTCCAGGCTCCGGACCTCCGGATTCAACACATTTCGTATTTCCATAGCCTTTTTTTAGAATTACGTCTAATTCAATATCTTCTCCTTCATCTCTTAATGTATCCAATACTGTTCGTTGCGCAAGTCCTCCAAGCAGCAATCTTGTGGCATCCGCTTTCGGGTCACATCCGACTATCATAACCTTTTTGCCTAGTTCGGCGAGACCTGCCGTAAGGTTTTGCGTTGTTGTCGACTTGCCTATGCCTCCTTTACCGTAAATGGCTATTTTTCTCAGTCTTTTCTCTCTCATTGTTAACACTCCTGTTTTTTATTAGTTTACTGGTAGAGTATATGCCTGTGATCTAATATGTTTGCATTGTCAATTCCGAAGGACAAATTGCTTTCAAATTGTAATTGTTTATCATATAATAAATCCGATATGTCCATGCCTTTGCCAGGCACTCCGCACGCGTCTGCCCTGCATTGTTTGCAGTGCCTGAATACAGCTAAATGTTTTTCGGCGCTGTCTCTGGCTAATTTCAATTGATCGCAGGTAGGCGAGGGCAGGTGTATCATTTCATGTTGGGGGATAAGGGGAATTACATTAATTATAAATGCGCCTAATTCCTTTGCCGTTATAGCTATTTTCTCTATGTGATTGTCATTTATCCCCGGAACCAGTACAGTGTTTATCTTTACTATAGCGCCCAGTTCTGTAATTTTTTTAATTCCTTCTAACTGATGAGCAATAAGCACCTCAGCTCCCTCTTTGCCTTTAATTATTTTTCCTTTAAATATTATACATGAGCATATATTTTTTAATATTTCCGGTTTAATTGCGTTTACGGTTACGGTTATGGTCTTTACTCCTGCTTCCATTATTTGTTCTGCTTTTTCACTGAGTCTAAAGCCATTTGTACTTAAACACTTAATTAAATGAGGATATTTTTTATTTATTAGCCTGAATGTATCAAGCGCATGGTCTGAAGCTAAAGGATCGCCTGGGCCTGCTATGCCTGCTACTGTGATGTCGGGGCACAAAACCATAGCTTTGCTCACTAGTTCAATTGCTTCTTCAGGCGTTATTATTGATCTGCTGACTCCCGGTCTGTTTTCGTATTTATTAAAACTTCTCTTGCAGAATTTGCACTGGATATTACATACCGGGCTTACGGGCAAATGTACCCTCCCATATTTAACATGTGCCTCTCCACTGTAACACGGGTGTCGTTTTACCAGATGACTGAATTTATCTGTCATTATGAAACAAACCTCTAAGGGGACCTGGTAGTTATGCTGATTAAACTACCAGGTTGAATTTTTTATAATAATTGATCTAAATTTATTATTTATTTAAATGCCGGGATTCTGGCTCCCTTAGAGGTTTCTTCTACAACTTTCTGTGCTTTTATTGACATTAATGCTTTCTCTAATGCCTTAGCCCAGTCTGTTTTCATATCCCCATTTCTTACTGTTAATACAAGAGCACGCACATCGTCTCCTTTCGCGTCATTATAATAAGCTATTCCACTTTTAGGATTTTTACCGGCCTGCGCCATATGCGAGGCAGCCATGACGGCAATATCCACTTCGTCCATCATATTGACGATATTAAATCCATCCATCTCTATGAATTTTAAATTTCTTTTATTCTCTACAATATCCAGCTTTGTGGCAATTTTTAGGCCTTTTTTAAGTTTGATCAGGCCTAGATGTTGTAAAAATCTCAAAGCAAAATCACGATTCGAATTATCATTAAAGATAGCCACTTTTGCTCCATCCTTGAGTTCCTTCATGCTTTTGATTTTGTTTGAAAATATTCCTGTGGTGATCAGGTATAATGGCCTTCCGCATTCAAGGTTAGTGCCTTTTGAATGGTTAAATAATTTCAGGAAAGGTTCATGCTGGAAATAATTTGCATCCATACTCCCTTCGACTACTGCCATATTCGGCGCTGTGTAATCATTGAACACTTTTATTTCCAGCTTATACCCGCTTTTCTCAAATTCTTCTTTTGCCGCGAGCAGTGTTTTTTCATGCTCAACATTTGATGTAGCTACCCTGATTATTCTTTTGCCGTCTGTAGAATATTTTGGTGCTGAATAACCAGTTGCTGATATTAGGAAAACTGACATCAGCGAGAAATAAAAAATACTTTTAAACTTCATATTACATCTCTCCTTAATTTTTTTATTTATTAAGTAATATTTATTACTTTAATTTTTTATATAATATATTTCCTAAAGTTTGAATAACTTGGACTACTATAATCAGGATGACTACAATGCCGTACATGATAGTGTCATTAAAGCTTTGATATCCGTAGGAAAGAGCCACAGATCCCAATCCTCCTCCGCCAACCGCGCCTGCCATTGCTGTGGCGCCCAGTATCGATACTATGGCAAGCGTTATGCCGGAAGTTATGGAAGGTATTGATTCCTTGATCATTATCTTGAACACAATTTGTGTGTTAGATGCCCCGAATGATTTTGCGGCTTCAATAAGTCCCTTATCCACTTCTTTTAAGCTTCCTTCAATCAGTCTTGCTATAAATGGTGATCCTGCTATTACTAGCGGTACCATGGCTGCTTCTTCTCCTATTGATGTTCCTATTATGTATCTTGTGAACGGTATAATCGCGACTACTAATATAATAAATGGAAATGACCTTAATATATTTATTACAGCATCCAATGATTGATAGATGAATCGGTTTGGTTTTAGCCCATCGTGATTCGTTATAATTAATGTTATCGCAAGAATAAAACCAAAAATGGTTGCTAACACTGTTGATACCAAAACCATGTACATTGTTATACCTAATTCCGGAATTACTATTTTACTTAGAAGTTCTAAAGAATCCCTATCCATTTTTTACAACCTCGTGCTTGACCTTTATTTCGTTTAAGTAATTTGTTACTAATTTTTCATTTTTTAATTCTGTATTTATTACCAGAGAACCCAAAACATCGTCTCTGTATTTTTCAAGTTTTCCCCAGACTATGGAGAAGTCTATATCCAGTTTTCTTGCCATCCTGGAAATAATACCGCTCGCCATGTCATTCTTTAAGTATATCAATCTTATATTTATACCCGTACTTGGCAGCACGTCCTCGTCGTCTTCGCCCAGTAGGTCTTTCAAAGATTGCGGTTGATGCAAAAAAATTTTTTCGACATCTCCTTTTGTTTCTATTTCACCTTTATCTAAAACCGAAACCTTGTTGCAGATTTGCCTGATTACTGACATTGAATGAGTTACTATTACTATAGTGATCCCGAATTTCTCATTGATATTTCTTAGCAGTGACAATATGGATTTTGTTGTCTTTGGATCCAAAGCGGATGTGGCTTCATCGCAAAGAAGAATTTTAGGGTTCAGCGAAAGCGCCCTTGCTATTGCAACTCTCTGTTGCTGACCTCCGCTTAAAGCTTTTGGTTTTTCATTAACCTTCTCCGGAATATCAACTATTCCAACCAATTCCTTTACTCTTTGATCTATTATATCCTTTTTATATCCCCAGCATTTCATTGGTAGAGCAATGTTTTCATATACTGTTTTTCTCTGCATAAGTGAAAAGTCCTGAAATATCATTCCGATATTTTTTCTGAATTCTCTGATTTCCTTATCATTATGGCTTTTTACCTCGAATCCGTCGATTTTTAACGTTCCTGAGTCGTATGTTTCAAGACCATTTATGCATCTTAAAAGTGTAGACTTGCCGGCACCGCTTCTGCCTATAAGCCCGTATATATCCCCTTTCTGAATATGAAGGTTTATATTTTTTAACACTTTAAGGTTATTAAAAGATTTTTCCAGCTTCGATATGTGGATCAATTTACAATCTCCTTAAAAGTTTAAAAAAATTTATACCTTCAGGCTGAAACTTTAACATGTTTTAGGTTTTCCTTATGTTTGCTTTAGGCTCATTTTACTCCCCGCATAGATCGCAGCTCCAATTGCACCCACTATCTGCGGATCGTCGGGCACTATTATCTCCCTGCCGGTCTCGATTGCGAGGAGTCCGCGCGCGCATTCATTCAGCGCTACACCGCCGGCAAAAAAAATATCTCCGTTTAAAGATACGCGTTTTAGTATCGACACAGCCCTGCTTATAATAGACTTGTGAATTCCAAGCGCTACTTCGTTTCGTCCTGTACCTTGATTTATCAAAGATATAACTTCAGATTCCGCAAAAACCGTGCATGTGCTGTTTATCTTCTCAGCACGGTCAGCTGACATTGCCGCTCTTGAAAAATCTTCCAGCGTGTAACCCAGGGCTGTAGCCATGATCTCGAGAAAGCGTCCGGTGCCAGCTGCACATTTATCGTTCATTTCGAATTTGCTTAGATTGCCGTGCTCATCAAGAGCCACAGCCTTTGTATCCTGGCCGCCTATGTCAAGAATAGCCCTGCATCCCAGGGAAAGCGAGCGTGCGCCAAGAGCAAAAGCCTTGATTTCGCTTATTACCATGCAGTCGAAGTTCGATTTAATAAGATGCCTGCCGTAGCCTGTAGCTGTAATTGCGTCATATTCTGCATCACGCATAAGCTCTCTTGCAGTGGCAAGAGGATTATGCGATGTGACTGACTTGCGGCTGAGCACAAGTCTGCCATCTTCAAGCACAGCAAGCTTTACTGTTCGCGATCCTATGTCGATTCCCGCGGATCTCATTAACCTTTAATCCGCTCCACGAAAGCATCAATGCGGGTCTTTAGCTGTCCCGCGTCCTCCTGGCTGTAATCGGTCTCCAGACGCAATGTGGGTATGCCAGTTTTCTCCAGCTCCTTTTCAGCAGGACTGCTTTCTATAATATAAGGATGGCAGAATTGCAGGCTGTAATGAATAACCCCGTTTGCATTTAATTTTTTTGCCATTTCCTTTACGTATTCCACACGGGAAGGATTGGGTGTAAAAACAGCACAATCAATATCAAAATAACGATCTGTAATGTTATCAACAAATGTCTTTATGTTATTGCCTTTTTCGTCAGTAAGCCATCTGGCTCCGCGTTCCCCAACGCAGGATTCTTCTCCCACAATTACTGCGTTGCTTGATTCAATAAGAGCTGGTACTTTCCAGTTGGGAACAGCCATAGGGCAGCCAGATACTATTACGCGGGATGTATTTTTTTCAAAAACGCCTATTCCTTTTTTCACGCGATCTTCCAGTTCGTCGCACAGTTTATTGACTGAATCCGTAAATCGTATGGGATCGTCATAGAAGAATACCTGATTTATAAGCAGGGCGTCAAGCCCGGATATCGGAGCAGGGTCGGCTTTGCGTAAGTCGGCAAGACGCTTCACGGCCTTTCGTTTCGCGTTTACTATTTTTATTCCCTTTTTAAGCGATTGAGTAGTTATTTTTTTCTGGCTTGTTTTTTCAAGTTTTTTGATAAATTTGTTGTATTCCTGTTTAAGCAGAGTTTTACCGGCTTTGCTTTTCATCTGCGGCAAATCCATAATATACAGATCATTGACAAGCGGAGCGAGTATTTCATACGATTTTTTTTTGCCGTCGCAAGTGTTCTCGCCAACGACAATGTCGCTTGCTTCCAGGTAAGGGCACACTTTTCCTAGTTTAAAACCGAAGGCGGATTTGATGAGGGAACAGATGTTTCTCGGGATAACTTCTTCCGCACCGGAAAAGTTGAATTCAGCTCCTGCGCACAGACCGACTGAAATGCCGTCAACCGCCAGAATGAGCTCTTCGGGAACAAATACGCAGTATGACCCGACGATTATTCTGCCTTTGGCCTTCGCGTCCATTAATTCCTTTATCCGAAGGCCGTGCACTTCGCTCATAACGAAGTCGAAATATTTCATTCCCTCGGGGCGATTCTTCTGAGAAAGAAAAATATCCTGGTATGCTCCACTCAGGACAGAGAGAAGTGCATCATGGCCTTTTAAATCAAGGCCTAAATCCGACCACATTTGTTGATAATCTGACATTTAAAACCTCCTTAAGATATAAAAAATCCGGCCGCCTTTCATGGCGCCCGGTTCTCAGGAGGCTTGCTGAGTAATTAAGGCGTGAGTAAGGCGGTTGGAAATATTAAGGGATGCCGCACGGGCTCCCGGAATGTTCCTCAATGCAAACTGATTAATATGTTGTTATTTCTTATCATGGACAATATTTTATTTTTAAATGATTTCTATTTCAATTGATTCTTGCAAAATTTCTAATGATATTTTTATAACTGCCTGCCATTAAGAAGATAAAAGGTATAATGTCAAATAATTTTTACTGCAAGGCGTTACGCTTTAACTCATTCCTTTAAATCAATAATCCTGATTAATTGCTTTTATTCCGGTTGATTACAAAGTGTATAATTCCCGGATATCCTTTTTGGGATAGACAAGGTTGCCGCCGGAGTCCATTACCTGGTTTCTGTATTTGTTTACCAGAATAACTTCAAGGGTCTCAATATGGTGAATAGTCTCCAGCTTTTTCATCTCTGAAAGAAAATTTTTATAATCGTCGTACGATTCAGTAATTACTTCAACTATAAATGAATTCCTGCCCTGGGTATGCAGAATAGAATGCACTGTCTCTTGACTTTTCAATAACTTGATCAGCCCTTCGTCATGATGAGGATTATCAATAAGCATAAAGAAATGATAATATTCTTTAATGTTTTTATAATCTTTTAGTCCGAAGGCTTCTTTCTGTTTTAATACTTCGATTACTTTCTGAGTCTGGAGTGATATAACAGCAGGCATACCGGATGACAGTTTAAGCGATTTAACCTGAGATATCCATTCTTCTAGCTGGGATTTATTGTCGAAATTGGAATCGATTAAATAACTGTGCCTTCCCATAATATGAAAAATTGAAATTACGTGAGTATTTTGTTTAAGAAAATTTAAAATTATACTTTCCTCACCCCAGTTTTGAATAAATACAATGGCATGCAATATATTTTTTTCCATTATTTTCTCTTGCTGTTATTGTTTAATAATGTAAGCAAATAATTTTAAAAAAATCTGTACCCTCCTATTAATAAAGTCAAGTTAATTTCGGATGTTTATTTGCAAATTCAAATTAGCTGTCATTGCCGTTCATTACATTCTATGTAGCGTTCATTACACTGTACGTAGCGTTCATTACACTGAGGTTGACAAATAAAAAAACTGAAGGTAATATTCATACAAATAAAAAATTAAAATATTTAAAATAAAGGGACAATATTTATGTATCAGATACAAGGTAAAAATAAAATAGGCGATTTTGAAAGTATTGTGTTAGATGAAAAAAACCTGTCGGAAGCGGTAATTTATGCAAAAAAATATTTTCTTGAGATAATCAGCATCAGAAACATAATTTATAAAGATAATAAACTGTCTAATAAACCATATAAATAAAAATTAAGCTTTTATTAAGAAACCACTGTTTGTTTAATATTATTTTTACCGTCGTACTTTGCAGCATACATAAGAATATCAGCCTTTTTTATCATTTCGTCCACGGATTCAGGCGCTTTTAAAAATGTCACAATACCTATACTTGTCGTTACCGGCCACTTGTTTTTCTTCATAATATTATAAATCATTTCATTTAGTTTAACAGCAACTATATAAGCCGGCTCCGCTCCTGTCTGGGTTAATAAAATAGCAAACTCATCGCCTCCCAATCTTGCTGCAATATCGATCGTTCTTATGTTTTTTATAATTGTATTGGCTGCCAGCTTTAACAGCAAGTCACCTGTGCTGTGGCCGTAATTATCGTTGATCGCTTTAAAGTTATCAAGATCCATGTAAATGACGGAAATCGGGAATCCATGCCTTTTTGCCTTATTGAATTCCATACTGGCAATTTCATAAAACGCCCTGCTGTTTGCTATTGACGTAAGAGAATCTATTCTTGCGAGATTTTTTTGTTTATGCAGAGCCGATCTTAATTCTGAAATTATATATGTTATTATCAGAAAAATAATTAATCGGAACAGGTTATTCAGGTATGGAATGATTTCGTTTGAAAAAAAGTGTTGTGCGGTTTTATCAGCGAAAAGCATTATAACCGCGCTTAAAAAAGATAAAAAAATACCTGCCCATATTCCGGTATTCCATGTTGCCAGAATGATTGGGATAATATAAAACAAAGAGAAAATCAGTTCGGGTCCTAAAAGATATTGGACTAAACTCAAAAATAGAGCTAATATAAATGTAATAAAAAAAACGAAACTCTTTTTATGTTGGTTAAATATTGATAGTTTCATAAGCCCGGGAATCAAATACAATCTCTACATTATTATTAGTCGGAAACTATTCTTATTTATTATCGAATAATTTATTTGCTGTTGACACTATACAAATAGAATTTATTTTTATCCCCGGATTACTTATTTTTATGGAGCAAGCGCTTGAGAGTATTCGCAGTATCAGATGTACATATTGATTATGCCGAGAATAGACAATGGCTTTTCGGTCTATCAAAGACCGATTATAAAAACGACATACTTATCCTTGCAGGGGATATTACCAATAATATACCGGTAATTATTAAAGCTTTTGTGTCTTTAAAGAATTGCTTTAAAGAAGTATTGTACATACCCGGCAATCACGATCTCTGGGTCAGCCGCCGGAACAATATCAGGAACTCCATTGATAACTTTCATTTGATTAAAACGGTAGCGTCCAATTGCGGGGTAAGAATGGAGCCCGCACATTTCAAAACTTTGTCTATTATCCCGCTGTTCGGATGGTACGATTACTCCTTCGGCGAACCATCAGAAAAGATATTCGATATATGGATAGATTATACTGCCTGCCAGTGGCCCGAAGGTTATGACGAGATCAGCGTAACACGTTATTTTATTGCAATGAACGAGCCATATCTCAATTTAAAAAATGATTTTATTATTTCCTTCTCCCATTTCGTGCCGCGTATTGACGTAATGCCGTCGTTTATACCGGAAAATAAAAAAATATTATATCCAGTGCTTGGCACAGTGCTGCTGGAAAAACAGATAAGACAGATATCTCCCAATATACACATCTACGGCCACAGTCATGTGAACACGAGGGCTCATTTTAATAATACCGAATATATTAATAATGCGTATGGTTACCCGTCCGAAACCATGATTACTGCAAAAAGATTGCTGAAAATTTATGAAATGTAAAAATTACCGAATAATTTTAGTTGACATATAAAAAAAAATTATAAAATCCGATAATAATAGCATAAAATAATTTTTAAATTTTGCAGTCGGCAAATAATCAGTGAATTAATTTATTTAATTTTAAGGTAATATTATAATGAAGTTTAACACTGAAATCATAATGCCTTCCGGAGTTTCCAAGGAAAGTAAAACAACAATTGTCAAAATTGAACTTAAAGGGAGTCTCGATAATAACAATACTCCCGATTTTGAATTTTTTATTAACACATTGATAAACGGAGGAGTTAAGAAAATACTAATTGATATTAATGATTTGCAGTATCTGGATAGCACAGGAATAGGCTCATTGATTACTGTGACAAAAAAAATAAGAAAAGATAACGGCGATGTTGCGATTACCCGGTATACTGCTCAGGTAATGACGATATTAAAACCCATCAATATGGAAAAGTTTATCCAGTTTTTTTCCACAGTCGATGACGGTATAAAATATTTAAAATCACTGTAACTCCGTTAAATTATAAAACATTTATATGAATCAGCAGCAAGTCGTGGAACAACTAATCGAACTGGACAGCGAAGCAGATGACTTTGTTTTAACATTTACAGGAAAAAAAAGTAAAAAGGTAGACGGCCTGTATAAACCCGAAAGCAGGGAAATACTGATACATAACAAAAATTTTGCTGATGATAATGCTTTAATGTATACTGCCATTCATGAATTCGCTCACCATATTCAATTTTCCCGTTCTTCCGCTCCAATTTCAGTAAGAGCACATACCAATCATTTCTGGAATATCTTTCATAGTCTTCTTTTTACTGCTGAAGAGAAAAAAATTTTTACTAATATTTTTAAAAAAGAACAGCGCTTTATAGAATTAACAAAAAAGCTTAAAGAAAAATTTTTAACCGCCAACGGAAAACTTATGAAAGAATTCGGCGGACTGCTTATAGAAGCTTATGAACTGTGCAGGCAGTTCGGTGTGAGTTTTGAAGACTATGTAGACAGGGAACTGCAGATACACAGGTCAACCGCAAAGACGCTTATAAAAATGAACGCATTCGACATTAATCCCGACATCGGTTACGAGAATATGAAACTGGTCGCGAAAATCAAAGAGCCCGAAATGCGCGGCTTTGCGGAAGCAGCGTTTGCCGAAGGGAAAAGTCCTGATATGGTGAAGGCTGCGTTTTTTAATCATTTCAAGAATGATCCCGATTCTCTGGAAAATCTGATTCAAAAGAAAGAGCATATTGAAAGAAATATTGAAAGATTAACACTCGAACTTGAAGATATTACTAGCCGCATTGAAAAAATTCAGTAATAAATATTTATTTATTTGCGTTTAAAAATAATTTGTAATATACTCCACTTGATTTGTTTTATATTTTGCGAATTTCCTAAAACCTATTTATATCTATCACATGTATCAAGACAATAATATTATAATATGGGAAAACAAAATTACAACGATAAAGAAGAAATAGAAATTATTGCAGAAGAACTTGAAACAGAACATGATCTTAAAGTTCTGAATGAACTCTGGCATATTTCAATTCATCCAAGAAAGGAATTTGGAAAAGTTTTTCCTTATTCTCAAATTATTTCATTAAATAATATTGGAAAGGCTGAACGCATAAAAGTTGTAAAAGACGGGATCCCTTCTTTTTATAAATTTAATCCTGAATTTTGCTATCTTGGATTTGAGACAAGTTTTAAATCATCTAAAAAAAAGACTGAAATAGAGACCATTTTTATACCAATAAAAAATGAATTCAAAATACGCATATTACCTCCAAACAGCAATATATCCGATTACATTGCATTAATTGACGAGTTATCGGACGAAAACAGACGCGTCGGAGAAATTCTGAAGGAAATTGGTTCTTTGACTGCTTTTGAACTGGAAGAAGTACTTTTGATCCAGAAAGAATATTTTGCGGATGAGAGTAGAAATAAAATACAAAAGCCACTGGGGGAGTTGCTGGTGAGCGAAAAAATTATTCAGGAACCTGTAATAAAAGCGGCCTTGCAAAAACAGGGGAAAATCAGAAGCAAAAATTAAAAATCCGATCTCCTGCTTTCAAGCTATCCTAAAACAAAATCCACCGAATTTTGGAAATATTAAAACTCATTTAAAAATTTTACCGATTAACTCATTTATAGTTTAATTTTAAATCTACTTAAATAGGCTCTAAAAGCATTTAATAATAATGCTAAAATGATAAAAATATAATTGATACAGTAAAAATTAATTTCAGCCGAAAAATTAATATAATAATATAATATTTTTATTCAAAAGGAGCAGAAAATGCAATTTATTTTAAATGAAGAACTTATCCCGATGATCAACAACGGCAATCTTAATATGACAAAAATTCAATGCCTTATTTCCATAAAAGAATTTATTGACAGAACTTCCTGTACAAGATATTTAGAAGATAATATCGTAAATAAAATTATAGAAATACGTAATGCTAAACCTAAAGTAATTTCGTGGGGCGATTATTTTCAAACAGAGCTTGCATTCGATCTTCAGGGCGAATCGGATGAAGCATTTATTAGAGCTGTAGATACGGTTAAATACGATATTATTTCCAGCTATGAAATATTCTCTAACAAAAATGATTTGTTCTTTGAATGGGTAGATTATAATTATAATGAGAAAGAATTGATAAAAGAAAATATTTCAAAGGAGGAATATGAAGAAGCCTTTCATTTGAATATTTTAAAGGATTATTACCTCAATTTGAGAGTTTCCAATAATTTTTCTTCAAATGAATTATTATGGTATAATAATTTTAAGGAAGCAATGGTAGTTTAAATTATTTCCGCATCTTTTGAGAATTATTATAATTCTTCGGTCATTTCTCAGTTTGCAGCTCATTCGTACATAAGAATAAATATACTGTTTACCGGATAGCATATTTGCTGCCGGTTGGCAAGGAATTGATTATGTCGGTATTAAACACTAAAATCGATTTTCAAAAGATATTTTACCCCCAAAGTATTGCATTCGTAGGTGCGAGCTCGGTACCTGGGAAATGGGGATTTGTAATTCCGGCAAATATAATAAAAGGCGGTTATGAAGGAAAATTTTTTCCGGTTAATCCCAACAGCAGTTCAATGTTCGGACTGCCGTGTTATCCCACGCTGTCAGATATAAAAGAAGAAGTTGACCTTGTAGTTATTACAGTTCCTGCCAAACATGTTTCTTCCATCATTGATGAATGCATCGCTAAAAAAGTAAAAGGTATTGTTGTTATCACATCGGACTTCAGCGAGACCGGCAAGGAAGGCGCGCTGCTTGAGAAGGAAATTTCCGCAAAAGCAAAAGCCTGCGGCATCGAATTGGTAGGCCCAAACACAATGGGCATATATAACGCTTACAGCAAACTGAATATTCTTATGCCGTTTGTGGAAGCTTTCCCGGGTTATGTATCCATTATTTCTCAAAGCGGTAATGTCGGCGCTCAACTTATGACCGAATGCGTTAAACATGGGATAGGAATAAACAAGCTTATCAGCAGCGGAAATGAAGCCAACATTAAATGTGAAGATTATATATCCTATCTCATTTCGGACGAAAAAACAAAAGTCATAGCTCTATATATCGAAAGTTTAAAAGACGGACAAAGATTCATAAATATTTGCAAAGAGTTAAAAGCAGCCAAACCAATCATTATTTATAAAGCCGGAAAGACTCATGGCGGCAAACTGGCTGCCGCTTCACATACAGGCGCCATGGCCGGATCTACTGAGATTTATCGTTCTGTTTTTAAGCAATGTGGGATAGTTGAAGCAGAATCAATTGAGGAAATGATCGATATTATCGGAGGTTTTTTATCATATCCGGTACCAAGAGGCAATAAAGTAGGCATAATTACTATAGGGGGAGGCTGGGGGGTAATAGCAGCAGACGAATGCGAATCGCACGGGTTGAATCTCCCGCAGCTTTCCGATGATATAATGGAAAAGTTTAACAACCTGTTGCCGAAATACTGGAGCAAAAGAAATCCTGTGGATATGGCTGCAATTTTAACCATAGATGTTTATCCCAAAGCCATCGAAATAATGGCTTCATGGAAAGAAGTTGACTCAATTATAAGTTTGGGCGGGGGAGTCCCAATGTCGACATTTTTTGATCACGGCAGTTTCACAGAAAGATTCGGTTTAAAAAAAGAAGATGTTGATTTGATGTTACATAAAGTAAGTGTCCTAATAAAAGAACATAAGGAATCCCTGTTAAAGTTAATGAAGAAATATAATAAACCCATTTTTCATGTTGAAAGCAGCAGGGAAGAAAATGTATGCCAGACAATGAAACAATATAATTTAAGTCTATTCAGATCGCCGGAAAGAGCAGTAAAAGTATTAAAGAAGATGTACGATTATCATAAAATGCTGGAAAGAATGAGTCAATAATAACTGGTAAAATAATTAAAATATAAGTTTAAAAAATAAGTCCGGATTCCTTATTCTATTCATTACAACATGATAATATTTTCTGCATTAAAAAGTATCCACAATCTCGTCTTTCTTTGTATATTCTTTAACAATTTCAATATTAATTGAGTTCTTCCTCATTTCAAAAAACTGAGTCAGTGATGGATTTTTTTTAATTATGTATTTCGAAAGAAGAACTGAATAATTATTCAGAGGGTCCAAAAGATCATTTTTTATAAAAGTAAAATATTTCCACTTTGATTCCGTCTTGTATTTATTTATTTTATAATTTGTTATTGCCTGTAATTTTAATATTTTTTCATAAAGATTAAGCACGGTTTTAAAATTGGAACTATTAATTATCTCCGCAAAAGCTTTTTCTTTTTTATCTATGCTGTCTTTGCTGTACGAATATGAATATATATAATTCATTTCAAGTTCGTAATCATATCCATGTCCGTATTCAAGTGCATTTAAAGTTTTCTCTAATATTAAAAATTCAGAATCAGAGTATATTGTATTTTTAATGTCCATTAATGAGCATTGACACGCAAGTAATATCATAATAAATAGCAGGTTAATTCTTTTTCTCAAAGTCATTTGAACTCCCATTAATCAAAAAATTCCATTCGTAATAAATAATCTTCTTTTATTTCTGTATTTACTTTTTTACCAATAATATTTTTTAACTCATACGCCGGTATTCCTATTCCGGGCCTTTTAGGAATAACATTATTATAGGATATCAGTTCATCTTTATGAATGTCTTTTTTAGCAAAAAGACTTTTACGCGCCAATCTGGCAACCTCTTTTTCGGAATTGCCGTAATCTATTTTGCCGTTGCCGATTATGCTTTTAACAAGCTTTACCGACTCAATTAAACATTGAAATTCCGCAGGAGTTAAAGAAATATCCTTGTCCGGGCAATCTAGTTCTTTGCTTAAAGTAAAATGCTTTTCGAAAATTCCTGAACCTAATGCGGCCGCCAGTTCGCAGGTTTTGCTGTCCTTTGTATGATCTGAATAACCGGTCTCAAGTCCGAATCTGTTACTTAGGGAATTGATCCTTTTTAAATTTGCGTTTTCCGGCGGCAAAGGATAAAGAGATACACAGTGCATAAGTATGACATCAGGCGTCCCTTTTCTATTAAGAAGATCAATTGCCATGGATATTTCTTTTTCACTGGAAATACCCGTTGACATAATTACCGGTTTTTTTGTGGCGGCAATCCTTTCTAGAAGAATGTGATTTGTTACTTCTGACGAGGCAATTTTATATAATTTTACATTAAGCTCTTCCAGCAAGTCAACTGATTCTGTATCAAATGGGCTGGAAAAAAATTCAATATTTAACTCTGAAGCCAGTTTTGCCAACTCATGATATTCAATTTTTGAAAGAACGAATTTTTTAAAAAAGTTATATTCATTTTTAGTCGGTTCTTTTTCAATACCGTATTTAATCAGTGAACCGGTATATGCGGAATTCATGTTTTCAGGAATAAATGTCTGAAATTTTACGGCATCAGCTCCTGCGTTGCGGGCTTCTATAATCATCTTTCTGGCTGTATCGATATTTCCATTGTGATTAAGCCCTATTTCCGCAATAAATATTAGTTCTTTTCCATGGAATATATCCTTGAGGAAAAGCATTTTTTTCTCCGGTAAATTATTTAGACAAAAATAAAAATAGCAGTTGTTTTTATAACAACTTTTAAAAATATTACTCTATATACAGTCTATGCAATATTTTTAAATTGACTTTAATTAGTTTTTGTCTTATCATATATTAAATGATTATGGTCAACTGAAATATAAATAATTTTTAATTTTTATATCGGTTTATTCAGGAGGAAAGTGATGGCAAAACCGCTTTTAGGTCAGATGCTGCTTGAAGCCGGAGAAATAACACAGGAACAGCTGGATAAAGCTCTCGAAGTCCAGAAAGAAGAGGGCGGATTAATAGGAATTATTTTAATTAATCTCGGATTTATAAACGAGCAGACACTTGTGAAATATCTTGCTTCTCAGGCAGAAAGAGTAGTAAAATCCTGATACGGTTATTATATTTCAATCAGTTCCAGCCACCCGAATTTGTCCGGCTCTTCACCGTTTTGAATCCCCGTTAATCTGTTATAAAGATTTGTAATTACGGGACCGGCTTTTTCTTCGCTGCCGAATATAAAGTCTTTGTCTCTGTAATGTATAATGTGTATAGGCGTCACTACTGCTGCAGTACCTACTGCGCCTATTTCGTCAAAGTTTTCAACTTCCGAAATATCAATCCGGCGTTTTTCTATTGTCAGACCCATATCTTTTGCTATTATAGACAGACTATTATTCGTAATGCTGGGTAAAATCGATTTTGAATCCGGGGTAATATATCTATTTCCCAATATGCCGATGAAATTAGATGTGCCGAATTCATCTATATATTTTTTTTCTTTAGGATCAAGATAAAGGACTATCGGATATCCTTTCTTTTTTGCAAATTCATTGCCTAGGAGTCCTGCAGCATAATTGCCGCCGACTTTAAATGCTCCAACTCCCAGTGGAGCCGCTCTGTCGAAATCTTCTATTACGAGCGCTTTAACCGGCTTAAAACCGCCTTTATAGTAAGGACCAACCGGGCAGCCGAACATAACGAATAAATATTCTTTGGCAGGGCCCAGCCCGACCTGCGCTCCTTTCCCGATCACCAGAGGCCTTACGTACATACTGGCGCCTGTGCCGAACGGCGGGACGTATTTTGCATTCGCCGCAACAAGCTTATGAAGAGCTTCAATGAACATCCCGACCGGAAGCTTAGGAATTAAAATATGTTCGCTTGAGCTTTGTAGTCTTTTCGCATTTTCTTCCGGTCTGAATGATACTATCCGTCTGTCGGCTGTTTCGAAAACCTTTAAACCTTCAAATGCCTCCTGGCCATAGTGCAGACAAGGATCTGCCATGTGCATCTGAATTGTTTCGTCAGCAGTTAATTCCGGTCCGGACCATTTGCCGTCTTTATAATAGCAGCGAACATTATAGTCCGTTTTGACATAGTTAAAAGGAAGATTTTTCCAGTCAAGATCGGCTTTTTTTACTTTATTGCTTATCATATTATTGCCCGTTTTTATTCATTATATTATTCATAACATGGCTTATAGTTTCAAATTCATTATTGGAATCAAGAAAAAATTGAATGCCATATTGATTGTCAATTTTCCACACAGCTTTTGATTTTAATGCCTTATTATTAAAACCGTTTATCTGAAGATAGATAATATCTTCTTTCTCTATTTTCTCATCAGTGGTTATACACGCACCTGTAACTGAAATATTATCCAGTTTGCACTTTATTTTTTTTTTCTTTCTATTAGGATAATAGTAAAAATCTCCCGATACTTTTATCCGGCTGTTTTTTCTCTGTTCAAAAGGCATGGAGCAGACTATTATTATCTTAATAAATTTTTCAACAAAAATTTTTTTTAAAATGAGTACTAGTAAATATCAATAGGCCCGTCCAGTTTTGCTTCAATGAACTGACGGGCAAACGTATTATTTCCGCTAAAGAAATCGTTATTCGATCCTGTGAACGCTAATTCTCCTTTGTAAATTAATGCAATTTCATCTGCAACTTTTTGAGCTACTTTGATATCGTGTGTCACAACCAGCGATGTGCATTTATTGGAGTTCTTGATTTCGCTAATAATATCGCTTATAGAGTCCGAAAGTATCGGATCAAGACCCGCAGTAGGATCATCGTACAGGATAATATCCGGGTTAACACATATTGCGCGCGCAAGTCCCACCCGTTTCTGCATTCCTCCGCTCAACTCCGAAGGGAACTTTTTTTCATTGCCGGATAATCCGACTCTGTTTAAGGCATTGTTTACAGCCTGAGCTATCATATCTTCCTTAATCCTTTTTCTGCGTAAAGGGAAAGCGACATTTTCAAATACATCCATTGAATCAAATAATCCGCCTTTTTGGAATACATAGGCCATTGAAGAATGTTCTGAGTTAAAAGATCCGCTATCGTCATAAAAATTTTTTATATCGGTTTCGTTGATCTTGATTGAACCGCTGTAATCGCGTATAAGTCCGGCAATTGCCTTTAACAAAACCGATTTTCCTGAGCCGTTTTTACCGAAAACTACCAGAGTTTTTCCGGAATCAATATTCATGTTTATATTATTGATTATAATTCTATTTTCAAATGAAATTGATAAATTTTCTATGGTTATCATTTGTATTTCATCCTGTAATATTCTTTTAATGAGTTAAGAATATTCAAATAAGATACATACCTGTCTTTAAATATTGTGCCGTTCTCAACCTGCTTTTTTACTTCACATTCAGGTTCGTGATCGTGCGTACAGGGATTATAGATGCATTTATCAAGATAATCGTTGAATTCGCTGAAATAGTATCCAAGCATATGCGGTTCAATATCCATCAATCCGAATTCCCTTACTCCCGGAGTATCAATAATAGTAATATTATCAGATAAATAAACCATTTCGGCATTTGCCGTAGTATGGCGCCCTTTATTTGTGCTTTTGGAAATCTCGGAAACTCTCAGGTTTAATTCAGGGCTAAGATAATTCAAAATACTAGTTTTACCTACGCCGGAGCTCCCTACAAGGAGACTTGTTTTACCTGATAAACAATTTTTCAGCTCCTGCATTCCTTCACCGGAAACGCTGCTGGTTAGCAATAATTTTATTTTTGCATTATAATAATAATCGTTAATGTATTTAATGATTTCTTTATCCGCTAGATCGGATTTATTAATGCAGACTAAGACAGGTATTTTTTCTTTTTCGCACCTTATAATAAGTCTGTCAATAAAGCGCAGGTTAAGCCTGGGGTTTTTAAAAGCCTGAACAATTGCAACCAGATCAAGGTTGCATGCAATAATATCTTCTTTTTTATTTCTTCCCTTTTCTTTTCTTGAAAAAATATTTTTTCGGGATAATATTTGATTAATAACCCCTGTTCCGTCATCATTTATACTAATATCAACTATGTCTCCTACTGCAACAGGATCTGAATACTTTTTTAGTTCTTTGCTTTGCCTGATTTTACCTCTAATTACACAATTAATAAATTCATTATTATATTTTACAGCATAGAATAAACCAAAGGCCTTGCTTACGATACCTGTCTTATTTTCTTTCATGCTTTATAATTAAACATATTTTATTTTTTTGTACAAGTAATATCTTCTGTGGTTTCAATTTAAATTTTTAGTTTTGTTTTGATATTAGCCAAAGTTTGTTAAAGTTTTTTATTAAAAATGCCGATAAATACAACAACAAGTAGCAATATAGTAATTCCCTCCCGATTATTACTGTATTGCAATCTTGGCGCTGCGATTTAGTTTTTCAAAAAGGCAGAATAGCAGCCCAGCTATTCTGCCTTTTTTGTTTTTTTAACCCGCTTACTTTGGCATTGGTAAATTTGACAATATTACAGGCTGGAAGCTGATCAGAGATCCCATTAAATTGTTTTTTTCAGTTAATTCCTTCACTGTAAATGTAACTGAATAATCCAATCCTTCATGAAGATTCAATACTTGTTTTTGATACCTTATATCTTTTTTCAGCTCAGATACATCAAAAATAATATCTATGTTTTTTTTATCATAAAATGTAATTTTATCGAAAACACTGTCCAGGTTTTTCAGTTTTAATTTTAAAGTTATTGTTTTATTTCTGTAAGTGTTAATATCAGCAATAATATCGTTAAGCAGAATATTCGCAGGTTGTTCAGCAAATACGCGCAAAATACCGGCAGCTAAGAATAATAAAATATGGCAAGTTAAAATACGTAATTTCATAGCATCCAGATTATAGTATGTAACAGCATTTTTCCATTTCTAAAATTACATAATAAAATAAACAGTTCCGGTAAAAAGTCAATATCATTTAAAAATTATATTGAAAACCTGAGGATTCAATTCATATATATTTCGTATTTTTTATCTTGATTTTTTTTAGGGTATATTTGAAAGTTTTTTCAACGAATACTAATATTACAAGTCATCTCAAAAATATTAATATAGATGAATAACTGGCACTAAACCGGAATACATTATAAAATTTACTCCGGAATCAGACCTTCCTGGTTATTTTATATGTTTTCGAGGGCAATTACATCAGGTCTGAAAGGCGTCCTCATAAATTTTGTAATGTATTCCGGCTTATAAAACTCAAAAACCTAATTTTGAGATGAAATGTAGTTAAATCAGGAGTAAGTTTATATGTCAATACCACTAAGAAGCAATCTAAGTACTCAGGGACGCCGAATGGCAGGTGCAAGGAGTTTATGGCGCGCAAACGGAATGAAGGACTCGCAATTCGGAAAACCGATAATCGCAGTCGTAAATTCATTCACACAGCTTGTACCCGGACATGTTCATTTGCATAAAATAGGACAGCATGTTAAAGAAATAATAGAAAATCTCGGCTGTTTTGCAGCCGAATTTAATACAATCGCTATTGACGACGGCATAGCAATGGGACACGAGGGCATGCTTTATTCGCTTCCTTCCCGTGATTTAATAGCTGACAGTGTTGAATACATGTGCAACGCGCACAGAATTGATGCCATGATTTGTATTCCCAACTGTGACAAAATAATTCCCGGTATGCTTATGGCTTCTATGAGACTTAACATTCCCACTATATTTGTTTCCGGCGGACCTATGGAAGCAGGCGTTTTAAACGGCGAAAAATACGATTTGATCGATGCAATGGTAATGGCTGCTGATCCGAATATACCGGACAGCAAGATTGAAGAGATAGAAAAAATAGCCTGCCCGACATGCGGTTCATGTTCCGGAATGTTTACGGCAAATTCCATGAACTGCCTCACTGAAGCACTCGGTATGGCTTTACCCGGAAACGGAACCGTTGTTGCTACTCATGTAAACAGGCTTAAACTATTCGAGAAAGCTGCCAGACGCATTATAGAAATGGCCGAAATCTATTATGATAAAGGCGATGAATCCGTCCTCCCAAAATCCATAGCGGAAAAGAAAGCTTTTATGAATGCGATGTCACTGGATATTGCAATGGGCGGTTCTACAAATACTGTCCTTCATCTTCTCGCAATAGCGCAGGAAGCAGGCGTCAATTTTAAAATGAAGGATATTGATGCTCTTTCGCGCAAAATTCCGAATCTTTGCAAAGTGGCACCCAGTTCAGATTTTCATGTGGAGGATGTAAACCGCGCAGGCGGGATTCTTTCTATCATGGGCGAACTTGACAGGGCAGGGCTTATCGACCGAAGCGCAAAGCGCGTTGACGGCACTACAGGCAGTATTCTCGATAAGTACGACATTATGAGAAGCACGGTTTCAGAAGAAGCTATAAACATTTATAAAAGCGCACCGGCGGGCGTGCGCTCGCTCGTTCTCGGATCGCAATCGGTAATGCATAATGAGTTGGATACTGACAGGGCAACCGGATGCGTAAGGGATATTGCTCATGCTTACAATAAAGACGGAGGACTGGCCGTTCTGTACGGCAATATTGCCAGGGACGGATCGGTGGTAAAGACTGCCGGAGTTGATCCGAGTATTTATAAATTCAGCGGAAAAGCAAAGGTATTTTTTTCTCAGGAGAAAGCAAGCGAGGCTATTCTGGCAGGTAAAATTAAGGCTGGCGATGTAATTATCATCAGATATGAAGGACCAAAAGGAGGCCCGGGGATGCAGGAAATGCTATATCCTACTTCTTACATCAACTCAATGGGTCTTGGAAAGGATTGTGCGCTGGTTACAGACGGCCGTTTTTCCGGTGGCACTGCGGGCCTTTCAATAGGCCATGTTTCCCCTGAAGCCGCTTCCGGCGGAGAGATAGCCCTTATACAGAACGGCGATGTTATTGAGATCGATATTCCAGGCAGGAAAATAAATGTTAAGCTGTCGAAAGCAGAACTGGATGCCCGACGTAAAAAGGAGCGAGCAAAAGGGAAAAAGGCGTTTACGCCTGCAGGACGGAAAAGAAAAATATCAAAAGCGCTTCAGGTTTACTCAATGCTTGCCGCATCGGCGGACAAAGGAGCAGTAAGAATTCTTCCTGAAGACCGTTCATAATTATATTTTACAATAAATACGTGAACATTGATTGCAAAATTAGCGCTGCAGAGCCCGGCGAAATAGACAGCATTTTAAAAATAGAAAAGGAATCATTTAAATCCTCGTGGAGTATTGAAGGATTACTGAGCGAACTTTCATCGCCGAATTCACATTTTATTGTTGCCGAACTTGACGGAGAAATCGTAGGATACGCACTTTCATGGCTTGTAGTAGGGGATGAGATACATCTGCTTAAATTAGCAGTTTCATCCGGTTTCAGAAAACGCGGAATAGCACGGGCATTGGTTGCCCATATAATAAACAATTTTAAAGCCGCGTCCGTTATTCTCCTTGAAGTAAGGGAGAAAAGTATAGAAGCGAGAAGTTTCTATAAAAAACTGGGTTTTATTGAAAACGGGATGAGAAAGAATTATTATCCCGATGACAATGCCATACTTATTGAGAAGAAATTGAGATAATAGTCAGTATAATGAAAATTAAAGACGTCAGATTTTTAAAAAGTGCATCTAAAATTATAGATTTTCCTGAGTTCACCTACCCGGAGTTTGCATTTTTCGGCAGGTCAAACACAGGCAAATCCTCGTTAATCAATATGATTACAGGACGAAAATCCCTTGTAAAGACAGGCTCTAAACCAGGAGTAACAAAGCTGGTTAATTTTTTTTTGATTAACGATAGCATCTCAATTGCAGATATGCCCGGTTTCGGTTATGCAGAACTTCCTAAAAACATTAAAAATAAGTTTCTGCCGCTTATAAATGATTATATTAAAAACAGGAATAACTTAAAATTAACGTTTTTACTGGTGGATATTAGAAGAACTCCGGGCGATATTGAAAGAGATATTGTAACTTTACTTGCAGATAAAGAGAAACCGGTTGCTATTATAGCTACAAAATGCGATAAACTTTCAAAAAGTCAGAGAAAAATGAATGCTGCCAAAATAGCAAAAGAATTCGATATTGATACGGATTCTGTTTTTTTTTCATCTTCAAAAACATCGGAGGGGAAGAGGGAGATTCATAAACTGATTGAAGAATACAGTATAATGTGAATTGATTTAAAAAACTAAGGCAATATCTGCTGTTTAAACAGATGTTGCCTTATTATTTCACTTAATGCTTATATAAATAGACTAAAGCGTTTTTAACCAGGCTAATTCTGCTTTTAAATGATGTTCTATATAACGTAAATACAAACTGTCTTTTACTGTTATTGAAGCAAGTTTATCCTTAACTACCTGAACTCTTTCCTCAATAGATTCTTCATCTAATTCATCAAGAACCATAAGTGTTAAATCAGCATCAAAAAATACATCTTTATCGCTAAAATACCTTCTTGCAGCCTTTTTTAAGTGTTTTTTGCCTTCCGGAGTGATTTTATATATGTGTTTTTCGGGATTTCCTCCGTCGCGGGTTGAGCCGGTTTTTTTAATCCAGCCGTTATCCGTACTTTTTTTTAGGGCGTGATAGATAGACCCGAATTTGATATTGGCATTCTTAACGGTCAGCTTTTTCAGCTGTTTCATGATATCATAACCGCTTTGAATGTTCCTGTCAATCAGGCCTAAAATGACTAAATCCGTCTTCATTTTATAATCTCCTATGAGTAAATTTAATTTTTTGTATGATACAAAAAAAATGATAAAATATAGTATAAAAAGTTGTCAAGTAAAATTATTTTATTTTTACTGCCTTTAAACTTTGATGGGTTTTATCTGTATGAAAACTAAAAAAGCAGCAGTTTTATGAAGCAAAACATTAAATCTTTTTTAAAATTGCAGTTTGTACAAAAGAATGAGATGCTATATTAATATACAAAGTATAATAATTTTATTGAAAAATCAAGAAAAAAACTAAAAATGGCTTATTTTTTATATAAATTTATAAAAGAATGTTATTTTTAAATAAATTGATTTATATAATAAAGTTCTAAAAAATAAATAATATAATATTTA